>JBNLBF010000001.1:0-311765 GCA_050302475.1 Paracoccaceae bacterium
GAACCACATGGCCGATCCCATCAACGAGACCGTTTTCAATGGCCTGCGGCCCGACCCAGATGTCACCGTTAAACAGGTTCTCGCCTTTCAGCTTGTCGCCACGGCGGGATGTGACCTGTTCCTTGAAATTCTCGTGAATGACCTTTTGCAAGGCACGAAGCTTTTCGACATCCTTGGGGTCTTCTTCCTGAAAGCTGTCGAGCATCGATTTCTCTTCGCCCGCCGTATAGACGCGACGCTCGATCCCGTAGCGTTTGATCAGTTCCTGAAAACCGAAGCTGGCGGAGATAACACCGATAGACCCGACAATCGAATTCTTGTCGACGTAGATTTCATCACCTGCCGTCGCCAGCCAATAGCCACCGGACGCGGCAACGTCCTCACAGAACGCATAGACCTTGATATTCTTTTCCGCCGCCAATCGGCGGATGCGGGCGGCGATCAGCGCGGATTGGGTGGGCGAACCACCGGGGGAATTGATCACGATGGCGACGGCCTTGGCCTTTTTGCGAAAGGCTTTTTCGATCAACGGGGCCATGGAGGCGTCGGAAAGCCCCTGCCCGGATAGGCGTCCGCCACCTCCGATCACGCCAGCAAGGCGGATCACCGGAACGGTTGGTTTGGACTTAAAAATCTTGGCTAATTTTCTCATGCGCTCACATGTATGGTGGCGCGCGCGCGGACACAAGCGGGGCGTATGCAAATCTAACGCTCCGTCACATATTTACCGCGCCTTGACGCCACGGCTGGTGCGGGCAGTATGACGGCAAAGACGGAGGGAGCAATGACACCACTGAACGGGCTAAAAGTGCTGGAGCTGGCGCGGGTGCTGGCAGGACCATGGGCGGGTCAGACGCTGGCCGATCTGGGCGCGACCGTGATCAAGGTGGAATCCCCCGAAGGCGACGAGACGCGGACATGGGGGAAGCCCGTCGATGGCACCGCCCCCTATTTCCATTCTTGCAATCGGGGCAAGCATTCGATTGCGCTTGATTTCCGGGACGCCGAGGATCTGGCGTTGGTGCGGCAGTTGGCGGCAGACGCGGACGTGGTGATTGAAAATTTCAAGGTCGGCGGGCTGAAGAAATTCGGCTTGGATTATGCGACGCTGTCGGCGGACAATCCGGGGCTTGTCTATTGTTCGGTAACGGGGTTTGGGCAGGACGGTCCCTATGCGCATCGCGCAGGTTATGATTTCATCATTCAGGCCATGTCCGGAATCATGGATCTGACCGGCGATCCAAACGGTCCGCCGCAGAAAATGGGCGTGGCGTTTGCCGACATTTTCACCGGGCTTTACGCGACGATCGGCATACAGGCAGCGCTGGCGGCGCGGGAGAAGACCGGCAAGGGTGACTTTATCGACATGGCGCTGCTGGACAGCCAGATCGGCGTGTTGGCTAATCAGGCGAGCAATTACCTGATGACAGGGGCGGAGCCGCGGCGGCTGGGGAACACCCATCCCTCCATCGTTCCCTATCAGGTTTTTATTAGCGCGGACGCGCCGCTGGTGATTGCGTGCGGGAATGACGGTCAGTTTAGGGCGCTGTGTGGCTCGCTTGGGCTCAACCTCCACGACGACCCGCGTTTCACAACTAACCCCGCCCGGCTAGAGAACCGCGAGGCCCTGACCGACCTGCTTCAGGCGGAGCTGTCACAGCGCGCGCGCGCCGACATTCTTACCCTGATGGAAAGCGCCGGAGTCCCCGCCGGCCCGATCAATTCTGTGAAAGAAGCCTTTACCGATCCGCAGGTCCTGTATAGAGGATTAACGATAAACCAAAGCGTCCGGAATCCAATCCGGTTTGCGGAAAACGACCTCGCGGCCTACCGGAAACCGCCGCGTTTGAACGAGAACGAAAAGGACATCAGGGATCATTTATGGAATATAGACGACTAGGCCGCACCGACGTCATGGTCAGCGAATTGTGCCTTGGCACGATGACCTGGGGAACACAAAACACCGAAGCTGAAGGCCACGCCCAAATCGACATGTCGCTGGATCATGGCGTGAATTTCATCGACACGGCGGAGGTCTATCCAACCACCCCACAATCGCTGGAAAAGCAAGGCACGACCGAGGCGATCCTCGGCTCATGGCTCGGCGCGAACAAAGCGAAGCGCGGCGATGTGGTTATTGCGACCAAGATCGCCGGGAAAGGCGCGATGAATGTCAAAGGCCGGCGCGGTCGTCCGATTTCCCCGGAAACCATTCGCGAAGCGCTGGACACGAGCCTCAAGCGGCTGCAGACGGATTATGTCGATCTGTACCAGTTCCACTGGCCGAACCGCGGCGCGTACCATTTCCGCGCCATGTGGGACTATGCACCCAAGGGCGAGGATATCGAGGGTGTACGCGACAATATGCGGGAATGCCTGCTGACCATGGACGACCTGATCAAGGAAGGTAAAGTCCGCCATTTCGGGACCTCCAACGAAACCGTCTGGGGCATCATGAATTACCTGCGTCTGGCGGAGGATGAGGGCCTGCCCCGCATGGTCTCTGTCCAGAACGAATATTCGCTGCTGGCGCGGTATTACGACACAGACATGGCCGAGATGACCATGTATGAAAATGTCGGCTTGCTGGCCTATTCTCCCATCGCATGCGGATTGCTGAGTGGGAAATACCGTGGCGGGGCAACGCCGGAAGGGTCGCGCAAGTCGATAAATGAAAATCTGGCCGGGCGTATCACCGAATGGTCGTTGGCAGCGGTCGAAGGTTATGCTGGAATCGCCGAAAAACACGGGCTGGATTTCACGCAAATGTCGCTGGGCTGGACGTTAACGCGCCCATTCCTTACGTCTTCGATCTTTGGTGCGACGACGCTGAAGCAGTTGGAAACCGTGCTTGGGGCGGCGGATGTAAAACTGTCGGACGACGTATTGGCGGACATTCAAAAAGTTCGCCGTGCTTATCCGATGCCAATGTAACCGCTCAAATTCCAGGGACACAGCCGGGCGGAGGCATTCTCATCAGTTCCAATCGGCTGCCCGACACATTTGGTGGGTGCTTTGCACCCGCCATACCTACCCTTTCAGCAAAACCTCTGCCGCCGAACGGGCCTCGTCGGTGATCGTATCCCCTGCCAGCATCCGGGCGATTTCGTCGGTGCGTTCATCTGCTGATAAGGGCGAAACTTTCGTTGTGGTCACACCCTTCGCCACCGCTTTCGCAACCTTCCAATGGTGATCACCGCGCGCGGCAACCTGCGGAGAGTGGGTGACAACCAGCACCTGCCCTCCATCTGCCAGACCTGACAACCGGCGGCCCACAGCATCCGCCGTTGCCCCGCCGACGCCTCGGTCGATCTCATCAAAAATCATCGTCAACCCGTCGGTGCGCGAGGTCAGGCACACCTTTAACGCCAACAGGAACCGCGACAGTTCCCCACCTGAGGCGATCTTGTTAATCGGTCCCGCCGGTGCACCTGGGTTGGTGGCAACAGTAAAGGCGACCGCGTCCACGCCGTCTGGACCGGGATCTGCTGGTGTGACCTCAGTGGTAAAGGTCGCGGCTTCCATTTTCAGGGGCGGGAGTTCCTTCGCCATTGCCTTGTCCAGTCGCGCCGCTGCCTTTTTGCGCATATCCGACAGCTTACCTGCCGTCGCATCATAGGTTGCCTGTCGGGCTTTCACATCAGCCTCCAACGCCGCAATATGATCCGCGCCCGTGTCGATTTTTTCCAAGGCCGCCCGCAGTTCATCCGCCTTCGCTGCCAAATCGTCAGGTTGTACATGATGCTTTCGCGCCAGCGCGCGGATGGCAAACAGACGTTCTTCAACCTGTTCCAGTTCCAACGGGTTGAAATCGAGTGCCGCCAGCGTGTCCTCTACCCCGCGCTGCGCATCGGCGAGTTCGTTGAGCGCCCGGCTAAGCGCGGCGAGCGGTTCTTCCAATCGCCCCTCAGCCTTGTCAGACGCACCCTCCAGCCAACGGATGGCATCGGACATAGCGCCCTCCGCCCCATCCATCGAAATGGCCTGCCCGGCCTTGGCAATATCTTCGCGGATACGCTCCGCGGCCTGCATCAGGCGTCGTCTTGTATCGAGTACCTCATCCTCCCCAGCTTCAGGGGCGAGCGTGTCCAGTTCGGTAACGGAATGGCGCAGGAAATCGGCGTCCTTGGCCGCGGCCTCCAGCTCAGCACGAGCAGCCTCTAGCGCCTTTCGGGCATCTGCCAGATCGCGCCACGCTTTGCGCGTGTCAGCCAACGTGCCTTCGGTCCCGGCGAACGCATCAAGCAACGCCCGGTGACCACGCACATCCAGAAGCCCTTTGTCGTCGTGCTGACCATGAATTTCGACCAGAACATCGGACAATTGGCGCAGGATCTCGCCCGAACAGGCGCGATCATTGACAAACGCCCGCTTTCGTCCATCGGGACTGTTGACGCGGCGCAGGATCAGCGTGTCGTCGTCGGCCAGACCTGCTTCGGACAGGACCGCATGGGCGGGATGATCTGGCGTTAGGGAAAATTCTGCCGTGACCTCGCCCGCATCTGCGCCGGTTCGTACAATGTCGGCCTTGCCACGCCAGCCCAGCACAAAACCCAGCGAATCCAGCAGGATCGACTTCCCTGCTCCGGTCTCGCCGGTCAGCACGTTCAGCCCTTGTTGAAATTCCAGATCAAGCTGGTCGATCAGCAGAATATTACGGATGGTAAGTGCATGAAGCACCGGCAGCCTCCGATCCTACCCCCGCGACATGAGCCGCGTGGCATCGGCGAACCAGACACTGTCGGGATAACGCTCGCTCAGCATCTGGAAGGCAACCTGCGCCTCACCAATCAGACCAAGCGACAAGTATCCTTCGATCAGACGATAAATCGCTTCGGGTGTCTGCGGCGTTTCGCCGTAATCATCGACAACAACCCGGAATCTTTCCACTGCCGCCACATAATGGCCGCGCCGCAGATAATACCGCCCGATATCCATTTCTTTGCCAGCCAGCTGGTTTAGGGCAATTCCAAACTTCTCTTCTGCGAGGCTGGCATATTCGGACCCGGGATACGTGTTGATCAGTTCGCTAAACACTTGCAACGCACGGAAAGTGTTGGACTGGTCCCGTTCCACATCAATGATTTGGTCATAAAAGGACAGACCGACCAGATACATGGCGAGAGGCGCTTCCGCCGTGGTGGGGTAATAATCCAGATAGCGCAGTGCCGCCGCCCGGCTCTCGGCCCAGAGCGATTCTTCGCGATAGGCTTTCGCGGCCTCCAGCAACGCGAACTTGGCTTCGACGGAATAAGGGTGAAGGCGTTCGACCTCGTTATAGTATTGCGCGGCTTCTTCGTATCGCCCGCGATCAATCTCTTCCTGTGCAATCGCCATGATCTGCTGAGGGGGCGTGCCCTCGTTGACGGTTTTAACCGATCCGCCGGAGCAACCTGCCAGCAATGCCGCAGATATCAGAACCAGACCCCGCATACCGTTGAATGTGCCCGCCATACTATTCCTCAATTCTTCGCGGAGTCCCCGCAAGCCCCATGATTGCTAGCTGATTACCACAGGATTTTGAAGGGAAAAAGGAGTCTTGTCGCGGGAAATGTCCCAACGCCCTCAGATCGCGAGGTCGAGGTCCGCCACAGTGACACCAACACCCGGCAGTTTTGCCGCATGTCGGCTGTCTGCTTCGACGATTTCGAACGCATCCGGGGTGGCAAACAGCTTGCGCAGCAACAGGTTTGTTACGCGATGACCGGCCCGCACACCGCGATAGCGGCCAATGATCGGCATCCCTACAAGCGCGAGATCTCCCAGCGCGTCCAGCATTTTGTGGCGCACACATTCATCATCATGGCGGAACCCGTCGCTGTTCAGCACCGTGTCACCATCCACAACGATCGCATTGTCGAGCGACCCGCCTAGGGCGAGACCATGGGACTGCATGAAATCCACATCTGCTTTGCGACAGAAAGTCCGGCAATCGGCAAGTTCCCGCACGAAGCTGCCGTTTTTCATATTCAGAGTGTGCTGTTGGGTGCCAATCACAGCATCCGGAAAGTTGATCGCGAAGTCGATTTCGAAATCATCCGACGGCGAGATTTCCGCGAAAGCATCCGCATCGGAAACAGACACCGGCTTCAGGATACGCAGCACCTTCACAGTGGTTTCAAGATTCTGAACACCAACCGCAAGGATTTCCTTCACAAAACGGCGCGAAGATCCGTCAAGGATCGGAACCTCCGGTGCATCCAATTCAACGACAGCGTTATGAACACCACAGCCTGCGAATGCCGCCATCAGATGTTCAATGGTGGAAACGCTGACCCCATCGGCATTGCCGATGCGGGTGCAGAGCTGCGTATCATTGACCAGATTATATTTTGCCGGAATGCGGTTATCGCCGGATTTAACGTCTGTGCGCACAAACGCGATCCCGTGATCGGCCTCTGCCGGTAGGACCGACAGCCGAACAGGGCGCCCGGAATGTAATCCGGTGCCCACAAGGGAGAAGCTTTTCTCAAGTGTCGTTTGCACGTGTTAACCTGCGTTTTTTTATTTGTTACCCGCTAACTAGGCGTGCGGGTTCAAAACCTCAACTCAATCTTTGTGACGTTTTGCAACATCTTCACATATTCGCCGACAGAATCAAAAAGGGCACCGGAAACCGGTGCCCTTTATCACATTACCTTCAGGTTACCCTAGTTCGCCTGACGGCGTAAAAAGGCAGGGATTTCAACACGTTCCTGTTCGTCATCCTCATATTCTTCCTGATCTGCGACAGGGGGATGGCTGATCAGCGGCTGACGTCGCGGCATCGGCTTATCCGAGTGGCCTGTCATCTTGTTGATCAGGTTGTTGATGGCGAAACGACCGTGCGGTTCGTCCTTTGCCCCCTGGATCGGCTCTTCGTCCTCGTCCTCACGCGGGCCGGGTTCTTTGTTTACGGCGGTGCGCAGGCGGGCCAGCGCCTCGGGCGAGGGATCACCCGTGCGGGCCACAGAAACAGGCGCGGCGGCCGGTTGCGGTGTGGCTTCGGCAGCAGGTTCATCGAACAGGCTGCCGGTTTCCGCTACGACCGGTTCCGGCGCAGGCTCGGGCGCAACCTCGGGTTCCGGGGTCACAACTTCAGCCGCGGCCTGAGCGGCAACGGGGCGTCCAAGATTCATAATGTTCGGCTTGCGCGGTTCGGACATTTTCCGGCGCTCAACATGATCAGGCATCTGAGCCTCGTTCGCGTCGATACCGGTGGCAACGACGGACACACGCATCACACCTTCCATCGACGGATCGAGGGTCGAGCCAACGATGATATTGGCGTCACCATCAACTTCCTCGCGGATACGGTTGGCGGCTTCGTCCAGTTCGAACAGTGTCATATCATGGCTGCCGGTGATGTTGATCAGAACACCACGCGCGCCATTTAGGCTGATTTCGTCCAGAAGCGGGTTGGCGATCGCTTTTTCCGCGGCTTCGATAGCGCGGTTCTCGCCGGATGCCTCGCCGGTGCCCATCATAGCTTTGCCCATCTCGTCCATCACCGCACGCACGTCAGCGAAGTCGAGGTTGATCAAGCCCGGGCGCACCATCAGGTCCGTCACACCTTTGACACCCTGATAAAGGACATCATCAGCCATCGCGAAGGCTTCGGTAAAGGTTGTGTTTTCATTCGCCAGACGGAACAGGTTCTGGTTCGGAATGATGATCAGCGTATCGACCATCTTCTGCAACGTTTCAATGCCGCTTTCCGCCAGTTTCATCCGCTTGGAGCCTTCGAACTGGAACGGCTTTGTGACTACGCCGACGGTCAGAACGCCCAGCTCCCGCGCGGCCTGCGCGATGATTGGTGCAGCACCTGTTCCCGTGCCCCCGCCCATTCCGGCGGTGATAAAGCACATGTGCGAGCCAGCCAGCTGGTCCACAATCTGTTCGATATTCTCTTCGGCTGCGGCAGCGCCAATTTCAGGACGCGCCCCTGCACCCAACCCTTCGGTCACCCGTGCGCCAAGCTGAAGTTTCGTTGATGCCTGATTTTGCTGAAGCGCTTGCGCGTCGGTGTTCGCCACCACAAAATCCGCACCCTCCAGTTCCTTGGCAATCATATTATTGACGGCGTTACCACCCGCGCCGCCGACACCAAATACAGTAATACGCGGCCGTAGATCTGGTTGCTCCGGCATGCTGAGATTCAAAGCCATTTTAATGTCCGCCTGTTTTATGTGCCCGATTTTCCGGACTTTTTTGATAAACTGCTGCGCAATAGACTAACCACAAAAACACGCTACGTCACGTATTTTTTGGGTTTTACCCCACAAAATCCGGTAGTTGGTAGCAAAATCTGGTGGATTTCGGCAGGATGCCGCCAAATCACCAGTTGTCTTTGAACCAACGTACCGTTCTGCGCAATTTTCTTGCGCCAATTCTGTCGCTCGGCATTTCGTAATCCCAGCACTCGTCGCGGGGATGGCTGGCATGCAATGCAAGCCCCACAGCGGCGGCGAAACCCGACCCGGTCGCGGCCTGCGGCAGGCCCATAACGCGCAACGGTCGCCCGATCCGGCAACGGCGGCCGAGGATGCGCGCCGCCATCTCATCAAGGCCAAGGATCTGGCTAGACCCGCCCGTCAGCACAATCTGCTGGCTGGGCAGATAGTCAAAGCCGGAGGCATCAAGACGATCCCGCACCTCCTCAAGAATTTCTTCGACGCGCGGGCGGATTACCCCTATCAGTTCTGAGCGCGTCACGTGGCGACGGTTATCCTCCCACTGGCTCATCGGGTTCGGGACCTCGATCAGTTCGCGATCATCAGATGAGGTCGCGATGACCCCGCCATGTAATGTCTTGATCCGCTCGGCAACGTCGCCTTCGATCTGAAGCGCCTGACGAATGTCACTGGTGATGTGATCACCGCCCAGACGCACCGCGTCGGCATAAATCATCTGTTTCTTGATAAAGACCGAAATCCCCGTGGACCCTGCCCCCAAATCAATACACGCCGCCCCCAGTTCCTGTTCGTTTTCGACCAGGCTGGACACCCCGGCTGCGAAGCTGGAATGGGTAAGCGCCGCTACCTCCAGGTCACAACGTTTTATGCAGTTCAGTAGGTTATGAACGACCGTATCGCTGACCGTCAGCATGTGCATATCGAGCGCCAGTCGGTTACCGATCTGGCCGCGTGGATCCGACAGCCCTGCCTGATTGTCGAGCTTATAGCTGACCGGCATCGCATGAAGCGGCTGACGTCCATGGCCATAAGGCGGGATATCGCAGGCAAACATGGCGTGACCGATGTCGCGCTCATGCACCTCGCCATTTTCAACGTTTACCTCGCCCGACAGGCCATAGGACCGTGGTCGGCCACCGGAAAACGCGACGATCACATCGTCCACACGCTGGCCCGACATTTTCTGCGCCCTCTGCACGGCAAGGCGGATGTCTTTTTCAACCGCGTCCATGTTGGTGATCTCACCAAAGCGTACACCGCGGGACCGTGTTGTGCCGACACCAACAACGCGGAAAGCGCCCATGGAGGGCACAGTCACAGACTCGTCATCGCCAGGCTCGTTGATCAGGTTGGGTGCGAATTGCAGGATCAGACAGGCGATTTTGGAGGTCCCGATATCCAGCACCCCAACCACGCCGCGTCGGATCGCGGATTCACGGCGACGTCGCATTTCCCGTTGCATTTCAAAGAGATTGATACTCATGCGTCTTCTCCGCGCACATAGGCCCTTTGGACCCGTAACTGTTCAATTGCATTATCGGTAAGGCGCAGAACCGGGCGCTCGCCATTGCGCATGTCGATGACCTCGACATCTCGGTTCAACAGGTCCTGCGTGGATTGAAATGCCATCACCCGGCGCAGCGCAGTGACGCCACCATGTTCGGGCAGCATGATGGTTTGATCGCGATCCAGCACCACGTCCCAGCGGCGTTCGCCGACACGGACGAACCCACGCACGCGATCGGTGATGGGGCCGAGAACCTCCATCATCGCGTGGATTTCCGGAACAGCCAGATCAGCCCCCTCGCCTATCACTAATGGCAGATCGGGACGGGCCGCGCGACGCGCCAGCACGGCAACGCGTTTGCCCTCATCATCGATCAGGCGCAGAGTTTCCCCATCGCGCCAGACCATGGTCGGTACCCGTTCCGTCGTACGAATTTCCAGCGTGCCACCCGGATGGATCAGAACCTCAGCGGTTTTAACAGCATCCAAGCCTTCGACCGCCGATTTGATCCGGGCAACGTCGATATCCAGCGAACTGACTGGTACGGAAATATCCGTCACCGCGAAAATCTGCGCGATCAGTTGTTCGGACGCGTTGGGGATCGAAAGTGTTTCCACCTGCAATTCCGGTTGCGCCGCAACAGTCGTGCGCAGCCCCTGCCAGGTATCTGCTACGGCGTCACGCACCGCGTCATTATTGAACAGCGAAACCGCAACCCAGCTTGCCACCGCGACGGGCAGATAGAACCGCACCGCGCGGCGCACGGATTTGCGCAGCCACAGACGTTCCACCCGATAGCGCAGGCGCGAGGGTGAGGGATCAGGTTTCGTCGCTACCGGGAGCATGATGCGTCCTCCACCAGCCAACGGCAGAGTTTGCCGAAGGATGTGCCTTTATATGCCGCCTGTTCGGGGGCGAGTGATGTCGGAGTCATGCCGGGTTGCGTATTGGTTTCCAACAGCACAAGCCCGGCAAGACCATATTCGTCGTCCCAGCGAAAATCCGTGCGCGACACACCACGACAGCCCAGCACTTTGTGGGCGCGCTCGGCATATTCCATGCAGGCGTCAAAAATTTCCTTGGGAATGTCGGCGGGGACCACATGGGTCGAGCCGCCCTCTTTATATTTCGCGTCGTAATCGTACCACCCGGTTGCATAGATGTCCGTGACCGTCAGGGCCTCGTCATCCATCACGGATACGGTCAGCTCGCGCCCCGGCACGTATTTTTCGACCATCACGATCTCGGGCATAGTTGGTTCGAGTTTGGCCGGGCCGTTGGCGGATTCATGGACGAGGTAAACACCGACCGAAGACCCCTCGTTATTCGGCTTCACCACATAAGGCGGGCGCATGGGGTGATCGGCCATCGCTTCCTCGCGACTGACCAGAATGCTGTCGACAATCGGCAGGCCCGCATCCGCGAACGCCACCTTGGAACGTTCCTTGTCCATCGCGAGTGCAGACGCAAGAACGCCGGAATGTGTGTAGGGAATTTGCAGCCATTCAAGGATGCCCTGAACGCAACCGTCTTCGCCCCAGCGGCCATGCAGCGCGTTGAACACGACGTCCGGCTTGGCGGCACGCAGCTCCTCGACGAGGGTATCCCCCGCGTCGATCTCAATCACTTCGAACCCTTCGTCCCGCAAAGCGGCTGCACATTCACGGGCCGAGGCAAGCGAGACTTCCCGCTCAGCCGACCGGCCGCCTTTTAGCACCACTACGCGGTTGATTGTCCTGCTCGACATAACCGCCTCAATCTGCCCCGTGCCTTATGGCTTGTGGGGTCGTTTACGTGTCAGCTTTTTCGCCAACTCGCATAATTTCCCATTCTAGCGCTATTCCGCTGTTTTGGGCAACCTTTTCCCGCACATATTCGCCGAGATTTTCCAAATCGGCGGAATTCGCCGTTCCGGTGTTAATGAGGAAGTTCGGATGCATCTCGGACATCTGCGCGCCGCCCATCCGGTAACCGCGCAAACCGGCATCCTCGATCACCTTCCAGGCCTTTAATTCATGGGTATCGTCGGCCTGTCCGGTCGAGCTGTAGCCGGCTGGATTGCGGAAGGTGGAGCCGCAAGAGCGTTCTTTGGTCGGCTGTGTCGCTTCGCGTTTCGCCAGCGCGTCGGTCATTTTTTGATGAATAGCGTCGGGGTCGCCTAGTGGCGCTTTGAACACAGCCTGCACAATGATGGTGTCATCTGGTACGGCGGAATGGCGATAGGCGAAATCCATGTCGTCGGGGCGCAGGGTGATTATCTCACCGGCGCGGGTGACTGCCGTTGCAGTCTGGAAAACGTCGGCGGTGTAGACGCCGTAGCATCCGGCATTCATCTTGATCGCCCCGCCGATAGTGCCCGGAATGGTGCGCAGGAACGCCAGATCTATACCGGCATCCGCGGCTTTCTTGGCGACTTGTGCATCCAACGCTGCCGCCCCTGCCCGGATTTTCCCGTCTTTAAGCGTTTCGAACCCGTTAAACCCCCGACCCAGCCGGATCACAACGCCGCGAATACCGCCATCGCGGATGATCATGTTGGAGCAAACGCCGATGGGGAGGATTGGAATGTCGGCAGGGAGATGTTTCATAAAATGCGCAAGGTCGGCCATATGCGCAGGTTGGAACAGGATATCCGCCGGACCGCCAGTGCGCAGCCAGCTTAGCGCCGACATGTCGCGGTTTTCGGTATATTTGCCTTCGACCTCTGGAAGGCGGGAAATAAGATCAGTCATGTTTCGCCTCATTCCAGCGGTGGATCCAGAGCTTCAGCCAATGGATGAACAGTAACCTAAGCTGAAACAGCGCGAGCGCAAGGAAGAGAAGCGACGCCCACCAGCCGAAATCCAGGAGGAGGTAATAGGCGATGACGAGGTAAGCCGCCATCAGGATATACGCGATGGTGCGGTGCCATGGGGTTGGGGTTGCCCCTGCAGCAGCGCAAAGGGCGGACCAGATGAGGACGGCGAGGAGGGAGAATTTCATATATCCAATGCCTGGTCTCTCGCCAATTTAGCGACGAAGCGTGGGAAGTGGCGCTTGATCGATGAGGAAAACCACAGCGCAGAGAATGCCATGAAGGTTGAAACTATTGATCCCAGCAAAAATATCATTGCAAACTTACCGAGCCTCGTATTGCTAAGGCCGTGAAGTGAAACGTCAAAATATCCAACCCACATCCCTACCAAAATCATAAACCCAAGCTGAATCAAGAACACCTTGGCGAGTCCGCGAATACCATCGCGTAAATATATCCCGATATCGAGAACAAGAGCCGCAAATGCATAAGCAAACAGGACGGCGACAAACGCGATTTCGGGACTAAGTTGCATTCCCCAACTCCTTCGGCAGCGCGTTCGCCCAACCCGAAATCGTTCCCGCCCCTAAACAGACAATAATATCGCCCGGTTTGGCGTTCGCTTTGACGAAATCCGCCAAATCCGCCTCCCCTTCGATCCCAAGCGCCTGCTTGTGGCCGTGCTCGATCAATCCGCGCACCAACGAGTCGCGATCCGCCCCGGCAATTGGGGCCTCGCCCGCCGCATAGACGTCCGTGATCGCAATCACGTCGGCGTCGTTGAAACAGCCGCAGAAGTCCTCAAAAAGATCATGTAAGCGGCTGTAGCGATGCGGTTGATGCACTGCGATCACCCGGCCTTTCGTTGCCTGACGGGCGGCTTTCAGCAGCGCCGCGATCTCCACCGGGTGGTGAGCATAATCGTCGATGATCGGGATGCCGTTCCAGTCGCCCACGCGGGTGAAGCGCCGGTTGACGCCACCGAAACTGTTGACCGCTTTGCGAATATCATCCGCGCTGATTCCCAGATGCCGCGCGACAGAAATCGCGGCGAGCATATTCAGCACGTTATGATCCCCCGGCATCGGCAGGCACAGGCCGTCGATGCGGGTGTCTTCATGGGTCAGGACGGCATCGAAACAGGCTTTGCCATCTTCGTAATGCAGGTTTTCGGCGCGCGTATCCGCCTGCGGGTTGAAGCCATAAGTCACGACGCGGCGGTCATTGATACGCCCGACCAGCGACTGAACCTCGGGATGATCGGTGCAACAGATGGCGAGGCCATAGAAGGGGATGTTGGAGACGAAGGTATAAAACGCCTCCTTCACCGCATCGAAACTGCCGTAATGGTCGAGGTGTTCGGGGTCGATATTGGTGACCACAGCAATGGTCGCTGGCAGACGGTTAAAGGTGCCGTCGCTCTCATCCGCTTCGACCACCATCCAGTCGCTGTCGCCCATGCGCGCGTTTGAACCATAGGCGTGGATAATCCCGCCATTAATCACCGTCGGGTCAATCCCGCCACCGTCCAGCAGTGCAGCCACCATTGAGGTTGTCGTGGTTTTCCCGTGCGTTCCGGCCACCGCAACATTCGATTTCAGCCGCATCAGCTCGGCCAGCATTTCGGCACGGCGCACGACCGGCAGTTTCTGCGCCCGTGCGGCATCCAGTTCCGGATTGCCGGGTTTGATGGCGGAGGAAATGCAGATCACCTCGGCTCCTTGGAGATTCTCGGCCTTTTGACCGATGAACACCTTTGCACCCAGCGCTTCCAGCCGTTCAGTGATCGGCGTTGCCCGCAGATCGGACCCCTGTACTGTGTAGCCGTGATTCAACAGAACCTCGGCGATACCGGACATGCCGATCCCGCCAATACCAACAAAATGGATCGGGCCGATGTCGTGCGGGAGGCGGGTCTGGGCGTTCACGTGTCAGCCTTTCTTGGCGAGTGTTTCGACGAGGTTTGCAAGCTCCTGCGTCGCGTTCGGTTTGCCCTGTGCGGCAGCAGCCTGCGCCATGGCGATGGCACCGTCCGGGTCCGACAGGATCGCGGCGATGTGCCCTGCAAGACTGTCGGCAGTCAATTCGGTTTCGGTGATCAGGAACGCTCCCCCTGCGTCAACTAGCGCTTTGGCGTTGGCTGTCTGTTCGTCACGAATTGCAGCAGCCAGCGGGATCAGCAGCGAAGGACGGCCGATGACGGTGAGATCGGCGATTGAACTCGCACCAGCGCGCGCGATTACAAGCTGTGACTTGGCGATGCGCTCGGGGATGTCGTCAAAGAACGGTTTAACAACGGCTTTGACGGGAATGGATTCATAGAATTTGGCAACACGGTCATGGTCTTCGGGGCGTGCCTGATGATGGATGGTCAGGTAACGTTTCAGACCATCGGGCAGTTTTCCGATGGCTTCGGGCACGACATCCGACAATATCCGCGCGCCTTGCGATCCGCCAAATACAAGCAAGTCCATCGGCCATTGGCCGGGGGGCTGGTAATCCTCGGAGGCATGTTCAAGCACGGTATTGCGGACCGGATTTCCGGTATGAACGGTGCGGGTCTTTGGTGGCGTTTCCGTTGGCCAGACAGAGCAGGCGACAACGCTGACTTGCCTTGCAAACAGTTGGTTCACCCGCCCCAGCACGCCGTTTTGTTCGTGGATCATGCGCGGCAGTTTCAGCAAACGTGCGGCAATCATCGCGGGCATCGCGGGGTAGCCACCGAACCCGACAACAGCCGCCGGAGGGTCTTTGCGCATGTGGCGTATCGCCGAAACGGCCCCGGCGACGATCTTGAACGGAGACAAAGCCCGGTTCAGCAGCGACCCCTGCGAGGGACTGGCAGAGCGCACGACCTCTCGCTCGATCCCCTCGGGAAAGGCACCGGAATATTTGTTGCCACGCTCGTCCGTTGACAGTTTCACACGCCAGCCGCGCGCTAACATCTCCTCCGCCAAAGCCTGAGCGGGAAACATATGGCCTCCCGTCCCCCCGGCCGCGATGATGAGGAGAGGTTTATCGCTCATCCGCGCCCTCCTGCGATCACGTCGTGAAGGTCATGCTGCGGACGGCGACGCGTCAACGCCAGCAACATGCCCAGCATCAACCCGGCTGCAATCACGGAGGATCCGCCATAGGACACAAAGGGCAGCGTCATACCCTTGGCGGGCAGCAGCCGCACCGCCACGCCCAGATTGATCAGTGCCTGCATTCCCAGAATTGCCGCCAGCCCAACACCGGCGATGCGTGTGAACGGATCACGCTCGCGCACCAGCCGCAGGATGGAACGGACAACAATGGTCATAAACAGAAGGATAATCGCGATGCACAGCACCAGCCCGTATTCCTCCGCCGCAACGGCAATGATGAAATCGGTGTGCGCATCCGGCAGCGACCATTTCACGGACCCTTGCCCGACCCCGACGCCGAAAAAGCCGCCCTCTTGGATTGCATTGGTCGCAAAGCCCAGCTGGGTGGTCGGGTCCACATTCGGGTTCAGGAACCCGTCGATACGGCGCGCAAAATGTTCCGAGTTATTATAGGCAAAAACCCCAGCACCAACGACGCCTCCGGCGATCCCTATCAGCAAAAGCATCGGCGCACCCGCGATGAAATACATCAACCCCCAGCTGGCAAATACCAGCATGGCCTGACCGAAATCAGGTTGCAGCGCTAGCAGCAAAGTGATCACGGCGGCGAAGATAAAGGACATGAACCGCCCCGGCGGGCCGTCCAGATCATTGGCCGCCGACATCAACCAGGCAGCAAACACCACAAAGGTTGGTTTCAGGAATTCTGAAGGCTGGAAAGACGCAAAGCCCAGCGAATACCAACGCACCGCGCCTTTGCCGTAATCCGTGCCGAACAACGGCAGGAACGCCAGCGCGATGAACGCGCCGATGAAGCCCAGAACCGCCAGCCGCCGCACCGTCGCAGGGCTTTGCAGCGACAGGAAAATCATGCCCGCCAACGCCGCGGAGCCAAACACCGCCTGCCGGATCACATAATAAAACGTGCCCAGCCCGTTGCGTTCCGCCAAGGGAGGCGAGGCCGCCAGCCCCAGCAATATCCCGATCAGGAACAGCCCGAAAATTGCGGCGAGTGAAACCCGGTCAATCGACTGCCACCAGCGGGGAAAAATAGGATCACGGGAGTCGGACGACTCCTGTGGAAGGGAACTGAAAACTGCGTCTGTCATTGAGCCTGCTCGCTCTACTGCCTTACCGTCCGGCTTATGCCCTTTGCGGGTCTTGCCGATATTGTTTTCACTTTAGCCCGCTCTGTGAAGAATTTCCACAAGTTTGATCATTCGGAGCCGTTTTCTGCCGAACTGTTGACGAGCGCCTCGAACATCTCGCCGCGATGTTCGAAACTGTCGAACTGATCGAAGCTGGCGCAGGCAGGGGCGAGAAGGATTGTGTCGCCGGGTTCGGCCTCCTGACGTGCGGCTTTGACCGCCTGTTCCAGTGTCTCGCATTTTTCAAAGGATGCGTCGCCAAGCTGGGTGGCAAACTCGTCTGCAGCCTCGCCAATCAGATAGGTTTTGGTAACGTGATCCAGCAACGGAATTAAGGACGCGATCCCACCCTCTTTCGCCTGCCCGCCCGCGATCCAGCGGATGTTTTTGAACGCTTTCAGCGCCATTCCCGCCGCATCGGCGTTGGTCGCCTTGCTGTCATTCACATACCGCACGCCGTCGATTTCAGCGATGGTCTGACCGCGATGGCGCAGGCCGGGATAGGTTTTCAGCCCTTTTTCAATCAAGTTCGGCGCCATCCCCAACGAACGGCAAACAGCATAGGCGGCACAAGCATTCTGGTGGTTATGCGCGCCGGGCAGCCCAGCGATCTGGCGCAAGTCGATCGAGGCCACCTGACGCCCCTTGCGCCATTCCGACAGGAACCCTTTGCGGGTAAAAACGCTCCAGCCTTGCCCTTGCAATTTGCGGCTGTTGGAAATGGTGATGACGGGTTCGCCGCCCGTGGCTTCCTCGCGCATAATGTTGGCAAGGAAACGGCCCTCTTTTTCGTCAACACCGATGATGGACCGCTCCGGCCCGCCTTGGGTGAACAGGCGTTCTTTGGCGGCGAAATACCCGCCGTTCCCACCGTGACGATCCAGATGATCGGGCGATAGGTTCAGGAAAACGGCGACGTCCGGCTGCAAAGCCCGCGCCAGTTCGGTTTGGTATGACGACAGTTCCAACACAACCACATCACCGTCGCGCGCAGGGTCCAGCGACAGCACACCGCGCCCGATATTGCCCCCCAACTGGGTAGGTTTTCCGGCGGTTTCCAAAATATGGTGCAACAGGGCCGAGGTTGTGGATTTACCGTTCGATCCGGTAATACAGACGATGCGCGGATAGGTGTCGAACTGATCCCAATCCTCGGTCGCGAAGGACCGAAAAAACAGGCCGACATCGTTGTCGATCACAACGCCCATCTCCTGCGCTTTGGCAATCGCGGGATGGGGTTCGGGATATAGGTGCGGAATGCCGGGCGAGGTGATCAGGGCAACGATCCCCTCCCACGGGCGATCACGGGTGAGGTCTTCGACCGTGTAGCCTTCGGCCTCGGCCTTCGCGCGGGGCGCTTCGTTATCGTCCCAGCAAATCGGGATCGCGCCACCGGCTTGCAACGCCGCAGCCGTTGCCAGACCAGATCGGCCCAGCCCGAGCACGGCCACCTTGTGGCCGTCATATCCGCGAACCGGGATCATCTGAGTTTCAACGTGGCAAGACCAATCAGGGCGAGGATCAGAGAGATAATCCAGAAGCGGATGACAATTTGGCTTTCGCCCCAGCCGCGTTTTTCAAAATGGTGATGGATCGGGGCCATCAGAAACACCCGCTTGCCGGTTTTCTTGAAATAGAGCACCTGGATAACGACTGACAGCAATTCAACCACGAACAGGCCACCGATGATGGCCAAAACGATTTCGTGCTTCGTGGCGACCGCAATGGCCCCCAAAGCGCCGCCCAGCGCCAGCGATCCAGTGTCACCCATGAAGACTGCGGCGGGGGGCGCGTTGTACCACAGGAATCCCAATCCGCCGCCGATCAGGGCGGCAACAAATATCGTCAGCTCGCCAGTGCCCGCGACATAATGCACGTCCAGATATTCGGTAAAGTCGGTACGACCCACCGCATAGGCGATCACCCCAAAGGAGCCCGCCGCGATCATAACCGGCATGATCGCCAGCCCGTCCAGCCCGTCGGTGAAATTGACCGCATTCGCAGCTCCCACGATCACAACCATCGCAAACGGCACGAAGCCCAGCGACAGATATAGCAGCGCGTCCTTGAAAACCGGGAAGGCGAGATACCCGGACAGACTGTCATCCTGCAATTGCATCGCCCAGAACCCAGCGATCCCGGCCACGACAAACCCGACGACCAGCCGCATTTTCGCACTGATGCCAGCGTGTGTTTGTTTCGTCACCTTCTGATAATCATCCAGAAACCCAAGGAACCCGAAACAGTAGGTCACAAACAACACCATCCAGACGAACCCATTGTCGAGCCGCGCCCACAGAAGCGTCGACACCAAGATTGCCCCAAGGATCAGCACGCCACCCATGGTTGGGGTGCCCGCTTTCGCCAGAATATGGCTTTCAGGTCCGTCCTCGCGGATCGGCTGACCTTTGCCCTGTTTGCGCCGCAACAAGTTGATCAGCGGTTTTCCGAACAGGAAGCCGAAGATCAGCGCCGTGAAAAACGCCCCGCCAGAGCGGAAGGTAATATAGCGAAACAGGTTGAAAACATCCCCGCCATCGGACAGTTCGCTCAGGAAATATAGCATTAGGACGGGTCTCCGTTCAGTTTCCGGGCTGTGCCCATAGATTTAATCGCGTCCACCAGCAAGCCCATTTTTGCGCCTAAAGACCCTTTGACCAAAACTACGTCGCCTTTGTGCAGATTTTGCGCAAGAGTTGAGGTCATTTCGGCGGAGGTCGCGAACCAAAGCCCTCGCTTATAGGCCGGAAGCGCCTGATGAAGGGCCTGCATCCGCGGGCCGATACAATGAAACATGTCGATTTGCTGGACAGCCGGATGCTGGGCCAAAGCAGCATGCAGTTGCATCTCGGTCTCCCCCAGTTCCAGCATATCGCCAAGGATCGCAATCCGGCGATTGCCACCTGCATGCGCCAGCGTATCGAGGCCCGCACCTACCGACAGCGGGTTGGCGTTATAGGCATCGTCGATCAAGATGATACCGTCGATATCCCACCGCTCACCCCGCCCTGCCGGGGCTCGCCAGTTTTGCAGGGCATCGACAGCCTTCGCCATATCCAGTCCCAACGCGTGTACGGTCAGAAGGACCGCGAGAGCATTTTCGACAAAATGGGTGCCTTCGGCATGGATTGTCAGGTGCAGGGGGTGACCAGCGATATGAACATCAGCAAGGGTTTTACCCGGCTTGATCGATACGTCATCAATCCGTGTGTCCCCTTTGCCAAATCCCAACGCATGATACGCGCTCGCCGCCACCTGCAAAATGGCGGAGGTCTCCAATCCCGCATTATAAATCGCTGTCCCGTCGGTCCGCAGCCCGCTGAATATCGCAGCCTTTTCGTCAGCAATTTCGCTGACATCGCGAAAGGCCGCCAGATGGACCGGGGCGACATTGGTCACAATCGCCACATCCAGATCCGCCAGTGCCGCAAGCGGGGCAATTTCGCCGGGGTGGTTCATGCCGATCTCGATCACCGCAAAATCAGTGTCAGATGGCATTCGCGCCAAAGTCAGGGGCACCCCCCAGTGGTTGTTAAAGCTTTTTTCAGCAGCGTGAACCGTGCCGAACGCGGACAGAACCGTGCGCAACATCTCCTTGGTGGAAGTCTTTCCCGCTGATCCGGTCACCCCGATCACCTTGGCCGCTGTCCGCATCCGCGCTGCAGCGCCAAGGGAACGCAATCCGTCCAGAACATCCGGCACGATCAGCAAAGGTGCATCCGCCGGAACGCCGTCAGGAATGCGTGAAACCATCGCTGCCCCTGCACCTTTCGCCAGCGCTTCGCCGACAAAATCATGTCCATCGCGGATATCTTTAAGCGCCACGAACAGGTCTCCGGGCTGGAGGGACCGCGTGTCGATGGATACGCCAGTCGCGCGCCAGTCGCCAACCGCCTCCCCGCCCGTTGCGGCGACGGCATCTTT
This sequence comes from Paracoccaceae bacterium, assembly GCA_050302475.1. Classification (GTDB taxonomy): domain Bacteria; phylum Pseudomonadota; class Alphaproteobacteria; order Rhodobacterales; family Rhodobacteraceae; genus NORP23. The sequence goes on from JBNLBF010000001.1 coordinate 20,637, forward strand.
GGCGGTCCAAAGGGTCATATTTTCCCCTCCAACGCGGCGACGGCGATGCTCGCCTGCTCCGCATCATTGAAGGCAAGAATATCATTGCCGACGATCTGCCCGGTCTCATGCCCCTTGCCTGCAATCAGCAGCGCATCACCGGGGCGCAGCGCGTCTACGGCGGTCAGGATCGCCTCAGCCCGGTCGCCGATTTCATTGGCATCAGGACAGGCGGTCATAATCGCCGCACGAATGTCCGCAGGCACTTCTGATCGAGGATTATCATCGGTGACAAACAGCACATCCGCATGGGCCTGCGCCGCCGCCCCCATCATCGGGCGTTTACCGGGGTCACGGTCTCCGCCCGCCCCGAACACAACCAGCAACCGCCCCATCACATGCGGGCGCATCGCTTGCAACGCTGTGGCCAAAGCGTCCGGGGTGTGGGCGTAATCGACAAACACCATCGCGCCATTCGCGCGCGTCGCGACATGCTGCATCCGACCGCGTACGGTCTCCAGCATTTCACACGACCTGAACACCTCTTCCGGCTCTGCCCCGCAGGCAATCACCATTCCGGCGGCAACCAGCACATTTTCCGCCTGAAACCCGCCCAACAGGTTCAGCTTCAGCAGGTAATCCTCGCCCTCATGGGCCACCATCACGTCCTGCCCGTCCGCGCGAAACCGCGTGTTCAGGATCGCGATATCCGCGCCCTTGCCGCCGACCGTGATCACCGGCCGTTTCTGTTCCGCCGCCAGCTCTGCCCCATGCGCATCGGCGATGTTAATCACCGCCGGCGCATCAGCCGGCAATACCCGGCGAAACAGCCCGGCTTTTGCGGCAAAATAATCGTCGAAATCTTTATGATAATCCAGATGATCGCGACTGAGGTTCGTGAATCCCGCCGCGCTCAGTCTCACCCCATCCAGCCGCCGTTGCGCGAGACCGTGCGAGGATGCCTCCATCGCCGCATGGGTCACACCCTGATCCGCCAGATCAGCCAACAGCTTATGCAGCGTGATCGGTTCGGGGGTCGTATGGGACAACGACGCAGACACGGCGCCCTCCACCCCGGCGGTCCCGAAATTCACTGCCCGTTCCCCCAGCAATTCCCAAATCTGGCGCGTAAAACTGGCGACCGAGGTTTTGCCATTTGTCCCCGTCACCGCCACCATCGTTGCAGGCTGACGGTCAAACCACGCGGCAGCGGCCTTCGCCAGCACCAGCCGCGGATCATCCGAGATCAGATAAACAACGTCGAAATCCCCGGCGAGCGCATACCCTTCGCAATCCGTCAGGACAACGCTCGCTCCCATCCGCACTGCATATTGAATGAACTCCGCCCCGTGCATATTCGCGCCGGGCAAAGCCGCAAACAGAAACCCGTCCTTTACCTCGCGACTGTCCACCGCCAGCCCGGTCACCGCCGGGATGTCGCCGCCGATGACCTCGACATCAAAGGAATCCCATGGCAGGTTTCGTGCATCCATGAAGGCGTCTTTGCCCCCTTGTCAGTTGCTCGTCAAGGTGACGTTAGGGTTGGTCGCATCGTCGAAATATTCCGGCCGCAGCCCCATCAGAGGCGCAACCCGGCGCACGATCTCGGCCGCAACGGGGACCGAGGTCCAACCTGCAGTGCGGCGTGCCTCCAGCCCAGAATTTTCTTCAGGCTCATCCAGCGACACGACCAGTACATATTGCGGATCTGACGTCGGGAAGACCCCGGCAAAAGTGGTGATCACCTTATCTTCGTAATAACCGCCCTGCGGGTTCGGTTTGTCCGCCGTGCCGGTTTTACCGCCGATCTGGTAACCCTCGACTTCTGCCAGCGACGCCGTCCCCCGGGTTACCACCTGGCGCAGCATGTCGCGCAGTATGTCAGAGGTTTCCTGCGAAATCACCCGGTCCGCCTCGGTCGGGACTTCTTCTGATTTCAACAACGTCGGCGTTACCCGCAAGCCGCCATTGGTCACCGTCGCATATGCCGCTGCCAGATGGAGCGGCGAGGCTGAAAGGCCATGCCCATAGGCAATCGTCATGGCTGACAGTTCCGACCAATTGCGCGGGATCAAAGGTTTGGAACGCTGCGCCTCGGGCAGTTCAACCGACAGTTTGTCAAAGAAGCCCAGCGCGCGCAGCATATCCTGCTGCGGTTCCACGCCAAACTCACGTGCCAGATTTGCCGACCCGATATTAGAAGATTTCACGATCACATCCGTCAGGCTCAACTGCGCCCCGTAATTGTGGAAATCCCGGATCGTAAAGCGGCCCCAACGCAATGGACCGGCGGTGTTGATCATGGTTGACGGGGTGGCAATCCCCTCCTCCATCGCAATCGCGGCGGTGAAAATCTTGAAGGTTGAGCCGAGTTCATATTTCCCCTGCGCCGCGCGGTTGAACAACGGGCTGTCCGCCGGGTCGCCGCTGACGGGCGGGTTCGGGCGGTGGTTCGGATCAAAATCGGGTAAAGAGACCATTGCAATAATCTGCCCGGTATGCACATCCATCAGCACGGCCGAGGCCCCCTTGGCCTGCATCATCGCCATGCCACCGCGCAGGACTCGCCGCATTGCCGCCTGAATAGATATGTCGATGGACAGCTCCAGCGGAGCACCCTCATTGGCCGGATCGCGAAGGAACTCGTCGAACATCAGTTCTACGCCCGCCGTACCGATGACCTCCGCCGCGTGAACGCCCTCGCGCCCGAAGGAGGTACCGCCCAGAATGTGCGCAGCGAGGTTCCCGTTCGGATATAAGCGCAATTCGCGCGGGCCGAATTGCAGACCCGGTTCGCCGAGGTCATACACCGCCTGACGCTGTTCGGGCGAAAGCTTACGTTTGATCCAGACAAATTTGCGTTCGCTGACAAAAATGCGCAGCAGACTCTCGGCATCAAGATCCGGGAATATCTGCGCCAGCCCGTTCGCCGCTGCCAGCGGATCGACCATGTCCTGCGGATGTGCAAACAAGGAGGTCGTGATCAGGTTCGTTGCCAGAATTTCACCGTTTCTGTCAACGATATCAGCACGTTGGTTAACAATTGGTGTGGTCGTGCGGACGATACGCGGCTCCGCCGGTTCGCTCGCAGCCAGCATTGTCATCTTGTAGCCCACGGCTCCAAAGGCCATCACGAATGTCAACGCCAGCAAGATCAGACGGCTTTCGGCGCGGCGGCGCTCGGACGTGCGTTGTTTGCGCAGACGCTCGGCCTTGGCCTGCGCCTCGATCAGCGCCGGATCGACGCCATCTTCGCGGGCGCGCAGCACCTTCGCAATGGGGCGGAGCGGCTGGCGGGTCATTCGTCACCTGCCATAATATCTTCGATAGCCGCCGCAATCAGCATATCGATCAGCGGGTCCTCGGAAATGGGCGGATCAACCTCCGGCTCCGGATAGGATATCCGCGAGATTTCATCGAAATGCCCGGGATGCAGCGGCATCAGCTTCAGGGCGGAAAAATGTTTCTCCGACAGGGCCAGCAGCCGTTCGGGACGGTTCAGATAGGCCCATTCGGCGCGCAAGACTGCAATCGTCTGGCGTTCCAGCGCGATCTGATCATAAAGCGTATCCACCCGCGCCAGCGCTTCCTGCGTGCGGTAATTCACGCGATAAGCCCAGGTGGCAAAGAAAACAACAAGCGCAACGCCAAAAACCAATAACACACCCCTCATGCGAACACCTCCGCAAGGTCGAGGGGCGGCAGGCCGATGGTCGCCGGGTCGATTTTTCCGGCTGGCGCAGCTGTCCGGCGCGCAATCCGCAATTTGGCGGAGCGGGATCGCGGATTCACAGCCAGCTCGCTGTCCGATGCTGTTACCGCCTTGCGTGTTAGTTTTTCAAAGGGCGTGTCAGGCGTATCCGTCACGGGCACATAGCGGTTCACCTTCGGCGCATCGCTACGCTGCTGAATGAACCGTTTCACCATCCGGTCTTCCAGTGAATGGAAGGTGACAACGACCAGCAACCCGCCCTCGGCCAGTGCGGCCTCCGCGGCCTGAAGCCCCCGCGCTAGCTCACCCAGCTCGTCATTAACGGCAATGCGCAGCGCTTGAAAGGATCGCGTTGCAGCATGAGGTTGACCCTTTTTCGGACGGGGCATAATTCGTTCGATCATCCCGGCCAATTGCAGCGTGGTCGTAAATGGCGCCGCCTTGCGGTCCATCACAATCGCCCGGGCGATCTTGCGAGAGGCGCGTTCCTCCCCGAACCGGAACAGGATATCGGCAATCACACCTTCAGGCGCACGATTTACAATGTCTGCTGCTGACGGCCCGGATTGTTCCATACGCATATCGAGCGGTCCGTCCTTCATGAAGGAAAACCCGCGCTCCGCCTGATCCAGCTGCATCGAGGATACGCCGATATCCAGCACAACCCCGTCCAGCTTCACATTCAGATCGGCGGCGATCTCATCCAGATTCCCAAACCGCCCGTCAACAATCGTCAGCCGGTCACCATACTCATCCTGCCAGGCTTTAGCACGTTCCAGCGCCTCGGGGTCACGATCAACCGCGATCACACGGTCTGCACCGGCCTCCAGCAGCGCGCGCGTATACCCGCCAGCGCCCATCGTGCCATCCAGCCAAATGCCCTTAACCGGTTGAATATGCGTTAAAATATCATCGAGAAGGACGGGAATATGCGGCGAGGAGGACGCGGCCATGCCTTATCCCTCCCGCTTGTCGCCATAAAGATATGCGTGGGGTTTTTCTGTGGTTTCCCCCCAGGTCACAATGCGTTCCCGATCCGCCTCGTAGGCTTTCGGCTCCCACATCTGGAAGGTGCTGCCTTTACCGACAAAGATCAGCTCACCTTTGACGCCGATCTTTTCGCGCAACGCCGCCGAGAGGACCATACGTCCGTTTTCGTCAACGCTGGCGTAATCGGAATCAGTGTGCATGACCGTTTCCCAATATTCGCGTTCGGGCGAAAACCGTTCCATGCCTTCGATCAGTTCGTCCATCTCTTCGGCCGCGCGCATGGAATAGCCTTCAAGGCATTTGCCGCTGCGCGATCCGTGGACAATAACAAGTTGAGGGTTTTCACCGGGACCCCAATCGGGATCACCTTCTTCGAGTACACGACGAAAAGAGGCCGGGATACTCACCCGTCCTTTCGCGTCCACCTTGTGGACCGATTTGCCTCTGAAACGTCGTGCCACGCTTCCTGTTTCCTTTCGCCTGTCCCCGAAACGGAAGCGGCGGTTCGTGCCTGCCTAATTGCACGAGCCGCCGCCTGTCCCGTCTAGGGTCGCCCGACTACGCCACTTTACGTGTCTGCTCGCTTCGCGCGTCGGATCTTTCACCTTGGGAAGGATGCGGTGCCTGTATGAAACCTGCTCAAGTTTCGCTTTTGGGGAGAAGTTCCGCCTCCATCCGATGAAAAAGGGATAGCATGGGAAATTATGGAAATCAATGGGTTTAGACAGCACTTACATGGGCAACAGAGGGTGTTTCCATGGGAAATCCCAATTTTTCGGCAGATATAGCGGGAAGCACGGAAGGCAACCACAAGATGTAGGGGCACAAATTTCCCATTTTTTCCCATGAATTCCCGATCAACGGGCTGTTTCGGGCAATAATCTGTAAATTATTTCGCATTTCCACGGCGAAAAATTCAACGAATCCAAAGAGAATCGTCTGATTCTTTCAGTTGTTGGGCGTCAGGACATACGGGATCACAGGAATCCTCTGCCTCTTTGCGACATTTGTGTCCAAGATCACAGTTGGGAAAAGTCTGGCCAGCTATGATCGCTGTCGTTAGGATAATCTCATCCGTATCAAATCAAACAGGGATATGAGTATGAAACGTTTTTCACTTAGGGCCGCAATTGTTGCGCTGACCCTGACTCCGCTTGCCGTCTCGGCACAGGGGATCGACTGTAATATCGGAACACCGGGCGAATGGATCGGCGGTGATCAGGCGTCTTCAAATGCTATTTCATTTATGGATGGTGATCCGGTTGATCTGGATATCTCCATCGCGCCAAACGAAACCCATGTCGCCTTGTTCGAGGTCGAAGGAACAGACAATTTCCGGATCGAAGCCATGAGCGTCGACGGTGACACGCTCATCGAACTGCGTAACGAAAACGGCCTGCGCATCGCCGAGGATGACGATAGCGGCGGGGCTGGCAATTCCCGGATCGAAACGGTTCTGGATCCCGGTATCTATTGTATCGCGACCTCCGGCTATGACGGCACTGGTCTAACCGGGACTGTTCGCGTCGGCATGCAGGATCAGGAAGCCCTGACGGCTGACACCGCTGCCCCCTATTGCGATGCGGATACAGCTGCAGAATGGATGACCGAAGGCGGTGTTGATACGATGCTCGCCGGTGGCGTGACCGCCGTCGGATCGCCTGACAGCACACCATATTTCAAATTCACGCTCGACAGCGCGATGCCGCTCTCGATTTCAGCTCGGAACGAGGATGCCGATCCGGTGCTCTATCTGTTCGACTCTTCAGGATATCTGCTGGCAGAGAATGACGATTATGACGGTCTCGATTCCCGGATTGATATGCCGGGCGGCTTGGAAGCCGGTGACTATTGCGTTGGCATTCGTGCGTTGAATGATTCGACAATGCCCATCACTGTGACGCTGTTCGAATATGACGAAGCAGCGATTCAGGCAGATATGTATGACAACGCCGAAGCTGCTCCGCCGCTGGACGGGTCTTATCCGGTCGAAGCCCTCGGTGAACTGCAGGGTCGTCATCGTTCCGACGTTCGCCTCAGCAATGCGGCCGCATGGTATAGCGTTGACATCGCAGAAGGCGGCCTGCTGGTTGTCGAAGGGATCGGTGTTGGCGGCTCGGACCCCTATCTGGTTCTTTACGACGATCTTGGGCGCGAACTGAGTCGCAATGATGATGCCGGTGGCGGCTTTGACAGCATGATCGCCCAGCGCGTATTCCCGGGCACCTATATGATCGCTGTCTCCGAAGCCGGAGGACCGGGCACCGGATCGGTCCGTCTGGTCATCGAACGCTACGTTCCGGCGGAATAAGCAAAACCGAGTTAGACCGCCCCTTCGTTGGAGGGGCGGTTTTTTCATGCCTGATTAGTTGTTCACCCTTTTGGTGGAAAAAAAACGGTCTCAGTGAGACCCTGAAAGCCGCTGGCGATCCGACCAACGTTCCGTCCTGACCTTTCTGGCGGGGGAATATCCTGCTCGGGTGACGGAACTGGCGATATGATATGCCGCCGAACTCCGTCTCCAGGAACATAAAGATGCTGGAGAAGGTCTGGCTGGTTACACGTCGCGCGCTGCGGCACGGATAGACGAAAAGGGTTGGGCTTGATCAGGGCAATTCAACTGCAAGTCCCACTTTGCCAGCATCGTCGAAGGTGGTTATGTGATCATCACCCTGGTGATCATGATGACCTGTCAGGGTAATTTCTGCCTATTGGCTGCGCTATCATCGCACACATTTTTTTACATCCCTGTCGAATCCGGCATCCTTGCTGCGTCACACTTTCACGGCCCAAGTGAAAGGAGATTCACATGACCTTACCCATCACTGCATTCTACGCCCTGATCCTCGCCACTATCATGGTGATACTGGCTTTCCGCGTCAGTCTGATGCGCGCCAAAACCGGCATTACGCTTGGCGACGGCAACAATCCGAAAATGCTGGAGCGGATACGGATCCACGGCAATTTCACCGAATTTGTGCCCACAGCGCTGGTCCTGTTGGCGCTTGTCGAAATGAATGGCGCACCGTCGATTTGGCTACACCTGATTGGCGGGACAATGTTGCTGGGTCGTCTGGCACACCCGCTCGGCGTTCACGCAACCCCGGGGCGTGGGAACCTCAGGATCGCAGGAACGCTGCTTAGCGAGATATCCATTGTCATCGCTGTGATCTATCTCGGCTGGCGGCTGATCACGTAACTGCAGCGAAGATAAACCCGGCGAGCATCGCCCCGACAATGCCAAGCGACAGGTAGGTCACAAACACACGCGGTTTCACCAGCGACCAGACCGCAGTCATCGCCGGGATGGAACTGACCGCGCCTGCCACCATAAACGCCATGGCCGCCCCTGCCGTCATGCCCTGCGCCATCAGGCCTGCCAACAGCGGAGGGGCGACATACCCGTTCAGATAGGCGGGCGCACCAATCAGGGCACTGACGACGATCGGTTGCGCGCCTGTTCCCCCGACCAACCCGGCGATCAGCTCTGCGGGGACATAGGTGATCATGATCCCTTCCAGCAGGTAGGCCAGTGTCATCCATTTCAGCAGAAACAGGGCGTTGGTCTTTGCGGAGCTTGCGAAAGTCGCGTTTCGCTCTGCCTCGCGCCAGAACGCCCAGACAGGTTTCCCATCCAATGGCGATGGCCCACACCCGCACCGTTTCGCTTTGGACTGGCGCAGAATGTCGCTGAATACGCCGGACTTTGTCAGCGCACTGACAACAAAGCCGCCCGCCAGACCCAGCGCCACCGCCGCAACCGCCTTGCCGATGGCAAAGCTCCAGCCCAGCGCACCCGCTGTGATCAGCAGCGTCGGCGGATCAATCAGGGGCGAGGATAGCCAGAATGCCATCACCGGTGCCAGGGGCACACCCATCGCCAGCAGCGCAGCGATGAAGGGAATGACCTCGCACGAACAAAACGGTGCCAGCCCGCCGATCAGGGCAGCGAAGATGATCATCCGGGTTTCGCGACCTTTGAAGGCTTCAGCAATAATCGCCTCCGCCCCGCTGGCCGACAGGTAGGCAATCGTAAGGACCGCAAAGACGATATAGGGCAGCGTCCCCGCCAGCGCCCGCGCGCCGATCCCAACCACGTTCGGGAACTGTGCCGGATCCAGGACCGCCAGCGCGATCAGGATGGCCACAATCAGGGCCCATACGGTTTTCAGCGGCGCCAGCGTCCAGCGCTTCGCCTCGATGACAGTATCAGCCAACGTCACATACCTCCTGATCCAGACAGCATTCGGCAAGGATGAACTGCGCCATCGCCTCCAGCTGTTCGTAATTTGCAAAATTCCATACCGCGGTGCCTTTTTTCTCCTGCCGGACCACGCCGCCTTCGGTCAGCACTTTCAAATGATGTGCAAGGGTCGAGGGCGGTATCGCCGTCCGCGCCTGAATCGTCCCAACCGTCAACCCTCCGGTCCCGGCGCGCACGAGCATTTGCAGGACCTGCATGCGCGGGGCGGATCCCATCGCGGCAAAACCTGTGCTGGCGGTCAAATGGTCCATTTTGGCACCTATTTCTATTAAACTAGTTTTTTAGGTATTCTGGTTGCAACCAAAAGTCCAGCCCAAATTTCAGGCAAGTTGACGCTTTTCCGCGCCGCCCCCTTCCCTAACCGGACATTTCTGCTAATCATCGGAACAGGGGAGTCGGATAGCATATGAGCAACTCGATCAATTACGGACGAATGATGCAGGCAGCTATGCAGGGCGTTCTGCGCGATATCCTGTCCCGAGTTGCCGACGAAGGTCTTCCCGGGAAACATCATTTCTTCATCACCTTCGACACCACTCATCCCGGTGTCGATATGGCCGACTGGCTAAAGGCAAAATATCCGACCGAAATTACCATCGTCATGCAGGAATGGTTCGAGAATCTTGCCGTGATGCCTGACCGGTTTACCGTGACGCTCAATTTCAATAACAATCCCGAACCGATGGTGATCCCGTTTGACGCAATTAAGACATTTGTTGATCCGTCCGTCGAATTCGGTCTGAAATTTGATGCCCATGAACAGATCAAAAAAGCTGCCGAGAAAGCCGAAGCAGACGACGAAGTGATTGAGGCGCTCAAATCCAAAGCCGCTTCCAAAGAAGAGGATGACGAGGCCGAGCGTCAGGATGCCGAGGTTGTCAGCCTCGACGCATTCCGCAAACCGACCAGCTAGTCAAACACGTTTCGATCCATTCCCAGACTGAACGAAACGCCACCCTGAAACAGCACAAACAAAAAGATCGGCAGCTCGATACTTGGCATCAACAGCAATGCGGCCAGCGTTCCGATAGCAACTGTGCGCAGAATTGACTGCGATCTGGCAAAGCGGGGGTAGATGGCGGCAAACCCGAACGCCAATATCCCCGCCCCAACCGCTCCGGCAAGGCAACCGAACGCCACCGCCAGCAGAATTGACTCGCCTGCATTGGACAGAAGGTAGAACGCGGTATTGAGCGCTGCGAACCATGACAGGCCGGATATGCCGATGAAGGCCAACATTTTCCAGACAGGCTGGCGAAAGAACAGCAACAGCGTCACCGCAATCGCCACCCCGTAGATCACGCCAAAATAGTCGATCAGAACCTCATCCTTGCGCATCCAGATAATTTGATTGGGGATCGCAGCGAGACTGCCCCCAATACAAAGCGCGATGGCCACGGACAGCTTTTCACGATCTATCCAAGCGGATTCGGGTTCCGACATATGTTAATCCTTCCTCAAGATACCGGACGGGATTGCCCTCTAACTGAACTGACCAACTGGCCGGCATAACGACGGCTAAATCCCGTCTATCCCGTCTTTGGTGGTCATCCCCTGCGTCTCATTGCCCATTGAATTTGCTGCCCGCCACGCTATGACACTCCCGACGCTTTTGCAAAGGAGTCCGCAATGACAACCACCCGCACAGAAACCGACAGTTTCGGCCCGCTTGACGTTCCATCAGATAAATACTGGGGTGCGCAGACGCAGCGCTCCATCATCAATTTCCCGATTGGCTGGGAAAAACAGCCGGTGCCGATCATCCGCGCGCTTGGCGTGATCAAAAAAGCCTGTGCGCAGGCGAACAAGGAACTGGGCACGCTGAAACCGGAACTGGCGGATGCGATCATTGCAGCTGCGACCGAGGTGATTGAGGGCAAATTCGACGACAATTTCCCGCTGGTCGTATGGCAAACGGGCTCTGGCACGCAATCCAACATGAACGCGAACGAGGTGATCTCCAACCGCGCCATCGAAATGCTGGGTGGCGAGATGGGCTCCAAAACGCCGGTTCACCCGAATGATCATTGCAATATGGGCCAGTCGTCAAACGACACCTTCCCGACCGCTATGCATGTTGGTATCGCCATGCAGGCCCGCGACGTTCTGCTGCCGGGTCTGACGAAACTCGCTGAGGCGCTGGAGGCGAAATCCGAGGCGTTCAAAGACATCATCAAGATTGGCCGGACCCATACGCAGGACGCAACACCCCTGACGCTGGGACAGGAATTCAGCGGCTACGCCCATCAGGTCCGCAAAGGGATCGAACGGGTGGAGGCCTGTCTGGGTGACATTTATGAACTCGCACAGGGTGGCACGGCCGTGGGTACTGGCCTAAATACCAAAAAAGGCTGGGCCGAGATGGTGGCAAAGAACATGGCCGATATCACCGGCCTGCCCTTCGTCACCGCCCCCAATAAATTCGAAGCCCTCGCCGCCCATGACGCGATGGTTATGTTCTCCGGCGCGCTGAAAACCGTGGCCGCCAGCCTGTTCAAGATCGCCAACGACATCCGCCTGCTGGGTTCTGGCCCGCGTTCGGGTCTGGGCGAACTGATCCTGCCGGAAAACGAACCGGGCAGCTCGATCATGCCGGGCAAGGTGAACCCGACACAGGCGGAAGCGCTGACCATGGTTTGCGCCCATGTTATGGGCAACGACGCAGCCGTTGGCATCGCCGGATCGCAGGGACATTTCGAATTAAACGTCTATAATCCGATGATGTCCTATAACGTCCTGCAGTCCATGCAATTGCTGGGTGATAGCGCGTCGGCTTTCACAGACAATATGGTTGCCGGAATCGAAGCCAACGAACCGCGGATCGAAAAACTGATGAAGGAAAGCCTGATGCTGGTTACGGCGCTGGCCCCGACCATCGGTTATGACAACGCCACAAAAGTTGCGAAAACCGCGCATAAGAACGGCACGACGTTGAAGGAAGAGGCGATCAAACTCGGCTTCGTCGACGAAGAGACCTTCGACCGTGTCGTCCGCCCCGAAGACATGATCGGCCCGAAATAATGCCCAAGCTAAAGGTCATCGGCTTTGATGCCGATGACACGCTCTGGCATAACGAAACCTACTATCGCTTGACGGAGGAGCGGTTTACATCGCTCCTCTCTGACTACGCCGACCCCGACCATCTGACCGAACGATTGCTGGAGGCCGAGCGGGTCAACATCGCTTATTACGGCTATGGCATCAAAGGCTTTACCCTGTCGATGATCCAAACGGCGTTGGAGGTCACCGAAAACCGCGTCCCGCAGGAAACCATCGCCGCGATCCTTGATGCCGGACGTGAATTACTCCGCCATCCGATGGAACTCCTCCCCCACGCAGCAGAGGCATTGGAACATGTGGCAGGTCGCTATCATGTCGTGCTGATCACCAAAGGCGATATGCTGGATCAGGAACGCAAACTGGCACAATCCGGGCTGGGGGATCATTTCGACGCCGTCGAGATCGTGTCGGAAAAAACCCCCGACACCTACACCCGCATATTCGGCGCTTGGGTCGACAGCGCGATGATGATCGGCAATTCCGTGAAGTCGGATGTGATACCCGCGATTGAGGCTGGTGCCTACGGCATCCAAGTCCCCCACGGGCTGGAATGGGAGTTGGAAAAAGCCGAACGGCCTGTGCATTCCCCGAAATTCCATACGATAGCCGATCTCAGCGCGCTTCCGGACCTTATCGACAAGGTCGAGTCGGAATAATCTGCCTGCAACGACGGAACAGGCCAGCGGGCGCGTATATCCTTTGTGAAAAGGAGATACTGATGAAAAACCACCTAACGATTTTGGCGATTTGCACAGTTATCGGCGCACCACTTTTGGCCCAGGGCCGTGTCGAGAACTCCCGACCGACCGATTTGATCGCCGCCGATCTTAATATCGAGGAAGCCACATTTATAACCTGTTTCAAAGGCGTGTCACCGGACCCGAACCACGCCCCGAATGGCGCACAACAACGGGCAAACAAGGCAATCCTTCTGCCCTGTTTACAAGCTGCCAATGCGGATATCACCAATGACATACTGGACAGTGTGATGGACCGCTACCGTCCGGAAGGTCCCATGCGGCATTGACAAAATTACGGGGTCAGCGATCGGATCGTTAGATTGCTCGGCCCCCGCAATCCCCAGCGCAGCGTCGCAAATATCACGCCGACCGAAATCACCAGCCAAAGCCCACCCCAAAACACTGTCGGCCCACCATATTCCATCGCGATTATCCGTGCATCTGACATGCCCCTCGCCCGCGCCAGCGTGTCGGAGAATATGTCATAAGGCACATAGATCATTGAGGTAAGGCCAATCACCCTCAGCACCAGATCATTCACTACCACCGGCAGGAACTTCGCCACCAGAAGCAGCACAAGCGCCACGGCAATGGTGAAGCCCAGCGCGAACATCTCGCGCATATACAGCGCCGCCGCGATCAGCATCAGCACCCCCAGCGCAGCAACCACCGCCCGATCCCAATGCGTGCGCACCGCGACCACAAACAGCAAAACGCCCAACATGAGCGACCCGATATACCCCGCCGAGGCGATCCAGAAAAACCACCCACCCACCGTCATCGTGGTGCCGCCCTGCAAATAATGGAGCGTAATCCCCTCGACCCGACCACCAGTTACCAGTGCCGCCAGCGCATGTGAGGATTCGTGCAGAAACACCACCAGCATTTTCAACGGCCAGACAATCGGCAAGCCCCAACACAGGAAGATTAGCACCGACAAAAGCAAAAGCTGCCAGTGATTTTTTCCGAAATACGCCAGAACGACCTCCATTTATCAGGTTAACCAAATCTTGCACCTTTTGGTCAAATTGTCAGCAAATTGTCAGCAATATTGTGGTATGTAGGATTTTTAGAATGCTTGGGACGCTGTATAATTTGGAGAATTAATTTTGCCATCCTATAATCTCTTAACCGGTCAGGTATTCAACCTCATCAAAGTGGGCGGGCGATGGGAACTCGCCCCCGGTGGTGTGATCACTGACCCGGTACTCACTTTTGACGATCTGGATTCCGATACGTTCCTTGATGATGGTGAAATCGGGGCGTCGGAAAACGATATCGGAGCCTCTCTCGCCAGCGGCGACTACGCGATGGTTATCAGCGGCACGTCGGCGGTTTTTTACAGTTCCGTCGTCATCCCGAACCCGGCAACGTTCGATTTTCACGCAATTTCTGTCCAGCTTAGCAACGGCTTTAGTGATCTGGTCTTCTGTTTTGCCACCGGGACCATGATTGAAACGGAAGATGGTCCCAAAGATGTCGCAGACCTCGTCACCGGGGACTCCGTTTTGACCAAAGACAATGGATATCAGGATATCCGATGGATCGCGCGCAGCCAATTTAGCGCCGGGCAACTCGCGGTCAAACCCGACCTCGTGCCGATTTGTATCAAAGCCGGTGCATTGGGGGATGACCTGCCGCGTCAGGATCTCGTCGTTTCCCCCCAGCATCGGATGCTGGTTTCGAACCGTTTCTCGCATCTGATGTTCGACGAAGCCGAGGTGCTGGTCCCGGCCAAAGCGCTCTTGAATGATTTCAGCATCACCAAATGCGATCCTGCCAATGGTGCCGACTATTTTCACGTGATGTTGGACAATCATGAATTGCTTCTGGCAAACGGCTGCTGGTCCGAAAGCCTTTCCCGTGGGGCCGAAGCCCTGAAGGCGCTTTCTCCGGCGGCGTTGGAGGAGTTGGAGCAGATTTTCCCCAACGTCGATTTTTCCAAAGAAGGTGATTTTTGCCGGCCTCCGCTCAGCGTTCGCGAAGGAATTGCACTGTCAAGGATGATGCGACCCAATTGACCTGCTGGCGCTGGCGGCCATAATGGCGGGATGAGCAACGTCATCAATCTTCGCGCCGCCCGCAAATCCCGCTCGCGAACCGCCGCGCGCAAGAAAGCAGACGCAAATGCTGCGAAGCATGGGCAAAGCAAATCCACCAAGACGCAGCAGGCCGCGCAGGACAAGAAGCTGAATGACCATCTTGATGGCCATAAACGCGAGCCCGAAACGTGAGGCTCGCCCTGCATCTCTTGTTTCTTGCCGCACCGCTTGCCGCGCAGGACCGTGTCATAGCCGCCATCAGTCAGGTTGGCGAAGGCGATCTGGACACGCTGATCCTGGAGATCAACGCCGAGAACCCGTCGCTGCTCGACATCCTCGTCGTCACCCGCAGCGACTACAGCTGGTCATCCCCAACAGAAACCGTTCGCTACGAAGGCGCGTTTTTCCTCGGCCCCAACAATGCACCGGAATTGCATCTCGGTGACCTTGGTACAGTGCAACTGCAGGGGTTGGGATGCTTCATCTGCGGGCGGCACCATTTTGGCCAATCCTTTGTGCTTCAGGATATTGATGATGTGTGGACGGTAACTGGCTACAGCGAACATATCGTCGACCGCCTAGCGCCTTGGCGGGCGGGAACCTGTGAGGTGGATCTTGTGACTGGTCATACTGACATCCAGCTTGCCGAAGAACCCTGGCAGCGCGTCGATACCACCGACAGATCGATCCCCCTCCCCGCACTGGCGGAGGGGTATAGCCCCGGTATCTGTGACAGAATCCACCTCAGCGAAGAAAATTGGGAACCCTACAAGCCCGCGGACTGGGAAGAATGAGCCGTCCGGAAAAACATTCGCTGACCTTGCGCGGCCACAGAACCAGTGTGTCGTTGGAACGGGAATTCTGGCGGGCCTTTCTGGACATTGCAAAGGCCGAAGGTAAGACCATCAACGGATTAGCCGCCGAGATAGACGAGTCACGCGGCACTGAAAGCGGCCTCGCCTCGGCCATCCGCCTTTACGTCCTGCATCATTACCGCTCAAGCAAAGACAAAAGCTGATCCACCAGCGAGGGCACCTCGTCCGCGTCCAGATGCGCCGACAGCGCATGCCCCAGATAGGTCCAGTATAACACCCGCGCCACAGGCTTCGCCCGCCCTTCCGCAACTCCGCATTCCGTTACCAGCCCCTGCATATACCCGATCCGCCGCGCGTCGATCACATCCAGCTGTGCTTTCAGGTCCGGCCGAACCGTCGCCCAGCCCCGCATCGCAATTTCCACCCGCCGGGTGGAGGTCATCGACTGTGTCAGAATGATCCGTAACCGCTCACGCGGGGGGACATCTGCCAGCGGCGCATCCAGCGCCGCCATCAGCAAATCCCGCCAACGGTCGATCAGTGCCTGCTCGAACGCGGCAATGTCCTTGAAGTGCCAGTAAAAGCTGCCGCGCGAAACCTTCAGCGCTCGCGCCAGCTTGTCGGCTTTGACCGCCGTGAACCCTTCGCGCTCCAGCGCGGCCAACCCGGCATCCGTCCAGTCCTCTTTACGCAAATGTTCTGCCATACCGTCACCATACAGAACTGTATGGACATGAAAAGCGGAATCATCTATACCATACAGAACTGTATGGAGGGGGTCATGCTCGAAATCACCAGCTTCTATCGTTTCCGCTTTGTCGAGGAAATCCACATCAACGCCCCGCCCGCCGCCGGGTTCGCCTTCTTCGAAAACATGCAGGAAAATTACGTCCGCTGGCATCCCGACCATTTGGATTTCGAATGGCGCAAGGGCAAAGGTCTGAATGTCGGCAATATCTTCTGGTTCAAGGAAAAGATTGCCGGCAAGACCATGACCAAAACCACGCGGATAACCGAGGTCATCCCGGACCGGTATTTCCGCTTCGAACTCACCAATCCGCTGTTCCGGTTTTTCCTGCCCAAACTCTCCTTCGCATTCGAACCTTCGGGCGCGGGTCATATCTTTCGTGCCGAGTTACACCTCAAAGCTATCGGACCGGCCGGGCGACGCCTCAACAAAAAGGAATTCGACGCTGTCGACGTCCATATGGCCGAGGAGGGTAAAAACCTGAAAACCATTCTCGAAGCCTGACCACTTGCCATTCTGCGGCCCGTCGCATATGTCGCACGAAACCGGGGCAGCCCTTCGCTGCCCCGATGCTATTTGAAGGGCCTCCCATGGATCTGCGCAACATCGCCATTATCGCTCACGTTGACCACGGCAAAACGACGCTTGTCGACGAGATGCTGAAACAGTCCGGCCTGTTTCGTGACAACGAAACCGTGTCCGAACGGGCGATGGATTCAAACGATCTCGAGCGCGAACGCGGGATCACCATTCTGGCGAAAGCAACCTCCGTCGAATGGAAGGGCACCCGTATCAATATCGTCGACACCCCGGGCCACGCCGATTGCGGGGGCGAGGTTGAGCGTATCCTGTCCATGGTTGACGGTGTTGTCCTGCTGGTTGACGCTGCCGAAGGTCCGATGCCGCAAACGAAATTCGTAACCTCCAAGGCGCTGGCGCTGGGGCTGCGTCCGATCGTGGTGCTGAACAAGGTCGACAAGCCAGATGCCGAACCTGACCGCGCACTTGACGAATGTTTTGATCTGTTCGCAAATCTGGGCGCTGATGATGACCAGCTCGATTTCCCGACGCTGTATGCTTCCGGCCGGTCTGGCTGGGCGGATACGGATCTGGATGGTCCGCGCGAAAACCTCGATGATCTGTTCAACCTGATCGTCGATCACGTCCCCTCGCCTAAGCAGCAGGCTCATGCGAGTGAACCTTTCCGGATGCTGGCGACTACGCTGGCTGCTGATCCGTTCCTTGGCCGTATCCTGACCGGTCGCGTTGAATCCGGCACGCTCAAATCCGGGCAGCAGATCAAGGGGCTCTCACGCGATGGCAAACTGATCGAGAATTTCCGCGCCACGAAAATCCTCGCCTTCCGTGGCCTGACGCAGCAGCCGATTGACGAAGCCGTCGCGGGCGACATCGTCTCCATCGCCGGAATGACCAAATCCACTGTGGCCGATACACTGTGCGACATCTCCGTAACCGAGGCAATCCCTGCGCAACCCATCGACCCGCCGACGATCTCCGTCACCTTTGGCATCAATGACAGCCCGCTCGCGGGGCGTGACGGTGACAAGGTCCAGTCCCGCGTCATCCGCGACCGCCTGATGAAAGAAGCCGAAACCAACGTCGCCATCCGCGTCACTGACACACCCGGCGGCGAGGCCTTCGAAGTCGCAGGCCGCGGCGAATTGCAGATGGGCGTCCTGATCGAAAACATGCGCCGCGAAGGATTTGAACTCTCAATCTCCCGTCCGCAGGTGCTGTTCCGCGATATTGACGGCACCCGCCATGAACCCATCGAAGAAGTCACCATCGACGTCGATGACGAATATTCCGGCGCGGTGATCGAAAAACTGACCCAGCGTAAGGGCGAGCTGGTCGAAATGAAACAAGCTGGCGCTGGCAAAACCCGCATCATCGTACACGCGCCTTCGCGCGGTCTGATCGGCTATCACGGTCAGTTCCTGACCGATACGCGCGGCACCGGCGTGCTGAACCGTGTGTTTCACGACTGGGCACCTTACAAAGGCGCTATCGAAGGCCGTCGCGAAGGGGTTCTGATCTCCATGGAAACCGGTCAGTCGGTGGCTTACGCGATTTTCAACCTCGAAGACCGGGGTCGTTTCTTTATCGGCGCGCAGGAGCAAGTCTACCAGGGGATGATCCTTGGCGAACACTCGCGCGGCAACGATCTGGAGGTGAACCCGCTGAAGGGTAAGAAACTGACGAACGTCCGCGCGTCAGGCAAAGACGAGGCCGTCACCCTGACCACACCTGTTCGCATGTCACTCGAAGAGGCCATCGCCTATATCGACACTGACGAACTGGTCGAGGTCACCCCCAAGCATATCCGACTCCGCAAACGCTTTCTCGATCCGCACGAGCGTAAACGACAGGCAAAAAGTGATTCTGCTTAATATTCTCCCGGATTTTTGCAAATTGCTAAGTATTCAAGTGGACGGAACGATATTTGTAATTTGCAATTCCCAAATGCGAATGGTTGAGTGATTATCTGATATATTTTCCCAGATGATCAAATTTTAAGCATTTAATTTTATGATTAATATTCAATAGCTTAACTCTTAGACCTGTCTAAAAATACAACTATAAAGTGGCATTAACAGCGAATAAGACTATTATCGCTTGTATACCAAATATGTATACACAGAGAGTTTTAAAATCGGAGTAAATAATAATGAAACATCCTGTTGACGTACACGTAGGCAAACGCGTTCGACATCGCCGCTGGATGGTTGGCATGACCCAACAACAGCTTGGCGAGATCGTAGGCATCAAGTTCCAGCAGATCCAGAAATACGAAACTGGCATGAATCGTATCAGCGCGTCACGGCTTTGGGATATTGCCGCTGCCCTCGATGTGTCGATCAGCTTTTTCTTCGAAGGCTTGGAAACCGCGAACGATGATCCGGTCCATAAAGCCACTTCCGAAGACAAACTGCAGGGTGATCTGCTGGCGGACAAAGAAGCGCTCGAACTGGTTCGTTCTTACTATGCGATCCCCGAGGCGCAGCGCCGCCGTTTGTTCGATCTGGCCCGCGTCCTGTCTGACGCTGCTTGAAAAGGTCAACCGCCCGAAGATTGACGGACGGTTCTGTTTGTGAAATCCCCGTGCGCAGCGATAGCCGCACGGGGTTTTTTTATGATGTTTACGGATAGCGAAAAGGCCGACCTGATCGAAACCGCCAACGCACTGGCGGACGCGGCCCGTGCCATAACGCTCCAACATTTCCGCACCCCGCACCTCCGCCACGATAACAAGCTCGATGGTGGTTTCGACCCTGTCACCATCGCTGATCGCGATGCCGAAACCGCCATGCGCGATATTCTCGCGGCCCGCCGCCCCGACGATGGCATTCTTGGCGAGGAACATGGCCAAACAACCGGCACCAGCGGCCTCACCTGGGTCCTTGACCCGATCGACGGCACCCGCGCATTTATCAGCGGCATCCCGACCTGGGGGGTACTGATCGGGCTTGACGCCGGAAAAGGCCCGGTGCTCGGCATCATCGATCAACCGTATCTGAAGGAACGCTATATCGGCGCATTTGGCGCGGCCAGCCTTGTCAGTGACAGCGCATCGCCGCTTGCCACCAGCCGCACAAAATCCCTCGCCGACGCCACCCTCCTCACCACTTTTCCGGAGGTCGGCACGAAAGAGGATCGCGCCGGTTTCGACGCCGTCGCCGCGATAACCCGCCTAACTCGCTACGGCCTTGACTGTTACGCCTATGCGCTGCTCGCCGCCGGTCATATCGACCTGGTGATCGAAGCCGGCCTCAACCCCTACGACATTCAGGGACCCCAGGGTGTGATCGAGGCCGCAGGCGGCATCGTCACCGACTGGCAGGGCGGCCCCGCGCACAATGGCGGCCGCATCCTCGCCGCCGCCAACAAAACGCTCCATGCCGAGGCGCTGGCGATCCTCAGCACCCACTAATTTCCGATTTATAGAATTACCCCCGTCGAAGGCGCGCCGTTTATGACCCCGAGGCCAGCGCGATCAACTCCAGCACTTTCGGCCCCAGATCCTCGACGATCATCTCGACCCCTTCCGCGTTCGGATGCGTCGCGTCGTCCTGCAGGAACTCCATCATCGCCACGGTATCATCGCCGACCCCAAGCCCTTCGAAGAAGAACGGATAGAACAGCACATCATATTCCGCCGCCAACTCCGGATAGGCCGCGTCAAACGCTTCCTTATATTCCGGTCCATAATTGCGCGGCGCATAGAACCCGACCAGCAACACTGGCACGCCCGCGGTCTGCGTCGCATCCAGAATAGCCGCCAGATTGGCGCGCGTTTCCACTGGCGACAGCCCGCGCAGCAGGTCGTTCCCGCCCAGCGCCACGATCATCGCATCGGGATTATCGCCCAGCGTCCATGCGATCCGCGCTGCACCTCCTGCTGTGGTGTCCCCTGACACCCCGGCATTGATCAGCCGCACCTCGGCCCCCTGCTCTGCCAGCCACGCCTGCAATTGCGGCACCAGCCCGTCACCCTCGGGCAGGCCATAGCCCTGTGTCAGGCTGTCCCCGAATGCCGTGATTGTGACTGGTTCCTCGGCGGCCACTGGCATAGCAGTGATCCATGTCATAGATAGACCCGTAACCAGCTTTAAAAAGGTCCGCATATGTCTGCTCCGGTCATTTCCCTCAACAACGCATGTTTGACGCTCGCTGGCAATGCCGGTGACGTCAATATTCTGCGAGGGATTTCGATCGACATTCACAAAGGCGAGACGTTAGGTCTTGTCGGGCCAAGCGGCTCGGGCAAATCTTCACTGTTGATGCTGATGGGGGGGCTGGAACGCGCTACCGATGGCGCGGTGACGGTGTTGGGACAGGATCTGACCCATATGAACGAGGATAAACTGGCCCGCTTCCGCCGCGACCATATGGGGGTTGTCTTTCAGTCCTTCCACCTGATCCCGACGATGACGGCGCTGGAAAATGTGGCCACGCCACTGGAACTGGCAGGTGACAAGGATGCGTTTGCGAAGGCAGCGGCGGAGCTCGATGCCGTCGGGCTAGAGGATCGCAAAGACCATTACCCTGCCCAGATGTCGGGCGGCGAACAACAGCGCGTGGCGTTGGCGCGCGCCGCCGCGCCACGACCCGAAATTCTGCTCGCAGATGAACCGACCGGCAATCTCGACGGGGTCAACGGGCAGGCGATCATGGATATGCTGTTCGGTCTGCGCGACCGTCACGGATCAACGTTGGTGTTGGTGACGCATGACAATGACCTCGCCAATCGCTGCGACCGGGTGTTGCGCCTGCGTGACGGAGTCCTCGACGCATGAGAGCGTGGCGCATAGCGATGCGCGAATTGCGCGGTGGCCTGTCCGGTTTCTGGATTTTCCTCCTGTGCCTTGCGCTTGGTGTCGGAGGGATCGCAGCTGTCGGCTCGGTCCGCGCCGCCTTTCAGGACGCCCTGTCCCGTGAATCCGCAACCCTGCTCGGGGGCGATGCCAACCTCGAATTCACCTATCGGTTTGCCACCGCTGAAGAGCGCGCATGGATGGACGAATACGGCACACAAACCTCTGAAATCGTTGATTTCCGCTCGATGATTGGCGCAGGCGAGGATCGCGCCCTTGTTCAGGTCAAAGGGGTCGATGGCGACTATCCGCTTTATGGCAACGTAGACCTTAGCACCGACATATCCTTCCCCGATGCCATCGCAATCCGGGACGGCCTGCCGGGTATCGTTGTCGCCCCCGCGCTGATCGACCGGTTGCAGATTGAGGTCGGCGATATCCTCCGCCTCGGCACAAAGGATTTCGAACTGCGCGGGATTATCGAGCGCGAGCCTGATAATGCCACCGCCGGATTCAGCTTCGGCCCCCGCGTGATCGTTCGTCTTGACGCGCTACAGGATAGCGGCCTGCTGGCCACCGGGACCCTGTTCAACAGCCACTACCGCGTCCTGTTCCCGCCCGAGGTCAACATCGCCCATATGAAAACCCTCGCCAACCGCGAGATGCGCGACAATGGCATGCGCTGGCAGGACCGTCGCAACGGCGCGCGCGGCCTCAGCGCCTTCATTGACCGGATGGGCGCGTTTCTGGTGATCGTCGGGATCGCCGGGTTGGCTGTCGGCGGCATCGGTGTCTCGGCCGCCGTGCGGACCTATCTCGACAAGAAGCGCGAAACCATCGCCACTCTTAAGACGCTGGGCGCGACCAGTGCCACCATTTTTGGGACCTACCTGATCCAGATCGGCCTTCTCGCCATCCTTGGCATTGCCATCGGCCTCGCGATTGGGGCGATCATCCCCATCGCCATTGGTCCCGCTTTTGCCGAGCAGCTACCGATCCCCGTCAGCTTCTCCATCCAACCGATGCCGCTGTTGGAGGCCGCAACCTACGGCGTCCTCACCGCCCTGATCTTCACCATCTGGCCATTGGCCAAAGCCATCGACATCCGCGCCGCCGGATTGTTCCGTGACGTATTCGACGGGGCAAAGTCCCGCCCCCGCTGGTATTTCATCGCCATCGTTCTGGGCCTCACCGCCCTGCTGATTGGTCTTGCAACATGGTTTTCCGGGACGGAACGGCTCGCGCTCTGGTCAGCCGCCGGTATCGTGGGGTCGCTCGTGATCCTCCATTTCGCCGCCAATGGCATCCGCCGCCTGTCCAAACGCCTCGCCAAATCCCGCCTGACGCGGGGACGACCAGCCTTGCGCATGGCGCTTGGCGCGGTCGGTGGCCCGGGGGGCGAGGCCAGCGCGGTGATCCTGTCGCTTGGCCTGGGCCTGACGGTGCTGGCCACCATCGGACAGATAGACACCAACATGCGCCGTGCCGTGGCCGAGGAAATCCCCGACATTGCGCCGGCGTTTTTCTTCCTCGACATCCAGAACCAGCAGCTTGAGGGCTTCCTCGACCTCGTGAATGCCGACCCCGGCGTCACCGATATCGCGACCGCACCGATGCTGCGCGGTATCATCACGCAGGTGAATGGCGAAAACGCGCGCGCGGCGCTTGGCAACCATTGGGTGCTCCGCGGCGATCGCGGTGTCACCTACGCCGCCACACCCCCAGAAAACGGTGAAATCACCGAGGGCGAATGGTGGCCTGCGGATTATACCGGTCCCAACCTCATGAGTTTTTCCGCCGAAGAAGGCGCTGAACTGGGTCTGAAACTGGGGGATGAGCTGACCGTCAGCATCCTTGGTCGCGACATCACTGCGACCATCGCCAATTTCCGCACTGTTGATTTTGAAAATATGGAGATCAACTTCGTCATGGCCCTCAACCCCGCCGCGCTCGCCGGGGCTCCGCACAGCCATATCGCCACGGTTTATGGCGGGCGAGAGATCGAAGGCCGTCTCGTCCGCGCCCTTGCACAAGACTTCCCCAACATCACCGCCATCAGCGTCCGCGATGCGGTCGAGCGGGTGTCGGAACTGCTGGACGGCGTCGGCGCCGCCACGCGCTGGGGGGCATTCGCCACCCTTCTGACCGGTTTCGTGGTGCTGATCGGGGCTGCTGCCGCTGGCGAGCGCACCCGGGTTTACGAGGCTGCACTCCTCAAAACCCTCGGTGCTGCGCGGGCGCGCATCCTGACCAGCTTTGCACTGCGCTCCGCGATCCTTGGAGCAACGGCCGGGATCGTCGCGGTCTTCGCCGCCGCCCTGTCCGCCTGGGCGATCATGACCTTCGTGATGGAGGTTGATTTCATCTTCAACCTCACCTCCGCGATCCTGATTATTTCGGGGGGCGCATTGGCCAGTTTGCTGGCCGGCCTGCTATTTGCCCTCCGCCCCCTGTCGGCCCGACCCGCGCAGGTGTTACGCGCACGCGAATAAAACGGTCACATCTGGGTGTTAACCCTTGAAAAACACACCGTTTATGACAATATCTTGCGCATGTAACGCGGCGTCCGGGCCGCATATGGTCAACAATGGAGGGTCCACATGGCCGAATTTGAAACAGTCCGCCGGGGTTCCGGCGTCCGCACAGCGGAAGTAGACGCGGGACTGCGCGCACACATGAACAAGGTCTACGGCCTTATGTCCGTGGCCATGGTTGTAACTGGCATAGTTGCCTACGTCGTTGGGTCGGATTTCAACGCCGTCGTTAACGGCCGGGAAACCATGCTCTTGTCGCCAGACATGATTGTTACGATGTTCTCTTCGCCAGTACGCTACATCATTATGTTTGCGCCTCTGGTAATGGTATTCCTGATGGGACCTGTCGTGTCGCGGGCCTCGCAGACAGCCGCGCAGGGCTTTTTCTACGCGTTTGCCGCGATTATGGGTCTGTCGATCAGTTGGATTTTTGCCGTCTTTACCGGCTTTTCCATCGCACAGATCTTCTTCATCACCGCGATTGCCTTCGCCAGCCTCAGCATCTGGGGCTATACGACGAAGCGTGACATCTCCGGTTGGGGCAGCTTCCTGATCATGGGCGTTGTCGGCATTCTGATCGCGTCGATCGTGAATATCTGGCTTCAGTCCGAGGCGATCATGTTCGCTGTGTCCATCCTTGGTGTGCTGATCTTCGCGGGTCTGACAGCGTATGACACACAGAACATCAAGAACAGCTACTTGGCTGTGCGCACGCAGCCGAATGGTGAGGCGATTGCCGGTAAGATGGCGATTTTCGGGGCGCTTAACCTGTATCTCGACTTCATCAACATGTTCATCTTCCTGTTGCAGCTGTTTGGCAACCGGAACTAAACATACCATAATTTCTGAAAGCGGCGGTCCTTCGGGGCCGCCGTTTTTTATTGGATATTAACCAATCTGTGCGACAACCATGGCTGACCGGGCCGGACTTGACACGTCCATTGGGTTGATCGCGCCGGGTTAGTTTGTTTCTTTAGCATCTGTCCGGCGATGGGTGCCATACGGAGAGGCATCCACCCCGCCCGGGGTCGGACGTCCGGCGCGAAAAACCACTTCGCCGATATTTCCGAAACCCACGGAAATGACAGAGGGTCCGGCGCCCCTCCCCCGAGATATCAACGAAATTCCGGTGCAGCCGCAGGCTGACGCCGTTTTTTTCGTGGCATTTTTCCGGAGTGGTGGGGGCGGATCAGCTATCCTGCGTGAAAATTCGCCAAGTCAGCATGACTTGGCACGCACCCGACCCTCCCCACGGGAGGGTGCGTTCCGCCCCACCCAGGGCCGGGCGCTATGTCACATTAGTATGCGGAAAATTGGAACGGGGCCACGCAACAAATAACCCGGCACAAGGCCGGGTCTTTCAATTCATCCGAACTGCAAGCTTACTTGATCTTGCCTTCGCGATATTCAACATGCTTGCGCGCCACCGGGTCGTATTTCTTGACGACCATTTTTTCGGTCATGGTGCGCGAGTTTTTCTTGGTCACATAGAAATGACCGGTATCCGCGGTGGAATTCAGGCGGATTTTAATTGTGGTTGGCTTGGCCATCGGTCCGTCTCCTCGCGGGTCTCCGCGTTTGTGGGGTTGCCCCCG
Source organism: Paracoccaceae bacterium (assembly GCA_050302475.1). Classification (GTDB taxonomy): domain Bacteria; phylum Pseudomonadota; class Alphaproteobacteria; order Rhodobacterales; family Rhodobacteraceae; genus NORP23. The sequence goes on from JBNLBF010000001.1 coordinate 46,452, forward strand.
AAATCTCGAACGTGCCTTCTACACCGACGCGGATCAGAGTCAAGAGGGCTCAGGCGCTTTTCTTCTCGCCAAACCCATGCATCCGCTTGGCCCACTGCATGGCGACAAACATCGCCTTGAACCGGGGCAAAAGGTAAAGTGACAGCGCCAGAAACACGACGGAGAACCCGATCGCCATCTGCCAGCCCTCGGGCCGGAAGAGTTCGAACACCGTCAACATCAGCGGGGCCAACAAATGGCCTGTGATGATGATTGTGGCCCAGGCCGGACCATCATCCGCGCGATGGTGATACAACTCCTCGCCGCAGACATCGCATTGATCCGCAACCTTCAGATAACCCGACATCGCATTGCCGGACCCGCAGGACGGGCAACGGCGATGCCAGCCATACCAAAGGGCCTGTTTAACCGGGCGATCTGTAGATGCGTTTTCCATGGCACCTAACATAGGGCATCGTGAAAGCTTTCAAAGGGGTAAACCGATCCTGCGTCCGCGTGTCGCAAATTTTCGCGACGGAATCCCCGCGCCGCCCCGTATCAGCTTCAGAAGGTCGGCATGGTGCCACCTGTTGTAACGGAGCAGAATGATGAAAAAAGCCGTATCTATACTGGCCCTGACACTGGCGCTTGGCGCATCAGCGGTCGCCGCGAAACCATTTGGGGGCCATTGGGGTCAGGACCATAACGGCCCTCAGGGGGGCTGGCAGCAAGGAATGCAGCAGGGCATGGGTTTGCGGATGTTTGGCGAACTTGACGCCAACAGCGACGGGTTCATTACCGAAGACGAACTTGCGACCCGCGCCCAAACCCGGTTTGACGAAGCTGACGCAGACGGTAACGGCCTGCTGAGTGCAGAGGAAATGCTCGCCCATGCCGAGGCGATGCGCGGGCAAATGATGCAGGAACATGGCAACGGCAACGGACCGATGACGGGCGAAGGCATGCAGGACCGATTTGCTGGACGCGGACAGGAGATGCTGGACCGCATGATGGACCGGTTCGACATTGACGATGACGGCCAGATGTCCTTCGCAGAAATGCAGGCAGCCCGTCCCGGCCTGATGTTCGATCGGATCGACGCCTCCGGCGATGGCAAAATCTCGGAACTGGAATGGCACGAAGCGATGCAACACCGTGGTGGGGAAGGTCCGCATACGGGCCGCTGGTGAGGCATCTGCGGGCCGGGGCAGCCTCAACCTCTCCCCGGCCCGCAATTTTGCTGCATTGTCCGCCAAACGCCGTATACATGACGCATGACCATGGCCTTTGATTTGCTGAACGACCAATCGGACGAGGATCTGCTGGCGGCTTATGCCGACGGCGATCAGGCCGCAGCAAGGGCTTTGATGATGCGCCACACGCCAAGGGTACTGTCGCTGGCAACGCGGATGCTGCGGGATCAGGCCGAGGCCGAGGATGTTGCACAGGAGGCCATGCTGCGCCTGTGGAAAATCGCACCGGACTGGCGGGTGGGAGAGGCAAAGATTTCGACGTGGCTCTACCGCGTGGCCTCCAACCTCTGCACCGACCGGCTGCGCAAGAAACGCGGTATTGGACTGGACGAGGCGCCCGAGATTGAAGACGACGCGCCGGGCGCTGAAGCACAAATGATCACAGCCGATCGTAGCGCAGCGTTGCGCACGGCGATGGATAGCTTGCCGGAACGACAGCGCCTTGCACTTAGCCTCCGGCATTTCGAAGAACTCGGTAACCCCGAGATTGCTGACATCATGGAGGTCAGCGTGGAGGCGGTCGAAAGCCTGTTAGCCCGGGCGCGGCGTGCGCTGGCCGCTGAATTGGAAAAATATCGTGAAGCCCTGGGTTTCACAGGTTAGGAAGGACAAGATGGCTGGAAAATCGATGGATAAAGACCCGATGGACCTCGACGCTCTGTTCGCGGCAGAACGTGAACAGGCGCCGGACCTGTCCACGCGCCTGATGGAAAACATCCTTGCCGACGCGGCAGAAGTGGCGGCGGAGCGCAAACCCGCTTTGACAGCCCCTGCCCGCCCGGGCTGGATCCGCCGCGTGCTCGAACCGTTCGGCGGCACGCCCGCCCTCGCAGGTGCCATGGCGGCGGTGGTTGTCGGTGTCTATGTCGGCTATTCCGGCTTCGAAAGCCTACCGGTGGTCGGCGATTACGTCGCCAGCCTGTCCTCCGATACATTGTCGGAATTCGGGCTGGGACTCGACAGTTTTAATACGTTGTTGGAGGAAGGCTGATGGCAGACACCCAAATAAAAACCGCCCGCTGGGTGAAGGTGATACTGGCGATCTCGCTCACGCTGAACCTTCTGGTGGTCGGCCTGATCGGCGGAATCATCGTGAAGGGCCGCGACTTTCGCGACAGACAGACACCTGTGGATGGGATGCTAACCGTCACCCGTGCCATGCCGCGCGAATATCAGGGCAATGTCCGCCAGCAGATCCGTGATCGTTTCGACGAGGTCCGCGCCAGCCGCGAAGCAATGGCGCGCCTGCGGGCAGACCTTGCCGCCGCCCTGATCGCTGACCCGTTTGATGTGACAGCAGTGGAAGAGATTTTCCAACGCCAGCGGGATGTGCTGATGGGCTTGACCGGAGCGGGCCATGACATCGTTCTTGAGCAGATCGAAATGATGAGCGCCGAGGATCGCGCAACCTATGCGCACAACCTCCTCAACCTGCCGGACAATCCCGGCCCACCGCCCCGTGACCGCTAGGGGTTGCTATTTGCGGCGCGAGCGTCCATATGCAGCCCATCGCGTCAGTTCCCTTTGTGTATGTTGCACCCTGAGGTATTGACATTACCCGAAGGGAATAATTTTGACGAATACGACTTTCCAGAGCTTCGGCCTGGACCCAGTGCTATTGAAAGCACTCGAAAAATCGGGCTTTGACACGCCCACACCGATCCAAGAACAATCCATCGCCGCACAGCTTGAGGGCCGCGATATTCTGGGCGTTGCCCAGACCGGCACCGGCAAAACCGCTGCGTTTGGCCTGCCGATCCTGCACCATATTTTGCAGATGGAGGGTCGCCCCTCCCGCGGCACCTGCCGTGCCCTGATCCTTGCGCCGACGCGCGAGCTGGCCGTGCAGATTGAGGCCAATTTCCGTGAATTCCTGGGCGGTGCTGGCCTGACCACCTGCCTGATCCTCGGCGGGGTTTCGCGCGCCGGACAGATCAAGAAGATCAGCCGCGGCGTCGATGTGGTGATTGCCACGCCCGGACGCCTCGAAGACCTGATGCAGGACAAGAAAATCCGCCTCGACGAGGTGCGGTTTGTTGTGTTGGACGAGGCTGACCGGATGCTCGATATGGGCTTCGTGGAACCCGTCCGCCGTATTATCCGCGCCCTGCACCCGCGCCGCCAGTCGGCGCTGTTTTCGGCCACCATGCCGAACGAGGTACGCGGTCTGGCCGAAAGCTTCCTCAACGATCCGCTTCGGGTCGAGGTGACGCCGCAGGCGACTACGGTCGACAAGATCACGCAACGTGTGGAGGTCATAGACGGCCCCCTCAAGCGCCCGCGCCTGTTGGAACTGGTCACCAGTGACGAGGTCAAACGCACGATCATCTTCGCCCGCACCAAACGTGGAGCCGATAAGGTCGCGAAAAACCTCAACACCGACGGAATGGAGGCCGAGGTTATCCACGGCAACAAATCCCAGAATGCCCGTCAGCGTGCCCTCAACAAATTCCGTCAGGGATATGTGAAGGTGTTGGTTGCCACTGACATTGTGGCCCGCGGCATCGACGTACCCGGCATCACCCACGTGATCAATTTCGACTTGCCGGACGAGGCGGAGAACTACGTTCACCGCATCGGCCGCACCGGTCGGAACGGCGCCGAAGGCGCGGCGATCACGCTGTGTGCCCCGGACGAGATGAAGAAACTCCGCGCCGTAGAAAAGCTGACCCGCCAGACGCTGGTCGAACGTGACGGGCCGGAGCCGAAGGGCGATAAGTCGTCCAAAAAGCGCGGGTATCAGGGCAAACCTGGCACCTCCAAAGGCAGCAACAAACGCCGCCGCAACCGGAACCGCAACAAATCTGGCGGCCAGATGCAGGCTGCGGCATAACGGAACAACCTCTCCGTTTTTCTTGATTTCGCGATGTCCACAGACATACGATTGATGAAAAACGGAGGGGGACAATGCAAGACGCGGTCAGAAAACCGCCCGAAGTGGCGGAACTTGATTTTTCCGATCTGAAAGTGGCCTTGTCGAAAGGCTGGAAAGATTTCCTGAAAGCACCGTTCATCGGTATCGTTTTCGGGGCGATCTTCGCGGGCCTTGGCTGGCTGATGCTGGCGCAGACCTTCTACTGGAAATCCGACATTTCAATTGTGCCGCTGGCTTCCGGTTTCCCGCTGGTCGGCCCGTTCGTGGCTGTCGGCATGTATGAAATCAGCCGCCTGTTGGAGCGCGGCGAGAAGGTCACCTGGGGCTCCGTCCTAAGTGCCATCTGGGCGGAACGCAAACGTCAGGTCCCCTCCATCGCTTTTGTCGTGGTGTTCATCTTCCTGATCTGGGTTTACATGGCCCATCTGGTCTTTGCCCTCAGCTTCGGGCTGAAACCGCTGGTGAATGTTCTGTCCTCGTTGGACTTTCTGATGACACAGGAAGGGATGACGATGCTGATCCTCGGCACACTGGTGGGCGGTATCCTGTCCTTCATCCTGTTCTCCATAACCGTCGTTGGCATCCCGCTGTTGGTGGACCGCGAGGTTGATGTGGTGACGGCGATGGTCACCAGCTTTTCGTCAGTGCTGAACAACCTGCGCGTCATGCTCAGCTGGGGTGTGCTGGTGGCCGTCCTGCTGGCGCTGGCGATCATCCCTGCCTTCTTCGGCCTGCTGATCGTGCTGCCGGTGCTGGGCCATGCGACGTGGCATTTGTATAAGCTGGCGGTGCTGCCGGAAGAATAAGGGCGGGATCACCCCGCCCTTCGCTTAATCAATCTTCGTCAGCAACGTATCCAGCGACGCCTTGGCATCGCCATAGAACATTCGCGTGTTTTCCTTGAAGAAGAGCGGATTCTCGATGCCCGAGTATCCCGTCCCCTGCCCGCGTTTGGACACGAACACCTGCTTGGCTTTCCAGACCTCCAGCACCGGCATTCCGGCGATGGGGGAGTTCGGATCGTCCTGAGCCGCCGGATTCACGATGTCATTCGAACCGATGACGATCACCACGTCGGTATCGGGGAAGTCCTCGTTGATCTCGTCCATTTCCAGCACGATGTCATAGGGCACTTTGGCCTCGGCCAGCAGCACGTTCATGTGGCCCGGCAGGCGTCCGGCAACGGGATGGATGGCGAAACGAACCGTTTTGCCTTTCGCCCGCAACCGCCGCGTCAGCTCCGCAACATTCTGCTGCGCCTGCGCCACGGCCATGCCATAGCCCGGCACGATCACAACGCTGTCAGCCTCTTCCAAGGCCGCCGCAACACCGTCAGCCTCGATGGCGATCTGCTCGCCCTCAACCTCCATCGCGGGGCCGGTCGTGTTACCGAACCCGCCGAGGATCACCGAAATGAACGAACGGTTCATCGCCTTACACATGATGTAGGACAGGATCGCACCGGACGATCCTACCAACGCGCCGACCACGATCAGCAGGTCATTGCCAAGGCTGAAGCCAATCGCTGCCGCGGCCCAGCCGGAATAGGAATTCAGCATCGACACAACGACCGGCATATCCGCGCCGCCAATTCCCATGATCAGATGGTAGCCGATGAAAAACGCGGCCAGCGTCATCAGGAATAGCGGGAAGAACCCGCCCGTGTTGAAATACCAGATCAGGCAAAGCAGCGAGAGCACCGCCGCGCCTGCGTTCAGCAGATGCCCGCCCGGCAGTTTTTCGGCCTTGGAGGTCAGTTTGCCCGCCAGTTTCCCGAACGCAATGACGGAGCCGGTAAAGGTCACCGCCCCGATAAACACGCCGAGGAACAGTTCGACGCGCAGGATGTTAACCTCGACAGGGGATTTATGGGCGAGGATAGCGGCAAAACCCTCCAGCGCGGACCGATCCGCAAACGGCATGGCCAACACACGGTCCAATTCGATATGGGCGTTATAGCCGACGAACACCGCCGCCAAACCCACCAGCGAGTGCATGGCGGCGACCAGTTGCGGCATCTCGGTCATCTGTACGCGTTGCGCGACGTAGTAGCCAATGACCCCGCCGCCCGCGATCAGCACAATGGACAAAAGCCACAGGCCGGAACCCGGTCCGATCAGCGTGGCAAAGACCGCCAGCGCCATGCCGACAATGCCGTACCAGACGGCGCGTTTGGCGCTTTCCTGACCCGAAAGGCCGCCCAGCGACAGGATGAACAGGACCGCCGCGACGACATAAGCTGCTGTTGTAAAACCAAATTCCATGATCCTGCTCCCTTAGGATTTCTGGAACATGGCGAGCATACGCCGTGTTACCATAAAGCCACCAAATATATTGATCCCGGCCATAAAGACGCTGAGCGCCCCGAGCAGGATCACAAGGAACGACCCTGAGCCAATCTGCATCAGCGCCCCCAGAATTATGATCGACGAAATCGCGTTCGTGACCGCCATCAACGGCGTGTGCAGCGAATGTGAGACGTTCCAGATCACCTGGAAGCCCACAAACACCGCCAGCACGAACACGATGAAATGCTGCATGAAGCTGGCCGGGGCCACCAGACCGACACCCAGCAGCAGCACTGCACCGATGGTGATCAGGCTGACCTGCTGCACGGTCTGCTTCTTGAACGCGGCCACTTCGTTCGCGCGTTTCTCCTCGACCGTCAGTTCCACGACCTTCTTGGGCTTCGCCGCCGCAATCGCCTGCACCTTTAGCGGTGGTGGCGGGAAAGTGATTTCGCCGGAATGCGTCACGGTGGCGGAGCGGATCACGTCATCCTCCATATCCACATTTGGCTTGCCGTCCTTCTCGGGCGTCAGGTCGTCCATCATGTGGCGGATGTTGGTCGCGTAAAGGGTCGAGGCTTGCGTCGCCATGCGGCTTGGGAAATCGGTGTAACCGATGATGGTGACGCCGTTTTTAGTCTCGATCTTCTCGTCCGGAACGGTCAGGTCACAGTTGCCGCCACGCTCGGCGGCCAAATCCACCACGACCGAGCCGGGTTTCATCGCTTTGACCATATCCTCGGTCCACAATTTCGGCGCATCGCGGCCAGGGATTAGGGCGGTGGTGATGACAATGTCGATATCCGGCGCGAGTTCCTGAAACTTCGCCAACTGCTTCTCGCGGAATTCAGGGCTGGACGGCGCGGCATAACCCCCGGTCGCAGCACTGTCCTGACCGGTTTCTTCGAAATCCAGATAGACGAATTCCGCCCCCATCGATTCAATCTGCTCGGCCACTTCCGGGCGCACGTCGAACGCATAGGTGATCGCGCCCAGCGAGACTGACGCCCCTGTTGCCGCCAGACCGGCCACGCCCGCGCCGACGACCAGAACCTTGGCGGGCGGCACTTTACCGGCAGCCGTGATCTGCCCCGTGAAGAAACGCCCGAAATTATTCCCCGCCTCGATCACCGCGCGATAGCCGGCGATATTCGCCATGGAGGACAACGCGTCCATTTTCTGTGCGCGTGAAATCCGCGGGACCATTTCCATGGCTATCGTGGTCACACCTTTTTTGTTCAGCGCCTCCAGCAACGCTTCGTCTGTTGCGGCGTTGATAAAGGAAATCAGGATCTGCCCTTTGCGGAATCGGCCAACCTCCAGTTTTTCGGGCGGGCGGACCTTGATGATAATGTCAGCGGCTTTCCAAAGCTGCGCGGCGGATTTGACGATCTCGACGCCCGCGTCTTTGTAATCCTTATCCTCAAACCGCGCGGCCTTGCCTGCGCCGGATTCGATGACAACGTCATAGCCCAGCTTTTGCAGTTGCGCGGCTGATTGCGGTGTCAGCGCAACACGGTTCTCTCCGTCGAAAACTTCTTTAGGTGCACCAATTTTCATTCCTGTCTCCCTGTATGCGGCAGCGGAGGCGAGCCTAGCGGCTTTCCGCCAAGTGTCAAAGGGTACTCGCCCGGTTTGCGGGGAAAATTATTGTCGCAGCTACGGGTCAATCGGCAGTGTGATCCATTTCCTGTTTCAGGCGGTCGATCATCTGTTGCGCGCCGGAGCGCGGCAACAACAGCAACGCCCCCGTTTTCTTGGCAACAATCATCAGCGACATATCGCAGAGCGAGCCGAAACTGACCGTCCCCGGGGGGAACCCGTCACCGCCGAACAGATCGGTCAGGAATGGCGTCACTTCGCCCCGCAGATGCACAGCGACCCAGCCCGCAGTCTGGTCCACCACCAGCGCCTTGCCGTCAAAAGCGGGGCGCAGGCTCTCCGCCGCGAATCCAATCGCCAGCCATTGTCCCGGTTGATACCAGGCGACCAGCGTGTCCTCGCCGCTGGCATGCAGCCGTTTGGGCAAATCCAACCCGGTTTCCCGCAGGAGCAGATCGGCAATCGCCATCCCCTGCCCCTTGAAGCTGGCTAGCAGTGTGACCGGGACGGGCGTCACAGTCAGCGAGGTCGCGCCTGCTTCATGCGTTTCGGTCAATGTTTCAGCTGTCAGTTCAATCATCCTGCCCCTCCGGCGCCGTCACCTCGCACAGGGTTTTGATGTCGTTGCGCGTATCAACCGCCCATACGCGTTCGCCGATCCGCTCCGCCCCGTCCGGCAGGATCGCAACGGCCAGAAAACATTCCTGCGTCGGCGAATAGCGGGCGCGGGAAACATGGCCGTCCGGTTTATCCGACCCTTCTGTATATACCAGCGCCTCGGGCGAGATCTGTTTGACCGCGCCGACGGCTTTCAGCCAGACTGCGGTGCCATCATTCGCCTGCAGCTCCGCATCGGTCAGCAGGCCGGATTCCAGCGCCAGCACGTCGCAGGCCTCGGTCCCGAGAACCGCACCGCCGCAGGCATCGATCCGGGCAGCGGCCTGCGTCATCAGGCTGTTGGCATAGTCCGTGGGCAACAGAATATCGATGGCATCTTCGTCCATGAAGTCCGACGCGATCAACCGCATTGGCACCTCGGAAATATCCATGGATATCATCTGCCCCGGGGCGGGCAGATCAATTTCCGCGGCGACGCGCATCTGCGGCCCGGCGACCGTCAGCATCGCAGTGCTTTCAGTCATATCGACGACCGCAATATCGGGACTGACACCGTCCAGCGCGTCCCGGATCAGCCCAGTCAGCCGGTGGCCCGTTCCGGATATTACTGTCAGCAGGTAATGTTCCGGCCCCAGACAGGCGACGCTGATCCTGTCATCCACACCGCGAACCTTATCGACGTGCAGAACCTCGTCCGGTTTCATCCCATCAACCGGGCCGGAAAACAGCGCCGCCAGAAACCGCCCGGCATCCGCCCCCGCGATCTCCAACCGTGGGGTCTGGGATCGGTCGATAATGGCCGAGGCTTGGCGCACCGCCAGAACCTCCCTCTCCACCGTTTCACGCCAGGTTTCCCCGGGGCGCGGAAATGCCCGCGGCAGAGACCAGTCACTGATCATCATAAACGGGACGTCTCGCGTGCTGGCAAACGCATGCGTTGGCAAGCGCCGGATCGGCCGGTTGGGGTCCGGGTCGGGATCGGTGACCGCCACCTCCTCAGGCACGCCGCAGGCCCGCAGAAAGCGGGTCAGGGATCGGTCGAACAGGGCGCGGAAGTCTGTCATCAGGGTCCTTCAATTTCCCCGTAAGCAAACCGTGTTTAGAATATGTTATCAAGGGCGAATAACCCGCTTGACCCTCACGCCGCGTCAGACCGCAGAAGGGTCACGCGGAAAGGAATCGATATGACGGAATATACAGTTTCTGAACTGGCCCGGATGGCAGGCATAACGGTGCGCACGTTGCATCATTACGATGCGCTGGGGTTGTTGAAACCCCGGGGGGTCGGGCTGAATGGCTATCGCTATTACGGCCCGGACGAGGCGCGGCAATTGCAGCAGATATTGCTGCATCGCGAGGTCGGGATTGCGCTGCGCGACATCGCGGCGCTGCTCGACAGACCTGACTCCGAGAAAGCGGCATTGCTGCGCCAGCATCGGGTGGAGATGGAACGCCGTGCCGACCAGACCGCAGACTTGATCCAAACATTGGACCGCAGGATCGCGGAACTGGAAGGGAAAGAGAAAATGACTGATAGCGAACTTTACAAAGGTATTTCGCCGGAAAAACAGTCGGAATACGAGGCTTGGCTTGTCGACCATCTCGGTGATTGGATGGCGGAGGATATCACCCGGTCGCGGGCCGCCTTCGCCAGGCTGGACGCCACCGGACAGGCGGCTGTGATGACGGAGCTTGAGGAAGTTGAAACTGCACTGACGGAGGCGATGAAGCGCGGAGTCCCGGCGGACGATCCCGTTCTGGACATGCCCCTCAACCGTCACCGCGCATGGGTCGCCTACATGTGGGCCAAACCATGCGAGGCGGAGGCTTATGCGGGTCTCGCGGACCTTTACCTGTCGCATCCCGACTTCGAAAACCGGTACGAGGCGATAGCGTCCGGCTTCACCGCCTTCCTGACAGATGCGATGAAAGCCTACGCCACACGCATCGGGTGACCTTGCCCAATGCCTGTCCTTCGATTATGACGTGCGCAAACTAATCGAAGGACAGGCGCTATGCCCAAAATTAACGGTAACGAAATTCGCCCGGGAAATATCCTGGAACATGATGGTGGCCTGTGGATCGCGGTCAAAACCGACCATGTGAAACCCGGTAAAGGCGGCGCTTTTGCGCAGGTGGAACTGAAGAACCTGCGCAACGGATCTAAGCTGAACGAACGCTTCCGCAGTGCCGACAAGGTGGAGCGTGTCCGGCTGGAACAGAAGGACCAGCAATTCCTCTATGAAAATGACGGGATGCTGGTGTTTATGGATAACGAGACTTTCGAGCAGATCGAATTGCCCGCCGACATTCTGGGCGAGCGTCGCCCCTTCCTGCAGGACGGTATGACCATCCAGATCGAATATTTTGAAAGCGAAGCGCTGAGCGCCGCCTTACCGCAAAAAGTGACCTGCACGGTGGCGGAGACTGAGCCGGTGGTCAAAGGTCAGACAGCCGCGAACAGCTACAAGCCTGCAATCCTTGATAACGGCGTCCGCGTCATGATCCCGCCTTTCGTGGGTGAAGGCGAGCAAATCGTGGTGAACACCGAAACCATGGAATATTCCGAACGCGCCTGAACATGGCCATTCGGAACCCCGCCGCTTTTGATGCCGATACGGACGATGTTTTCGCCCGTATCGCGCATAAATATGATCGCCTTCACGACATTTTCAGCTTTCGGATTCATCGCATTTGGAAATCTGCGATGGCGCGAAAAATGGCGGAATTGCCGGGTACAATGATTTTCGATGCCGGGGCGGGCACCGGCGACATCCCTGACAGGTTCTTCCGGTTATTGACAGAAAATCATGATGATCGGCAGGCGGCGGTAACGCTTGGTGACAGCTGTCCGCAGATGCTCGATGTCGCACGGGACCGGCTTGGTGACAAGGTGCGTTACGAAATCTGCGACGTGCATGATCTGGCGAATATTCCCGATAGCAGCTTTGACATTTATACAAACGCGTTCCTGATGAAGCTCTGTTCGATTGAGGGCATGACCGGTGAGGCATTCCGTATTCTGAAACCCGGCGGATATTTCGTGACGCTGGAGGCCAGCCAAATCCCTTTCCCGCCGCTGCGTTGGTTATACCTTCGCTATATGGGGCTTTGCCTGCCACTGATCGCGCGGCTGTCGGGGGAAACGGACGAAAGCATCTGGAAATATTTCCTTCGAGGTATCAACAAAATGCCGCCCCCGGATGCGATCAGTAAAATTTTCGCGGACGCTGGGTTCGACACCATATCTTACAAGAGAATGAGTTTGGGAATTGTGGCTCTTCACGTCGCACAAAAACCAAACAACTGACCTGCAACAATCTACTTGACCTCAAGATACCTTGAGGGATCATCCTGAGACAAATCAGAGGTCAAGCATGTCCCCCTTATCCCGATTCATCGCCGCCAGCGGCCTGACCAATTTTGCCGACGGGGTGGCGATGGTGGCTTGGGCGTGGATGGCCTCCCTGCTGACGCGCGATCCTTTGCTGATCTCACTCGTGGCGGTGGCGCTGCATTTGCCGTGGTTCGTCTGTGCGATCCCGGCGGGGATCATCATTGATCGCAGTTCGCGGCGAAAAATGATCCTGCGGATGGATGTCGTGCGGGGGGTGGCGTTTCTGTTTGTTGCGACTTCGGTCTGGACGGCGATGCCGTTGGGGGAGGCCCCGGAAACGGGTATCAGCAATGTGACGCTCTATATCAGCCTGATCCTCGCCGCGCTTTGTGTCGGCACGGCGGAGGTGTTTCGGGACAACGCGGCGCAGACAATCCTGCCCTCGCTGGTCGACAAAGCGCAGCTGGAACGCGCCAACGGGCGGCTGTGGAGCGTTGAACTGGTGGGCAATGCGCTGCTTGGCCCGGCGCTGGGGGCGATGCTGCTGTCAATATTTCTGCCGCTACCATTTGCGCTGAATGCAGTGGCCTATCTGGTCGCCGTGCTGATCGTGATGCGGTTGGCAGGCGAGTTCCGCCCGCAGCAACGCGAAACCCGCAACTGGCGTGAAGAATTGTCCGAGGCCTTTCGCTTCCTGATCGCCAATCCGCTGCTGCGTCTGCTCGCACTTGTGACCGGGGTCTGGAACCTGTTGTTCCAGATGTCCCTGATCGCGCTGGTGCTGCATGTGCAGGAAAACCTGAACCAGAGTGCCAGTGCCTATGGTCTGATCCTCGCGGCCGGGGCGGTTGGGGGCATCTTTGGCGGGCTGCTGGGGGAGCGGATCGTGAAATGGCTGGGCGCGGCTTTCTGCGCGCAGCTCACGCTCGCCTCCACCGTTTTACTGTTCTTTGTCATGGGGCTTGCGCCCGGTCCGGTGCTGCTGGCGCTGACACTGGCGCTGTTCCATTTCTCCGGCATTGTCTGGAACACTGTCGCGGTTTCATACCGCCAGCGGCTGATCCCGGATGCGTTGCTGGGGCGGGTCAACTCGATCTATCGGCTGATGGCATGGGGGATGATGCCGGTGGGGCTGTTGCTGTCGGGGGCCTCGGTCAAACTGGCGGAAACGATGCTGGACCGGTCCGATGCGCTGATCGTGCCGTTCATGCTGTCGGGGATTGGTGGTGTGCTGTTGACGCTGCTCAGCTGGCGCGCCCTTGGGCGGGGGTTTGCCCGCGCAAACTGACCCCTTGGCACTCACCGCGAAACCCCCTATAGGTGCGCCCTGATTTTTCCGAAGGTGATGACATGGCCCGTGGTTCTGCCAATCTTAATCTGATGATGAAAGCTGCGCGCGCGGCAGGACGCTCGCTGATCCATGATTTTAACGAGGTGGAGAATCTTCAGGTCTCGTCCAAATCCGCCGGGGATTTCGTATCCAAGGCAGATATGAAAGCCGAAAAGATAATCCGTGAAGTCCTGATGGAGGCGCGCCCGAATTACGGCTTTCTCGGCGAGGAATCGACCGAGGTGAAGGGCGAGGACCCGACCCGCCGCTGGATAGTGGACCCGCTGGACGGAACAACAAATTTCCTGCACGGGCTGCCACACTGGGCGGTTTCCATCGCGCTGGAACATAAAGGCGAGATCGTTTCTGCTGTCATTTATGACCCTGCGAAGGACGAATTATTCTGGGCCGAAAAGGGCGAAGGGGCGTGGATGAATGACCGCCGGATGCGCGTGTCCGGTCGCCGGGAGATGATCGAGATGATCTTTGCCACCGGCCTGCCCTTTGCGGGGCGCGCCGACCTGCCCGATACGCTGAAAGATCTGGCTGTGGTGCTACCAACCTGTGCCGGTGTGCGGCGCTGGGGCGCAGCGGCGCTGGATCTCGCTTACGTGGCGGCGGGCCGCTATGACGGCTTCTGGGAACGGCGTTTGCACGCCTGGGACATCGCGGCCGGTCTGCTGATCGCGCGCGAGGCGGGCGGGCTGGTCGATGGCATGACCCCCGAAACCAACCCTTTGGAAACCGGCGAGATCATCTGCGCTGGCGAAGTCATCTTCGACAAGTTCGCGAAACTGTTGCGTAACCGCTAAAGCGTGACGCGTGCTGCACCGGCGGTCATTTCACCGTCTGTGCGGTCAAACCGGACATAGGCAATCCCCTGCCCGTTTGACTGGCTGAACACCGTGCCGACGGTTTTCCCCCCTGCGGTGATTTCCGTACCCACCGGAACCTCCGCCGTCAGATGCACATTGGCAAAGCCTTTTTTCAGCTCGGTCTTATGTTTCATTCGTGCAGTGACCTCCTGCCCGACATAGCAGCCTTTGCGAAAATCGACGCCGTTCAGACGCTCGAACCCGGCCTCCAGAATATAGGTATCGTTCGGAATCAGCTCGATATTGCTTTCCGGAATCATATTTTCAACGCGAAGGGCGGTCCATTCGGCGTCTGACATGTCCGTTGCCCCCTCCCCATAGCGCAGCCAGCCCAGCGCCGGGTCGCGGGGATCGGGGAATGCGCCCTCGGGCGGTTCACCCCGCCCCCGGATGGCTTGCAGGTCGGTTTCGGCAATCTGAACATCGGCGCGCAGTTTATACATCGCCAGCCGCTGCATCAGCGCGGGCGCAAGCGCTGCGTCAACATCCAGCAGGATCGCGTCATCCGCCGCCGACAGGATGAAATCCGCCAGATATTTCCCTTGCGGCGTCAACAGCGCGGCGTAAACCGGTCCATCAGCCAGCTTCGCCACCGAATTGGTGACAAGATTTTCCAGAAAATCGACGCGGTCAGCACCGGTAATAGACAGGATTTTGCGCGACATGTGGCCTCCGAGGGGGTTTGTAGTATATATCGGTGCGAAGCTGCTTAAGAACAAGACCGAACATGCCCGCACCTTTAAGTGTCATCATACCGACGTTGAACGTCGCCGATACCATCGCGCCCAGCCTGATGGCATTGGCGGAGGGGATCAGTGACGGTTTGCTGGCCGAGGTCATCTTCGCAGACGGCGGATCAACCGACGGCACCGAAAAAATCGCCGAGGAGGTCGGCGCCCGTTTCCTGCCCTGCCCGTCTGGGCGCGGATCGCAGATGGCAGCAGGGGCGGCGGAAGCCCGGGGGGGGTGGCTGCTGTTCTTACATGCCGACAGCGTGTTGCAGGAAGGATGGCAAAAGGCGATTGAACGGCACCTGACGGATCGCGACCGGGCCGGGTATTTCCGCCTGCGGTTCGATGATGACTCGCTGGCGGCCAGCATAGTCGCAAGCTGGGCCAATTTCCGGTCGCGGTTCGGGCTGCCATACGGGGATCAGGGGTTGCTGATCCGGGGGGGATTATATCGAAAGATCGGTGGTCATCCCGACATTCCCCTGATGGAGGATGTGGCGATTGCCAAGGCACTGAAAGGCCGGCTGAGGGCGCTGAACGCCGATGTGGTCACCAGCGCCGAGAAATACCGTCAGCAAGGCTGGTGGGCGCGGTCCTGGAAGAATTTCAAGCTGCTGACACGGTACAAGATGGGGGCGGACCCGGTGAAACTGGCCGCCGAATACCGCTAGCTGTCGGCGAATTGCAGGCGGTACAGCTCCGCATAAAGGCCCTTATTGTTCAGCAGGTCTTCGTGGGTGCCGGTTTCAATCACCCGTCCGTCATCCATCACCACGATCATATCACTATCAAGGATCGTCGACAGACGATGCGCAATGATCAGCGTAGTCCGGTCTTTGGACAGGCTCGCCAGTGCGGAGCGGATCGCAGCCTCGGATTCCGCATCGAGTGCCGATGTCGGCTCGTCCAACAGCAGGATCGGCGCGTCGCGCAAAATCGCACGGGCAATCGAAATTCGTTGCTTCTCGCCCCCGGAAAAATGTCCTCCGGACGGCGAGACCTGCGTGTCATACCCCTCATCCAACGCCGAGATGAACCCGTCTGCGGCAGCGGCTTTCGCGGCGGCCTCGATATCCGCACGCGAGGCATCCATCCGCCCAAAGCCGATATTGTCCGCAACCGTGCCCCCCATCAGCACCGAGTCCTGTCCCACGAGCGCAATCTGGGCACGTAGATCGGCAAGGCTGAAATCGCGAATATCCACGCCATCCAGAAGCACCCGGCCCTCGGTCGGATCGAACAGGCGCGGGATCAGGCTGAAGATTGTGGATTTCCCCGCGCCTGAGCGCCCCACAAGGGCAACTTTCTTGCCAGACGGCACGTCGAATGTGACATCGGTCAGGGCCTCGTGACCATTTGGATAGGCAAAGCCGACATCATCAAATTGCAGATGCCCTTTACTGCGCGCGATAGGTTTGGGTGACGCTGCATCGGTGATGGCATTTTCGGCATCCAGAATATCGAACAACCGTTCCATCGCAACCATACCCTGCATAGCACCGGCAAGGGTGGAGCCCAATCGACGTGCCGGCTGGGACATCACACCAACGCCGGTCAGCAATCCCATGAAATCAGCGACGTTGATCGTGCCAACCGATATCCGCCAGGACACGAACACCAGAAGGGTTGCGATGGCAATCCCGCTGAGAATCTCCATCACCGGAGACATGCGGGCCTGCCATTTCTGGATGCTGAGGTTCAGGTAATACAGATCGTTGAATATCGAGCCTGCCGTCTGATCCAGATGGTCCTCCAGCTGATAGGTGCGCACCATGCGAATGCCGGAAAGGCCCTCGACCACATCGCGGTTCATTTCCGCCAGCCGTTCCTGATTGCTCCGCGTGATTTTGCGGATTTTCCGCCCGATCATGTTGACGGGAACCACCGCTAAGGAAAAGACAAGCAACAGGAAAATCGTGATGAGCCAGTCAATCGACAGCATCACGATCACCGTCGCAAGAATGATCAGGACGGAGGAGACCGCGCTCAGTAAGGATCCAACCGCCCCGCGGATCAGACTCGTATCCGCATTCAGCCGGGTTGCCAGCGCCGCCGGGGAATCCGCGATCAGGCGCGACAGGTCCGCAAAGAGTAACCGGTTATACACCGCGGTTCGTATCCGCCGTTCAAACTCGCCCAACCATTTGAAAGATGTCAGGTTTTGCCAGTAGGCGGTCACACCCTTCAAAGAGGAAATGGCGATAATCCCCAACGGTCCCCACCAGATGACGCTGCTATCGGCGGTTTCATAGGCAGAAATGATCAGTTGGATCGCCTTGGAATAGGCTGCCGTTGCAATCGCGCTGACAAGCATCAGAAACAGCGTCATGGCGATCATCCACTTGAAGGGAGACAACCACTCGCGCCAAAGACGGCGATAGCCGACCGTGCCCGCGTGTTTTCGTTCCTTTGCCATCAAAATCCTTCAGCAGCTCTGTTCGCGCCAACCTAAGTATTCCGGGCCGCCGCCTCAATAGCAATCGACCGATTGACAGTGCGCGGGTGTTACGGCAACCATTTTGCACGACACAGAGGTTACCCCATGACACTATCCCACGGACGCGATCTGTTTATGACCCCCGGACCGTCAGTGATCCCTGACCGGGTGCTGAATGCCATGCACCGGGCGGCACCAAATATCTATGAAGGTGAGCTTCTGGATATGGCGGCAGATATTACCGAAATGTTAAAAAAAGTTGCGCGGACCAACGGGAAACCGTCGGTCTATATCGCCAACGGACATGGTATTTGGGAGGCTTCGGTCGCCAATATCTTCCAGCCGGGCGACAAGCTGCTGGCGCTGGCAACAGGCCGGTTTGGGATCGGCTGGGCCAGCGTTGCGGAACGCTACGGGGTGGAGGTCCAACTGCTCGATTTCGGCGTTTCCGAAGGGTTTGACGCAAATCAGGTTGCCGACGCATTACGTGCCGACCCGTCGATCACGGCGGTGACCAGTGTGCAGACGGATACCTCGACCTCGGTTTCGAACAATATCCCGGCTTTACGTGAGGTTATTGACAGCGTCGACCATGACGCGTTGCTGATGGTGGATTGCATTGCCTCGCTGGCGACAGAACAGCACGAGATGGACGCCTGGGGCGTCGATGTGATGGTGGCAGGGTGCCAGAAAGGGCTGATGACACCGCCGGGGCTGGGATTTACGTTCCATAACGACAAGGCAGCGGCCGTGGCGAACCGGGCGCAGACCGCCTCCCCCTACTGGGACTGGGTGCCGAGGACAGAACCGGATATGTTCTATCAACGATTTGGCGGCACGGCCCCCACACATCATCTGTTTGGCCTGCACGAAGCCCTGACCATGTTGATGGAGGAAGGCATCGAAAATGTCTGGTCCCGCCACAAGCGTCAGGCTGAAGCGATCTGGGCGGCGGCAGACATTTGGTCGAAGGCCGGTGATATTTCCCTGAACGTGAAGAAGCCCGAGGACCGGTCACACGCCGTTACAACTTTTGTCGCCCAAAACGCCAATCTGTCTGAGCTTCGCGCCTGGTGTGAGGCCGAAGCCGGGCTGACGCTGGGTGTGGGGCTGACAATCCTTGGACCAAGCAGCTCGAATCTGATGCGCATCGGACATATGGGTCACATGAACCCGCCGATGTTGCTTGGCGCATTGGCATCCGTGGATGCGGGGATGAAAGCACTGGGGATACCGCATGGTGATGGCGCGGTCGACGCAGCGATCCGCAGCCTGAGCTAACCCCGCCAGAAGGCGACCGTGAACAGGACGTAGACCGACAACAGCTCCAACCGACCGATTAGCATAGTGAAGCTGAGCACCCATTTCACCGGATCATTAAGCGAGCTGAAATTGCCCGAAGGTCCGATAATTTCGCCAAGCCCCGGCCCCACATTCGCCAGCGCCGTCGCCGCCCCGGTAATCGCCGTGACCGGGTCCAGCCCCAAAAAGCCCAGCAGGATCGCAACAAAGGCGAGCGTCGTCATAAAGGCGACAAAAAACGACATGACGGAGGACAGAACATCTTCGCCAACCGGACGGCCTTCGTATCGCGTGGTACCGACGCCATGGGGATTGTGAATGCGGGTGATCTGCGCCTTGATCGCGGAATAGAGCAACTGATAGCGGAAGATTTTCACCGAACAACAGGTCGATCCCGCGCAGCCCCCGATCAGCCCGATCAGGAAGAACACCGTCATCGAAAACGGTGCCCAGAGCTGATAATCAACGCTTGCATATCCTGTTCCCGACATGATCGAAGTCACGTTAAACAGAGCCTCGCGGAACACAACTTCGGGGTGGTGATCCTCGTAAATCAGGCGGTATCCGGCCAGCAGGATGACGATCGAGACGATCACCACCAGAAATGTATGAACCTGCGAGTCCCGGAAGATGGGTTTTGCCGTTCCGGCTAGCAGCTGCACATAGCGCACAAACGGGATTGAGGCGAGTATCATAAAGATCGAGGCGACATATTCCGGCACCCCCTGAAACGTCCCGAAAGAGGCATCATAGGTCGAAAACCCGCCGGTGGAGACCGTGGTCAGGGCATGCGCCGTGGCGTCAAAAAAATTCATCCCCACCATGGCGTAGGCGAGGATGCAGGCAACCGTCAGAAAGATATAGATCGTCGCGATGGAACTCGC
Source organism: Paracoccaceae bacterium (assembly GCA_050302475.1). Classification (GTDB taxonomy): domain Bacteria; phylum Pseudomonadota; class Alphaproteobacteria; order Rhodobacterales; family Rhodobacteraceae; genus NORP23. The sequence goes on from JBNLBF010000001.1 coordinate 65,963, forward strand.
GATTTCGACCGCGCGGGGCAGGACCTTGCCCATCGTGTCAAATGCTTCGGAGCGGAATATCTGCATCCCCCCGACCTTCAGCGCGGGCAGGAACGCCATCGCCACGACGATGATCCCGACACCGCCGAACCATTGCATCATGGCCCGCCATAGCAGCGTGCCCATCGGCAGATCATCCAGATCCGAAAAGACCGTCGAGCCGGTGGTGGTGAGGCCTGACATGGCCTCGAAAAACGCGTCCGTGAAACTGACATGCGGGGAGCCTAGCCAGAATGGTAACGCCCCAAACACCGGCAGGATCAGCCAGCTGAGCGTGGTCAGCAGAAACACCTGCTGTAGGCGCATGGAATCGAGCTTCGCATTGGCGCTCGCCAAGGCCATGGTGCCGCCAATAACGATTGTGATCATACCGGAGATGGCAAAATTTCCGGCCTCGGTCCCACCGGTCACGGATTCGACCAGAAACGGCACAGCCATGGTCAGGCCGAAGGCCACGGACAGCAGGCCAATCACATATCCGACAGGTCGAAAATCAATCATGGCGAAAGGCTTCGCGCCTCATCAGCAAACTGTCAAGCGAACTCTGAATGTGCGGGAAACGAAAATAACCGGCGGACAGCGCTGCCCGCCGGTAAAGCGATCAGCCACCCCTGTTCGTCGGATTGCCAATCATATCCATGAATTCTTTGCGCAATTCCCGATCAGTGCGGAAATCGCCCAGCATGGTTGATGTCACCATGGTCACACCCGGTTTGTGCACGCCACGCGTTGACATGCAGTGATGTTCCCCTTCCAGCACCACCGCAACACCACGGGGTTGCAGAACGTCGAACAGCACCTGCGCAATCTGCTGGTTCATCTTTTCCTGAACCTGCAAACGCTTGGCATAGGTGTCTACGACACGGGCCAGTTTTGAAATGCCGACAACCCGTTCCGTCGGGATATAGGCCACATGCGCAACCCCGATGATCGGCGCCAGATGATGCTCGCAATAGGATTCATAGCGAATATCGCGCAGCAGGACCATTTCGCTGTAACCCTCGACCTCGCCGAAAGTGCGTTGCAGCATCTTTTCGGGATCTTCGTCATATCCACGGAACCATTCACGATAGGCTTTGATCACACGTTTCGGCGTATCAATCAGCCCCTCGCGCGCAGGATCGTCCCCTGCCCAACGCAACAGCGTGCGAACGGCTTCTTCTGCTTCTTCTTTTGAAGGGCGATCAGCCAATAGATCGGGCTCCCCGTCCGTATCAATTTTCGGATTGTGAAAGTTCACGTGTATTTCTCCTATCCTACAACCGCAAGCATTACCCCGCATTCCCCGATGAGGTACGCTGCCTTTTTACTAACCTTTAACACCTCGTCCGAATAAGTTAACAAAACGTTACCACGCGGGGAATTCGTTAAGGGTTGGTAAACTTATAGTTGTGTCGTCAGATCGCGTCCAGTGCCTTTACAATATCCTGTTCCAGATCCTCCGCATCTTCGAGACCGAACGATATCCGGACTAAACCGTCACCAATCCCCAGATCGGAGCGTTGTTCAGGCGTCAAACGCTGGTGCGTTGTGGTCGCCGGATGGGTTACAATGCTCTTTGCATCCCCGAGATTATTGGAGATCAGGATAATGTCGAGTTCATTGAGAAAGGCAAATGCCGCGTCTTTTCCTCCTTCGATATCCATCGAGACAACTGTCCCGCCGCCAGTCATCTGTTTACGCGCCAGATCGACGTTTGGATGAGTCTCCAGGAAGGGATAAATCACACGCTTCAGTTTCGGATGCCCTTGCAAATTCGTTGCAATTTGCAAAGCCGTTGCACCTTGCGAACGAACTCGCAAATCGAGCGTCTCCAGCGCCTTCAGCATAACCCAGGCGTTAAACGGGCTAAGCGCCCCGCCGGTATGCTTCATATAAGGTTCGAATGTGCCGCGAATAAAGTCCTGTGTCCCCAATACCACGCCGCCAAGACAGCGCCCCTGCCCGTCGATATGTTTGGTCGCGGAATAGACGATCACATCCGCACCCAGTTCCAGCGAGCGTTGGAAGATCGGGGTGGCAAACACGTTATCCACCACCAGCGTCGCCCCGACCTTATGGATGATATCGGCGATACCGCGAATATCGACCACTTCCAGAGTCGGATTGGACAAGGCCTCGACAAAAGCGAGCTTGGTGTTGGGGCGGACCGCCGCCTGCCATTCATCAAGATTACAACCATCTACAAAGGTGACCTCTACCCCGAATTTCGGCAGCAGGTTTTCGATGATATAGAGGCAGGACCCGAACAGCGCCTTGGCACTGACGACATGGTCCCCGGCCTTCAATTGCGAAAACAGCGCGCCATTGACCGCCGCCATGCCCGACGCGGTGGCAAACGCATCCTCCGCCCCTTCCAGCGCGGCGATCCGTTCTTCGAACATGCGCACGGTCGGGTTGCCATAGCGGGCATAAATATATTCATCCGGGCCACTTTCGATAAAGCGCGCCTCGGCCTGTTCGGGGCTGTCGTACACGAAACCCTGTGTCAGGAAGATCGCTTCGGATACTTCGTTATACTGACTGCGCCGCGTGCCCTCATGCACCAATTTCGTGCGGGTTTTCCAACTATCACTCATCTTTTCTTACCGGGAGTTCACCCGGCCCTTTCATAACAAAGCCCCAATCGGGCATACGATCGGGGCCAAGGGCCGCGACCTCTTTAGCGGAATATTTACCGTGGCCCGCAATCCAGTCTTACAAATCGCCACGCGAGGTTTTTAAATCAGGGCAGACAAGGGGTCAATGTGTTTGTCACCTTGCATCCCCCCGCACGATAAGCTTCTAATATGCGCAAAGGGGAGCTGCATATGACTAAACCAATTGAACTCTTTTACTGGCCAACGCCGAACGGCTGGAAAATCTCCATCGCGCTGGAGGAGATGAACCTGCCCTACAACGTAAATTTCGTGAATATCGGAGCGGGGGAACAATTCGAACCGAATTTCCTGAAAATCGCGCCGAACAACCGTATGCCGGCAATCATTGATCCGGAGGGGCCGGATGGCGAACCGATCTCAATCTTTGAATCCGGTGCAATCCTGCAATATCTGGCGCGGAAAACCGGCAAGTTCGGCGGCCCGACCGAACGTAACCGCATCGCCGTCGATCAGTGGCTGATGTGGCAGATGGGTGGTTTGGGGCCGATGGCCGGTCAGGCGCACCATTTCCTGAAATATGCACCCTCGATGGATCCGCCCAATGACCTGCCTTATGCGAAGGATCGGTATCGTAACGAAACCGGGCGGCTTTATGGCGTGCTGGATCGTCAGCTTGCCAAGACTGAATATGTCGCTGGCGATTTCTATTCCATTGCCGACATGGCGATCTGGGGATGGGCGTCGCTTTGGGAAGGCCAAGAACAGGATATCGCCGATTTCCCGCACATGGCGCGTTGGCTGAAACTGGTGGGCGAACGCCCGGCGGTAATCAAAGGCCGCGCATTGGGGGCGGATCAGAGATCCAACCTGCAAGACGATAAAAAGGCGCAGCAGGTTCTGTTCGGTCAGAAAAACAAGTGAAACGCCGAGCGTTCCTTCTTGGGTCCTCGGCACTGCTGGCGGGGTGTTCTCCGCCCGTTCTGTTGTCCACCTTCCCCGGCCCCGCGCCGGGTGAAGTTGAGGAGGTTCTGGTCGCCACGTCCCGCGCACCCTCACCCGATCCCGGTCTGATGTTCGAAGGGGAACGGTCGGATACGCTGCATTATTACCAACTGGATATCTCCGTCCCGCCGGATCGCACGCCGGGACGGTTGCGCTATCCCGGCACGAATCCGGACCCGCAACGGGAGTTCATGGCGCTCGATCAGCGCGAAATTCCGGATGAACGGGGATTTACGACCGCAATCAATCAGGTTCGATCCGCCGTGCCTGCGGACGAGCGCACGATCCTCGTCTTCGTTCACGGCTATAACATGACCTATCCGGAGGCGGTCTTTCGCACCGCCCAGCTGCGCGCCGATCTGGGCATTGACGGGCCGACGGTGCTGTATAGCTGGCCGTCTGCCGGGCGTATCGGACTTTATGCCTATGACCGCGACAGCGCATTGTTTGGACGCGAGGGCTTGGTGGATTTGCTCACCACCCTCTCCCGCATTGGTAAGGTCGTGATCCTGGGCCATTCCATGGGCACCTCCATCTCGATGGAAGCGATCCGCACCCTGCATCTGTCCCGCCGCAATGACGTGCTGAACCAGTTGGAGGGCATTCTGCTGGCAGAACCTGACATAGACGTGGATGTCTTTCGCCGCCAGATCGAGGATCTGGACACCACCCGTCTGCCGATCATCGTCACGGCATCTGATCGCGACCGGGCGCTGCTTGTGTCGAGCCTGATCACCGGCGGCCATCCTCGCGTTGGTAATGCGGAGAATATTGATGCGCTGCGGGACCTCGGCGTTTATGTCGTCGATATCAGCGGGATCGAGGATCAGGCGGAAGATGCCGTGCTGGGTCACAATACCTTTGCGACCTCGCCGACTTTGCTGGCACTACTGGGGAGTGGATCGCTGGTAGACGCGCTACAGCAAGGCGATCCGGACGGTGTGGTCCTGTTGCGCGGAGTTGCAAATGCATCCTTTGCGATTGCCTATTTGCCGACATTGATCCTCGGCTAATCTTGCGCTCTCCGTCGGCTCTGCTATAGCGAAACCATGGACAGTTTGACGATCACCCGCCCCGACGATTGGCACCTGCATTTGCGGGACGGGTCGATGCTTCGGGCGGTTTTGCCGGAAACGGCGCGGCATTTCGGACGCGCGATTATCATGCCGAACCTTGTGCCGCCCGTTGTGACCGCCGCTGACGCGACGGCCTATCGCGACCGGATCATGGCCGCCCTGCCCGAAGGTGCCGATTTCACGCCCCTGATGACACTTTACCTGACCGAAGGAACCGACCTTGACGATCTGGCCGCGGCTTATGAAAGCGGTCTGATCACGGCGGTGAAACTCTATCCGGCGGGGGCGACAACCAATTCTGACAGCGGTGTCCGTAACATCGAAAACGCCATGCCGGTGCTGGAGAGGATGGCAGCGATTGGTTGCCCCCTCTGTGTGCATGGTGAAGTTACCGATCCGGCGGTAGATATTTTCGACCGCGAGGCGGTGTTTATCGACACGGTGCTCGACCCGCTGCGCAAACACCTGCCCGAGCTGCGTGTGACGATGGAACATGTCACCACCAAGGATGGAATCGATTATATCGGCGAGACGGAGAAAAACCTCGCCGGGACAATCACCACGCATCACCTGATCATCAACCGCAACCATATTCTGGTGGGCGGGATCAAACCGCACTATTACTGCCTGCCCGTCGCCAAACGCGAAAGCCACCGTCTGGCGCTGCGCAAGGCGGCAACCTCTGGCGACCCGCGCTATTTCCTTGGCACCGACAGCGCGCCGCATATCGACCCGCTGAAGGAAAGCGCCTGCGGCTGCGCGGGGTGTTATACGGCGACCAATACGATGTCCTGTCTGGCTCATGTCTTCGAAGAAGACGGCGCGCTGGACAAGCTGGAGGGGTTTGCGTCCCTGAACGGTCCGGCATGGTACGGGCTGACGCCGAATGCGGGTAAGATTACCCTGACCAAACAGGCCGACCCCGTCACCTACCCGTCGAAAATCCCGACAGAGGACGGAGACGTCACCGTCTTTGACCCCGGTTTCCCGCTATATTGGTCCGTATCCTAGAAAGGCCTGAAACATGTTCCAGAACTCCTTCCCCGACCGCGCTGAAATGGCCCGCCTGACCGCAAGGATGTTGTTGGAAATCAAGGCGGTGAATTTCGAGGTCGAGAATCCCTATAAACTGGCCTCAGGTCTGGTCAGCCCGTCCTATATTGACTGTCGAGAGCTGATCAGCTTCCCGCGCATCCGCTCCGCGCTGATCGATTTTCTGGTGGCGACGGTTTATCGCAACGTCGGCTTTGAATCGATCGACAGCGTGGCAGGCGGCGAGACCGGCGGCATCCCCTACGGCGCATGGATGGCCGACCGCATGGGCCTGCCGATGCAATATGTCCGCAAAAAACCAAAGGGTTACGGCAAAAATTCACAGGTCGAGGGCGTGCTGCACGACGGCCAACGCGTCCTGCTGGCCGAAGATATGACGACCGACGGCGGCTCCAAAATCAAATTTGTCGAGGCGATCCGCGCCGCAGGCGGTGTCTGCAACCACACGGCGCTGGTGTTTTTCTATGACATCTTCCCGAACACCCGTGAGAATTTGGCCGCCCACGACATCACCCTGCACTATCTGGCCACCTGGCACGACGTTCTAGCCGAGGCGAAAGCCGGCGATTATTTCGATGCGAAGACGCTGGACGAGGTGGAGAAGTTTTTCGCCGACCCGCTGGGCTGGTCCGTGTCGCGCGGGGGGATTGGGGAGGTTTCGCGGTAGAATTGATTGGGACAAATTATTGACACGTAAAACACCAGAGCAAATCGAGGAATGGAATACTCGGCGTGGCGACCGCGCATATACTTCTGTCTCCACGTATACGATAGACGAAATGGCTCGGTGCCTACCTTTGATAGCTAGGCTTCCTGACTTTCTGTCGGAGCACATACCTGTGAGACTGGTTAAGCTAATCGAAGTATTCACAAGAGATGCAGTCAAAATTCTCGTAGATAGTGGTGAACCTTATTTGTCGAAATCAAACAAGTTGGTAAAAGGCTTCAAGGTCGATCTAGAGTACGCTAGACGTCTTGAAGGGAAAGTTCTGACAATTGGAGACGTAATCGCCCACTCCATTTCATTAAGTAATTCAGGAAGCGTATTTTCCGTTTTCAACGATCTAATTGATGACTTTGCACAAAAGCTTAAAAATTCACATCCTCGATGGACTGAAGAGAAAGAAACTTGGCCGTTAGAACCCATAATTTCAGATGTCAAATTATTGAAAAAAAATCTAAATCAACTTTTCCAAGCAAGGAACATAATTGCTCATGAGCTTCCAACAAAAAGACCGTTTGAAACTAGAGATATCCCTATTTGGATAACCTCAACTAAGCAATTTGTCGACGCGTGTGACTGGATTCTTGTTGAGTGCACCAAGGGTTCAATCGCACGGACTCAAATTCAGATGAGTAATGATGCATATGAAAAACTGAAGTCCAATCGGAAGCGACTAGAGGACGCGTTAATTCAGTTGAGACAACTTAGCGGTGTCGATCAAAAGCTTATCGACGTCGGGCAACAACATTGGAAAGACTATTCCGATAAAATGACAGAATTGGTTGCGTCTCAGGTTCTCAAGGGTTCTATGTATCCGATGATGTTAGCTAATGCCGAACGAGAAATGATCGAGGACAGAATCTCGCAAATTGAGCGTGTAGTCAGAGATTGGTTTGACTAATATCAACCCACCGTCGCCCGCAGCAACTGCTTCCTTGACGCCGGAATCCCCTTGATCTCCAGCCCCGTGAACACATGCAGCGTGTTCAGGTCATTATCCACAACCGCATGATCGCTCACCCAGCCGCCCATCACCAGATGGTAGTCAGTTCACAGGAGCATCTTTCGTAGGGCGGATCAATGGGGTATGTGGAAGTTCGTAAGATTTTTCGATAAGCGATCTGATATTTCGTAATCTGATTTGAAACTTTCCTATTGGCGATTCAAGGAGCACTGGAATTGAGTGGAATTCTGTATAATCCTGAATTTGACCTGTCGGTTTTCTGGATTCCGAAAGTTGCCTGCACCTCCATCATCAATGCCTTCTACGAGTTGAACACCTGGACAAGACATTCCGATCCCGAAACGATTCACTTTGATGAAGCGGCTCTGAAAATCGTCGAATTTCGGCCGGGCACAGATGTGCTAAACCCGGCGCGGTCATATGTTTTTGTGCGCAACCCGGTTCAGCGAGCGGTTTCCTTTTATTACGACAAAATCTACCATCGCGGACGCTATTCCTTTCCCGGATGGCGCAAGCGCATTCTTCGAACGGCGGCGGGTGCTGACTATAAAGAGGTCAAGGCGAGGCTATTCGGGCGATCCGATCTGACGCTGGAAGAACATCGGGAATATCTTGGATATGTGCTCGACGGGCTGTCCCAGATGTTGCCGACCAACAAACCGAAATTGATCGACAAACATTTTGACCTGCAATCGCGCGTCATCGCAAATGGGGAGGCAACGGACTTTACGCATTTGCGGCTGGACGATCTTGCAAGGACAGCGTTCAGCGATCCCGGCCTGAGCGCCCTTCAGCAAGTGCTAAAGGCGCAACCGCGCGCCAATGAAACGGTTAAGCCGTTTCCTTACGACGATTTGCTGACCGATGAGCTCCGCGAAAAGATCGGTGACATCTATCAGGCTGATATTGCCCTCTTTGATCGGCTGGGCGGGTGATCGCTAGGCGACAAACCCGACATATCCGAAATACAGCCCCACCAGAATGAAACCTGCGGCCATGCGCGGCAACATCTTCTCGGTGCCTTCGGCGGTTTTTAAGGTCATTTCCGGGGTCACAATCAGCGTCGCCCCTTTGGCGACGGCGGCAAATCCCAACAGGTTGACGGCGATCTGGGCGACACTGTCCCACCCCCAGTTGTTTACCAGAATGCTCATGCCGACGATGAAATGCACCGCGCCAGACAGGTTCAGCAGGACCGGGTCGCTGTTGGGGGTGCCCTCGATCATGCGTATATAGAAGGGTTTAGACAGCAGAAAGCCAAGGCCCGTCGCGATCAGATAGAGCGACGCAATTTTCGCGATAAGGATTGTCACCCCGCCGTCGCCCGCAGCAACCGCTTCCGGCTCTCCGGGATCCCCTTGATCTGCAAGCCCGTGAACACATGAAGGGTGTTCAGATCGTTATCGACCACCGCGTGATCGCTCACCCAGCCGCCCATCACCAGATAGGTGCGCAAGAGTGGCGGCATGCGACGCTGCGCGAGTTTCAGGTTCGGTTTCTTTAGCTTCAGCTTGGAGGCAAAGCGGAACACCCGCGGGGCCTTCACCTTTGGCAACCAGCGTTTCGGCGCCAGATGACGTTCTTTCAGCAACGCAAAGGCGTCTTCGTATTCCTCCTCCACCGTGCCATGGAAAGACGAGCAGCCGAACAGAAGTTCCACGTCGTTATCGTCGACATATTTCGTCATTGCGCCCCAAGCGATGCGCAGAATGTCCGGATCCTTGTAGGCAGGATCAATGCAAAAGCGACCCATCTCGACAATCATGCCCTCGATATCGTGCAGGCGCGAGAGTTCATAGAATTGGGCGGAATAGGATTTTTCGATCTCTTTCCCGCTCTCCAGCGGCAGGATGCGGAACGTGCAGACGAGGTTACCTGTTTTCCCTTCCTCCACCAGCACATGTTCGCAAATCTCGTCAAACTTGTCCTGATCAAGGCCTTCTTCCTCTCCCCGGAAGGTGCGGAAGCGCAATCGCTGGGCGGCGCGGACGTCTTCGGGCGTTTCCGCGAACCGGACCGAATAGCGTGTTTTCAGTAACCCAGCCATGACGCACCCCGCGGGATTGTGATTTTCACTGCCTTGTTGCGCAGAATCGTGACGCATATATGACCTCTTGTCAAAAACATCTGTTATACAGATGGCGAAAAAGAGAGGAATCCAATCATGTCGGCAAAAATCCGCAAGTCAGATGCAGAGTGGCGCGACCAGCTGTCCGACCTTGCCTATAAGGTCACGCGTCAGCATGGGACCGAACGCGCGGGCACACATGATGACTTCCCCAAGACTCCGGGCACCTTCCGCTGCGTCTGTTGCGACGCGCCCCTGTTTGATCAGAATGCAAAATTCGACAGCGGCACCGGCTGGCCGAGTTTTTTCCAGCCTATCGACGAAAATGCGGTCGAGGAGAAAGACGACCGCAGCTGGTTCATGAAACGCACCGAAATCCTGTGCGCAACCTGCGACGCGCATCTGGGTCACGTCTTTACCGACGGCCCGCAACCTACCGGCCTGCGCTATTGCATGAACGGCGTCGCGCTGAAATTTGAGGAAGCTTAGAGGAAGCTCTCGGCCGAGAAGTTACCGATATTGCCCAGGAACTGTTGCAGGAAGGTCAGGCGACGGCCGCCTGTGACGGTCTCGCGGGTGTTCAGGTCAACAACAACGCCATTTTCCAGCCCGTAGCGATTCACCTCTGCCACGCGGTCAGACGCACCGAAGCTGATAGCCAGAATCTCGCGGCTGGTGATTTGCGGTTTGAGGAAAGCAATCCGGCGCTCCGTATAGGATACGTAGTACCAGGTATTGTCACCCTGCACGCCCTTGCTGGAGGGTTCACCGAAATTCGCCAGAACGGTTTCCTTGGTATCAGTGCCCGGTGCCAGTTCAGCCACCTGTGCTGAAACCGGCAGATATCCATGCTGATGTTCGATGGGGGAACAGCCGCCTAAAACCACAGCGCCCGTCAGGCATGACACGGCGACCGCTTTACGCAATAATTTGGCAGACATATAACCCTCGTTCAAAACCGAATGCTCTTGCTCACCTACCCTCTGCGTGTTCTAAATTCAAGAATCTTGGCAAGCTTTGTGACTTTCCCTGTTTCAGGACCCAATGACAATGGCAGATACATCAAAATCCGTCGAATTTACCCATCCGTTCAAAGTGGCGAAATTGCCCGAGGGGGCGGCTACCACGTTTGACCTGACCCCGACGGAGGCAGAGGCAGAGGGGATTGCCAGAACATTGGATGCCACTTCGGTGAAGAAGGTGCGGTTTGTTGGCGAAATCGCGTTGCAGGGCAGCGATTGGGTCCTGGTGGGCGAACTGGGCGCAACAGTCACCCAACCCTGTGTCGTGACGCTGGAACCGGTCAGAACACGCGTGGATGTGAGTGTGCGCCGTCGCTACACCAACGCCATCCCGGAAGCCACGGCCTCCGAAAGCGAAATCCCCGAGGATGAGGAGCTGGAACCCCTGACCGCCACCATCGACCCCGCGCGTGTCGCGATCGAGGCGCTGGCGCTGGAATTACCCGACTATCCGCGCGCCGAAGGGGTGTCATTGGACGACGCGGTTTACGGTCCGCCGGGGGTGGATCCGCTGAGGGACGAGGATGTGAAACCCTTTGCCGGGCTGGCCGCGCTGAAAGAGAAACTGGAAAAGGGCGAATAAGCAAAGATTCCCCCTTGCGGTTTCAGTTTTATTGAGTATGTTCCGCGCTTCATTTCCTGTTCGGGTCGGATGCTTGCCGCGCATTTACTGCGCCAACGCTGACGCCGGATAATCGGGCCCCGGCCCCGCACAGAATCAGAGGTCTTAAAATGGCTGTACCTAAGAGTAAGATCACCCGCTCCAAGCGTGGTATGCGTCGTGCCCATCATGCGCTTGCCGGTGCAAATCCGAACGAGTGCACGAATTGTGGCGAACTGACACGTCCGCACCATGTTTGCCCATCATGTGGGCACTATGCAGACCGCGAAGTCGTTGCTATGGTGGATGAAATCGACTTCGATGACGAAGACGCTGCGTAACTGAAATCGTGAGGTTGGTCCGGTAATGGCCACTGACGAAAACCGGACCGATCAGACCCCGCCAGGCAAATTTGTCCTGTCCATTGATGGTATGGGCGGCGATGCCGGGCCGGAAGCGATAGTTGGCGGAATGGAAATTTCCGCAAATATAAATCCCGACATACATTTCCTGCTGCATGGCGATTCGTCTGCATTCTCTCCGCTTCTGAAAAAGAAGCCGGAATTGGCTGCCCGCGTCGACCTGCGCAACACTGACAAAGTTGTGTCGATGCATGACAAACCATCGGCCGTGGTGCGTAATGGCAAAGGCACCAGCATGTGGAGCGCCCTGCAAAGCGTCAAAGACGGTGAAGCCACCGTTGCCGTGTCCTGCGGGAATACAGGCGCCCTGATGGCGCTGTCGATGCTGGTCCTGCGCAAACTGCCCGGTGTGAACCGCCCGGCGATTGCAGTGCTGTGGCCGAAAACCACCTCCGGTCACAATGTGTTGCTTGATCTTGGTGCTGATATCAAAGCCGACGCTGACGATCTGATGAAATATGCCATTATGGGGGCCAGCTATGCCCGCAACGGGCTGGGCGTGGCCCGCCCCCGGATCGGCGTGCTGAATATCGGGACCGAGGATCATAAAGGCCGCCCGGAGCTTGCCGAAGCCGGCGAGATGATCACCGCCATACAGGATCAGGCCGACCTGACCTATGTCGGTTTTGTCGAAGGCAGCGATATGTCGAACCCCGACGTGGACGTGATTGTCACCGACGGCTTTACCGGCAACGTTGCGCTGAAAGCCGGGGAAGGCACCGCGAAACTGATCCGCGGCTTCCTGAAAGACGCGTTCACACATACGCCATTGGCCAAATTGGCGGCAATCTTCGCCAGTGCTTCGCTGCGGCGGCTATCCAACCGGATCGACCCGCGCCGCCAGAATGGCGGGGTATTTCTGGGCCTCAATGGCACCGTGGTCAAATCCCATGGCGGGGCTGACGCGACGGGTGTTTCAGCGGCGATCAAGCTGGCCTTCAGACTGGCCGAGAGCGGCTTTTCCGAGAAACTCGCTGCAAGGGTTGCGATTGGCTCGCCAACCCTTCACAGTGAGGGTCCCGAAGAGAATAAGGCACACTGAACATGAGCGTAATTCGTGCGGTCCCGGTTGGTTGCGGGCACTACCTGCCCGAGAGGGTTGTCGAAAATGCCGAGTTTGAAAAAACGCTCGATACATCTGACGAATGGATTCAGACCCGGACGGGAATCAAACGCCGCCATTTTGCGGCCGAGGGCGAAAAAACCTCGGATCTCGCGCTGAAAGCGTCTGAGATGGCGCTGAAAAATGCCGGGATGAGCGGCAAAGATATTGACGCCATCGTGTTGGCAACCGCCACGCCGGACCAGACCTTCCCGTCCACGGCCACCCGCCTGCAAGCTGCCATCGGGATGGAGGGCGGATTCGCCTTTGACATTTCGGCGGTATGTGCCGGTTTCATCTATGCGCTCGCCAATGCCAACGCCCTGATTCAGTCGGGTCAGGCCAAGACGGTGCTTGTGGTTGGAGCGGAAACATTCTCGCGTATTCTCGATTTTAATGACCGTGCCACCTGCGTCCTGTTCGGCGACGGTGCGGGCGCCCTGATCCTGCAGGCGCAGGAAGGTGAGGGCACCGGGGCGGACCGGGGAATCCTGTCCACCGACCTCAACTCTGACGGGCGCTATAACGACTTGTTGTATGTTGATGGCGGTGTTTCCACCACACAACAGGCTGGCGTTCTGAAAATGGCAGGGCGCGAGGTCTTCAAACACGCCGTTGAAAAGCTGGCAGCAACGGGTGAACTGGCGCTGGAAAAAGCCGGATTGGCGGCCAGCGATATCGACTGGATCGTGCCCCATCAGGCCAATCTGCGCATCATCACCAGCACCGCCAAAAAGATGGGCGTGCCTATGGAACGGGTCGTCGTGACCGTGCAGGATCACGGCAATACCTCGGCGGCGTCAATCCCGCTTGCGCTGTCGGTTGCAAGTGCAAATGGGCAGATCAAACAGGGGGACCTGTTGCTGCTCGAAGGCATCGGTGGCGGCCTCGCCTGGGGGGCGGCGGCATTGCGCTGGTAGACGCCTCAAAAATCGCTGCTAAGTCATTGTTATTGACTCTGTTTCCTGAATCCCAATATCCTGCCACAAATATTCAAGGGTATTGTTATGAGCGAATCCACGTTAACACGAATGGACCTGAGCGAATCCGTCTTTCGCGAGGTCGGCCTCTCCCGCAATGAATCCGCTGAATTGGTCGAGTCAGTTCTCGATCATATTTCGGATGCACTGGTTGACGGGGAGAGCGTGAAGATCAGCTCTTTCGGCACTTTCTCGATCCGTGATAAAAATGAACGGATCGGCCGTAATCCCAAAACCGGCGAGGAAGTTCCCATCGCGCCACGCCGCGTTCTGACCTTCCGTCCATCTCATTTGATGAAAGAGCGTGTGGACGCCGGCAACAAAAAGTAATGCAGAAATCCGCAGCAGCATTCCGCACTATCAGCGAGGTCGGTGAGGCGCTGGAAGTCCCCGCACATGTGCTGCGATTCTGGGAAAGCAAATTCAGCCAGATCAAACCGGTAAAACGCGGCGGCGGTCGTCGTTACTATCGCCCCGAAGATGTGGGGCTGATCCGTGGCATACAGCATCTGCTCTATGAGCAGGGTATGACCATCAAGGGTGCCCAGAAGGTACTGAGCGAACGCGGCGTTAAATCTGTGACGGAAATGGGAACCGGCTTGTTGGAGATTGGACGCACGGCTGAAAAACCCCAACCTGCACCCGCGGAACCAGCACACGCAGCGGAGGCGCCCACACATAGCAACGGGGTTGATACGTTGGAAAAACCTTCGAAGCAGGAATTAAAACAATTGCGCCGTCAGCTGCGCCATTTGCGCCGACGCGCCCGTCAACATATCAAATCCATTAACTGACCGATCGCCCTCGTGCCTTTCCATCTTGCCAACCCTCGCCCGTCCGCTATAAACACGCCCAGTCGGGCTATAGCGCAGCTTGGTAGCGCGTTCGTCTGGGGGACGAAAGGTCGTGGGTTCGAATCCCGCTAGCCCGACCAGCAGCCCAAGGGGGTAACCATGAGCCCAAAGGGCGTTCTTCCCAGCCAATCCATCCGCGAGATGCTCGCCAGCGGTCAGATCAGTGCCGCATTGGACGTGCCGGACGGGCAGATTCAGCCCGCCTCACTCGATTTGCGCCTTGGCACCAAAGCCTGGCGTGTCCGCGCGTCCTTTCTGCCCGGCAAAGGCCGGACGGTCGAGGAGCGGCTGGATGAATTCGCCATGCACCAGATCGACCTGTCGAACGGTGCGGTGCTGGAAAAAGGCTGCGTCTATGTTGTGCCGCTAATGGAATCGCTGGCCCTGCCAGCAGATATCAACGCGGTCGCCAACGCCAAAAGCTCCACCGGACGTCTGGACCTGTTCACGCGCCTGATCGCAGACAATGGCACGGAATTCGACCGCGTCGATCCGGGCTATACCGGCCCGCTTTACGCCGAAATCTCGCCACGCAGTTTCAGCGTACTTGCCCGCCCCGGCATCCGCCTCAACCAGATCCGTTTCCGGCAAGGTCAGGTGGTTCTGTCAGACGACGAGCTAAGGGCGATGGATGCCGAGCACCGGCTGGTCGATAGCGAGGCGCATATCGACAATGGTTTGGGCTTCTCCGTCGATCTGACGCCGACGGAGGACGGTATCGTCGGCTATCGCGCGAAACCGCATACCGGACTGATCGACCTTGACCTGATCAACCATTACGACACGGCGGAGTTCTGGGAGCCTGTGCGGGCCGACAATGGCTCGATCATCCTCGACCCCGGCGCCTTCTACATCCTCGTCAGCCGCGAGGCTGTCCACATCCCCCCGAACTGCGCGGCGGAAATGGCGCCATACCTCGCCATGGTCGGTGAATTCCGCGTCCACTACGCCGGCTTCTTCGATCCCGGCTTCGGGCATGAGGCCGCAGGCGGCAAAGGGTCACGCGGTGTCCTCGAAGTCCGCTGCCACGAGGCCCCGTTTGCGCTGGAACATGGCCAGATCGTCGGGCGTCTGGTCTATGAACGCATGACCGACATCCCCGATATCCTCTATGGCAAGGATATGGGTTCAAACTATCAGGGTCAGGGCCTGAAGCTCGCGAAGCATTTCAAAAGCTGATTTCCAATTTACAGAAACATCCCTGCCGGAGGCCCCCGTCCGTGCCAGCGGGCTTACGCATCGCGTGCCGCTGGACGCGCAATTGGATCACCGCATCCGGTTGATCCGCCGTGCCACTCGCAAGGCCTTTTTGGCGTTACGCGCCGATTTCTTGGCCGCCTGACGTTCCTGCGGGGTCTGCCCGGAATTCTTCGCCAGCATATCCGCGCCTTTGTTCAGCCCGCGAAACAAAGTTCGGCGAAACAACATCCGTAGAATCCGATCAACATTCATGCCCAAACCCCCTTTCGGTCATTCGAACATATCCTCCTGATCGTCATCCTCTTCGTCAAGATCGTCGCCCTTCACATTTTCGCCGGGTGGCGGTCGGTTATCCAACAGCCCGGCAGAACGCAGTTCCTTGATGCCCGGCAGGTCCTTGGGACTTTCCAACCCGAAATGATCCAGAAATTCCTGCGTCACGATAAATGTCACCGGCCGTCCCGGGGTCATCTTGCGCCGCCCCAACTTGATCCAGCCCAGTTCCAGCAACAGATCAAGCGTGCCGCGTGATACCGACACGCCACGAATTTCTTCGATCTCGGCGCGGGTCACGGGCTGGTGGTAGGCGATAATCGCCAGCGTTTCGATTGCGGCACGAGACAGTTTCCGTGTCTCCACGCTTTCTTTCTGCATCAGGAATCCAAGGTCGGGGGCCGTGCGAAACGCCCACGCGTCGCCAACCTTTACCAGTCGCACCCCGCGCCCCTCATAGCGTTTGCTCAAATGGGCAATCGCCTCTTTGGCGTCCGACCCATGAGGCAGCCGGTCCTCCAGCGCTTTCAGGCTCTGAGGTTCGGTCACCGCGAACAGGATCGCTTCGACCATGCGCTCCTGCTCCGCCATCGGGGGGGCTTCGAATAGGGATTCAATCCCGTCTTTTTCCATCTCGTCAGCCAAGTTTCTTCCTCAGGCTAATAGGAGAGAATGCCTCCGCCTGTCGAATTTCGGCTTTGCCTTCCTTGACCAGTTCAAGGCTGGCCGCAAAAGTCGCGGCGGTTGCGGTGCGGCGTTTCTTCGGATCAAGCCGCCAGGCTTCGGGCAGGTAGGTCGACAAATCAGCCCATTCCATTGCATAGCCGATCAGCCCTTTCAGCCGCTCCAGCGCCTGTTCCATCGTGTAAACCGTTCCGCGTTTCATGTGCAGCGGCTCGAAATCATCCCGGGTTTTGACCCGGGCATAAGCCTGCATCAGGTCCAGAATAGTCGCGGAATAGGTCACCGTCTTTTTCCGTGTCACGTCTTCGGTCTGCCCGCGGGCAAAGAAGTCACGCCCCAACTGGTCACGCGCCATCAGCCGCGCTGCGGACCGGCGCATCGCCTCCAGTCGCTCCAGCTGGAAGGCCAGATGAGCCGCCAGTTCTTCACCCGATGGACCCTCATCCTCCGGATCAGGGGGGAGCAGCAAGCGGGACTTCAGGAAGGCCAGCCAAGCCGCCATGACCAGATAATCCGCCGCCAACTCGATGCGCAGGCGTTTCGCCTCTTCGACAAAGGCGAGATATTGCTCGGCCAGATTCAGGATAGAGATTTTCCGCAAATCCACCTTCTGGGTGCGCGACAGCGTCAGTAGCAGATCGAGCGGGCCTTCGAACCCATCGACATCGACCACCAGCGCCTCGGCCACCAGCCGGGCGGAGACGTCGGTCGACTCCTCGAACTGCAAATCATAGCTATGATCGTCGGGCATAATACCCTCCTGTATTATCGTTCCGGGCCTGTTTGACCCATGCTCTGCTTCGTTTTATTCGGGCTGCCTCTGCCCGGTTGCCCCTAGGGGCGCGGCGCCTGCTTATTGCAGTGTCGCCGAGATACATTCGACATCGCGCGCATTCAGCGCCGCACACATCGCCTGCGTTTCATTCAGGTCCGCAAATCCGGACGCCCTGAGCAGGTAGAGCAACCGCCCGCCCGCTTCTATTTCTTCGATATAGCGATCCAGCCCGCCAATCAGGTCCCCATGTTCCTGTTGATAGAGGGTCCAGGCGTCGCTGGCCCGCTCCAGCGTGTCAAACGCGCCAAGCTGGATCAATGACGCACCCGGGTCCAGCACCGCATTGCCAAACGGTGGCGGCGGAGTGATGGGTTCAGGGATATCCAGCGAAGTGCCGCCTTCTTCGGGAAGAGCTTCCTCGATCAGGGAATCGATGATGCTTTCGGCTTCGGGATCCGGTTCTGCAGGCCGGGGCACGAAGGCTTCCGAAGTCGGACGGCGTATCGGGGTCATCATCCCGTCAGGCGCGACGCTGGGCGTGTCATCCGTCGTGTCGGGCTGTTCTTCCGTTTCCGTCGGAGTGATTTCCGTCATAACGTCCGAGGGATTCAGCACGAGCGGCTCCACCTCGCCCTGTGGTTCCACTGTTTCTTCGGCCTCGGCGATCAGGTCGCCTTGCGGTTCGTCCTCGGGCGCGGGTTCCTGTGGTTCTGGCGCAAGGATTGTATCGGTGCTGATCGCCGTTGGTTCGTCGGAGGCCAGCACCTCGTTCACCTCCAGCCCCTGATGATCGGCCTGTGATCCCCCCGGATCGTCCGGGGTGATGCGCGCCTCGCCCGCCATGGCACGGATCACGGGGACTTCGGACGCGTCGCGAACACCTAAGGAATAGGCCCAATACACAATCCCGAGCACAAGCCCAACCGACAGCACAGCCCCGCCCCAGCGGATCGCCATCGCAACAGAACCCGCAACGCCACGGGGCGCTGAGGTCGTATTCTGCGATTCGCCATACGAGTCCTGCATCGGGTTCAAGCCTTTCCCGCGCACTTTATCTTGTGCGCACGCCTACTCCAACCCCAAAATATGTGCTTAGCGCATCTCTTTCGCCGGGGTCACCCCAAGAATACCAAGCCCGGCGGCCAGAGTCACGGCAACAGCGCGTGCCATGGCAATCCGTGCGGTACTTTCCGCCGGTTTCTCAGCCTGAACGAAGCGCAGGCCGGGGTCCAGTTTGCCCATATGCTGGAAGGCGTGGAAATCTGACGCCAGTTCATACAGATAAAACGCGATCCGATGCGGTTCATGCGCCAGCGCGGCCGCTTCCAGAAGGCGCGGCCATTCGGCCAGTTTCTTGACCAGTCCCAGCTCCGCCTCATGTGTCAGCAGGCTGAGGTCCGCGGCGGCAAGTGCCGCATCCCCGGTGGTCAGCCCAGCCTCGCCTGCGCGCGCCAGAATCGAACAGATCCGGGCGTGGGCGTATTGCACGTAAAACACCGGATTGTCCTTCGACTGTTCGACCACTTTGTCGAAGTCGAAATCGAGCGGTGCATCGTTTTTCCGTGTCAGCATCATGAACCGGGTAACGTCACGCCCGGCCTCTTCGACGACGTCGGCGAGGGTAATAAACGTCCCTGCCCGTTTGGACATTTTGAACGGCTCGCCATTTTTGAACAGTTTGACCAGCTGCACCAACTTGATGTCACAGGGCACAGTTTCATTCGACAGCGCCGCCACGGCAGCTTTCATACGTTTGACATAGCCACCGTGATCCGCGCCGAAAATGTCGATAATCTCGTCATATCCGCGTTTGATTTTGTCATAGTGATACGCGATATCAGGCGCGAAATATGTCCAAGCCCCGTCTGATTTCTTGATCGGGCGATCCACGTCATCGCCATATGCGGTCGATTTGAACAGGGTCTGTTCGCGGGGTTCCCAATCCTCCGGCTCTTTGCCTTTGGGAGGTTCCAGCGTGCCGCGATAGATCAGGCCTTTTTCATCGAGCTCGGCAATCGCTGCCTCGATCAACCCGGTGTCATACAGGGACTTTTCCGAAAAATACGCGTCCATTCTCACCCCGAGCAGGTCGAGGTCCTTGCGGATCATGTCCATCATGGCGTCGGTGGCAAATTCGCGGATATCGGCGAGCCAGTCGCCTTCGGGCTTGTCGATCAAGCTGTCGCCATATTTCGCCTTCAGCGCTTCGCCGACCGGAATCAGATAATCGCCGGGATACAGCCCCTCGACAATCTGGGGTTCCAGCCCGCAGGCTTCGC
Source organism: Paracoccaceae bacterium (assembly GCA_050302475.1). Classification (GTDB taxonomy): domain Bacteria; phylum Pseudomonadota; class Alphaproteobacteria; order Rhodobacterales; family Rhodobacteraceae; genus NORP23. The sequence goes on from JBNLBF010000001.1 coordinate 85,681, forward strand.
GATAGCGTTCATAGGCGGAACGCGCCAGCACATCCACCTGTGCGCCACCGTCATTGATGTAATATTCCCGCGTAACATCATAGCCCGCGAAATCCAGCAGCGCCGCCAGCGAGTCGCCGAACACCGCCCCCCGCGTATGCCCGACATGGATCGGACCTGTCGGGTTGGTGGAAACGAATTCGACATTGATTTTTTTGCCCGCACCAACCGGTGAACGCCCGAAATCCGCGCCTTTGGCCAATGCTTCCGGCACGACGGCCAACCAGACCGCCGGGTCGAGGCGCAAGTTGAGGAACCCCGGCCCCGCAACGTCAGCCGAAACCACACGTGGGTCCGTGGCCAGACGGCCTGCCAACGCTTCGGCAATATCGCGCGGCTTCATACCCGCTGGTTTCGCCAGCACCATGGCCGCATTCGTCGCCATGTCGCCATGCGCCGTATCGCGCGGGGGCTCGACGGTCACGTTTCGCATATCCAACCCCTCGGGCAGATCACCATCGGTGACCATGCTCTCAAGCGATTGAATTACCAGCGCGTGAATGTCGGCGAACAGGTTCATTTTTAGTCCTCAAAATACAGAATAGGCGCGACATACCACAGCATGTCGCGCCCTTCCAGACGATATGTAATCGCGCTTAGTGGCCCAGAATCTGGGACAGGAACAGCTTCGTGCGATCCGATTGCGGATTGTTGAAGAACTCTTCCGGTTCGTTCTGTTCCACGATCTGACCGGCATCCATAAAGATCACGCGGTTGGCGACCTTACGGGCGAAGCCCATCTCGTGGGTCACACACAGCATGGTCATGCCTTCTTCGGCAAGCTCGATCATCGTGTCCAGAACTTCCGAGATCATCTCGGGGTCCAGCGCCGATGTCGGCTCGTCGAACAGCATGATGCGGGGACGCATGCACAGGGACCGTGCAATCGCCACACGCTGCTGCTGACCACCCGAAAGCTGGCCGGGATATTTGTCGGCCTGCTCGGGGATCTTCACCTTGTTCAGGAAGTGCATCGCCGTTTCGATGGCTTCTTTCTTGGGTGTCTTGCGAACCCAGATCGGCGCCAGCGTGCAGTTTTCCAGAATGGTCAGATGCGGGAACAGGTTGAAGTGCTGAAAGCACATGCCAACCTCGGACCGGATTTTGTCGATATTTTTCAAATCCGACGTCAGCTCCGTGCCGTCCACGATAATCTGTCCCTTCTGGTGTTCTTCCAGTCGGTTGATACAGCGGATCATGGTGGATTTACCCGACCCCGACGGGCCACAGATCACGATCCGCTCCCCCCGGTTAACCGTCAGGTTGATATCCCGCAGCACGTGAAAATCCCCGTACCACTTGTTCATATCCGTGATTTGAATCGCTACCTCGTCAGACACTTTCATCTGCGAGCGGTCGATATCTTCTGCAACATCACTCATTTTTCATAGCTCCTAGTTTTAGTGTCCGGTCTTGAGCTTTTGCTCAAGATACATCGAATAGCGAGACATCCCGAAACAGACGATCCAGAACAGGGCACCGATAAAGATGAACAGTTCCCAATAGACCCCGTTCCATTCGGTCGTGGCACGGATCGAGTTTGACAATCCAATCGGGTCAAGAAGCCCGATAAAGACCACCAGCACCGTATCCTTGAACAGACCGATGAAGCTCGACACGATCCCGGGAATGGAGATTTTCAGCGCTTGCGGCATGATGATCAGCCGTTGCGCTTTCCAATAATCCAGACCCAAGGCATCCGCAGCCTCGTATTGTCCACGCGGAAGCGCGGCAAGGCCACCCCTGACAACCTCGGCGATATAGGCAGCCGAGAAGAGCGTCACCATGATGATCACGCGCAGGATGATGTCAAAATTCGTGCCAGGCGGCAGGAAGTAGTTCAACAGCAGCGACGCCGTGAACAACAACGTGATCAGCGGCACACCACGGATGAATTCGATAAAGCCGACACAGATCGTGCGGATCAAGAACAGGTTCGATTGCCGACCCAGCGCCAGAAGGATACCGAGCGGCAGCGAGAACGAAATCCCGGTGATCCCGATGATAAAGGACAACATGAAGCCCCCAAAATCATCAGAGGGCACGGCCTCGATCCCGATAGGCAATATGCCATCGATGCCATTGGCAATCGGCGCGCACAGGAACAACCACCACAGGATCGGCGCAATCGCAGCCACGATGGTCGCGACGAGCGTCGAGAACGAGCCCATAAGCATTGCTGCGTAGTAGCCGATTACGAAACCAACCATGATCATGATCGGCAACCAGATCGTACCACCCCACAACAGCCAGTAGGCCAGCGCCGGATAAATCAGTGTGAACCACATCATTTTACGCGGCGCATTGGTGAACAGAACCGGGGCAAGCGCCACGAACATCAGCACAAAGGCCAGGATCGGGCGCCAGTAAAGCTCTGACGGGTAGAACCCGAACAGAAGCTGGTTCCAGCGTTCGGTTATTACGGCGAAACAGGCGCCTTCAGCCCCTTCGCCGTATTTTGTTGCGATGATCTCGCGGCATTCGGTTAGCGATCCGGCATTCCAGACGGAGTGGGCGAACCACTCCCAGACATGCTGGACCACTAAGACGATGAACAGGATCGACAGGACAGTCAGGATCGAGTTCAGAATGCCGTTGAACAGGTTTTCCCGCACCCATTTGATGACGCCTGTTTCCGAGATAGGAGGGTCCTGCTCGGGTAGCATCTCGGTGCGGACATAAGGTTGAATCTCCATCTTACCGCTCCTTCAACTGTGTACGAGAGTTATAGACGTTCATGAGCGCGGAAATGGCCAGACTGATGATCAGATAGATCAGCATCATCAGCAGCATACATTCCAACTCGCGTCCCGTCTGGTTAAGGGTGATCCCCCCCAGCGTAGAACGCAGATCCATGTAGCCCACCGCAATCGCCAGTGACGAGTTTTTCGTCAGGTTCAGATATTGCGAGATCAGTGGCGGCACAATAACGCGCAGCGCCTGTGGCAGGATCACCAGACGCATTGTCCGAGCCGGTCTGAGACCCAGCGCCGACGACGCTTCCGTCTGACCCTTGGAAATTGCCATGATCCCGGCACGCACAATCTCTGCGATAAAGGCACCGGTGTAGATCGACAGCGCCAGCCACAGGGCGATCAGCGAGTTTCTGAGGTGAATACCCTCGGTGAAGTTGAAGCCCTGCAAATAGGGTTTCACGATTGTCGCGCCTAGCGCAATCATCACCACAGCCGTGGGCAGGATGATCATACCCAGGTTCGCCCAAAGCGTATTCGGCCTGACCCCGGTTGCCTCCTGAATCTTAGCGGCGCGTTTGGTGTTGTATCGGGCGGCATAGACCGAGCCCCCCAGAACGATGATCACCAGCAACCAATCCGTGAAGGAGGAGGAAGGCGGTAACGCGTCCACCTCTTCCTGCGACATGCCGTCAGCCAGCAAGGCCGCATCCTGGTTGCCTCCGAGGGAGCGTTCAAACCCGATGCGCGGAACATACACCCCGCGGTTTGTGACCGCGATACTGTCATTCACCATCATTGAGGCAGCAGGCTCATCACCGCGGAAATCCCGTGGTGGCGGCATGGATTCTGTCATGACCGCAAAGATCACAAGGATCCACAGCAGCACCGGAATGTTCCGGAACGTTTCGACGTAAACCGTCATCAACCGGCCAACAATCCAGTTGTGCGACAGACGCAAAACCCCGGCAATAACACCGAGGATCGTGGCCAGGATACAGCCAAGGAACGCGACAAGCAGCGTGTTCAACAGGCCGATAAGCGTCGCACGACCATGTGTGGAGTTGTTCGTATATTCAATCAGGCGCTGGTTAATGTCGTAACCGGCGCGTGACGAAAGAAATCCGAAATTGAAGTCTTTACCCAACGTCTCCAGATTCTGGATTGTGTTGTTGATCAACCATGCCAGACCCAGCATGAACAGAATGAAGAACACAACCTGAATTGTCAGAGAGCGGTAACGGGTATCGTAGAGCAGCATACTCAGCTTGAAGCCTTGCTGAGGCGCTGACTGGTCAGCCATGGACATGGCGGCCCCTCCGTTTCTACTGTTAGAGGTGGTTTAGATGGCGATCCGGTTCATCCGAATTCTGCCTGACCCACCCTTTATTAGTGAAAAGGGCGCCCCCGTAGGCGCGCCCTTGTATCAGACCGTATTAGCGGAACGGCGGCGAGTAGATCAGACCACCCTGCGTCCACTGCGCGTTCAGACCGCGCGCAAGGCCAATGGCCGTTGCTTCGCCAATATTGGCTTCGAAGACTTCACCGTAGTTGCCGCCAGCAGCGATAGCACGTTTCGCCCACTCAGCGTCCAGACCCAGCATCGCGCCCAGGTCACCTTCGGTGCCCAGCAGACGGTTGATTTCCGGGTTGTTGGTGCCGGCAGCCATTTCTTCGAGGTTAGCCGAAGTGATGCCCAGCTCTTCTGCTGAGATCAGGGCGTTCAGTGTCCAGCGAACGATGTCGCCCCACTGGTCGTCACCATGACGCACAAGCGGACCGAGCGGCTCTTTGGAGATGATCTCCGGCAGAAGCACGTGGTCGCCAGCATTTTCGAACGTTGCACGGGTTGCTGCCAGACCGGAAGCATCCGTGGTGTAAACGTCGCAAGCACCTGCGAGGTACTGCTGCTGTGCTTCAGCGTTGGTTTCGATCGGAACCGGCTCGTATGTGATGCCGTTCGAGCGGAAGAAGTCAGCGAGGTTCAGCTCGGTCGTGGTACCCGTCTGGATACAAACCGTAGCACCGTCGAGCTCTTTCGCGGACGAAACACCGAGGTCTTTCGGAACCATGAAGCCCTGACCGTCATAATAGTTCACCCCAACAAAGGTGAATTTCAGGTCAACGTCACGGCTGAAGGTCCATGTGGTGTTACGGGCCAGCAGGTCGATCTCGCCGGAAGCCAGCGCGGTGAAGCGTGTCTGACCGGTGGTCGGCACAAACTGAACAGCGTTTGCGTCGCCCAGAACAGCCGCAGCAACGGCGCGGCAGACAGCGACGTCAAAACCCTGCCATTCGCCATTAGCGTCCGGCGCAGCAAAACCAACCAGACCGGTGGTCACGCCACAAGCCAGTTCGCCTTTTGCTTTCACGTCATCGAGCGTCGCTGCACTTGCCAGACCTGCTGCCAGACCTGCCGCGGCGAGTGTGCCCATAAATAGAGATTTTTTCATTTTTACCTCTTCCTGGTGATATGCACGGTTCAACCCGTGCCTTTCCCGGCCGTCTGGCCGGACTCAAAAATACGCGTGACCTCTTGCGGATCACAACGCGGGCAGTTGAGCAACATCTTGCCTATGGGTCAAGGAAAAGACTCGGAAAATGCCTGAAAAAAGCACAAATAGGCTCGATTTTGTTAAAAAGTGACCAGCACGTTGACGATTTGTTCACGCTGACCCAACGGCAGTCTCGCATACGAATTCATGAATGATTCAGCAGACTCAGCAAACGTTCCGCTTTTAAGAATTCGTCACGCTTGTGGGCGGTCATGGAAGCAGCTTCGGCATCTTCACCCCAATGCTCTTCCTGCCAACGTTCGTCAACGCGCGACAGTAGCCATGCCTCCTCACCACGCAGTTTTCCGTTCATTACCGCCAACCCGATAATCAACGAGCCGGACAGGGTGACCAGGTCATGAAACGCCGTCAGCCGCCACGGATCGATATCGTGGACCATCGCGCTGAGGGTCCGCAGGCTGCTTTCCGGTTGCGCTATCGGGATGACTCCCTGCGTCGGTTTTAGTGGCGCGCCCAGTTCGTCCACCCACTGCAATAGCGAATCCCAGGCCTCCGCTTGTCGCGCAACCAGCGTGTCCGGGGTTTCGGCACGATAACAGATCAGGTCACTGCCACCGTAATCGGCCAGCATATCCGCGACCTCTGCGCGTTTTTCAATCACATGGTCGATTGTGACATTTGCTGCCCGTGTCAGATGCATGGTCAGAGGTTTGATTTCGTCTTCTACAGCCGCCCATTCCGCCGCGATCCCTTCGGCGTAAGCGCGGGTCGGCACGGCCAACGTCGCTTTCAGCGGCGTTTTCATCTGCCGTGCGTCGAGCCAGATGGCAAACTTATCCCCCTCGGGCTTCACCGAGACCTCTGTCCAGAACCGTTTTGCGACCTGCATATTACCCCCAGATTTTGCTGAGTGTTTCGTCGAGCTGATCGAATTGATCGATCAGATGGTCGGCTTGGCCCAACCGCTCCAACGGATGATAGCCCCAGCTGACGCCAATCGTCGCCACCCCGGCGGCTTTGCCCATTTCCATGTCAAATTCCGTGTCGCCAATCATCACCGCCTGATGTGGTTCCACACCCGTTTCGGACAGCGCGGCATGGATCATGGCGGGGTGCGGCTTGGATGGGTGCAGGTCGGATGTCTGATGGGTCACGAAATACGGGCCGATCCCGAAGCTTGCGTAGACATGATCCAGTCCGCGCCGCGCCTTCCCGGTGGCGACGCCCAGCAAATAGTGATCCACCGCATGAAGGCGCTGAAGCGCCGAGAGCGCCCCGCCATACAGGCGCGCATTCGCCTCGCCGCCACCTTCTTCGCGTATCTTCACGAACGTGTCGCGATAGGCCTGCACCGCCGCCGCCTGATCCGTCGCGCTCAGTGTTGGCGCGATTTCCGCGATGATATGTTCCAGCGACAGACCAATCCCCGCCCGCACCGCAGCGTCAGCAGGTGGCGTCAGGCCAAGACTTTCGAACGCCATCCGCATGGAGGTCAGGATCACCGCCTGACTGTCGATCAGCGTGCCGTCGACATCGAAAATAATCAGCTTCAGATCACTCATTCAAACACCTTGAAAGGGTCTTTGGGTGCCCATTTCAGGTTCCAGCCAAACGTGTCCCAGGTTTTCTGCATATGCTCTGGCAACGGAGCCTCAAAGAACATCTCTTTGCCGGTGCGCGGGTGACGGATTTTGATCGATCGCGCATGAAGATGCATTTTGCGGCTGATCGCGCCACCGATTTGTGCCCCCCAGCCCTCGCCCTCGTTCACCTGGGTGGAACCGCCATATTTCCCGTCGCCCACAATCGGGCAGCCGATGCCGGCCATGTGGGCGCGCAACTGGTGCGTCCGGCCTGTGATCGGTGCAAGGCCAACCCATGTGGCGCGCGGTCCGAGCGTTTCGATGATCGCAAAATCCGTGGTGGCGCGTTTCGCGTCAGGGGTCATTTCGACCTCGTCCGGGGCAATACACACCATTTTCTCGCCTGCGCTGTGCGGTCCGTGCCCGGACTGTTTCACCAGACCGAAACGGATCGTTCCGACCGGTTGCTCCGGTTGGCCCGCGACCAGCGCCCAGTAGATTTTCTGGCTGGATTTATCCTGAAAAGATTTTGCCAGCCCTTTTGCCGCCTGCCCGTTTCGCGCCAGCAGCAAAATTCCGGACGTGTCCTTGTCCAGTCGATGCACCAGCTTCGGGTCCTGATCGGCGTCAAAGCGCAGCGCCGGGGTCATGCCGTCCACATGCCGGACTTGACCTGAGCCGCCTTGCGTCGCCAAACCCGCCGGTTTGTTCAGCACGATGATGTCGTCATCTTTGTAGATCACGCAGGCGCGGATCATGTCGACGTCAGCTTTGGGAATTTCGATCCGCTCGGGCGCAGGAGCCTGATTGTCCGGCAGTGGCGGAATGCGGACCGACTGGCCCGTCGCCAGCCGCGTGTTGCTTTTCACGCGTCCGCCATCCACGCGGATTTCACCCTTTCGGCACATCTTTTCGATCCGCCCCTGCGGGATATGTGGGAAATGACGGCGGAACCAGCGGTCCAGCCGCTGATCCTGCCCGTCGGCATCCACTGTCAGGGTTTGTACACCACTCATGCCAGCGCCCGCGCGATCATCATGCCAAGAAAAAGCGCCCCGATGGCCAGCACAACCGATCCGCCCATATAAAGCGCCGCTGCGCCCATGCGTCCCCGCTCCATCAAGAAGAGCGCGTCGAGCGAGAAGGCCGAAAAGGTCGTGAACCCACCCAGCACGCCGGTCATCAGGAAGGGCGCATAACGGGCCCATGAGCCGTCCATCCGCTCCATCAGATAGACCGCCAGCAGCCCCATCAGAAAGCTGCCAACGACATTCACAAACATCGTTCCATAGGGAAATCCGCTGCCCATCACGCGTATGATCCACGCCCCGCTAAGATAGCGGGCCGCGGCACCGATAGCACCGCCGAGGGCAACGATCAGAACTGTGGGCATGGCAGGACTCCTTTGCGCCTGTCAAAGCCAGCGCGAGGCGGAAATGTCAAGGCTTGCGCTTGGCGCGCAGCTTGGCGAAATACTCGATCCGCTTTTTCAATTCGCGCTCGTTGCCGCGCTCCACCGGGCTGTAATAGACGCCGCGCTTCATGCCATCGGGGAAATAATTCTGGCCGGAAAACCCATCCTCGGCGTCATGGTCATACTGATACCCGTCGCCATAACCCTGATCTTTCATCATACTGGTCGGGGCGTTGAGGATATGTTTCGGCGGCGGCTCCGACCCGGTTTTCTTCGCCGCTGCAACCGCGTTCTTATAGGCGGCGTAGGAGGCGTTCGATTTCGGCGCGAGCGCCAGATATATCACCGCCTGCGCCAATGCCAATTCTCCCTCCGGAGAGCCGAGCCGCTCATAGGTTTGCCACGCATCCAGACACAGCCGTTGCGCGTCCGGATCAGCGAGGCCGATATCCTCCACCGCCATCCGTGTAATCCGCCGCGCGAGGTAACGCGGGTCCTCGCCCCCCTCCAGCATCCGTGCGAACCAGTAAACCGCGGCGTCAGGGTCCGACCCCCGCACAGATTTATGTAAGGCAGAGATCAGGTTGTAATGCTCGTCCCCCGATTTGTCGTATTTCGGCGCGCGGCGGCTGAGGCGTTTTTCCAGATCACCCCGCTCCACCTTGCCATCCCATGTGAAGGCCTGCTCCAGCAGGTTCAGCAAGGCACGGCCATCCCCGTCCGCCATTTCAACCAGCGCATCCCGGGCGTCGGCAGTGACGGGCAAGGCTTTGCCCATCTCCTTCTCCGCCCGCTGGATCAGCAGATCCAGATGCTTGTGGCTGAGGCGGTTCAGGACCATCACCTGCGCGCGGCTCAGCACAGCGGCGTTTAGTTCGAAGCTGGGATTTTCGGTCGTTGCCCCGACCAACAGGATCGTCCCATCCTCCATATGCGGCAGAAAGCCGTCCTGTTGCGCCTTGTTGAAACGGTGGATTTCATCGACGAACAGCAGCGTCCCCTTGCCATTCTGGCGGCGCATCTTGGCGGATTCAAATATCTTACGCAGTTCCGGCACACCGGTGAAAATCGCGCTGATCTGCACGAAGGTCAGATCGGATTCATCCGCCAACAGCCGTGCAATGGTGGTCTTACCGACCCCCGGCGGCCCCCACAGGATCAGCGAGGACAGGTTGCCATGCACCAGCATCTGTCCCAGCGGGCCATCGGGTCCGAGGATATGATCCTGCCCGATGACGTCGGCCAAGGTGCGCGGGCGCAACCGGTCCGCCAGCGGGCGCGGCGCGTTTTCCGGGGTCGAGGCGACGTCGAAAAGATCAGGCATCACCCCTCCGCTTCAGAAATTTCAATCCGGACCAATCCGCATCCACGGCGCAAACCTTCACGTCCACCCAGCCGGTCGGCAGGATCACCTCGCGCAATGTATCCTCGGTCACGTCGGTAAACAATTTTGAGGATTTCTTGGCCCAGGACACCCAAATCATCCCGCCGGGCCGGAGCGCTGCGAGGGAAGAGGCCAGCTGGGTTTCCAGCGTGTCCCGGTCCGGGCAGAACAGATGAACAGCGTCACGCACCGCCCCTTCGGCGAAATCTACCGCCTCGGCATCCGCTAGCAGGTCGGGATAATGCGCCGGGGCATTGCGCACCCACACCTGAAACCCCGGCTTGAAGCCAAGTTTCTGATATAGCGGTTTCCCGGAATAGCCAGCCATCGCTCCCCCTTCCCGAACAACCTAGCTTAGCCGCCGACCAGCGGAAAGCCGAAATTATTTCCGGTCCCCGCCTTCCCGTTTGTGGCAAGATCCGGACGCCGGGCCATCGGGCCCGGCCACGCCCAACCGGAGTGGATGAATTTTCAATTCATCCTGCGACGGGCGGGAGGACCCGCTCACATGAAATCCCCGCGCTTCTTTTTCAGGTTTTCTTTGCCAACCGCATACATCCGCCCCAACTGGCGAGACCGGGCGCGGCGTTCGGCGACCGAACTGGTGTTAAACGCATCCTCGCGTTCCAGTTTGCGCCAGCGTTCCAGTCGCCGCGCGTCCAGTTGTCCCTGTTCAATGGCGTGCAGGACCGCGCAGCCCGGTTCAGTTTCATGTTTGCAGTCTGAAAACCGGCAGTCTGCGGCGAGGTCAACAATGTCGGAAAACACCGCCTCCACCCCTTCGGCCACATCATAGACCTGAAGCTCGCGCATCCCCGGTGTATCGATCAGCCAGGCACCGGTCGGCAGCGGATACATGGACCGCGCGGTTGTTGTATGCCGTCCCTCGTCATCATCGGCGCGGATGTCTTGCGTTGCCAGAGCACGACCAGTGAGGGCATTGGTAAGCGTGGTTTTCCCAACGCCCGAGGACCCGACAAGGGCCACGGCCTGCCCTTTGCCAAGCCAGGGCGCCAGTTTGCGCATCGGTTCAGACGAGGTTGCGTTCAGAGTCTCGACCATTACGCCCTTCAGATTGCGTTCGACCCGCTGTCGATAGTCCGACGGTGAGTCCGCCAGGTCCGTTTTGGTCAGCACCACCACCGGGTCGATTCCGGCTTGCCGGGCCACGACCAGATAGCGTTCCAGCCGGGCGATGTTGAAGTCCTGATTGCAGGACGTGACGATAAACAGCGTGTCGATATTGGCGGCGATAGATTGCGGTTCCGCCACCTCGCCCGCGGCACGGCGTTTGATGTCGGATTTACGATCCAACACCCGGGTGGCGTGCAGCGGGTCGCCGGTTGCGAGCACCCAATCGCCCACGGTCACGCGGGCCTCGGCCAGCGCGCGGTTGACTGGGAGCGTGACAAGTCCGCCCTCCCCTAGCGTATGGATCAGGTTGCGCTGCACTTCGATCACACGCAACGGCGTGTGCGTTTCAAATTCTTCGGCCTCCAGTTGCGACTGGAAATGTGCCGAAAAGCCCAGTTCGGGCAAGGAATATGTCATGTGTATGTTGCCTTTGATGACGTCAACGTACCTCCCGCGCTCCCGGCACAGGTGGTTGGATCATCGGGCGTTTGGAGACGGCCTTAAGCGACCGGCGCGAACGCCCGGAGGGTTTCTGCTACATTCATGAATCGCCCTCCTCTGCTGGCGTTGCTAGGTGAGAGGTTGGACAACGACCCAAACGGGACTCGTTACGGCTGCTTCCTTCCGGACCTGACCGGGTTGGCGAGGCGTTCGCCCGCGCCAACCTCTCGGGGGTTGATATATGCGCGAGGGGTGAGTCGGTCAAGGGAGGGCTTCCTCAAAGCGAGCGCACCCGCTAACGTCGGCCCATGGTCAGATTGCTTCGCATTGCTGTTGCCGCTTTCACAAGTCTGGTTGTGCTGGTTGTCATATCGGATTTCTATACTCGCGGATCGCGCTGGCGGTCCGTACCTGATGATCTGCTGGAGACTATCCAAACCTTCCACACCTATTTGCCGATTCCTTTTCTCGCCCTGTGTATCGTCGTGGTGATCTGCTGGGTGATAGATAGGCTCAAACTCAGGGCGTTTTGGGTACATATGATCATCTGGGCAGTCCCGTTTGGTGTCCTGTCCAAGGGGGAACCTTCAGTCATCGCCGCCTGCGCATTCTGCGGCCTGATTTACTGGAGCCTCGCCGGGCGGTTCGGAGGACGGCCTGAGATGAGGCTGGCGGATCACCCGCGCTTGCGGGTATTTGCGTTCAGTATGTTGACCCTCGCGACCATTTATCTGGTAATCGGGCTATACTGGTGGGTCGGGCTGGGATTGAAGCTGGCATGGGTCACGGCGTTTGATCCCTTGCGGGAACGTGCCAGGGAACAGCCGGAATACGGGATGGAACTGGACCAACACGCGCGCGCCGCGCTTTGGCATTTCCCGGATTTCCAATCCTGTTATGGTGACGTTTCTTCGCCACCAATCCTCAGCAACATTGATTGGACAAGTTTCAATAGCCATGAAGAGGTGGAGATCTGTCTGTTCCACCTTTTTGCAGCATTCCCTCATATCAGCGATGCGGAGGAATGGGCGAAGCAACAAGACATTTACTGGCATCAAACGCAGAGGGAAGACGAAGTTATCGCTAGTTATACGCTGAATGACGATCAGCTTCGCCAGACCGGGTTCATTTTGTACCCTGACAGGCTAAATCGACGCTTACTAGGCGGCAATGTCATGGGTTTCTATGGATTCTGGAGTTCTGACGGATCCAGTTTGAAGATGTTTTCCTATGGTTTTACAAAAGGATAGCGCCGACCAACATTGATTTTCAGATCGTGTTGTCAACTTTCTGCATCGATTGTATCAGCTCACTTTCGCACAAAACCGCATTTTATATTCGGCGATAGCACCGGTCAGGGCATGCAGTCTGCCCTCGTCTTCGACGTTGGGAATCACGTAATCTACATCCGCACCATGGTCTGTGACGATCGGATCAGTGAGTATGCCCGGGCGCAGGTTGGCGGCGCCCTCTTCCGTCCAGCCGGTTTCCGATATCAGCCCGCCGGTAGACGTGCTGACGAATGTCAGGGTCGCGACCTGTCCGGTTCCTTCAGGCCAGCACTTTTCCGGGGTTTTCAGATGATAGGGCAACCCTGTCATCTGGTCGCTTTGCAGGGTCAGGAAGGAGAGGTTGGTGGTTACGGTTCCTATGATTTCAGTATATGGCACGTCTTCGTCGCGTGAACGCCATGTGAACGTCAGGGTGCAATCTTCAAGTGTGATGTCGGATTGAATGTGAAGATTGGGTGGGCAAAGCGCGCCTGCCTCGTCAATATCAACCTGTTCGCGTGTCGACTGCGACAAGTCGGTGATCCGCGCCGCCAGTTCTGACTGGCTGAGGGATTGGGCTGTTGCCATCACCGGCATCAGCAATGAAATCAGTCCCAAACGCACATCAGTCCCCCTGCAAACAATAGTCACGTTGATAGGCCAAGAGCGCCTCTGACAGCATGCGGGCGCGTTCTTCGTTCGGGATATTTTCCATGCCGTATATCACGCCGCTGGTATGGTTCTGCCGATAGGTCAGTTCATAAGCCGGAACGGCTGCGGAAATTTCGATTGTGGAATAGGAGCGCAAGCTGAACGGGATCGGGAATCCGTTGCCAGAGCGATCAACAAATTCGATCCCGCCTCTGGGGCGTGCTTCGGACATCTCGTTGTCCTCGTAAAGATGAAATGCGCCATTGCGCTGTTCGCGTATCGCCGCGGTGCGCAGATCAACGTCGGCCTCGAACGTCGGGAAAAATCCAATATCGGGATCGTGTCCAAATTCCCGTAATTGCGCGATACATCCATCAAGTTCGATAAAGGATTCGTTTGTATAGCCAAACGGATGTGACGTGCGAACGGGGATGGACGGGACCGGATCGACGCCCTCGCGGTAGGTATTCTGCATGAGAGACAGTTCGAATATCCGATCGGCCAGCGCCGACTGGCTGTTGGACAGCAGCGTGATTTGCAGCGGCAGGATCAGGAAACTGATAAATGACAGCAACGCGTCCCCCTTTGTTTGGTGCAATGCGATTCCGACGAATATCTTGCCGGTGCCCGAGTAAAGACCGGAAGTTACGCGACGCGCAATCCACTTCAAATTTCCGGGTCAGGTTCAAGGGCTTCAGTGATAATGCCGTCAGGATCACGAACAAAGGTTTCGTACAATCGGAAATGGGCTGTCCTGCGGTAATCAATCTCGTCCAGACCGAAGCGCGTGACCTCCATCACCCTTGCGCCCGGCAGGGCCATGAGGATTGGCGAGGCGTTCGCCCGCGCCAACCTCTCGGGGGTTGATACATGGTGGCGGCAGGGATGGGTCAAGGGTGGGAAATTTATTTGACAAGGTGGTTGTCATAGTATTATTGACAATTACCTTGTCATAACTAGGAGATCACCATGACACCTTTCGAAGACATCTTGCGTCAGAACAGCGAGACAATCCTTTACATCGTTTTTTTCGGCTCAATCTTCGGGTTTGGATTGCTGGAAACCGTTGCGGAAATGCGTGAACACGGTGCGGTTCGTGGGCGGCGCTGGCCGACAAACTGGACGCTGACGGCATTGAACATCGTTCTGCTCGGCGCGCTGCCTATCTCGTCCCTATTGATCGCTGATCTAGCCCAAAGCGCCGGAATTGGCCTGTTTAATCAAATCGACATTCCCATTTGGGCCGGATTATTGACCGGACTTATTGTGTTCAGTCTGCAAAGCTGGGCCGTGCATTACGCGATGCATTACGTTCCATTCCTGTGGCGTATTCACCGCGTGCATCACACCGATACACATATGGATATTTCGACAACAGTGCGTTTTCATCCGGCGGAATTCCTTCTGCAGCTTCCGATTTCGGCGGGGATCATTCTGCTGACCGGTGTGCCCCCTGTTGCGGTAATCCTCTATGAATTGCTGGATGCCGGGATCAATGTCTTCAGCCATTCCAACATTCGCCTCCCCCGCTGGGTTGACCGTTTGTTGTCGCGGATCATCGTGACGCCGCACGTGCATCGCATTCACCATTCCACGGTGATGCGTGAAACCAACAGCAATTTTGGGGCCACGCTACCGATTTGGGATATGTTGTTTGGCACTTATCGCAGCAAATCCGCCGAAGATTTGTCCAATCAGCCGATCGGACTGGACGAGATGCAGGACAAGCGGGCATATTCCCTGTGGTGGGCGCTAAGCCTGCCGTTTCGCACGTTGCGTAAATTGGGATAAACCGAGGGTAATAATGACCGAACATAACAAGTCATTGTACAAACTTATCGTCGAAATCCGGGGCGCCTTCAATGATTTGAGGGCGTTTTCGGACGCGTTGAACGAAGATTTCGGGATCACTGCGGCAATGCGGGCGGTTGTCGAATTCTTGAACAACGAAGGTCAAGCAACGGTGCCCCAAATCGCCAAAGCGAAAAATGTAAGTCGCCAGAATATTCAACAACTTTCAGATCAGCTCGTGGAAAAGGATGTGATCGAATATGTCGATAACCCCGATCATAAACGCTCGAAATTTCTGCGCCTTACGCAACACGGCTTGGAAATATTTGCGCAAATCAGTGAGCGTGAAACGTTCGCATTGCGCGATATTGCCGTGACACTTGAAGATCAGGACGTGAAGAATGCGACGGCGATGCTTCGCCAACTGCGGGCTGCGATCAGCTAAACAACAAATGTACTTGCCATCAACGCGGCCTCTGCTAACCATTTGAAAATAGTTGGAGAGTGTCAGTTGCAACACAACGAAACCGTTACCTTTGCCGGGGGAACCCTCGACCGGGCGTCGCATTTGCGCAAAGATATCAGCGGCTTGCTGACGCGGGACGATGCGCGGGCGATGGTGATCTGGCATGGCAAGGCGCTGATGGATGTGACGGGGCCACGGCTGGCATGGGTGACGCTGGACGCGCCCTTGTTGAGCGAAGCGGTCGAGGCGCCGATCTTCCTTGGGCTTCAGGACTCTGCGCCTCGGTTTGCGTTTGATGTCTCACCTTGGGCGGCACCGGATGTGGACGAAGGGGCGATGGCGTCGTTTCTGGACGACAGTCGCAACCGCCACCCGGACCTGCCTGAAACGGTGCAATTTGTCGATGTCCGCGCAGTGATGTCCGAACTGAGCCATGACGAGGCCGGGGATTGCGCCACGGCCAAAGGGATTTTCGAATGGCACCTGACGCATAAATTCTGCGCCAATTGCGGTGTGGCGTCAGAAGTCGCTGAAGCTGGGTGGCAACGGAATTGCCCTGCCTGCGGACGCTCACATTTTCCCCGCACCGATCCGGTGGTGATCATGCTGGTGACGCATGGCAACAAGACCCTGCTGGGGCGGGCACCAGTCTGGCCGGAAGCGATGTATAGCTGCCTTGCCGGCTACATGGAGCCGGGCGAAGGGATCGAAGAAGCCGTGCGGCGCGAGGTTCACGAGGAAACCGGCGTTCGCATCGGTAAAGTCGATTACCTCGCCAGCCAGCCGTGGCCATTTCCGTCCTCGTTAATGATCGGGTGCCGGGCGGAAGCCCTGACGACGGATATCACTCTTGATCCGGTGGAACTGGAAGGTGCGATCTGGGTCAGCAAAGAAGACGTGGCAGATGCTTTGTTGGGCAACAATCCGGATTTTAAACCCGGTCGGCGCGGTGCGATTGCGCGGTTTCTGATCGACAATTGGCTGGCGGATCGATGGTGAGTGTTGAAATTGTTTTTCCACCCCTCTAAGACACTGGCGAGGGACTTCAGGAGACCATATGCAGTTCAAACATTCGCAGGAAATCGATGCGCCAGTTGACTATGTTTTCACGCGGGCAACGGATTTCAAAGCGTTTGAGAAATATCAGGACATCAAAGGATTTTCCTTTTCCAGACAAGGCAAACATCCCATTCGGATTGGGACGCGCTGGAATATTG
Organism: Paracoccaceae bacterium; assembly: GCA_050302475.1. Lineage (GTDB taxonomy): Bacteria > Pseudomonadota > Alphaproteobacteria > Rhodobacterales > Rhodobacteraceae > NORP23. The sequence goes on from JBNLBF010000001.1 coordinate 102,281, forward strand.
CGGTTCCGTTTCGCGGTCGTCGGCGCAAATTCCAGGCGGAGCTGAGCGAGCTGATCCCACCACGCACGGTTTCCTATAAGTCTGTCAGCAATAAATACACGGCAGCCCTGTCCCTGACCTTCACACCGATTTCCGCGACCAAAAGCCGAATGGACATGTTGGTGGTGGCCCAGTCGCGCGGATTTGCGACCACGCTGGTGTTCAATTCGATCCGGATTGCCCGACGGCGTGTGAACAAGCGAATCCGCAAAGCCATGCAAAAGGTCGCCGACCAGTTGGCGGCGGATTACGCGCAACCAACGGATTAACGAACAGATTTCCGGAACGTGGATTTCGGATAGACGCCGAGAATATCCAGATTCGTGGTGAAATATCCCAACTCGTCCAGCGCACGACGCACCGCAGCATCTTCGGGATGGCCATCAATATCGGCGTAAAACTGGGTTGCCGTGAAGGAGCCGTCGATCATGTAGCTTTCCAGCTTGGTCATGTTGACGCCATTTGTCGCAAATCCGCCCATTGCCTTGTAAAGCGCGGCAGGGATGTTGCGTACCTGAAACACAAAGGTCGTGATAACGTCTTCGGTTCCCACTGGCGGGATGACGGAGTCCGGTGACATCACCAGAAACCGCGTGGTGTTGTTCTGCTGATCCTCGATATGTTCGGCGAGCACGTCCAGACCGTAAATCTCCCCGGCAAGGGGGGAGGCAAGAGCAGCGAGCGCCTTGTCGCCTTCGTCCGCGATCCGTTGGGCGGAGCCAGCCGTATCCACCCCGGTCAGCGGCGCGATTCCATGTTTCTTCAGGAACGACCGGCACTGACCCAGCAGAACCGTATGGCTCATCGCCTGTTTTACGTCTTCGATCTGCGCGCCGGACACGCCCAGCAGGTTAATATGCACACGCACAAAATGTTCGCCGATGATATGCAGTCCCGTTTCCGGCAGCAGGTGATGGATGTCGGCAACCCGTCCATAGGTGGAGTTTTCGACCGGCAACATGGCCAGTTCTGCCCGCCCTTCTTTCACGGCAGCGACGGCGCTTTCGAAGCTCGGACAAGGCAAGGCATCCCACTCGGGAAACATCTCGGCGCAGGCCTGATGGGAGTACGCGCCGGGTTCGCCCTGGAAGGATATGACTTTGGCCATGATAAAATCTCTCGCTCGGTCGTTTGGTCGCGCCTTCTACACCTTGCAAAGCCCTAGGGGAAGCGGTTAGAAGGCTTCAACGAAATTCTGTCGAATAATAAGGTAACGGCACCCATGGATACAATGACAGCGACGAAGATCGTCGGCGGACTTTGCGGCACCTTCCTGATTTTCCTTCTGGTGAAGTGGGGAGGCGAGATTATTTTCCATGGCGGTGGCCATGGCGAAATGGAACCTGCCTATGTGCTGGAGGTCGCGGATGCCGGAGATACCGGCCCCGTTGATGAAGGTCCGAGCTTCGAAGAATTGCTGGCCGCTGCTGATCCCGGCAAAGGCGAACGCGTCTTTGGTAAATGCAAAGCCTGCCACAAGATTGGCGAAGGCGAAAACGGCACCGGTCCGACACTTTATCAGGTTGTCGGCCGCGACAAAGGGTCGGTTGACGGGTTCAGTTATTCTGGCGCTATGGCATCTGCCGAAGGCAACTGGACCCCTGAAGATCTGGATCATTTCCTGACAAAACCGGGTGATTTCATCTCTGGCACGACGATGGGCTTTGCCGGTCTGCCAAAGGCTGAAGATCGGGCAAACGTGATTGCATACCTGCAGTCGCTCTGATTTTCATCACAGTTACGCGAAAACCGCCCTTCGGGGCGGTTTTTTTATGCAATCACGGCTTCGTCACGGATTCGCGCCTTGCCTATTGATCCGTTGAGCAATTACCATCGTTTAAAACGTGCATAAGCATGGATTAACGGAGGTATGCGCCATGATTCAGGAAAAGAGTGAAGCGAAAGTTCTGACACGCGACGAGGCTGAACAATCCGGCCCACATTTCTGGATCAACTGGCTGGGTGTGCTGGTGTTCGGGTTTGTGATCTTTGTGACGCTGGCCGCACATGCACAGGATACGATCCGCTCACACTATATTTCGCGTTATGGTGATCACAAATACGAAGCAGATTTCCCGCATCTGGATTATGTTAATCCTGACGCACCCAAGGGCGGTGAGTTTTCCACCTGGACCATGGGCACGTTTGATTCCATGCATCCCTATATTGTGCTGGGCACGGCGGGGATCGGCGCATCGATCCAGTTTGAATCGCTTATGGTCGGCACTGCTGACGAGATTGACACGCTGTATGGGCTGCTCGCGTCCGAGCTGGAATATCCAACAGATTATAGCTGGGTGATCTTCTACATGCGTCCCGAAGCACGGTTTTCTGATGGCACGCCGGTGACCGCACATGATGTTGTCTTTTCACACAATATTCTGAAGGAAAAAGGTATTCCTTCGATCCAGACATTCTTTGCCGATACGTTTAAATCGGTCGAGGCATTGGATGATCACACGGTGAAATTCACCTTCTTCGGCCCGTCGGAAACCAATGATCTGGTGATGCAGGCAGCGTCCAGCACGGTTTTCTCCAAAGCGTGGTGGGAAGGGCGTGATTTCGCTGAACCGACATTGGACGTTCCGGTTGGGTCCGGGGAGTATATCCTAGACGAGATGGATGTCGGGCGGACGATCACCTATCGGCTGCGCGACGATTATTGGGGCAAAGATCTGCCTATCAATGTCGGTCAAAGCAATTTTGAAACCCTCCGGTACGAATATTACGCCGATACCACCGCAGCCTTTGAGGGTTTCAAAGCGGGGGAATATACGTTCCGGTCCGAAAACAACTCGCGTCAATGGGCGCAGGATTACAATTTCCCAGCATTTGAAAATGAGTGGGTTGAAAAGGCCGAATTGCCAGACGGAAATATCGGGTCGGCGCAGGGGTTCATCTTTAACCTGCAGAAATCCCCGATTGATGACCCGCTGGTGCGCGAAGCGATTGGCCTGATGTTCAATTTCGAATGGTCGAACAAGACGTTGTTCTTCGGGCTCTACAAACGCGTTGACAGTTTCTTCGAAAATTCAAACCTCGAAGCCAAGGGAATGATCCCGGATGACGAGCGCGCCATTCTGGAACCCCTGGCGGAATATTTCCCCGAAAGCCTGTTCACAGAACCGGCTGTTTCCCCGCCGGTTTCCGGTGAAAACCAGATTGACAGGGCGCAGCTGCGTGCCGCGGGCGCATTGCTCGACGAAGCAGGTTGGACCGTGGGAGACGACGGTATTCGCCGCAATGCAGACGGCGAGGTTCTGGCGGTTGATATCCTTAACTACTCGCCTTCGTTTGATCGTGTCATCAACCCGTTTGTTGAAAACCTGAAACGCGTCGGGATTGACGCAACACACACGCGCGTGGACACAACCACCTATATCGAACGCCGCGACGAGGATGATTTCGATATGCTGATTTACACCTATGGCAACAGTTTCTCGCCGGGGCTCGGGTTGATGCAATGGTTCGGGTCGGAAAATGCCGACGTGCCATCGCGCAATATGGCTGGTCTTAAAAATGAGGGTATCGACGCGCTTATTGATCTGGTGATTGCCGCCGAAAACCGTGACGAACTGGAATTGCGCGCCCGGGCGCTGGACCGGGCTTTGCGCTCGCTCCATATGTGGGTGCCGCAATGGTATAAGGATGTCCACACGGTGGCCTTCTATAATTACCTGCGTCACCCTGACGAATTGCCGCCCTATTCGATGGGCGCGCCCAACTGGTGGTGGGCAGATCAGGCGGCTTACGAGGCCCTTGACGAGGCAGGAGCGTTCTAACCCCATATGGGCGCCTATATCCTCAGACGACTGCTACTGATAATCCCGACATTGTTCGGGATTATGGTGATCAATTTTGTGCTGGTGCAGTTCCTGCCGGGTGGTCCCGTGGAACAGGCAATCGCGCGGATGGAGAATATGGGTTCCGCGTTCGATATGATCGGGACAAATAACACCGACGCCGGGATTCAGGTCGAACGGGTGGGCGAGGATTCGATCTATAAAGGCGCGCGGGGTATGCGGGCCGATATTCTGGAAAAGCTGGAGGCTCAATACGGATTCGACAAGCCGCCGCTGGAACGTTTCCTGAAGATGATGAAAAGCTACATCATTTTTGATTTTGGCGAGTCCCACAAAACCGGCAAACCCGTGGTAGACGAGATCGTTGAACGCCTGCCTGTTTCAATTTCACTCGGCCTGTGGGCGACGCTGATTTCCTACATGATCGCGATCCCGCTGGGTATTCGCAAGGCGGTGCGGGACGGGTCGAAATTCGACACATGGACATCAGGCATACTGATCGCGACCTATGCGATTCCGGGTTTCCTGTTTGCGGTGATGTTGCTGGTGCTGTTTGCAGGCGGGTCCTATTGGAAAATTTTCCCGAACCGGGGCCTGACGTCGCCCAATTTTGACGAACTGAGCCTGTTTGGCCAGATCATCGACTATTTCCACCATATCACTTTGCCCGTATTAGCGATGACGATTGGTGGCTTTACCGGGCTAACCTTGCTGACCAAGAACAGTTTCCTTGACGAAATACGTAAGCAATATGTGATGACCGCGCGGGCCAAAGGCCTGACCGAGCGCCGTGTCCTCTATGGCCATGTTTTCCGCAATGCCATGCTGATCGTCATCGCCGGGTTCCCGGGATTGTTCATTGGTGTGTTCTTTGCCGGCAGCCTGTTCATCGAGACAATCTTTTCGCTCGACGGATTGGGACGGCTGGGATTTGAGCGCGTTGTGGATCGCGATTTTCCGGTGATTTTTGCGACGCTCTATTTCTTCACCCTGCTGGGTCTGGTTGTTAAACTGATTTCGGATCTGACCTATGTCTGGATCGACCCGCGGATTGATTTCGAGAGTCGCCAATCATGACCCTGACCAGCCTACAAAAACGTCGACTGGCCAATTTCAGGGCCAACCGCCGGGCCTGGTGGAGTCTGTGGATTTTTAGCATTTTATTCGTGATGTCGCTTTGTTCGGAACTGATCGCGAATGACAAACCGCTGGCGGTGAAATCACAAGGAGAGTGGTCTTTCCCGTTCCTGTACTTTTATTCCGAAGCCCATTTTGGCGGCGATTTCCTGACCGAGGCGGACTACCAGAACCCAGAGGTTCTTTGTCTGATGATCACCAACGGCAATACAGATGCCTGTTTTGTCGGATCGGAAGCCGCGCAGGATGTGGCAGAGGACGCAAAAGATGGGGAGCTGGATGGCGAGACCATCACGCCAGGCCGTATCATCTGGGCACCGATCCCCTACAGCTTTAACACGGTGGATACATTCCACCCCGAAACGTTGCCCAGCCCGCCGGACCAATATCACTGGTTTGGCACGGATGACGAGGGGCGCGATGTTGTCGCACGTATCCTTTACGGGTTCCGGATTTCGATCATGTTCGCGATTGTTGTGGCCGGGACCAGTACCATTCTGGGGATAATTGCCGGGGCGGCGCAGGGATTTTACGGTGGTGTTTTTGACCTGCTGTTCCAGCGATTCACCGAAATCTGGGGCTCGATGCCTAGCCTTTATATCATCATCATCCTGTCATCCATGTTCACGATGAACTTCTGGATATTAACGCTGATCCTTGTGGCATTTGGCTGGAATGCGCTGGATGGGGTTGTTCGGGCCGAGTTCCTGCGAGCGCGAAACTTCGAATATGTGCAGGCGGCGCGGGCGCTGGGTGTTCGGGATCGGGTAATTATGTTCCGCCACGTTCTGCCCAACGCAATGGTGGCGACCGTTACCATGTTGCCCTTTATCGTCACCGGCGCGATTGGCGGTCTGGCTGGACTGGATTTTCTGGGCTACGGGCTGCCGGATTCCTACCCCTCGCTGGGGGAGCTGACCTTGCAGGCCAAGGCGAACCTGAATGCGCCATGGCTGGCCTTCGCGGCATTCTTCACCTTCACCATCATGCTGTCGCTGCTGGTCTTCATCTTCGAAGGCGTCCGAGACGCATTTGATCCGCGCAAGGTCTTCAAATGAGTGCGCTATTATCGGTGAAAGGACTGAGTGTCCGGTTCGGGGACAACCCTAATGTCGTCAGCGATGTCAGCTTCGAACTTGATGCTGGTCAGACCGTCGCCATCGTCGGCGAAAGCGGATCGGGAAAATCTGTGACCGCGCTGTCGCTCGTCGATCTTCTACCCGAAAGCGCGCAGTCGTCCGGCAGCGTGAAATTCGATGGGCGCGAATTGATAGACGCTGACGAGGAGGCACTGCGCGGTGTACGGGGCAACGATATCAGCTATATTTTTCAGGAGCCGATGACCTCTCTGAACCCGCTGCACACGATTGAAAAGCAGTTGACCGAGGCGATGCTGATCCATCAAGGCGTGTCAGGGACAAAGGCCCGCATGCGCATCCTAGAGTTGTTGGAAAAGGTTGGCATCCCGGACCCGGAAAGCCGCCTGCTATCCTATCCGCATCAGCTGTCCGGCGGACAACGGCAGCGTGTCATGATCGCGATGGCGCTGGCGAATAATCCAAAGCTGCTGGTGGCGGATGAACCGACGACGGCGCTGGACGTCACCATTCAGGCGCAGATTCTGGAGCTGCTTGCCGACTTGAAGCGGGATACCGGTATGGGGATGCTGTTCATCACCCATGATCTGAATATCGTGCGCCGGATCGCCGATCATGTCTGCGTTATGCAAAATGGCGTGATGGTAGAGGCCGGTCCTACCGAGGAGATATTCGCCAATCCTCAGCATGAATATACAAAGATGCTTTTGGCAGCGGGCGCTCGTGGCACCCCTGCCCCTGTGCCCGACGATGCTACCGACGTCGTGACAACTCAGGATTTGCGTATCTGGTTTCCAATCCAGCGCGGGCTTCTGAAAATGACTGTGGGGCATATCAAGGCCGTTAATCAGGTTGATCTGTCAATCCGCGAAGGCGAGACGCTGGGGATCGTCGGCGAAAGCGGATCAGGTAAAACCACGGTGGCACTGGCAATCCTGCGGCTGATCAAATCGACGGGATCGATTACTTTCGACGGGCGCGAATTACAGGGCCTGACCAACAAGCAAATGCGCCCCTTGCGCAAAGATGTGCAGATCGTGTTTCAGGACCCGTTTGGCTCGCTTTCGCCGCGCATGACGGTGGAAGAAATCATTGGCGAGGGCCTGACAATCCACGACATTCCCGGCGATCGCCGGACCCTGGTGCAGGAGATTATGGCGGAAGTCGGCCTCGATCCCGATTGGCTGGAACGGTATCCGCATGAATTCTCGGGCGGGCAGCGGCAGCGCATCGCGATTGCGCGTGCGATGATCCTGCGCCCGAAACTGGTGGTGCTGGACGAGCCGACCTCGGCATTGGATATGACGGTGCAGACGCAAATCGTTGATTTGTTGCGCGGGTTACAGAAAAAACATCGGCTGTCTTATCTGTTCATCAGCCACGACCTGCGCGTGGTGCGGGCATTGTCGCACAAGGTGATGGTGATGAAGGCAGGTGATATTGTCGAAGCCGGGACAAGTGATGCGGTCTTTGACAATCCGCAGACGGAATATACCAAAGCCCTGATGGCGGCGGCGTTTGAGGGCGCCACCCATGGCTGACATTCGGGCAGCAATTCCCGAAGACGCAAACCAGATCGCGGCTTTCTGGAATCCTGTCATTCGCGACACCACAATTACCTTTTCCTCTGAAGAGAAGACGCCGCAAATGATCACGGAGATGATCACCTCCCGTCCCTTTTTCGTCGCTTGTGACAGGGATCAGGTTATCGGGTTCGCCACCTATGGGCAGTTTCGGGGCGGTAATGGCTATCGCAAAGCCATGGAGCACACGATCATTCTGTCGGACATCGCCAAGGGGCGCGGGATCGGACGAGCCCTGATGGCTTCGATCGAACAGGACGCCCGCGACAAGGGGTTTCACATTATGGTGGCCGCTGTCGCCGGGGAAAACACAGCCGGAATCGCCTTTCACGAGGCCTGCGGATACATCGAAACCGGACGCATGCCCGAGGCCGGGTACAAGTTCGATCGTTACCTCGAATTGGTTCTTCTTCAAAAAATCTTGTGAGCGACCCTTTGACTAGTGTCAGTCGCCACCCTATTTGCTAAACTGTTTTTATGTCGATCTGGACCCGCATATCCGAAGCCTTGTCCGCCCTTGCAAAAGGGGAAGGGCTGTCTGCGGTGTTTGAGAACCTGACCCGTCCGCCGGAAAGGTCGGTTGCCTTCACCATCGCTGTAATCGCGCTCGGGGCTAAAATGGCCAAGGCCGATGGGCAGGTGACACGCGACGAGGTCGTCGCGTTTCGCCAGATTTTCCACGTTAATCCGGAAGATGAAGAGCAAGCGGCGAAGGTGTTTAACCTCGCCCGGCAGGATGTTGCGGGCTATCGCAGTTACGCGGAAAAGATCGCGCGGATGTTCAAAGATGACAAAGCGATCCTTCAGGATTTGGTGGAGGGGCTGTTCCATATCTCTATGGCGGATGGTCTTTACCACCCGAAAGAGGATGAATTTATCGCTGAGGTTGCCCGAATTTTTGGCCTGCCGGATCAGCTCTTCACCTGCCTGCGCTCGCGCTATGTGCCGGGCGCTGAGCCTGATCCCTATTCGGTGCTGAATGTCAGCCACGACGCCAACCTGATCGACATCCGCAAAGCGTGGAAAAGGATGGTACGGGAGGAACACCCCGATAACCTTCACGCCCGCGGTCTGCCGGAGGAGGCGATTGCCCTCGCCAACACTCGGTTGCGCACGATCAACAACGCCTGGGAAGAAATCCAGAAAATGCACGAAGCCGCCTGATGCGCGTCGCAACATATAACGTGGAATGGTTCGCGGATCTGTTCGACAAGAACGACCGGCTGTTGCTGGATAAGGAATGGTCGCGCCGATACAACGTCACCCGTCGCGAACAGGCGGAGGCAATTGCCGAGGTGATCCGCAATGTCGACCCGGACCTGATGCTGATTGTTGAGGCCCCGAATACCGGCAACTCCAACGACACGATCCGGGCGCTGGAAGGGTTCGCGAAACATTTCGGCCTGCGCCAGTCATCGGCCCTGATGGGGTTTGTGAACGATACCCATCAGGAATTGGCGGTCATCTATGATCCGGATGTTGTCAGCGTCACCCACGATCCCGTCGGCGAGGTTGCGGATGGTAATGTCACTCCCTACGCCCCGCGCTTTGACAGCAATTTCCTTTACGATGTTGATGTTGACGGCAAACCGGAGCCGCACGTGTTTTCCAAACCCCCGATCGAATTGCTGGTGGAGAATCGCGCCTCGGGTGGGGTGTTCCGCCTGATCGGTGTGCACACCAAATCCAAGGGCCAGCATGGCGCGAAAAACCATCAGGAGGCTGTGCAGATCGTTGTCGAAGCCCGGCGCAAACAATTGGCACAATGTATCTGGATCCGTCGCCGGGTAGAGGGGCATCTGGATGCCGGTGATCCGCTGATTGTTCTGGGGGATTTCAACGATGGCCCGGCGGTAAACGGATACGAAACCCTGTTCGGACGTTCCGGCGTGGAAATCGTGATGGGTGAGGATAGTGATCCGGCCCACAAGCTGGTCGAACCTCATGCCGCAATCATGCTTGATCCGCATATGGCCTGGGCGTTGTCGACCGCGCGGTTTTATTCCAAGGAATCCAACCGCTATCTGAACGCGCTGCTGGACTATGTGATGCTCTCGCCCGGACTGGCGGGAGCAACGGCACCGGAATGGCGTATCTGGCACCCGTTTGACGACCCGGATTGTTTCGAAGATCCGGTTATGCAGCACGCGCTGCTGACCGCGTCGGATCATTTCCCGGTCAGCGTCGATTTGACCTTTTAACCGCCGCCCGGCGTCCCTAAGTTTTCCCTGAAAAGGAGATTTGACATGAAGCACCCGTTCCCTGCCCCCGACCTGTTCCGTGACGCGCGCGAGGCTGCCTCTGGCGGCAATATGGGTGATCTGCCGGAATGGAAGCTGGAGGATTTGTATCCTTCCGAGGATGGGCCGGAGATCAAGCGCGATCTGGATTGGTTGGGTCAGGAGACCGCGGCGTTCGGCGCGGATTACACCGGCAAGCTGGCTGATCTGGATGCCGCCGGGATGCTGGACTGTGTGCATCGTTACGAGAAAATCCAGAACATCACCGGTCGGATCATGTCCTATGCCGGCCTGCGTTATTATCAGGCAACAACAGATGCGGAGCGCGGCAAGTTCATGTCCGACATGCAGGCGGCGATCACCGATATGTCGACACATCTGGTGTTCTTCTCACTGGAACTGAACCGGATCGAAGACGACGCATTGGACGCGCTGCTCGCGGCAAATGCTGACCTTGCCCGCTACAAACCGGTGTTCGACAGTGTTCGCAAAATGCGCCCCTATCAGCTCTCGGATGAACTGGAAAAATTCCTGCATGATCGGTCGGTCGTTGGTCGGGCTGCATGGAACCGCTTATTTGATGAAACCATGGCCGGGTTGGATTTTGACGTGGATGGCGAGATGTTGAACCTCGAAGCTACGCTGAACCTGCTGACAGACAATGATCGCAGCAAACGCGAGGTTGCGGCGAAGGCACTGTCGGCGGTGTTCATGGCAAAGCTGCCCTTATTCGCTCGGATCACCAACACGCTGATCAAGGAAAAGGAAATCGTCGATAAATGGCGCAAGATGCCGACGCCGCAGACCTCGCGTCACTTGTCCAATGATGTTGAGCCGGAGGTGGTGGAGGCGCTGAGGAATGCGGTTGTGAACGCCTATCCAAAGCTGTCGCACCGCTATTATGCGCTGAAGGCGAAGTGGTTGGGGCTGGACAAGCTGGAAGTCTGGGATCGGAACGCACCGCTGCCCGGTGAAGATGATCTGGTCATCCCTTGGGATCAGGCCAAAGCGACCGTGCTGGAAGCCTATGGCGAGTTCGACCCGCGTATGGCCGACATTGCCAAACCGTTCTTTGACAAAGGTTGGATCGATGCTCCGGTGAAGGCAGGCAAATCGCCCGGGGCGTTTGCCCATCCGACGGTCACCAATGTGCATCCCTACATTCTGCTGAATTACCTTGGCAAACAGCGGGACGTGATGACGCTGGCGCATGAATTGGGCCATGGTGTGCATCAGGTACTGGCCGCCGATCAGGGTGAATTGCTGGCCGATACACCGCTGACACTTGCCGAAACCGCGTCCGTCTTTGGCGAGATGCTGACCTTCCGCAAACTGCTGGAAAATGCACCGGACGCAAAAGCGCGCAAACGGCTGTTAGCCTCCAAGGTGGAGGACATGATCAACACGGTTGTCCGTCAGATTGCATTCTACGATTTCGAATGCCGTGTCCATGCCGCCCGCGCCGACGGAGAATTGACCCCCGATCAGATCAACGCGATTTGGATGGAGGTCACGCATGAATCCCTCGGCCCCGTGTTCAATATCATGGATGGGTATGAAAGTTTCTGGACCTATATCCCGCACTTCATCCACTCGCCTTTCTACGTCTACGCTTATGCGTTTGGCGACGGACTGGTGAATGCGCTGTATGCGGTTTACGAGGAAGGAGATACAGGTTTTCAGGAGAAATATTTCGACATGCTGAAGGCTGGTGGGTCGAAGCACCACAAGGAACTGCTGTCGCCCTTCGGTCTGGACGCCAGTGATCCGAAATTCTGGGACAAGGGCCTGTCGCTGATCGCCAGCATGATCGATGAGCTGGAGGCAATGGAGGGGTAAGAAATTGAATTTTAAGGATTCTTTGACGTCAGCAGTAAATGCCTTTGACGACTTTTGTCGAAGTAACCGATTAAAAAGGCCTCAAAAACTTACGCAACGCTGAAATATTTCTTATTCCCGACCTGCAAGAGCCGAAGGCCTATCCATTGCACTGGCTTCTTCATTGGATTGAAGGTGGAAGCTTCGAAGATAGAGGGCGCGGAAAGCGAAATTTTCGTTTACGCTATGCTCCACAAATGAAGACTCTCAATTATTTTGAAGTTTCAGAAGGCGGGCCAGAATTCACAAAATACTGGGAGGTTTTATTAAATTCATGCAGGTCATTGGACGGTCAGCCATCGAACAGAAAAAATAAACCTGATTGGTCGGGAAGGACCTTCTGGGCTCCAGCAACAATTGCATATCAAGAATATCCAGAGGAAATTAATTACCCGGCACTCATTCCAGAGGGTTCGCTAAAGACGATTTTTGTCAACAAATATGAACGCTCAGACAAAGCCCGAAAGCTTTGCATAAAACACCACGGCGCTATTTGCGCGGTGTGTCATCTAAACTTTGAAGCTCGCTACGGCCAGCATGGCGCAGGCTTCATACATGTTCACCATGTTATTCCCCTCCGAGACATCGGTAAGGAATATCAAGTTGATCCAATAAACGATCTTATTCCCGTTTGCCCAAACTGCCACGCAATGTTGCACCGGCAAAGAGACAGAACTCTCACCATTTCTGAACTGAAAGAAATACTCGCTAGTAACGCGACCTAATCATGGAAATGACACGCCACCATATGGCCGTTGCCGGTGTCTTCCCATTCCGGTTTCTGCTGGGCGCACAGGTCAGCCGCGCGCGGGCAGCGGGTGCGGAAGACGCAGCCTGACGGGGGATTGATCGGGGATGGCAGGTCTCCTTCGATCAGGATGACCTCTTTATTCTTTTCGATATCCGGATCGGGGATCGGCACGGCGGAGATCAACGCCTGTGTGTAGGGATGCCGCGGATGGGCGTAGAGGTCGCTGCTGTCGGACAGTTCGACCATGTTGCCCAAATACAGCACCATGATCCGGGTGGAGATATGTTTTACAACCGACAGGTCATGCGCGATGAAAATCAGGGACAGGCCCATCTCAGCCTGTAACTCCTTCAACAGGTTCACGACCTGAGCCTGAATCGATACGTCCAGCGCCGAGACTGGTTCGTCACAAATAATCAGTTTCGGCTTCATGATCAGCGCGCGGGCAATGCCGATACGCTGACACTGGCCGCCGGAAAATTCGTGCGGGTAGCGGTTGACGAGGTTCGGTAGCAGACCCACCTTTTCCATCACCTCGCGGACACGTTCCTTCACCTCGGATTTCGAGGTTTCGGGGTAATGCGTTTTCAGCGGCTCGGCGATGATCTCGCCGATATTCATGCGCGGGTCCAACGAGGCCAGCGGATCCTGAAAGATCATCTGCACCTGCTTGCGCTGATCGCGCAGCTGTTTCTTGTCGAATTTCAGCAGTTCCTGACCCAGCCACAGGACCGATCCGGCTTCGGCCGGGATCATGCGGATGACGGCGCGAGCGAGCGTCGATTTACCACAACCGGACTCACCAACGATCCCAAGGGTTTCGCCGGCTTTCAGGTCAAACGTCACGCCATCCACGGCGCGCAACCGACGGGGTTTGGTCCAGGGCATGGCCCCTTGCGGAAGGACGTCGAAATAGACTTTCAGGTCCTCGACCCTCATGATTGTCTCGCTCATTTGATATCCTCCACGGGCACGTTGCAGGCGCGGAAATGGCCGGGATGGCCAGCGACCTCGGTCAAGGGCGACAGGGTTTTCACACATACCTCCTGCGCGAAATCGCAGCGGGGGTAGAAGGGGCAGCCCTCTGGCATGTTCATCATGTTAGGGGGACTGCCGGGAATGGTGTTCAGCACCTCAGTCTCCTGATCCAGACGCGGGACAGCGGACAGAAGGCCACGCGTATAGGGGTGCGTCGGGTTGTGGAAAATCTGCTCACTCTGCGCATCTTCCATCACCTGACCGCCATACATGACCAGCGTATCATGGGTCGCCCCGGCCACAACGCCGAGGTCATGGGTGATCAGGATGATGGCGGTGCCGAAGTCTTTCTGGATATCGTCCAGAAGCTGCATGATCTGCGCCTGCACGGTCACATCCAGCGCCGTTGTCGGTTCATCCGCGATCAATAGTTTTGGCTGACACAGCAGCGACATCGCGATCATCACACGCTGGCGCATCCCGCCGGAGAATTCGTGCGGATACATGGTAATCCGGGACTTCGCCTCGGGGATTTTTACGGCGTCCAGCATCTTCACCGACTCCGCAATCGCGGCGGTTTTGGACATGCCTTTGTGATGGACCAGAACCTCGGCCATCTGGTCGGAGACCCGCATGTAAGGGTTCAACGAGGTCATCGGATCCTGAAAGATCATGGAAATCTTTGCGGCGCGGATTTTGTTCAGCGCCGGTCCATGCAGGTTCAGGATTTCGGTCCCTTCGAACATCACGCTGCCAGTGGCGTAGCCATTGCGGGCCAGCAGGCCGATCATGGCAAACACCGCCTGACTTTTCCCGGAACCGGATTCGCCGACGATGGCGAGGGTTTCACCCTCTTCCATCGAGAAGTTCATGTTCTTGACGGCATGGACCTCCCCATCAGGTGTGTTGAATTTGACGTTCAGGTCGCGGACTTCAAGTAAGCTCATATCAACGATCCTTTGGGTCCAGCGCGTCACGCAGACCGTCACCGATAAAGAAGAAACAGAACAGGCTGACGACAAAGAAGGCCAGCGGGAACCAGAGCTGCCACGGCGTGCCATACTGGATCGTCCCTGCCCCTTCGGAGATCAGCGCGCCCCAGCTTGTCCTTGGCTCCTGAACCCCGAGACCGAGGAAGGAAATAAAGCTTTCCGTCAGGATCATACCGGGGACTAGCAGCGTTGCGTAAACCGCGACCACACCCAGCAGGTTCGGGACGATATGTCTCATGATGATCTTGAAGCCCGGAACGCCCATGGCCTGAGCTGCCTCGACAAATTCCTTGTTCTTGATCGTCAGGGTCTGTCCACGCACGATACGGCTCATATCCAGCCAGCTGATCAGGCCAATGCCGACGAACAGCATCTCGACCGAGCGGCCAAACACGACCAGCAGCAGGATCAGAACGAACATGTAAGGGATCGACATCAGGATATCGACAATACGCATCATGATCTGATCCGTACGCCCGCCGACATATCCGGAAACCGCGCCGTAAAGCGTGCCGACGATCACCGCGATCAGGGCACCCACGACACCCACCATCAGGGAAATACGCGAGCCCTGTACAACACGGGAATAAAGATCGCGGCCCAGGTCATCCGCGCCGAAATAATGGCCGGTTTCAAGTGAAGGCTGACCCA
Organism: Paracoccaceae bacterium; assembly: GCA_050302475.1. Taxonomy (GTDB): domain Bacteria; phylum Pseudomonadota; class Alphaproteobacteria; order Rhodobacterales; family Rhodobacteraceae; genus NORP23. The sequence continues at coordinate 117,430 of JBNLBF010000001.1, forward strand.
TCTCGGCCACGTTGCCCATAATGTTCCAGTCGATTTCTTCGTTCGTCCATGTGGCGAAGAATTGCCCTGTCAGCGAAAAAATAATGATCAGGGTCAAGACGATCATCGACACCATCGCCGCTTTGTTCTGCATGAACCTGCGCAAGGCATCGCCCCAGAGCGAGCGTCCTTTGACTTCGTCCATCTTGGCGAGGTTCTCAGCCAGATCGCCGACTTTTTGGGAATCTACCAACATCGTGTCCTCCCTCAGTAGCGGATTTTCGGGTCGATCCATGCGTAAAGCAGGTCAACAACGAGGTTAAATAAAATGGTCAGCAGGCCGATCAGGATCGTGATCCCCATCATGACCGAATAATCGCGTGTCAGGGCGGAGTTCACAAAGAACTGCCCCATGCCCCCGGTGGAGAAATACATGTCGATCACAACGGACCCGGTGATCATCCCCACGAAGGCTGGTCCAAGATAGGATATCACCGGCAGCATCGCCGGTTTCAACGCGTGGCGGAAAAAGATGGTTTTGGACGGCAGGCCCTTGGCCGTTGCCGTGCGGATATAATTGGTGTTCAAGACCTCCAGCATGGATGACCGCGTGATACGCGCGATGGAGGCCATATAGCTGGTCGAGAGCGCAATCACCGGCATGATCAGATATTGCCATTGCCCCCCATTCCAGCCACCGCCGGGCAGCCAGCCGAGCCAGAGCGTGAAAGTCAGCACCAGAAGCGGCGCCATGACGAAGTTCGGCAGCACCTGTGCGCCGATCGAAATGCCGACGGCGATATAGTCGATCCATGTGTTTTGTCGGATGGCGGCAACCGCGCCTAGCGTAACACCGACGGTGACCGCAACAACGAAGGACAGCACACCATAGGTGATGGTGATCGGGAACCCTTGGGCGATAATTTCATTAACCGAGCGGTCTTTGTAGCGGAAGGACGGGCCCATATCGAATTCTGTGACGAGGCCAACCACATAGTTGGTCATCTGTTTCCACAAGGGCTGATCAAGGCCGTATTTCGCCTCGATATTCGCCAGAACCTGTGGCGGCAACGGTTTTTCGGAATTGAACGGTCCGCCGGGTGCCGAATGCATCAGCACAAAGGAAATAATGATCAGGATAAGCAGCGTCGGTATCGCAATGGCGATGCGCTTGATGACGTAATTAAACATGTTCCAAAGCCCCGTAGACTGTCACGGCCTGATAATGCCCGTGACCCGCATATGCGAAGACACCGCACGCAGCGTGCGGTGTCTTCAAGTTCACAGATGCTTATTCAGCAACTTTGTAGAGATCCTTGGAATACCAGTTCTGCTCTACGTTCTGGACGGGCCAGCTGCCGATCAGGGCCGGGTTCATCATATACACGTTGGTGTAGTGATAAATCGGGATGATGGGCATGTCTTCAGCGATGATCTGTTCAACCTGAGTGTAGTTCGCACTCGGGTCTTCCATGGTTTTCGCTTCAGCCAACAGCGCGTCTACTTCGGGGCTGTTGTATTTGCCGTCATTGTAGCCGGATGCGGACTGTACGAGGTCAAGGAATGTCGATGCCTCGTTATAGTCGCCGCACCATGCGCCACGGGCCAGATCGAAGTCCTGATCGCCGCGCACTTCAAGGAATGTCTGCCATTCCATGTTGGCCAGCTCTACTTGAACGCCTAGTTTCTGTTTCCACATCTGGGACATAGCGATTGCGATTTTCTTGTGACCTTCAGACGTGTTGTACAGCATGGAGAAGGACAGCGGATTGTCCGGACCATAGCCAGCTTCTGCCAGCAATTCCAATGCTTTCGCGTCACGCTCAGCCTGTGTCATCTGACCGAACTCAACCTCGGGAACTTCGAAGTTGGCGGTTGCACCCGGTGTGAAGGTGAAGGCCGGGAACTGGCCACCCTGCAACACGTTGTCGGTAATGATCGAACGGTCAATCGCATAGGACAGCGCTTGACGGACACGAACGTCTTTGAAGGCTTCCGGGCCGGAATCCGACAGGTTGAATGTGTAGTAGTAGGAACACAGACGCGGGAAAGAAATCGCCTGATCAGGATACTCTTCCTTTAGACGCGGATACTGGCCTGTCGGGACTTCGGTACGATCCAGCTCACCCGCCAGATAGCGTGTCAGGGCTGTGTTTTCATCATTGATAACCAGCGCAATTGTCTGATCGATGATGGTGTTTTCATTGTCCCAGTACATTTCGTTGCGCGAGCGTACCGAGCGTTCCTGCGGGATATGTTCGGTCAGAACATAAGCACCGTTGGACACGATATTTTCCGGTTTTGTCCAGTCATCACCGAATTCTTCGATCACCGATTGCGGCGAAGGGAAAGTCGATGCGTGTGTGGTTGTCAGCGGGAAATATGGCAGCGGCTGTTCCAGCGTGACTTCCAGTGTGTGGTCGTCGATCGCTTTCACGCCTAGCTCGTCAACAGGCATTTCGCCAGCCATGACAGCGCCACCATTTTTCAGGCCCATCACGTCAATGAACCACTGGTACGGCGATGCCAGTTCCGGATCGGCCAGACGTTTCCATGCATATTCAAAATCGCCAGCAGTGACGGGATCACCATTGGACCATTTGGCTTCTGGACGAAGCGTAAAGGTGTAAACAGTTTTGTCGTCCGACAAGGTGTGCGACAGGGCAACACCCGGGACGAGGTTACCGTCAGCATCCTGGTTGTAGAGACCTTCGAAAAGGTCACGTACGATTTCAGACCCCGAGACGTCTTCGACGATCTGCGGGTCGACCGAGCTGTGCTCGTCGAGCACGCGGTAGGTAAAGGTTTGGTCATCAGCAAGCGCTTCCCCGGTAACCGGGTGGGTACCTGCAGCATATGCAAAAGATGCTGTCAGGGATGCCGCGAAGACGCCAGCTGCCAGAGTTTTGGCAAATTGGCTCATGTTTCGTTCTCCTCTGTTAGGAATTTTGTTGGCTTACTGTTTACGGGCGCTCGTCCCGTACAATTAGGCAAGCAAACCATGCGGAAGAGATTGCGCCAGTGTATGGGTGCATTCAACCGTTTACTCGGCGTAAACGTCATTTTGACGATGCAATAGACGTATTGACGTTAAAATTGACTAAAGTCTGTCACGTAGGCTGAACCAGAGCATGGCCAAAACCAATAACGGCGACCGAAGTGCGGCACCCCCCGGGAATCGGCGAATCGGAACCCGGGACATGACGTCGAATCTTGACGCCTGACCGTTGATAGCCTCGGCCATCAGTTTGCCCGCGAGAGTTGCCATGGCCACGCCGTGACCGGAATATCCTGACGCTGACAGAATGTTCGGCGCAACCCGGCGGAAGTCCGGCAAACGGTTCATCGTGATCGCCAAAGTGCCGCCCCAGGCATAGTCAATTTTGACGTCTTTCAGCTGCGGATAGACCCCGAGCATCGGGTTGCGGGCTTTGGCAGTGATGTCCTTTGGGAACTTGTAGCCATAAGATTCTCCGCCGCCGAACAGCAGGCGATGATCTTCGCTAAGACGATAATAATTCACCACGAATTTGCTGTCGGCCACGGCAACATCATCGCGGATCAACTGACGGGCAATGTCCTCTCCCAGAGGTTCGGTCGCGACGATGAAATTGTTGATCGGCATAACATGGGCAGCGACCTGCGAGTCGAGGTCGCCCAGATACCCGTTACACCCCATTGCCACAAAATTTGCCGTCACGATGCCTGCAGGCGTCGTCACTTTAGCAGGGTCAGTGTGTGTGATGCCCGTCACCCGCGTATTTTCATAGACTTTCACGCCCTCATCTCGACAGGCTTGCGCCAGACCAAGGGCAAAATTCAGCGGATGCAGATGCCCTGCCCCGTGATCAAGCGTGCCGCCTGCATAGACATCCGTGCCCAGCGCATCACGGATCGCCGGACCGTCAAGGTAATCAATCTGGTCATAGCCATACTCTTCGCGCAGCTTTTCTACCTCCGACTTGTAATGCGGCAGATTTTTTGCCTTCAGCTCGGCATGGAGAACACCGGGTTTATAGGCACAGGGGATCGCATGTTCGGCGATCAGATCACGAACGGTGGATTTGGATTCTTCCGCCAGATCCCAAAGCTGGCGGGCGTGATCCATCCCGACCAGTTTCTCCAGCTCCGGCTGTTCGACCCGTTGACCCGACCCGACCTGCCCGCCATTGCGGCCGGACGCGCCGAACCCGACGCGTTGCGCCTCCAGCAGAACAACGTCGAAACCCGCTTTCGCCAGATGCAGCGCCGTGGACAGGCCGGTATAGCCGCCGCCCACAACACAGACATCGCACGTGGCATCGCCATCCAGCGTCGGGAACGGGTCCAGACGGATGGCGCTGGCGGCGTAATAGCTGTCGGGATATTCGCCCTGCCGGTCATTTGCGCTCAGCAAATCCATCAGACATTCAGCAGCAGATGCTCCCGCTCCCACGGGCTGATGACCTCCAGGAAGGCAAGCGCTTCATGGCGTTTCACGGCCTTGTAGACGGTGCAGAATTCCTTGCCCAGAACCTCCTCCAGCTCTGGTGCGCCGTTGAACAATTCCAGCCCTTCCAGCAGGGACCTTGGCAGAGCGCGGGGCAGTTCATAGGCTTCTTTTTTCTGCTTCCGGCGTGGTTTCAGCTTGTTCTTCAACCCCAGATACCCGCAGGCGAGCGACGCCGCCAATGCCAGATAGGGGTTCGCATCCATCCCCGTCACGCGATTCTCCACCCGTCGCGCTTCCGGTTTGGCAATCGGGATACGGATACCGGTTGTTCGGTTATCGTCACCCCATTCCAGATTGATCGGCGCAGAGCCCGACGCCACGTAGCGGCGATAGCTATTCACATATGGCGCCAGCAGGCTGATCGCGTTCGGCAGATATCGTTGCTGTCCGGCGATGAAGTGGTGGAACGCGTCGGTTTCTTTGTTGTCGACGCCGTTGAAAATATTCTTGCCGTCCTTATCGACCACCGACTGATGGATATGCATCGCGCTGCCCGGCTCGTCCTGAATGGGTTTCGCCATAAAGGTCGCGAAACAATCGTTTTTCAGCGCCGCCTCGCGGATAAGCCGTTTGAAGTAAAACACCTGATCGGCCAGCGTCACCGGATCCCCGTGGACGAGGTTAATCTCCAACTGGCCGGAACCACCTTCCTGAATGATCGTGTCAATCTCGTACCCCATCTCGTCGGCAAAATCGTAGATATCGTCGATAACCTGACCATATTCGTCCACCGCCGCCATGGAATAAGCCTGTCGGCTAACCATCGGGCGACCCGTTCGGCCCACAGGCGGTTCGATCGGTTCGGCGGGGTTTATGTTGGGTTTGGTGAGGTAGAACTCGATTTCGGGAGCAACAACGGGCGTCCAGCCTTCGGCTTTATAGAGGCCAATCACCCGTTTCAGCACATTGCGCGGGGCGAGGCTTACCGGATTCCCCTTCGTGTCAAACACATCATGGATCACCTGAACCGTGATATCGCGCGCCCACGGGGCCGCAACGCCAGTGCTGAAATCCGGTTTCAGGACCATGTCAGCCTCGGTCCACTGATCCTCAATCTCCATATCGACATATTCGCCGTCGATGGTCTGATAGAAAATCGACATGGGCATGAACATACGCTCTGACCGGTTGAAAGTTGTCGAAGGCATCGCCTTGCCCCGTGACATGCCGACAAAGTCGGAGATGATACATTCCACCTCCTCGACACGTTTATCCGAGAGCCATTCCTGCGTTGCCGCCGGAAATTTCGACACGTAATCCATCTTTGACATTTTTCACCTTATAGCCGTCCTACCGGCTTTCCTTTCGCACCCTTTTTCTGCGCCAGAAGGCACAGCCAGTCGTGCGCCACGGTGGCAGCTGCGATGGCGGTGATTTCGGCGTGGTCGTAAGGGGGTGAAACCTCGACCACATCCATGCCGATCAGATTAAGCGAGCCGAGGCCGCGGATCAACTCCAAAGCCTGCCAGCTAGCCAGGCCGCCGGTGACCGGCGTTCCTGTGCCCGGCGCAAAAGCGGGGTCGAGGCCGTCGATATCGAATGAGATATAAAGCGGTGCGTCCCCTGCCCGGTCCTTGATAATTTCCAGCGCGTTGTCGATGCCGTTTCTGTGGACCCACGGCGCGGTGAGGATTTCGAAACCGTGGTCGCTGTCATTATACGTCCGCAGACCAATCTGCGTGGATTTCGTGACATCGATGATGCCTTCCTGCGCCGCACGGCCAAACATAGTGCCGTGATCCAGACGGGTGGGATCATCCTCCCACGTGTCGCAATGGGCGTCGAATTGCAGCAGGGCAATGGGACCGTATTTTTCGGCGTGTGCTTTCAGCAGCGGATAGGCCACGAAATGATCCCCGCCAAGGGTCAGCATTTTCGCACCCGATGCGATAATATTGGCAGCGTGAGCCTGTATGTCCGTCGGGACGGTTTCGGGATGGTGCGGGTCCATCATGCAGTCGCCGTAATCCACGACTGACAGCGTATCGAACGGATCAAACCCGAATGGAAACGCCTTCAGCTCCGCCAGTTGCACCGACGCCGCGCGAATGGCACGCGGGCCAAGGCGGCAGCCCGGGCGGTATGTAACAGAGGCATCGTACGGCACACCGCTGACGACAACATCGACGCCCGAAAGATCGCGTGTGTAACGACGGCGCAGGAAGCTGGTCGCGCCGCCATAGGTCATTTCGATATCGCGGCCCATATTGGAGGTCGCACGGAAGGCTTGATCGCCACTCATTTCGGGTGTCTCCGCATAAAGAACCACGTGCCGCTGATGCCGATCGCGACGACGAGGATGATAAGGGTGGCAAGGGCGTTGATGTCAGGGCTGACACCCAGCTTGACCTTGGAGAAAATGACCATCGGCAGGGTGGACGACCCGGGGCCAGAGACGAAGCTGGCGATGACCAGATCGTCGAGGGATAGCGTGAAGGACAGCAACCAGCCAGAGATCAGCGCGGGGGCGATCATCGGCAGGGTAATGTCAAAAAACACGCGCACCGGACCGGCGCCGAGGTCGGCGGCGGCTTCCTCGATGCTGTCATCCATATCGACAAGGCGGGATTGAACGACGACGGCGACATAGGCCATGCAGAAAGTTATGTGGGCGATGGTAATCGTCAGGATGCCGCGCTGTGCAGGCCATCCCAAGGCCAGCTCCATCGCAACGAATAGTAGCAGCAGTGACAGGCCGGTGATGACTTCGGGCATAACCAGCGGGGCGGTGACCATGCCGGTCAGCAACCCGCGCACACGGACTTTGCCGAAACGCGTCAGCACCATGGCGGCGAGTGTGCCGAGGATGGTCGCGATGGTCGCCGAAAACACGCCGATTTTCAGGCTGATCCAGGCGGCGCCCAGAATCTGGGGATCGCGGAACAGCTCGCCATACCATTTGGTTGTCCAGCCCCCCCAAACCGTCACCAGCTTGCTGTCATTGAACGAATAAATGATCAGCGAGATAATCGGCATGTAGAGGAATAAAAATCCGAGCAACGCCGTGATGGGGAGGAAATATCCGCGTCTCATGCGTTTTCCTCCACCTTCGTCTGGGCCATACGCAGGAACATAACCGGCACCACAACGGCAATCAGCATGGCGATGGCCACGGCGCTGGCGACAGGCCAGTCGCGGTTGTTAAAGAACTCCGTCCATAACACCTTGCCGATCATCAGCGTATCTGGACCACCCAGCAGTGCGGGGATCACGTATTCGCCGATGACAGGTATGAAAACCAGCATCGATCCGGCGATGATGCCGGGCAGCGACAGCGGTAACGTGATGCGGAAAAATGTCGAGATCGGACTTGCGCCAAGGTCGGCGGAGGCCTCCAGCAGGGAACCATCCAGTTTCACCAGATTGGCGTATAGCGGCAGGATCATGAAGGGCAGATAGCAATAGACGATCCCGATATAGACGGCGACGTCCGTCTGCAAAATTATCAACGGCTCGCTGATAATGCCGATTTTCAGCAAGACCGCATTCAGAATACCATTGGTTTTGACGATTCCGATGATTGCATAGACGCGCAACAGGAATGATGTCCAAAACGGCAGGATAACCAACAGCAATAAAATTGACCGTTTCGGCTCTTCGCTCCTCGCGATGTAATAGGCAAGCGGATACCCCACCAGCAGGGCAAATACCGTTGAGAAAAACGCAATAACGATAGAGGACCAGTACGCCTTGATATAAAGGCTGTCCTCCAACAGGTAGGCGTAATTGCTGAGCGTCGCCTTGATCGACCAGCCGTCCGGCCCTTCGACGAACAGTGGTGAATAAGGTGGGCGCGCGATCAGCGGTTCTGCGACCGAGATTTTTAACACGACCAAAAACGGGATCAGAAAGAACACCAGCAGCCACAGCGTCGGCACGGCAATCACCAGCCCGCGGCCGGAAAATCCCAGCTTGCGCAGAAGGCTGGCGGTGCGGCCATTCTGTGTGTCACTAAGGCTCATGCCGTTAGCACCACGCCGCTGCCCGGGTTCCAGGATAGGTAAACTTTTTCATCCCACTTGATCGGCTCGCCCTCGATATCGACGTTGGACATCGTGACTTTGACGGTTTTGCCGGAGGCGATTTTCACACGGTAAATGGATTGGTTGCCGAGGTAAGCAACCTCCTCCACTATCCCTTCGACGCAATTTGCGGCGCTTGGTTTGTCGCGGGTGATGCTGATCCGTTCGGGCCGGATCGCCAGCGTCACGGTTTGTTTCGATGACAGCCCGTCGATGGGTTTGGTGATAATCGCCCCCATGTCGGACGATGTAAGCCGCAGTTCGGTGGGCGAGGCGATGTCGACTTCCCCATCAAACAGGTTCACGGTTCCGATGAAATCAGCCACAAAGCGTGAATTCGGGCGTTCGTAAATTTCCTGCGGCTCCCCGATCTGCACGATTTTGCCTTCGTTCATGACGCCGATCCTCGTCGAAAGCGTCATCGCTTCCTCCTGATCGTGGGTCACAACGATGAAGGTCACGCCTAGGGTTTCCTGAATACGGATCAATTCGAACTGGGTTTCCTCGCGCAGTTTTTTATCCAGCGCTCCCAGCGGTTCGTCCAACAGTAACAGCTTCGGCTGTTTGATCAGCGCCCGCGCCAGCGCTACGCGTTGTTGCTGGCCACCTGATAATTGATGTGGCTTGCGTTTGGCAAAATTGCCAAGCTTCACAAGGTTCAGCATATCGGCGGTACGGGCGAACGCCTCTTCCTTCGGCACACCTTCGCGCAGCAGACCGTAGGCCACGTTCTTTTCAACCGACATATGCGGGAACAGCGCATAGGACTGGAACATCATATTGGTCGGCCGCTCGGAAGCGGGCACGCCGGCCACGTTCTGCCCGTCAATGGTAATCGCTCCTTTTGTCGGGGTTTCAAACCCGGCCAGCATCCGCAGCAAAGTCGATTTTCCGCAGCCCGATCCGCCCAGAAGGCAGAACAATTCGCCCTTGTAAATATCCAGCGACACGTCATCGACGGCAGCAAAATCGCCGAAAATCTTGGTGATATTCTGGATGCGGATAAACGGCTCGGCAGCACCCGAAAGCCATGGTTTTGTATCCGCTGCTATGACGGGTTCGGCCATATGTCCCCCTGAATTGGCGGGGCTGGAGCGCCCCGCCCTTTGACCTTACTGGCCGGTTTTGATCTCTGTCCAGAGCCGCGTCACTGTGCGGTCTGTGCGCGCATCATAGACTTTTGCGCCCCAAAGATGCTCTTTCGCCGCTTCTGTCGGGAAAATACCGGGGTCGGAGGTGATTTCCTCGTCCACCAGCGGCATGGAGGCGGCGTTCGCATTCGCATACCAGACATAGTTGGTGATATCCGCGGTGATCTGCGCATCCATGATAAAGTTGATGAATGTATGCGCATTGTCCGGATGCGGCGCATCCACCGGGATCGCCATCATGTCAAACCATTGCAGCGCGCCCTCATCCGGGATCACGTAGAGGACATCGACACCATTTTCCGCTTCAGCCGCACGAGCCTGTGCGATGAACACGTCACCGGACCAACCGACAGAAACACAAACGTCTCCATTGGCTAGGTCATTGATATATTGGGAGGAATGGAAGTAGCGGATGTAAGGACGAACCGACATGAGCAACTCCGCCCCGGCCTCAAGGTCTGCGGCATCGGTGGAACGCGGATCGAGCCCAAGATAGTTCATCGCCGCCGGGATCAGCTCTGTCGGAGCGTCAAGGACGGTGATCCCGCAATCTGCAAGCTTCGCAGCGGTTTCCGGGTTGAACACCAGATCCCACGAGTTCACCTCGTAATCCTCACCCAATCGTTCGGTGACCATACCCTCATTATAGCCGATGCCGGTGGTGCCCCACATATAGATCGTCGCATATTCATTGCCCGGATCGTAAACGGCGGCGTTCGCCATCAGGCTCTCATCCATATTGGCGAGGTTCGGCAGTTTGGATTTGTCGAGCGGCTGATACGCCCCGGCAGCTACCTGGCGCTGCAGGAAGTCCGATGTTGGCACAACAACATCGTAACCGGAATTTCCGGTCAGCATCTTGGCTTCCAGCACCTCGTTGGAATCATAAACGTCATAGACGACTTTGATCCCGGTCTCGGCCTCGAATTTTTCGATTGTGTCTTCGGCGATATAGTCCGACCAGTTGTAAACATTTACGACCTGCTCTTCCTGAGCGGTCGCCTGACTCACGAGAATCGCAAGCATACTGGTGGCGGTGATAACTTTTTTCATCGGCATTCTCCTTACTAATAAGCCCGTTACAGCCTTTTGGCAGTCGTGATGTGTAGATTAGAATGCTGCTTTGGGTATGACCGCAAGGGATTTTTTCGCTTCAGACCGTTTCCAAATAGGTGGCGACCTCAAATTCACTCATTCGTGAGGTGAATCCGTTGAATTCCTGCCATTTCATCAGGCTGTAAACCTCGTGCATCAGGGGCGGGAAAATTCGTTTGGACATGTCCCCGGTTTCAAAAGCTTTTATCGCTTTCCCCCAATGTTCGGGAAGCTGAGGAAGCTCTGCCGCATAAGCGTCCCCTTCCACAGGATCAACCGGCTGTCGGGCGGTCTCGATCCCGTCGAGCGCCGCCCCCAACACGGCGGCAATCACCAGATAGGGGTTGGCATCCGAGCCCGCGACACGATGCTCAATCCTTTTAGCCTCGGGGGGACCGCCGGGAATGCGGACGGCCGCGGTGCGGTTTTCATACCCCCAGCAAATGCCCGTCGGTGCATGGCTACCCGGGGCTAGACGACGATAGGAATTGAGATGCGGCGCAAATATCAAGGAGGTCTCCACCATCCCTTCCATCAATCCGTTGACGGCATGGAGGAGTCTTGGATCCCCCTCCTCGCTGCCATCGTTAAAAATATTGTTGCCGTCTTTGTCGAGCACACTGAAATGCAAATGCAGCCCACTGCCGGCCTGTTCCAGATACGGTTTCGCCATGAACGACGCCGCAAACCCGTGCTTGCGCGCGATCCCTTTAACAAAGCGCTTGAAAAAAGTCGCATCGTCAGCGGTTTTCAGGGCGTTGGCGGAATGCAGCAGGTTCACCTCGAACTGTCCGGCGCCGCCCTCGCTGATCGCGGCATCAACGCGAATGTCGTGTGCGGCGCAGGCGGAATAGACATCAGCGAAGAAGCCTTCGAAATGATCGACCATATCCAGCGACATGATCGCATCCCCATCCAGCCGCCGGGCCGTTAGCGGCGAAATCGGCGTCGATGGGCGTTTTTCCGATTGCCCGATCAGATAGAATTCCAGTTCCAGAGCGGTGACAGGCGTCAGGCCCATTTCGGTGTAACGATCCAGAACCCGCGCCAGAACCTGCCTTGGATCAACAGGTGACGGCGAACCGTCTTCCTGCCACATCCAAAGCGGAACCAGCGCGGTTGGATTGGCAAGCCAGTTGGTCGGAAGAATGCCCCGCCCGGTCGGACGCGCAAACCCGTCGGAATCCCCCGATCCGAAAACCATCGGGTTGTCGGCGACATCCTCGCCCCAAATATCCTCGGCGCTGATCGACAACGGCATTCGTATTCCGTCTTGAAGCGTTTTTTCCGCTTGGGCAATCGGCAGACGTTTTCCACGCCAAACGCCGTTTAAATCGACAACGGCGGCACGGATGCTGGATATATCGGGCTGTTTGTTCAGCCAAAGAAGTGCTTGGTCAGAATTCATCGTTTGCTCCCTGCGTCTCACTTGTCGCCGGGACAACAAAAAAGTCAATTCGAAAGGCCAACTGATCCGGGCAATCGTTAAACGGACAGGTTTTCGCTATTTGTTCGAATAACACTATAATTTGGTTAAATATGGCTGATAATTGTTCGTTACTTACAATTAATTTCACGTCGCAAACATCAGATTAACTTTCTATGTCGACATTTTCGGTAGAAATCTGCATAAAACTCGCATGAGATTTCTGCACTTATTATTCCCTGCGATCCTTTTGATCGCTCACCCCGCCTTCAGTCAGGAGCGCTTTGTCGTTGGGTACTTCAACGAGTGGCCAATCCCTGCCCATTACGGACGCCAGACAGGCGCATACGACACTGCGTTAGGGCTGGCCGTTGATTGGCGGACATTCACTGATAGTCAAAGCCTGATCGAAGCCGTCGCAAACGGAGAAGTGCAGATCGGTCTTTCTGTGGGTGTTACACCGCTGATTGTCGCGGCGTCACGGGGAAGATCGGTAAAAATCATTGATATATCTGTAAGTTACCCGGAAATAGAAAACTGTTACTCGCGTGGGCGCCTGGATGTTTCCACGGAGAACCCTGCCCCGATCATGGACGCGGTGATTGGTTTACCGATAGGTACCAGCATTCATTACAGTTTGAACATGCAGGTGGAGAGTATGGGGCTCGATCCCGATCGGTTGAACATTCAGGATATGACACCTCGAACCGCAGTGGCCAAGTTTCTAGATGGATCCATTGATATTGCCTGTGGGTGGGGGCTTTCCCTTGAGCAGCTCGAAGGAGAAGCTGTTCCGTTATTTGACTATTCTGCACTTCAAACCTCCGGTGTTCGCATTTTCGACGCCGTGATTACCGAAGATTTCTATGCCCAGGCCAACGCTGATAAAATCGTTAGTTTTCTTGGGATTATCAATGACATAAACGAAGATGTTCAAACCTATTCTGATCCAATTCTGCCCTATCTCCCTCCTCTCGTCAGCATGAATGCCGAGAGCGCTAGTTCACTGCTAAACCTTTTTGAACTTCCTACGCTGGACGAAAAACTCGGCGAGGGCTGGTTAGGCGGAACTGTGCAAGATTACATGCAGAATCTGGGATCGTTCTATGCTGAACAAGCGACACTGAATTCTGCACCTGATAACCTGCAAGCGCTTGTTGATACAAGATATTTACAAATGTTACAGGATCAGTTGACCGCCTCGCCCTTACCGCCAGAGCAAGAGCAAGACAATCCCGATACTGGTCAGCAAGATCCCGAGGCTCTCTCGGAGTGAGGGCTTCTCTCGGAAGAAGACGACCGATACGAATATCGTAAATAATATCTCTACCTGACCCAATGCCTTAACGAAGGCCGCGTTTTGCAGGGTCATGGCGACAAACCATCCTAACGACGCGAGACTACCCGCCAATCCGGCACCTGCTGATATCCGCCAACTGCGGACAACCTTAGTCAATTGGCCGGGTTCTCGCCAGTAAAGCCAAGCACTCGTGATGACGGTCTGAAAACAAATCACATATGCAAGTGTTGTCGCCGCCCGTATCAGAAAATCGCCCTCGGGCAATGCCAGGGACGCCGCCCGATATCCGACAGCGGCCACCGCAAACAGCGTGCCGCTTAACAGACCGACACCGGCCGAGAAATTAAATACTCCACCGCGAAATGCCTGGTGGCTGGTTAAAAGGATTATCCCAACCATAGATATCAGAATTGCGGAAAATGCAGCAAGGCCAATACCGTCACCCAACACCACCGCGCCAAAGATAACAGCTTGTAATACCTCAGTTTTTGAAAAAGCTGTTCCAACCGCAAAGTTTCGTAAACCGAATGAATATAACAGCAGTGCGGTGCCAAGTATTTGGCTGATTCCACCGATGATCATGTAGATAAGGAACGCCATATTTGGCGCGGGGACGGAGTATCCATTGATGGATAGTCCCAACAGGATCATTAAAGCCACGGGGAACCCGAAGAGGAATCGAGAAAGCGTTGCACCACTATTTGACAGCTGCGATTTCAGATGTTTTTGGAGTGACGAACGGATATTCTGCAGCACCGCGGCCGCAATCGTTACGGGTATCCAAAGCTCCACAGCTTATTCCGTAAATCGATTGTCGCGCGGGAACCCACGAGGTGCCATTCGTCCGGCACCAGCGCGTTTACCGATCCAATCCTTAAGATCCGTTTCGGTGCGCGTCCGCCCGGCTGGATCACGCCAGCTAAGCCCCTCGGAGAGGGTGAACGTCCTCGCATCATTCAGACGGCCGTCCTTGTCACCGTATTTCTGCAGGCGAACACCTTTGCCCCGTGTCATTTCCGGTAGCTCGGAAATCGGGAAAATCAGCACTTTTCGGTTCAACCCGACACAGGCCACATGGTCACCTTCCGCCGGCTTGCACACGCGGGCTTTTGCTCCACCCTTAAGGTTCAGGACCTGCTTACCAGTCCGCGTTTGCGCAATAACCTCTTCTTCTAAAACAATAAATCCGTCTCCAGCATCCGATGCCAAAAGCAGTTTTCGTTTTGGTTCAACGATAAACAAACTGACAATATCCGCATCGTTTGGGATATCAACCATCAGTCTTATCGGTTCTCCCATTCCACGCCCACCAGGCAGCGAGGAACAGGGAATTGTGTAGAACCGACCGTTTTCCGCAAAAGCAATGAGTTTATCCGTTGTTTCGGCGTGGAAGACGAAACGGCCTTCATCCCCGTCTTTGAATTTCAGCTCTGACTCCAGATCGATATGCCCCTTCATCGCCCGGATCCAACCCATCGCCGAACAGACAACCGTAATCGGTTCCTTCTCGATCATAGCTTCGATTGGCACTTCTTCGATGTCGGGGGCATCGGCCAATTCTGTCCGTCTTGCGCCGCCTTCGGACTCTTTGCCAAACAGTTTACGAGTCTCCCGCAACTGTTCAGAAATCCGTTTCCATTGCAGTGAGTCATCCTGCAACAGATCGTCGATTTCGGCCCTCTCTATCTGCAGCGCGTCGAGTTCTCGGCGGAGCTCTATTTCCTCAAGTCTTCTGAGGGAGCGAAGGCGCATGTTCAATATGGCTTCGGCCTGTGTGTCCGACAGCTCGAACTCTGACATCATGATCGGTTTGGGATCATCTTCGTTCCGGATAATCTCGATCACTCTGTCGAGGTTCAGGAACGCAATAATGTAACCTTCCAGCACCTCGAGGCGCGCATCAATTTTGCCAAGCCGAAAGCGCGAACGACGTAGCAATACCTCGCGCCGATGATCGATAAAGGCGCGCAACACGTCCTTCAGTGTCGAAACCTGAGGGGTGACACCGTCAATCAACACATTCATATTTAAGGAGAATTTGACTTCCAGATCTGATTGTCTGAACAGGGTCTCCATCAGCACAGCTGGATCGACTGTCTTGGCACGTGGTTCCAGGATGAAGCGAACATCTTCGGCGGATTCGTCGCGTACATCCGTCAGGATAGGGATTTTTTTGGCGTTGATCAGCTCGGCAATTTTTTCAATCAGTTTAGATTTCTGTACCTGATAAGGAATTTCCGTGACCACGATCTGCCATTGCCCACGCCCCAGATCTTCGACTGACCAGCGCGCCCGCAGACGAAAGGACCCGCGCCCGGTGCGATAAGCCTCAAGAATGTTTTCTCGCGGCTCAACGAGGATACCTCCAGTGGGGAAGTCCGGTCCGGGGACAAAATCCAGTAGAGTCTCATCACGCGCATTCGGGGCTTTGATCAGGTGTAGCGCGGCGTCACACAGCTCTCCGATATTGTGCGGAGGGATATTTGTCGCCATACCGACGGCAATCCCGCTCGACCCATTTGCCAGCAGGTTTGGGAACGTCGCCGGCAGAACAACAGGCTCTTGCAGAGTGCCGTCGTAATTGTCGCGAAAGTCAACGGCATCTTCGCTCAACCCTTCCATCAAAGCTTCCGCAGCTCTGGTGAGGCGCGCTTCGGTATAGCGTTCAGCCGCCGGATTGTCCCCGTCGATATTTCCGAAATTCCCTTGTCCATCAACCAGCGGATAGCGAACGTTGAAATCCTGCGCCAACCGTACCATTGCGTCATAAATCGCTTGATTTCCGTGTGGATGGTAATTGCCCATCACGTCGCCCGAAATCTTAGCAGATTTTCGATACCCGCTGCTTGCTGACAATCGCAATTCCCGCATCGCAAACAGGATCCGTCGATGGACAGGTTTCAGTCCATCGCGTGCATCCGGAAGCGCCCGGTTCATGATTGTCGAAAGCGCGTAGGTCAGATATCGGTCACCCAAAGCCCGCTGAAGTGGTTCGACCAGCAAACCATCTTCTTCGGGTATATCGGGTGTATCCGGTGTATCAGTCATAGATGTTGTGTATATTGAGCCGATTAGGTGGTCCAGCACGAAATGTATGGGGCTTGCTATTGCATGGTTTCTGACGGCATCTTCATCCCTCAAAGGAGGCAATATGACACAAAGGTCGATATTGATTACCGGGTGTTCGTCCGGGATTGGTTATGATGCCGCGCATACACTCCAGAAGCGAGGTTGGCAGGTAGTTGCAACTTGCAGAAATCCTCAGGATTGCACCAGATTACAGGATGAAGGCCTATTCAGCATTCCTCTCGATTATCAGGATTCAGACAATATTAGGCGCGCTGCCGACGCGGCACTTGAATTTTCCGGGGGAAGAATGGATGCCGTCTTCAATAACGGCGCCTACGCTATTCCCGGAGCCGTAGAAGACCTGTCCCGAAACGCATTACGCGACATTTTTGAGACAAATTTATTTGGACAAATCGAACTTTCTAACATGTTTCTTCCGATCATGCGCAAGCAGGGGCATGGACGTATCGTCAACAACTCATCGGTATTGGGATTTATTTCAACGCCATACAGAGGTGCCTACTGCGCAACGAAAGCCGCGCTTGAATCCTTAACCGATTCACAGCGAATGGAGCATCGCGATAGTCGGATAGAGTTTATACTTATCGAACCTGGGCCTATCCCGACGAAATTTCGGGATAATGCAGCACTTCAATTCGAAAAATGGATAGATTGGGAGTCATCCGATCGCAGAGAGTTTTATGAATCAGAGGTGAAACGACGTCTTTACGCGCAGCCAGCCGATCCGTCCCGCTTCGAATTGCCACCCTCCGCTGTCACGGAAAAACTGATACATGCGCTTGAATCTCCGCGCCCGAAGCCAAGATACATGGTAACAAAGGCAACATACGGGGCAAATATCTTTAAACGTTTCCTGCCAACCCGTTGGCTCGACGTGATTTTGTCAAAGCAATAGGAGGCCGAAATGTGGTCTGACCCTCTGTTTATTCTGGTTGTGATCGCCTGTCTGGCGGTTCTAGGCGTACTCACTTTCGGATTGATCGGGTTCACCCGTGGTGGCGAATGGAACCGGAAAAACGCTAACAAGGTTATGCGATGGCGTATTGGGCTTCAGGCCGTCGCCATCATTTTCATCCTGATCTTCATATTCTTCCGCGGTGGGTCATGATGGTAACCCTTAGTAAAATATATACAAAAACCGGAGATGGTGGGGAAACCGCGCTGGGGGACGGCTCTCGCGTTCGAAAGGATTCCCTTCGCGTAGAGACTTATGGAACCGTAGATGAGCTTAACGCCTTCGTCGGCTTAGCCTGCACCAATGCATCGGGAAATCTCGTCAAGCAATTGAACCTGATTCAAAACGATTTGTTCGATCTGGGTGCGGATTTGTGCACGCCATCTGGGAATGATGAAAATCTGGGTTATGAACCTTTGCGGATGGTCGACTCGCAAATCAGCAGATTGGAAGCCGAAATTGATCACATGAATGCTTCGCTTTCGACCTTAAAAAGTTTCGTGCTGCCAGGAGGATCCGCACTATCGGCGCAACTGCATATATGCCGGACTGTCTGTCGACGCGCCGAAAGGTATGGCGTTGAACTATCTAATCTTGAAGAAATAAATACCAATACAGTCAAATACTTAAATAGACTATCTGATTGGTTTTTCGTTGCTGCTCGCTTTGCAAATCTTGAAGACGCCGGTGACGTTTTGTGGGTCCCCGGCGCCAACAGATAACTATAATCCGCTCAGAACAGCTTCCGCTAAGACTGCTTCGCCAGCGGCATTAAGGTGCGTATCAGTCGCACCTAGATGCCAGGCTGCCCAGTCTCCCTGCGTTACCTCGCCATCCAGAATCACCTGTCTCATATAGTCATAGGTATCGATATACGGGACGCTTTCCGCGGTTGCTGCGGCTTGTTGCGCAAGACGACATGCCGCGCGCAAAGGTTGCTCGGACGATGTCGTGTCACCGCCGGAAGCAAAGTTCAGGTAGTGCGATCCAATAACCGAGATATTGGAAACGCCGGCAGCTTTGGCTGCCTGTATCCAAGCAGCAATATTCTTCTCAGTATCAATGCTGACAATATCCCCTGAAACAGGAATCGTTGAAAGTGCGGAAGAAAGCGTAACAAGATCAGCTGCAATCGCCGTGATCTGACGCGACTCGCCATTTACACTGATCCATCCCCCGATGGCATGATTACTTATCTCTGCAACGGCAAAGCTGTCAGCCGTCGGTGCAGGTGTCGCCAATACAATTGTATCCGTGTCGTTTGACCCCGCATAGATCGTCGCAACATCGGGAACACCCGACGCAAATGTGTTTCCAGCCTGCGCCAGCATTTCCGAGGAGCTTTCGCCGGAACCGCCTTCATTGCGAGAGACCCATCCATTGGCACCACTCACAATTGCCGGATAGAACTGGGACTCCGTAAGACCTGACGAAATATTCAGCGTATGGCTGTCTCCTTCGGCAAGATAGAGGTCTGGATAGGGGGTCAAACCCAAGCGTTTCTCGATCGGGATGTCTTCACAGATAACGGCGATCTCCGCCAGATAACCATCAAGAACCCGAAAGACCTGATCGGGATAGGACCCAATGCCGACAAAAGCAGGCGTAGCGGCGGCAATTTGGTGTAATTGGTCATTTGTTTGAATGCCATCGTCATCCACCCAGCTACGCCCAAATGCATCGGCGCCCAGTAGCATTTGATATGGCGTGTCAGCGGCCAGAGCCAACGCCGAGGTCTCGGTATCCGCTGAACTTCCGTCTGCGGTTACCCAACGGAATCCCGCGCCGGAGGTTGTGTATACCGCGAACCTGTCATTCCCGACATTGTCGATCATAAACAAATAGCGCTGATCTCCGCTGTCAGCGTTGTTCAACGTAAATTTCGCAAATACGTGGATCGCTGAAGGATCATACGGAAATGACGTCGTCGGAAATGCGAGAGAGAAATCCCGGGTCGCCGAGAGGTTTACCCCTTTCACAGGATCAATATCCCAGGAATCTGCGCCGCGTTTTGTCAGGTTCGTTGATGCTGCGCCGTCATATTGATTGACCGGCGTAGACGCATCATTCACGACCATCCGGTCCTGTAGGAAGTCCACAGCAAAGCCGTTTCTCGACCCAAGGACGTCAAATATATCCTGCGCAGGTGCGCCACCTGCATACGCAGACCAGCTACCCAAGCCAAGCTTCAGGGCAATCTGCATACCATCACCACAACGCTACAATGTCGGAAGCAGTCGTACCTGTCGCCAGCACGCGATCAACGCGGATCGGAAGCACGCCGATCGGCACAGATTTGAAAATAACAGGTGTGGCTTCCCCGGCCATATGTACGGCAACATCACCACTAACGCCGACATAAAGGGAGCGGCAGGTAAAGCCCATATCGGTGGAATCATTTGGAGTTACTTCGGCAGCATCACGTGCCGGGGATTCCAATCCTCCTACCATGTTCTTGTAACTATCAATCGCCATCGCATGAATCCTTTCATTCTTCGACACGGGTCGAATGCATTGCGGTTTCTCTGTTGGGAAATTCGGGTATCGGCGTGTTTCGCCACCGATCAGTCGCTAAAGCTATACAATTTATGTAAATATTTTCTTAACTGCCTCAAGCTGGCGTGGCAGATCGCAATTTTGCACGGGTTAACCCGATGTTATACTTGCGCTCCGCTGTCGTCGCTGATTGAATTTCTCGGTCATTAAATGTACGGGAAACACCGTAAAGCGAAATGGGCCTCGAGTAGATTTGGGGCCGACAAATCAAGGAGAAAGCTCCATGAAAGTGTTGGTGCCGGTAAAACGGGTGATCGACTACAACGTCAAAGCGCGGGTCAAAGCCGATGGCAGCGGTGTAGATCTGGCTAACATCAAAATGTCGATGAACCCGTTTGACGAAATTGCTCTCGAAGAGGCAATTCGCTTGAAGGAAGCTGGGAAAGTCGAAGAAGTCGTGGCGGTTTCAATTGGCGTGAAACAATCACAGGAAACGCTGCGCACCGCTCTCGCCATGGGCGCGGATCGCGCAATTCTTGTTGTTGCCAGTGACGATGTTCATACAGACATTGAACCGCTCGCGGTCGCGAAAATTCTGAAAGCCATCGTCGAAGCAGAGGGGCCTGAGCTCGTGATCGCCGGTAAGCAGGCGATTGACAACGACATGAATGCGACGGGGCAGATGCTCTCTGCGCTGCTGGGCTGGTCGCAGGCTACTTTCGCATCGGAATTGACCTTGGAAGGTGATACGGCAAAAGTCACCCGCGAAGTTGACGGCGGCCTGCAATCAATCGAAGTGAAACTGCCTGCAATTGTGACCGTTGACCTTCGTCTCAACGAACCTCGCTATGCTAGCTTGCCGAACATCATGAAGGCCAAGAAAAAACCCTTGGATGAAAAATCCGCTGCGGATTTTGGCGTTGATGTTAGTCCAAGGCTGGAAATCGTTGAAACCAACGAACCCCCGCAAAGGTCTGCTGGCGTTCGGGTCGGATCGGTCGACGAATTGGTAAGCAAACTCAAAGACGAAGCTGGAGTGATCTGATGTCCGTATTACTTGTCGCCGAAATCACCGGGGGAGAGATTTCCCTCGATCAGACCGCCAAAACCGTTACCGCTGTGAAATCGCTTGGTGATGTTACCGTACTTTGTGCCGCCGCCGATGCCGGGGACGCGGCCGGACAAGCCGCCAAAATTGATGGCGTTTCAAATGTGATCGCCGTCAGTGATCCTATTTACGCTCATGGCCTGAGTGAACCTCTGGCGGCGCTGATAGTCGGCATGGCCGACGGGTTTTCGCATATCGTTGCCCCTGCGACCGCCTCTGGTAAAAATGTGTTACCGAGAGTCGCGGCACTTCTTGATGTTATGATTATTTCTGATGTTATCGAGGTCATTGACGCGAACAGCTTCAAGCGTCCGATATATGCCGGAAACGCAATTCAGACTGTGAAATCAAATGACGAAAAGCTGGTATTCAGTGTTCGAACCTCTGGTTACGAGGCAAGCCCAACGACCGGTGCGGCAAGTGTGGAAAACGGTTCTGCTGCGGAAAATCCCAATTTGTCAGAATGGATTGAAGACAAGCTCCAGGAATCGGATCGCCCCGAACTCACGTCGGCAAAAATTGTTGTCTCCGGAGGTCGTGGAGTCGGATCCGAGGAGAACTTCAATCTGATCGAAGCCCTGGCTGACAAGCTTGGCGCTGCTGTCGGTGCCTCCCGTGCTGCGGTAGATTCCGGTTACGCGCCAAATGATTGGCAGGTTGGTCAAACCGGCAAAGTGGTTGCCCCTGACCTCTATATTGCTATCGGAATTTCCGGAGCTATTCAGCACCTCGCCGGAATGAAAGATTCAAAAATCATCCTCGCCATCAATAGCGATGAAGAAGCGCCGATTTTTCAGGTCGCAGATTATGGTCTGGTGGCTGATCTGTTTGAGGCCGTTCCGGAATTGACCGCGAAACTGTGAAGGCTGGCTCGCCATTGGGCGAGCCAGTATTTATGCCACGGCCTTATTGTCCGAATTCAACAGATCTTGCAGGCAAGGTGTGACTTCTTGAGCAACTTTCTCGTGAACGGATCTGGTCATCCAACTGGTTTCTTTCGAACTTCCCCCAAACAACAGGTCTTTGCCTGTCTTTTTGGGAATGTTGATTTTCAGAACCTGTTCAACTTTATCCTGCAAAATGGCGACCATATCTTCTGTGACCAGTTGACTGGAGTCATCAATATCTGCCGGCACAAGCCACAGCAGCATTGTGCGGGTCTCAATTTCTTCCAGCAGTTCCAGCATCCTGGCGATCCACGCCGCTTTTAACTCTGCCTCCACAACCTTGAAGGCTTTGGGATCAACATTGCGCAGTTTTCGGATCATTGCCGAAACATATCGGAAATGGCTGAAATCAACCTGCGGGAACAGCGATTTCAACGCTTCGGATACGCCGCGCAGTCTTTGGTTCCGGCGCGGATATACAGAATACATCCTGTTGGACAATGGCACAGCATCCATCACCTGCACGACGCAAACGTCTGCGTTGGAGCATCCTTCCAGCAGAACCGGATCTTTCAGAAAAAAGCCGGGACCGGCCCCGGGCGTGCCCCAATTGACGCATGTCTGGCGGAGTTTTTTCTGAACGAGCTTCGGATATGGATTTGCAACAAATTTGCCAAATGGCTCCGACCCGCCGATAAAGGCAACATATGGCGCCCGCAAACTCGGTTTAGGACCGCGAAAAATCTGTTGGCTTCTTCCAAATCGATACAATTCAACCTCTCCTGCTTCTTTCAGCGCGATGCCATAACCCATTGCAAACCCCATTTAACAACTCGTGATGGGGTAACGTGCTATTGCCGCGGTTAAAGAGAGATTAAATTAACCATGGGAGGGATATCGCGAGAGGATTGCACGCGGAATAAAAATATCAGATGTTTCAATATTTTATATGAAACAACAAATAATTTGCGTCAATTTTTCAGCAAACTCGGGGGCTTACGCCGCCAGCGCAGTGCTGCCAATTTTAAGATATTTTTCCCGGCGAAGCTTTCGCAGTTTTTTGCTGTCGGTTCCGTCGAGCTGCTTAAGTAGCTTCCCGATAGCATCGCCGACAGCGGCGATTGTTCCCTCGCGATCACGTTGCGCACCGCCAACTGGTTCTGCGATAATATGATCGGTCACGCCCAGCTTCTCCAGATCCTGCGCCGTCAGCCGCAGCGCTTCCGCAGCTTCCCGCATATGCTCTGCATCCTTCCACAGGATCGACGCACAGCCCTCGGGTGAGATCACGGAATAGACAGAATGTTCCAGCATTGCCAACCGATCAGCGGTCGCGAAAGCCACCGCTCCGCCTGAACCGCCCTCGCCAATAATTATCGAAACCAGCGGTACACCGACCTGAAGGCATTTTTCCGTTGACCGGGCGATGGCTTCAGCCTGCCCTCGTTCCTCGGCCCCTTTGCCGGGATAGGCCCCCTGTGTATCGACCAACGTGATAATCGGGATGCCGAACCGATCCGCCATTTCCATCAGGCGGATGGCTTTGCGATAGCCTTCGGGACGGGCCATGCCGAAATTTCGTTCAATACGTGACTTGGTATCGTTACCCTTCTCATGCCCGATCACCATCACCGGTTCGTCGTTGAACCGCGCCAACCCGCCCATAACGGCATGGTCATCCGCAAAATTCCGATCCCCCGCCAGCGGTGTATATTCGGTGAACAGCGCGTTGATATAGTCGATACAGTGCGGACGATCCGGATGACGCGCCACCAGGCATTTCTGCCAAGGCGTCAGGTTTTTATACAGACTTTCCAGCATGGCAGCAGCCTTCTTGTCGAGCGCCTCTGCCTCGTTCCCGACATCGACCCCTTCACCCTGCCGCGCCATCGCGCGCAACTCTTCGGCTTTGCCTTCAATTTCCGCCAGCGGCTTTTCAAATTCGAGGTAATTCTGCATGTCTGTTTCCCTGAACTGTTCCCCTCTATATGGCCGCCCACGCGTCGGAATGCAATCGTTCAGCCGCCAAATCCGACCTCGCCAGTGGGGCCAACCGTGCTGGAAACCCACAACACGTAAATTGCCGTCAGGATCGACAGAACCGAGGTTGCGAGCATCATCAGCAGCAGCGGATATGCCCCGGAATCAACCGACAGCATCGTGCCGGTTGTTGCGGACAAAGCCGCCCCGCCTCCAATCATGATCGCGCCCCCAAGGCCCGAGGCACTGCCAGCCAGGTGCGGTTTCACCGATACCGTCCCGGCGCTGGCATTGGGCAGAACCAGACCGTTACCGACCCCCATCAGGCAAAGCGGGCCAAAAAAACTAAGCGGATGAATGACGCCAATCGCGATAAAGCCCAGCGCGATGAAAATCGCGCAGGTGGTGATCAGCGTGCCGATCGCCATCATTTTGTCCAGCCCGATCCTCCGCGAATACCGCCCGGTCAGAAAGTTTCCCAGCATGTAGCCGCCAGGCACAAAAACGAAATAGACGCCTAGCTGGGCGGGGCTCAGGAAAAGCACTTCCTCCGCGACAAATGACGCGCCGCCAATAAAGGCAAAGAAGACACCCGAGGCAAACCCCGCCGTCAGTGAGTAGCCCCAGAATCGGCGCGAGGTCAGCAGTTCAGGATAGGCGCGGAATTGCGCCGCAAAGCTCGCCGATTGCTGCCTGTTAGTTTCCCCCAGATCCGACCAGATCAGCCACGCAGCCGCCGCGCCAAACAGAAAAACGAATATGAAGGATGCCTGCCAGCCGAAAGCCTCTTCCAGAAAGCCGCCGATCATGGGACCGATCATCGGCACAATAGCCATGCCCATGGTGACGTACCCAATCATGCTCGCCGCCTGATCCGGTTCGCTGATATCGCGCACGATCGCACGGGACAGCACCATACCGGATGCCACTACAGCCGAAATCATGCGGAAAAACAGCAGGATTTCGATGGTGGGCGAAAACACGCACCCCAGCGTCGCCGCCAAAAATATCCACAGCGACCACATCAGCACGCGCCTGCGCCCATAGCGATCCGAAAGTGGACCAATCAGGATTTGCAAAACCGCCGTGCAGGCCAGATAGGCCGAGATCGTCAGCTGCACCACCGCGTAATTCGTATCAAAATACTCCGCCATCCCTTTTAGCGAGGGCAGCATGATATTCATGTTCAGCGCTGACATGCTGGCCAGCACCACCAGTGTCACCACATGCGGTGGTGTCGTCCGGTTCAGCCAGCCATTCTCGCGGGAAAAGTAACGTTTCATCAGACTACATTATGCCTGATGAAATCTTGTGCAATGGCAAAACTCACTGAAGGTCGGAAAACGCAGCGGAAAGGCGATCCACCGCCTCCTCCACCAACGCGCGGCGGGTGGCAAGGTTGAAACGCATATATGCTTCGCCGCCCTTGCCGAAAACAGAACCATAATTCACCGCGATCTTTGCAGTTTTTTGAATGCGATCCTTGATCTCTTCGGGCGACATGCCCAGCGCACGAAAATCCACCCATGCCAGATATGTCGCTTCTAGCGGCATGGATTTTACACCGGGAATCGCGTTCATACCGGCGTCGAAAATCTTTCGATTCCCAGCGAGATATTCCAACAGTTCTGCCAGCCATTCGTCGCCGCCATTATACGCCGCCGTCGCCATTGCAACGCCAATGGCACTTGGTGACAATGATCCGGCCTTCAGTCCCGCTTCAAACGTCTTGCGCAGTTCCGGATCTTCAATGATCACATTCCCTGTGTGCATTCCGGCCAGGTTAAACGTCTTCGTCGCCCCGGACAGCATGATTAGGCGATCAGAAATTTCAGGCATCGCCATCGCCATCGGGATATGTTTATTCCCTGAAAACACGAGATCGTGGTGAACCTCGTCCGATACCAAAATCAGATCATGTTTTACGCAGAACGCCCCCAGCTCGCGCAATTCCTCACGCGTCCAAACCCGACCACCGGGATTGTGGGGTGAGCACAGGATAACCATCTTCTCGTCGCCTTGCAGCCGGGCTTCCAACGCGTCGAAATCCATTTCATGGTGGCCGTCATTGTTGATCAATTCGGATTCCACCAAACGACGCTTGTTGGCATTAACCGCACTGATAAACCCGTGATAAACAGGCGTAAAAATGATCACGCCGTCGCCCGCGTTCGTGAACTGCTGGATTGCCAACGAGATGCCATTCATCATACCGTGACAACTGGAAATCCACGCGGGATCGACCGTCCAGCCGTGGTGTCGCTCCATCCAGCTACATATCGCATCAGTATAGGCTTTCTGATCCCCGCCATAGCCAAACACCCCGTGTTCCGCCATGTCCTTCACACAATCTATGACAGACTGTGGTGGCTTGAAATCCATGTCCGCCACCCACATCGGAATCCCTTCGTGCGGGTCCAACCCGTATAGCGATTCCATTTTGTCCCATTTGCTTGATCCGGTGCCGATCCGTTCAATCACTTCGTCAAAATTATAAGTCATATTCAAGTCCCGTATTACGGTGCAAAGCTACCCGAATAGGCGTCGGGGGCAAGACCCTTCTTGCAGCAACGCGCCTGATCGCTTACATGCAGCGCCATGACGATACGACCGATCCTCATCCATCCCGACCCTCGCCTGAAAAAGGTGTGTGATCCCGTGTCTAACGTCGACGCCAATATCCGCAAGCTAGCCGATGACATGCTGGAAACCATGTATGACGCGCCAGGCGTTGGTCTTGCGGGACCACAGATCGGCGTCATGAGCCGGATTTTTGTGATCGACACGTCGGACAAAGAAGACCCCGCCGACCCGATGGTTCTGATCAACCCGGAAATCACGTGGGAGTCGGAAGAGCTGAATACTCACGAGGAAGGCTGCCTTTCTATCCCAGAGATGTACGAGGAAGTTACCCGCCCGAAACAGGTGCGTATGGCCTTCCTTGATGTGGACGGTAAACCGCAGGAACGAGAGTTTGACGGGCTGTCCGCAACAGCTGTGCAGCATGAGCTTGACCATCTGAACGGAATTCTGTTCATCGATTATCTGTCCAAGCTGAAACGCACGATGATCACCAACAAAATGAAGAAGCTGAAAAAAGAAAAGGCCCGCGCCTGATGCGCGTGATTTTCATGGGCACGCCGGAATTTTCCGTGCCCGTTCTGGATGCTCTGGTGGATGCCGGACACGAAATCGCCGCGGTCTACACCCAGCCTCCCCGGCCCGCCGGACGTGGCAAGAAAGACCGCCCCAGCCCCGTCCACCAACGTGCCGAGGCGCTTGGCCTGCCGGTTCGCACCCCGAAAAATTTCAAATCTCACGCGGACCGAGAAGCCTTCGCCGCCCTTAACGCCGACATCGCTGTTGTAGTTGCCTATGGCCTGATCTTGCCACAAGTCATCCTCGACGCCCCCGCTCAAGGTTGCCTAAACATCCACGCTTCGCTGCTGCCGCGCTGGCGCGGAGCGGCCCCGATCCACCGCGCAATCATGGCGGGCGATCCCGAAACCGGCGTCTGCATCATGCAGATGGAGGCTGGCCTCGACACCGGCCCCGTTTACCTGCGCGAAGCAACCCCGATCACAGCCGACGACACGACGGCCACGCTGCATGATCGTCTGTCCGACATGGGGGCAAGCCTGATCGTCGAAACACTCGACCGACTCCCCCTCCCGTCCACAGCGCAGCCCGAAGACGGCGTCACCTACGCCACCAAGATCGACAAGGCCGAGGCCCGCATCGACTGGTCTCGCCCCGCCACAGACATCGACCGCCAAATCCGCGGCCTCTCCCCCTTCCCCGGCGCATGGTTCGAACTGGGGGACGATCGGATCAAAGCCCTAAACAGCCGCATTGCTACCGGCAACGGCACCCCGGGCACCACGCTTGACGACGCACTGACCATTGCCACCGGCGACGGCGCAATACGGATCACCCGCCTGCAACGTGCGGGCAAAGGGGCACAAGACGTCGACACTTTCCTGCTGGGCAGTCCGATTCCCGCCGGAACTCAGCTCGAATAATTGTGAAACTTGACTTAGCTCAAGGTCTCTTGCCCCAGCCGCTTTAACACTTAAATTCAAACAAGGAGGTACCCTATGTCACACACACCAAACGAGCTTCACGATATGTTCCCGGGGAAAGAGGATAAAATCCACACCTTGAAAACCACCAGCGGTGAGTTTTCCGTTCTGCACGACAAATATCACGAACTGACGCGCGCCATTCACCGTGCCGAAACCAACGTCGAACCGACTGACGATTTTAATCTTGAGGAAATGCGCAAAGAGCGCCTCCAGCTGCTCGACCGCATTTCGCCGCTGCTGGCAGATTAAAACCTCTTGGCTCCTCCGGCTATTCCGGTAAACTCCGGCCAAACGGAGGGGCCATGTTTAACCAAATACTTGTCTTTGCAGGTTCGCTCGTCATCGGTGGCGTGATTGGCTACCTGTCCGAGAAATTCAATTTCACGCATAATGGCGCCATTCCTAGCATCATCATCTGCCTGGGTGGGGTAATCTTGTTCTACATGATCCGACTCATGTTCGGGCTCAGCTTCGGCAGTCCCGGCGTAAACGCCATTGTCGGCGCTGCTGGTGCACTCATAATTGTACCGACCGCAGCCCGTAAATAGTCAGTAATTCACTCGCATTGACCATAGCTCGATCGTGCGTTCCGCGGTCATATCGACATTGCAGGCGGTTCCCATGATATGGCGCATCGACCCGCTGCCCCAGATGGCATATTCCAATTCGCACTCCGCATCCCGAAATGTAATCCAGGCACGTTGCGCATCCCGCAGGGTTTCGACACGACGCGCATATTCCGGGAAAAACTCCGCTTCGTCTTTGTCCCAGGCTTCAAACGCGGCTTTCGTCGCCTGATATTCCTCGTTCAGCAGCACATCCCAGGCGAGGTATTCGTCATTGTTGCAGCTTGACATCCCGAAGGTGGAATAGCCGCCTTCCTCTACCTCCTGACATTTCGCCGACACTGATCCGATGCAATCAGTCTTTCCCGCATAATCTTCTGCGGACTCGTAACAGGCGCGAAGCTCCGTCAGCATCCATTCATGTCCTTCAGATTGCGCATTGGCTGCTAAAGGTAGGATCAACAGAAAGACAAGAAACCTCACAGGAACACCCGTTCATAGACCCAGTAGCTGGCAATCACCGCGATCCCCAGCGACAGAGGGATGGAGATCATTTGACGATACCACGGTTTGTTACCTAACCAATAGCCGAAGGACGCGACACATATGGCAATCACGGTTAGCTGCCCCAACTCCACCCCGACATTGAACCCGATCAGGGCGGTCGCGAACTGCCCCTTCGGCAACCCGAACTCCGTCAGCACACCGGCGAATCCCAGGCCATGCAGTAATCCGAACAGGAAAACGATCACCGGCCGCCAGGGGCTGAGTTTGCTCAGAAACACATTCTCAACGGCAACATAGACAATCGACAAAGCAATCAGCGGTTCGACGATCGCAGGTGAAACCGTGACAATCCCCAGCATTCCCAGTGCCAGAGTGATCGTATGCGCGACCGTGAAGGCGGACACCTGCCACAGAAGCGGGTGCAAACGTGTCGACAGTAGATACAAGCCAACAACGAACAGAATGTGATCCAGCCCCAGCGGCAGGATATGCTCGAAACCGGCGGCAATATAGTTTGTGAAAACCTGCCAGAAAGGTTGATCCGTCACTCCAACCAGAGAAATCGGATCACTCGACGTTCCGAACGCCATGAATTTGGAATAGGTAACCTCTTGCTGATCATCGAGCACGCGCAAAATCACATCGCCAAGAACCGCATCCGGCGAAACCACCATCTCCGTCGATCCCTCCGGCAATTCACCTTCCAGAAACACGTAAGACGCGCGTAACAACTCCGTATCGCCAACCTCGGGAATATCGACCTGCGTTACCTGCAGCGGGTATTCCTGCCCGTCAATAATGATTGAAATATTGCCCGCCATCTGATCTCGGTAAGCTTCAAAAGCCGCCTCCAGCTCTGCGGGCGGTAGATTGCGGAACTGATTGTAGATATCTGCTTCAGGGGAATCCGCTGTATCCTCAGCGTCCGGCGCAACCCCCGCCATCAGCACTTCAAGTGCCAGCTCCAACGAGACGTTCACCCGCCCACCGTCAAAATCGATATCCATCGTTGCCGGGGCAAGCGCATGGGCCAGCGCAGAAATCGGCATCCAAATGCTGATCAAAGCTGCAAACAGAAATCGCACAATAATGTTCCTTGACTATTTTTCACTCAATTTAGAAGCTTACATCTCAAACCAGTTTGGGGATGTCCATATGTTTCGCCTGCCTGTAACAACCGCTCTCTTCTTGTTGATCTCATTTCCTGTTCTCGCGCATGAGTACTGGCTGGAGGCGGACAATTACACTCCCACCATGGATCAGGACATGCAGGTCCGTATTTTTGTTGGGCAGAAATTCAAGGGTAATGAATATCCTTTTAATCCCACTCAGCACATCCGCTATGGCATCGTCGATAGCGCGGGCTATCGGGACTACGAAGGGGTAGTTGGGGACAAGCCATCCCTGTCCGCCCAGCCCTTAAATTCTGGTCTGAATGTGATTGTGAATATCTCCAACACCCAAATTCTGAAATATGACGAATGGGAGAAATTTGAAAGTTTCGTCACCCATGCGGGCCTTGACGGCGTGTTAGAAGCACATCGCGCGCGTGGACTGCCCGAAACAGGGTTTGGCGAGGGGTATACTCGGTTCGTGAAGTCCCTGATTGGCGTAGATGGTGGTGCCGGGTCAGATGTTCAGATAGGGATGCAATTGGAAATTGTTGTCCTTGCGAACCCTTATACAGACGATTTATCTCGCGGACTTCCGGTGCGGGTCCTCCATCGGGGTGTGCCGCTACCAAACGCACAGATAGAGATTTTCCGCAAAGGGATTGAGGAAACCGAGTTGGTCCGTACCAATCGCAACGGCCTCGTCATGATTCCGGTCGAAAGCGGTGTTTACATGCTGAACACTGTGAAGATGGTCATCCCGCCCGAGGATGATCAGGAACGCACGGGCGCTGTCTGGCATTCGCTTTGGGCCTCCACCACGTTTGAGGTCCCGACCCCTTAACCCGACAACTCGTCCAGTATCGGACAATCCGGACGGTCATCACCGTGGCATTTGTGGACCAGTTCCAACAGTGTCGCGTGCATGGATTGCAGTTCGGCGATTTTGGTTTCTATCGCTGACAGATGCTCCTGCGCGACTGATCGCACTTCGCCGCTGGCACGATGTTTGTCCTCATATAGTGACAGTAACACACGGCAATCCTCAATCGAAAACCCGAGGTTCCGCGAACGGCTCAGAAATTTCAGCTTATGGATATGTGTATCCGAAAAATCCCGATAGCCGTTGCCAGACCGATCCGGTGTAATCAGTCCGATTTCCTCATAATACCGAATGGTCTTTGTTGGTAATCCCGATTGATCCGCTGCATCCCCAATATTCATTCGGGCCTCCACCGTTTCAACAGCAACGCGTTGCCAACTACCGAAACGCTGGAGAACGCCATTGCAGCGCCAGCCAGGGCTGGATTGAGCAGCCCCATCGCCGCAATCGGAATGCCGATGACGTTATAGATAAACGCCCAGAACAGGTTCTGCCGGATTTTCCGCGCCGTGGCCTGTGCAATATCCAGCGAAGCGCCAACCAATGTCGGCTCCGCCCGCATCAGCACAAACCCTGCCGTTTCCAGCGCCACATCCGCCCCACTGCCCATGGCGATCCCCAGATCCGCCTCCGCCAGTGCGGGCGCGTCATTGACGCCGTCGCCAACCATCGCCACCTTGCGCCCGTCCTTGACCAGCGCGCGGATCGCTTTGACCTTGTCCAATGGCCGCATCTCGGCGCGCACTTCGTCAATCCCGACTTCCGCCGCGATCAAGTCGGCGGTCGCTTGATTATCACCGGTCAGCAGCAGTGTTTTAATGCCGCGATCATGCAACGCCCGCACCGCACGTTTCGCTGTGTCGCGCACCGTATCGGCCAGCCCGATCAGCCCCAACAATTCGCCATCGCGCGAGACCCAGACCACCGTCTGTCCTTTTGCCAGCATCGGTTCCGCCAGTGCAGCGTCGGCCCCCTCGGCAGCATAGGCCTGTCGCCCGATCATCACATTCGCGCCGTCAACCATGCCTTCAACCCCAGCCCCAATACTGGCCTTGAAGCCCTTGGGCGCAGTCAGCACCAGACCTCGCGCTTCGGCAGCAGCAACCATCGCTTTGCCCAGTGGATGTTCCGACCCGGACTGAAGCGACGCCGCCACTCGCTGCAAATCTTCTTCGGTCCCGCTCACCGCCTTCATCTCTACAATCTCCGGCCGTCCAACCGTCAGCGTTCCGGTCTTATCAAACACCACCGTGTCGATGTCCCGCGCCCGCTCCAGCACCTCGATATTCCGGATCAGGATACCGTGCTTAGCGGCCACCCCCGTCCCCGCCACCAGCGCGGTCGGCGTGGCCAGACCCAACGCACAAGGGCACGCGATCACCAGAACCGAAATCGCCGCCGTCAGCGCCCCCTCGACCCCGCCGCCAATCGCTAGCCAAACGCCAAACGTTACCAATGCAATCGCCAGCACCACCGGCACAAATATCCCCGCCACTCGGTCAACCAGCCGCTGGATCGGCGCCTTCCCAACCTGCGCCTGTTCCACCAGATCAGCAATCCGCGCCAGCGTGGTATCCGCACCAATCTTGCGTGTCTCCACCCGCAGCAAACCGGACCCGTTGATCGCCCCCGCAATCACGTTGTCACCAACATGCCGCGCCACCGGCATCGGTTCGCCAGTTAGCAGGCTCTCGTCCAGCTCGCTTTCGCCCTCGATGATCTCTCCATCAACGGCCACGCGTTCGCCGGGTCGCACGATCACTACGTCGCCCATTGCGACCTGTTCAATCGGCAACTGAACCTCGACCCCATCGCGCAGCACCGTCGCCTCATCGGGCCTAAGCGCCATCAACTGGCGCAGCGCCGCCGACGCGGAGGCCTTTGCGCGGCTTTCCAAAAACTTTCCGAACAGCACCAGCGTGATCACCACGGCAGAGGCTTCGAAATACAGATGCCCCCGCGCCGCCATCCCCTGCGTCAGCAACAGATAGAGCGAATAGAAAAACGCCGCGCTCGTCCCCACGACGACCAGCTGATCCATATTCCCGGCCCGCGATTTCAACGCGTGCCACGCGCCTTTGTAGAAACGTCGCCCGATGATGAATTGAACTGGGGCCGCCAGCGCCAGCTCCACCCATGGCGAAAGGTGAAACCCGATCCCCATCCACATCACCACCATCTGCGCGACAAGTGGCAAGGTCAGGGCAATGGCGATCCCCATCTCCCAAATGTCACGATTGCCAGTTGGCAACTCGACATGATCCTTGTGCACATGCGCAGGATATCCGGCATCGTTCGAGGCCTCGGCAATCGTTCCGGTATCCACCTCCGCCGGATAAAACGTCACCGACGCATTTTCCAGCGCAAGGTTCACCGAGGCCGAGACCACCCCCGGCGCGCCCGACAGCGCCTTTTCCACGCGCCCTGCACAGCCCGCGCAGGTCATACCGCTGATATCAAATTTCACCGTTTCTGTAGTCTGTGCCTGATCGAGACTCATAAGATTCTCCTTCTTTGGCATCTTACATAATCCTTCCAGTAACTGGAAGGTCAAGCACGCAAAACCCTCTTTCCTAACGAAACGCCCCGCCCTATAAGCAGCCTGCAAGCTACGGAGGCGAGAATGCGCACAGCCAAAGTGACCCGCAAAACGGCGGAGACGGATATTTCGGTCGAAATCAACCTCGACGGAACGGGTGTTTATGACAACCAGACCGGGGTTGGCTTCTTTGACCATATGCTGGACCAGCTCTCGCGCCACGCCCTGATCGATATGACCGTGAAGGCCGATGGCGATCTGCACATCGACGACCACCACACGGTCGAAGACGTAGGCATCGCGCTTGGCAAAGCCTTGGCCGAGGCCATGGGCGACAAGCGCGGCATCAACCGCTACGGTTCCTGCCTGTTGGTCATGGACGACACGTTGATCCGCGCCGCGCTCGATATGTCGGGCCGTGCCTATCTGACATGGAAAGTCGATTTTACTGCAAGCCAAATCGGCAGTTTCGACACGGAACTGGTCCGCGAGTTCTTCACCGCCTTTGTCATGAACAGCGGCATGAACCTGCATATCGAACGCCTTGACGGGATCAACTCGCACCATATTGCCGAGGCGAGCTTCAAAGCCGTCGCGCGCGCCTTGCGCGTGGCACTTGAAACCGACCCGCGCAAAGCCGATGCTATTCCATCGACCAAGGGGACGCTCTCCGAATGACCACCGTTATCGTCGATTACGACAGCGGAAACCTGCACTCGGCCGAGAAAAGCTTCCAACGCATGGCGGCCGAGGTTGGCAGCGGACCGGTTCTTGTGTCCTCGGACCCGGAGGTCCTAAGCCGGGCGGACCGGATTGTGCTGCCGGGAGTCGGGGCATTTGCTGATTGTCGTCAAGGGCTTGCCAGCTATACCGGCCTGTTCGAAGCCATCGAGGAGCGGGTGATCAAGGGTGGCACGCCTTTCCTTGGTATCTGTGTCGGCATGCAGATGATGGCGACATGGGGTCGCGAGCATGGGCTGGACACTGCCGGATTTGACTGGATTCCGGGTGAAGTTGTTGAAATTACACCAACAAATCCGGATTTGAAAATCCCGCACATGGGCTGGAACGACCTGACAATCACACAGGATCACCCGGTATTAGACGGGATTTCGAATGGAGATCACGCCTATTTTGTGCACTCTTACCATTTGATTCCAAAGGATAAATCGCAGTTATTTGCGAGAGTCGATTATGCTGGCGCTGTGACAGCGGCCGTGGGCCGGGACAATATGTTTGGTACGCAGTTCCACCCGGAAAAAAGCCAGGAAACCGGGTTGCGACTGATTGGGAATTTCCTGCGCTGGACCCCCTGAGACCCGCGTTAACCTATCCGTGCTACCCCCAAAATCGCTATGCAGCATCTATGCACATACTATGCACCAATTATGCACATTCCGAAAGTTAACCGGGATGGATTAACTCCTGTGAGCTTGGGGGCGTATTGAGATATTTCTCAGACGTTTCCTAGCCGACATCCCCAACGGCAACCCACCAATCAGGGCGGGTGCTTGCCACATACTCAGCCGCCTGATCGGCTGCCACCCGAGTTTCAAATAGGCCGAAACAGGTTGCGCCGCTGCCACTCATCCTTGAAAGGCCGCAGGTCTGGAACTGGCGGATCGCGGTCAGCACCTCTGTGATCACCGGGGCTAGCGAGACTGCCGGACCTTCCAGATCGTTACGCTGCGCCCGCAGATATGTGGCAAACTCCGCAAAATCGATACCTTCGGGTATCGGGGGGAGCGGCGGGTTGGATCGGGACCGCATGGCCCCAAACACCGAAGGCGTTGAGACAGCCAGTCCGGGATTGACCAGCAGCAACGAAAAGGCTGGCAGCGGAGGGAGAGGGTCTACCCTTTCCCCATAACCTGTCATCCGGGCCGAACGGCCCTCCACGCAGACGGGGACATCCATGCCGAGCGACGCAAGCGCCTCTGTATCAGGCGCAGCCAATCCTGTGCGTGTCAGCAACCGAACCGCCGCCGCCGCATCCGCGGACCCGCCACCGATCCCAGAGGCGACGGGCAGGTTTTTCCGAAGCTGGAAATGCCCCTGCTCCTGCCCCATCAGGCGCGCAGCCCTTAGGATCAAGTTGTCATCAGTCACCGGAACAGCATTCGAAAACGGACCCGTCACCGTCAGGCGCAGCGGTCCGCCCGGCGTAAAACTCAGATTGTCGCCAAAGTCCGGAAACACCACCAGCGAGTCGAGCCGGTGATAGCCCGTATCATCGCGCCCCAACACATGTAGGCACAGGTTGACCTTTGCCCGGGCAATTTCGGTGAGGTTCACTTTGCCTGTTCTTCTTCCAGAACGACGTCGAGCCCAACTTCCAGCTTACGCTTGATGCGTTCCAGATCGGCTTCTTCCGGATCAAATGACAGCGCACGACGCCATTGGAAACGGGCCTCGTATTCGCGACCAACTTTCCACAAAACATCGCCAAGATGATCATTGATAATCGGATCAACAGGCAGCTGTTGCGCGGCGCGAACCATATGTGGCAGGGCCGCTTCATATTCCCCAAGACGATAGAGAACCCATGCCAGAGAATCGCGGATATAGCCATCTTCGGGGCGCTGATTGACCGCTTTCTCGATCATCTCTTTCGCCTCGTCGATATTGATACCCATTTCGACGTAGGAATATCCCAGGTAGTTCAGCACACTCGGCTGATCAGGCGACAATTCCAACGCCCTGCGAAAATCGGCTTCAGCTTCGTCCCAGCGGCCAGTGCGTTCATTGGTGATGCCCCGGGTAAAAAAGACGCCCCAATGCTGGGCGCGAACGGTTCCCAGGGTATTGATCGCCTCGGTATAGGCGATACGGGCCTCTTCAAATTCCTCGACTCCGCGATGGAGGTCGCCAAGGGCGCTCCAGATATCTGCCTCGTCGGGATAGGCTTCCGCGAGGGCACGCAGGCCTTCGGCAGCGGAATCTATATTTCCCTGCTGCCGTTCCGTTTCCGAAAGTCGGATAACCGCAAGTTTGTAATATTCGGACCCTTCTGGGACGGTGCGATAGATTTCTCCGGCCAGCTGATACTGACCGAGCCGTTCCAGAATGTCAGCAGAGAGCATCTTTGCTTCGAGCGATTCAGGTCGGATATGTTCCGCAAGACGCGCATAGTAGAGCGCGATCCGGTTCGGGTCCTCGCGGCTCAGCGCCTCGGCAATGGTTTCCAAGGCCTGCGCTATCCCTTCGGAGGGATCTTCAATCACGTTGAAGGACGGGACCTCTCCGTTCACCAATTCCATGCGCATTTCCGTCAAAGCCTGCGACGAGAACCCGTTTATCGAGGCCGCATCGATCACGTCGATGGCTTGTTGGGTCTGGCCCAATTCCGACAGGATCTGGGCATGTGCCAGAACACTCAGCCGATTTAGGTGAAGCGGTTCTTCGTCAGCCTCGAACAGGGCAATGGCTTGCGCGAAATCGCCAGCAAAGGCGAGCGCCATGGCTTTATGATATTGACCGTAGGCCTCCACCGACTTGTTGCTGTTGAGGCGGTCAAATTCGGCATAGGCGGTTTCGGTATCCCCCGCGCCGACCGACAACCAAGCGGATACCAGACCCTTGAGCAACAGCGAAATTTGCGAGCCGTCCTGAGGGACATAGCTTTGCGCAACCTCATAATTGCCTGCCTTTGTTTCGTCTGCCATCAACAGCAGGTCAGCAAACATACTGACCTTTGCGTCAAAGGCGCGGGCCGTCCGGATGGCATTGTCAAAATCTCCGGAGGACACATAGGAAACCAGTGCGTTCTGGCGCAGAAACAGGTTTTCCGGATCAGACTTGAGGGCGCGTTCATAGTAAAGCGCAGCGGCGCGGAAATCGCCATTGATATTGGCACGGGTGGCGGCGAGGTAAGCCCCCGTCAATCCTTGCGCTGCAAGGCTTCCGGCGAAGATAAAGGAGGTCAGAAAGAAAATTGCAAACCGAATATACCGCATGGCGGGTGCTGCTCCGTTAGGTATTGTTTTCACAATCCTACGTGCCAAGGCGGCCCGTTGCAATCACAGTTGCCGGGGCTCGGTTCACATATTCGGGTAATTCGGTCCCTCGCCGCCTTGGGGGGTGACCCAAGTGATGTTTTTCGACGGGTCCTTGATATCGCAGGTTTTGCAATGCACGCAGTTCTGCGCATTGATCTGGAAGCGAGGCTCGCTTCCATCGTCATTGCGGATCACCTCGTAAACGCCAGCCGGACAGTAGCGCTGCGCGGGTTCGGCGTATTCCGGTAGATTAACATCGATTGGGATCGATGGGTCGGCAAGGACCAGATGGCAGGGTTCATCCTCGGCGTGGTTGGTCGCGGAAAAGCTGACATTGGTCAGGCGGTCGAAGGACAGTTTGCCGTCGGGTTTCGGGTAATCGATGGGCGCATAGTCGGCGGCTTTTCCGGTTGCTTCGGCGTCGGACTTACCATGTTTCATGGTGCCAAACGGGCTGAGTTTGGCAATTGTGTTCAGCCACATATCCAGACCGCCGAGGAGCAATCCCCCAAGCGGGCCGAATTTCGCATTAAGTGGCGCGACATTGCGCACAGGTTTCAGGTCTTTACCGATAGGGCCGTTGCGCAATTCGGCGTCGTAATCTTCCAGCGTGTCGCCTGACCGCCCCGCCGCCAGCGCCTTGGCCGCAGCCTCTGCCGCCGCAATCCCCGACAGCATGGCGTTATGGTTGCCCTTGATGCGCGGCAGGTTCACCAGTCCAGCCGAACAGCCCAACAGCGCCCCACCCGGAAAGGCAGATTGCGGGATCGACTGGTAACCGCCCTTGGTCACCACGCGAGCACCGTAGGCAACGCGTTTACCGCCTTCCAGAACCTTGGCGATGTCGGGATGATGCTTCCAGCGCTGGAACTCCATATAGGGGTACAGATGCGGGTTTTTGTAGTTCAGATCGACGATATAGCCGACATAAACCTGATTATTTTCAAGGTGATACATGAAAGACCCACCGCCGGATTTCCAACCGAGCGGCCAGCCCATCGTGTGGGTGACTTGGCCGAGCTTATGGTTCTCGGGCTTCACTTCCCAAATCTCTTTCATGCCAAGACCGAATTTCGGCACATCCGAATTCGCGTCCAATTCGAATTTCGCGATCACCTGTTTGGATAGCGACCCACGGGCGCCTTCGGACAGGAAGACATATTTGCCGTGCAGCTCCATACCGGGTTCGTAGGATGGACCTGGCGTGCCGTCGGAGTTCTTGCCAAACTCGCCAGCGATAACGCCTTTCAGTTCGCCCTGATCGCCATAGATCACGTCGGAACAGGCCATCCCGGGAAAAATCTCGACGCCCAGCGCCTCGGCTTGTTCAGCCATCCAGCGGCAGACATTGCCCATCGACACGATGTAGTTGCCGTGGTTGTTCATCAAAGGCGGCATCAGGAAGTTCGGCAGGCGCAGCGATCCGCCCTGCCCCAGCATCAGGAAACGGTCCGAGGTCACAGGCGTGTTGATAGGCGCGCCTTTGGCTTTCCAATCCGGGATCAGTTTATCCAATCCGCAGGTGTCCAGCACCGCGCCCGACAGGATATGCGCACCCACTTCTGAGCCTTTTTCCAACACCACCACGTCCAGATCCGGATTGATCTGTTTCAAACGGATCGCAGCCGACAAGCCCGCAGGCCCGGCGCCGACGATAACAACGTCATATTCCATGGATTCGCGTTCGATATCGGCCATGATGCCCTCCGCAATAGTTTGGGACTGCCTATCGCAAACCGGCGTAAAGGGTCAATCGCGACGCGACGTCCGCGTCGTGTTTCGCGACCTCATTGCAATATCCCGAAACGATACCCGGTTTTGCGCCAGCGCTGCGTCAGAACCACAATGACGGTGATCAGCAGCAGGATTTCCGAGACGGGTTGGGCAACCCAGATGCCGATCTCACCGATGAACTGCGGCAGGATCAGGATACCAGGCACCGCGAAGGCATAGGTGCGCGACAGGCCAAGGATAGCGGCCCTCACAGGATCGCCAATGGCAGTGAAATACATGCCCCACATCATGTTGAAGCCAAACAGGAACATCAGCGCCATGGTGATGGGAATGATCCGCGCGACCTCGGCCGCGATGGCGGCGTCGTCCACAAACAGGAAACCGATTTTATGGCGGAAGGTCAGCAAAAGAACCTGGGTTGTGATATTGTAGACCAGCGCGATACCGATCGCGATTTTAAACCCGCTATTGGAGCGGTCATACAGTTTCGCCCCGTAATTGTTGCCGACAATCGTCTGCATCCCGATGCCGATACCCAGTAGCGGCAGAAAGGTGAAAGTGTTGATGCGGGTGATGATCCCATAGGCTCCGGCAGTGACGTCATAGGTCGTGCTAAATTTCTGCAGGCTGAATAGCGCGGCGGTCGCGATCAGGGATACACCGAAATTGCCAAGGCTGGGGGTGATGCCGAGGCTCAGGAACTCCATCCAATGCCGCGTTGCATGTTTCCAGCCATCCCAAAACAGCGGGAAGCTGGTACCCTGCAAACGGCGCAGAATGATAATCGCAACCATGCTGGAGGCTTGCGCAAACACCGTGCCCCATGCGGACCCGGCCACTCCCCAATCCAATTGCACGATCAGGATGTAGTTATAAAGAATATTCAGCGCCGACCCCAACAGCGTCACCATCGCCATCTGGGGCATTTTCCCTTCACACCGCAGTGCATCAATGTTGACCGACAGGACGAACATCAAAGGCGAGGTGAAGATCAGAATGGACATATAAGTATAGCCCATGCTGGCTAGTTCCGGGTGCCCGTTGGATATCCAGGTGCTCAGCGGCCCGCCAATCAGGGCAAACACTGCCATCAGCACAAAGGCGACGAAAATCGAGAGCAATGACGCCCCGACATAGGCTTGCCCGGCCTCTGCCTGCTGTCCTGCACCAAGAAGGCGCGCAAACAGGCTGGAAAATCCACCCGAGACCCACGCCGAAAATGCCACCAGCATCATAAAAAACGGGAACATCAGCGTGACAGCGGTAAGCGCATCTGCGCCAACATATTTGCCAAGGAAATACGCATCGACCAGCGTGTAAAAGCCGTTGACCAGAAACACAAAAATGATTGGGGCTGCCGTGATGAGATACAGTCGGCCCAATGACCCCGACAGGAAGATATTCTTGCGTTCAGTACTCATGGGAAAATCCGGCTAATTATCGCCTGAACGGGCTATCCCAGTGCGAAAACACTGTCAAAGACTGTATTGTTATGGTTACAAGATTCGACGTTCGGGTTGAAGATGATGGGCCTCGTCCCTAATATCGCTCGAAATCTATTTGTTGGAGGGGGTCCATGGACAAAATTCCATTGACGAGTGCTGGATTCAAAAAGCTGGACGCGGAGCTGAAACAGCTGAAATCCGTGGACCGTCCGGCTGTGATCAGAGCGATCGCAGAAGCGCGTGAACATGGAGACCTGTCGGAGAATGCCGAATACCACGCCGCCCGTGAACAGCAGAGCCATATCGAAGGCCGCATCAAAGAGCTTGAAGGTGTGATAGGGCGGGCCGACGTCGTTGATGTTTCCAAACTGTCCGGCGCAATCAAGTTCGGTGCTAAAGTGAAGATCGTAGACGAGGATACCGACGTCGAAAAAACCTATCAGATCGTCGGTGAGCCCGAAGCGGATATCGACAAGGGCCTCCTGAACCTCAAATCCCCGCTGGCGCGCGCGCTGATCGGGAAAGAGGAAGGGGATTCCATCGAGGTTAAGACACCGGGCGGCGAGAAATATTACGAGATTCTGTCGATAACTTATAAATAAGGACATAGGGGTGGGCCCATTTGACAAGCTGATACCGCGATCCGCGCTCGAAGGGCGGGAAACCGCTGTGGCGGTGACGCTGACGGTTATCTGGGTGCTGCTGCTGGTTGCCTATGGTGCCGGTTATTTCGGCCTGTTCGGTGATGTGGCCGAACCCCGTGATGCGGCCCTCCTGGAGGTCCTGTTCTTCCTGATTGTCCTGATCCTGCCGATTGCGCTGGTCTGGTTGATGACGGCGATGATGCGGCGATCCTTCCAGATACAGGACGAGGCGCGTCGGCTGGAACGACAAGTGCGCGATCTGCAGGCGGGCGGGCGGTCGCAGTCGGGAGTCTCGCAGCCCCGGATCAAGGACAACCGGATCGAAGGACTGCAGGAGCGGGTCACCGAACTGACAACCCATGTCAAAACGCTGGAAGCCGCTATCCAGTCGATGCGAAAGGTTCAGGCGGGCGAAGCCACCCAATCGAGTTTTACATTCGAAGGCGACGAAGAAGAGGACACCGCAGCTGCCCTCGACTGGTCCGACCTGATCAAAGCGCTGGATTTCCCGCGCGATGAAAAGGACAGCGACGGGTTCCGGGCGCTGCGCGCTGCCAAGAAGGACGAAAATGCCGGACAGCTGCTGCGCGCAGCCGAAGATATGCTGAACCTGCTGGCGCAGGAGGGCATCTATATGGATGACTTCCGCCCCAAAATCGCCCCCGCTCGCGACTGGCGGATATTCGCACAGGGGCAACGCGGAGCGCCTGTGGCCGCTGTCGGCGCGATTGACGACCCGGAGGCGTTGGAACGGGTCGAGGCCCGCAACCAACGCGACCAGATTTTCCGCGATGCGGCTCTGTATTTCCTGCGCCGTTTCGACATATTGCTGCGGTCCCTGCAGGACAGCGCCAGCGACGGGCAGGTACAGGCGCTGGCGGACACGCGCACAGGTCGGGCGTTTATGCTGTTGGCAAGATCGGCAGGGATGTTCGGCTAGGTCATGGATGCCGAGCTGCTAGCGGCCGACATCCGCGCCTGCACGATCTGCCGGGACCTGCCGCTTGGCCCCAAACCGATTTTCAAGCTGTCGGCGGACACACGCATCCTGATCGTCGGACAAGCCCCCGGACGGCTGACCCACGCCGCTGGGCTACCGTTTGACGATGTCTCCGGTGACCGTCTGCGGGACTGGATGGGGGTGGACCGGGCGACGTTTTACGACGACCCGCGCATTGGCATCCTGCCGATGGGGTTCTGCTATCCCGGCAAGGGTGCGGGTGGCGACCTGCCCCCGCGCCCGGAATGCGCCGAGGCGTGGCGGGAGGCAGCGCTGGCCGCGATGCCAAAGGTAGAGCTGACACTGGTCATCGGCCGCTATGCCATCGACTGGCATCTGCCGGTGGCGCGGGGGGCGAAGATTTCGGATGTGGTCAGGGACTCGCGGCGGGTCTGGCCGGATCATATTGTGCTGCCGCATCCCTCGCCACGGAACAACCGGTGGTTAAAGCAGAACCCGTTTTTTGAAACGGAGGTTTTGCCAGTGGTTAGGGAGAGAGTGGGCCGGATATTGAACCAAAGTAGGAAGTGACGGCTGCGCTAATATTGCCAAGAACCAATATGATTATTTAAGCTATTTCTGAGCGTTTTTTTACCAATTCAGGATATAAAATGACTTTAAAATACGATTTCGATTTTTTTTCGATTATTCCCGACGCAGTCGTGCAAGGAAAACACAAGGATTTTCTTTCTGAAATCGGGTTCGATGCGGGGGCATCACAGAATAAAATGCCGATGTTCCGCTATCCGGAAACGCTCGCCGCGCTGTCGCGTGCGCCGGATGAGGTGAAGCACTTTATGGCAAATATGGGATTCGGTGGTGTGATCTATGATTCCGGTGCACCAGCTGGAAATTACCTGCCCGCTGACGAGAGATATAGAAAAGAGGTCATGGGGAAATTGTTTGTTGAACAAGCCCTTCCCAACGTCAAAGCGATGATGTCGGCGAATGTGCCAGATGGCGAATTCAGTTTGTCCGATTTCTGGGAGTATAATATTGCCGCAACACCTGTTGGTTCGATCGGAAAATCGCAAAAATCAACTGGTAGGTTGGTCGAAATTCTCGATAGGCTTGGCATCGAATTGACAGGCAACCCGGCCCAACAGCGGCGAACGGCGATAAATTAT
Source organism: Paracoccaceae bacterium (assembly GCA_050302475.1). Classification (GTDB taxonomy): domain Bacteria; phylum Pseudomonadota; class Alphaproteobacteria; order Rhodobacterales; family Rhodobacteraceae; genus NORP23. Next base: position 161,051 of record JBNLBF010000001.1, read on the forward strand.
GCCGGTATGGCAGTTGGCGGGGTGCTTATCCTGTTTTGGTTTCTGTTTCGGTAGGCGTCTGGTTAGATGCCAAACTCGCTGAACGGATAATAGCGCACAGGGTCACCCTGCTGGATGTCCCGCGCCCCGTCCTCCAGTTCCACCAATCCCGCCGCCCAGCTGAGGCCAGATATCCGGCCTGATCCTTCGGATTTGAAAACCTCAGCATGACCATCCGCGTTCAGACGGGCGCGGAGATATTCACGCCGTCCCGGCTTTTTGTTTTTGGCAAATGCCGCCGGAACCGTCATTGCGCGGGGCGCACGCCAGCCAGCGCCGGACAGAGTCATCAGGGCCGGACGAGCGAAGATCAGGGTGCAGACAAACGCCGCCACCGGATTGCCGGGCAGACCAAAGACTGGCACGCCGTCCCACAGGCCCAGCGCCAGCGGGCGGCCGGGTTTGACAGCGATACGCCAAAGCGTGTGGGTGCCCCGGTCACGAAGGGCTGCGGAGATATGATCCTCATCCCCCGCCGACGCCCCGCCCGAGGTCAGGATCGCATCGCAGCGGGTCGCGCCATCGGTCAGGGTCGCATACACGCGGTCCGCATCGTCGGTGATATGACCAAGATCTACCGGTTCCATTCCCCATTGTCGGATCAAGTCCAGCAGCATGGGGCGGTTGGCGTCGTAAATCTGGTGAGGGGCGATGGGATCGCCGACCTCGCGAATCTCATCGCCGGAGGACAGAACACCGACACGCAACGGCTTGCGGACACTGACGGTTTCCACCCCGACGGCGGACAATAGCGCGAGGTCTTGGGGGCGAAGGATATGGCCTTCGCACAGCAGCGCTTCGCCTTCCTTCACATCTTCGCCAACAGGGCGGGTGTTGGCACCTTTTTTCAGACCGCGTTCGAACAGGATATGAGCGGGAGTAACTGCGCAATCCTCTTCGAGCACCACGGTGTCCACGCCTTCGGGCAGCATGGCGCCGGTCAGGATGCGGATGGCGGCGCCTTTGGGCACGCTTCCCGCAAACGGAGCTCCGGCGGCGGCCCGACCCGGGATCAGCGGCAAAGTCTGTACTTTGTTCAGATAGGCATGGGCAAACCCATACCCGTCCACCGCCGAATTCGCATAAGGCGGGTTGGCCCGGTTTGCCTGAACTTCGGCGGCCAGAACGCGGCCACCGGCCGCGACGGTCGGAACGGGCTCGATGCCCGTGACGGCCGTCATCCCTTGCCGCAGATGCTCCAGCGCCTCATCCACAGGGGTCCAGTGGACGCCCGGCGGCAGGGCGAAACAGTCGTTCCGAAGTTTCGGCGGATTACTCAAGCCCGACCTCCTTCAGGATGAAGTCAGCAACTGCAGTAACATCGTCGAGCGCCATAACCGGCACCGTCTGCCCTTCCAGCGGCTGGTCCGAGGCAATGGCGCGGACCGTATCGTCATCATCCGCAATCAGACCTTGGTTGGTTTCCGCGCGATGCGCCTCTACTTTGGGATGCGGATCACGTTTGTAACCCTCCACCAGCACCAGATCGACCGGAGCGAGTTTTTCCAGAAACTCCGCCAACGGCGCTTCCGGTTCACCACGGTTTTCGTGCATCAAAGCCCAACGGTTACGGGAGGCTAGCAGCACCTCTTTCGCGCCGGCGGAGCGATGGCGGTAGCTGTCTTTGCCGTCGTGATCAATGTCGAACGTATGATGGGCATGCTTGACGGTGGACACGGAATAGCCGCGCCCGGTGATTTCAATGACCAGCCGTTCGACAAGGGTGGTTTTCCCGGAATTCTTCCAGCCGACAACACCGTACAGTTTCATGTTTGCCCCGCGAACAACTGTTTGGCGCGGAGCATATCCTCCGGCGTGTTGACATTAAAGAAGGGATCGTCGCCATCGAACATGACCTTGGCGCAGCCATGCGGTTCGGTCCAGGCGATAACCTTGCGCGTGCCCTCCGCCAAGGCACGCCGCAGGTCATCGCGTAAGGAAACTGACCAGAGGCCGAACGTTGGATGGCGGGCAAATTTACGGTCCGGATCAGCAGTCATCGCCATGGCGAGCGGGTTGTCCTCTGCGTCCATCTGCGCCCGCATCCGTGCGACAAGATCGGCGGGGAAAAACGGGGTGTCGCCAGCGGCGGTTGCGATCAGATCAGCCCCCTGCTCTGCCGCCCAGTCCATACCTGCCAGCACCCCGGCCAGCGGTCCGGCGAACCCGTCAATATTGTCAGGAATGACCGGCAGGTTGTAATCTGCGAACCGCGCTGGATCGCCATTGGCGTTGATCACCAGCCCGTCCACCTGCGGTGACCAGCGGTCAATAACATGTTGCAGAATCGACTGCCCGCCAAGGTCCAGCAAACATTTGTCGCCTCCGCCCATACGGGTCGCCAACCCGCCAGCAAGGATCACACCGAGGGGTTTCATGTTTTGCGCCATGCAGTGATGCGTGACAGGGCGTCTTCTTTGCTCAGATCGTTCAGCGCCTCCGCCGGAACCGGTAGGAAGCCCCATTCCATCACCACCAGCGCCAGCCCCGGGCCAATATCCACAACATTCGTTATGGCTTTCCAATCATATTTTGTATCAGTCAGATCGCTTTTGACATGCACCCCCTCCGGCCCGAAACGGAGGGTGAATTTCCCCTGAGCTTCGACTGATCGAGCTTGACGCTGAGCCGCCAACCATGCGTTCCCCCGCGCTGCGCCAAGACCCGCAATTAAGCCAATCACAACACCAATATAGATCCCTATTAGGCCGTGGCCGAAATTGTAAGGACTGTAAATCCTTGCCGCTATCGTCATCGCGATTACGGCAATAATCAGCGCAATCGCCGCGATCCAAAAGGCTTTGCGTTTCTCGGCCTTGGTCCACCCGGCAGCGCGGCGATAGATTTTGTTCATCTCGCCTGTCCACGCGAAGGTCAGGTTAAACGGCTCAGCCATCGTTGCTTCCCTTCCGTGTGGATTTGCGTGGCTCGTCCGCGATGCTTGCCAGATCCGCGTCCCATTCCAAGCGCCCTTCGCCCGACAGACAAATAAATCGTTTACCGCGCATGCGACCGATCAAGGTCAGGCCGACCTGGCGGGCGATTTCGACGCCCCATGCAGTGAAGCCGGAACGGGATGCCAGAGTCGGTATCCCCATCAACGCGGTTTTGATCACCATTTCCGAGGTTAGCCGCCCCGTCGTATACATAATCTTATCGTCAGGGGTTTCGCTGTTTAGCATCATCCAGCCGGCGATTTTGTCGACAGCGTTATGGCGGCCGACGTCCTCCATATAGACCAGCGGCACATCCTCCCGACACAGGACCGAGCCGTGAATGGCCCCTGCTTCGAGGTACAGGCTGGGCATCGTGTTGATCTGGTGGGCGAGCGAATACAACCATGAGGTTTTGAGGGGCGTGGCGGGGAGAGTCACGTCCTCCAGCCCCTCCATCATATCACCAAACACCGTGCCGACCGCACAACCCGACGTGCGGGTCTTTTTCTTCAGCTTTTCTTCGTAATCTGTTTTGCGTTCGGTGCGCACGACGACCGTCTCGATTTCTTCGTCAAAATCAACCTGTGTCACCACGTCATCCGCCAGCAACATCCCCTGATTACGCAGGTATCCGACGGCCAGATATTCCGGATAATCGCCAATGGTCATCGCCGTCACGATTTCCTGAGAGTTCAGGTAAATCGTCAGCGGGCGTTCTTCCACCACGCGGATTTCCTGCATCTCGCCATTATGGTCCATTCCGGTGACTGGTCGTGTCAGGCGCGGATCACTAGGATTCGGTTCTATCAATAATTTTGGCACGATGTGTCAGAACTCTTCATTAGTTATCGGGGAATTTCCGCGATATAGGCAGAGGGAATTTGCAGCATGGGTCGGGATATGTCCAGAACGCGCACAGCTTATTGGAAGGGCCTCTGGGCCGGGATGCCGTTTCTGGTGATGGCGGTACCGTTTGGCGTGCTGTTCGGGGTTGTGGCCACCGACGCCGGGTTTGATATTTTGCAGTCTTTCGCGATTTCGGTGATCGTGGTCGCAGGGGCCTCGCAATTTTCTGCGGTTCAGGTCCTGAGCGATGGCGCGCCCTGGTATATCGCGGTTGCCACTGGGCTGGCGGTGAATATGCGGATGGCGATGTACTCGGCATCATTAGCGCCGCATTTGGGTAAGGCGGCGACGTGGCAGCGCGTTGTGCTGTCCTATTTCATGATTGATCAGACTTATGGTGTTTCGATCCTTGAGTTTGATCGCAAGCCAGAGGCGAGCGTGTCGGAAAAACTGGCCTATTTCTTCGGCACGGCGACGCTGATCTTTCCGGTTTGGTATGCGTCGACGCTTCTGGGTGTGGTCGCTGGAGCAGCGATCCCGCCAGAATATGCGCTGGATTTTGCGGTGCCGATTATGTTCATAGCGCTGGTTGCGCCGAGCTTGCGCAGCCTGCCGCATCTGGCGGCCGCGGTGGTGTCGGTCGTTGTGTCACTGGCGTTGGTCTGGATGCCCTATAACCTGTGGCTGATGGTGGCGGCAGTTGCGGCGATGATCACCGGTGCAGAAGTCGAACGTCAAATGGGAGCACGCAAATGACCGATACGTCCATCTGGCTGACAATCGTTTTTCTAGGGATCGGGACTTATCTAATCCGCTATTCATTTGTCGGATTTCTCGGCGACAAACAATTGCCTGCGTGGCTGATCCGGCATTTACGTTATGTGCCAGTCGCGGTGATGCCGGGGCTGATTGCGCCGCTGACGGTGTGGCCGGCTGCGACGGGTGGTGAACTGGATCCTGCGCGGTTGATTGCAGCAGCGGCGGCGCTGACTATCGGTGCCGTTTTCCGCTCGGTCCTCGGCGCGATATTCGGGGGCATGGCGGTGCTGTATCTGGGGTTATATTTCCTCTAGCGGTAAGGCCGTAGTTTTGAACACGGTCCGCAGCGCAAAGCTGGAATGCATCTGCGCGACACCCGGCAACCTCGCCAGTTTCTGGCGGTGGATGCGGGCGAAATCGTCAGTGTCTGACGTGACAACTTTCAACAGATAATCCGCTGTGCCCGCCATCAGGTGACATTCCAGCACGTTGGGAATGCGGGCGACCTCACGCTCGAACGCCTCCAGCACTTCGTCTGCCTGACCCGACAGCGAGATTTCCACAAAAACGGTTGAGGGCATCCGCACCGCCCGACTGTCGAGCAGCGCCACGTAGTTGCGGATGATCCCGTCACGCTCCAACCGCTGAATGCGGCGATGACAGGCGGAGGGCGAAAGGTTCACGCGATCCGCGATATCCGCATTCGACATCCGCCCGTTGCGCTGCAACAGGTCAAGAATCTTCATATCAAGCGCATCGAGGTCATTCATTCGAAGTTTCTTCTACAAATTAGACGATTGTTAGAAGTTTATCGCATGATAATGGCATCCGGCAACCCATCTTTGCAAAGCAATTGCATCAGGTACGCGCTAGTATCTCGCATAATCTAACAGGAGACTCGCCATGCTCATCGGTTGCCCAACAGAAATTAAAAATCAGGAATATCGCGTCGGCATCACCCCCGCCGCAGCACACGAGGCCGTACATCACGGCCATGATGTGATCATTCAGAAAGGTGCCGGCGTTGGTGCCGGTTTCCCGGACGAAGAATATGTAACCGCCGGTGCCCGGATCGTCGACACGGCTGAAGAAGTATTCGCCACAGCCGAGATGGTTGTGAAAGTCAAAGAACCGCAAGCTGTTGAGCGCAAACAACTGCGCGAAGGTCAGCTTCTGTTCACCTACCTTCACCTCGCACCCGATCCGGCACAGACCAAAGATTTGCTGGACAGCGGCGTGACCGCGATTGCCTATGAGACTGTAACAGACCGTAATGGCGGCTTGCCCCTGCTCGCCCCCATGTCAGAGGTCGCCGGGCGTCTGGCCCCGCAGGTCGGCAGCTGGACGCTGCAAAAGGCTAATGGCGGGCGTGGCGTCTTGCTGGGCGGCGTGCCCGGTGTGGCCCCTGCCAAGGTCGCCGTGATCGGTGGTGGTGTCGTTGGCACACATGCCGCGAAAATCGCTGCCGGGATGGGTGCCGACGTGACGGTGCTGGATATGTCCCTGCCCCGTATGCGCTATCTGGATGATGTGTTCGGTGGCGTGTTCAAAACCCGCTACGCATCCAAAGGCAACACGGCGGAGCTGGTGGCCGAGGCCGATATGGTCATCGGGGCAGTTCTGATCCCCGGGGCGGCAGCGCCGAAGCTGGTGTCGCGCGCACAACTGTCGACGATGAAACCGGGCGCGGCAATTGTGGATGTGGCAATCGACCAGGGCGGGTGTTTCGAAACCTCTCACGCGACCACCCATGACGATCCGGTCTATGAGGTCGACGGGATTATGCATTACTGCGTGGCGAATATGCCGGGGGCGGTTGCGCGGACGTCGACCATCGCGCTGGGGAATGCAACGATGCCGTTTATGATTGCACTGGCAAACAAAGGCTGGCGGCAGGCATGTGCGGATGATCCCCATCTGATGGATGGTCTGAACACCCATGCAGGCAAACTGACTTATGCGGCCGTGGGCGATGCGTTGGGGATTTCGACGGTAACGCCGGAACAGGCTCTGGCGGCCTGAGGATTCGGGTCTGCCGGGGACACACCGGCAGACCCATTTACGCTTACTTCTTCAGAAGATCGCGAATTTCTGTCAGCAGGTCTTCCTGTGACGGCCCTTTGGGGGCTTCTTCTGCGGGTTCTTCAGGCTTTGTCGCCGCATCTTTCACGCGGTTGACCATTTTCACCAAAATGAAGACCACCCACGCGATGATCAGGAAATTGATCAGCGCCATGATGAAGTTACCGTAGGCGAATACTGCGCCTTCTTCACCTTCAGTCAGGCGGAAACCCAGACCGGAAAAGTCGATACCACCGGTAAACAGGCTGATGATTGGATTTATAAGATCGTCAACCAATGAGGTCACGATAGCCGTAAAGGCCGCACCGATAATGATACCAACAGCCATGTCCATGACATTGCCCTTGGCGATGAAATCTTTGAATTCTTTTAACATTTTATCCCCCGTAGGATGAGTTTTGGTGCTGGAATTTTACAGAACAATTTCGGGTGGGTAAAGAAACATTCGCATATGTTGTGTCATTCCCCGACGGCACCACAGCATCACGTTTTTGGCACCCCCATTGCAATCAAACTGTAAAATACTTTTATCTACACTTCAGATTAATTGAGGGGACATTCCATGGCCGATCTTTCGTTATTTCCAATCACAAACCGCTGGCCCGCCCAGCATCCTGACCGTATCCAGCTCTACTCGCTGCCAACGCCGAACGGCATCAAAGCCTCGGCCATGCTGGAAGAGGTCGGGCTGCCCTATGAGCCCCACTTCGTCAACTTTGGCAGCGACGACCAGCTGACACCAGAATTCATATCGCTGAACCCGAACAACAAAATCCCCGCCATCATCGACCCGGATGGTCCGGGTGGCGAACCGATGGGCCTGTGGGAAAGTGGCGCGATCCTACTGTATCTCGCCAACAAAACCGGCAAGCTGATCGCGGCGGACGAGGCTGGAAAATGGCAGGTCACGCAATGGCTGATGTTCCAGATGGGTGGCGTCGGGCCGATGTTCGGGCAGTTGGGATTCTTCCACAAATTTGCCGGAAAAGAGATCGAGGATAAACGCGGGCGTGACCGTTACGTGAACGAAAGCAAACGTCTGCTTGGCGTGATCGAGAAACAGCTCGATGGTCGCGAGTATATCACTGGCGACGAGTACACGATTGCCGATCTGGCCATCTGGCCATGGGTGCGGACAATCTTTGGGTTTTATGATGCCGGCGATCTGGTGGGCGAAGAAAACTTCCCCAAAACGATTGCATGGTACAAAAAATGCGAGGCCCGTCCTGCCTCGCAAATCGGGATAAAAACGCCGTCTAACGACTAAAGCGACCCTATTGGAGACCCGCTGGCCGGAGGAATATCGGCCAGCGGACCAAAATTGAACCAGTCTTTGAGTTTGCGGATCATGGGTTTCGGGCCGAGCGCCTCTAACCGACCATCCCCCAAGGCCGTCGCGACAGGAATATCACCCCGGTAAAGATGGGTGATGTTTTGCAATGTGCCTGACAAAAATAGGTCCGTCTCGAACCCCGGATCTTTGACGCATAAATCCAGCGTGCCGTCATCATTCACGAACCAATATTCCGCCTTATGGCGGGGCTGGTCGGTGAAATCGATATGAACAGTCGTCCGTCCGGGGGCGTAGACCTGCGGATTAACGCAATGCTCCAGCCCCCAGATGAGCAGGCCCAGATCCAGCTCTCCGTCCTGCAAGTCGCGCCGGGTCCAGCGCGCCCCCCATGTCCCGAGCGCCCCGACCAGAGGCACGAACTCCGCCCCGGCGGGAGTCAGTTCGTACCGCCAATGGCTGCCCTTATCCGCGCGACGTCTGGTGATGACGCCCTCAGCCTCCAGCATTTTGAGGCGTTTTGACAATAGCGTCGAGGACATGTGTGGGACACCGCGCTGGATATCGCTGTAACGATGTGCCCCGGCGGCGATGTTTCGGATCACCAGCGCCGTCCAACGTTCACAGAAAAGCTCTGCCGCTTTGGCGATGGGGCAGAATTGGCCGTATGTCATCATATTTGGTCCCTCCTGCGGGCAGTTATAATCGACTCTCCAGTGAAGTTTACTCCATTTTCTGCACTAGTTTGTGATCAGCGTGCCTGCCAATTTCCGACCCGTCATCAGAACGGAGGGAAGAATGACGCAACCACATAATGAGATGGCGGCTAAATCCTGGGGGCATGCCGGGGGTGCCTATGATTTTATCAGTTTTGGACTGTCCGACGGGCTAAGCCATGCGGTGCAGAAGTTGTGGCCAAAACCTGGAGAACGCATTCTGGATGTCGCAACAGGTACGGGCTGGACTGCGCGACTGCTGGCACAAATGGGGGCAGAGGTGACGGCAGTTGATATCGCCGATCCCCTGCTGACAGCGGCGCAAGAATTGTCGTCACATCTGCCGATAGATTTTCAACATGCGGATGCCGAGGCTTTGCCGTTTGATGATGCCTGTTTTGACGCGCTGACCTCCACTTATGGTGTGATGTTTGCGGGCGATCAGAAACAGGCCGCACGAGAAATGGCACGGGTGTTGAAACCGGGCGGGCGGATGGTTCTGACGACGTGGCTGGCAAAACCGGAATCCTACATACCCGCCTTTTTTGGACTGATCGGAAAATATGCCGGTGCGCCGGCACCGGACCCCTCACCGATGAATTGGGGCAATACTGACTGGCTGGCGGAAACGCTGACAGACGATTTTGACTATGTCGCCGAGGGACTGACAACCACGCTTTACGCGCCGAATACGGATGTGTTGTGGGACAAGTATATCCACGGCTTCGGGTCAATGGCGATGGTAGCGGATAGCATTCCGGCGGAAGGCCTATCGGCATTTCGAGAGGATTTCAAAGCCTTGCATGCGCCCTATGATACCGGACGCGGCCTGAAAATCGACCGGGATGCGGTGCTGATCAGCGCGGTACGCAAATGATCAGGGTAACGTACCGTTAAGGACATAAGTCAGGATATCGACCACCTGCGAGGGGTGTTCTGCAACGGCAAGCGCAGCGGCGTCGACCTCCTTCAGCGCGTGCTGATGGTCGGGGCCGTGCAGGACAATAAGCGATTTGCCGAGCGCTGCCGCATAGCCCGCATCAAACGCCGCGTTCCATTGTTTGTATTTGTCGCCAAAACGGACCACAACAATATCCGCATCCGCGATCCCCTTGCGGGTGCGAATGGCGTTCAGCTTCGCGCCTTTATTATCGTGCCAGAATTTATCCGACTCCGCCCCCATAATCGCCACGCCGCAATCATCTGATGCCGCATGGTCCGTAACCGGGGCAGAGAATTCAACCGCCAGACCGGCCGCAGTTGCCCCATCCATGATTTCCTGCCGCCAGTCGGTGTGGATCTCGCCGGAAAGATAGACTTTCATATCAGCTCCTTAACGTCCCGCCGGTGGCGTTGGCGACCTTGGCAATGATTGCTTCGGATACGGTTTCAATATCTTTGTCGGTCAGCGTGCCGTCCTGCGGTTCCAACCGCACGGCAATCGCGACGGATTTTTTACCGCTGCCCATCTGTGCTTCGGCTTTGTCGCCGCTGAAAACGTCAAACAGACTGACGTCAGAGATCAGCTTCTTGTCCGCGCCACGCGCTGCCTTGATCAGCTTGTCCACTTCCAGATCGGCATCAACCACAAAGGCGAAGTCACGTTCGACCGACTGGAAGTCGGAGATCGCCAGCGCCGGGCGGGATGTCGATTTGGATTTCGGGAAAGGCACGTTTTCAAGGAACAGCGTAAAGCCCACTGCCGGACCTTTAACATCCATTGCCGATAGGATTTTCGGATGGATTTCACCGAACACCGCCAGCGGGTTCTTCGGCCCCAGCGATAGCACCGCCGAGCGGCCCGGATGGAACCAATCGGGCGCGTTTCGCATCACCATCAGGTTGGTGGTGTTGACGCCAATCGACGCCAGCGCCGCCTCTGCATCCGCTTTGGCGTCGAATGTGTCTGTCGGGCGACGCGTGCCAAAAGCATTGCGCGGATCGGTTGCGCCCACGCGCAAACCGCAGGCCAACAGTTGTTGATCCTCTGGCTCGCCACCGGCGAAGCCCTGCCCGATTTCGAACAGAGACATATCGGCGAACCCTCGTGCCTGATTGCGCGCCGCAGCCTGCAACAGGCTGGGCAGCAGCGTCGGGCGCATATGGCTCATTTCCGAGGAGATCGGGTTGCCAATCATCACATCATCGGTGCCGCCACCGAACAGTTCAGCCGAAGCTTGGTCAATGAAGCTGTAACTGACCGTTTCATTGTAGCCTAGCGCCGCGATGGTTCGACGCACAATCGATTGGCGACGCTGCATCGGGGTCTGGATCGGACGACCGACGCCTGCCATACGCGACAGCGGTTTGCCCTTTAGTTTGGTCAAGGACGCCACGCGAGCGACCTCTTCGACCAGATCGGCCTCGCCTTGAACGTCCGGGCGCCAGCTGGGGACCCAGACTTCCAGCGTGTCGCCGGTGCCGGTGGCAGAGAAACCGAGTTCCGTCAGGATCCGCACCTGTTCCTCGCGCGGGATGTCCATGCCGACAAGGCTGATGACACGCGCCGGATTCAGCGCATAGCTGCGGGCGGTGTTCGGAACCTGCCCGGCGATGACCAGCTCCGACGGCTCACCGCCGCACAGGTCGAGGACCATCTGCGTGGCGACCTCCATCCCTTCGACCGCGAATTCCGGGTCGATGCCGCGTTCGAAACGATAACGAGCGTCAGAGTTTATTTTTAGTTTGCGACCTGTCATCGCCGTTGTGATCGGGTCGAAATAGGCGCTTTCAATGAAGACATTTACGGTATCTGCGGTGCAGCCGCTTTCGAGACCACCCATCACACCACCGAGCCCCTCTGGCCCCTTGTCATCGGCAATGACAGTAATGTCGGGGTCGAGTGGGTATTCCTTGTCGTCCAGTGCCAGCAGGCTTTCGCCTGCGTCAGCCTTGCGCACATGAATGTTGCCCACAACTTTGTCCGCATCGAAGACGTGAAGCGGGCGGTTGCGGTCATAGGTCATATAGTTGGTAATATCGACCAACGCTGAAATCGGGCGCAGACCAATCGCTTTCAGGCGATCCTGCAACCATTGCGGGCTGGGACCATTTTTGACACCACGGACATAGCGCCCCACGAATAGCGGGCAGGCTTTGTCTTTGACGTCATCTTTCAGCGTAACGGAGATCGGGCTGGAAAAGCTGCCTTTCACCGGCTCGGTCGCAGGGGTAATCACCTTGCCAAGTCCGCGTGCGGCCAGGTCCCGCGCGATCCCTGCCACGCCCAGCGCGTCAGGACGATTTGGCGTGATGGCGATTTCAATGGTCGGGTCATTCTTACCGGCGTAATCAATATAGCGAACCCCCAACGGTGTATCGGCCGGCAGTTCGATGATGCCGTCATGATCATCAGACAGCTCCAATTCACGCTCGGAACAGAGCATCCCGTTGGATTCCACACCGCGAATAACACCCGGTTTCAGGTCGATACCGGTGCCCGGAATATGCGTTCCAACCGGAGCAAACACGCCAACCAGACCTGTTTTTGCGTTGGGCGCACCACAGACAACCTGCACCTCTTCGGACGGGGCATCCGGACCGTTAGGCCAGGTTTCCACGCGGCACAGCTTCAGGCGGTCAGCATCGGGATGCTGGCCCGCTTCGATCACGCGACAGGTTCTAAACGCGCCCAACTTATCGGCAGGGTTCTCAACCCCTTCGACTTCGAGTCCCAGATCCGTCAGGGTTTCGAGGATTTCATCCAGCGAAGCCTCGGTTTCCAGATGCGTTTTCAGCCAGTTCAGCGTGAATTTCATGGGTCAGTCCAGGGTTAAAGTTTCGCTGCGCTGAATAGGACGTTTTAATTCCAAATCCAAGGGGAAACCTGTTCGAACCCCCGCTCAGGGATAGTTTACTTGAAAGTTTTCGCATTCAGGCTATCATGTCGTCAGGAGTATTCCTTTGGAAAGGGAAAAAAATGAAACTGCTTATGCAAGAATTTTTGCGTGAGGAAACCGGTGCCGTAACGATCCCGTGGCTGGTAGTTGTTGCCGCAATGGGAATGGTCACATTGCTTATTTTTGAATTCCTCGATGACTCAACTGTTGCCGTTGCAAACGAAGACTGCACCTTGTTGGCTAAGGTGGGGCGCGACAATCATGACCGGGAATGTCAGTACGAATTGGCCGACTGATCACGCAGCACAAAACGTTCGCACACAACCAACATATCTGAACTCCAACCGCCGTTACGTTCAAAGTAGCGGCGGTGGTCGTTTTGCCAACCTGCGAAAGTGTCGTTTTCGCCTTCTGCGAGGGCAAATTCTTCGGGGACTTCGCAAAATTTGCGGATTGTAACCTCGACCGTTTCGATGGCGGCAACGGGATTGCCGTCCCAGTCGGTCACCAAATCGATACGCCCGACAGCCGGCATTTCTTCACCGCCCTCTTCGAAGAAGCGGAGGGCACCGCATGTGGCGGTTTTCTTGCCCGACAGGACCAATGCGGTCAGGGCCTCGCACAATGCGCGGTTATCACCAAGCTTGAATTCCACTGCACCGGGATATTTGGTGCGCAGATCGATCAACGGCTGAGACCACCTGCGATAGTCGGCACATCCAACGACGCAAATCCATAATGGCGTAGCCAGCGCAGATCGCTGTCGAAAAACGCCCGTAGATCCGGGATGCCGTATTTCAGCATTGCAATCCTGTCGATGCCCATGCCAAACGCGAAACCCTGCCATTCGGTCGGGTCCACATTGGCCGCCTGAAGCACCTTCGGATGCACCATGCCTGACCCAAGAATTTCCAGCCAGTCGTCCCCTTCGCCAATCGCCAGTTTACCGTCTTTCCAACTGCACTGGATATCCACCTCGGCGGAGGGTTCCGTGAAGGGGAAGTGGCTGGCGCGGAAACGGGTTTTGATCCCGTCAATTTCGAAGAAGGCGGAATAGAATTCCTCCAGCACCCATTTCAGGTTCGCCATGGAGATGTCCCGGTCGATGGCCAGGCCTTCGACCTGATGGAACATCGGCGTGTGGGTCTGGTCATAATCGGACCGGTAAACTCGACCCGGCGCGATCACGCGGCAGGGCGCGCCATGTTCTTCCATATAGCGGATCTGAACCGGCGAGGTATGGGTGCGCAGCACATGCGGCGGTCGGTTGTCGCCCTCTGCCCGATGCATGAAGAACGTATCATGTTCCTGACGCGCGGGATGCTCCGGCGGAATGTTCAGCGCATCGAAATTGTAAAAGTCGTTTTCAATCTGCGGTCCTTCGGCAACCGAGAACCCCAGATCGGCGAAGATCGCGGTGATTTCATCGGTGACCTGGCTAATCGGATGGATCGTACCTTGCCGCTGCGGGCGCGCGGGCTGGGTAACGTCCAGCCATTCGGTTTTCAGACGTTCCTCCAGCGCCGCATCCGCGAGGGAGGCTTTGCGCGCGGCCAATGCCGAATTGATTTCGTCCTTCAGGGCATTGAGGGCCGGACCGGCAACCTGCCGTTCCTCCGGCGTCATTTTACCCAGCTCGCGCATCTTCAGCGCGACTTCGCCTTTTTTACCGACGGCGGCGAGGCGCACATCCTCAATCGAGGCCTCGTCAGTGGCATCTGAAATCTGCTTCAGATATTTGGCTTTGAGGTCGTCAATTCCGTCCATCGTACCCTCTTATTCTGTCGGATCGCTGCCTAACACATGGCATGGGAATTGCAAATGGAAAGGCGCATTCCATCTGATACGACTTTGAAGGCCGAAATCTGTATCATTGCGGGTCCCCTTTCCCTAAGATTGTAGGACTGGATGCCAAGCGCAGCACGAGGAGGTCGTACAGATGAGTTTTGATCGCGAGTTGATATCAAACGGCAATCCGATGGAGGCTATCGTTGGCTTCAGTCGCGCGGTGCGTGTTGGACCATTCATTTCAGTTGGCGGAACGGCACCGGTTGATGCCAACGGCAATACGGTCGGGATTGGTGACGTGGCGCAACAAACCCGTCAGTGTATCGAGGTCATCAAGCTGGCGCTGGAGCAAGCCGGATCGGGTCTGCATGATGTGGTTCGCACGCGCGTCATCCTGACGAATATTGACGACTGGAAAGCAGCGATTGATGTTCGAAAGGAATTTTTCCGCGATATTCGCCCTGTCGACACGATCATGGCTGTGGATCGGTTCGTAAACCCCGAATGGCTGGTCGAATTGGAAGCCGACGCGGTGATTGCCAATTGGCAAGGCTAGGCAGAACAGAGTCCAAGATACAAAAAACCCGAATGATTGCTCATCCGGGTGTTTCAGAATTTCTTTAAACGACGCTTTTACAGCGCAGCTTTGGCCTGGGCTACGATAGCCCCAAACGCTTCGGGCTCATGAACGGCCAGATCGGCGAGGACCTTACGGTCAACTTCGATACCGGCCAGGTTCAGACCGTTAATGAAACGCGAATATGTCAGCGATTCATCAACCGAACGAACGGCTGCGTTGATGCGCTGGATCCACAAGGCGCGGAAGTTCCGTTTGCGAACGGCGCGGTCGCGTGTCGCGTATTGCATCGCCTTGTCAACGGACTGCGTTGCTGTGCGGAAGTTGCGGCTACGGGCACCATAGTGGCCTTTGGCGGCCTTAACGACCTTGCGGTGACGCGCGTGGGTGGTGGTTCCGCCTTTTACTCTCGACATATCAAACCCTCCTTAGCGCGAATATGGCATGTAGGTTTTCACGATCTTCTCGTCCTGAGCGGACAAGGTCGTGGTCCCACGTGCTTTGCGAATGAATTTGTTGGAGCGCTTGATCATGCCGTGGCGTTTGCCGGCCTGCGCTGTAACGACACGACCGGAAGCGGTCACTTTGAACCGTTTCTTCGTGCTCGATTTGGTCTTCATCTTGGGCATTTCCGTCTCCTTCATCAGAGTGGTCAGTAACGCGACTCGGCAGCCCTTTCGCCGGTCCCGCATAAGAAAGCGGCGTTGTATGAGAACAACGCCGCTTTGGCAAGTAGGTAATTTCGTGAAATTCAGCCTGTTCGCAAAACACTGAATTTTTCGAAGGCACCCCCACCTTGCCCGTTATACGATGGCAGTAATCAGCCTCGCGAAGCTGTCCGGAATGTCACCGGGATTAATGCCATGAAGTGTTTGTGCATCAGCAGCGGCAAGCAGTAAGCCGGAGAAGATAAACGCCATCACGCTTTTCTTGATGGATCCATCCTGCCAAGATGCAGAGAAAAATAGAATTAGTGCCAGAATGAGTACACTGGACCCACCCACAAGCAAAAGATCATATTCTGACATATCAAGCCCCCTTTAATATGCATGGGACTTAATAACACAATTTTGCCACATTTCGCAAGCGAATATTTACGTGACGTTAACCACTTGCAGAATGTTGGTGGTTCCCGGAACGTTAAAAGGAATACCCGCAGTCACAACAATTCGGTCGTTGACCATGGCAAATCCGTCCTCGCGCGCCACCCGTGCGGCTTCGACCACGGCGCCTTCGAAATCATTCACCTGATTGATCGCTGTGCAGTGCAGTCCCCATGTCAGGGACAAACGGCGGGCGGTTTCTATGATTGGGGTCAGGGCGATGATTGGCACGCGCGGACGCTCGCGTGAAGCAAGCATCGCCGTGGTCCCGGATTGTGTGAAGCAGCAGATTGCCTTGACGTTTGTCGTTTCCGCCACTTCGCGCGCGGCGACAGTGATCGCATCAGACACACGGGCCTTGGCCGGAGAGCGCGAGGCCTCGATCACCTGACGGAAAATGCTGTCTTCTTCGACCGCTTCGGCAACATTATTCATCGTGGTCACGGCTTCGATCGGATAATCGCCTGCTGCGGATTCCGCCGACAGCATCACGGCATCAGCACCTTCATAGATTGCCTGCGCAACGTCTGAAACCTCGGCCCGCGTTGGGACCGGAGAGGAGATCATACTTTCCATCATCTGCGTTGCGACGATTACAGGTTTTCCCACAGCGCGGCACTGACGGACCAAGCGTTTCTGGATCGGCGGCAGAACCTGCACCGGCAGCTCCACACCCAGATCTCCACGGGCAACCATGACCCCGTCGGCGGCATCGAGGATTTCGCTGAAAGCGTTAACGGCAGCGGGTTTTTCAATTTTGGCAATGATGGCCGCACGACCTTTTGCCAGTTCGCGTGCCTGATCAATATCAGCGCCACGCTGCACAAAGGACAGGGCGAGCCAGTCAATGCCAAGGTCACACACAAATTCCAGATCCTTAAGATCCTTTTCCGACAACGCGGCCACCGGCAGCACAACGTCGGGCACATTTACACCCTTGCGGTTGGATATTTCGCCGCCAACTTCGACAATCGTGTCCGCGTGAGAGTCTGAACAGTCGGTGACTTTCAGGCGCAGCTTTCCGTCATTTACCAGCAGTGTGGATCCGGTTTTTAGAGCTTTGAAAATCTCAACATGTGGCAACTGCACGCGGGTATTGTCGCCGGGGGCATCATCCAGATCGAAACGGAAGCTCTGTCCGTCTTCCAGTTCTTCACTGTCATTCTTGAAGACACCGCAGCGCAATTTCGGACCCTGCAAATCGGCGAGGATGCTAATCGGGCGGCCGACCTCTTCTTCAACTTCGCGGATCATGGCGTGGCGGGCGCGGATATCGTCATGTTTACCGTGGCTCATGTTCAGTCGGAACACGTCGGCACCTGCCAGAAACAATTCTTTTATGACCTCTTTCGTGTCCGATGCCGGACCCAATGTGGCTACGATTTTGATGTTTCTGCGTCTGCGAAAGCCGTCCGCCATAATCTTCCCCTTCGTTCTTTCGCCGATCTATAAGTGACCCGTGCGGAAATGTCCCTGCCAAAAACGAAAAAAATTCGTAATCCGTCTGGAGGAATCCGCGCCGTCGGTCTAGGTATTGTAGGCAGATGACAGGAATATGACCCTTGAGTGACCATCCCGCTTTCGAAGTGTTGCGACCCGATGCAAAATCGTCGGTTCTGATTGTATGTGATCATGCTTCCAATATCGTCCCTGCCTCCGTTAATGGCGGGACGCTGGGTCTGCCGGACTCAGACATGAATCGTCATATCGCCTATGACATCGGTGTGCGCGGCGTGGTGGAACATTTGTCCGAAATCCTGGATGCCCACGCCGTTCTGTCGCGATTTTCCCGATTGGTGATTGATCCCAACCGGGGGGAAGATGATCCGACCATTCTTATGAAACTTTATGACGGGTCTATCATCCCGGGTAACCGCAACGCGGATGCCGAGGAAAAGGGGCGTCGCCTGACCCTGTTCCACCGCCCGTATCACGCGGCACTGACCAATCAGATCGACCATATGATCGCCGAGGGGCGAACGCCGGCGTTGATTTCTATCCATTCCTTTACGCCGAAACTCCGCAACCGTCCGCCACGGCCATGGCATTTGGGCGTTCTGTGGGACAAGGACGACCGGTTGGTGAAACCGTTCCTGAAATATTTCGAGGATGATCGCGATGTGATCGTCGGGGACAACGAACCTTACTCCGGCGAATTGCAGGGCGACACGATGTATTTCCATGGTACCTCGCGC
Source organism: Paracoccaceae bacterium (assembly GCA_050302475.1). Taxonomy (GTDB): domain Bacteria; phylum Pseudomonadota; class Alphaproteobacteria; order Rhodobacterales; family Rhodobacteraceae; genus NORP23. The sequence continues at coordinate 179,222 of JBNLBF010000001.1, forward strand.
GGATTGCCGCATATCCTTATCGAGATCCGCCACGACCTGATCGACACGCCGGAAGGTCAGCAGAAATGGGCCGAGCGTATTGCGCCGGCCATCTGGATGGCGTTGAATAGCCTGAAAGAGGAGCTAACCGATGCCTGAGATCGACCCGCAAACGCAAGTGGAACTTGAAGCAGAGGCTTTTCGTCGGCTGGTGAAACATTTGCAGGAACGTACTGACGTCCAGAATATCGACATGATGAACCTGACAGGCTTTTGCCGGAACTGCCTGAGCCGCTGGTATCAGGAAGCCGCAAACGCGCGTGGAATCGACATGTCCAAGGAAGAAGGCCGCGCACATGTCCACGGTATGCCAACCGCAGAATGGAAAGCGAAATACCAGACTGAAGCCTCGCCCGAGAAGCAGGAAAGTTTTAAGGAGGCGTTCGCACGCACCCATGGGGAATGAATCGGTTTTCAACCCTGCATTGGTCCTGGGTAACCGCGGTCTCGTCTGGGCTACCCCGTTACAGATGATGAAAGCTGTTGTTTTCGCTGTTGCGCTTTTTCTGACCGCCGGTGCCAGCCTCGCAGCGCCAAAGGTCGTGACCACAATCGCACCTGTGCAGGGACTGGTTGCCGATATCATGGGAGCCGTGGGACGTCCCACCCTGTTGCTGGAGGATGGCAAATCCCCGCATCTCTATGCTCTCCAGCCCACGCAGGCGCGCGCATTGGAACAGGCCGATATCGTCTTCGCCATTGGGCTGGGTCTCGAATTCTGGTTGCCTCGTCCCGCCGAGGGGGAGTCGCGTACGCAATATGTTTTCTTAGGGGAAAACCACGAGATCAACGTGTTGGCCTCCCGTAGACTCGAACGCTTTGGCGACGAAGTCGAATCCGACGAGAACAATCCGGACATAGATTCCGGGGATAATCCCATTATGCCTGAGATGGACGCGTTCCTTGAGGAACTGCTGGGCGACTCAACGCCATTGGGCGAAGACGATCAACAAGAGGTCCGACGTGTGGAATTGCCCGCAGGTGCCAACGATCCGCATATCTGGCTATATTCGGGCAACGTGATCGCGATGATCCGCCAGATTCAGCAGGTGCTGACGGATGCGGATCCGGCCAATTCCGAAATCTATTTTACCAACGCCTCTCGTCTGATCCACGATATTGAAAACGCCCAGGAAGCAGCGGAGAATGCCCTTGCTCGGCTGGACAGAGTTTCCTTTGTCGTGACGCATGACTCGTTACGCTATCTGGCGGCGGAATACGGGCTGAACGTGGTGGGAACCGTGTCCTCAGGAAATGGAGATAGTGCGTGGGCACTGACGCTGGAAGAGTTGCGGAAAAGCCTTGGCGCACGCAGTTGCATCCTGATTGACGCTACCCACCCAGAAGGCATCGCGCCTAACATCTTTGCGGACATACCGCAGGTTGATATCGACATAATGGGCACCGCTCTGCTTCGCCAGGACAGGCATTATCCCCGTCTGCTCGACGCGCTGGTAGAACAATTGCGTAACTGCCGTTGAAGGGGTTTTCATTCCCCGCTGATCGGGTCATGTTTCGGTCATGAAAGACGACCCCATCGACCGCACAGGTCTGCGCAAAGACTTCTGGAAACGTTTTCCGCTCGACGAACTACCACTCCATGAGTGGGAGGCGCTTTGTGATGGGTGCGGGCGGTGCTGTCTGCTAAAACTCGAAGACGAAGACACTGGCGAGATTGCCTATACCAATGTCGCCTGCAGGCTGTTTGATGATGCAACCTGCCGGTGCGGGAACTACGCCTTGCGCAAACAAATGGTCAAAGGCTGCGTAATCGTGCGACCCGATACGCTGGACAATATCGTCGACTGGATGCCGAACACTTGCGCCTATCGCCTATTGGCCGAAGGCAAACCCCTGCCCGACTGGCACCCGTTGATCACGGGGAATCCCGACAGCGTGCACGAAGCCGGGATATCCATGCAGGGAAAAACGGTTGCGGAATTTGATGTGGCCGAAGAAGATTGGCCCGATCACACGATCAAAGGAATGTTGTAATGTGGTTTTCATCAGACAATGCAGGACCTGCCGCGCCCGAGGTTCTGGAGGCGCTTTCGCGCGCGAACGAAGACTATGCCAGCGGATACGGCGCTGACGAAATCATGGACCGCGTACGCGCCCGCATTCGCGAGATATTCGAAACACCGGAGGCCGAGGTATTTCTGGTGCCAACCGGGACAGCCGCAAACGCGCTGGCACTGGCGTGTCTGGCAGAGCCGTGGCAGACCATCTATTGCCACCGCAACGCCCATATCGAAGAAGATGAATGCGGTGCGCCGGAGTTTTATACCGGCGGGGGCAAGCTGTGCCTGCTGGAAGGCGCTGATGCCAAGATTGACCCGGCAGAGCTGGAAAAGGCGATCCATTTCACCGCCCGGGCAGGTGTGCACAATGTGCAGCACGGGCCATTGTCGATCACCAATGTAACGGAACAGGGTGCGATCTATTCGCTGGCGGAAATCCAGACCCTGACCAGCATCGCCAAGGCCAGTAATCTGCCCGTCCATATGGATGGCGCTCGTTTCGCCAATGCGATCGTCGGCTCGAATATGTCCCCGGCGGAAATGACGTGGAAATCCGGTATTGATGTGCTGAGCTTTGGGGGCACCAAAAACGGTCTGATCGGAGTGGAGGCCGTTATCTTTTTCGATCCGGCAAAAGCCTGGGAATTCCAGTTGCGCCGCAAGCGCGGTGGTCATCTGTTTTCCAAACACCGTTATCTGTCCGCACAGATGGAGGCCTACCTGACCGATGATCTGTGGCTTCGGCTTGCGCGCCAGGCAAACGATGCGGCGGCGCGAATGGCGGCGGGATTGCGAGGGCTGGATCATGTCCGGTTCCTTCACCCCGTTGATGCCAACATGCTTTTCGTCAGCATGCCACGCGACATGCACAAAGCACTCCATGACGCCGGGGCGCATTACTATTTCTGGCCCGGTGATCAATCGCTGGACGGTCCGGGGGAAGAGATGCTCTCCTGCAGGTTGGTGTGCAATTGGACGACCACTGACGAAGAGGTAAAGAATTTCCTCAAAATCGTCGCAGGCTGAGCATTTTGCTGGGCAAAAGATGACAGGTTTGTTACACGCAAACCACCTGATCGATTCCCGCCAGTCAGCGAGGTGGCCCGGAAATGTACACACCGTCTCAACCTAAACTGATCGCAGGAAATGCAAATCGGCCACTGGCCGAAACCATCGCCAAACGAATGTCGATGCATCAGGGGGAACGGGTCAATCTTGTCGACGCCCGGGTTGAAAGGTTCAACGATCAGGAAATCTTCGTCGAAGTGTACGAAAACGTTCGTGGCGAGGATATGTTCATTATCCAGTCCACATCGAACCCGGCGAACGACAATCTGATGGAACTGCTGATTATCGCAGACGCATTGCGCCGCTCTTCAGCCTCGCGGATCACGGCGGTCATTCCCTATTTTGGCTATGCCCGACAGGATCGCCGGACAAAGGCCCGCACACCGATCAGTGCCAAGCTGGTGGCGAACCTGCTGACCGAAGCCGGAATTGAACGGGTGCTGACCATGGATCTGCACGCCACGCAGATTCAGGGCTTTTTCGATATTCCGGTGGATAACCTTTATGCAGCGCCGATTTTCGCACTGGATGTAGTGCATAATTTCAAAAAGTTGGACGAAATCACCGTCGTCTCGCCTGACGTAGGCGGTGTCGCCCGTGCACGAGGACTGGCACAGCGGATCGGCACCGATCTGGCCATCGTGGATAAACGTCGCTCCGCGCCGGGCGAGGTCGCCGAAATGACGGTGATCGGCGATGTAACGGATCGCAAATGCCTGATTGTGGACGATATTGTTGATACAGCCGGAACGTTGTGCAAAGCGGCAGACCTGTTGATCGAAAAGGGCGCGAAGGAAGTTCACGCCTATATCACACATGGTGTTCTGTCCGGCCCGGCCGTTGGGCGGATTAAGAATTCTTCGCTGAAATCCCTCGTGGTGACGGATTCCATCGCTCCCACCCCAGAGGTTGTGGCGACCAAGAACATCCGTTATGTGCCCACGGCTCCATTGCTGACACAGGCGATCCTGAATATCGCTAATGGAACGTCGGTATCGTCACTGTTTGATGAACAGACGCTGGAACCGCTTTACGAGGCATATTACCCGACGGTTTAAACGTCCCAGATATCTTCGTCTTCGACTTCGCCAATAGCCATCCAGTTGGCGTGCATTCGCGCGACCTTTGTGTCCGCCCATGTCGTAAAAATAATGTCAAATCCATCGGCTGCCACATTGGCAGCTTTCAGGTCCACGCGCGTATTTGCGTCGTTGGATATATCCCACAGCGAAAAGCCGATTTGGATGACTGGGGGGTTGAGGAAAGGCTCGCTGAAAGCAACATGAATGGTCTGCTTTCTCTCGCCCTCACCGGACCACATTTCGCCGCCTTCAGCAAAATCTGAAAACAAATGGGCGATGCCTGACTCGACCCCGATACGATGTGCATTAAGTTTCTTCATAATATTCTAATCTATACCGTCGAAACGTCTTAGAAGAAAAACACAGTATTGTTAAGTAAAAACGCCGCCTTCAAGGAGAAGACGGCGTTAGATTTGATTGAATTCCGGATCAAAGACCCATTTGTTCCTTCAGGAACTGAACGTCATTGACGCGCATCGCGGCGGCGATTTGGTTGTCCTCGCTGGCATTTTCCAGCGCCGTTTCCGCGGCGACCAGAACCTCGTCCAGAAATTCAGATGTTACATCGGATTTCGCAACAGCCTTTTCCGCCAGAACGGAGGCCCCGGTTTCGGAAATCTCGGCAAAACCGCCGGTCACGAAATACTCCTTCGTGTCAGCGCCATTCTGCACCGTAACGATCCCGGGACGAAGCGTAGTCAGGAATGCGCCGTGATTGGGCATTGCCGTGATGTCACCTTCCATCCCCGGGATCTGTACGCTGGTGGCCTCTTGCGAGGCCAGCCGGCGTTCCGGGGATACCAGATCAAATTGCATTACATCGGCCATGAACCGAACCTTTCCTTAGGCTGCTTCCGCCGCCATACGTTCTGCTTTGGCGATCACTTCATTGATCCCGCCAACCATGTAGAAGGCATTCTCCGGCAAGTGATCGAATTCGCCTTCAACAACGCGCTTGAAGCTGTCGATGGTTTCGGCCAGCGGCACCTGAACACCCGGCGAACCGGTGAAGACCTCTGCCACGTCGAACGGCTGGGACAGGAAGCGCTGGATTTTACGGGCACGGGCCACGGTCAGCTTATCCTCTTCCGACAGCTCGTCCATACCAAGGATGGCGATGATGTCCTGCAGCGACTTGTAGCGCTGAAGGATACCCTGAACGTCGCGGGCCACCTGATAATGTTCTTCGCCCACCACTAACGGGTCGAGAATACGGCTTGAGGAACCCAACGGGTCCACAGCCGGATAGATACCAAGCTCGGAAATCGCACGGTCCAGAACGGTCGTTGCGTCCAAGTGGGCAAACGACGTCGCCGGTGCCGGGTCGGTAAGGTCGTCGGCAGGCACGTAGATGGCCTGCACGGACGTGATCGAGCCGTTCTTGGTGGAGGTAATACGTTCCTGCATCGCACCCATGTCGGTGGCCAGCGTTGGCTGGTAACCCACAGCGGACGGGATACGACCGAGAAGCGCGGACACCTCGGAACCGGCCTGCGTAAAGCGGAAAATGTTATCAACGAAGAACAGAACGTCTGTACCCGACGCGTCACGGAAATGCTCGGCCATTGTCAGACCGGACAGGGCAACACGCATACGCGCACCCGGCGGCTCGTTCATCTGACCGTAAACCAGCGCCACTTTGGACTTGGTCAGGTCTTCAATGTTGATAACACCGGATTCAATGAATTCATAGTAAAGGTCGTTACCTTCACGTGTGCGCTCGCCCACACCCGCGAACACGGAGTAGCCGGAGTGCACTTTAGCGATGTTGTTGATCAGTTCCTGAATAAGAACCGTTTTGCCAACACCCGCACCACCGAACAGACCAATTTTACCACCTTTGGAATACGGGGCCAGCAGGTCGATCACTTTGATGCCGGTTTCCAGAATCGAGGATTCCGTTGACTGGTCGGCGAAATCAGGGGCTTCGGCGTGGATCGAGCGGCGCTCTTTCTCGCCAATCGGGCCTTTTTCGTCGACTGGCTCGCCGATCACATTCATGATGCGGCCCAGTGTTTCGTCGCCAACCGGCACGGTGATCGTTGATCCGGTGTCGGTAACTTTGCCGCCACGAACCAGACCTTCGGTTGTGTCCATCGCAACCGCACGCACGGTGTTCTCACCTAGGTGCTGCGCAACCTCCAGAATCAGACGGTTGCCGTTATTGTCAGTTTCAAGGGCGTTCAGGATTTGCGGCAGTTCGTCTTCGAACTGAACGTCGACGACCGCCCCGATTACCTGTGTGATTTTCCCTACAGCTTTTGCCATTTTGGTCTCTCCAGTTCTCAGAGCGCTTCCGCGCCCGAAATGATCTCAATAAGTTCGTTCGTAATCGCTGCCTGACGGGAGCGGTTATATTCAATTGTCAGACGGTCAATCATGTCGCCGGCATTGCGTGTCGCGTTATCCATTGCGGACATACGCGCACCCTGCTCCGATGCACCATTTTCCAGAAGTCCCGTGAAAATCTGTGTCGCGACGGAACGCGGCAGCAAATCAGACAGAATGTCATTTTCATCGGGTTCATATTCATAGGTCGGCGCGACAGTGTCTGCCGCATCTTCAAACACGGCGGGGATCAACTGCTGCTCTGTCGGCTCTTGCGTCACCACGTTCTTGAACGTGTTGAAGAAAAGGGTCGCAACGTCGAATTCGCCTTCATTAAACCGGACCAGAATATCGTTAGCGATCTTCTGGGCGTCAGTGTAATGCACGTTTTTCACTTCGGTCATGTCGACGTGTTCAATGAACAGTTTGCCGAATTCGTTGCGCAGCTGCTCACGGCCTTTTTTGCCGATGGTGATGATTTTCACCTCTTTCCCGGCGCCCAGCAATTCACGTGCCTTCTGCCGTGCCAGCTTCGCGATTGAGGAGTTGAATCCCCCGCAAAGCCCACGTTCGGCGGTTGCGACGATCAACAGATGCACCTGGTCACTGCCAGTCCCGGCCAGCAAGCGGGGCGCGTTATCCGCCCCCGAGGCCGCCTTGGCAAGATTACCCAGCACCGCGTTCATCTGCTCGGCATAGGGACGCGCGGCTTCGGCGCTTTCCTGTGCCCGGCGGAGTTTCGCGGCAGCAACCATTTGCATGGCCTGCGTGATCTTCCGCGTGCTTTTAACCGCCTCGATCCGGGTTTTTAGGTCCTTCAGGTTTGGCATATGCCTTGCTCCTGTTCCCTAGCTTGGATTACGAGAAGTCTTTCGCGAATGCGTCGACGGCGGCTTTGATTGCATCTTCCAGATCACCGGCAACCTTGCGGTCATTCTTGGTGATGTCTTCCAGCAGATCAGTGTGGTTAGCACGGATATGGTTCAGCAGACCGGTTTCGAAGCGGCGAACTTCGCTCACCTGAATACCGTCCAGATAACCATGTGTACCGGCATAGATCACGATAACCTGCTCGGCGTTGGTCAGCGGCGAGTATTGCGGCTGCTTCAACAGCTCTGTCAGACGCGCGCCACGAGACAGCAAACGCTGGGTGGAGGCATCAAGGTCGGACCCGAACTGGGCAAATGCAGCCATCTCGCGATACTGTGCCAGCTCCAGCTTGATCGAACCCGCAACCGATTTCATTGCGGATGTCTGTGCGGACGAACCCACACGCGACACCGACAGACCGGTGTTAACCGCCGGGCGGATACCCTGGTTGAACAGGTCGGTTTCCAGGAAGATCTGGCCGTCGGTGATCGAAATCACGTTCGTCGGAATAAAGGCCGACACGTCACCACCCTGCGTTTCGATAACCGGCAGCGCGGTCAGCGACCCGGAGCCATTATCCTCGTTCAGTTTCGCCGAACGCTCCAGCAGACGGGAGTGCAAATAGAAAACGTCACCCGGATAAGCTTCGCGGCCGGGCGGACGACGCAGCAGCAGGGACATCTGGCGATAAGATACAGCCTGTTTGGACAGGTCATCGTAGATGATCAGCGCATGACGGCCGTTGTCGCGGAAGAATTCCGCCATGGCCGTTGCGGAATAAGGTGCCAGGAACTGCATCGGTGCCGGGTCGGATGCGGTAGCAGCCACAACGATTGTGTAATCAATCGCACCCGTCTCTTCCAGTCGCTTCACCAGCTGTGCAACGGTGGACCGTTTCTGGCCAACAGCCACATAGATGCAGTAGAGTTTCTTGCTCTCATCATCGCCAGCAGCATCGTTATACGATTTCTGGTTCAGGATCGTGTCGAGCGCAATCGCGGTTTTCCCTGTCTGACGGTCGCCAATGATCAGCTCACGCTGGCCACGACCGATCGGAATCAGGGCGTCAACAGATTTGAGGCCGGTTGCCATCGGCTCGTGAACCGATTTACGCGGGATGATACCCGGGGCTTTTACGTCTGCAACGCGACGCTCGGAGGCTTTGATATCGCCTTTACCGTCAATCGGGTTACCCAGACCGTCAACAACGCGACCCAGCAGGGCGTCACCGGCAGGCACGTCCACGATGGACTTGGTCCGCTTAACTGTGTCCCCTTCGGAGATGTTCCGGTCGGAACCAAAGATAACAACACCAACATTGTCTTCTTCGAGGTTCAGCGCCATTCCGCGGATACCACCGGGGAATTCCACCATCTCACCAGCCTGAACATTGTCCAGACCATGAACACGGGCGATACCGTCACCAACAGACAGAACGCGGCCAACCTCAGCCACATCGGCATCAGCACCGAAATTCTTGATCTGTTCCTTGAGGATCGCAGAGATTTCTGCAGCTTGGATAGCCATTATCCGACCTCTTTCATTACATTTTGAAGTTTGGAGAGTTTCGAAGCGATCGAGCTGTCGATCATTTGCGATCCGACTTTTACGATCAAACCACCGATGATGCTTTCATCGACGGTTGCATTAATTGTCACGTCTTTACCAAGGGATTTTTTCAGCGCCTTGGACAGAGCGTCCTGCTGCGCCTTGGTCAGGGTTTTGGCACTGGTCACTTCCGCGGTGATTTCGCCGCGTGCATCCGCAGCCATTGCCTTCACCGCTTCGATTACCGCCGGAAGCGTGAACAGACGGCGCTTGCTGGCCATTGTGCCCAGCGTTCCCGCGACTGTCGGGTTCAGGTCCATTTTGGCGGCAAGTTCAGCCATCACAGCAGCCTGTTCTTCGCGCGAATAGATCGGCGAAGTGATAAGATCACGCAAATCTGCGCTCTCATTCAGGGTTGCGGACAGGCTGTCCAGATCAGATTCAATTGCAGGCAGGTTTTTCGCCTCGCTGGCAATTTCGAAAAGAGCCGTTGCATATCGCCCGGCTACTCCTGTGGTTAACGAACTCGCGTCAGACACGTTACCTTCCGTTCCGTCAGGGCGATCCCAAAGGGATCGAGAGTGGTTCTTTCAGGGAAATGGTGACCCCGTACAAATCGGCGCGGTGATAACAGAGGGTAACTTCACTTGCAAGTGATCCGCGAAATTTTGCCGATAAAAATTATCTGTTTACTTTCAGTGCGTTAAGGCTACGCCATAGTGCGCTGCGACGTATTGCGCAGGAAAAAACTATCTCATTTCAATCTTTTATACAGAATCCATAGAAATTGACGGTATTCTTTTGTGTGCAATCGACTCGTTACTTACGAAGATTACGCGATTCAGAGGTCAGATTCGTCGCCGGTTTCGGCTTTGTCAGACCTTCCAGAATGCTCAGACGATCCTTAACCGTGTCGCGCAACCCACCGTCAGGCGTGGCATAAACCTGTTTTGTAGCTTCGACCAGCAATGCCCCGGCGACCATACGACTGTCGAGCATCTTGCCCACCCGCTCCCAGAACCGTGCGGATTTCAGCCAATAGGGTTTATGGCTGGGCGCACCATATAGCGCATTAAGGTGACGTTCCGGTTGGAACCGATGTTTTTTCAATTGTGCTTCAAGCTGCGACAAGCTGTAGGGTCGCCCATATCCGAACGGGGTTCGGTCGCTTCGGGCCCAGATGCCGGATCGGTTCGGCACGATAAACACCACGCTGCCCCCTGGCGCCAACACACGCCAGATTTCGTCCAGCAATGCCCCCGGATGGTCACAGGTTTCCAGACCGTGACCGACAATCAGCCGATCCACCGATCCGGCCTCCAACGGCCAGTTATATTCTTCCACCAGTGTGGACAGATTATCCTCGCCCGGGGGCCAGGGCATCACCCCTTGCTGTCCGGGCATCAGGCACAGGACGCGCTCTGCGGATTTCAGGAACGGACGTAGGAAAGGCGCGGCAAACCCAAACCCCGCGACAGTCTGATCTGACGCGTCCGCCCACATTTCAACCACCGCTTCCTGCAAGGCGCGCTGCGTAGCGCGCCCCAGCTTGGTGCGATAGTAAAACCCGCGCAGATCAACGACATCCAAATGCATTGCACAAGGTTACGCGATCCGTCAGACTTTCGCAAAGACGAAAGGACATTCCATGACGCTCGAAATCCTCACCATTCCCTGCCTATCAGATAATTACGCCTTCCTGTGCCGTGATCATGCGACCGGCACCGTTGCGCTGGTTGATGCGCCGGAGTCTGAGCCAATCAAATCCGCGCTTTCCGATAAAGGCTGGGGTCTGGACCTGATCTTACTGACCCATCATCACTATGACCATATCGACGGTGTGCCCGATCTGGTGGCGACTTACGGAGCCAAGGTGATTGGCGCTAAGGCTGACGCCCACCGCCTGCCCGCGCTCGATACGGCATTGGAAGACGGAGACGCCGTAAACATCGGGGAAACCGCAGGCACAAATTTCGATGTGTCCGGCCATACAATTGGCCATATCGCGTTCCACTTTCCGACGGCCAAGGCCGTTTTCACGGCGGATTCCCTGATGGCACTCGGATGTGGGCGCCTGTTCGAAGGGACACCGGACATGATGTGGACAAGCCTGTCCAAACTCGCTGCCCTGCCCGATGACACCATCGTCTATTCCGGTCACGAATATACCGCCGGAAACGCAAAATTTGCCCTGACCATCGAACCGGACAATCCGGCCTTGCAAGCCCGAGCGGCAGATGTCGAGGTGAAACGCGCAAATGGTATAGCCACCGTTCCCTCGACCCTCGCGGAAGAAAAAGCGACCAACCCGTTCCTGAGAGCTCACCTGCCGGAAGTCAAAGCGGCCATGGGTATGGAGGGCGATTCCGACGTTGATGTGTTCGCCGAAATCCGCAAGCGAAAGGACAATTTCTAGGCAATGTCACGAAGCGTTTACCTATTTTCCGGGCATTCATTGACAATCTCGTACTGAAAACACTTGAAAGCTTGAGACAGAGAACCGAAATTTAATGATAATAGCTTAAGGGCTGAAATCTGTGGTATCCTCTACGGAACGAATAAAAGGACGAGCACCATGCCATCATTCACCAGCACCCTCGAAACCGCAATCCATCAGGCGCTGGCCATCGCGAATGAGCGTAACCACGAGTTGGCGACGCTGGAGCATCTGTTGCTCACACTGATCGACGAACCGGACGCGGCGCGGGTGATGAAGGCCTGCGGGGTGAACCTTGATGCGCTGCGCAAGACGGTGACCGAATATATCGACACGGAACTGGATTCCCTCGTCTCCGACGTTGAAGGGACCGAGGCCACGCCAACCACAGGCTTCCAGCGTGTGATCCAGCGCGCGGCGATCCATGTCCAAAGTTCCGGCCGTCAGGAAGTGACAGGCGGCAACGTGCTGGTTGCGATCTTTGCCGAACGCGAAAGCCACGCGGCCTATTTCCTTCAGGAACAGGATATGACCCGTTACGACGCGGTGAATTTCATCAGCCACGGCGTCGCTAAAGATGCTGCAATGAACGAAGCCCGCCATGTGCGCGGGTCCGAGGAACCGCACGAAGCCTCCGCGGATCAGGGCGGTAAGGCCGAAGAAACGGCGCTGGAAAAATATTGCGTGAACCTTAATCAGAAGGCGCGCAAAGGTGACGTGGATCCCCTGATTGGGCGTGAGCACGAGGTGGAGCGCTGCATCCAGGTCCTGTGCCGTCGCCGCAAGAATAACCCGCTGCTGGTGGGTGAACCCGGCGTTGGGAAAACCGCTATCGCCGAAGGTCTGGCACGGCGCATCGTTGACGAGGAAGTTCCGGAAGTTCTGGACGACACCACTATCTTCTCGCTCGACATGGGGGCGCTGCTGGCCGGCACACGCTATCGCGGGGATTTCGAAGAACGTCTGAAAGCGGTCATGACCGAAATGGAAGAACAGGAAAGTGCGATCCTGTTTATCGACGAAATCCATACGGTAATTGGTGCGGGCGCAACCTCGGGCGGCGCGATGGATGCGTCCAACCTGCTGAAACCTGCGTTGCAGGGCGGCAAGCTGCGTTGCATGGGATCGACAACATATAAAGAATTCCGTCAGCATTTCGAAAAGGATCGCGCACTGTCCCGCCGGTTCCAGAAAATCGACGTTAACGAGCCAAGCATCCCGGACTCAATCAAGATTCTCATGGGGCTGAAACCTTATTTCGAGGATCACCACCATATCCGCTATACCAACGACGCGATCAAAACCGCCGTGGACCTGTCCGCGCGCTACATCAATGACCGCAAGCTGCCCGACAAAGCCATCGACGTGATTGACGAGGCTGGGGCCGCGCAGATGCTGGTTCCGGAAAGCAAGCGCCGCAAAACCATCGGCACGAAAGAAATCGAGGCTGTCGTGGCAAAAATCGCCCGTATCCCGCCCAAGAACGTGTCCAAGGACGATACCGAGATCCTGAAAGATCTGGAAAAAACTCTGAAGCGCGTCGTCTTCGGGCAGGACGCCGCGATCGGAGCGCTGTCCTCCGCCATCAAACTATCCCGTGCTGGCTTGCGCGAACAGGAAAAGCCCATCGGCAACTACCTGTTTGCAGGTCCAACCGGGGTTGGTAAGACCGAAGTCGCGCGGCAACTGGCTGACACGCTGGGTGTGGAACTGCTGCGCTTCGATATGTCCGAATATATGGAAAAACACGCTGTCTCGCGCCTGATCGGCGCCCCTCCGGGCTATGTCGGGTTTGATCAGGGTGGCCTGCTGACCGATGGTGTTGACCAGCATCCGCATTGCGTGCTGCTGCTGGACGAAATTGAAAAGGCGCATCCGGACGTGTTCAACATCCTGTTGCAGGTCATGGACCACGGCAAGCTGACCGACCATAACGGTCGTGCCGTCAGCTTCCGCAATGTTATCCTGATCATGACCTCCAACGCGGGTGCCGCCGAGCAGGCGAAGGAAGCCATCGGTTTCGGCAAATCGCGTCGTGAAGGCGAGGATACCGCCGCAATCGAGCGCACCTTCACGCCGGAATTCCGCAACCGTCTGGATGCGGTGATCAGCTTCGGCGCCCTGCCGAAAGAGGTGATCCTGAAAATCGTCGACAAGTTCGTTCTGGAACTTGAAGCCCAGCTCATGGATCGGAACGTGACTATCGAACTGACGCCCGAGGCTGGTGAATGGCTCGCCGACAAAGGCTATGACGAGAAAATGGGTGCCCGTCCGCTGGGCCGCACCATTCAGGAGCATATCAAGAAACCGCTGGCGGAGGAGTTGCTATTCGGCAAACTCGCCAAAGGTGGCGTCGTGAAGGTTCGCGTGAAAGACGACAAGATCGACCTTGAAATCTCGGAACCGGAAAAACTGCGTATCGGCTCCAAAAAGCCGCCGTTGCTGACGACGGAATAACAACCAGATTTGGGAACGCCGGTCATACCAGACCGGCGTTCTTTTTATTTGCGGATCGGCAATGACTGCAAAATCGCCAGTGACAGCTCAATCACCAGCATGAAAACCAAAAACATATTGGCACCGCTGAGCAGCGCATAAAGCATCCATGTCGAAAACAGATATCGTGCCGCTGCATCATAGCGCAGCAATATCGCCTTTCTGAGTTTCAGGCGTACCAACGCCCAAATCACCACCACGCTGCCCATCAGATTTGCGAAAAAGATGTGGAACAGGTCAAGATCGGGCAAGGCTCCCGGCAGGCCAAAGTGGGTCGCCAACGAATGGACGACCCCCATGAAGACCAGAAATGTCCATGGTGTTGCGAAGGGCGCCGTTATGATCAGATCGTAAATCGTGCTCCATTGATAGAGCCGGTCGAATTGGGATTGGGTCAGCATTCGATCCTCCTTGTTTGTTCGAATGCTGTTCCGTATAAACCTTGGACTATAGTCTAAGGTCAACGACAAATGCGCATTGGTCAACTTGCAGAGAAAACCGGAGTGTCGCGTGACGCTATTCGGTTATATGAACGGCGCGGTTTGATCACGTCGGATCGGCATCTGAACAGATATCGGGATTTTCCAGACGGGGCGGTGGCGATCATCAACATGATCAAACTTGCACAGTCTGTCGGGTTCCGGCTGAGTGAGCTTGAACCCGAAATGCGGCAAATTGCGCAAGAGGGGTTGGGATCCGAAAAGGTTGCCGACATGCTGGTTGCCAAACTCGCGGATATCGACGACCGTATCGCAGCTCTCCATGACGGACGCGCAAGACTTCTGACGATGCTGGAACAAGTTTGCCCCATCCACGCGCAGGTGTGACTACTTTTCCGTCAGTTTCAGTTCGATCCGCCGGTTTTGCGCCAGCGAGGCGGGATCATCTCCGAACGCCACCGGTTGGAATTCTCCAAATCCGGTCGCGGCCAGCCGGTCGGCTGGGATTCCCTCTTCTTCGATCAGGTATTTCACAACTGACAGTGCGCGGGCCTGCGACAATTCCCAGTTGTCCGCAAACCGCGACCCTGCGCCAAGCTGCACCTTGTCCGTATGCCCGTCGACGCGCAGAATCCAGTCAATTTCATCGGGAATTTCATCGGCAATCTCCCGGATCACGCCGGCAACATTCGAAATCTGTGCCCGCCCTCCGGCGCCCAGTTCCGCCGACCCCGGCGCAAACAGCACCTCGGAGGAGAAGACAAACCGGTCCCCCACAACCTGAACGCCCTCGCGATCTCCAAGGATCTGACGGATACGCCCAAAGAATTCCGACCTGAACGCGCGCAGATCCATAGCCTCGGCCTCCAGCCGCTCCCGCTCGCGGGCTTCGAGTTCCGCGCGGGCACGTTGTTCGGCAGCCACCTGCGCCAGCGCCGCATTCAGGTCAGACCCCAGCGTCTGCAATTGCACCTGCGCTTCACGGTCCCGATCCTCGGCTTCATCCAAAATACCCTGCAGTGAATTCAACTGCTGGCGCAGCGCTAAGATCTGCTGATTCAGCAATTCAACCTCTCGCTGGGCTTCGGCAGACACGGCTTTTTCATCGGCGAGCAACTGATTGGCCTGTGCCAGCAAGACTTGCTGGCGAGTCAGTTCATCCAGATTGTCCGTCTGCTCCGCCGTCAGATCATCCCGGGCGGCTTCCGCTGCGGCCAGAAGCGTCAGCGTTTCCTCGGCTTTGCGGCGCTGTTCTTCCAGTGCCAGCGTCATGGCTGTCAGCTCTGTCTGCGACTCCTGCAAGCGCCGACGTAACGCTTCTGCCGCTGCGGCTTCGGCGATACGCTGTTGTTCAGCTTCGCTGAGCGCCTCTGCCAGTTCGTCCGCCTGCCCTGCTTCGGCCCTCAGATTGGCGAGCGCGGTTTCCTGTGCAGATGTATCGGCTTGCAGCTGCGCCAATTCCGCATCGCGGGCGGCGGCTTCAGCTTCCAAATCGGCAATCAATGCCTCCAGCGCATCCGCTTTTGCGGCTGCCAGTCGCGCGGTTTCCGTTTCGCTGTTGATTTCCTGACGCGCCTGCAACAGGGCCAGTTCCGCCGCTTCCCGCGCGGTGATTTCCTGATCTCGTGCAGTTTCCAGTGCCGCCATCCGCGCCTCCGCCGCGGCGATAGCTTCCTCGCGCGCGGCAAGGTTAGCTTCGACGGTGGCCAGTTCTTCGCTCTGATTTTCAATCAGGGTTTCGGCACTGGCTAAACGTTCCTCGGTAGAGGTCAGCGTCGCCATCAACGTATTGTTCCGATCATCCAGAATAGCATTCCGGTTCAGCAATCCCGCGACCTGAGCTTCGAATTCGGTGATCTGTTCCTGCGCTGCATCCCGCTCTCCAGTCAGCACTTGGATAAGCCCCAGCTGCGACGCAACCTGCGATTCCAGATTGCCGATCTGGCTGACCAGCTCGGTTCCGCGCGCTCGTTCCGCGGTCAGCGCCTGCACCAGTTCCGCGCCGCGCCGACGTTCCAGCCCCAGCGCGTCGGCCAAGTCCGCAACTTCCAGCGATAGGCTCTGTAATTCCGTTTCCTGCCCGGTGATCGTTTCTCGCAACGCGAACTGCACGATCATAAAAATCGACAGCACGAACATCAGCACCAGCAGCAACGCCGTCATCGCATCAACGAATCCGGGCCAGATATTGGCCGCCAGTCGTCCGGTTGAGCGTCGTGAAAGGGCCATCGTCAGTTGTCGTTACGGCTGATTGCTTGTTGTAGGGTCGAGATCAACGTCGACAGGTCCTGTCGGATCTCGGAAATTGAATCCTGACGCCCGGCGGACATTTCCTCCAACACGCGTAGTAATTGAACGTCGATATTGCGCAGGCGCATCCGGGCCTCGGCATCCATGCCATCGCCGCGTTCACCATCAAGACGCAGCAGCGCTTCGAGCATCTGAGACTGCGTTACTGCCGATTTGTCCTGTGCTTTGGCGAGCCTTTCCAGAACCGACGGATCAATGCCGCCCGATCGCCCGCTTTCAGACAGTTTGCTGACCGCTTCGGTCAATCTTGCCAGATGGATATCGGTTTTCTCCCGGGCTTCGTCACTGCGGGCCACCAGTTCGGCAATCCCTTCCAACTGTTTGGAGACAACCTCGGCCACTGCCGCGATCGCGGTTGTATCCATGGATCCGGACTCGACATCACCGATCCCGACACGCGTAATCGACGATAACCATTCCTCCAGTTCCATATAGAACCGGTTTTGACCGTGACCGGCAAAAATCTCCATCAGACCGACGATCAGTGATCCGGCAAGTCCCAGAAGCGAGGAGGCAAACGCCGTACCCATACCGCCCATCTGTTGTTCCAGCCCTGACATCAGGTTGTCGAACACATCCAAGGGGCTCTGCCCTTCCTGCGGGGCGAGTGTGCGGATGGTGTCAACGACCGCAGGAACGGTGGTCGCCAGACCATAAAACGTTCCCAACAGGCCAAGGAAGATCAACAGATTGACGATATAGCGCGTGATATCGCGTGATTCATCCAATCGCGTTCCCACAGAATCCAGAATGGTCCGCGTCGAGTTTGAGGACAAGGATTTGCGCGACCGTGAATCGCTTAGCAAGGCGGCGAGCGACGCGAGCAAACGGGGGGATTTGACAAATTCATGCCCCGGACGATCCAGGGCAAATCCCTCGATCCAGCCAACGGCGGAAAACAGGGTCCGCATCTGCCAGAAACAGGCAATCACTCCAAGAATGAATACGCCCACGATGAAGCCGTTCAGATAAGGCGAAGCCAGGAAAATCGGCGATATCGTCGGGTACAGGAAAAACCCGCCCGTCCCGACGAGCAGCAGTACGAGAAGCATCAACGAAACCTGCCGGGTCGGTTGCGTGAACTCCGGATCTGACGGTGTGTCTAGAAACATATACTATTATCCCCGTAACCTCGGCCTGTTAATGCACACTCTATGCGTCGGTTACCGCAAATCCAACACTGAATTCTGTCGACGAAAGAATTGCTTTTCACCCAGCGTGACACCATATATGACAGCATATCAGAGGTTTGCGCCAAATATTGCTTTGTGCTGCGGCGATAAATCATGTCTGGCCGGGTATCCGGTATGAGGGAAGGAAGTTTATATGTTTGATCAAATTGGATTTACGCCAGTTGCAATAGCAGTGCTGATATTCGCCATTATCATGCTGTTTATGATGGTGAAAACCATCCCGCAGGGCGAAAACTGGACGGTGGAACGGTTTGGCCGTTACACGCGGACATTAAAACCGGGTCTGCGATTCCTGATCCCGCTGATGGATAAGGTCGGGGCAAAAATCAACATGATGGAAACCGTTCTGGATATTCACAGCCAGGAAGTGATCACCAAGGATAACGCGATGGTCATGGCCGACGCGGTAGCCTTTTATCAGGTGATCGATGCGGCGCAGGCCGCATATGAGGTGCGCGATCTTGAACGTGCGCTGGTCAACCTGTCGATGACCAACATTCGTGCGGTGATCGGCTCCATGGATCTGGATGAAAGCTTGTCCAACCGTGACGTGATCAACCAGCGTCTGCTGCATGTGATTGACGAAGCCTCGCACAGCTGGGGCGTCAAGGTGACACGTGTCGAGATCAAAGACCTCGCGCCGCCTGCAGACATTAACGAAGCGATGGCTCGCCAGATGAAAGCGGAACGTATGAAACGTGCCGAGATTCTGCAGGCCGAAGGTAAGAAACAGTCGGCCATTCTGGAAGCTGAAGGTGAGCGCGAAGCACAGGTCCGCGAGGCCGAGGGTCGCCGTGAAGCCGCCTTCCTTGACGCTGAAGCGCGCGAACGGTCCGCTGAAGCCGAAGCCAAGGCAACGCAGATGGTGTCCGAAGCAATTGCTGCCGGGGATATTCAGGCGATCAACTACTTCGTCGCCCAGAAATATACCGAAGCCCTTCGCGACATTGCCGGCGCACCAAACGCCAAAACTGTCATGATCCCGCTGGAAGCCAGCGGACTGATTGGATCGATTGCCGGTATTTCAGATATCGCCAAAGCCGTAACCAGCAAGGACACCTAAGATGGATTTCGGACTGTTTAACTTCCTCGAAGGTATGTCCCCGTGGTGGTGGGTATCCTTCGGGGTTGCGTTAGCCGCGCTGGAAATGATTGTTGCCTCGTTCTTTCTGATCTGGCCGGGCCTGGCTGCGGTCATCATGGCGGTACTGGTCTGGCTGATGCCGTCCATGCTGGGCGAGGTGCAGGTGGTTGTATTTGCGCTGCTATCGATTCTGTTGTTCTTCCTTGGTCGTCGCATCTTTCAGCCGAATGACGAACCTGAAACCGGCCTGAATGACCGCACCAAACAGTTGATCGGCAAACATGCCAAGGTGGTTCTTTTCGACCATGGCGAAGGCCGGGTTGAAATCAACGGGCTGCAATGGGTCGCGAAATGGGATGGCGACGGGACCTCCACTCCGGGGGACACAGTTATCATCACCGCCGCAGACGGCATGTCAGTTCGCGTCGAACCTGTCTGATTATTCTTCGTCAGGGGACCGGATATTTCCGGTCTCCTGACGCACCAGCTGATCCAGCTGCAATAACTCTTTATCTTCGATCCCCAGCTCAAGCAGATGCGCAACCGTGTTGTGCAGATACTCCGCGTTCTGGCCGGTTGAACCAATGGCGCGCGCAATGATCCGCACCTGATCCTCTATCGCCATTCCGCCCCGATATTGATGGTGATCCCGATTGATCACATAGCAGACCGCCTCTTTCTGGCGACGGTCCTCCAACGTAATCCTGTGCCTCTGTTCCAGATATGCAGAAGAGATCAGCTCCCTCTCTCGCAAGTAGGATATCGTCTCTTCAGCGTGATCCGCTGCCACGTGATAGGCAACGCCGTGACATTCGGCATCAGGATCATGATCCAGCGCCAGAACCAGTCCCGGCGCCTCGGGCGTTCCGCGATAGTGGATCGATGCCATACAGAAGGAACGGTTGAACCCGCCCAGACTGGCCTTTTGTCGCGACAGATACGGAAATCCGGGATTCCAGATTAATGATCCATACCCGAACACCCAAAATTCCTCTGCTGCCACTTTCGGTTCCCCTGCTTTTTCGATAGGTCACACAATAAGATATCCGGAGGTCTTGTCCATGCGCGCTCTTACGGTTCTCGTCCTGCTGGGCGCCCTCTTGTGGGGTGGATGGTGGGTCATCGGTTCAGAGGGTCAGAAACAGGCGATCACATCTTGGTTCGATGGGCGTAATGCCGCCGGATGGACCGCCAATCTGGGAACTGTCGAAGTTGCGGGTTTTCCGAACCGTTTCGACACCGGTATATCCGACGTCTACCTGTTGCATGGCGAGTGGGGCTGGCAAACGGAACGCCTGACCCTTCTTGCCCTATCTTATCAACCCAACCACATTATCGTCGATTGGCCGGCTTCGCAGCGCATTGAAACACCCGCGGGTGTCTTTCTGTTGTCGGCAACGGAACTGCGGGCATCACTGGAGGTTGCCGCCGAAAACAGATTACCATTGCAGGAATTTCGCCTAAGCGGCGAAGGGCTGCAGATCTCGGCGGAAAAAAGTCCCGAGCTCATGGCGAACACCCTCCTGATCGTCCTTGCCGCGACCGAGGACCCGTTGCGTTATCGCGGATATATCGGTTTGAAAGACGTGACATCGTCGGGGGCCAATCCGGTTGTCGCGCAAAATGCCCCGATTGCATTCGAAGCAGACGGTTGGGTGCTGTTTGAACAGGCACCGGACCGACATCTGATCGATTCCCCCCCTCAGACAATCGTCGTTGAGCTGGACAAAGTCCTGCTGAGCGACGGCAAGGGGGAGATCACAGCACATGGCGAAATCGAGATCGATCCAACTGGAATTCCAACGGGCAACTTGTCGGTGTCGTCACAGGAATGGGAATATCTGCTCGACCTGGCGAAGGATAAGGAGTGGATCGATACAGAACTGGCGTCACGGCTGGACCGCTATCTGGATGCTACAAATATTGCGGATTCCGACCTGGCGATCCCCCTGTCCTTGCGACAGGGAGGGATCTATATTGGTCCAATCCGGATTGCAGACCTTGCGGCCGCAGGGCTCTAACCCATTCTATTCCGGGATCCGCAGCACAAGCCCGACCTGCAAAGAGTTCGGATTGTCCAGAATATCCACATTCGCATTATACAGGCGCCGATATTGCAGCGTATCGCCGTAGAATGCGAAAGCCAGCGAGGCCAGCGTGTCGCCGGGCGCAATCTCGATAATGCGGGAGTCCCCTTCTTCCTGCACACGGGACAGTATGGCTCTGACTTCCGGGGAAGCAGATTCATCGGAGAAAACTGATGCCTCGTCCACTTCGGTAATGACGGGCGTTTCCGATTGCGCAACCTCAACCGATTGCACCGATGACTCGGCCATTTCCGCGCCTTCTGCGGCAACAGCCGCCAAATAGTTCTGATCCACATTGGGGCCGGATTGCTGCATCGCATCGGCGACACCGGTAATCAGGCTTGATACCTCCAACTGTCCGTCAGTGCCCTGCACGACAGCCGGGAGCGTTCCGGAAAAGCTCAGCCTAACCTGATCTTCAAAAAACAGGGCAACCTGCTCCGTTGAAAGGTCGGAACGCTGCCCTGCGCCGATCAGCTTTTCGATCGCGTCCCGAAAGGCGTCAATCGACCCGGTATCCGAAACATCTGATCCTTGCCGGGATAACAGATCTTCGTTCGCGAGGACCATCATGGCCTCGATCGCTTGGTCAGAGTAGAACAATAACCTGCGTTGTGCCGACGGCGAGATATCGCTAACGGCGGTTCCCGCTTGCGCATATTGGACCCCCGCCGTTGCATGATCGGGTTCAGAAGTGGTGAGCGCATCTGAAAGCGATGCGAACACCGGAGAGCCGACAAGTAGATTTACGAAAATAATGGATAATGTTTTCATACCTACTCTCCGGCTCAGCTTTCGCCGCCTGGGATCTGCACAGTAAGTCCCAAAGAGTTCCAGGACTGCATGCCACCGCGATAATAGTGCAGTTTTTCGGCTGGATATCCGATGCTCAACAGATTGCGAATTGCCTGCGGCGATTGTCCGCACCATGGTCCATTGCAGAACACCAGCATATGTTTCGCATTGCTGAAATCCCAACTGTCGGGACCAGTCTGCTCCGCGCCTAAAAGCGCTAAAACCGGGTCAAAAAATGGATTATTTTCACCGGGTGCGAACATATTGAACGGAAGGTTCACGGCCCCGGGGATGGTGCCGGCATTGTAAAAACTGGAAACACGGGAGTCGACCAGAACCCCCCTGCCCGTTTCCACGTAATCAAGCAGATAGTCGAGGATTTCGACCTCGCCAACCGTCTCCACCCCATCTGCAACGACCATCGGTTGGATACAGAAAGGCGGACAGGCACGGGAGGTTTTTGCAAATGCCTCAGGAATGACAGCATCATTATCCTGATTGCGTTCAATAACGTAGAAATCGTCACCGAATTCATACTCGAAAAATGGCATATCTGGCGTAATCCAGACATCGTCAGCGTATGCACTCGTCGCCGCAACGCCGAATATCGCAGACATCGTCGCGATTATCATATTCTTGATCATGTTTAACCCTTTCCAAATGGAACCGGGTCAGAAGTGATCCTATAGAGTCTCGTTATGAGCCGTCGCCCTTATGGTCACTCTTCACCCTGTTCACAGCTAATTTCTTATTTCGTCATAAGTTTTCCGGTTGCTGACCCAGTTTCAGATCAAATTGCTGTTTTGCAGCGGGTTCCCATTGGCTTTACCCAATCTGCTTAATTCGATTACAATTTTAAAGTGTTAACAACTTATTAATATATTCGTAAAAGTTGTATTCTATCTGCAATATGCACCGCTGCGGTAGTCCGCAGTGTCAAAATGCAAATGATCCTGGTGGTGAATATCCGCTTCCGGCCCAAGTGTGGTGCCAAAAGTCCCACAAGCCTGCTGATACATGTCCTTCAACATGTCCTGATACCGACCGCCATGCCAGTCGGTTTCCACCTCCACGACATCTCCGTTTGCCAATGTGAAGCCGCCGATATCGATGGCATTGCCTTTGGCATGTTCAGACAGTCGCGCACCCGGCTGGCTGTTTCGGGAACGGCAGGCATAATGTGACGCCACACGGAAACGGACGATATAGGTGTCGAGGTCCGCAGCAGCAGGCTGTGCCGCTTCGTCCACCCATTGTTTGAACGTGGCCGCCGTATTGCAGTTTAACGTCGCACTCTGGCGCAATAAGACGCCGGACACGAAATACACCCGCACCGGGTTCTCGATCCCGCAGCTGCCTTCGTTGATATCCTCAAGCTCAATCCCCAGAATATCCGGATCTCCGCAGACCGGCACCAGATTGTCCGGGATATCCGTGGCGGAAAGATCCGCATCGTTCACACGATTCCTGTCGCCACGACCACAGGAAACAAGGGTCGCAGCCAATAAGGAACATAACACAAGGTTTCTTAGTCTCATTCGCCTTTTCCGGGAGGACCACCACGCCCGAAATCGGGGGCATCCGTGTCCTGTCCGGCCTCAATAATCCCGCGTCTTATCGCACGGGTTCGGGTGAAATAATCGAACAGAAGTTCACCGTCACCTTGCCGGATTGCGCGTTGAAGCGCAAATAACTCTTCTGTAAATCGGCCAAGAATTTCCAATGTGGCTTCTCTGTTGGTCAGGAAAACGTCCCGCCACATGGTCGGATCGGACGCCGCAATACGGGTAAAATCGCGAAATCCAGCGGCTGAGAAATTGACAACTTCGCTTTCTGTCACCCGGGCCAGATCATCAGCGACGCCCACCATTGTGTAGGCGATCAAATGCGGTGTGTGGCTGGTGACGGCCAGCACCAGATCATGGTGATCAGGCGTCATCTCATCAACATTTGCCCCCAGCGCTTCCCAGAATCTGCGCAATTTGGTGACCATGTCGGGATCGGTATTCTCATCCGGGGTCATCAGGAACCACCTATTGTCAAACAAGCTGGCAAAGCCTGACTCCGGTCCGGATTGTTCGGTTCCCGCAAGCGGGTGGGAAGGGACAAAATGAACACCTTCGGGAATATGCGGGCTGACCGCCTCAATCACTGCCCCTTTGACGGACCCCACATCGGTGACAATCGCTCCCGGCGCCAGAACAGGTGCGATTTCTTCGGCGATTATTGCCATAGCCCCGACCGGTACGGCCAAGATCACCAAATCCGCACCGTCAGCCGCCTCGCGCGCCGTTTCAAATACTTCGCACAGACCCAGCTCTGCTGCTTTGGCACGGGTTTCAGCGGATCGCGCGGTGCCGGTTATGCGCGTGTCCATGCCAGCCCGTCGCATCGCGTGACTGATGGAGGAGGCAATCAGCCCCAGTCCGATCAGGGCAACCTGTTTGAACTCGCTCATTCTCCAACCTCCAGTATCCTGCGTATCGCGGTGATCACCTGCCGACAGGCGATTTCGTCGCCCACCGTGATGCGCAAAGCTTCGGGGAAGCCATATCCCGCCACTTTGCGGGCAATGATCCCATCGGCTTTGAGGGCAGAATCCACTGCCTCCATCTGTTCCGCATCCGCGAACCGTGCCAGCACAAAGTTCCCGTGACTGTCATCGACAGCCACACCAAGAGTGCGCAACTGATCCGTCAGCCAACCCCGCCATTTGGTGTTCGCCGCTTTGCACCGATCCGTATATGCCACATCCCTCACCGCCACCTCAGCCGCGGCCAACCCGGCGGCCGAGACATTAAACGGCCCGCGCACCCGGTTCAGGTTGTCAATAATATGCTTCGGCCCATAACCCCAGCCGACCCGTAGTCCGCCAAGGCCGTAAATCTTGGAAAATGTCCGCGTCATCACGACGTCATCCCGCGCCTCGATCAGCGCAAGGCCGGCATCGTAACCGTCATCTTCGACATATTCTGCGTAGGCGCCATCCAGTACCAGAATTGCGCCTTCGGGTTTCCCTTCGGCCAACCGCTTTACCTCGGCACCGGAAATCATCGTGCCTGTAGGGTTGTTCGGGTTGGCGATAAAGATCAGCTTGGTGCGTTCAGTGCAGGCCGCCAGCAATTTGTCCACGTCCACCGTGCGGTCGGTTTCCGGTGCAACCACTGGCGTTGCGCCTGCCGCTTGTGCACAGATCCGATACATGGAGAAGCCGTGTTCAGGATAAAGCACTTCGTCCCCGACGCCCGCATAAACCTGACACAGGAAGGTAATCACCTCGTCGGATCCATTGCCACAAATCACACGGTCCGGATCAACGCCATGCACATCCCCAATTGCCGCCCGCAGCTCCGCATGATCAGAGGACGGATAGACTGCAATCTCTCCAGCAATGGCTTTATAGGCTTCGATCGCATTTTCGCTCGCCCCAAAGGGATTTTCGTTAGAACTAAGCTTGATCACCTTGTTCTTTGTCGACCCGGCGATCTTGCTTTCGCCGCCAACATACAGCGCGATATCTTCGATACCGGGTTGCGGTTGGATTTTACTGTCGTTGGTCATGACGTGCCCTCTGTTGGAACGCCTGTTCTAGCTGAGCCTTTGGACGGGTCAATAGAAACTCTGCGGGTCAATGTCGATGGACAGTCGGATTTTGGGCGGGATTTTCGCCTGATAGGCCCATTTGCGCAGTGCCGACTGTAATGGCGCCCCTTTGTCCGCCTTTACCAGCAGCCGCACCCGATGGCGTCCCCTGATCCGGGCAATTGGCGCAGCGGCGGGGCCGAACAGCTGTGCACCAATTTGGGTCAGTGCGCCCGAATTTCGTGCCAACATCCGCGCGTGTTCATAAACGGCCGCCTCGTCCGGCCCCGACAGGATGATGCCGGCCATGCGTCCATAAGGTGGGGCGCCGGCGCGCTGCCGCGCCTCGGCCTCGGCTTTCCAGAAGCTTTCCTCATCGCTGCCGAGGATCGCCCGGATCACCGGATGATCGGGTTGATGGGTTTGCAAATAAACCTGCCCCTTTTTTTCCACGCGCCCTGCGCGCCCCGCGACCTGCCGTATCAGCTGGAAGGATTTTTCCGCCGCCCGCAAATCTCCACCTTGCAATCCAAGGTCCGCGTCGATCACGCCGACCAGCGTCAGATGCGGAAAATTATGCCCCTTCGCCACCATCTGTGTCCCGATAATAATATCCGCCCCGCCCGAGGCGATTTCTTCTATCCGCGCTTTCAACGCCCGGGCTGAATCCGCCAGATCTGACGACAGGATCGCAATCCGTGCCTCGGGAAAGCGTTCGGCGGTTTCTTCAGCCAGCCGTTCAACGCCGGGACCAATTGGTGCAAGCTTGCCTTCGACACCGCAGGAGGGACAGGCCTCCGGTATCGGCTTGCTGGCCCCGCACTGATGGCAGACCAGCCGCTTGATAAACCGGTGCTCCACCATCCGCGCATCGCAATCATCACACCCGATCTGATGCCCGCAAGCGCGGCACAGCGTCAGCGGCGCAAACCCCCGGCGGTTCAGGAACAAGAGCGATTGTTCCCCGTCCGTAATCCGCCGCGTGATCTCGTCAGTTAGCGTCGGCGAAATCCAGCGATTCACTTCCATCGGTTCGTCGCGCATGTCAATCGCTGCCATGTCCGGCATTTCCGCCGCCCCAAACCGTTCGGTCAGGTCGATCCGGTGATATTTCCCTGCCTCCGCATTCGCCCAGCTTTCCAAGGACGGCGTGGCCGAGGCCAGCACAACTTGCGCCTGATCGATCGAGGCCCGCAGCACCGCCATATCTCGCGCGTGATACAACACACCGTCCTCCTGCTTGTAGGACCCGTCATGTTCTTCATCAACGACAATCAGGCCAAGATCCTGAAACGGCAGGAACAGAGCGGACCGTGCCCCTACAACCAGTTGCGCACCTCCGGCAGCGACCATTTTCCAGCAGCGGCGGCGTTCCCCCATGGTGACGCCGGAATGCCATTCGGCGGGACGCGCGCCAAACCGATCCTCGACCCGGTTCAGGAATTCGACCGTCAGCGCAATCTCCGGCAGCAGCACCAACGCCTGCCGCCCTTTGCGTAGCGTTTCTGCCACCGCTTCCAGATAGACCTCTGTCTTTCCTGACCCCGTGACACCTTTCAGCAAAGTCGTCGCATAGCCGCCCTTCGCAACCCGCGCGACCAGTTCCTTTGCCGCATCGCTCTGATCATCAGACAAGGCCTTGCCGTCAATTTCTGGGTGTAAACGCGGATAAGCTTGATCCCTCGGCTCCGCCCCCTCGACAACAACACCTTGCTTTACCAGCCCTTTGATGACCGAAGACGTCACCCCCGCCAGCGCCGACAGTTCGCCGGGCCGGAACCCCAGCCCCGGATGGTCATCCAGAACAGCCAGCACCCGGCTTCGCGCATCGGTCATCCGATCCGGTTCCCCCACGCCGCGCCGTAGCACCTTTTGCATGCCCGGCGGTGCCATCAGCCCGGGTGCGCGGGTCGCCAGCCGCAGCATCGCAGTGCGGGAGGTCAGCGTGTATTCTCCCATCCGTTCCAGAAACTCGACCATCGCACCGGACATGGGCGGCACATCCAGCACCCGTGTCACCGATTTGACCTTTGCCAGATCATAGCCTCCCTCGCCGCTCCCCCAGACCACGCCCATCACTTGGCGCGGGCCCAATGGAACCTGAACGAACGTGCCTTCGATCACTCCACCCTCCGGTGCCAGATAGTCCAGAAACCGCCCTACCGGCTCGACTGTCAGCACCGCAACCAGCGCGCCTTCGTCGAAATGTTGCCGGTTGGTCATACTGCCTCGGGTTTTGTTGTGATTTGCTCTGGCCAAACTCTATTGTATGATAGAAAAGAGCGCAAAGCGCATTCGCGAATAAACCACAGGGGGAAGAGATGAAATTTTTTGTAGACACAGCCGAAATTGACCAGATTAAGGAACTCTATGACCTTGGGATGGTTGATGGTGTCACCACCAACCCTTCGCTGATCATGAAATCGGGACGCGATATTCTGGAAGTCACCAAAGAAATCTGTGATCTGGTCGATGGTCCGGTCAGCGCAGAGGTTGTGGCACTGGACGCTGAAGGGATGATCGAAGAAGGTCGCAAACTGGCCAAGATCGCCCCGAATATCGCGGTGAAAGTCCCCCTCACCTGGGCCGGGCTGAAGGCTTGTAAAACTCTCACGGACGCGGGCACTATGGTCAATGTAACCCTGTGCTTCTCGACCAATCAGGCACTGCTGGCGGCCAAGGCCGGGGCAACCTTCATCAGCCCGTTCATCGGGCGACTTGATGACATCAACCTGGAGGGAATGGACCTGATCGCCGACATTCGACAGGTTTACGACAATTACGGGTTCGAAACGCAGATCCTTGCCGCGTCGATCCGATCGGCCAACCATGTTGCACAATCGGCGCTGATCGGCGCCGATGTTGCGACCATTCCGCCGGACGTGATCAAGAAGCTGGCCAACCATGTCCTGACCGACAAAGGCATCGACGGGTTCATGGCCGACTGGGCGAAAACCGGGCAGAAAATCCTCTGATGTCTGACGACGCCGCAAAGCTGAAGGGCGAGATACTGCGTGATCCCGCCCTCATCCTTGACGATCCGGACCTGATGGCGGCCCTGCTGGCCAAGCAGGCGGAAACGCAAGGGCGCAATGTCGTCGATCTGCGTTCCATCGCCATGTCGCGGATGGAGGAACGGCTGGACAAGCTGGAACAGAATTACCAGACCGTCGTTGCCGCCGCCTATGAAAACGTGACCGGCACCAATCAGGTACATCGCGCAATCCTGTGCCTTTTGGGTGTGGACGATTTTTCCGGGTTCCTGCAGGCGCTGGAACATGACATCCCCAACATCCTCGGCGTTGATGCTATCCGGCTGTGTCTGGAAGATGACAGCGCCAAAGGCGGGGAAGAGATCGGACCCGATGGCCCGTTGAAACATCTGGTGATGGCGCTGCCCCGTTATGGTGTGGCGGCTTATGTGAATGGTGGTGTCAACAAACACCCCGCACAGGTCACCACCCGCGCCACGAACGAGGCCAAGGAATCCGTCTATGGCGAAGCCGCCGTCGATATCCATTCCGAAGCCCTCCTTCGCCTTGATCTGGGCGAGGGCAAGCTGCCCGGTATGGTCGCGTTCGGCGCACAGGACCCAAACCAATTCTCCCCTGATCAGGGCACGGACCTCCTGTCCTTCTTCGGTTACGCGCTGGAGCGTATCATGCGCCACTGGGTGACGTGAGCGGAACCGCACAATCCCTTCATCTGATGGAGACGTGGTTAGAACGCCTCCACGCCATTCGCGGGGCCAGCGATAAAACAATTGATGCTTACCGGCGTGACGTATCCGGCTTTCTGGGCTTCCTGACCGGGCATATTGGCGGACCGGTCGGCAAATCGGCCCTCGCAGCGGTCAAAACCCCAGACATGAGATCATGGATGGCATCCGAACGCCAACGTGGCGTGTCGGCGCGATCCCTCGCGCGGTCCCTGTCGGCGGTCAAATCCTTCTACCGCTGGCTTTCGGAAACTGAAGGCATCGAATCCGCTGCCGTCACTGCAACCCGCGCGCCTAAGTTGAAACAACGCCTGCCTCGCCCGGTTAGTGCCGACGCCGCCAAGGCGCTGCTGGACCGTGTCGAGGTGCAGGCCACCGAACCCTGGATTGCCGCCCGCGATGTGGCCGTTGTTACCCTGCTATATGGCTGCGGTCTGCGCATATCGGAGGCGCTCGGCCTGCAAGCCACCGATCACCCGTTGCCCGCAACGCTGCGCATAAAGGGCAAAGGCGACAAAACCCGTATCGTCCCGGTGCTGCCCGCCGCCCGCGATGCCGTTGCGGCCTATGTCCGCTTATGCCCGCATGACCTGTCCGAAGGCTACTTGTTCCGAGGTGCCCGCGGCGGCCCGCTCAACCCGCGTCAAATCCAAAAGGTGATGGAGGCAACCCGCCTCCAACTTGGCTTGCCCGCGACAGCCACCCCGCACGCGCTGCGCCATAGTTTCGCAACGCATTTGCTGGAGGCCGGGGGCGATCTGCGCACCATTCAGGAACTGCTGGGCCATGCTTCCCTTTCGACGACGCAGGCTTACACCGCCGTCAATCAGGCCCATCTGATGGAGGTTTACGAAAAGGCGCATCCAAAGGGACGAAAGTGAAACCACTTTTCGTGCCTACTGAAATATGTTTAGGCT
Organism: Paracoccaceae bacterium; assembly: GCA_050302475.1. Taxonomy (GTDB): domain Bacteria; phylum Pseudomonadota; class Alphaproteobacteria; order Rhodobacterales; family Rhodobacteraceae; genus NORP23. The sequence goes on from JBNLBF010000001.1 coordinate 209,237, forward strand.
ATCGAGATGACCAAATCTGCCAAAGCCTTTGCCGTTCACCTCTTCACCGCCTCAGGGTCAGCCTTCGCACTGTTCGCGATGCTGGCGGCGGGGAACAATGACTGGTCGATCATGTTCCTTTGGCTGTTGGGCGCATTGATTGTCGACGGGATCGACGGTCCATTGGCCCGTCACTATCAGGTCAGGAAATATGCCGCGAACTGGGACGGCGTTCTGCTTGACCTGATCATCGACTACCTGACTTATGTGTTTATTCCGGCCTACGCCTTCGCCCAATCGGGCCTGCTGCCGGAATGGGAAGGCTGGTTTGCCGCGATCATCATTTCGACCACTGGGGTTGTGTATTTCGCCGATACACGGATGAAAACGTCAGACAATTCCTTCTCAGGCTTCCCGGGGTGCTGGAATATGGTGGTGCTGGTGTTGTTTGCGCTGTGGCCACCGGCCTGGATCAGCATGGTCTTCATTGCTGTTCTGGCGCTGGCGCAGTTTTTCAGCCTGAAATTCATCCATCCCGTGCGCACCGTCCGTTGGCGACCGCTGTCTCTGGTCATGATGTTTCTGTGGGTTGGGATGGCCTTCTGGATCGGCTGGACCGATTTCGAGCCCGCGCCGCTTGCGCGGATCGGCCTGATCATCTCCAGCGCGTATCTACTGTTTGCCGGCATCGCCCAGCAGCTGATCCCGGCTAAAGCCGCAACGTAATCACGCCTGCCAATATCACCAGCGCGGCAATCAGTTTGCCCATGTTCGCCTTCTCCTTCATCCAGATCACGCCGATCAGGACGGCAAACAGGACCGAAGTCTCTCGCACCGCAGCCACCAGTGCAATCGGCGCAACTGTCATTGCCCAAACCGCAATCCAATAGGTGACCAGCGACATCCCTCCGGCCAGGGTCCCAATTGCCCAGCGCTGGCGGGTGGCGCGGAACACTGTGGTGCCGCGAACGGCCGTCGTGAAAAAGCTGAAGAAAATGAAATCAAAAACGAACAGCCACGCCGTGTATCCGGTTGCCGAGCCCATCACACGCGCGCCCACCCCATCTACCATCGTATAGCCCGCCGTGCAGGCGGCTGATCCCAAGGCAAACGGGATCAGGCTCCGCGCCTCGCCACTGCTGAACACGCCCTGCGCCATCAGCATGACGCCCACGCCAATCAGTCCAACGCCCAGATATTCCTGTCCGGCAATCGGGTCCGATAACAGGAAGAACCCAACAACGACCACCATCATCGGTGCCGCGCCTCGGGCAATCGGATAGACCCGGCTCAGATCCCCGCGCTGATAGGCGGAGGCCAAAAACAGTTTATAGGCCGTATGAAACAAGCCGGAGGCGACGAGCCACAACCACGCTTGCCCACTTGGCAGCGGCGCGAAAATCGCCATGACGCAACCCATCAATCCCTGCGAGACCGTAAGGATAAGCATGTTCTGGAACCGGTCCCCGCCCGCACGCACAACCGCATTCCACCCGGCATGCATCAGGGCAGCAAACAGAACGGCGAGGAAAACGGTAAGGGTCATACAAAACTCCGGCGGAGGGACCCCGCCGGAGGTGTCATAAACCCGTCACAAAAGCTTCACAAGCGTTACGACAATGCCTCGTCACAACGACCGCAAACGCCCGCGTGGGAATGCGTGCCAACATCCGGCAGAATTTTCCAGCAGCGCTGGCATTTCTCGCCTTCGGCCTTTTCGAACTCCACGCCTATCCCTTCGACATCCGGCAGGCGGAATGCCGTTTCCGGGATGGGATCGTTGGTCAGCTGCACGGCAGAGGTGATACAGATATCGGCGAAATCCACCGATTTCACGATCTCCAGCAAGTCCTTGTCGCGGATATGCACGGTGGGTGCAGCTTCCAGCGAAGCCCCGATCACCTTCTCCTGCCGCTGGATTTCCAGCGCCGCCGTCACCACGCGCCGCGCCCGACGGATCGCCGTCCACTTCTCGCCCAGCGCCGCATCACGCCAGTCGTCAGGCGTGTCCGGCATATCGACGAGATGGACCGAGCTTTCCGCCCCCGGATAACGATGCAGCCACACGTCTTCCATCGTGAAGACCAAAATCGGGGCCAGCCATGTCGTCAGCCGTTCAAACAGCAGGTCCAGCACCGTCAGCGCCGCCAGCCGCCGCTCGCTATCGCCATCACAGTACAACGCATCCTTGCGGATATCGAAATACACCGAGGACAGATCGACCGTGCAGAACTGGAACAGGGCCGAGATCACACCCTGGAAGTCAAAGCTAGCATAGCCATTGCGCACGACCTCATCCAGCTCAGCCAAGCGATGCAGGACCCAGCGTTCCAGCTCCGGCATATCCTCTGGCGCGACGCGTTTAGCCTCGTCAAACGTGGACAGGTTCCCCAGCATAAACCGCATCGTGTTGCGAAGGCGGCGATAGCTATCGGCGACGCCTTTCAGGATCTCCGGCCCGATCCGCTGGTCAGCCATATAATCCGCCTGCGCAACCCACAGGCGCAGAATGTCGGCGCCATATTGTTTGATGACCTCGTCCGGAACAATGGTATTGCCGATGGATTTGGACATTTTCATGCCCTTCTCATCCAGCGTAAACCCGTGCGTCACAACGTTGCGATAGGGCGCGCGACCGATAGTCCCGCAACCTTGCAGCAAGGACGAATGGAACCACCCTCGATGCTGATCGGTGCCTTCCATATAAACGTCGGCGATCCCGTCTTCGGTCCCGTCCGGGCGATCGCGCAGAACGAAGGCGTGGGTTGATCCGGAATCGAACCAAACGTCCAGAACATCAAACACCTGATCATATTCGTCAGGGTCCACAATCCCGTCCAGCACCTTGGCCTTGAAGCCATCCGCATACCAAACATCCGCGCCACCCTCTTCGAACGCCGCTTTGATCCGCGCGTTAACCTGGTCATTGCGCAGCAAGAAGCCTTCATCCGTCGGCAGCAACCCTTTCTTGGTAAAGCAGGTCAGCGGCACACCCCACGCGCGTTGGCGCGACAGCACCCAGTCAGGCCGGGTTTCGATCATCGAATAGAGGCGATTGCGCCCCGTCTGCGGGGTAAACTTCACCAACTGATCGATCGAGTTCAGCGCCCGTTCGCGGATGGTATCCCCATAGGTCCCCATCCCGTCATCCATCTTGCGATCCACCGCCGCAAACCATTGCGGCGTGTTGCGATAGATGATCGGCGCTTTGGAGCGCCAGCTATGCGGGTAGCTATGTTTGATCTTCCCGCGCGCCAGCAGCCCGCCAACCTCGATCAGTTTATCGATCACGGCCTTGTTCGCGTCGCCCTCGCCGCCCTTGCGGTTCAGAATGTATTTTCCGCCAAAGAACGGCAGGTCGGCGCGGAACCCACCATCATCCATGACGTTATAAGTGATCACCTGTTCCAGCATCCCAAGGTCACGGTAAAGCTCGAACTCCTCCATCCCGTGGGAGGGGGCGCAATGCACAAAACCTGTACCTTCGGTGTCGGTGACGAAATCGGCAGCGCGGAAATCGCGGATGTCATCCCATTCGCCGTTAGAGCCTTCAGCGCCGTGCAGCGGGTGGGTCAGCTTGATCTTCGCCAGATCCTCCGGCGAGACATCACCCAAACGGCGATACATGCTGTCATCCAGCCGCGCCTTGGACATGACATCCGCCGCCAGATTATCTGCCAGAATGTAACGCTCCCCGATACGTGCCCAGCATTCTTCGGGGCGACCAGTGACCTCATACAGGCCATAAGAAATATTTTCGCCGTAAACCACGCCCTTGTTCGACGGCAGCGTCCAAGGTGTTGTAGTCCAGATCACGACCTTTGCGGAGTCCAGCACCTTGTCGCCCGTGTCAACAACACGGAATTTCACCCAAACCGTGAAACTTTCCTTGTCGTGATATTCGACCTCAGCCTCGGCCAGCGCCGTCTTTTCCACTGGCGACCACATCACCGGTTTCGAGCCCTGATACAGCGTCCCGTTCATCAGGAACTTCATAAACTCGTCAGCGATCACCGCCTCGGCGTGGTAATCCATCGTCAGATACGGATCATCCCAGTTGCCCTGCACACCCAGCCGCTTGAATTCCTCGCGTTGAATATCCACCCAGCCTTCGGCAAACTTCCGGCACTCCTGACGGAAGTCGACGACATTCACATCGTCCTTGTTCTTGCCCTTGGCGCGGTATTGTTCCTCGATTTTCCATTCAATCGGCAGACCGTGGCAGTCCCAACCCGGCACATAGCGCGCGTCAAACCCCATCATTTGATGCGAGCGCACGATCATATCCTTGATCGTTTTGTTCAGCGCATGACCGATATGCAGATGCCCGTTGGCGTATGGCGGGCCATCATGCAGCGTAAACGGCTTGCGCCCGGTCTTCTCGCGCAGGCGGTCATAAACCTTCAGGTCAGCCCATTTTTGCAGCCATTCCGGCTCGCGCGTTGGCAGGCCCGCCCGCATCGGAAAATCGGTTTCGGGCAGGTTCAATGTATCTTTGTAGTCAGGTGTATCGGCACACATGTTGTGGCTCCGGTAATTTGCAATCTGGAGAGGGCGGTGCGGTCATTCCATACACCTTTTCCCGGCCTTCCACTCAGGAAGCCGGGCCACTAATTCGTATAATGCCGAACAGTGTAAACATGGCGCGGGTTATAGCCCTCGTCTGGGCAGAGGTCCAGCCCGTTGTCATTTCCACTGGCAATCCATCGCGGCGCGTGTATCACGTCCTTATGGAACGTCTTTCGATTGGGATTGCGGGATGTGGGATCGGTGGTCTTGCTGTCGGCGCGCTGTTGCGCGAACAGGGCCACGCGGTCACCATCTTTGACCAGTTCGACACCCCGGCCCCGGTCGGCTCGGGCTTGATGATTCAACCCGTCGGGATGGATGTGCTGGACCGGATCGGTGCGGGTGAGGCGGTGCGAGCGTGCGCAGCGCCCATCGCGCGGATGTATGGTGAAGAATCTGGAAAAACCGTGCTGGATGTGACCTATGGTGAGCAACACGGCCTCGCCATTCACCGCGCCAGCCTGTTCGACACGCTGTATCGCGCGGCGCGTGACACCGGTTGCCAGATCACCAGTGCCGCCCGCGTCACCGCTGCGCCGTTTGTCGATGGTAAACGGCATATCGAACTTGCCGACGGACAGACGCAACCCTTTGATCTGGTGATCGACGCCAGCGGCGCGCGGTCCGCCCTGTCGCCGTTGAAACGCAAACCCTTGCCCTTCGGTGCGCTCTGGGCCTCCGTCAACTGGACCGAGACTCGAGAGATTCCCCGGCAACTGACCCAACGCTATCACCGCGCCAGCAAAATGGCCGGGATCATGCCCATCGGCACGCTACCCGGCGATCCGACTCCCAAAGCTGCAATCTTCTGGTCTCTGCCGGTCGCAGGTTATCCGAGCTGGCGCGAGGCACCGCTGGAGGATTGGAAGGCCGAGGTCATCAGTTTCTGGCCCCGCATGGCGCCGTTTCTCGACCAAATCGCAACGCATGACGATATGACCTTCGCCAGCTACACGCACGGCACCCTCTATCAGCCTTATGACCGGGCGCTGGCTTACATTGGTGACGCGGCGCATACGACCAGCCCTCAACTGGGACAAGGGGCGAACATGGCATTACTGGATGCGCAGGCACTGGCGCAGGCCTTGGTCGCCCTGCCGGTGGAAGAAGCATTGCAACATTACGCCCGTGCCCGCCATCGGCATTTGAGGGTCTATCAGGGGATGAGCCGCTATTTCACGCCGGTTTATCAGTCCAACAGCCTGATACTGCCCTTCATGCGCAACACACTGTTTGCAACCGTCAACAGGCTGCCCCTGACGCAACGGATCATGACCCGGATTGTGAGTGGTGATCTGGTGCGGCCAATTCGAACAGAGTTTCGAGAAGCACATTGGTGGGATATTTTGGGATACTTTCCCTGGCCTTGATCTCTTTTGTGTCGGTCGTCCACCCCGCCCGAAATCAAGCTTAAACCGCCGGGCGAGCGCCTGCCCGCTCCATCTGGCTGGAGCTAGCCCTACCCCGCTGCCTCATTCTTCTGCAAAATCCGGTTCACCCACGCCATCGCCGCCAGCACCAGACCGAGCACAAGGAACGAGACCACGCGGATCAGCCCGGCCAATCCGGACATGTCGATCAGGAACACTTTAGCCACCGTCAAGGCCACACCAGCCAGTGCCAGTTTCCGCAGCAGGGCCGATTTGCGCACAAATGCAAAACCCAACAACACGGCCGAGGCCACCAGCATCGCCACCGTATAGCTATACAGCTCCCCATCCGTGGTCGGTCCCTGGCTCAGGTTCGGTCCATGCCACCAACGGCGGATTTCCAGCCCGATATATACCGCGCCCAACACCGCCGCCACAACGCCCGCCAGTTTTCGCAACCACATACGGATATGGCCAAACCGGATGGCAACAAAGGCAAATAGCAGTCCCGGGATCGCATACGCCACGAACAGGTTGTCGAGGATGTATGGTCCCGCGGCATAGCCGCCGAACATGCCGCCAAATAGCGGGTTAAACAGCGTCAGCGCGAGGCCAACAGCGGCGCCTCCGATAATCAGATACATCCCGGCCAGCACCATCCGTGTCCGCCGCAATCCGACGCCCTCGCGAATTCGCCAAATCTGATTGAAAGCAAGGATCAGCCAGATCGTTCCAATCAGCGAGATAACAACGAACGGGCTGTCCGCGTCGATCCAGTCAATGAACCGAAGCAGCAGCACGCAGGCGAACACACCGCCCAGCGACCAGGTCGCACTTTCCAGCACAACACGCAGGCTCTGCCCAGCATCCTTCCGCCGCAACCAATAGGCCGCGACCAGCAAGCCGATAGACAGGCCGTAGGTCGCGACAACCTCCCATATCGGCGCGTCAAACGCGTAGACGAACCCCGGAATGATCACCAGTCGCCAGGACACAGCCACCGCCGCCACCTGCGTGTAATAATCCAACAGCGGCAGGTTGAACCGCTGCGCCAAGACCGCCGCCGCTAGCGCCAGCACTGCCAGCGAAATCGTCAGCCCCATCGACCCGAACAGGACGAAGCACATGAAGCTGACCATGGTGATCGCCGACAGGGCAAACAGTGCCGGGCGGGTGCGGTCGTCTTTGTCGATCCGTGCGAACCGCTCCGTCAACAGCGTCATCGCCACGGCCACCGCCGCCAGATACAGCGCCCAAACTGTTTCGCCCAGAACGAAGCGCGGCATCCACAGGACCTCCAGCACAATTGCCATCAGCACAGCAAAAGCCGCACCGAAGCCGGCGTCCAGCCGCGGAAGCCGTCCACCTTTCCAGCTTCGCCATGCGAACATCAGTGTCGCCACCAGTGCTCCGCCCAGCAGGATCGCCAATGTCGGTGGCGGGAAATCAAGGCTTTCACGCTCCCACGCGCCGCGCCACGTCGCGACCACGTCGCCATAGCGGAACCCCTCGTAAAACACGGCTGCCAGCCCGCCCAACGCGGGCAGGTAGGCCATATCCGCAAGCGCAGGTGCCCGCCGCATCCAGAAGATCGCGCCGACCTGCGCCAGTGCGTAGGTCAGAAGTACCAGCCAGAAAATGGATTCATGCTCCATGAAGGCGATCCAGACCAGAACGCCCGCGGCGATGAAGGTCAGGCCCGCGACACGCGTCGGAAATTCAGGCCGCTTATCTTTCTTGCGCCAACCGACATAGAATTCCGACAGCATCGCACCGTCATAAGTCGGGATCAGACGCCGCTCCGGCACCACCAGCGCCAGCGCCGAGATGATCAGCGCAAACGCCAGCAGATGCAGCGGTTCCCCGACCGAGGCATAGAGCACCCAGGCAGCCAAAAACGTACCGATCAGACCCAGCGTGCTCAGCCACGCCCAGCGTTTAAAGCTGTCGATCGCCAGTGCAATCGCACCGATGCCAGCGAAAAAATAGTAAAGGAACGCGACGCTGTCGCCCGATCCACCGACGATGAACGGGGCCAGCAGTGCGCCGAACACGCCCATGATCGCCAGAAACGGGCCGTAATACCAGCCGAACACAATCGCGCACAGGCCAACAACCGTCAGCCCAATGAGCGCTGGTGTCGGCTCGATCAGGCCATAAAGCATCCGGGCCGCCAGGATCCCGGCGAATACCGACACCAGCCCTGCGCCCGAAAAGACCGAAGGCATGAGTTCAAACGACCCTTCCTCGTCATCACCGAGTTTACGCCGGACATATTCGCCGACGGCGATCAGGATCGCACCAAGCGCAATAGCGCCCATCACCCGCATCCGCTGCGTCAGCAGACCATTTTCAACACCGTATTGGACAAGGAAAACCCCCGCCAATGCCAGCGACACAGCCGCCACGGCAAAGAACCAGTTCTTTTGCAGCCATGCGGTAATTTTCTTGCCAAACCCTTCCTTAAACACGAAGGCTTTTGGTGTGTCAGAGGTGGCAGGTTCGGTGGATTCAGCCTCTTCTGCTTCTGTATCCTCAGCCTTCTCCGCGGCCCGTGTCTGCCAGACAGGGGTCTGCTCCGGCTCAGGTGTTTCCTCAGCAGGCTCCGGTTCGGCAACCGCCTCCGGATCGGCCGATACTGCCGGCGTGTCAGGGGTGATTTCAGGTTGAACAGCGGTGCGGGGCGCCAGTTTCAGCGCCTCCAATTCTTCGCGCAATTCGCGGATTTTCCGGTTGGTGCCCAACTGCGTAAAAAACAGCCCGATCGGCAACACGATCGCGATCAGAAAAATCACAATCCCCAGAAGCACCCATCCATCCATACCGCTCATCCCCCGGATTTTTCACGGAGGTTACAGGTCTGTAACTTTTCAAACAATCTTTATTTAAACAGCCCAACCAGTGCGGTTTTGATGATTCCGGTGACCTTGGGACGCTTCAGAACGGTGAACGGCATAGGGCGGCAGACCTCCATCGCGGCGATCCCGACGCGGGCCGTGAGCGCACCATTGATGACTCCCTCGCCAAAGCGGCGGGAAACCTTGGCCAGCGCTCCGCCCCCAGCGACCGAGCCAACCAGATCATCGCCGATCGCCACCGCACCGGTGGCAATCAGATGCGTCGCCACCGCCCGCAATAACCGCCACGACCCCAGCATCCCGGTTCGTCCCCCATAGGTCTGCGCCACGCGCCGGACCATGCGGACATTGGCGGTCAGCGCGACCAACACATCCATCAGCGGCAGGGGCACAATTGCCGTGCCCGCCGCCACCAGCCGCGAGGCCGCCTGAATCTCCGCGACCGCGGCTTTGTCCAATGGCCCCATCAGCTCTCGTTCCGTCAGGGCCAACACGTCGTCGGGCTCCAGCTGATCACCCACCTGATCCGCAATCGCCTTGCGTGCCCAACGCACATCCTCGCGCCCGACATATAGCCGCGTCAGCCGCTCGCTGACCGAAACCGCATCACTGCGTAACCCGCCTGCGGCTGCGCGCACCGCATCGCGCAGCGCGTCAATCCGCGCCAGACGGGCAAAGCCCGCAAGCTCACGCAACAGGATCAGGATCAGCACCAGCCCGAGCAGGGCCACCAGCCCCAGCGCCACCTGCCCCAGAACCGTATTCCGCGCCAGCAAACCGGTAACAAAATCCCACATCGCAACGGAGATCATCATCCCGATCAGTGCCGTCAAACCCGACCAGAACAGCCGCGCCAACCATGACGGTTTGCGCGCCGCCATTGCCGTCACGGACTGCATCGCGCGGCCTTCGACAATATCGGGCACAGGGGCAGCGGTTTCGGGCGTCAGGTCTTCGTCGACCTCTGCCTCGATCACCACGGGACCACGTTTAATATTCATCAAACATCCTCCAGACATATCGTATATCGGGGAGTTTTTCCTCATTACCAGAGCCGTTGGTGCGTTCGATCTCGCGAAAACCCTGTTTCAGGTAGAATTCACAGGCGCGATCATTGGCCTGAAAACACCAGAGCTGAAGCCCCGGCGGATGTTCAGCTTTGGCCTGATCCAATAGCTGCTTGCCGATCTTCTTGCCGCGCGCCTCCGGGGCCAAATACAGGCATTTGATCCAACTCTTTTCCTGCACGATGAACCCCAGAATACGGTCATCTTCCTCCGCAACTTTGGTCCAGCCGCCAACGATCAGGCTGGTCAGGAAATCAACATCCTCTTCCGCATCATGAGGGGTATCGTACCAATCATTTTCATTCATCCAGCCGCGCAGGATATTCGCACAGGAACAGGCGTCGTCACGGATGGCGCGGCGGATGATCATATACGGTCTCCGATCAGAAATTGTGCCGCCTTATCGAGGCGAATATGGGGCAGGCCATCCCCTTCCCGGCGTGACAGGAGCGGTGGCTGAAAACGCATGATCTCGAAATCACGCTCAAGCCACTGTGTCTCCCCCTTCTGTGCCGGGACAAGAAGATGCGCCGGGTCCTCGGGCAAATCACCCGCATACATCACCGCCGTTTTTCCGGTTTCCGCCAGAACACCCTGAACCGCGTGCAGCTCCTGCCCGTCATGGGTTACAATTTTTTCAACCGTCGCACGCAGACTGGCAATGGCCATCGCCTCCGTCGTAGCGCCCTTGAAATCCGCACGGTCTTTTGCATCCCGTAGCATCGCTTTGATCAATGCGCTCAATTGCGGGTGCTGCGTGTGATGCAGATGATCGGCCTTTGTTGCCACGAACAGGATTTTTTCGACGCGTTTGCGCAAAATACGCGACAGCCAGCTGTTGCGCCCGGGGCGAAACGCGGTCAGCACCTCACTCATAGCGACGCGCAGGTCTTCGACGGCTTGCGGACCGGCGTGGATGGCATTGAGCGCATCGACCAGAACGATCTGGCGGTCGATTTTGGCGAAATGGTCGCGGAAAAACGGTTTGATGACCTTTTTCTTGTAAACGTCATAACGGCGTTCGAATTCTGTGTAGAGCGATTTACGGTGTATTTTATCGGGCTTTGGCAATGGCGCAAAGGTCAGAACCGGCGAGCCCTCCAGATCGCCGGGCAACAGGAACCGGCCGGGGGCACATCCGGACAGCCCGCTTTCGCGGCTGGCGCGCAGGTAGGTTGTAAATGCCGCTGCCAGCGCCTGTGCGGTTGGTTCGTCCAGCGGTGCAGAGGGATCGCTCCCCTCAGACTGGGCAAGCCAGCCTTCAGCGAGTGAAACGCGGGTGCCCGCGCGCGCCTGTTGTATCGTTACCTCTGACCATTCCGCATAGGATTGCGATAGCAACGGCAGGTCCAGCAGCCACTCACCGGGGTAATCGACGATATCGATATGGATGGTCTGGGGTGCCCGCATTCCCGACAGCAAGCCGGACGGTTGCACACGCAGAGACAGACGCAGCTGACTGATCGAACGGGTGGAATGCGGCCAGTGCGGAGACGGTCCCGTCAGCGCCGCCAGATGGGTTTCATAATCGAACCGCGGCACCGTATCATCGGGCTGGGGTTGCAGAAATGCGGACAGGATTCGCCCTTCGGCAGCGCCTTTCAGCCCGGGCATCCGCCCCCGATCCAGAAGATTGGCGACCAGTGACGTGATGAACACGGTTTTGCCAGATCGTGACAGGCCAGTAACCCCCAGACGGATCACGGGATCGAACATTTCGTTCACCCCTTCTGCGGCATCTTCAACCGCACGAATGACACTGTCTGTGATATCCCCGATGCCCATCTCGTCCCTCTGCCCTATTACTTAGGGTCAGGGATGCCTCTTGGCAAATAGGAATTTCCGCGATAGGTCCGCTAAATGCCTCGTTTTGCACTGAAAATTGAATATGATGGCGCAAGGTTTTCCGGATGGCAGCGGCAAAGTGACGTGCCAACCGTCCAGGGGGAGATCGAAAACGCCCTGCGCAAAGTCGCGCCGGAGCTGGAGTTTATCCAAGGCGCGGGGCGCACGGACGCTGGTGTTCATGCGACGGGACAGGTTGCGCATGTCGATTTGGATCGCGACTGGCCGGTGCAGGAACTGATGGGTGCGGTGAATTACCATGTCCGGCCTAACCCGATCTCGATTCTGGAGGTAGCTAAAGTTCCGGACGATTTTCACGCCCGCTTTTCAGCGGTGGAACGGTCCTACACCTACCGGCTATTGAATCGCCGTCCGCCGCTGACATTTGACCGTGGCAAATTCTGGAAGGTGCATCACCCGCTGAACGTCGCTGAAATGCAGCGGGCGGCGAATTTCCTGATTGGACGTCATGATTTCACGACTTTCCGGTCCGTCATGTGTCAGGCGCAATCACCGGTGAAAACGCTGGACGAGATTACGATCACCGAACGACCCTATCCCTATGGGATCGAGTATGAATTTTATGTGCGTGCACCCAGTTTCCTGCATAATCAGGTGCGCTCTATAGTTGGCACGCTGGAACGTGTGGGTTTCAATCAGTGGCCCGCTGAACGTGTTCGCGAGGCGCTGGAGGCCGCCGACCGGAGCGCCTGCGGACCGGTTGCCCCGCCCGAGGGACTGTATCTTGCGTCAGTGAAATATCCGGAAGACCCCTTCAGCCGAAGATGAAATCATCCATGGTGAAGTCCCCCGCCGTCAGGGATGATCCATCATCAGAGAATATTCGCAGCTTGTCGCCGTTTATCCAGATGATCGCTCCGTCGGATGTCGAAATAATCTCCAGATCCTCGACATTATAGACAAGGTCATAGCCGCTCAGATCAATCTTATCGAGGCCAATTTCATAGTCCATGATCCGGTCGGTGCGGTGGTCCGGGACAAATTCAAAAATATCCGCCCCCGCCCCGCCATACAGGATATCCGTGCCGCGCCCGTCAACCAGCCGGTCGTCACCGTCATGCCCATACAGAACATCGTTCCGGCCGTGACCATAAATCGTGTCATCCTGCGCGGTGCCGTTTATCGTGTCTTTCCCACTGCCGCCGCGAATTTCATTCATGCCGTTTGGGAACTCCAGCACAAATTCGCTGAAACCATGTTCCGACCCGCTGGACACGAAAACATGCACCTCGCCGTCAATGATAGCGATCTCGATATCCGTGACATTGTCTAACGCCAGCGCCGCCGTATCCTCGATACTCTCCAAAACCTTCAGTCGCCCGCGATAATCGACTTCCATCAGCGTGAAGCCACCGTCTGAGCCCGCTGCCAGCAGAAAATGTCGGCCATTAAATTCGAACGCATCCAGCGCCGAGACATCTTCGAACCGCGTGTCTCCCGTGTCGGTCAGCGTTTCGACATGCTGTAGCCTTCCCCCCTGGGAAACGCGGTAAACCATGATCGAATCCGTGCCCGCCGAGGCCACGAAAATGAATGAGCGCGCGCCAGTGTCCAGAGACGTTATATCCGATATCCCTGCCAGCCCGCCGACGGAGGGCGGCACGGTAAATCGCAAATCCAACACCCCGCCCGGGCCAACGATATAGCTGTGAATACCGACATCCACACCGGAGGCGACAAACAGGAAGGTCTTTCCGTGCAGAGTAACCGAATGCATGGCGCTGACATCGCCCAGAAACATGCCCGGTCCGTCAGGGGTATCGCTGCGTCCGCTGAGATCACCGGTGGCACTGACGTCATAGCCGAAAAAACCACTTTCGCCCCACTGGACCCCGAACAGGAAGGTTTCCGATCCGGTATCAACGAATTCTGTCAGCATCCATTCCTGATAGTTTTCAAGCGCGTCCGCGTAGCTGTCCGACACCGTCAGGCTGCCATCGCTGCCAACCTCATAGACCACCTGATTATTGTCGAAATTACCCGCAACCATCAGATAGGTCGTCCCGTCGATGGTGAAACTGGTCAGGTCCGATACGCCGTTCGTTCCGGAGCCGGAGCTGAACAGCACATCATCCACCGGGGTCAACGACCCGTCCGACAGGATCTCGTAAACGCTGAGCCCGGCATCCGCCGCGCCCGCCGCGATCAGGTAGGTCCGACTGCCGACAGTCACGATTTCCAGATCAGAAAGTCCCTGTAACTGGCGGTTCACATCATCAAACACCGTATCGGCGTGCTGCAGGATTGTACGCATACTCTCTCCGACTCGTTACCTGTCGGAGAGCATGACCAAACACAGTTAATGGAAGCTGAAGACTTGGTTAGCGAGACGTTAATTGTTGAACAGGAAATGCATCACGTCGCCGTCTTTAACGATATAGGCTTTCCCTTCGGCCCGCATTTTGCCGGCTTCTTTCGCACCCTGCTCGCCATTGCAGGCAATGAAATCATCAAACGCGATGGTTTCGGCGCGGATAAAGCCCTTTTCGAAATCGCCATGGATAACCCCGGCAGCCTTCGGCGCGGTTGTACCTTTGCGGATGGTCCAGGCGCGAGCTTCTTTCGGGCCGACAGTGAAATAGGTTTCCAGCCCTAAGAGCTCGTATCCAGCCTTGATGATCCGGTCGAGACCAGCCTCCGCCAGCCCCATTTCGTCGAGGAACATGTCGCGCTCCTCGTCATCTAGCTGGCTGATTTCTTCTTCAATCGCAGCGGAGATCACCACCGACATCGCACCCTGTTCGGCCGCCATTTTTGCCACTGCATCGGAATGCGCATTGCCGTCAGCCGCGTTCGCCTCGTCAACGTTGCAGACGAACAACACCGGCTTGGCGGTCAGCAGTTGCAGCATATTCCAGTTCTTCTGGTCTTCGGCGGACACCTCAACCGTGCGCGCGGGTTTCCCGTCTTCCAGCGCTGCCTTAGCCAGTTCCAGCAGGCGTTGCTGATCCTTGGCCTCTTTGTCCGCGCCTTTCAGCTTGCGCACAAGGTTCGCCATCCGCTTTTCGATGCTTTCCAGATCGGCGAGCATCAGTTCTGTTTCGATAACCTCGGCATCCTCAACCGGATTAACGCGCCCCTCAACATGGGTCACGTCATCATCGTCGAAACAGCGCAGCACGTGGGCGATGGCGTCACATTCGCGGATATTAGCCAAAAACTGGTTGCCCAGTCCCTCACCCTTTGACGCCCCTTTTACCAGTCCGGCGATATCGACAAACGTCATCCGTGTCGGGATGATCTGTTTCGATCCGGCAATCGCCGCCAACTGGTCAAGGCGCGCATCCGGTACCGACACGTCACCGACATTCGGTTCAATCGTGCAAAACGGGAAATTCGCCGCCTGCGCCGCCGCCGTGCGGGTCAGCGCATTGAACAAGGTGGATTTGCCAACATTCGGCAGGCCAACGATACCGGTTCTGAAACCCATGAGATGCCTCTTAATCTGATCGCGCCGCTTCTAGTGCGCGATAGCCAGACACGCAAGGCTTAGCTGAACACCACCTGTGCGATGGGGGGCAGATAGGTGGAAACCTCGTCCCAGTTTTCGCCACCATCCTCGGACACCCACAGGTTTCCGGTGGTGGTCCCAACCGCCAACCGCTCGCCCGTGTTGTCAACCGTCAGCCCGTGACGGTAAACCAGGTCATAGCTCAGCCCCTGCGGCAACCCCTTATCCAATGACCGGAACGTCTTGCCGCCGTCGGTGGTTTTCGTGATTACAAATTTCGCATCGACGGGCACGCGATACTGATCCTTGATCGCGGGCGCAAACCACGCTGAGTCGCGGTCTGTTGGGTGCGCCGCCACAGCAAAGCCGAAATTCGACGGCTTCACATCCGTCAATTCGCGAAAATTCTGTCCGAAATCGTCCGACACATACATCCCGCAATGATGCTGACACCAGATGCGGTCCGGGTCCGCCGCACAGGCGGAAATCAGATGCGGGTCCTGACTGGTCGGATCACCCGCCTGTTCCGGTGGTAGGAATTCTGCGTTGAACCCATAGCCGCCCTGTTCCCACGTTTCGCCGCCATCTTCGCTGATCCAGACGCCACCGCAGGACACGCCCAGCGACATACGGTTGGTGTCGCGCGGATCGATCACAATGGAATGGATGCCGGGATGATCATACCCGCCGCCAAACCATTTTTCACGCTGCGGCTTGTTCCACAATTCCTCGACCAGCGCCCAGCTGTCACCGCGATCCGTCGATTTGAACAAGCCACCGGGCAATGTCCCTGCCCACAGCTCCCCGGACCTGTCCGCGCCACCCGCAGCAATCGTCCAGACGAAATCGAGCGCAGGCGCATCAGGCTCATCGCTGACCGGATAGGCGGGCACGGCAATTTCCGTCCATGTCGCGCCATTATCCTCCGACCGATGCATCTTGCAGCCGAAATGCCCGTGGTTCAGCAACACATATTCCGTGCCATCGCGCGGGTCCTTCAGGAACGCGGGTGCAGGTTCGGCCAGGAACGCAGGCTCCCCTACCTGTGCCCAACCCTTTGCACCGCGATCAAAGGTAAATAACCCTTTGCGTGTCGCCACATGTAACCGATCTGCCATTCTATCCCCCTGACAAAGCCTGCATGATATAGATTTCCGAGGCAGGTCGCACTGGATCGGACAGTTTCACCCGATCATTGATCATATCCCCGTCGACAAAGATGTTCACATGTTTGCGCAACCGCCCCTGTTCATCCAGAACATAGCTGCCCAGAAACGGATCGTCGGCAAAAGCGTTTTGCAACAGGCTGCGGACATCGCTCCCGCTTGCCTCCGACATCGGGGTTGGGCGGTGGCGGGCCATGTGGCCGGTGAACCGGATTGTCGCCATGTGTTCCCCCTTTTTCTCCAGATTACCCCGATTCCCGATTTTCCCAAAACTAATCTGCATGCTTGCACTTGGCGGGAAATTACGCGAAACCCATGGCGCAAATTGCCGGAGGGATCATGACTCGCATCGACGCCAAATTCGCTGACCTGAAATCGCAAGGGAAATCCGCCTTTGTGGCGTTCGTGATGGCGGGCGATCCCGATTATGACACGTCGCTGGAGATCGTGCGCGGCATGCCTGCGGCGGGCGTTGATGTGATCGAACTCGGCATGCCCTTCACCGACCCGATGGCTGACGGCCCGGCGATCCAGCTGGCCGGGCAGCGCGCACTGGAAAGTGGCATGACGCTGAAACGCACCCTGCAACTGGTCCGCGACTTCCGCGCCGATGACAACACAACCCCAATCGTGCTGATGGGCTATTACAACCCGATCTATTCGATGGGTGTCGAGACATTCCTGAGTGAAGCCAAGGACGCAGGCGTCGACGGCCTGATCGTGGTCGACCTGCCACCTGAAGAAGATGAAGAACTGTGTATTCCTGCGGGCAAAGCGGGCCTCAACTTCATCCGCCTGACCACGCCGACGACCGATAATAAACGCCTGCCAAAAGTTTTGCAGAACACGTCAGGGTTTATCTATTACGTTTCAATCACCGGCATCACCGGCGCAGCCTCCGCCAGCGCCGACATGGTCGCACCGGAAGTGGCCCGCATCAAAGGCTCCACAGACCTGCCGATCTGCGTCGGGTTCGGGATCAAAACACCGGAAAATGCCGAGGCGATTGCCAAGGTCGCCGACGGTTCCGTCGTCGGCACCGCCATCGTGGATCGTATTGGCAAAGGCGAAAGCCCCGCGGAGGTGCTGGAATTCGTGAAGTCATTGGCAGAAGGGGCGCATAGGGCATAGTCACATGACCACGATCCGATTTTTCGGCGACTCCCACGCAAGATATTTCCATATTAACCCGTCTATACGCCAACGATGGCATTTGGATGATAACACACCCACGCTCGTTGGTAAGGCTATCGACGCAGCATCAGTAATGGGGTTTAGACCTGGCCGATCAACACTAAACACCAAGAAAAAAATTTCACGGAATCTCAGCCACGCAGACTTTCTAGTTCTTTCATTTGGGCAGGTTGATCTGGAATTGGGTTATTATTACCGCCGGGTTGTCAAAGGAGAAAACCTATCTCGCTCTGCATTTACCACCATGTTGAGTAAAATCTATCTGGATTTCGTGACATCTTTAGATTTTCCCGCAGAAAAAATTGCTATCAAAGGGGTCAATCTGACCGTACTTGCCGACAAAGAATTCTCTTTCAATTATGTCAAACGAATCGTTCTGGATCAGCAGGAAGAGGAACGTCAAATTCTGGAGGATAGGCTGCACAAAGAGATCGCAACGGAAAAGGCACAGAATTCTATGCACCTTGAGTTCAATGATAAAATTGCGAAAAAATTTGGAACAATTGGTGCCAAGTATTTTGATATCAATTCTAACATCGCGCGCCTGTCATCGACAGGAGAGCCGGATCCAAAGCTTGGGCTGCAACAGATTTGGCATCCCGCAATTAATGACCATCACCTCGCAGACAATCTTGAACTGCGTCGCTATCACTTTCGCGCTGCGACACGGGTATTTGGATTTGATGTTATTCCTTAATACCTACCGCACCATCCCCGGCGCTTTCACAAACCCGGCCGCACTTTCCAGCGCCGCATATGACGGCGGATAAAATTGCCCGAAATGGATGAACCCGTGATTTACGCCTTCATGCAGCATATAGCTGTGCGGAATACCTGCCGCCATTAGCTTATCCGCCAGCCAGCGCGTGTCGCTCGCCAGACAATCCAGCTCCGCCTCTGCCAGGTAGCAAGGCGGCAGGCCTGCGACATCCGCCGCTGACAGGTCACCATAGACCGGATCAGGATGGTCTCCCAGATACCAGTCCCAGACTTGTTCCATATTCGCCGTTGCCAAGCCGTAGTCGCCATTGCCATAGGCTTTGTGCGACGGGGTATCGAAATCGTGGCGATAACAGCCATACCAGAGCAGAAGCGCAGAGATCATATCCTGACCGCCTTCATCCCGCAGGCGCAATGCCAGCGCCAGCGCGAGATTGGCCCCCGCGGAATCCCCACCAACGATCAGTTTTGCATTCGGATGATTCTTGCGTAGCTTCCGCGTCAGATCGACCAGCATATCCAACCCGGCGGGATAAGGGGATTCAGGCGCCAGCGGATAGTCGGGGCCAATCACCTGATAGCCGCTCAGCGCCGCAAGATCGCACATGATCGCGCCATGCGTGACCGTATCACAATTGACCCAGCCACCGCCGTGGACATAAAGGATCAATCCCGAAGAATCTTGATCCGCAGGTGTATAAATCCGCAGCGGACCGTCCTCTGTTACAGTCACACTGTCCGCATGGCGTCCCACAAGATCGACACGGGACGCACGGGCGGCGGCGCGGACCTCGGGCATATTATCTTTCGTCTGAACAATACGCGGGGCCGAGAAACGCTCGGCCACTTCCAGCAATTTCGGATCAATCTGTTTCATTTCGGCCCTCCCTAGCCCAATGTGACATCTAAAAACATCATCAGCACCAGCCCGATCAGTAACCCGGCGGTCGCAGCATTCTGATGCCCGCGCCGATGGGTTTCGGGTATGATCTCATGACTGATGATATAGATCATCGCCCCCGCAGCAAAGGCAAGCCCCCAGGGCAGGAATGGTTCGGAGATCGAGATGATTCCGGCCCCGATCACGCCTCCTACCGGCTCGATCAGCCCGGTCAGCAGCGCCACGCCGAACGAGAAAAACCGCGAATAGCCAAGCCCCACCAGTGCCACGGCCACCGCCAGCCCTTCAGGTGCGTTTTGCAGACCAATCCCGATAGCGAGCGATATCCCGTTAGCAACATTTCCGCCGCCAAAGCCGATGCCCACCGCCATGCCTTCGGGGAAATTATGGATGGTGATGGCGAAAACAAACAGCCAGATTTTTGAAAATTGCGGATTGGCAGCCCCTTCGGCGCCTTGCACAAAATGCACGTGCGGTAGGGCCTCGTTCAACGCCGCCACTGCGATTGCGCCCAACAGAACCCCCGCAACCACGATGCCCGCCGCGATCGGGTCGCTGCCATAGCGGTCAGCACCGGCATCAAGTGCTGGCAGAATCAACGAAAAGAAAGAGGCCGACAGCATCACCCCGGCGGCAAAGCCAAGAAACGTGTCATTCATGCGCGGCGAGATGGTTTTTGCGAACAGGACCGGAATCGCCCCAACCCCGGTCATCAATCCGGCGGCAAGGCTGCCCAGAAGTCCCATCATCAGAATTGTCATGCGCCAGCTTTTGGGGGTGACGTGGGAAGTGTCAAGGGGGCTCTCCAGTCCTCCCCGCCTGCCGCTTCACGTCAGTTGTGACGGTTGGGCGTTGCCAAGGCAGCGCATCGGCGGTTGCGCTCGGGGGTGGGAGGTCTCGTGTCACGTCCTGGTCGAGCTAATCAAGTCACAACATAAGGGCGAGCGCCTGCTCGTGCGATGGCGCTGCGACGTAAGTTCAGGGCACTTTATGGTAGCCAGAACATCTGCCCTATGACCGTGGCACCCCGCTGGCAAAGCGCCAGCCCCTTGGGGCGGGCGGGCACTCGCCCGGCGGCTGATGCCTTGATTCCGGGAGGAATGAAACGGTCATACCTGTGTACGATCGAGGTCTCCAACCCTCACTCTAGCCGTTCACATCCACCACAACCCGGCCTTTGACCTGACCTTTCAGGATGGCAGCCCCTAGCGCGGGCAGGTCCGATAAAACCGCTGGTTGGATCATGGCTTCCAGCTTGTCCATCGGCAGGTCTTTTGCGATCCGGTCCCATGCGCGAACGCGGTTGTCGTAGGGTTGCATGACGCTGTCGATGCCCAATAGGTTTACACCGCGCAGCAGGAACGGCACAATCGTCATCGGTACGGACGCGCCGCCAGCCAGACCGACAGCAGCAACGGAACCACCGTATTTCAGTTGTCCGAGCAGACGCGCCAGCATCTCGCCACCAACAGCATCAATGCAGCCGGACCAGGTTTCCGATTCCAGCGGGCGTTTTGTCACCTCGTTGATCTCCTCACGCGGTACAATCTGCGTCGCGCCGAGGTCGCGCAGGTAACCTTCCGTCTCAGGCCGTCCGGTTACCCCCGCCACTTCGTAGCCCAGATTGGCGAGGATCGCGGTCGCCACCGATCCAACCCCTCCGGCAGCCCCGGTCACCAGAACCGGACCGTTGCCCGGGGTCAGCCCGTGATCCTCCAACGCCATGACCGCCAGCATCGAGGTGAACCCCGCCGTGCCTACTGCCATGGCCTGCTTGGTGGTCAGCCCTTCGGGCAACGGCACCAGCCAGTCGGCTTTGACCCGCGCTTTCTGGGAATAACCACCCCAATACGCCTCGCCCACGCGCCAGCCAGTCAGGACAACCTTGTCGCCGGGGGCGTAGCGGGGATCGTCGGAGGCTTCGACCACGCCGGCGAAATCGATGCCGGGAATATGCGGGTAGTTTCGCACCAAACCGCCGCCCGGACCGATGCACAGACCGTCCTTATAGTTAACCGTGGAATAGTCCACGGCGACCAGAACCTCACCTTCGGGCAAATCATCGACAGAAATTGCCTGCACCGCTGCGCGGGTGCCTTCGTCATCCTTTTCGACCATTAATGCGTTGAAAGTCATGGGCTCCTCCGTTTTTCGACAACCTGCCAGCAAGCCGATGCCCTTTGCAATGCCAAAATCATTAAGACCGATTTTACCTGCCGTTAATTTTTTTCACCAAATCTTTGTCAAAGTTTAATGAGTCGCCGGAGTTTGGCCATGAGAGAAAAGACGCGCATCACCGCGATCGGTTCCTGCCGTATCAGCACCCCGTTCAAAGCGGCGCCTTTCCATTATCGGGTGATCAATAATAGCGACCGAATCTACGGGTATACCCACTCCAGTGCCGAGGCGTTGCAGCAGGTGAAATTCCTGCAAGACGATTTTGCACCGCTGCCCGACACATTGCCAGTGCTGATGCCCAACGCCGATATCGACGCATTGCAGGCGACACCTCACGACCCGTCTGATGTGTATTTTGTCGAGCTATCCTCGGCCAAGCTATTGCGGATCGGGAAAGTGCAGGTGCAACTGAATTATGCCACCCAGCATTTCAAGGATTTCTTTGCCGACAAAACCCGGGCGGCTGAATACTGGCGGCTTTCGGACGGGACCCGACAGGCGGATAAACAGGCGTGGCTGGAGGATTGCGTCCAGTATCAGTGTCTGGACGATACCGACAAGCTGCTACTGAGCGAAATGACCCGCGAGATGGCCACTGCTGATACGCTTCGCCGTGACATGCAGGCGCTGGCGGATCGTCTGCCGCACGTCGTGTTTGTGACCCATTGCAATGCGCTGACCGCCAGCGGTTCGCCGATCCCTTCGCGTGCAAAATACATTGCCATGGTTGAGGAGACCGCCGAGGCCCTACGCCTCCCCGTTTACAATCCCACCGCCGCGATGCAGGCGTTTGGGCAGTCTGAGGCGATGTCGGACGCGGAAACCAGCCTGTCGCACTATTCAGAAGAGTTCGGTCAGTTCCTGTTTGACGGGCTGTTCTCGCGGCACATCAAACCCACGCAATCAACAGGCGGCGCGATGGATCAGTCACAGGCACTGGGGCAGGCGATTGGTCTGTTTCAGGACCGGAATCCGGTGGCGTCGATCTCTCGCCATATCGGAGGTGTTGCCATGATCACCGGCTCGTTGGGGGCCGGTGGGGCGGAACGCCAGCTGACGCGGCTGGCGTGCGAAATGAAGAAACTACAGGATTTGACGGACCCGGACGCGATCGGCGTGACCGGGAATGTGGAGGTAGTTGTCTCCACCCTTTCGCCGGAACAGGGGCGCGATTTCTTTCTGCCGAAATTGCAGGAGGCCAGGGTGCCAGTGTCAGTTATTAGTGATCTGCCCGCGCTGTTGGAACCCGGTGACCTGCCTGCCGATCTGCACCGCCTGATCCGGTTCCTGCCACCGCAAACCTCGGAGGCAATACACCGCCTGACCCCTCACCTGATGCGTGAACGCCCCGAGGTTGCCTATATCTGGCAGGACGGGGCGGTGCTTGGCACCGTCCTGGCTGCGCTGGCGGCACAGGTGCCACGGATCGTGATTTCGCTGCGGGGCATGCCGCCGAACCTGCGCCCCGAGATGATGAAAAACGAATATTACGACATGTATGTGGCGCTGGCCAAAGTGCCGGGCGTGTCGTTCTCCGCCAATACCTATGCGGCGGCGGATGCCTATGCCGCCTGGCTGGGCCTGCCGCCCGGCGCTGTGGAAACCGTTCATAACGCCGCCGAAACCCTGCCGACGGAGGGTAGACCGGAAGATATCGCCATGTGGGAGGAATTCGAAACCCGCACGGCGGATGCGGATTTCACCTTTGGCGGTGTCTTCCGGTTTGACCAGAATAAACGTGCAATGCTGTGGCTGGAATTTGCCGCCGCCGCGATGGCCGCTTATCCGCGCAGCCGGTTTGTACTGGTCGGTGACGGCGCGCAGAAAGTCGATGCCGAAGCGTTCGTGCGCGACTTGGGATTTGCGGATCGCTGCCTCTTTGTCGGCAAAACGCCGGCGGTTGGCTACTGGCTGAACCGGATGGACGGCCTGGGGCTGACTTCGCGGCTTGAAGGCCTGCCGAACGTTCTGATCGAAGCGCAATTCGCGGGGGTCCCTGTGATCTCCACCCCCGCCGGTGGCGCGGGTGAGGCCTTTGTTCCCGGCCAGACCGGTTTCCTGATGTCCTCCACCGAGGATCCGAAACTGCCGGAATTCCTGAAATATTATCTGGAGCTTGCCAACAACAGCGATCATCGCCGCCAGATGGGACTGGATGCGCGCCGCTTCGCCCGCAAGAGTTTCGCCATTGATCGGATCATTCCGCAGACGATGGACCTGCTGTCCGGCCAGAAGCGCAGCGCTGCCCCCGCGCGGAAAGTGGCCTCCGGATGATTATTGCAGCTCGCCTTTATGATGGCTGGTGGAACTGGTTGAACACGCTGAATGCGCTGATGCTGCGCGAGGTGCGCTGCCGTTTCGCGGGTGATCCTATTGGCTATGCCTGGGCCTTCATCGTCCCGCTTCTGTGGATCGGCACGTTGATGGCCTTCTTCACACTGCTGGGACGCGCACCTGCGATCCAAGTCGACACCCCTGCCTTCATCGCTACCGGCGTCGTGCCTTATGTACTGTTCCGCTATACGGTTACCTCCATGGCGCGGGTGGTGTCGACGCACCGGCATCTGACGCATTTCGGCCATGTCCGCATCGCTGACATGTTGGTGACTGGCGCCCTGCTAGAACTGTTAAATGCTGTCATCGTTTTCGCTAGCGTCTGGCTGATCATCGCGTTGGTATTCAACCCGTTTCCAATCCACGATCCGCTGGGCGCAATCAACGGTATTCTACTGACCTCGTTGGTTGCGGGCAGTTTCGGGCGGCTGGCGACGATTCTGGGTCTGATCTCGGAAACCGCAAAGCGGGTGATACCGGTGCTGCTGCGCCCGATGTTCTGGATTTCAGGTGTGTTTTTTACCGCGACGGAGCTGCCCCCGGCGCTGTTGAAATATCTTTGGTGGAATCCGCTCCTCCATACGGTCGAAATGATCCGAGGCGGCGTGTTCCTCGATTACCGGTCGGGCTTTGCTGATATCCGCGTGCCACTATTTGCGTCAGCGGGATTTTTGATCGCCTCTTACATTGTGCAGGACGCGGCGGGTCGCGCCCGGGACGGGAGGGAGCTCCTATGATTCTTCTGGCGAATGTCTCGCGTTGGCACATGAATGGCGGTGATCCGGAGATCATCCTCAACAACGTGTCCATCCGCTGGCAAGCAGAAGAGAGGATCGGGATTCTGGCGCTGGCCGGTACCGGCAAAACCACGGTTGCCCGGATACTGGCGGGGATCGAACGCGCGGATCGCGGGATCATCCGACGCACGACATCGCTGTCCTTCCCGCTCGGCACCAGCGCCGGATTCCATGACGGTCTGACAGGGGCGGAAAATATCCGCCATCTGGCCCGTATCTTGCGCCGCGACATTGCCGAGACTGTCGATTATGTCGAAAGCTTTGCCGAGATCGGTAAAAATTACACCCGCCCCGTTGGGCAATATTCCCCAGCCATGCGCGCCCGCCTCGGCTTCGCGCTGTCGATGGCTGTGGAATATGACACCTACCTGTCAGACGGTGTTGTCAGCGCCGGGGATCACGGGTTCCGCGACAAATGCGAGGCGGCGTTGCACGAACGCTTGTCCCGCTCCGGAATCATCCTTTTGTCGCGACATGCCCGCACGCTTAATCGGTTCTGTTCGCGCTTTTATGCACTCCACGAAGGTCAGCTGATCGAATGCGACAGCGCGGAGGAGGCAAAAGATCTGCTCGATTACGCTGGTGCCTATGGCGACACCTACTGGAATCAGGAGGCACGCGTTGGCTGAGCCGCTGAAATCCCCCACTGTCGACGAGGAAACCGAACGCCTGAGAAAATGGCGGGAAGTGCGCCGTCAGGCCGCCGCCAATCCACAGACCGACCGGCTGGCAAACGCGGCGCTGGATCGTGAAAAGCGGCTCGAGATGTTCGAACAGGACAAATCCCGCCGCATCCGCGAGGCCGAGGAACGGCGCCGCGCCGAGGCCGAGGCGCTGGAAAACCGTCGGATGGAAAAGGCCCGCGCCCATCTGGATGCGCTCGACGATATCGAAACCGCAAAAGCCCGGTTGCTCGGCGCTCGTAAACGCGCACGCCGTCTGGCGATGGCGGCGCTGTTTCTTTGTGTTGGTCTGCCGACCCTGGCCACCGCGTTATGGACCGCCTATGTCGCAACGCCGGTTTATCAATCGACCAGCATCCTTGCCTTGCCCGCGGCCACCCCGATCAACCAGCGCAATCCCTTGCTCAACGATATGACCGTCAGTAGCGCCAGCGGAATGGCACCTGCCTACCAGATGCGCGCGGAGCTGGCGGCGATGACGTCAGCGGTGGATTACGACATGGCAATCAATATGCAACAGGGGTTGATCACCCTAGCCGCGCGCGCCGATAGCGGGCTGGCGGCGGCGGGCCTAAACCAGCGTATCATTGCCAAGGCGAAGATGATCGCCCCGGGCCTGACCACACTGGCCTACCCGTCCACACCGGATATCCCCCTGTCGCGTACATTTTCCAATTCCCTGCTCGCGTTCCTCACCAGCCTGTCGATTTTCGCGATCAGCATCATCTTCGTACAGAGCCTGCTGCATCATTCCCGTAACTAGCGTTGGAGTCCCCACATGAACGTTATCACGCCCCCAAAGGACTATTTGTTTGCCCTACCCGCAATCGACAAACGCACCGATGAATCGATCGCGGTGATCGGCCTTGGCTATGTTGGCCTGCCCGTAGCCGTCGGCTTCGCTCATTGCTTTGCCGACGTCGTCGGCTTCGACATTAATGACCGCCGTGTCCGCGAACTGGAAAGCGGTTTTGACAGTACGCTGGAGCTGTCGAAGATTGATATTCTGTCCTCGGAGCTAGTTGTCAGTGCCGACACCAGCTCGCTGGCGGCAGCAAGCTTTTATGTGGTGACCGTTCCAACCCCTATTGATAAAGGCAATCGCCCGGACCTGTCGCCGCTGCGCGCCGCCTGTCGCACAATCGCGCCGCATCTGACGAAGGGCAATATTGTGGTGTTTGAATCCACCGTCTATCCCGGCGTCACCGAAGATATCTGCGGCCCTCTGCTGGCGGAGCTGTCGAGGCTGGAGTGCGGGGTGGATTTCACGCTGGGCTACAGCCCGGAACGCATCAACCCCGGCGATACCGAGCACCGGTTGGAAACGATCACCAAGGTTGTATCCGGTCAGGATGCGGAGACGCTGGATCGGGTGGCGGATATCTATGGCACGCTGGTGCCCGCTGGCGTGCATAGGGCGCCCTCGATCAAAGTGGCGGAGGCCGCGAAGGTTATCGAAAACACCCAGCGCGACGTGAATATCGCACTGATGAACGAACTGGCGATGATCTGTGACAGGATGGATATCCGCAGTGCTGACGTGTTGCAGGCGGCGGGCACGAAATGGAATTTCCTGCCCTTCACTCCCGGTCTGGTCGGTGGCCATTGTATCGGGGTTGATCCCTATTACCTGACCGCCAAAGCCGAGGAGCTCGGATATCATTCAGAGGTCATCCTGTCCGGCCGGCGTGTCAATGACGGCATGGGCGAGTTTATCGCCACCAAAGCCGTGAAAATGCTGGCGAGCATGCAGGTGCCGCTAAGCAGTGCACAGGTTGGCGTGTTGGGACTGACCTTTAAGGAAAATGTTCCAGATCTGCGCAATTCGAAAACGTTCGACATTATCGACGCGCTAGCAGAATTTGATATCCGCCCGATGGTCCATGACCCGATGGCGGATCAGGAAGAGGTCGGGACAAGCGCTAGTTTCGTCTGGACGGAGCTGGCGGACATGCCGGAACTGGATTTGCTGATCCTCGCCGTTCCACACCGGGCCTATCTGGCAGACCCCGAAGCATTCCTGAAGGATATGCTGATCGAAGGCGGGGCGGTGATTGATGTGCGGTCGGCAATCCGATCCGAGGACATGCCGCCCTCTTCCACATATTGGAGCCTTTAACGCAGTAAACGCGCGCCCAGGATCGGTCCGAAGTCGCGGGCCTGAATCAATAACACATAGGGCCCGCGGGACAGGTCAATCCCGTTCACCTCGATCGGGGCGCGACTGTCCCATTCGGCCAGCCGCTGCACACCGGTGACGATATTCACATATTCGATCGTGCGTCCGGCATTCTCGCCACGCAGAATGTCGGTGGCGGCATGTGGAATAACCCGTATCAAAAGGATTTCAGCCGCCGGAAGGTTGGTTTCCAACGGCGCAATCGCTGCATTCACAACACTGCCGTTATTCGCAATGTCGATCTGCAACATCTGCATATTGGCGCGCACCTCATTGATCGCCGCATACACTTTGCGGGCATTTGAGCCAACCATCTCGGCCCGGCCATGCACAACGATTTGCGGCGTATAGAGCGAGCGCAGATGCCAGTGGTCACGATATCCGGCCTGACGGGCAGTGAACATGGGCGAGGAATACTCATCTTTCCAGCCCAGATAATCCCAGTAATCCACGTGCCAGCCCAGCACGATCACTCCCGGATCATTGCGCATCAGGTCCAGCACCAGCTGGTCTGCGGGCGGACAGGAACTGCACCCCTGCGAGGTGAACAGTTCCACCACAACATTATTCTGCGCCTGCGCGATGCCAGGAAGCATCAGGCTGATACTCATAGCGATGACACTCAGAAAACGCATGGATACTCCGCTTGCACCTGTTCCGGTTACATACCTAAGACGAATTCGTAGCTTATGCCAGTCAAGCCTTCGCGAGCAAACGTGTATTTATGTTTCAGTTTTCGCGCCGGGGCAGTCGATGCGGGGCGGTTTGGAAACTATCCCCTCGCGCCGCCGCTTCTCGCCATATCGTTGGCGAAGCTGGTCGACATAGTCCCGCAGCAACGTCACACGGCGCGGGCGGAAGCTTTCGTCGGTGCGGCGAATGTCTAGGATCGAAGTCAGGATGAACTGGCGGAAATCCTGACGTAGACAGCACCAGGCCAGCATAACAACCTGGAAATCAAAATAGACCATAGCGAGCGGATAAATTCGCCGCTCGGCCGTATTCCCCGCACGATCAACATAAGAAATGTCGAGCGCCTCTTCTGCCCAGCTCGCCTCGCGCAGCAGGCTAACATCCTGCACCGGGTCAAACGGTTCATGAAACCGCACCACCATCCCGATGGCATGCGTGATCTGGCGTTGTTGGCGTTCCGGCAGGGTGGCAGTGATTTTACTCAGCGCACTGCGTGCCGCCCCGACCAGTGCGGAATCGCCCCGCGCCTGCACTTCAGACAAGCCCAGCACCAGCGCTTCGATTTCGAGGCGATCGAACGTTTGGGGCGGTAGCGCAGGGTCTTCTTCCATGGTGTAGCCAAGGCCCGCTTCCCCATCAATCCGCGCTCCAGCGGCCCGCAGCGCATCTATATCCCTATAGATCGTGCGGGGACTAACCTCCATCGCCGCCGCCAGCCGGTCGGCGGTAACGGGGGGTGAGAGGCTGCGGATCAGATGCAGCAAACGGAAGAGGCGATCGGATTTTGACATAGGGAAATGTAGGCGCACCCTCCTGACGGAATTTGTCAGGAGGAGAATGGCATACGACCCCTATCAACGCAAATGAAGGAATCGAAAATGCTAACACTTTATTATTCTCCCCAAACCCGCGCGACGCGGATTGTCGGGCTACTGATGAAAATGGGACATTTGGAAGATGTCGAGGTCAAAACCGTCGGCGTCCAACGCCGCGACGGATCTGGTGGTGCCGATCCGAACAACCTCCACCCCGAAGGCAAAGTGCCGTTGTTGGTCCATGACGGAGAGGTAATCCGCGAAAGTCCGGCGATTATCCTCTATCTCACCGATCATTTTAACAGCCCCCTCGGGCGTGCTATTAGAGAAAAAGGGCGCGGCGAGTATCTGAGCTGGTTAGCCTATTACGGTGACATCGTTGAACCGGTCACCCTGTTTCAGTTTCTGCCACTGGGTGCCCCCGAATATGCCAATATTCTGGACAACCCGGCGGTCAAGGCAACCTTCCGAGGTCCTGAGGAATTGAAAGCAACCTTGATGGCTGGCCTGAACGGCAAGCGGTTCCTGTTAGGGGATACATTCAGCGCGGCTGATCTGCTGTTATCGTCCACCTATATGTGGTTTCCCGCTGCCACGCCGGATGATCCTGTGATCCGCGATTGGGTCGCCCGTTGCGCGGCAGAGCTGGATCAGGAAGCCCTGACAGCGTTTGAAACGGCAGCGATGAAAGAACTGGAGCTGGCGTAAATCACCAGCGGCGGGTGCGGGAGAAATATTCTTCCGCCTCGTCGCCGAAGGTTTCGCGTATGCCCTCCTCCTCGCCCCGGATGAAGCGGCGGGAAATGATCCACGGGAAGGCTAGGACAGGGAACAGCGCTGTCAGCGCCCCGACCCAAAGCGCAATGCCCAGCAAAATGACGGTGAACCCGGTATAAATCGGGTTGCGGTTGATCCGGTACGGACCCTCGACAACGAGGGATTTTGGGGTGTGGCGGGGCTCGATTGGGGTTTTCTTACGGAAGAACCAGAGCGCCGACCAGATGATCAGGTAGACACCCGCGCCCACCAGAACGCCAACAATCCAGTTATTCACGTCGACCTGATAAATAGGCCAGACCCGCGCCAGAAACCACGCGGCAAAGGCGCAGAGGAAGAACCAGATCGGGGGAATATCGACATATTTTTTCATGGGGCGGAGTATGTCAGTTTTTTCAGGGTTAGTGAACAGTTTCGGTTATTTCCAGATTCCATACCGATCATGCATATATTCGATACAGGCAAAATTCGCCGCGTTCCGCCCCGCCCCCTCTAACGTCGCATCATAAAGGGCGAAGGCATCGCTGCCATCGGTCAGCAGCGGATTGATAAAATTTGCCGGTTGCCAGATTTTGATCCCCTTTCGGGCCATATGACCCGAAAGCCAGACGTCATCGACGCTCCAAAGCACAGGGGGAATATCGTAGACCTGCTCGTCAAAATAGTCGGGCTTTACCAGGACGCCGCCGCAACCTTCGGCAATCGCCGCGTATCCGCCTTCGGAATAGAGCGCGTAACGCGGTTTTTGTTCTTTGATGCCGGAGCGACGTTCACGTAGGAATTGACCAACCCTGTTGAGGCGATACTGAAGGCCTTTGCGGGCGAATTTTGGGTGATCTTTTTTGGCTATGCCAGACCAATAGCGCGCGCCATTTATCTCCACATCGACCTCCCATGTTATACTGGCGATGCAGGTGTTTTTATGGTTGTCTTGCTCGGCCACCATCCTCTCAAACCGGTCGGGTTCGTAAGCCCGGTCATCGTCACAATAGATGATATTGACATCCTGACCGCGCAATTCCTCCGCCGCGAACAGGATTTTGGTGGCGGGGCCGAGATCCTCATCGGGTTGCATGATGCGTATCCCGGTCGGAACCGTCGGCAGGCCGCCATCATAGTCGGGGAAGCGGCGATAGGTTTTGGGTATATAGAGCCGAATCTCGTCAATCTGCGCCGTCTGATTTAACAGATAAGGGAGGGCTTGCTCCAGATACGGAAATCGTGGTGGGATTGTCGAGAGGGTAACAATCAAACTCATCTGCCCGCGGGTCCTGCATGTTTGGAAAAAGCGATGTCAGGGCTTTTAGCAGATTATTTTTGCGGCAATCAATTGGATGACACTGACACGCACCTGACAGATGTACGATAATGAATCGCCCGCATTAAGCGGGCGATTTCAGAGTTCACGATGTAACTGCGCTCAGCTTTTCGCCAAATTCCGCAGCACGTAATGCAGCACGCCGCCGTTTTCGACATATTCGATCTCGACTTCGGTATCGATGCGGCATTTCAGGGTGATGTCCTTGGTCGTGCCGTCAGCATACGTGATCATGCAAGGGATTTCGGAGAGCGGTTTCAGGTCACCCTCCAGCCCAGTGATATCGAACGTCTCGTTCCCCTGCAGACCCAGCGAGGATCGCGTGTCGCCGCCGGTGAATTCGAACGGGATCACGCCCATACCAACGAGGTTGGAGCGGTGGATACGTTCGAAGCTCTCGGCAATCACGGCTTTAACACCCAGCAGGCTGGTGCCTTTGGCCGCCCAGTCGCGGGACGATCCGGCGCCGTATTGCTCGCCAGCCACGATTATCAGCGGTGTGCCCTCGGCCTGATACGCCATGGCGGCGTCAAAGATCGACGCCTGTTGACCGTCCGGCCCAAGGGTATAGCCGCCCTCGACACCTTCCAGCATCTCGTTCTTGATACGGATATTGGCAAAGGTGCCGCGCATCATGACCTGATGGTTACCACGACGCGAGCCGTAAGAGTTAAAATCACGGACCGGTACCTGACGATCAACCAGATACTGACCGGCGGGGGTCGTATCCTTGAACGATCCGGCAGGCGAGATGTGGTCGGTCGTGACCATGTCGCCCAAGATCGCCAGCGTTTTCGCGCCTCTGACGTCATGAATGGTCCCGGCTTCGGGGCTCATGCCCTGGAAATATGGCGGGTTCTGAACATAGGTAGACGAGGCCGGCCAGTCATAGGTCAGGCTGTCCGTCGTTTCCACGCCCTGCCATTTTTCGTCGCCTTTGAAGACATCGGCATATTTGGACTGGAATGCCTCGCGCGTCACGGTCTTGTGGACCAGATCGGCGATTTCCTTGTTGGTTGGCCAGATGTCTTTCAGATAGACATCATTGCCGTCCTTGTCCTGCCCCAACGGTTCCGAGGTCAGGTCGATATTCATGTCCCCGGCCAGCGCATAGGCCACGACCAGCGGCGGTGAGGCGAGATAGTTTGCGCGTACATCCGGGCTGATCCGCCCTTCGAAGTTGCGGTTACCCGACAGGACAGAGGTCGCAACCAGATCACCTTCTGCGATAGCTTCGGACAGTTCCTTCTGGATCGGACCGGAGTTACCGATACAGGTCGTGCAGCCGTAGCCAACGAGATTGAAGCCGATGGCGTCCAGATCCTCCTGCAGGCCGGCAGCCTCCAGATATTCTGAAACGACCTGTGATCCGGGTGCGAGCGAGGTTTTCACCCACGGTTTGCGGTTCAGACCCAGTTCGCGCGCTTTGCGAGCCACCAGACCGGCACCGATCATCACGTACGGGTTCGAGGTGTTGGTGCAGGAGGTGATCGAGGCGATCACAACTTTGCCCGACGACATGGTGTAATCTTCGCCTTTGACCGGCACCTGCTTGTCCAACGGACGTTTGAACGTTTCTTCCATTTCCTGCGCGAAGGCCGCCGCCGCATTTGTCAGCGGCACGTAATCCTGCGGACGTTTCGGGCCGGAGATGGCCGGAACAATCGTGCCCATATCCAGTTCCAGCGTGTCGGTATATACCGGCTCGTAATCCGCTCCGCGCCAGAAACCGTTTTCTTTGGCATAAGCTTCGACCAGCGCGATACGATCTTTGTCGCGGCCGGTCTGTTCCAGATAGCGCAGCGTTTCTGCGTCAATCGGGAAGAAGCCACAGGTCGCGCCATATTCCGGCGCCATGTTGGCAATGGTCGCACGATCCGCCAGAGGCAGATGGTCCAGACCGTCACCGTAGAATTCCACAAATTTGCCGACCACACCTTTGACGCGCAGCATTTCAACAACTTTCAGCACAAGGTCCGTTGCCGTGGTGCCTTCGACCATTGCGCCGGTTAGTTTGAAGCCAACAACCTCGGGGATCAGCATTGAAATCGGCTGGCCCAGCATCGCGGCCTCTGCCTCGATCCCGCCGACACCCCAGCCCAGAACGGCCAAACCGTTCACCATGGTTGTGTGGCTGTCGGTACCAACCAGGGTGTCGGGATAGGCGACCTCGGACCCGTTCTGGTCTTTGTCGGTCCAAACCGTCTGCGCCAGATATTCCAGGTTCACCTGATGGCAGATCCCCGTCCCCGGCGGCACAACGCGGAAATTGTTAAACGCCGACTGACCCCATTTCAGGAAGGTGTAGCGCTCCATATTGCGTTCATATTCGCGATCAACGTTCATCTGGAACGCGCGCGGGTTGCCGAATTCGTCGATCATGACGGAGTGGTCGAT
The DNA here is from genome assembly GCA_050302475.1 of Paracoccaceae bacterium. GTDB lineage: Bacteria > Pseudomonadota > Alphaproteobacteria > Rhodobacterales > Rhodobacteraceae > NORP23. The sequence goes on from JBNLBF010000001.1 coordinate 242,549, forward strand.
GACCAGATCAACCGGATTCAGCGGATTGATTTTTTCCGCATCCCCGCCCAACGCAACCAGACCGTCGCGCATCGCAGCAAGGTCAACAACAGCGGGAACACCGGTGAAGTCCTGCATCAGGACGCGGGCTGGACGATAGGCGATCTCGCGCGGGTTCTTGCCGCCCTTGTCGGCCCATTCGGCAAAAGCCTTGATGTCATCCACGGAAACGGTGCGCCCACCATCTTCGAAGCGCAGCATGTTTTCCAGAACCACCTTCAGCGCGGCAGGCAGACGGGAAAAATCGCCGAGGCCGGCAGCCTCAGCCGCAGGAATAGAGTAGTAAGATACGTTTTGCGCGCCGACCTTCAGGTCACGGCGCGTTTTGGCGGTATCGGTTCCGACTTGGATGGTCATGGGTGCCTCCGCTGGCTGTATAAGGATTTGGCGCGGATATGCCCTGTTTCGGGAGTCGTATCAAGGGGGTTGGGTTAAAAAGTGTGCAATTGTATACAGAAATTTGTCAGATTGCCGCTTTTGCGCTGTCGCGCTTTGGGATAAGTCGCTTGGGATGTCTTTGACGGTGAACAATTTATCCTGCGAACGTGGCGGTCGGCTGATCCTGCGGGACGTGTCGTTTACGCTTCTGTCTGGTGAGGTCATGGTGCTGCGTGGCCCCAACGGCGCGGGCAAGTCAACGCTGATACGTGCGCTCTGCGGTTTCCTGCGCTGTGAAGGCGAGGCAACCCTCAATGCCATGCCATTGCGGGATCGCGACGCGTGGCAGGATCAGATTGCCTATGCCGGGCATCTTGATGCGATCAAACCGCAGCTGACGGTCGGCGAAAATCTTGGGTTTTGGGCGGCACTTTACGGGGGAGCGGTGGATCGTGCGGCAGAGGTTTTTCACCTGCGTGAAATCTGGGACCGCCCGGCATTCGTCTGTTCCGCAGGCCAAAAACGGCGGTTGGGGCTGGCGCGGCTCCTGGTGGCAGACCGGGTGCTGTGGCTGCTGGATGAACCCACTGTGTCGCTGGATACCGAGATGACCGCAACCGTCGCCGGGGTCATCCGCGACCACGCGGCGGCTGGTGGGATGGTGTTGGCGGCAACGCATATTGATCTGGGGATCGCAGGAGCGAAAACGCTGGACCTGCAGCCCGTCGCCGCCGACTCCCCCTCCGATGATCCGTTTTTGGAGGGCTGGGCATGACCCGCGCCGTTCTGATCCGCGAACTGCGCCTTGCATTGCGCTCCGGTGGAGGCGCGGGGCTTGGACTGGTCTTTTTCCTGATCGTCATTCTGCTGATCCCGTTCGGCGTCGGTCCGCAACCCGATCTGCTGGCACTGATCGCTCCCGGCACGCTCTGGATCGCGGCCTTGCTGGCCTGCCTGCTGTCACTGGACCGGATTTTCCAGGCGGATTACGAGGATGGGACGCTGGATGTTCTGACGCTCTCCCCTCTGCCGCTGGAAGGTCTGGTCGCCATCAAGGGCCTCGCTCATTGGCTAACAACCGGCCTACCGCTGGTTATCGCTGCGCCTGTTCTGGGCCTGACGCTCAATCTCCCCGCTCCGGCCTATGGTTGGCTGATTGCCAGCCTTTTGGTCGGTACCCCGGCGCTCAGCTTCCTTGGCACCATCGGGGCGGCGCTGACGGTGGGTGTGCGGCGCGGTGGGTTGTTGCTGTCTCTGCTGGTCCTGCCGCTCTATATCCCGACGCTGATTTTCGGGGCCTCCGTCGTGACATCGGCGGCCGAGGGGCAGTCGATCACAACAGCTTTCCAGCTGCTGGGCGGGATTACCCTGTTCACGCTGGCGCTGGCGCCATTCACCGCCGCTGCAACCTTGCGAATGCAGATGCGCTGACAAGAGTGTGACGAGATGACAATTGCACGCCCGAGCGGGACAGATTAGGAAAGCTGAATGTCAATCTGGGAATTCGCCAATCCGGTCAAATTCATCCGCCTGTCGGGGCGGGTATTGCCATGGGTCAGTGCGCTGGCGGCGATCAGCCTGGGGGTCGGCCTGATCTGGGGTCTGTTCTTCACGCCGGAAGAAGCCCGTCAAGGCCATATCGCCAAGATCATCTATATCCACGTGCCGCTGGCCATGATGGCAATCAATGCATGGGGGATGATGTTCGTGACCTCCTTAATCTGGTTGATCCGTCGACATCACGTGTCGGCACTGGCGGCGAAGGCGGCGGCACCTATCGGCGCAACCTTCACGCTGCTAGCAATCATCACCGGCGCGATCTGGGGCGCCCCGACATGGGGGACGCCATGGGTCTGGGACCCCCGCCTGACTTCTTTCGCCGTGCTACTGGTGTTCTATTTCGGCTACATGGCGCTTTGGGCCGCAATCGAGGATCCGGATAAGGCCGCGGATTTAACGTCGGTAACCGCAATGGTTGGCACGGTCTTTGCCTTCCTGTCGCGCTATGCTGTGAATTTCTGGAACCAAGGGCTGCATCAAGGGGCCTCGCTGTCGTTGGACAAAGAAGAGAACGTTGCCGATGTGTTCTACATCCCCTTGCTGGTCTCGATTACCGGGTTCGTACTGCTGTTTCTGGCGCTGGTATTGCTGCGCACGCAGACCGAGGTTCGCGCGCGGCGTCTCCGCGCCCTGATGCTACGGGAGGGAGCAGATGCCTGATTTCGGGAAAAACGCCGACGCAATCTTCTGGGCCTACGCGATTACGCTGGGACTGATCGCCGCATTGGTGATCTGGTCCTGGGTCCGGTCCCGTAAAGTGAAGCGTGATCTTGATGCGATGGAGGCAAAACGCCGTGGCTAAATTTCCGATCTTTGCGATCATCCCGCCGGTGATTTTCGCGGGCATCGCCGGGTTGTTCTACTTCGGGATGAACCGGGACAATCCGGACGCACTGCCCTCGACCATGGTTGGACGCGAAGTCCCTGTTCTGACGGTCGAAGCACTGGGCGACCTGCCCCTCGTAAGCGAGGACGCCTTGCGCGCCGATGGTGTGAAACTGATCAATTTCTGGGCCAGCTGGTGCGTACCTTGCCGCGCCGAACATCCTCAGCTGGAGGAAATGGCTGCCAGCGGAATTAAAATCATCGGCATCAATTACAAGGATCAGCCAGACAATGCGCTGGGATTTCTGGATGAACTGGGCAACCCCTATGCCGCCATTGGTGCGGATACGACAGGTCGGACCGGGATAAACTGGGGCGTTTATGGTGTGCCGGAAACCTTTGTCATCGATGCAGACGGGATCGTACGCTATCGCCATCCCGGGCCGATCACGCAGGATATTTTGGAAAGCCAAATCCTGCCTGCGATTGCTGAAGCCGAATAGCGCCAGATCAAATGACGAAGCCCGGGCGGCCTGATCACCCGGGCTTTATTCAGTCCTGCAGGACTTCACTCTGACGCTGCAACAAGCTTCGGCTTAACCGGTCAAACAATCCACCGATTGATGGTGAGCGGGGCTCGGCTGGCAGCAGTTTCTCAGCAACAACCTTGGTTAATCCAGCACCCTCGGGCATAGGCACTTTGGTATCATTCCGCATCGCAACCATCGGTCCGGTTTCCACCCGCTGTGCAGCATCCAGCTTAACGACCGTACGTTCTGTTTTCGCGTGGCGTTCGCGAATTTCGCGCGATTTGGCGAGCTCGGGATTCCCTGCCCGCAGATCAAGGGCGCCGGTTTCACAGATTTCGGCCAGAAATTGCAGACTGTTAGCAGGTGCCAATTCGCCGGATGAGATTTGGCGCTTCAGTGAGCGCGCCACCATCATCAAGTCCATTTCCACGCGTTGCGCGTCGGAACGGTATTTATCAAGCAGACGATTGATGATCACCACTTCCAGTGCCTGATCGGTCAGATCTCTTTCGCCAAGCGTGTCTGAAAGAGCGTCTGAAACCCGTTCCAGCGTGACCGTCAGTATGGCCGGGTCCGACGGTGTTTTCACATCCGCATAAACCTCTTCCGGAGCAACGAGGCCGATGACAATCGAATTGACGAAATCCGGGCCCTTGTCCCAGTCTTCACACGACATTGCCAGCAGCGAGTCCATCTCCGTCTTGCTGCGCGGTATACCATCGGTGGATTTCAGCGCCCAATCGAGCCAATAGCTCCAGTCGGTCCTGTCAGACTTCAGATACTGAAACAGACCCTGCCAGTGCGAAACCAGCGAGTTCGGCGGTTCAGTATCGTGCCAAAGTTTGGTGGTTAACATTTCCGACGCACTGCGGCCCGCATCTATCAACGCCATATCGGCATTGAGTGCGCCGCAAAACGGATCAAATGCCGCAAAATGTTCAGCCAGGTCAGCCCCCAGGATAGACACAAATGTTGCGCAAGCAGCAAATGTCGGATTGTGAATAACCTGCGCGGCAGTCAGTGCAAGCTTCGCGACAGCGAGGGGAGTATTCTCGGCAAAGGATATGTCGGCATGAGCGGCGTCACGCGATGCAGCATATGTCGCCGTTGACGGGGCTATCACCGCAGCCTCAGCGGTATAGAGCGCACGGAAACACGTAAATGCGAGCAACCGAACCGCCTCCTGCTGTTTGGGATAATCGATCGTTCCGAGGAGCGGCAGGACCCGCATGGCTGCGCGTGCGGCTATCGCAATCGCGACATCGCGTTCATGCGTATCGAGCCACTTTTCCAGCGTTTCTTCTGAGAATCTCATCTCGGATTTGGGCATAGTTACCTCCCGATTTACTCGTTAAGCCATCTGGGGGAGTGGGGACGGGCTCACGCTACGAATTTTACGTTAACAAAGGATTAAACCTTGTTGTCGCATTAAGCGAAATGGCCATGCCTCAAGGTTGATCTAGCCAGAACAAGTTAAATGATTGCGTAGGGGATTCAGGGAAACTTCGGGTAATCCGCTGACGGAATTCACCGCCTTAATGCGCATCACCATATTGCCACCCCTCTGGATCAATTCGGAAGTTGGAACCGAATACCCGTGGTAGCCGGAATCCCCAAGCGCATCTTCAAGGTCGCTTCGATAGCGGTCCGCCTTGGCCTCCCCCAGATAAATCTCGGCGCCATTGTCAGCGATGGTGTAGAATTTAACTGTGATCGGCACATCCGGGGTCTTAGGGTCCCATGCCCAGCCTTCAATCACATCGCAATTGATGACATCCACGAACCCTTCTGGCGGCTGGATATCGATTGGGTGGAGCAAAAATAATTCCCGCATCGCGTCCTGCACCTCGGTCAATGTGCCGACGATGACAAAGGTCAGAAAACGGTAATCACCGGCAGGCGCAGGGCTTTCCTGTATCACCATGTTCCACTTGTTTGTGTGGTCCCAAGGATTGGGAACGCGATAGGACAGGATTTCATAGACGTCGATATCTTCAGCCGTGTAAGCCCCCATCGCATATTCGCCATCCGGCGTGGACAGGATTGGCGGCAGGCGCTGGGTGGACACAAAATCCCATGGCTCAACGAGGTCAGCCGGTTCGGCTGGTGTCAGCTCTGATGTCGAAGGATCGAACCGCCAATATTGCGTGAAATCGGCTGTCAGGTAGCCGGTCGGAATTTCGGCCATGAAATTTGTGTGGTCCTTGGCCAGTGTGATCGTCGCATCGAACGCAATCACATTGTCGATGCCGCCATAGCCAATGGTGATGGATTTGGTCAGCAGATCATCGGACAAAGGTGCCGTGTTAACCGGCGCGACAACCCCATTGTCACAAAACCCCATCTGGCCGGGCGCTAGCCAATAGGCCGGGCGCGTGGTCGTCGTCACCTGACTAGGCCCCGCAGAACAGATTCTTTGCAATTGCGAGGTTGAGGTCTGTTTGAACTCATCCACACCAGAGCCCGGCTCCGTCGGATTCAGACACTCCCCCGTATAATCCATAAACCACGCATAGCTGATCTGACGCCCATGATCGAAGATGTTGATGAATTCTTTCCCCCGCCACTGAATGGAATCCACTGCCCCGGCGAAGCGGTTCGACACGGTCAGCGTCAGCGGATCGCCATCGACTATGCCCGTAATGGTCATGGCGGTGCCCTCAGCCGGGTTTTCATAGCAGACGGGCGCGTCGGCGGCGGGGGCAAGCGCCGTTGGGATCTCCGGCCCACCCGCGCCTTGAGCAAAGATGTTGAACTCGTCGCAAACCTGATTGCTGTTGGTGCGGGTCAGCGGAGTCATCCCGGCGTTATAATCGCTGTTGAAATTGGTAAACATCTGCTGCGTCTGCCGTCCGTAAATCCCGTCAATCGGACCGGGGTCATAGCCGAACATGGCGAGGTTTTCCTGAATACAGCGAATGTCCGCCGTGGCGGGGGTGGCGAGTAGGATGAGGGCAAGGATCAGACGCATGGGACTCTCCGGGTTTGGCGGAGGGTAGCATGGGGGAGCGGGGTTGGCCAAATGGTTGGCGTCCCCCGCTCGGACTCAAGGCGGAGCCACCGGGCGAGCGCCAATGGGTGGGGCATTTCCAAATATCGACGTAAGCAACGTTTGGATATCTTGATGACAGCACGCAATCCCGAGTGGGCGTAAAGTGCCCTCCCTTGGGTAGGGTTAGGCACGGGGCAAACAGTGTTTGGCCAGATATACTATCCCCCTTGACCACCCCACAAATCCCCATCATATCCTGCCTCCATGACCGACCTGAACAAAATCCGCAATTTCTCTATTGTCGCCCATATCGACCACGGGAAATCTACGCTTGCTGACCGGCTGATTCAGTCGACCGGGACCGTGCAGGACCGTGAGATGAAGGAACAGCTGCTCGACAGTATGGATATCGAGCGCGAGCGGGGCATCACCATCAAGGCGCAGACCGTCCGCATCGAATACAAAGCCAAGGACGGGGAAACCTATATCCTCAACCTGATCGACACGCCGGGCCATGTCGATTTCGCCTATGAGGTCAGCCGCTCCATGCGTGCGGTCGAAGGGTCGCTGCTGGTGGTGGATGCGGCGCAGGGGGTCGAGGCGCAGACCCTCGCCAATGTCTACCACGCCATAGACGCCGACCACGAAATCGTGCCGGTCCTCAACAAAATCGACCTGCCCGCCGCCGAACCGGAACGGGTCTGTGAACAGATCGAGGATGTCATCGGGATTGATGCGTCCGAGGCGGTGCGTATCTCCGCCAAAACCGGCCTCGGCATTCCCGACGTGCTGGAGGCAATCGTCACCCGCCTGCCCGCGCCCAAAGGCGACCGCGACGCGCCGCTAAAGGCGATGCTGGTGGATTCATGGTACGACGCCTATCTCGGCGTGGTCGTGCTGGTGCGGATCATGGATGGCGTCCTCAAAAAGGGCGACAAGATCAAGATGATGCAAACCGACGCGCATTATCCGGTTGACCGGATCGGCGTGTTCAAACCCGGGATGCTGCCAGTCGACGAACTCGGCCCCGGCGAGATCGGCTTCCTCACCGCCTCCATCAAACAGGTGCGCGACACCCGTGTCGGCGACACGATCACGCACGAGAAAAAGGGCTGCGAGACGCCCCTCCCCGGCTTCCAGCCCGCGCAACCGGTGGTCTTCTGCGGCCTGTTCCCGGTTGACACCGCCGAGTTCGAGGATCTGCGCGAAAGTATAGAGAAACTGGCCCTCAACGACGCCAGCTTCTCTTACGAAATGGAAACCTCCGCCGCGCTTGGCTTTGGCTTCCGCTGTGGCTTCCTTGGCCTGCTGCATCTGGAGGTCATCCGCGACCGGATCGAACGCGAATATGACATCGACCTCATTACCACCGCGCCCTCGGTGATCTATCAGATCCACATGCGCGACGGCACGGTGCAGGAGCTCCACAACCCCGCCGACATGCCGGACCTGACCCATATCGACCATATCGAGGAACCGCGGATCAAGGCGACAATCCTTGTGCCCGACGATTACCTCGGCGATGTGCTGAAACTCTGTCAGGACCGCCGCGGCATCCAGCTGGACCTCACCTATGCCGGCTCCCGCGCCATGGTCGTCTATGACCTGCCGCTGAACGAGGTTGTGTTCGACTTTTACGACCGCCTGAAATCGGTGACCAAAGGCTATGCGAGCTTTGACTACCAGATGATCGGCTATGCTGAGGACCAGCTGGTGAAAATGTCGATCCTTGTAAATGACGAACCCGTCGACGCCCTGTCGACTATGGTCCACCGCGCACGGGCCGAGGCCCGCGGCCGCGCCATGTGCGCCAAGCTGAAGGAATTGATCCCGCAGCACATGTTCAAGGTGCCGATCCAGGCCGCTATCGGAGGCCGGATCATTGCCCGCGAAACGATCTCAGCGCTGCGTAAGGACGTGACGGCGAAATGCTACGGTGGCGATGCCACGCGGAAGCGGAAGTTGCTGGATAAGCAGAAAAAGGGTAAGAAGAAAATGCGCGAGTTCGGGAGGGTCAGCATCCCACAACAGGCGTTTATTAATGCGCTGAAGATGGATGATTAAGGGGCGCTTTGGCGCCCCTTAATTCTAAGATGCTTCCAGCCGTGTCCAAGGAGGGTCGTCTTCGACCACATTTGGTTTTCTTTCGAGTCCGATGTCTTGAAATTTCAAACTGAACTGAAAGCCAAACGAAACATTTGCTGGTCTCACACTTGGAATTTCAAGCTGGAAAGGATTTTGTCCAGACAAACCAAGGCGCGTCACTTCATCCCAATGGCCTAGATACACCGCCGCCCGTAAAAGTCTCTCGTAAACGGGTGATATTACCTGCTTATCATTCTCAAACCTCGAAAGTTGCTCGGGCGATATAGCAATATCGCCGGCAAATTCCTTGGCCTTTTTTCTTAAGCTTTTCCGAAGGAACTTAATGTCCTGCCCATTGAGTTTCACAGCTCGAGAAGCTCTCGAAACGGCGACTGCAGACATAAGTCCCTTAAAATTCGGAATAACATGGCCAAGTACTTCGCCGCAGTCCTCGCAAAACCTTTCATCGACAGCGTCATTTAAGATCACAGGATGCGAAGTCCCAAGAAGTTCTTTTGCGTCAAACTTGGCAATTCTCCTTAGACTTACTCTCTCATGTTTATGTAGTTTTTCCATGGCTCACTCAGTTATGCGAATTTCATCGATTGATACCCACGTACTCGCGGATACAAACCTCCCATGAATTGTAATTTCCCTTTCATCACAGTTCCTCCCAATTATTGCGAACATACCAACCGAGTCATCTCGATCAGCCCAAATCACCCGTCCAGATTCCAACAACTCGTGAATATCCGAAAGGTGAATTCCATGCCTTATCATTTGGCTTTGGCTGGTGACCGACAGTTCAATATCAGGCGAATACGAAATGTAGGCAGACAACCAATCTTCAATATCTCGGTAAAGTTCCTTTTCCATCCTGTCCCCAATGGCATACTTCTTAGTGAGTTTAGCGAGCATATGTTTTATTTCTTGATCCTAGATCAATTTTTATTGCCTGTCCAGACAAAAATCTCCCCACATATGGTGCGGAACGCCGCGGGTTGCTGCTAAGGGTACGAGTAGGGTACGTGCAAAGCACACACCCTACATCCCCGCCCGGAATCAAGGCGTAGCCGCCGGGCGAGCGCCTGACCGTCCCGGCGGGCTGGCGCTTTGGCAGCGAAGTGCCACGTTTAAAACGAACTAGCCCGCCGCACCATAAACTGCCCCCATCCAGCGGATCAGCGCCATCCCACGGTCAGGCGCTCGCCCTTTGTCGCGGGCCGCTGGTTTTGTGGGACGTTCCGAATTGGGTCCCGGCTGGGAATGGCTGTGCCCTCAAATATCCACCACCAGCAACCCGTCCAGACCGCCCTCCAACGCCGCAACCAGCCGCGCCCCGGCGGCCTTGTGCGCCTGGTGCTCCAGATAGACATCGCGCGCGGCTTCATCCCGGAAGCCCATAACAAAGCCGTCATTATACCCGCGGTTTAACCCCTCGGGGCTGATATTCCGGCCGAATTTTGCGGCCTCCAAGCCATCAACAACCTCCCGCAGGGCGTCAAGGTCAGCATATATCGCCTCCCGCGCCGCCATCGTCACCTCCGACCGGAATTTCACCAGAACAATATGCCAGATCATTTGCCACCCCCTCCAGATATGCCCCATCATAGATAGGGAAATCTGCGTTGGAGGGGAAGCGAGATTGTCCTGCGCGTTTACAGACACACGGTCAGGAGGGAATGGGACGAAACCCTTGCCATGAAGGCACAGGGGGTCAAGCACCCCCGCAGTCATTCGATTTGATTAGCCGTTGATCAGCGAACTACCCAGCGTAGCTGCACCATTGGCCGCAGGGTCGACTTTTTCGGCGTTCGGGCGGATCCCCGGGGCGATGACCATCAGGACGGCCAGGCCGATTCCGACCGTCGCCGCCGTCAGCACAACGAAGTCCGTTGTGACCGCTCCGGTTTCGGATTGCAGGAAAGCTTTCAGTTTCGCACGCATGGTTGCACCTTTTACATTTGGCATTTCGGCCACTCGCAATGCACCCCTGCCGCGACTCGCGTCCCGAACAGATTGGCTGAGGAATCTGGTAAAAATGTGGCGAGATAAGCTGTTTGCGCGCAACACAAGAACCTTTCTGCCGGAGTAATCGAGGCGATCCGGAGGAAAGGCTCAGGGACAGGGGATCGCGAAGCCCCCGGCGGTGCATTCGAAATATTTAGCCGTTGATCAGGGATGCTCCCATGGTTGCCGCGCCATTTGCATGCGGATTCACATTGTCAGCATTCGGCTTGATACCGGGTGAAACCACAAGCAATACGGCAACGCCAAGGCCAACAACGGCGGAAGACAGCATGATGAAATCGACGGTAACTGCGCCGGAGTCTGACTGAACGAAGTTTTTAAGATGCTTGCGCATGGCGGATACCTCTTACAAAAAATACAAATTACATGTCGCCCTTCCGGACCGGACCGACACGCGGACCTTCCTAAAGATCGCTTGTGCCGCGACTCGATTTCTAACGAGTCGCGGTTAAAGGAACGTAAAGGGAACGAAATGCTTAGAGCACACCGAGCGCGGCGAGTTCGGTTTGCAACTGATCCGGCAAATCCTCGTCACCACCGCGATAGGGACCGATATCCCCCGGTGCATCTTCGGCCGCCAGATAGCGCCAGCCCTGAAAAGCCCGCCGCGGCTGCGGACGGGTCCGGATCAAGGTCGGATCCATAATGATCCCGCAGCGGCGGATGCCATCACTGCCGATCACTTCGTCTAGGCGCAGGATTTTCTGGCGGGCCAGCACCGTACCTTTGATGACCCAGTAGAGGGAACCGCCATTCAGCAGTTCCTCCGCCCGTTTGGGCCACATGCGGGTGACATGACGCGAGATATCTTCGCGCCCCTCCGCCAAAGCTTGCGCCGACTGGCTTGCACGATAGGCAGCCAGTTGCGCCAAGGTTTCGACGCCAACACAGAGTTTGATCAGATTGAGCCCGCTCATGCCGACAGGTTAACATCCCCATTGCCGGAGTCGAGGCGATTTGTTAGCTTTATGTTCCTCTCGTTAAGGAAATGCACATGACCGCCTTTGCTGCGCCGATTTCGCAATCCATCTGGGAAATGAAATACCGGTTCACGGAACCGGATGGCACCCCTTTGGATGAAACGGTCGAGGATAGCTGGCGGCGTGTCGCGCGGTCCCTGGCAAGCGTGGAAAAGGACCCGGCAGCGTGGGAGGATAGGTTTTACCACGCGCTGGAGGATTTCAAATTCCTGCCCGCCGGACGCATTCTGGCGGGCGCAGGGACCGGGCGGTCGGTCACGCTGTTCAATTGTTTTGTCATGGGCACAATCCCCGATGACATGGAAGGTATTTTCGACGGGTTGAAAGAGGCCGCGTTGACCATGCAGCAGGGTGGCGGGATCGGATATGATTTTTCCACCATTCGCCCTAAAGGCGCGGCTGTGAAGGGCGTTGGGGCCGATGCCTCTGGCCCGTTGTCGTTTATGGATGTCTGGGATTCCATGTGCCGGACCATTATGTCCGCAGGCTCGCGGCGCGGGGCAATGATGGCGGTCATGCGCTGTGATCACCCGGATATCGAGGATTTCATCACCGCCAAGCGCGACGCGGCGCGACTGCGCATGTTCAACCTGTCGGTGCTGGTAACTGATGCGTTTATGGAGGCCGTGAAGGCCGACGGACCTTGGGATCTGCTGTTTGACGGCAAGGTTTATCACACAGTGCAGGCGCGGGATCTGTGGAACAAGATCATGCGCTCCACCTACGATTTTGCCGAACCGGGGGTGATTTTCATCGACCGGATAAATCAGAAAAACAACCTGAATTACTGCGAGACGATTGCCGCGACTAACCCCTGCGGGGAGCAGCCGTTGCCGCCTTATGGTGCCTGTCTGCTGGGATCGATCAACCTGGCGCGGCTGGTCAGTGATCCGTTTGGCAAAAAGGCGAAGCTGGACGAGGACGCGCTGGCCGATCTGGTCGGGACCGCGGTGCGAATGATGGACAATGTCGTTGACGCCAGCCGCTTTCCGTTGCCGGAGCAGAAGGCTGAAGCCGAGGCGAAGCGACGGATCGGGCTGGGGGTGACGGGCCTTGCGGATGCGTTGCTGATGCTGGGCCTGACCTACGGATCAGAGGAGGCCGCGCGTCAGACGGAACATTGGATGAAAGCGATTGCGCGCGCGGCTTATCTGACCTCGGCAGATCTGGCGGGTGAGAAAAGGGCGTTTCCTTTGTTCGAACGGGAACCCTATCTGGCAAGTGATATGATGTCCCGGATGGATGATGACGTGCGCGAGGCCGTATCCAAACACGGTATTCGCAATGCACTGCTGACTTCGATTGCCCCGACGGGGACGATTAGTCTGTATGCCGGGAATGTCTCCAGCGGGATCGAGCCGGTCTTTGCCTTCTCTTATACCCGTAAGCTGTTGCAGAAGGACGGGTCACGGACCGAGGAGGAGGTTGAGGACTACGCCGTCAAGCTGTGGCGGGAAAAGTTTGGTGACAAACCTCTACCCGACTATTTCGTCAATGCCCAAACCCTGTCGCCGTCCGATCACGTGCGGATGCAGGCGGCAGCGCAGTCTTGGATCGACAGCTCGATTTCCAAAACTATCAATTGTCCCGAAGACATCAGTTTCGACGCGTTTCAAGAGGTCTATATGCAGGCTTGGGACACGGGTTGCAAAGGCTGCACAACGTATCGGCCGAACGAGATCACCGGGTCTGTCCTGACCGTCAGTGAGAAAGTGGAAACCAAACCCGCTGACGAAGTTCCGGATCATACCGGCGAAGTTGTCTATCTGGCGGAGCCGCTGGATCGACCCGAACAACTGGAAGGTCAGACCTACAAAATCAAATGGCCGGAAAGTGAGCATGCGATCTATATCACCATCAACGATGTCATCATCGGCGGCCATCGCCGTCCGTTCGAGGTGTTTATCAATTCCAAAAACATGGAACATTTTGCCTGGACCGTGGCGCTGACGCGGATGATCTCGGCCGTGTTCCGACGCGGCGGCGATGTCAGCTTTGTTGTCGAGGAACTGAAAGCCGTGTTCGATCCTCGCGGCGGCGCTTGGGTGGAAGGGAAATACATCCCCTCGATCCTCGCGGCCATCGGTGGCGTGATCGAGCGGCATATGGTGGAAACCGGATTCCTCGCCGGGGAAGGGATGGGGCTGAAATCCGATCCGAAAGCTGAAGCCATTGTCATTGGTGAACGTCGCGCTCCTGCCTGCCCAAGTTGCGGACAATATGCCATGCAAATGGTCGAGGGTTGCATGACCTGCACCGCTTGCGGACACTCGAAATGTGGGTGAATGGACGTTTTCCTGATCAATCTGGACCGTCGCCCTGACCGCCTGACCCATATGCGGGATCAGTTGGATAAGTCCGGGGTCAGTTTTACCCGTATCAACGCCATCGACGCAGGCGCGGATCCTGATCTCGTGGCGGAATGTCCGTCGCTTCTGACGCCACCGGAATATGGCTGTTACCTTAGCCATCGCGAAGCCTGGGCGCGACTTGCGGAGTCCGGCGAACCATTCGCCGTGGTTTTGGAGGATGACCTGCTGATTACTCCGGCCTTCGGGCAAATACTGGAAACACAGGAATTCTTTCCCGCGGATGCTGACCTGATCCGGCTGGAATCCTCGCTGTTCAACAGTGTGCTTGATCGGCGCGTATCCTTTCAATCCGCTGGTTTCGACCTGCGGCGGAAATATAATTTTGTCGGTGGTGCTGGGGCGTACGCCATTTCATCGGATTTTGCTCACAGATTGCTGGCACTGAACGCGCCACCACCGATACCGATTGATGATCTGCTTTACGACGGCACGGACTATGTCGCGCCGGGACCGCGTGTCTATTGCATCGATCCGGCGCCGACGATCCAGATCTGGCATCTGCCCGAAGCCTGGGACCGGTTGGACAGTATCAGTGACCTCGCCACGACGCGCGAAGATCGTTGGGAAAAGGGGAAGAAAGCGCCTCATCATCCATTGAAAAAGCTGTGGCGAGAGCTGTCGCGACCATGGACAAAGTTTCGCAACACGGTCATTCACGAAACCAAACCGGTTCCTTTTGCGGGCGAGGATTAGGATAGCCAATGTCGCAAAGCTGGAAAATCTATGTGATCAACCTTGACCGGCGACCGGACCGCTGGGCGGATATTTCGGGGCAGCTGGATCAATTAGGGGTCGACTATACCCGTGTCCGCGCCGTTGACGGGCTGCATGACCAGATCGATGTCGCCTACGATCCGATGAAGCAGAGCCCGCCCGAAATCGGCGTTTTCATGAGCCATCGCAAATGCTGGCAATCCCTACTGGAATCCGGTGACGAGGCCTGCATCGTTATGGAAGATGACGCAGTGATTTCACCGGATTTGGTGCAGTTCCTGAACGATCCCGGCTTCCTCGTCCCCGATGCCGATCTGATCCGGCTGGAAACCCGCCCCGAGAAAAGCTGGGTCACGCGGAGAGCGGCATATACCAGTAACGGCATGTCGGTGAAACGCCTGTATCGCTCGCCAATGGGGGCGGCGGGATATCTGATCTCTCGCGCGTTTGCACAACGGGTTCTTGCTGCGACGGAGGTCCCGGAAATCACGATAGACAACTATTTGCTGCACTACCCGATTGATAACGGCCCCCGCCCGAACCGTTATCAGCTGGATCCGGCCGTCTGCATTCAGCGAGCCTGGATATATTATGATAAAGGCACTCATTTCGGCGACAGCGACCTGCGAGAACTACATGTCGCCCGCCTTCAGAAGGTCGTAAAAACTACTCCGTTGATGCAAAAGTTATGGGGGCGTCTGAGAAAACAAACCCTTCTGGCGCTCCGCGCGATCCGCATGAAATTGATGCGAAATCGCGAGCTGAAATCCATCCCGATGAGGGGGCTTGGCGACTAGGGTTTGCCGAATCCTCCGGCTGTCGGTGTTGTGACGATCACCATATCACCGGCAGAAAGACGCGTCTGATCGCAGCCCTGCAAAGTTTCCAAGCGCCCATCTTTCCGTCGCACCTCAGTCTTGCCTGTCTTTCCGTCAAGTCCCCCGTCCAATCCCTTCGGTGCGTGGATGCGGGCCGAGGACAGGATCGCACAATCCATCCCTTGCAGGAATCTGATTGCTCGCTGCGTCCCGTCGCCCGCGTGCCATTTTCCTTTACCTCCTGATCCGTGACGGATGTGAAAGTCCTCCAGCAGCACCGGATACCGGAATTCCAGCACCTCGGGGTCGGTCAAACGCGAATTGGTCATATGGACCTGCACCGCGTCCGTTCCATTGAACCCGGGTCCCGCTGGGGAGCCTGAACAGATGGTTTCGTAATACTGGTATTCGTCATTGCCAAAGGTCAGATTGTTCATCGTCCCTTGCGAGTTCGCCATTGCGCCCAGCGCCGCCAGCAGCGTGTTGGTGACATGTTGCGAGGTTTCCACATTTCCCGCGACCACCGCCGCCGGATAGCTGGGGCGCAGCAGGCTGTTTTCGGGGATGACGATATCCAGCGGGCGCAGACAGCCGGCATTCATCGGGATATTGCCATCGACCATCAGTCGGAACGCATAGAGCACTGCCGCCCGCGCAACAGGTTCTGGCGCGTTGAAATTGGTCGGCTGTTGGGGCGAGGTTCCGGTGAAATCAACGGTCGCTGATCGCGCCGGTTTGTCCACCGTTATCCGCACCTTGATCACCGCACCTTGGTCCGTTTCGGTGGTCCATTCGCTGTCATGCAGCACCTCGATGACGCGGCGGACATTTTCTTCGGCATTGTCCTGCACATGGCCCATATAGGCCTGCACGACGGGCAGGCTGAACTGTGCGACCATCTTGCGCAGCTCCTGTATCCCCTTTTCATTCGCGGCGATCTGGGCTTTCAGGTCGGCGATATTCTGGGCGGGGTTCCGACAAGGGAAAGCGTGGTTGGTCAGAAGATGACGCAGCGCTTCCTCGCGGAATGTCCCCTGATCGACGAGGTGGAAATTGTCGAATAGAACACCTTCTTCATCGACAGTAGTCGCCAGCGGTGTCATGGACCCCGGTGCGGTGCCGCCAACATCGGCATGGTGACCGCGAGAGGCGACATAGAAGATGATATCGTCACCTTCAAACACCGGTGTGACGACGGTGATATCGGGCAGGTGCGTGCCACCGTTATAGGGCGCGTTAAGGGCGAATACGTCACCGGGGCGCATCTTACCTGCGTTCTGGCGGATAATCGCCTCGACCGAGCGGTCCATGGAGCCCAGATGCACCGGCATATGCGGCGCGTTGGCGACCAGTGCACCGGTGGCGTCAAACACGGCGCAGGAGAAATCCAGCCGTTCCTTAATATTCACCGAATAGGCCGTGTTTTGCAGCGTTACGCCCATCTGCTCGGCGATGGACATGAACAGATTGTTGAAGACCTCTAACATCACGGGATCGGCGTCGGTGCCGATGGCGTGGTGACGCTGGATCGCTTCGGTGCGTTTCAGGATGATGTGATTGCGGCTGTTGACCTCTGCCAACCAGCCATATTCGACGGCGATTGTTTGATGCGGTTCGACGATAAGGGCGGGGCCGGCGATGGTCAGGCCGGGGGTCATCGCCGCCCGGTCGTTGTGGATTTCGGCGTCCCACCATTTGCCGCCAAGGAACAGCGGTTTGATGGCGTCAGGCTGGCGCGTGTGGCATTCAGCTGGGATTTCGGGTTCGTGGATATTGGCACCGCCGCCGACAGCCTCGACCTCCACCGCTTCGACGATGATTGGTTTGTCTTCGAACGCGAAGCCGAATTGTTGTTTGTGAGCGGTGATAAACCCTGCACGCATCTGTGCAAGGCTGGTAAAATCCACCGGAATGGTGCTGTCCGTGCCATCGAACCGCAGATGGGCACGCGGGTGGATCGATATGTCAGCGTCCGGAACACCCTGCCCCGCGACTTCCTCGCGAACCTGTTCCGCCAGCGTGTCGCGCAATGCGTGCAGAACCTCCATTTCACCGTCCGCCAGCGCCACGACAGCTGCCTGCTGACGGTTCGCCCGAATATCTGCCAGCCCCATGCCATAGGCCGACAGGATGCCGGAATGCGGATGCACAATAACCGTTTTCATGCCCAACGCATCCGCGACAAGGCAGGCATGTTGCCCACCAGCACCACCAAAACAGGTCAGCGCGTAGTCCGACACGTCATAACCCCGCTGGACCGAGATTTTCTTGATCGCATTCGCCATATTTTCAACGGCGATGGACAGGAAGCCCTCGGCAACCTCTTCCGCACTGCGACCGTCGCCTATCCGGTCTGCAAGCTCCGCGAACGCGGTTTTCACTGCATCCACATCAAGCGGCTGATCCTGATTGGGGCCAAAAATCTTCGGGAAGTTTTCGGGGCGCAGCTTGCCCAGCATGACATTTGCATCTGTCACCGCCAGCGGTCCTCCGCGCCGGTAACAGGTTGGACCGGGGTTTGCACCTGCACTGTCCGGCCCAACGCGAAACCGCTGGCCGTCAAAATCCAGAACCGAACCGCCGCCCGCTGCGACCGTATGTATCCGCATCATCGGCGCACGCATCCGCACGCCCGCGACCTCGGTCTCAAACGCGCGCTCATAGCCCGTGCCGTCATAGTGGCACACATCCGTAGACGTACCGCCCATGTCAAACCCGATGATCTTGTCATATCCCGCCATGGCCGAGGTCTGAACCGCCCCCACAACGCCACCCGCCGGACCGGACAGGATTGCGTCTTTCCCCTGGAACCGTTCAGCCGCCGTTAACCCGCCCGAAGACATCATAAACATCAGCCGGACATCGCCCAGCTCGCTGGCGACCTGCGCAACATAGCGCGACAGGATCGGCGAGAGATAAGCGTCCACCACCGTCGTATCCCCGCGCCCCACCAGCTTCATCAATGGCGAGACTTCGTGACTAACCGACACCTGCGTGAAACCGATTTCGCGGGCAATGTTCGCCACTAGCGTTTCGTGGTCGGGATAGGCGTAGGCGTGCATAAACACGATGGCGACAGCCCGCAGACCGCGCGCATAAGCCGCCTGAAGGTCGGCGCGAACCGCGGCCGCGTCAGGCGCGGCCTCTACCGTGCCATCTACCCGCACCCGTTCGTCAATTTCGATGACGTCGGAATAGAGCAGTTCTGGCTTCACGATTTCCTTCGCGAAAATCTCCGGCCGCGCCTGATAGCCAATCGCCAGCGCATCACGGAAACCCTTCGTTGTGACCAGCAGTGTCGGATCACCCTTGCGCTCCAACAATGCGTTTGTGGCGACAGTTGTCCCCATCTTCACCGCAGAAATCTGATCTGATGGGATCGGACCGTCACCAACCCCCAGCAGGTCGCGGATGCCTTGAATGGCGGCGTCAGTATACGCCTCGGGGTTTTCGGAGAGCAGCTTGTGGGTGCGGATCACGCCATCCGGATCGCGCGCCACGATATCGGTGAAAGTGCCACCACGATCAATCCAGAAATCCCACTTGGTCATATGTTCCTCCGAGTCAGTCGGAGAACATCAACATTTTATCGACAAATTGTCAACGTTTTGTCGTGACGTCATGACCGTAAAGCCAATCGAACATCCGAAGCGGCAGTTTTGGCAGGATTTTTGCGCTACCCCACATGCCCGCATGTAACCCATATCGCGACAATCCCGGCATGTGATAGATGGCGGCGTTGCGGCTCGCCACCTGCTGCACTCGCAACGCGCGGGGTTTGTGCAGGCGTTCGAATTCAGCCAGCCCCGACAGGCCACTCGCCGCCACACATTCCGCCAGAACCCAGGCATCCTCCAGCCCCATCACCGCGCCTTGCGCCATGAACGGGGTCATCGGATGTGCAGCGTCGCCGATCAGGACTGTATTTCCACTGGACCAGCTATCAAGCGGGGGATGCGCGAAGAGGCCCCAAAGGAAAGTGTCGTCAACCTTCGACAACAGGTCCTGAACCGGTTGCGCCGCTCCTTTGAATGCGTCGCGCAGCGCCTCCGGATCACCGGGAATATTCCAGCCCTCTTCGACCCAGCGCTCGCGTTCCTCGACCGCAACGAAATTGACTTCGTGTCCGCCGCGCAACGGATAGGTGACCATATGGCGACCCGACCCCATCCAGATTTGCGTCGGGAACTGCGCCGGATCGTCGAGTTTCACAATGCCCCGCCACGCCACCTGATTGGCGAAATGGACCTGCCCGCCAAACAGGTGTTGACGGGTGGCTGACCGCACGCCGTCTGCGGCAATCACCAGATCGCCGTCTGGGTCCGAAACCCGCTGCCCCAGCCGAATATCCACCCCGGCGGCAGTCGCAGCATCCACCAGTATCCGTAGCAAATCAGCCCGGTGAAACTGCCAGTAAGGGTTACCCCAGCGATTGATCGCGGCCTCCCCCATCGGAATATTCCAGATGCGCCGCGCCGAAGTCAGGTCGCGCATCTCTACCGCCGAAGGTGCTGCAGCGTGGCGCGCCGCTATATCGCGCAGTCCCAGCGCATCCAGCACCGCCACACCGTTCGGGCCGATTTGTAGACCTGCACCAACTTCGGCCAAAGCGCCAGCCTGTTCAAACAGCGTGACATTGGCCCCGCGCTGCGCACAGGCCAGCGCCGCCGCCATCCCGGCAATCCCGGCCCCGATAACAGAAATTTTCATGCCTTTGATCATGGGAACGGGTTACACCGCACGGTTCCCGCTGGCCACAAAAAAGGGGTCGCGAAGGCCCCTGATTTATCGTCACATCCGATCAATCGTCGCGATGGACTTTTTCTTTGCGTTCGTGACGTTCTTGCGCCTCCAGGCTGTAGGTGGCAATCGGGCGGGCATCCAGACGTTTCAGCGAGATCGGCTCGCCCGTGTCTTCGCAATAGCCATAAGACCCATCCTCGATCCGACGCAACGCCGCATCAATCTTGGCGACGACTTTGCGTTCACGGTCCCGCGTGCGCAGTTCCAGCGCCCGGTCGGTTTCCTCGGACGCGCGGTCGGCGATATCGGGGATGTTGCGGGCACCTTCTTGCATATGCTCGATAGTGCCGCGACTTTCCTCCAGAATTTCCGATTTCCATCTGAGGAGCTTTTGTTTGAAATACTCGAGCTGACGCTCATTCATAAACGGTTCGTCTTCAGCCGGCGTGTAATCCGTGTCCAGAATTGTTTCCGCTTTCATCAATGTTTTTCCCTTACAGTTACGGGCCTTCTCACAGGCTTAAATACACACCTGCCCTCGACCCCTGCTCGTGATATGGGGCATCCGATATACAAATTTCGGGGGAATGTCACGACACGAATTTGCGCTTTTCGGCAATTTTACCAGGCGTTACAGTCGGCAGGTATGTCGGTAAATTCTCGCAATGGCTGAAAAACCTGCAATTCAAGGAAAATCTGGTTAAATGTCGATAGAAATTCGAAAACTTAGGCCCTCGGATCTGGCGGAATGGGCAGGCCTCTGGCGAAAATATCTGAAATTCTATGAAACCGAACTGCCGGAAGAGGTCTATGAATCCTCTTTCGCCCGCATGCTGTCCGACTCAGCCCACGAGTTCCATGGATTGGTCGCCGAGAAGGACGGAAATCTGATCAGACTCGCCCATTATCTGTTTCACCGCCACGGCTGGAAAATCGAAGATGTCTGCTATCTTCAGGACCTCTTCGTGAGCGAGGACGCGCGGGGCACCGGCGCAGGGCGGGCACTGATTGAAGCTGTCTATGCCGAGGCGGACAAAGCCGGGGCACCCGCCGTTTATTGGCTGACACAGGATTTCAACGCGACGGCACGTCGCTTGTATGACCGCATCGGGCAGGTTACACCCTTCATCAAATATTCCCGTTAGGAGCTTTTGATGGACGACGTGCTAAAACAGATCTGGCGCTTTTTACCTTTGGTGATCCTTGCGTTTTTCATCTATGTCGCGGTGTTCTCGACCGGCCTATATCGCACCGTCACACTATTCATCATCTTTGGCGGTCTGCTGGGATGGCTCCGCGCCTCACGCCGGGGTGGCAATCTTGCAGACAAATACCAATGGTCCGCCGTCCACGCCCTCATCCTGATGATCGTCGGGTTTTTCGTCGGGATCATCGCCGCATGATGGCGCGGTTGAAGCTGATCTGGCGGGAGCATCGGGTGGTGTTCCTCGGCTTTGTAGCGGCGGCGATCCTGACATTATTTTTCACGTTCAAAACCATCGGCGGGCTAATCTACTGGTCGCAGCATCGCGAGGCCCCGTTGGAGCCGTGGATGTCGATTGGCTATATCGCCCATTCTTACAACATCCCCCCGCATGAACTGGCGGATCAGATGCACCTGACCCGTGATGAAGCAAAACACAAACCTATTGGCGAGATTGCTGAGGATGCGGGAATGGAGTTTGACCGCCTGAAGACCGAAATCCTGTCGATTATCGAGACCACGCGCGCACCGCATGACTGAGACGGTCCTCGCCCTTCTACCGACCTACGGAATGCCGCTGCTGGCGCTTGTCGTGATGCTCAGTTGCCTTGGCCTGCCGATTCCTGGATCCATCGCGCTGCTGATCGGCGGTGCCTTGTCGGCGGAGGGGGAGATGGCCTTGATGTCCGTCCTTGGCATCGGGCTTGCCAGCGCGGTTGCTGGTGATCAGTTGGGCTATGGGATCGGCAAAGTGATCGGCGATCCGTTGGAGGTCCGGCTGTCAGGAAAACCTAAACGCGAAAAACAGGTGCTGGGCGCTAAGGCCTTGTTGCGCAAATGGGGTGGCGTCGGAGTCTATTTCTCTCGCTGGCTGGTCGCGCCGCTGGGGCCGGTGATCAACCTGCTAGCCGGGATGAGTGACATGCGCTGGTGGCGGTTTTCCTTGTTCGATCTGCTGGGGGAGGCAACATGGGTCGGCCTCTATGTCGGGATGGGGTATTTCCTTGCCGGCAACCTTGTCGAGATCGCTACGATCCTGTCTGACATCGGCTGGATGTTGGCCGGATTGGTGATTGCGGGTATACTTGGCGCACGGTTGTTGAAGGCGCATAGGCAGCATGGATGATCTGGGGTTCACCTTCAGACAGTTAAAAAATGGCGATATCGTGATTTCCCACCACGGTAAACGTGCAACAGTTCTGCGCCACGATGCTGCGCAGTTTTTCGTCGAGGATATGGACGAGATGGATTTCCCAGATCAGCAACAGGAAATGGCGCGGATCACCGGCAATTACAAACGCGGGAACGAGCGTGAAGCGAAAAACCATCCGCGCAACCGGATGTGAGTTGCCTGCCGCCTTGTCCGCCCCCATATTGATCCCATGATCCCATGATCCGATTATCCGTCCTTCTGTTCGCGCTTGGCTTTATTGCGGTCAGCTATTTCTTCTCCGCTTGGCGGTTGAAGGCAGAGCTGAATGGCAATTCCAAACCGTTGGAAGATCCGGTCCTGAACAAACTGACCCGTCAAATGGCGGCGCAGCTGGATTTACCTGACATCCATGTGAATATCTATGAAATCGCACCCGTAAACGGGCTGGCCGCGCCCGATGGTCGGATTTTCATCACCCGAGGGTTTATGGAGAAATACCGCTCCGGCGCTGTAACGGCGAAGGAGCTGGCCAGCGTAATCGCGCATGAACTGGGGCATGTGGCGCTTGGCCATTCCAAACGCCGACTGGTTGACTTCGCGTTTGCCAACACGATCCGGCTGATCGTGATCGGCGTGGTTGGTCGGTTGCATCCTGCGCTTGGCGTCCAAGCCGGGAATATGCTGGCGCGGGTGTTAGCCGCGCGTCTTTCCCGGCAGGACGAATACGAGGCCGACGCATATGCCGCCGCGCTGTTGACCAAATCCGGGATTGGGGTTCAGCCGCAAAAAGACCTGTTTAAAAAACTTGGTTATCTGACAGGCGCGAAAGGGCAACAGCCATTGGCGTGGTTGATGAGCCATCCGAAAGCCGAGGAACGGATTGCCGCGATTGAAGCGCTGGAAACCCGTTGGAAAGCCGGGCAGATAGAAGGTTAGTCTGCAAAGCGCGGATCGGTGGAAAGGTATTTCCCAAGTCGCGGTAGACGGGCGCGTTTCAGCAACGCTCGGATCGGCTGGTCGCGGCCCGATGCGGAAATTGCCCGCCCCTGAACCTCCGCCGCTATCGCTGCGAGGTCAATATCGTCGGCAAAATCCATCAAAAAGCTGTCCGGTTCGCGCAGAAGAATGCCGTCCTTCGCCAAGGTGCGGCGCGGAAAATCGCGCAGGTTTCGCGTCAGCAGAACATCTGCCTTGCCCTGAATCGCAGCGGCCAGAACATGGCGATCATTTCTGTCAGGCAAAGATAACAAAGATATCTTGTTTGGCTGAACAATGACCATCGAATTTGGCCAACGCGTCTTCAAGAGCAGGATTTCAGAATCGGCAATCACCGATGCGGCTTCGCTGTGCTTGTAGGCGATGTCGCGCCACTCGGCGAATATTTTTGGGGACCAGAGCGGTATGAACGCCCCAGCATCCGCTGCTCCCATCAACATCTCTCGCGTGACTGAGGGGAATAGGATATTTGTGTCCAGAAGAACCCTCATGACAGGCGCAGGTAGATGGCTTTCAGGTAGCTTGATTCCGCAAGATTCGGATGCGTTGGATGATCCGGCCCAGCCTCTCCGGTGTGCAGGATTTGCGCCGACCGTCCTGCCTTACCAATCCCGCGCAGGCAAGCCTCGCGGAACTTCGTCAGATCAGCGGCATGCGAACAGGAACAGAGCGTTAGGTATCCACCCGGTTCAACAAGGTTGGCACCCATCCGTGCCACACGCTCATAGGCCCGCAACCCGGCCTCCAAGGACTGTTTCGCCGGGGCAAAGGCGGGCGGATCGCAGATGACGTGGCCGAAGGTGCGACCCTCAGTTGCCAGCGCCGCCATCACATCAAACGCATCCCCTTTGCGGGTGTCGAACTGCTTGGCCACACCGGACGCCTCAGCCCCCTGTGCCGCCAGCGCCAGCGCGTCGGCTGACCCGTCCACCGCCAGCGCGGAGTTGGCCCCACCGACGAGCGAAGCGAGAGCAAACCCACCAACATGCGAGAAAACATCCAGCACATCCCGCCCCTTCGATAGCCGCGCCGCAAAGGCGTGATTCGGGCGTTGGTCGTAAAACAATCCGGTTTTCTGCCCGCCAATCAGATCCGCCATATAGGTTGCGCCGTTCATCGGCACGGCTATCAAACCATCGACCTTGCCGGTCACAATGGAACTTTCCTGATCCAGCCCTTCCAGTGTCCGCGCCCGGCCAGAGGCATTTTTGACGATATTCGTAATCCCGGTCACATCCGCCAGTGCCGCCACCAGATCGTCAAACATAACATCCGCCCACGCGGCATTCGGTTGGATCACGGCAGTATCACCGAACCGGTCAATAATGACACCGGGTAGGCCGTCAGCTTCGGCATGGATTAGGCGATAGAACGGCGCGTCGAACAAGGTTTCGCGTAAATCGAGCGCATGGCGCACTCGGGTCGCCAGCCACGTACGGTCGATCTCGACGGACATATCCCGATCAAGCACCCGCGCGATGATCTTAGACTGTGGATTGACCGTAACCAGCGCCAACGGCTCGCGGTTGGCATCCTGCAATTCGGCGATAGTGCCGGGCGCAATGCCTTTGGTGCGCCGATCCTGCACGATCTGATCGGTATAGACCCAAGGCATCCCGAACCGAATACGTTGCGGTTTGATTTTGGGCAAAAGGCGGATGATGGGTCTGTCTGTCATGCGCACCCTCTATCCGGTTATGCAGGCGAAAAAAAGGGCCGTCGTAAAGACGGCCCGATTCACCAGTGTATGAGCAGGTTTATTAGGCGTGTGTTGGGCGCGCAGCCCAGGCACGCAGGCCTTCGAGCGCCGCTTTAGGCAGGCGGAAGATTGTTTTGATGCCAGCAGACATTGTCTGAGCACGCAGTTCACGGGCAGCCATTTCATAGGCGCGGAGCTCTGCTTGGGTCGGGAATTTCATGTCATTGGTCATGTCTGATCTCCTTCGATCGTCTTACCTTTGTATGGAACAAAGATAGGACAGCGACGGTGACCTTACATCAGACAATCTCAGAAACCCGATATGCGCGGGGCGCATAGGTCAGAAATAGCTGATCTGTGCTTCCGGGCGTGCGGCGTGGCGCAGCCAATGCTCGAGATATTCCGCGACCGAGGTAAAGCAGACAATGTTGATTGTCTGCTCATCCACCATCCAAAAAGCCGCCGCCACCTGACCTATGCGCGTACGGCGGATATCACCCGGCTCAAAAGCGTCCGGTGACATATCAACCGGTGCCCCTTTGGCCAAGATTTCCCGTGCTGTGTCGCCCGTCAGCGAAAACACTGCGCGGGCGTCCGAAACATCGGCCAGCAGGTAATGTCCTCTCAGCGTCTTTTCCAACTCTGCCAGTTTCGCAGGCACTTCGGATTTCGGCACCATCACCAGCAGTTCGTCCGGTGACATCCACGCAACACCATCGCGGACTTTGCGGGTTTCGGGAACCGTGATCCCCTTTAATGATGCGAAATCGGCGCGCAGCGTAATCATGCCCCGATCGGTCAGGCGGGTTACCTCAGACATTCTGCCGCGCTCCTTCTTTGTCATAGAACACCGGATCGACGACCTTTGCCGTCATCACCTTGCCACCCGCCAGCGGGAAGGACAGGATTTCGCCCATCCGGTTGGCGCCGCCCTTGATCAACGCCATGGCGATACCGTGTTTCAGGGTCGGCGAGTAATAGGTCGAGGTCACATGCCCGATCATATTTTTCTGCCCATAGATATTCGTTCCGGGTTCCACCGCATGGGCTCCGTCAGGCAGAACATTATCCGGATTGTCGGGCAACAACCCGACCAGTTGTTTGCGATCCGCGCGGTGGAAGAATTCGCGTTCCAACGCCCGTTTGCCGATAAAGTCCTCTTTCTTCTTCGATACCGCCCAGCCGAGGTTCAAATCCAGCGGCGTCACCGTTCCATCGGTTTCATCGCCAATCATGATGAACCCTTTTTCGGCGCGCATGACGTGCAAGGCCTCGGTCCCATAAGGCATAATGCTGTGGGCAGCCCCGGCGGCCAGCGCCGCATCCCAGAATTCCTGCCCCCGGCTGGCGGGGACGGCGATTTCGTAGGACAGCTCGCCACTGAAACTGATGCGATAGGCGCGGGCGGGGATGCCTGCCAGTTCTCCGTCGGTGAAGGTCATGAACGGCATCGCCTCGCGGCTGACATTCATGCCGCCCATTGCCTCCAGCACGTTGCGTGCGTCTGGGCCAACGATTGCGATCTGGGCGTATTGTTCGGTGAGGTTGGCGGTATAAACCTGCAAATCCCACCATTCGGTTTGCAGCCATTCCTCTATCCAGGCATGGACCCGATCCGAACCGCCGGACGTCGTGTGGCAGATGAAGCTGTCCTCGCTTAGCCGCGCCACCACGCCGTCATCAAACAGAAATCCGTTTTCCGAACACATCAACCCGTAGCGGCATTTGCCGACGGCCAGATTGGACATCATGTTGGTATAAATCAGATCAAGGAATTTTCCGGCATCCGGCCCTTTGACCAGAATTTTCCCAAGGGTCGAGGCGTCCAGCATCCCGACATGGTTGCGGGTGTTCAGAATCTCGCGGTGAACTGCGTCACGCTTTGCCTCCCCCTCACGCTGATAGGTATACGGGCGGCGCCAGTCGGCCACCGGTTCCCAGTCGGCCCCGTTCGCGTCGTGCCAGCCATCCATCGCACTTTTGCGGGTCGGCTTGAACAACGGTCCCCGCGCATCGCCCGCAATCGCCGCCAGTGAAATCGGCGTGTAGGGCGGGCGGAAAGTTGTCGTGCCGACCTGCGGGATCGGGGTGTTCAGGCTCTCGGCCAAAATCGCCAGACCATTGATATTCGACAGCTTCCCCTGATCGGTGGCCATGCCCAACGTCGTGTAGCGTTTGGTATGTTCAACGGACGTGAACCCCTCGCGCGCCGCCAGCGCCACGTCAGACGCTTTCACATCATTCTGGAAATCGAGGAACGCTTTCGCCCGCAGCTTATAGGGCGCATTCATCGGCATCATCCAGACCGACAACATCGGCGCTTCGGTTGGCGCTGTTGCCAGAGGAGCCGCTTGGTCGGAGGGGGTAAACCCCGCCTCCCGCGCGGCTTGGCGACCGGCCTCGACCGCGTTGGCGAGGGCTTGCGTTGCGTGCAGGTCGCCAGTGGCGGATCCGGCGGGGATGACAAACCCTTGGCCGTCATCGCCGGTCGGGGGGCGTTTCAGATCGGGGGAGAACATGGCGTTTCCCTCGTCCCAGTTCAGCTTGCCACCGCAATGGGACCAAAGATGGACGACGGGTGACCAGCCGCCGGACATGGCGACGCTGTCACAGGGGATCGTCTCGCGCACAGCGCACTCGCCCGTATGGTCGCAAATATCGACGGAGGTCACTTTGCGTTTGCCATGAACCTTGGCGATAGCGGCATTGGTTTCGACGCGGATACCAGCGGCGCGGGCTTGGTCCGGCAGTGTGCCGGTGGCCTCGGGCCGGGCATCCAACACCGCTGGAACCGCAATCCCGGCGGCGTGCAACGTCAGCGCGGTGCGGTAGGCATCGTCATTGTTGGTGACGATAACGGTGCGCTCACCCGGCACGGTGGCGTAAAGCTCCGCATAATCCCGCACGGCAGTGGCCAGCATGACGCCGGGAATGTCGTTTCCGGCAAAGGTCAGCGGACGTTCAATTGCCCCCGTCGCGGTGATGATCCGTTTCGCGCGGATGCGCCAAAACCGATGGCGTGGGGCATCGCTGCCTTGCGTATATCCCGCCACCTGCTCCTGCGCGGTGACATAGCCGTGGTCGAACACCCCCGCCGCCATTGTCGCGGTGCGGATGGTGACGTTGGGCATAGCGTCCAGCGCGGCAAGTGTCGCGGCGATCCATTCGGGCGAGGGTTTGCCGTCGATATCGACCACATCCACCAGCGCCCGCCCGCCAAGATAGGGGTTCTGTTCCAGCAGAAGGACTTTAGCGCCTGCCCGTCCGGCCTCCAAAGCCGCTTGCAGACCGGCAATCCCGCCACCGACAATCAGGACATCGGTATAGGCATAGAAATGTTCGTAACTGTCCGGGTCCGGCTGATCCGGCGCTTTGCCCAAGCCCGCCGACTGGCGGATGAACGGTTCGAACAGATGTTTCCACGCCCAGCGCGGACGCATGAAGGTTTTGTAATAGAACCCCGCCGGAAAGAAACGCGAGAGTTTGGCATTGATTACACCCACGTCGAATTCCAGCGAGGGCCAGTGGTTCTGGCTTTCAAAGCTTTGCCCCTTGACCACAGGCGTGACGGTAGAGCGTTGGTTCGGCTCCAGCCAATCCCCCGCGCCCATATTCATCAGGGCGTTCGGTTCCTCGGCTCCGCTCGCGACAATCCCGCGCGGGCGGTGATATTTGAAACTGCGGCCTACCATCCGTTCGCCACCCGCCATCAGGGCAGAGGCCACTGTATCCCCCGGATGCGCGCTGATCCGGCGACCGTTAAAGATGACGTCAAAGCTTTGCGTGCGATCAATCAGCCGCCCGCCGGTGGTTAGTCGTTTCATGCGAAACCCTCCCAGTCCGGCCGTTTGGCTTTGATTTTGGCGACAATTTCCGCAGGCGGTTCACTGACCTGTGCGGTATAGGTTCCGAACACCTCCAGCGTGCCGGTATCACGAGCTGCGTGAAACCATTTTCCGCAGCCATATTGATGCCGCCAGCGTTCGAAATGGACGCCGCGCGGGTTCTTGCGGCTAAACAGATAGTCGGTGAAATCCGTATCGTCAGACCCCGGACCGAACCGTTTCAGATTCGCTTCGCCACCCGCGTGGAATTCGGTTTCCTCGCCGGTCACACCGCAATAAGGACAGGTCAGTCTCAGCATCTCATACCCCGTGAATCCAGTCGACCAACATCGCGCCAAGACCCCATTGCAGCGTGCCAATGACGGAATAGATCATTTCATACATGTAGGTTTCCAGCTTCGCCTCGTCGCGCTTGGCCTCGACCATGCTCTCGAAACTGTCGGTGATCCGTTCCTCCAGCTGATCGAGCGTCAGCGGGTCGCGATCCTGCCGCCCGCGCTTTTGCATTTGCAGGTAGCGCCACAACATCCGTAGCTGAATTTCGTCCTGATTATCCCACAACCGCTGCTGTTCCTGAAAAGACCGGCGGTGCGTCAGGAAGATCGACAGACCGATGGCCAGCGCAATCGCACCAATGGCAGGAAACACCTCGCGCCAGCCCATCAGCAGCGCATAGATCGACAGCCCCGCCCAAAGGATAATCATCGCGATCAGCAGCTCTTTGCGAATGAAGGATGGCATTATTCGCCCCTCCGGATCAGGGTCATGCCACCCAGCGACAGAACCAAACCGGGGATCAGCGCGACAAGGACTTGGCGAAAGGTGCCCAGGTCCTCTAACGCCGCCCAAAACGCCGTGCCCTGAAACAGGCGGAATGGGTTTGCGGCAGGGAACAGCCCGCCGATCCACACAGCCAGCGCGAACAGGAAAAACGGCAGCGACAGCACCATTAGCCCCAGTCCGGTGATTTGAAGAACCGCCTTCATCAATGCGCCACCGCCGCCGCGACGCTTTCGTCGATCATGCGACCCTCGGCGAAGCGGTCGAGGCTGAAGGAGGAGGCGAGCGCTTGCGGTTCACCCGTCGCCAGCATTTCCGCCGTGGCCCAGCCGGACCCCGGAATGGCCTTGAACCCTCCTGTTCCCCAACCGCAATTCACAAATATCCCTGGCACAGGCGTTTTGCCGATAATGGGCGAGCGATCCCCCGTGATGTCCACGATCCCGCCCCACTGCCGCAATTGTTTGAGGCGAGAGATCACAGGAAACGTCTCGATTAAGGCGCGGATGGTTTCTTCGATATGCTGGAAGCTGCCGCGCTGAGTATAGTTGTTATAGCCGTCCGTGCCGCCGCCAATCACCAGTTCTCCCTTGTCAGACTGGGACAGGTAGCCATGGACCGTGTTTGCCATCACAACACAGTCGATGATCGGTTTGATTGGTTCGGATACGGTCGCCTGAAGCGCCAGCGATTCAATCGGCAGCCGGAAACCCGCCATCTCGGCCAACAAGCCGGATGACCCTGCCACGATGAAACACAGTTTCTTGCAGCGAATGCCGCCCTTCGAGGTCTGCACGCCCGTCACGCCGTTCGCATCGCGATCAACGCCCGTGACTTCGCACTGCTGAATAATATCGACACCCATGGCCGAGGCTTTGCGCGCATAGCCCCACGCCACCGCATCGTGACGCGCGGTGCCGCCACGCGGCTGCCATAAGCCACCCAGCACCGGATAGCGCGGGCCGTCCAGATTGATGATCGGCACGATTTTCTTGATCTGCTGCGGATCAACCAGTTCGGACTCGATCCCCGCCAGCCTGTTTGCGTGCGCCGTGCGTTTCCACGCCCGCAGCTCATGTTCCGTCTGCGCCAACATCAGCACACCGCGCGGGCTGAACATGATGTTGTAGTTCAAGTCCTGCGACAAATCCTCGTACAGGCTCCGCGCCTTTTCATAAATCGCCGCCGATTCATCCTGCAGATAGTTCGAGCGGATAATCGTCGTGTTCCGCCCGGTATTCCCACCGCCCAGCCAGCCTTTTTCCAAGATGGCAACATTGGTGATCCCGTGGTTCTTCGCCAGATAATAGGCCGTCGCCAGCCCGTGCCCGCCGGCGCCAACGATCACGATGTCATATTCATCCTTGGGCGCAGCCGAGCGCCAAGCCTTCTCCCATCCGGAATGGTTTCGGAAAGCTTCACGCGCGATAGCAAAGGCAGAATATCGTTTCATAATTATCCCTTTATCCGCTGTCGCAGCTCCGACACTGCCCCCTTTCGGCATTCGGATGCTAATTCACGACATGTTCAGGATTCAAGTGACCCCGGACGTCTTTGTCCCATTGCGCCGATTATGTCGCATCGCTATGGTCCGCGCGGATTGGAAAAGGTCTAAAATGTCATTCTGGGTCACCACCGCCTTGCTGGCTGCGCTTGCAGCATTCTGGATCGCCTTGCCCCTTTTGCGGCGCGGAGGGGATGGTGTCGGGCGGTCCTCCTATGACGTGCAGATCTACAAGGATCAGCTGAAGGAGGTCGAACGTGACCTGTCGCGCGGCGTCCTGACCGAGGCCGAGGCAAATGCCAGCCGCACCGAAATTTCCCGCCGTCTGCTGGTTGCCGCTGACAAAGCCGAGGCGGAGGCAGGCGGGTCAGCGGCGCCCAAAGGCGCAACCATCGGGTTGCTCCTGGCAGTGACAGTGGCTTTCATCGGTGGCTTTTACCTTTATAGTCGGATCGGCGCGCCGGGTTTCCCCGACCTGCCACTGGCGGAACGCATGGCCAACCGCCCCTCGCAGGAAATGGCGGAACAGCAGGTGGCCGCGACACAAGGCGAACTCCCCCCCGCTGATCCTGAGCATCTGGCGCTGATCGAACAGCTGAAAGATGTGTTGAAAGACCGGCCTAATGACCTGACCGGGTACCGGTTGTTGGCCGATAATCTCGCCCAGCTGGGCCGCTATGCCGAAGCGCGGGTTGCACAGGATCGGGTCATTGAGCTGTTGGGCGACAGCGCGACGGCAGAAGATTACGCCTCGCAAGCGGAAATCATGGTGATTGCGGCGGGATGGTATGTCTCGCCCGAGGCCGAAGACGCCTTGACCAACGCTGTGCAGATTGACCAGTTCAACCCCCGCGCCCGGTTTTATGTCGGCATGGCGCTGTGGCAACGCGGGCGACCCGATCAGACCTATCAGCTCTGGTCCGGACTGCTGGCCGAGGGGCATGACGCGCCATGGGTGGGTGTTATCGAACAGGAATTGGACGCGGTTGCGGCCGAGGCCGGAATCACAACCCGCGGTCCCTCGCAGGCGGACATCGACGCGGCGGCTGATATGACCGAGGATGAGCGGATGGACATGATCCGCGGCATGGTTGCCAACCTGTCGGATCGTCTGGCCAACGAAGGGGGCACGCCCGAGGAATGGGCGCAGCTGATCGGCGCACTTGGCGTGCTGGGGGAAACGGAACAGGCTGCCGCGATCTGGGACGAGGCGCAGACGGTCTTCGAAGGCAACGCCGAAGCCCTTACGGCAATCCGCACCGCAGCTGAAGGTGCCGGGGTGGCGGAGTGAGCGTTATCGAGGACATCTCAGACCTGACCCTGCCGCGCCACGCTGCGATCATGGGATTGGATTTGGGGGAGAAAACCGTGGGCGTCGCGGTCTCTGACCGGTTGCGTGCGGTGGCAACACCGCTGGAAACCATCCGGCGCAAGAAATTCACCAGTGACGCCGCCCGTATTCTGGAACTGGCAGAAGGGCGCGAAATCGCCGCGATTATCCTTGGCCTGCCCCGCAATATGGACGGCTCCGAAGGTCCGCGCTGCCAATCCACTCGCGCCTTCGCCCGCAACCTGTCGGGCCTCACAGAGATTCCGATCAGTTTCTGGGACGAACGCCTGTCCACCGTCGCCGCCGAACGCGCGTTGTTGGAGGCCGATACCTCGCGCCGAAAACGTGCCGAGGTGATCGACCATGTCGCGGCAGGCTACATCCTACAAGGTGTGCTGGATCGGTTGCGGGTGTTGCAAAATGATTGACGATATCTGGCAGCGGGACGAACCGGATTCCCCTTGCGCAAACATATGCATGATTCACCCCCAAGCCGGGATTTGTGTGGGCTGCTATCGCACCGCGGACGAAATCGATGGTTGGGCGGAAATGCCAAAGGGGGAGCGTCTGGCATTACGCCAATCGCTTCCCGATCGCGCAAAACAGTTGCGGACGCGACGTAAGCGACGCATTTAACTGGATGTATTGCCTACCTTGGGATACATTTGTTGTCTAATCGGGATTTACCAAATAGTTGATATTCGCACCGGAATCGTTAAAGTCACAGATGTGCCGGGTGTAGTTGGTTTGTAGAGTCTTAGAAAAAGGATACAAACTTAATGCAATTCTGGGCGCTCATACTGATCGTCTATCTTATTGGTGCTTTTCTCCTCAGAGAGAATTTTGCCGATATGTTCTACCGTGTCGACGGTGGCTGGTGGGTTGCATTCCTGACCCTCGGTCTGATTGTCGTGGCTTTCGCCGGCTCGATCCGTAACCTTCTCAGCTTCCTGTCCGAGGACCGCCATCGCCTGCTTTATGCGATTGGTGCGCTGTTCTGTATCGGTGGCATCGAATATATGAACGCGGAATATAACCTGCTTCGGGATCAACAACCGACGGCTGCGCTGGCCATCTCGTCCGAAGAAACCGCAATCCAGCGATCCTGGGACGGCCATTTCCGTGCCGTGGCGCAGGTGAATGGCGAGGATATCGGCCTGCTGATCGACACCGGCGCCTCGCTGGTGTTGTTGCGGCACGATGATGCGATCCGGATTGGGTTTGATCCCGATGATCTCGACTATGTTACGCCGCTGACAACTGCCAGTGGCCGGTCCTATATCGCGCCTGTCACAATTGACTCCATCCGCGTGGGCGATCTAATGATCTATAACGTGAAGGCGGGTGTCGCGCAGCAAGGCGCGCTCCATTCCTCGCTTCTAGGGATGAGTTTTATCGAAAAGCTCGATGAAACCGTGATCCAGCGTGATCAGTTGATCCTCAGGAAATAATTACTGGCCCGACGCGATCAGATCGCGAATTTTCACAGCCTTCTCAAAATGATCCAGTTGGTGTGTTTCGATCCACCACGTCGCGGCCTCCATCAAGGATTCCGGTTCGTCGTTTTTGTTGGCAAAGAACGCATAGAAAGACAGGCCAACGCCCTCGCCCTTCTGAGCGATCTTGGCATCACAGACCGCGATGGCTTTTTGGCGCAAGCTGTCACGCATCAGCCCCATGCAGCCTTGCGAAGCATGTTCAGCGCAACCAGCATCAGAAAAATCGCAAAGGCAAATTTCAGCGGTTTCGGATCCATCCGATGCGCCAGCTTCGCACCCCAGGGAGCGGTGATCAGGGTCATAGATATGACGATCACAAACGCCACAAGATTGACGTAACCAACCGTGAACGGGGGTTTTCCTTCAACGTCATGTCCTGTCAGCAGAAATCCGATCACGGAAGGCACCGCGATGATCAGGCCAAATCCTGCTGCCGTCGCCACCGCCCGATGGATAGGACGACCGTAAAGCGTCATGATCGGTACACCGAAACTGCCACCCCCGATCCCCATCAGCACTGACAGGAACCCAACAAGCGGCGACAGGATCGAGCGCACACCCATCCCCGGCATCTCATCAGCAATCTTCCACGAGGATTTCCCGAACGCCATATAAAGACCAACCATCAGGCCGAGACAGCCAAAAATGATCGTTAGCGTGTCGGATTTCAGTTCTTTCGCGACCAGCACCCCGATGATAGCCCCCGCGACGATCCCCGGTGCCCAGCCTTTCAGGATGTCCCAGTCCACAGCGCCCTTTCGGTGGTGACTCTGCACCGACCGGATCGAGGTGAACACAATCGTGGCCAGCGAGGTCGCCACGCAGATCTGCATGATCTGCCCGCCACCGAACCCGAGCGCCGTGAAGGTGTAGAAAAACGCCGGCACCAGTACGATGCCGCCGCCAACCCCCAGCAGACCCGCGATGACCCCGGCGACAGCGCCCACCGCCAGCAAAATCGCCAGCAGCATCGCCAGCTGCGATACGTCAAAACCGCCCATGAATCCTCCCTACGCCGCCAACTCGCGGACCTCGTTTAATGCGCGCAGCACGGTCTCAGGACCTGCATCGACCTTTGGTGCATCCTCGGACAGCAAGCGCCGCCATTTCCGCGCGCCGGGTCGTCCGGTGAACGCGCCCAACATGTGCCGCGTGATCTGATGTAAGCGCACGCCTTTTGTCAATTGATCTTCGATATAGGGCAGCATGGCGATGACAGCGTCTTCCGCCGCAATATCCTCGCCCCTGCCAAACACAAGCCGATCCACCTGCCCGAGAAGCGCCGGGTCGTGATAGGCTGCCCGCCCCATCATCACGCCATCCACGTGATCCAGATGGGCCAACACCTGATCAAGCGAGGTAATCCCGCCGTTTATCCCGATCTTTAGTGCTGGAAACAACGATTTCATCCGGTAAACCAGATCATAATCCAACGGTGGTACATCGCGGTTTTCCTTGGGCGACAACCCCTGTAACCACGCCTTGCGAGCATGGATAGTAAAGGATCGCACACCACCTGTGGCGACACGCGCCAGAAATTCCGGCAACACGTGTTCCGGGTCCTGGTCATCAACGCCGATCCGGCATTTCACAGTGATTTCCGGCCCTGTCGAAGCCTCAACCATCGCCGCCACGCATTCCGTCACCAGCCCCGGTTCCTCCATCAATACGGCACCAAAACGGCCGGATTGCACTCGATCCGACGGGCAGCCGACATTGAGGTTCACCTCGTCATAGCCAAAGTCGCAGGCGATCCGCGTTGCCTCGGCCAGTTCCGCCGGGTTGGACCCGCCCAATTGCAACGCAACAGGATGTTCCGACGGATCAAACCCGATCAGATGATCGCGGTCCCCGTGGATCACCGCGGGGGCTGTCACCATTTCGGTATAGAGCAGCGTTTCCTTCGTCAGAAGACGATGGAAATAGCGGCAATGCCGGTCCGTCCAATCCATCATCGGCGCAACGGAAAATTTTACCGCTGTTGTGATGGGACTTGGGGACATCAGACACTTACCTTTCAGTTCGGATTGCGCTGCACTTTAAGGATGTCTGACGGGTTCCTCCACCCCTCAATCAGGGAATATTACGATGATCCCGCCACGCACCGTCGCCTGCAAACCGCCTACGAAACGCGCAAACCTGCGCGCGTAATAGGCAACACTGTGCAAAGTGATGGGCGCTTTAACCTCCGGCCATTGTATCCCCCGCAAGTCTGCGCAAGACCTGACACGAATTCTAGACGGAGCAAACATGAGTGACTTGCACATCCTGGTGATCGAAGAACGCCGGGATCGGGCGGACATGATCGCAGAAGGTCTGAAGGCGGATGGGTATCAGAATATCACCGTCTTGAACGAGGTCACCTCGCTGGCGAAATCCTTGCGCTCCCTTAACCCCGATATCGTGTTGATCGACGTCGAAAGCCCCAGCCGGGATATGTTGACCGATCTGGCGGAAGCGAGCGAAGCAAGCGCACGACCGGTGGCAATGTTTGTCGACAAGTCGGATAAATCCATGATGACCGCGGCGCTGGACGCCGGAGTCAGCGCCTATGTCGTTGACGGCCTCAGCCCAAAGCGCATTCGCCCGGTTATGGAAACCGCCATTGCCCGCTTCTTTGCATTCTCGCGCCTGCGCGCGGAGCTGAACGCAACCAAAGCCGCGCTGGAAGAACGCAAGACCATTGATCGGGCAAAGGGTTTGCTGATGAAGCTGAAGAATATCGACGAGGATGAAGCCTACGGTCAGCTTCGCAAATCTGCGATGGATCAAGGCAAACGCGTGGCCGAAGTGGCAGAAGCCCTGATCAGCACAGCGGGGTTGCTGCGATGAAGATGTCGTCGATTGACTGCGGATTCATCCGGCTGACCGACAGCGCCGTGCTGATTGCCGCGCTGGAAATGGGATTCGCCGCCGAAGAACGTATCGACCTGATCCTGCACCGTGAAAGCAACTGGTCCAGCATTCGCGATAAGATTGCCATGGGAACTTATCCTGTTGCGCATATGCTGGCCCCCATGCCCGTTGCCTTGTCCATGGGGCTAGGGCCGATGCCGGTCAGTGTCATTGCCCCGATGATGCTCAGCCAGAATGGCAATACCTTGAGTGCGACGCCGGAAATTGCCGCGCTTATCCGGGATAACGGCGGACAAACGGGATCAACCGAGTCGATTGGGAAGGCTATCGCCCAAATATCCAAATCCCGTAATTTACAGATCGGCGTTCCCTTTCCGCACAGTATGCATCTTTTGCTGACGCGCTGGTTTGCCGAAACCTCGGGGGCTGATCGTTCGCGTATCACCTTTACCGTCGCGCCACCCGCGATCCTGCCGCAGGTTATTGCTGCCCGCGAGGTTGACCTGGTCGTGGTGGGGGAGCCGTGGGGTTCGGTCGCGGTTGAAAAGGGCGATACGGAAATTCTGATGCCAACGTCCCGTATCTGGAACTCCGCACCTGAAAAAGTGCTGGGTATGCGACAGGACTGGGCGGAGGACGATCCCGACAGCGCACGCCGTCTTATCCGCGCCCTCTACCGATCGGCGCAATGGTGCACGAAGGCGGAATCGCGCGGGACGCTCGCCGAGATACTGGCGCTGCCGCAATATCTGGATGTGCCATCAGATATCGTAGAACGGGCGCTGAGTGGCGAAATGGTCCTGAATGCTTCGGGCGATACATCTTATACGCACGGCACAATCCGGCTTGGTGGTGGGGATGTGAATTACCCATGGCGTAGTGCAGGTATGTGGATTGGTGAGCATGCGGCACAACAATGGGGTGTTGCACGCCGCGCGGCCATCGCCTGTGCTGCGGGTTGTTTCAGCACCGAGCTGTATCGGCAAAGCCTTCAGCCAATGGGTGTCGAATTGCCAAGCGCTGCCACACGAATCGAGGGCGGCGGAATCCTGAACAAAGACGAGAATATGTTCTTCAACGGGGCTAGCTTCACCTATTCTGATGAATAGCTGTGCATATGGCGGTAAATTTTGCTGAAATAGTAACCTATAGTCCTGTAGTGGCTATTTATTGATCACAATTTCTGCCCACCCCTTG
This sequence comes from Paracoccaceae bacterium, assembly GCA_050302475.1. Lineage (GTDB taxonomy): Bacteria > Pseudomonadota > Alphaproteobacteria > Rhodobacterales > Rhodobacteraceae > NORP23. Next base: position 280,679 of record JBNLBF010000001.1, read on the forward strand.
ACGGGAATCACGCGCTCCGTCATTCAGTCACCAGACAGACAACGCCGTCTGACCGAGTCCCCACGGGTGGGGGTAAATATTCAAGCAAAGTCGCTTGATCACTGCAAAGGCCAAATGGGCCTGCGCTGGGATCTCGCGGCTTTTTTCTTTTTGGAGACACGGAAATGAAGATTCACACACTCCTTGCAGCCTCTGCAATCGTGATCGGCGGGGCAACATCGTCGATGGCGGAAATGCTGGATGTCGAAAAAGACGAACTGACATTTGGCTTTATCAAACTGACCGACATGGCCCCGCTCGCCATCGCTTATGAGCTGGGTTATTTCGAAGACGAAGGTCTTTTCGTCACACTTGAACCACAGGCCAACTGGAAGGTTCTGCTGGACGGCGTGATCGAAGGCCGTCTGGATGGCGCGCATATGTTGGCCGGACAACCGCTGGCCGCGACCATCGGTTTTGGCACCGAGGCACATATCATCACGCCATTTTCCATGGACCTGAACGGCAACGGGATCACCGTGTCGAACGAGGTCTGGGAAATGATGAAGGAACATATCCCGGTTGGTGACGACGGTCTGCCAGTCCACCCAATCAGTGCCGAGGCTTTGGCGCCGGTTGTCGAAAGCTTCCGCGACGAGGGTAAATCCTTCAACATGGGCATGGTCTTTCCGGTATCCACGCATAATTACGAACTGCGCTATTGGCTGGCCGCAGGCGGCTTGAAACCCGGCTATTACAGCCCGGAAAATGTAACCGGTCAGATTGACGCCGATGTACTGCTGTCCGTTACGCCGCCGCCGCAAATGCCGGCAACACTGGAAGCCGGGACCATCCACGGGTATTGCGTGGGTGAACCCTGGAACCAGCAGGCTGTGTTTAAAGGCATCGGTGTTCCAGTGATCACCGATTATGAAATCTGGAAAAACAATCCCGAGAAAGTCTTTGGCATCACCGCTGAATTCGCCGAGGAAAATCCCAACACGACTCTGGCGCTGACCAAGGCTTTGATCCGCGCTGCGATGTGGCTTGATGAAAACGACAATGCCAACCGGGCCGAAGCGGTCGAAATCCTGTCCCGTTCTGAATATGTAGGCGCGGATTACGAGGTGATCGCCAATTCGATGACCGGCACGTTTGAATATGAAAAAGGGGATAAACGCGATGTTCCCGACTTCAACGTGTTCTTCCGCTATTACGCCACCTACCCGTTCTATTCTGACGCGGTATGGTACCTTAGCCAGATGCGCCGCTGGGGTCAGATTGGCGAGGCTAAATCGGATGACTGGTATGCCGAGGTCGCAGAATCTGTTTACCGCCCGGACATCTATCTGGAAGCCGCCCGTCTGTTGGTTGACGAAGGTATCGCCAACGAAGCCGACTTCCCGTGGGAGACGGACGGATATCGCGAACCCACAGCCGAATTCATCGACGGAATCGAATTCGATGGCCGCACTCCAAACGCCTATCTGGAACAATTTCCGATTGGTTTGAAGGGCGAGCAGATCGTCGTTGGTAACGCCGTCGAAGGTTAAGCCGGTCGGGGCGGGTTCGCCCGCCCCACCGACCCACCTACCCCAAAAGGAAACGTGACATGACCGCCATACTCGAACCCGATCAGGATCTGAATAAAGAGGCCCGCCGCGCCCGCCTGCTCACCCGCATCAACAAAGCCGACGCGTGGTTGTCTGCGCTGGGTTTTAGCTGGCTGACCCCGATCCTGCGGGCTTCCGCAGGTGACAACCCCAAAGGACAGGCCAAAGAAATCTGGCGCCTGCTGGGGGTTCCGTTGGTTGCAATCTTGGTATTCATCGCGCTGTGGTCGTGGACAGCACCCAAAGTGCAAACGTCACTCGGCGCGGTACCGGGGCCAGCACAGGTCTGGGAACAAGTCGGGGAATTGCACGCAGACCATGTACGCGAACGCGAAAAAGCGGCAGCGTTTTACGAACGCCAAGACGCCCGCAATGCGGAGCTGATCGCGAATGATCGCGCGGATGATGTGAAAATCCGGACTTATACCGGAAAGCCGACCTATTACGACCAGATATGGACCTCGATCAAAACTGTCTTTTTCGGCTTTGCGCTCGCATCCGCTGTCGCCATTCCACTGGGTATTCTTGCCGGACTTTCCCCCACCGCAAACGCGGCGCTGAACCCGCTGATCCAGGTTTTCAAACCGGTCAGTCCGCTGGCCTGGCTACCGATTGTGACAATGATCGTGTCAGCGGTTTACGTCACCAATGACGGATATTTTTCCAAAAGCTTCCTGAATAGCGCGATCACCGTGACGCTCTGTTCGCTTTGGCCGACGCTGATCAACACGTCGCTTGGTGTGGCGTCCATCGACAAGGATCTGGTGAATGTTGGCAAGGTGCTGAAGCTGGGCACATGGACCAAAATTACCAAACTGGTTTTGCCCTCAGCCTTGCCGCTGATCTTCACCGGTTTGCGTCTTAGCCTCGGTGTTGGCTGGATGGTGCTGATTGCCGCGGAAATGCTGGCGCAGAATCCCGGCCTCGGCAAATTCGTTTGGGACGAGTTCCAGAACGGGTCCAGCCAGTCCCTCGCCAAAATTATGGTTGCGGTCTTTACGATTGGCATCATCGGCTTCCTTCTGGACCGCCTGATGTTCACGATCCAGGCCGCCTTCACCTACTCGAACAATCGGTGAGCGATATGAGCATTCTTTCCCTAAAAAACGTCACCAAAGGGTTTGGCGAAGGTGTTGATCAGGAAGATGTTCTGAAGAACATCAATCTGGAGGTCAGCGAAGGCGAATTCGTGGCTGTGCTCGGGTTTTCCGGCACCGGGAAATCGACCCTGATAAATCTGGTTGCCGGGCTACACAAAGCCGATCAAGGCGAGGTTCTGTTCAAAGGTGAACCTATCGAAGGGCCGGGTCCGGAACGCGGTCTTGTTTTCCAGTCCTATTCGCTGATGCCGTGGCTAACGGTGGCTGGCAATGTCGGACTGGCGGTAAACGCGGTTCACAAGGGTAAATCGAAAGCAGAGCGGCAGGAGATCATCAATCACTATATTGATCTGGTTGGCCTGTCACATGCCCTCGACCGCCGCCCGGCAGAGCTGTCCGGCGGGATGCGTCAGCGCGTGGCGGTGGCTCGCGCCCTGTCGATGTCACCGGAAATGCTGTTGCTGGACGAACCACTATCAGCGCTGGATGCGCTGACTCGTGCGAACCTTCAGGACGAGATTGAACGTATCTGGGAAGCCGAGAAAAAAACCGTCCTTCTGATTACCAATGACGTGGACGAGGCGATTTTGCTTGCCGACCGGATTGTCATTCTGAACCCGAACGGAACGATCACTGAAACCTTTGACGTGAAACTTGATCGCCCGCGTGAGCGCACGGCAATGAATCACGATCCGGTTTTCAAATCGCTGCGTGCAAAGGTCACCCAATATCTGATGGATGTCGGGATTGCCGCGAAAGTCGAAGACACACGCCTGTTGCCTGACGTGATGCCGATCCATGGGACACCCAAAGCCTACGCCGATGCCGCGGAAACAATGGTGGACGAACGCTTCCTGCAATTCTCGCAGTTGGACAAAGTGTACCCCACACCAAAGGGGCCGTTGAAGGTGGTCGATAATTTCGATCTGACCGTCAACAAGGGCGAGTTTATTTCGTTGATCGGACACTCCGGCTGCGGGAAATCCACGGTCCTGACCATGGCCGCCGGTCTGAATGAAATCTCTGCAGGGGGTATCGTTCTCGACGGCAAACATGTCGAAGGGGCGAACCCTGAACGTGCCGTGGTGTTCCAATCACCATCCCTGTTCCCGTGGCTGACCGCGAAAGAAAATGTCTCCATCGGGGTGGACCGGGTTTACCCGTCGGCTTCCCAGCCCGAGCGGCAGGAAGTAGTGGAATATTATCTGGAGCGTGTCGGCTTGGCCGACTCCATGGACAAAGCGGCTGTTGAATTGTCAAACGGCATGAAACAGCGCGTCGGCATAGCCCGCGCCTTTGCACTGTCCCCGAAACTGCTGCTGCTGGATGAACCCTTCGGGATGCTGGACAGCCTGACCCGTTGGGAACTGCAGGAAGTGCTGATGGAGGTCTGGTCCCGCACCAAGGTCACAGCGATCTGCGTGACCCATGATGTGGATGAGGCAATTCTGCTAGCCGACCGCGTTGTCATGATGACCAATGGTCCGCGCGCGACAATCGGCAAAGTCATGGATGTTGACCTGCCCCGTCCACGCAGCCGCAAGGCGCTGTTGGAACATGCTGATTATTACGCCTACCGCGAGCAGGTTCTGACGTTCCTGGAAGAATACGAACATGACGTGCAAAAGAAGGAGGCCGCGTGATGGCGAAGAAACTGGTCGTGATCGGGGCGGGAATGGCCTCTGGTCGGGCACTCGAACATCTGTTCGAAGAAGCCCCCGGCCTGTATGACGTCACCCTGTTTAATGGCGAGCCGCGCGGGAATTATAACCGCATCATGCTGTCGCCAGTACTGTCAGGCGAAAAGACATACGAAGAGATCATCGTTCACAGCGATGATTGGTATGCGGAAAACAACGTAACCTGCCGGTTTGGGGAACACATCACCAAAATCGACCGCGACCGGAAAGTGGTAATCAGTAAAGGGGGCGAGACCCCTTATGACAAGCTGATGATCGCCACCGGCTCTGCCCCGTTCATTATCCCTGTGGAGGGCAAGGATCTGCCGGGCGTCATCACCTATCGCGATCTGGATGACACGAATGCGATGATCGACGCCGCTGGAACCCCCGGCGCAAAAGCCGTTGTTATTGGTGGCGGACTGCTGGGTCTGGAAGCCGCAGCGGGACTGATGCAACGCGGAATGGATGTCACGGTGGTCCATTTGATGGGGCATCTGATGGAACGCCAGCTGGATCCGGCGGCGGGATATTTGCTGCAAAAGGATCTGGAAAGTCGCGGGATCAAGGTGCATTGCAAGGGATCAACGGCGGCGATTGTCGGGGACGGAAAAGTCGAAGCCGTACTGTTGGAAGATAACACAACCTATCCTGCGGATATCGTGGTCATGGCGGTGGGAATCCGCCCGGAAACCCGGCTGGCAAATGACGCCCATCTGGAAACCGGGCGCGGTATCACCGTGAATGATCAGATGGTTACTTCTGATCCGGATATCCTCGCCATTGGCGAATGTGTCGAACATAACGAGCAGCTCTTCGGCCTTGTTGCGCCGCTATATGATCAGGCAAAGGTGGTCGCGAAAACGCTGCAGGCTGAGCCCTCAGCCTTCCAGCCTGTTTACACAGCAACCAAACTGAAGGTGACCGGAGTCGATCTATACTCTGCGGGGGATTTTGCGGAGGGCGATGGCCGCGAGGAAATAGTTTACCGCGATGCCAGTGCCGGGGTTTATAAACGCCTCGTCATCGAAAATGATCGGATCATCGGGGCGGTGATGTATGGCGATACCACAGACGGGCCGTGGTTCTTTGGTAAGATCAAATCGGGTGAGGATATATCCGACGCGCGCGACACGCTGATCTTTGGTCCCAATTTTGCCGGAGGCACCCCCCTGGACCCTATGGCGGCCGTTGCAGCCTTACCGGATGACGCGGAAATCTGCGGCTGCAACGGCGTATGCAAAGGGGACATTGTTTCTGCGATCAATGGCGGCGCGAATTCGCTTGATCTGGTGAAAGCAAAAACCAAAGCCTCAACTTCCTGCGGGACCTGTACGGGCCTGACGGAACAGCTTGTTGCCCTGACGCTGGGCGACGATTTTGTTGCTGGCTCGGACGGAATGTGCCCCTGCACTGAACATACGCATGACGACGTGCGCAAAATGATCCGCCTTAAAGAGCTGAAATCCATTCCGGCGATCATGCAGGAACTGCAATGGAATTCCTCAGGTGGTTGCGCAAAATGCCGACCAGCGCTGAATTATTATCTGGTTTGTGAGTGGCCCGGCGAATATGTGGATGACGCGCAAAGCCGGTTCATCAATGAACGGGTTCACGCGAACATCCAGAAAGATGGAACCTATTCCGTTGTACCGCGCATGTGGGGCGGGATCACCAACCCGCGTGAATTGCGCGCCATCGCCGATGTTGCCGACAAGTTCGAAATCCCAACGGTGAAAGTCACGGGCGGCCAGCGGATCGACCTGCTGGGTGTGAAGAAAGAGGACTTACCCGCCGTTTGGTCTGACCTCAATGATGCCGGATTGGTGTCGGGTCACGCCTATGCCAAAGGCTTGCGAACGGTGAAAACCTGTGTTGGCACCGATTGGTGTCGGTTCGGGACACAGGATTCCACTGGCCTCGGTGTGAAGATCGAGCGGATGATGTGGGGATCGTGGACGCCCCATAAAGTCAAGATGGCCGTTTCCGGCTGCCCGCGAAATTGCGCCGAAGCGACATGCAAAGATGTTGGTATCGTCTGTGTCGATAGCGGGTTTGAGATCGGCGTCGGTGGGGCGGCCGGGATGGATTTGCGGGAAATCGAACGCCTCGCCAAGGTTGAAACGGAGGAAGAGGTGCTGGAAATCGTTGCCGCCTTCGTTCAGCTCTATCGTGAGGGGGCGCAGTATTTGCATCGCCCTTACAAATGGATCGCGAAAGTTGGGCTCGACTGGATCATAGAACAGGCCGTTGATGATCTGGATAACCGCAAAGCGCTGGCCGAACGCTTCCATTACTCGCAGACCTTCTATCAGGTCGATCCCTGGGCGGAGCGCGCAAAGGGGGGCGAGGCGCACGAGTTTGAACCCTTACATGATCTAACCATGGTGGCTGCCGAATGACCGATTTTCTGGATATTGGCGCGTTGTCTGACATCCCGCAGCAAGGCGCGCGGCTATTGAAAACACATCAGGGATGTATCGCCGTGTTTCGAACCACTGATGATGAGGTGTTCGCCCTCGATGACCGTTGCCCCCATAAAGGCGGGCCACTCTCGAACGGTATTCAGCATGGGACATCTGTCACCTGCCCCTTGCACAACTGGGTGATTGATTTGAACACCGGCACAGCACAGGGGGAGGATGAAGGCAAGGTTCGCACCTATCCTATCCGCGTGGAAAAAGGTCGTATCCTGATCGAAAGCGCCGCCATCGCGCCGCGTTTGGCGGCTGAATGAGCAGCACGGTCTGCACCACCTGCCCCTATTGTGGCGTTGGGTGCGGTGTTCTGGCGACACCTGATGAACACGGCGGGGTCGAGATCAAGGGCGACCCAACGCATCCGGCGAATTTCGGGCGGCTGTGCTCTAAGGGCTCGGCACTCGACGAGACCGTCGGGACCGAGGGTCGCCTTCTCACACCGCGGATCGCCGGGCGATCCGGCAGCTGGGATCAGGCGTTTGATCTGGTTGCCGGGAAGTTCCGGGAAACCATCGATCAGCACGGTCCGGACAGTGTCGCGTTTTACGTATCCGGCCAATTGCTGACCGAGGATTATTATGTCGCGAATAAACTGATGAAAGGCTTCATCGGGTCGGCCAATATCGACACGAATTCTCGCCTGTGTATGGCGTCATCGGTCGCTGGTCATCGCCGTGCCTTTGGCACTGACACGGTGCCCGGAACGTACGAGGATCTGGAGGAAGCTGACCTGATCGTTCTGGTCGGATCGAACTTGGCGTGGTGCCATCCTGTCCTGCATCAGCGGATATTGGCAGCAAAAGCCAAGCGCCCGGTGACCATCGTCACCGTTGATCCACGACGGACCGCAACGGCGGAAACATCGGATCTTCATCTGGCAATTGCACAGGGGTCAGATGTTGCGCTGTTTAATGGCCTGCTGAACCGTATCGCGGCGGAGGGGGCAATAACCGACTATGCCATCCGGCAGGTAAATGGCCTCGGGGATACGTTGATGGCGGTTCAGGACATGTCGCTGGACCACGCCGCCGCCGTGACCGGCGTGGAGTCCAATCTGCTGGACCAGTTTTACTCGTTGTGGACCGGCACCGAAAAGGTCGTGACGGTGTATTCGCAAGGCGTCAATCAATCCTCTGCCGGGACCGATAAGGTGAATGCGATCATCAATTGTCATCTGGCTACCGGGCGGATCGGGCGTGCTGGCATGGGGCCGTTTTCAGTCACCGGCCAGCCCAACGCCATGGGTGGACGCGAGGTTGGAGGCCTCGCCAACATGCTGGCCGCGCATATGGAGATCGAAAATAGTGATCACCGTTCCCTCGTTCAGGGGTTCTGGAACGCTCCGACGATACCGAAACAGACGGGACTGAAGGCCGTTGATATGTTCGACGCCTGCGCGACCGGTCAGATCAAGGCGCTCTGGATAATGTGCACCAATCCTGCGGTATCAATGCCTCGTGCCAACCATGTCGCCGAGGCCATCCGCAATTGTGATTTCACTGTTGTGTCCGACATTGTGGAGACAGACACAACCGCGCTGGCTGACGTAGTTCTTCCGGCCACGGGCTGGGGCGAGAAAAGCGGCACTGTAACCAATTCCGAGCGGCGCATTTCGCGGCAACGGGCGTTCCTGCCCCCACCCGGGGAGGCTCGGCATGACTGGCAGATCATCTGCGATGTCGCCGCGCGGATGGGGTATTGTGCCGCCTTCGATTTCGCCACGCCGGATGAAATTTTCGCCGAGCATGTGGCGCTGTCTACGCTTGCGGCAAAACAAGGATTGGATTTTGACCTGTCAGGATTGGCTGGCGCGGACTACGACAATTTGCCCCCAACGCAATGGCCGGTGAATGATGGAAGGACGGGTGGTCGATTCTTTGCCGAAGGCGGATATTTCACACCAGACGGCAAAGCCCGAATGGTGCCGGTGACACCAAAACGCAGCGTCAATTCTGTTAGCCGGGAATATCCATTGATACTAAATACCGGACGTATCCGCGATCAGTGGCACACAATGACACGGACCGCAAAGTCCGCAAAACTTAGCCGCCACATGGCCGAACCGTTTGTTGAACTTCACCCCGATGACGCTGAAGTGGCTGGGATCGCTGCCGCCGAGCTAATGCAAGTGGAAAGTCCGTATGGTCAGATCATTGCGCGCGCCTTGATTACAGAACGCACGCCCAAAGGGACCGTGTTTGCGCCGATGCATTGGACCTCTCAATGGGCGTCAAAGGCGCGAACGGATTCAGTTGTCGCGCCGGTCACGGACCCGATCTCCGGCCAGCCGGAGCTGAAACGCACGGCTGTAAAAATCGAGAAGGTCGACATTGCCTGGTACGGGTTCGCCATCACGCGAGCGGAGCTGATGCCGACAACGGATTACTGGGCGCGCGCAAAGGTAAACGGCGGCTGGATTGCGGAGCTGGCCGGAATGTCCCCGCTTGAGGATTCGGAATCCTTACTGAAATCGCTTGCTGGCGCGCCAGATGCTGACGTGATCACTATCGCCGACAAAGCCCGTGGAGGCGAGCGTGTTGCGCTGGTTAAAAATGGCCAGTTGTTGGCGGTACTGTTCACCTCAAACCAGCCAGTTGCGGTCGCCCGCAATTTCGTTGCTGAGATATTTGGGGAGCCGTTCACGCCGGATATCCTTGCCGGGCAGCCCTCGCTCGGGCGGCCTGATCCGGGGGCGACCGTCTGTTCCTGTTTCGGTGTAGGGATTAACACGGTGCGCGACGCGATCCTGACACAGCGTCTGACCAGCGTCGATGAAATCGGAAAAGTCCTGGAGGCCGGAACGAATTGCGGGTCCTGTAAACCCGAGCTTCAGTCGTTGCTTGCGAATACTGACATGCCTTTAGCGGCGGAGTAATTACCCCGCCAGTTTTGCCTGACTGACCACCGGTTCGCGAATGGCACGCCCGAACGCCTCGAACAGGGGACGCGAGACCTCGTCATGCGCAGCGTTCCATTCCGGATGCCACTGCACGCCGATCGCGAAACCGGGCGCATCCTTGATATGGATCGCCTCGGGTGTGCCGTCGGGGGCGTAGCCTTCGATCACCACGCGCTCGCCGGGATCGGCAATCCCCTGACCGTGAAGCGAATTGACCAGCACCTCGTCTGATCCGAATATCCGGGCGAAAACCCCACCCGGCGCCAGCGCGACAGTGTGGCGATGTTCGAATTTTTCTTCCAGCGTCCCGTCAGGCGGCATCCGGTGGTTCATCCGGCCCGGCAAGTCACGGATTTCCGGATGCAGCGTTCCACCGAAGGCAACGTTAAATTCCTGAAAGCCCCGACAAATGCCAAGGATCGGCACACCAGTCGCCACACAATGGCGGATCAAGGGGAGCGTGAGGTTATCGCGATCCTCGTCAAAGAACCCGTGCGCCTCGGTCGCCTCATGTCCGTAATGGCGGGGATGGACGTTCGGACGGCCGCCGGTAAAGACGAAGCCGTCGAAGCGCTCCGCCAGATCCTCCACACTGCCGATATGCGGGGTCGCCGGAACCATGACCGGCAGCGCGTCACAGACGGTGGCGACTGCCTCGATATTCATGATTCCAACCGCCTGCACGCGGTATTCTTCATTGATCAGATGCGCATTTCCGATGATTCCAACGAGGGGACGAGACATGGTTACCTCACTTTCACACCTGATTTTCCCAAAAATGTCTCGGAGAGTCCATAACCCCTCCACTCCATTTCCTGAGCATTCAGTTTCCTATCGGGAAATTGTGATCGGATTCCTGACCGCGTTCGTTTTTCGGGGACGACATCGGCCCCATTGACCGGGTTTAAGTTTTCTGAGGTTTAAACGGTTCCATTCCGGCCCGTGCCAGCGCATCGGCGCGTTCATTTTCCGGATGCCCGGCATGGCCCTTGATCCATTCCCATGTGATCTGATGGCGTTGCTGAGCTTCGTCCAGACGCCGCCACAATTCCTCGTTCTTCACGGGTTTCTTCGCCGCGGTTTTCCAGCCGTTCTTCTTCCAACCGTGGATCCATTTGGTCAGCCCGTCCTTGACGTAAACACTGTCCGTTACCAGCGTCAGGGCGACACCTTTGTCCAGCGTCTCCAGCGCCGTGATCGCGGCCATCAGTTCCATGCGGTTATTGGTGGTTTCAGACTCGCCACCTTTTAACTCGCGCTCCTTCACCACGCGATCACCGTCACGCGCCACCAGCAACACGCCCCAGCCCCCCGGGCCGGGATTGCCGGAGCACGCCCCGTCGGTATAGGCGAACAGGTCAGCCATGGCTCAAGCGCGTTCCAGCGCCGGCCGACCGGCAAGCGCAGCAAACACCGCCGCAAAGCTACGGTTCAGCCAGCGCATCAGGCATTCGCTTGATAATATCCAAGTACGAGCCGCGGCGGCGTAAAGGCCATAGATCGCGAACACGACGAAGGTCATTACCATGAACACCGCGCCGAGGCTGATCATTTCCACCGTCACGGTTGCGGGACTACCGCTCAGGAATGGCGGTAACAGGGCGAGGAAAAAGATCGAGAGTTTCGGGTTCAGGATATTGATCAACGCACCGCGCCGGGCAATGCGCCATCCGGCTTCTGCGGTGGTGTCGGCCTGCACATTCAGCGCACCGCCACCTTTCAGCGCCTGAACGGCCAGCCAAAGCAAATAGGCGACGCCGGCAAATTTCACCGCCGTGAACAGCAGCGCGCTGGCATGCAGCACCGCCGCCACGCCCAGCACCGCCACAGTCAGATGCGGCACGATCCCAAAGGTGCAGCCGAGCGCCGCCCAGATCGCCGGTCCGCGCCCCTGCCCCAGTCCAATCGCCAGCGTGTACACCACACCCGTTCCAGGGATCAGTACGACAACCAGCGCGGTCAGGAAAAATTGGAATGACATGAGTGGCTCCTATCCTAATGCCGGGATCAGCAGGCAGATCACGACGATAGTCGTCAGCATTGCCCGCAATCGCATCCACCATTTCGGCGTTACGCCGAACTGCGCAAACAGGAAATCTATCGCGAGACAGCCGAGGAACCCGAAGGCCAACATCACCAAATCACCACCTACCACCAAAAACGCCCAGAGCGCGGGGAGCACCGACAGTGTCAGCAACAGCCATGTGGCGCGGCTGGCGGCAAATCCCCAAAGGGCGCCACCCATGAAGGCGAGGATGATCTTGCCATAACCCAACATCAACCCGGCCCCGGTGTTGGGCAAAGTCATATGATCCACGTTTCGGATCGCGGGCGGGATCAGGTCATAGCCAAAGATCTGCGCCAATCCCAGCAGGAAAGGGATCAAACCCAGCAGGCCCAGCGTGAGGGCCGGTGTCGGGATACCTTTGAACATTATGCCTCCGCCGCTTCGCGCAGTACCCGCGGGACTTTGAATTCGACGTTTTCTTTGGCGGTTTCCACAACCTCCATCGTCACGTCGAACCGGTCGCTGAAGGCATCGACAACCTCGTTGATCAGCACCTCGGGGGCCGAGGCTCCCGCGGTGATCCCAACCGCCCGGATTGTCCCCAGCGCGCGCCAGTCGATATCCGCCGCCCGCTGCACCAGTTGCGCGTAATCGCATCCGGCCTTGGCCGCGACCTCAACCAAGCGGCGGGAATTGGACGAGTTCGGTGCGCCGATGACCAAGAGCGCCTCCACCTTCGGCGCGATGGCTTTCACCGCCGATTGACGGTTGGTGGTGGCGTAACAGATGTCCTCTTTGTGCGGGCCGATAATGTCGGGGAAACGCGCCTGAAGCGCGGTCACAATGCCCGCTGTGTCGTCAACCGACAGCGTCGTCTGTGTAATGAAGGCCAACTTCGCCGGATCTCGTGGGGTCAGCGTTGCGACGTCAGCTTCAGTTTCAACCAGCAGCACTTCACCATCAGGCAGCTGCCCCATGGTACCGATGGTTTCGGGATGGCCCGCGTGGCCGATCATGACCATCTGAAGCCCGTTTTCGTGATGCCGCTCAGCCTCAATATGCACCTTGCTGACCAGTGGACAGGTCGCATCGACATAGATCATGTTCCGCTTTGCTGCCGCTGCGGGCACGGCTTTCGGCACGCCGTGCGCGGAAAAGATCACCGGGCGGTCGTCGGGGCATTCGTCCAGCTCCTCAACAAAAACCGCCCCTTTTTCGCGAAGTTCATCGACGACATATTTGTTGTGCACAATCTCGTGGCGGACATAGACAGGCGCGCCCCATTTCTCCAGCGCCATCTCGACAATCTTGATCGCACGATCCACGCCAGCGCAAAATCCGCGCGGGGCGGCGAGGTAGAGGGAAAGAGGTGGTTTGCTCATGCCCCAAACCTATGCATTGCGCACGTGAAGGTCCAGCCGCAAACCTCCTTCTTTCGATGGATATGCGAGGGCCGCGATACGGTGCTGAAAGGATAAGCGATGACCAAGGAAGTTGATGACTGGATGGCGGCGTACGACAATCCAATGAAAGCGGATGTAGAGTCCGTGCGGCAGGCCGTGCTGGCGGCTGATCTTCTGATGGAAGAATGTATCAAATGGCAAGCGCCGACTTTCACCTACAAGGGAAATCTTGCCAGTTTCTTCCCGAAGGCGAAGGCGCATGCAACGCTGATGTTTCACAAAGGCGCCGACATTCCCGGTGATTTCCCCAACTTGGTGGGTGATGGGAAAGAGGCGAGAACAATGACCTTTGCCGATCTGGACGACGTAGACCGAAAGCAGGAAGAGTTACGCGCGATTGTGCAAGCCTGGTGCGATTGGAAAGACGGCTGAGGAACGACTTGATCCAGTGCTTGATCTGAACGTTATCAATCCTGTGTTAGAACCTTTCGGGTAAGTATTTCGGCTTTCGGCCCATACATTGGAGCGAGCAAAAGTCCGTTTAGAATAGCCAACAATTTAAATTCCAGTAACCGCCGGGCCAAAGGTCCGGCCACGCCCAACGGGAGCAGTTGAATTTCGAATACAACCTACGACGTGTGGGAGCCCCCCAAACAAATTTATAGAAAATCGACCTTTGGAATCGCTGCTTTCGGAAACTGGCGTCTTTATCAGTCCGTATCGCTGTCATCGAATGATGACGGACGATCATCTTCGCGCGCCGGGCGACCGATGACATCGCGCAATTCGTCCAGCTCGATGAAATTATCGCACTGACGACGCAATTCGTCGGCAATCATCGGGGGTTGCGTACGGATCGTTGAAACGACCGATACACGAACACCTTTGCGCTGCAGGCTTTCGATCAGGGGACGGAAATCTCCGTCGCCGGAGAACAGCACGGCGTGGTCGATATGGGGCGCCAATTCCATCGCATCGACAGTCAACTCGATATCCATATTGCCTTTGACCTTACGACGGCCTACGGAATCGGTGAACTCTTTTGCAGGCTTGGTGACCATCATGAAACCGTTGTAATTCAGCCAGTCCACTAGCGGTCGAATTGGCGAATATTCTTCGTTTTCCAGAAGGGCCGTATAGTACATCGCGCGCAACATTTTACCACGGCGTGCAAATTCTGAGCGCAGTAGCTTATAGTCAATGTCGAATCCCAGGGCTTTTGCTGATGCATAAAGGTTGGAACCATCTATAAACAACGCTAGGCGCTCGTCACGATAAAACATACTTTCTCCGTTTTTTATGCATCTCTGCCCCACCAGTGCACCGATTTCAATTGCAAAATGCGAAACCGGAACCTTACGTAAAGGATAGGTAGCGTAAACCTGACATGCAAGACCGAAAACTGCCAAGTCATATGATAAAGTGTCTCATTGCCCTCGGGTCAAACCTGTCTTCTTCCACCGGAACGCCGATGGAGACGTTAACCCTTGCCCTCCGGTTGATTGAATCCGAATCATTCAGGATTTGCAATATGAGCAAATGGTATCGCACGCCTGCGTTCCCGGCTGGCGCGGGACCAGATTTTGTAAATGCCGTTGTTCTTGCTGAAACAGATCAACCTCCTGAAAGCGCTTTAAAAAAACTTCACAAGATCGAAGCCGAAATGGGCAGAGTCCGAAAATTGCGCTGGGGTGCCCGGGTCTGTGACCTCGATCTTCTGGATTATAGCGGAAAAATTCTTCCTGAATTATCAATATTTCGTAAATGGGCCGACCTGCCGGCAGAGGCGCAGGCTGAAAACGCCCCGGACCAGTTGATCCTCCCGCACCCTCGCATTCAGGACCGGGCCTTTGTTCTTGTTCCGCTACGAGATGTCGCTCCTGATTGGCTACACCCGGTCACCGGCCTGTCGGTGGATCAGATGATCGCCGCCCTGCCCCCTGAAGATATCGAACAAATACAGGTGATTTCGCCCTAAAACCCTCTTGCATTCCGCCGCCCGCCATATTAGGTGTGCGGCCTTCCAACAAGCTCGGAGCATGGATTTATGGCACGCGTCACCGTTGAAGATTGCATTGATAAAGTCCCGAACCGGTTCGAACTGGTCATGTTGGCTGCGCATCGTGCGCGCGAGCTGTCCGTTGGTGCCGAACTGACCGTGGACCGCGACAATGACAAGAATCCGGTTGTTGCCCTTCGCGAAATCGCCGAAGAAACCCTGACCGCCGAGCAGCTGCGCGAATCCGCCATCGAAAGCAACCAGCGCCAGATCGAGGTCGACGAAGCCGAAGAAGATCAGATGACGCTGCTTATGGGCACAGAAGCCGACGACAAAACCGACGACGATATGTCGGAAGAAAATCTGCTTCGGGCCTTGATGGAAGCGCAGCGCGAGTCGTAATCTGATCGGGCAGTCCCGATGGAGCCCGTGTGATGATTGATGTCGAGGATCTGTTAGATCTCGTCCGCAACTACAATCCTAAGACAGACGAAGCGCTGATCCGCGAGGCGTATGCCTTTGGCGAGGCCGCGCATGAAGGTCAGGTCCGCAAATCCGGCGAACCATATTTCACCCATCCGGTTGAGGTTGCTGCGCTGCTGACCGAAGTGCATATGGATGATGACACGATCATCACAGCGCTGTTGCATGACACGGTCGAAGATACCGGCGTCACCTATCAAAAGATCGTCGACACATTCGGAGGCGAGGTGGCCGAACTGGTGGATGGTGTCACCAAGCTGACGAACCTGGAATTATCCTCGGTTGAAACGGCACAGGCGGAAAATTTCCGAAAACTGTTGATGGCAATGTCCAAAGATGTGCGGGTGTTGTTGGTCAAATTAGCTGACCGGCTGCACAATATGCGCACGATCAAATCCTTGCCCCCGGAAAAGCAGCAGAAAAAAGCCCGCGAAACGATGGATATTTATGCCCCGCTCGCCGGGCGTATGGGGATGCAGTATATCCGGGACGAGCTGGAGGATTTGTGCTTCGCGATCCTCAACCCCGAAGCCCGCAATTCCATCATGCGGCGTTTTCTGACTCTTCGAAACGAAACCGGCGACCTGATCCCGGTGATTATCGAAGATATCAAGGAAGCGCTTGCCAAGGCCGGAGTGATCGCTCACGTGACCGGTCGCGAGAAACGCCCCTATTCCATTTGGCGTAAGATGGAAGAGAAGCAGCAGGGATTTTCACGTCTGTCCGACATTTACGCCTTCCGTATCATCACGCGAAATGAACAAGACGCCTATGCAGCACTTGGCGCTGTCCACCAACGCTGGGCGGCGATTCCGGGGCGGTTCAAAGACTATATCAGTCAGCCAAAATCGAACGGTTACCGGTCGCTTCATACGACCGTATCAGGCCGTGACGGCAAACGCGTCGAAATCCAGATCCGTACCCGCGATATGCATATCGTCGCACAATCGGGTGTGGCCGCCCACTGGTCCTATCGCGATGGCGAGAAGGTGGAGAACAAGTTCGCCGTTGACCCGTTCGGTTGGCTTCACAGCCTGACCGAAGGGTTTGAAAACGCCGAAAATCCCGAAGATTTTCTGGAACATGTCAAATTGGAAATGTTTCAGGATCAGGTTTTCTGTTTCTCGCCCAAGGGCGATGTGATCAACCTGCCTCGCGGGGCGACGCCGATTGATTTCGCCTATGCGATCCACACACGGATCGGCGACAGTTGCGTGGGCGCCAAGGTCGATGGCAACCGCGTGCCGCTATGGACGCGACTGCGAAATGGTCAGTCAGTGGACATCATCCGTGCGGAAGGTCAGCGGCCGCAACCCAGTTGGGAGGATATGGTCGTCACGGGTCGTGCCAAATCCGCCATCCGCCGCTCTTTACGTGAAGAACACCGTGCTGCGCATATCCGATTGGGCGCGGAAATCGCGCGCGTGGCACTCGCGCGTTTAGGTAAACGGGCGACAGACAAGGCGCTGGATACAGCTGCTAAAGCCATGTCGCTGGGCAAACGCGAAGAATTGCTGGCGCGGCTTGGAACAACGGAAATCACCGGAACGGACCTGTGTAACGCGCTCTACCCGGAATTAATGAAGAATGATGACGGACGGATTGCCGAGGGCTCGCCGACGGTTATCGGTCTGAAACCTGGCGAGAAGCACTTGCCTGCCCTATGTTGTCAGCCCCTGCCGGGGGAAAGGATCGTTGGTATTTCTGTGCGCGGCAAAGGGGTGAAAGTCCACGCTATCGACTGTGAAGCCCTGGTCGATTACGAGGAACAGACCGAACGCTGGGTTGATCTGCGCTGGACCGAGGGCACCCCCAAGGCCGAGCACGAAACCACTGTGGAAATCATCATGGCCAACGACACCGGCGTGCTAGGACGAATTTGCACATTGATTGGCGAGCATAACGCGAATATCTCCAATATTGATTTTCTGGATCGGAAACCCGATTTCTTCCGGATTAAGTTTGTTCTGGAGGTGCGCGATTTCGAACATTTTTTGCATATCCAGACCGCCATCGAAGCCGACAGCGATATCGCAAGCGTCACCCGAGTGCGCGATCCGTCGAAGGATAAATTGGACCGAATAAAGTGATTTTCAAACGCCGGAATAAACCCTCTGTCTGGCAACGCATGAAGGAAATGATCTACCCGCGCAAAGGTTGGCAGCGGGGGATTGAGTATTTATCGCTACGCATGCGTCGCCTGCCTGACACCCCGCATAGGATTGCGTTGGGGATTGCGTTTGGCGTCTGGGTCTGTTTCACGCCCTTCTACGGTTTGCATATGCTCGCTGCCGCGTTGATGGCCTGGGGGTTCGGTGGAAATGTAATCGCAGCACTCGCGGCAACCTTCATTGGCACACCAGTGACATTCCCCTTGATCGCGGCCATGTGCATGGCAGTCGGACGGCAGATTCTGGGAATCAATCACGGTCATGGCGACGTGCAGGCGGTGTTGAACGCGTTTTATGAGACCGGCCAGTCGATCTGGCACTCGATCAAGGGGCTGTTCGGATATGGACCCGGTGGTCACGTCGACTTGGGCGCTTTCTGGTGGGAGATTTTCCTACCCTATCTGGTTGGGGGTCTGCTGATCGGTACGCTCCTGGCTGTCGGCAGCTATTTCGCCGCTAAACCTTCCGTCGCCGCCTTCCAGCGCTCGCGTCGGCGCAAACTGCGAGAGCGGCATCTGAAGCGGCATGCGAAAACGGAAACGGTGGCTGACTTGAAAGAAGAAAGCGACTATTCTGAGCCGAAATCGGAGAGGTGAGATGGAAAGACCCCTTGGCAGACTGCGACTTGGCGTAAATATCGACCATGTGGCCACCGTGCGAAATGCGCGAGGTGGGGCATATCCTGATCCGTTGCGGGCAGCGTTGCTGGCGGAAAAGGCCGGCGCGGACGGCATCACGGCGCATCTGCGTGAGGATCGGCGCCATATCACTGATCCGGACATCGAAAAACTGGCGAAAAACCTGACGGTGCCGTTGAATTTCGAAATGGCGGCAACTCCGGAAATGCAGGAAATTGCTTTGCGTCATGTCCCGCACGCCGTTTGCCTCGTGCCTGAAAAGCGCGAGGAAAAAACGACCGAAGGTGGTTTGGAGGTTGCCAAACAGGAAAACCATCTGGCGCATTTCATTGCACCGTTGCGAGAGGCGGGTTGTCGCGTGTCGATGTTTATCGCGGCAGACATGAAACAGGTCGAAGCGTCTGCACGTATCGGGGCGCAGGTGGTGGAACTGCATACAGGCGCGTATTGTGACGCGCTGACCGACGGGGATATGACGAAAGCGGATCGTGAACTCGCAGCACTGCGCGAGATGTCAGCTTATGCCCATGAACTGGGACTGGAAATCCACGCCGGCCACGGCATCACATATGACACAGTCAAAGCCATCGCCGCCTTCCCCGAAGTCATGGAACTGAACATCGGCCATTTCCTGATTGGCGAAGCGATTTTCTCTGGCCTCGACAGCGCCATCCGCCGCATGCGCGCCCTGATGGACGAAGCGCGGAACGAAGCCTTCGGTGAAGGTGTGGCGTGATCATCGGCATCGGGTCTGATCTGGCATCTATCGAACGGATCGGCGGGACGCTGGACCGGTTCGGCGACCGCTTCATCCAACGCGTATTTACCGATACCGAACAGGCCATCGCCAAGCGGCGCAAGCTGTCCACTGAAACCTACGCCAAACGCTGGGCAGCGAAGGAAGCCTGCTCCAAGGCCCTCGGCACGGGTCTGCGCATGGGCATCGCGTGGAAGGAAATGGGAGTTGTGAACCTGCGTACCGGTCAGCCGACGATGGAACTGACCGGCGGGGCGGCAGAACGGCTCGCGGCCTTGACGCCGGAAGGGCACGACCCCCATATCCATGTGACTCTCACGGATGATCACCCATGGGCACAGGCCTTTGTGGTGATTGAGGCCCGGCCGCGCACGGCTTGACAGTTCAGACAACAGGGGCCACAAGGCAGCCCGAATTACTGGTAAGGAATTTCCCGAATGGCCAAGAAAAAATCGAGCGGTGGCGTCGTCGAGACGATCAAGACTGTTGTCTATGCTCTGCTGCTCGCGGGTTTGATCCGCACCCTATTGTTTCAGCCGTTCTGGATCCCGTCAGGGTCGATGAAATCGACCCTGCTGATTGGCGACTTCATGTTCGTAAACAAGATGGCCTATGGATATTCCTACGCCTCCTGCCCGTCGATGTTCGGGGTTGATTTTTGTGGCTTTGCCAAAGGTCAGGAAAACCGACTATGGGGTGAAGATCCCGAGATTGGTGACGTCGTTGTCTTCAAACATCCCGCCACTGGCGAGGATTATATCAAACGGCTGATTGCCGGTCCCGGCGACACGGTAGAGGTTCGCGACGGCGTGCTGTTTCTGAATGGTGAAGAAGCCGTCCAGACGGAGTTGCCGAATTTCGTTGAAACGTTCGATTATCAGGGTTCGCAACGCAACCTCCCGGCCTGTGCGAATTCGGTTCCCCCGTTAGGTGGCGACTGTATCAAACAGGCTCGGATGGAAGTCCTGCCAAACGGGGTTGACCATACGGTGTTGAATATCCGCACCTCCCGGACCGATAATTTCGGCCCGACAACTGTGCCGGAGGGGCATTTTTTCTTCATGGGCGACAATCGCGATAACTCGCTGGACAGCCGGGTCACGCAATTGGGTGGCGGTGTCGGATTTGTCCCGCGCGAAAACATTATCGGTCGTGCAGACCGGATCATGTTCTCGTCCGCTGGGCGGTCGCTGTTAATGTTCTGGACCTGGCGGTCCGACCGTTTTTTCAAGGCAATCGAGTGAAACTGACCCCGGAAGTGCGTGCGTTTGCGGCTCGGCTGGGGCACGAATTCGCGCATCCGGAATTGCTGACACAGGCGCTGACGCATTCATCCCTGTCGAGCGGCGCACGGCAAGATTATCAACGTCTTGAGTTTCTGGGCGACCGGGTGTTGGGACTGGTGATCGCGGATGCGTTGCTGAAAGATGATCCCAAAGCCACCGAAGGGGATTTGGCGCCTCGTCTCAACGCGCTGGTCCGCAAGGAAACCTGTGCAGAGGTGGCGACCGAGATTGATTTGGGGGCCGCATTGATGATGGGCCGCTCCGAAAGCCTGTCCGGCGGGCGCCGCAAGGTGGCTTTGCTTGGTGACGCCATGGAAGCGGTGATCGCCGCGGTGTTTTTGGACGAGGGCTTCAACGCGGCGCAGGACGTGGTCCTGCGGCTATGGGCAGGACGGATCGGGTCTGCGCATGAAATCTCCGCCGATCCGAAATCGGAATTGCAGGAATGGGCACAGGCCCGCCGAATGCCACCGCCAAGCTACACGGTCGTGGATCGTTCCGGCCCGGATCACGAGCCCGTCTTTGTGATTGAAGTGCGGGTGAAATCGGGCGAGAGCGCGCGGGCCAATGCGACCTCCAAACGCGCCGCCCAACAGGCTGCGGCCCAAGCTTTGCTGAACAAGGTGAAAGACGATGACTGACACAAAATGCGGTTTTGTTGCCCTGATTGGCGAGCCGAACGCAGGAAAATCGACGCTGTTGAACCGGATGGTGGGGGCGAAGGTGTCCATCGTCACACACAAGGTGCAGACCACCCGCGCCCGTATCCGCGGCGTCGCGATAGAAGGTGATAGCCAGATCGTGTTTGTCGACACGCCCGGCCTGTTCCGTCCGCGTCGCCGTCTGGACCGCGCTATGGTCACAGCGGCCTGGGCCGGGGCCTCGGATGCGGATCTGGTTGTGCTTCTGGTCGAAGCCCACAGGGGGATCACCGAAGGGGTGGAGGCCATTCTGGACTCGCTTCGCGAACATGCACCGGACGCCCGCGTGGCACTGGCAATCAACAAGATCGATCGGGTGAAGGCCGACAGCCTGCTGGCCCTGACGGCTGACCTGAATACACGGTTCGATTTCGAAGAAACTTTTATGATCTCTGCCGAGAAAGGTCACGGCTGCGACGACCTGAAACACTGGCTGGCGGGTGAGGTGCCCGACGGCCCGTGGCTCTATCCCGAAGACCAGATCGCCGACCTGCCGATGCGGATGCTCGCCGCTGAGATCACGCGAGAAAAGTTGACGTTACGCCTGCATCAGGAACTGCCCTATCAGTTGACGGTCGAGACCGAAAGCTGGGACGAGCGCAAGGATGGATCGGTCCGCATTGATCAGGTGATCTATGTCGCCCGCGACGGCCATAAGGGCATCGCATTGGGACCCAAAGGTGAGACGATCAAAGGCATTTCGACCGCCGCCCGCGAGGAGCTGACCGAGTTTCTAGGCCGCAAGGTCCACCTGTTCCTGCAGGTCAAAGTCCGCCCGAAATGGCTGGAGGAGGCTGAGCGCTTCACGGAAATGGGCCTCGATTTCAAAGACGGCGCATGACGCCCCGCCTGACAGCGGAATTCTGGGTAAAGGCCTATCTGCGTCGCCTGTCGCTGATGGATATCCCGGCTTTTGTGGTCTGTCGGGGGGATGACACCGCCGGAGCGGTTTATGTGAAAGTGAACACGCTCGATGGCCGCGCGGCGGCCTTTCAGCGATCATATAACGCGACCGGTGCGCGCATCTGGGTGCCGCTGTCCGAAGGGTTGGATGCAGACGTCGAGGCGTCGCTGACCCGCCAACGCGAGTTCGATCCCGATATCTGGATTATCGAGGTAGAGGACCGCGAGGGACGGTCGTTGTTGGGTGAAGAGGGTCTCGAATAACCCTTCCCCCACCCCGCAAATCCTCCTAATCTCCGCCCATGGACTGGCGCGACGAAGGGGTTCTTTTGTCCGTGCGCAAGCATGGCGAGGGCTCGGCAATTATCGAAGTTTTGACTGAACATCACGGGCGACATGCAGGTGTTGTCCGGGGTGGTGGCTCGCGCCGGATGGCTCCGATCCTGCAACCCGGGGCGCAGCTGTCCGTCGAATGGCGGGCGAGGCTCGAAGATCATATCGGCAATTTCACTATCGACCCGGTCAAATCCCGTGCTGCCGCGATTATGTCGGACCGCGCCGCGCTGGCCGCGATGGGGGCAGTCTCAGCGCTGTTGACAGTCGGGCTGGCGGAGCGCGAGGCGCATAGGGCCCTCTATCAACGTACCGTCGACCTGTTGGATGCGCTAGGGGAAATCCCGGACTGGCCGTCGCGATATGCGCTCTGGGAACTG
The DNA here is from genome assembly GCA_050302475.1 of Paracoccaceae bacterium. Taxonomy (GTDB): domain Bacteria; phylum Pseudomonadota; class Alphaproteobacteria; order Rhodobacterales; family Rhodobacteraceae; genus NORP23. Next base: position 303,491 of record JBNLBF010000001.1, read on the forward strand.
GCGTTATTGACGGATGCAGGCTACGGCCTCGATTTCAGCGTCTGTGCGGCAACCGGGGCAACGCAGGACCTGATTTATGTCTCGCCCAAATCCGGTCGTTCCGTTAGTCGTGCGGGCGGGGCCGATTGGGCTGACAAGCTGCTACCTCTGCCCCGCTTCCTGCGCCTTGACGCACCGGATGAGGACCTCGTCGAGGTGCAAGCCGCGCTGCGTACCACCGGGCATTTTCTGGAGGCTTGGTTCATGCCAACCCTTGGCAAACAAGTCCCTGCTGCGCGAGAGCGGTTTCTGTCGGCCTTGTCGCGGTGATAGATGGAGAAGCCCATTCGGGGTGGGCGGATTTCCAATCCACCCTACAAACGTCGGGAGGACCCTCTTGCCGTCCCTTCCTGCGCATGCCAAACCTTCTCCACTTATCCGGAGCCCCTTATGACCGCGATCATTACCGAATTCGGCTGGCTGACCTTGATTGGGGCAACCTTCATCATGGCGTTCGCGGGTTTCACCAAAGGCGCGATTGGGTTTGCTTTGCCGATGATCGCCATCAGTGGCATCGGTTCGCTAATGCCTGCCGAGATCGCCATTGCCGCCCTGATCATCCCGGCGTTGATCTCAAATATCTGGCAAACGTTTCGCCAGGGTATAACGGAAGCCCGATCCTCTTTCGTGAAATACTGGCGGCTGAACCTGACCCTGTTCTTCGCGATCTATGCTTTCGCACAGCTGGTTGTGATCATCCCCGACACCTGGCTGTTCGTAATCCTGGGCGTTGGAATCACGACCTTCGGATCCATAATGATCATCGGCTGGAGTCCGTCTATCCGTGAAGAGCTTGCGCGCAAGGTTGAACCTCTGATCGGTTTGGTTTCCGGTTTTTTCGGTGGCCTGTCGGGCGTCTGGGGTCCCCCGATCCTGTTGTTCTTGTTGGCCCGTAATACGCCGAAACTGGAAATGGTTCGCGCACAGGGTATTTCTTTTCTGGTGGGTGCTATCGTGCTGACCGGGGCGCATTTGCAGTCGGGGCTGCTGAATGAGGTCACGCTGCCCTTCTCCATCTATATGGTTGTCCCTGCGATGGCCGGAATGGCCTTGGGGTTTTTGGTGCAGGATCGCCTGCCGCAGGAAAAATTTCGTCGACTGACGCTTTATGTGCTGGTGTTGGCCGGGCTGAACCTGCTGCGACGGGGACTATTCGGTTAGCACCGCGCCCGAGCGGCGCGGATCACCGACCGCCTGGAACCCCGCCTTGCCATCCCAGCGCACCGCGTGAACACCGCCAAAAAACATCGATTGACGATCCCACGGCTTGCCGTCCGGAAATTCTGTCAGCAAGCCTTCGCGACGGCGCTCAGACCCCAGATCCTCAAAATCGAGGATATGCCCGCCCGTTTCCACGTGCAGGCGCGGGGCGGTGATCGCGTCTTCCAGCGCAACGCCTTCTGCCAGTGACAGCGACACCTGCGCCAATGCCGAGCGTATCCGGTTCGACCCGCCAGAGCCCATCAGCGTAACCTCCTGCCCCCGTCGCAAGATCATCGGACACATCATCGAGGCCAATCTCCGATCCGGCACCCAGCTGTTAGGGCCATCCGGAACCAGATCGTCCTCGCCCAGCATATTGTTGGCCATGATCCCGGTGCCGGGCACGATCAAGCCGTTCCCCTCCCCGTTCGATAATGTGAATGCCACACCTAAGCCCGATGGATCGATGACCGAGATATGTGTCGTCCCCCGCGTCGCCGCCTGATGTCCGGCGAGCGTTTTGCGCAGGTCATTGACCAGTTGCGGGTCCAGCATAATCGCCGCGCCCTCTGCCGGGTGATGATCAAGATCGCGGGCGCGGCGGATCTTTGCAACTTCATGAAGACATTTTGCCAGATCCCGATCATTTGCGCCTTCAGGTAGCGCTGAAAGTGCCAGCGCAATTTGCACGCCTCCAAGGCTGGGGGAAGGATTCAGGGCAAAGGTTACCTCTCCGCGCTGACAGGAAAGCGGCTCGCGCCATTCCGGGCGATATGCGCGCAGGTCATCCGCCGTCAGATGTCCACCATCCATACCCAACAGGGCTTGCGCGACCTCCCCTTCCTGAACAAAGCGCGCGCCCTCGTGCGCCATCACGTCCAGCATGTCAGCCATTTCCGGATTGGCGAGTATCGCGCCGGGTTTTAGCAGCGTTCCGTCGGGTGCATAAAAAGTTCGCGCTTCGGCAGAGGCGGTGTAAATTGCCTCAACATACCCCAGAACCTCGGCCTGAAATGCGGTAACCTCGACCCCTTGGCGCATCGCCGCCACGGCAGGTGCGATCAGGTCTGTCATCGGCATCCGTCCGAAATGTTTGTGGGCTTCGTATATACCGGGGATCAAACCCGGGGTTGCAGTGGTGCCACTGCCGCAATGAAATATCTGCTGCGTCGGGCCAAAATCGACCATGATTTCCCGGACATCTGCTTCCCCTTCCGGACGTTTCGAGCGAGGGGTTTGCACGAACATGTCCAGAAGCTTGGGATTCCTGTCTGGTGGCGCGACCATCATAAACCCACCTGCCAGTGGTGAGGCCAGAACCGGTTCGGTCACGCAGGCCATGAAGGCCCCGGCGATTGCCGCATCAACTGCCGAGCCCCCGGCACGCAGAATTTCCGCCGCCGCGTTGCTGGTCAGGTGATGGCCGGAAGCGACCGCAAATCTGGACATTCTGTTATCCCTGTCAAAACCTCGCGCCTTTTTGGGTGCCGGGTCATGTGCTGTCAAGCGACCGGCGTTAACCAACGCTTAAGAAAAGGTTTCTTGCAACACGGCACATCATCCGCAATTATACAGATGGTAAAACTTTCGGGGACTGATATGGCAAGAATTGTACTGGTTGACGATGATCGGAATATTTTAACGTCCGTTTCCATCGCATTGGAATCCGAAGGGTTCGAGGTCGAAACACATTCAGACGGTGTTTCCGCGTTATCCTCTTTATTAAACGACGAACCCGATCTCGGGGTCTTCGATATCAAAATGCCCCGCATGGACGGGATGGAACTGTTGCGCCGTTTGCGTCAGAAATCCGAGATGCCGGTGATTTTCCTGACCTCCAAAGACGACGAGATCGACGAAGTTCTGGGCCTGAGGATGGGCGCGGATGATTATATGCGCAAACCCTTTTCGCAACGCCTTCTGATCGAAAGGATCAAAGCGATCCTACGCCGCAAAGAAGCGCAGGAAGATGGTGGCGAAGGTGGCGGCAACAACACCAAACCCGAAGACGCCGCTTTCACCCGCGGCAGTTTGGAAATGGACCCGTTGCGTCACAAAGTCATCTGGAAGGGTGAGGATGTCTCGCTGACAGTTACCGAATTTTTGCTGCTGCAGGCACTTGCTATCCGTCCCGGCGTGGTCAAAAGCCGCGATCAGCTGATGGATATTGCTTATGATGATCAGGTCTATGTGGATGATCGGACCATCGACAGCCACATCAAACGCCTGCGCAAGAAATTCCGGACCAAAGACTCCGAGTTTGCTTCGATCGAAACGCTCTACGGGATCGGGTATCGGTTTAACGAGGCTTAGGATGATCCTATGATCGACCTGACTCCCCCTGGGAATATCCCGTTGCCGGACACCGAAGGGGGTAAGTCCAGATTTCGAACAAACACGCGCCGGATTCGGTCACCTCTGACCACCAAGATCCTCGCATTCAACCTGGTCGCGCTTAGTCTTCTGGTGACGGGTATCCTGTTTCTGAACCAATCCCAGGACAGCCTGATCGCATTGCGGGAAAAAACGCTGGAAGACGATACAAGAATGCTGGCCAATGCCTTGTCGTTGGAGCTGGAAAATCTGGCCTATGGCGAAGAAGAAGGAAATTTCGCGACCGCAGAATTTCTGGACCTTGTTTCAGCACCATTGAATTCCGACGTGCAGTTTTTCACGGCAAAAGGTCAGCCAATCATCCTGCCTGAGTCGGGCGCCGGAAGCGATGAAACCGGTTTGGCAGAGCGCACGAACGAACTCGACGACATTCTCAGCGATGCCTGGCGCCGCATAGCGTTGGTGTTCCGATCCAGCGAGACCGGTGGCCTTGATGATCCGGCAATGATTTTGCATCGCTCCGATATTGCCCAACGGGTGGTTTTCACGGGCAATCTGATTAAATCATCCGTTCTGAATGCCCGGCAGCAATCCATCCTGACGGTTGGCGCTCCTGTCTTCCAGAATGGAGAGATTGCCGGCGCTGTTATTCTGTCAACGGCTAGCGGTGAAGTGGACAGCTACATCCGCGCCGAGCGGCAGCAAATTCTAAAAGTGTTCATGCTGGCGATCTTCATCTCCGTTGTGCTTTCTATCCTGCTGGCGAACACGATTGGTCGTCCGTTACGCCTACTAACCGATGCGGCCGAAAAAGGGTCCGACCAGCGCTCGGGCCGGGTATCACCAGTACGGGTGAACATCCCCGACCTAACGGCGCGTCCCGACGAAATCGGGGATCTGTCCCGCCAGATGCGCAATATGACGACGGCGCTTTATGATCGGATCGAGGCTAACGCGGCCTTTGCGGCTGACGTGGCGCACGAAATCAAGAACCCGCTGACCTCACTGGGGCAAGCGGTGGAAACCATGCGCTATGCCAAAGATGATAAATCGCGCGAGAAACTGCTGGATGTGATCGAGGATGACGTGCGGCGGATGGACCGTTTGGTGACAGACATTTCCAACGCATCGCGCCTTGATGCAGAACTTGCGAAGGACGAGCTGCAGGAAATCGACATCGCCAAGATGCTGACGGACCTCGCCGAATATCAGGACGGGATCGCGCAGGATAAAGGGGTTTCGGTCATTGCTGACATGCCGGAAAGGCCAACGATTATTCATGGCAACGAAAGCCGTCTGGCGCAGGTCTTCGTGAACCTGATCAGCAACGCGGTTTCCTTTGTTGAAAGCGGAGGCTGGGTTAAGGTCACGGGGCGTCAGGAAGACCGGCAGGTCAGGATTATGGTCGAAGATACCGGCGTTGGTATCCCCAAAGACAATCTGGAAGACGTGTTCAAACGGTTCTATTCCAACCGCCCCGAGCAGGAATTCGGCAATAATTCCGGCCTTGGTCTGGCGATATCGAAACAGATCGTTGAAGCTCATGGCGGCAATATTTGGGCAGAAAATATCTATCCCAACGACGATGAAGATGCCGACCCGACCGGCGCGCGCTTCGTCGTGATCCTGCCGGTATGACACCAGAGATTATTCATGCCTCCTGCGTTGCGATCGGTCCGGATGCAGCCCTGATTACCGGTAAATCGGGGGCGGGGAAATCGGCGCTCGCTTTGCAGATGATGGCGTTCGGGGCGCAGTTGGTGGCCGACGATCGCACCGTGCTGAACGTTCGCGAGGGACAGCTTTTCGCCAGCGTGCCGGACACGATCCGGGGCATGATCGAGGCTCGCAAACTTGGGCTGATCCAAGTGACCCCGCAGATCACCGCCCGCATCGCATTGGTGGTCGATCTGGATCAGGAAGAACCCGAGCGGTTACCCGAACACGCCAAAATCACACTTTCGGGGGTAGAGATTGATTTGGTTCGGGGAAAGAATAACTCTAACCTTGCAGCACAGCTTATTGCCGCGCTGAAAGGTGCAATTATCAGGTAGCGGAACATGTCCGACCGATCCACATATCAGTTGCTTCTTGTCACCGGCGTCGCGGGTGCGGGCCGGGCGACTGCGATTAACGCGTTGGAGGATCTGGGATTCGAGGCGATCGACAATATGCCGGTTTCCCTTTTACCGCGTCTCCTGAAGGGGGACGCACTGGAAAAGCCGTTGGCGCTGGGGATCGACTCGCGGACAAGGGGTTTTGATGCCCATACGCTGCTGGATCAGTTGCCCGACAATCCGGATCTGACCGTTGGCCTCTTGTTCCTGGATTGTAGCGAAGAAACACTGCTGCGCCGGTTTAACGAAACCCGGCGGCGCCATCCGCTGGCGCCCAAGGATACTCCCTCGGCGGGGATCAAACAGGAAAAAGCGATGCTCGCCGGATTGAAGGCCAAGGCGGATATCCTGATTGACACTTCAGAAATGTCCCCGCATGAGCTGAAAGCAGAACTGCGCAATTTATTCGGGGAAACGGGTGAAGACAGCCTGTCCATCTCGGTCCAGTCGTTTTCTTACAAACGCGGAACGCCCCGGGGTATCGACATGATTTTCGACTGCCGTTTCCTGCAGAACCCGCACTGGATAGCGGAGTTGCGCGGCCTGACCGGCCTGGATGAAGCCGTGCGGAAATATGTCGAGAGTGATCCCCTGTATTTACCATTTGTTGATCAAGTGGAAAACATGCTCGATCTGCTCTTGCCCGCCTACCGCGAGGAGGGTAAAGCGCATTTCACCATCGGTTTCGGCTGCTCCGGCGGGCGTCACCGATCTGTAACACTTGTGGAAAATCTGTCACAGGCTCTTGCGCAAAAAGAATGGCAGGTGTCTAAACGTCACAGAGAATTGGATCGGGCTGATGAATAGTCCCGATTATTGCGAAGGACCAAGATAAGAGTGATCGGTATTGTAATAGTCGCGCATGGGGGTCTGGCTGGCGAATATCTCGCGGCGCTGGAACATGTTGTGGGTAAGCAATCAGGGTTGACTGCCGTGCCCATCCGTCCCGAATGCAACCGCGAAAACAAACGTGACGAGATCAGAGCCGCCGTTGAAAGCGTCGACACCGGCGATGGCGTCGTGGTTGTAACGGATATGTTCGGCGGAACCCCGTCCAATCTTGCGATGATGGCATGCGAGCGGGATGACCGGCAGGTGCTTTATGGTGCAAATCTGCCAATGCTGGTGAAACTGGCCAAAGCCCGGAAATTGCCGTTGGCGGTAGCGGTCGAAAAAGCGGTTGATGCCGGACATAAATATCTGAACTGCGCCACACAAAAAGCTGTGGGAATGCAGGGATAATATGCCTGTCACATTGGAAATTCAGAATGAAAAGGGTTTGCACGCGCGCGCCTCGGCAAAATTTGTCGAAACCGTTGAAGGGTTCGATGCAAATGCAGAGGTCGAAAAAGACGGCCAATCCGCGTCGGGTGACAGCATTATGGGGCTGCTGATGCTGGCTGCTTCCAAAGGACAGAAAATCACTATCGAAACCACAGGTCCCCAAGCCGAAGAATTGGAACAGGCCTTGTGTGATCTGGTGAATGATCTGTTCGGCGAAGGGAAGTGAGCGTTACTTCGCTTCGACCTTGCTGAAATCAAACCCGACTTCTTCCATCAGAGCATTCGAGCGGGGTTCGATCTCATCTTCGATCTTGGCCATAAACTCGCGTAGCTCCATTCCCGGCTCGATCGGGTCGAGAAATTCCATGATACACTTTCCGGGATACCGATAGGGACTGCGTCGCGCCCAGAACACGCCGACATTGGTGGCAACGGGCACGCAGGTCTGTTCCATTCGCGTATAGATCACCCCGGCCCCAACCTTGTAGGGCTGCTTCGATCCGGGCAACACTCGCGTTCCCTGCGGGAATATGACTGTCTGACCTTTGTCGTCATCGTCAGCCTGCAAAGCCGCAATCATGTCTTCGATAGCTTTGCCACGTTTGCCCCGATGAACCGCCGGACAGCCAATCCGCCAGGCATATTGGCCAAGGATGGGGGCGAATAACAGTTCTCGCTTCATGATGTATTTCACCTGTGGCAGGATATACATCAGCATCATGATATCCATGAATGACATGTGCTTGGAGGCAATCAGGACTTTGCCCTCGGGGATATTCCCGCGAAACTCTGTTGTAATTCCGCACAGAACGCGCAGAATAAAAAACACCGAGCGGCAATAGAATTTCATGATCCAAATCGCAGCTTTTCGGGATGCCATCGCAAATGGAAAACCAATCACGCCATAGACAAGGATCAGCAGATACATCAACAGATTGGCGATCTGAGAGCGGATTAGAAGCATTCGAAAAACCCCGATAAGCCAAAATCAGCTCAGGTTTAGGCATCCAACCTGAAAAACACAATGATTAAGAAAACTGTTCAAAGGCTTGGACAGGACGCTAACCGTAGGTAAAACAGTAGAAATTGCGATTCGCAGTGGATGCGATGGGATGGAGTTAAGGCGGAAATGCGGATAACCTGCCCTTCTTGTAACGCACAGTATGACGTCGACCAGGAAGACATCTCGGTCGCAGGTCAGGAAGTGCAATGTAGTGATTGTTTGACGATCTGGACTCAGCACCGGGACGGAACCGTATCAGATAGCCGACCAGCCGAAGAGCTTGCCGGCGAAGAGG
>JBNLBF010000002.1:0-282511 GCA_050302475.1 Paracoccaceae bacterium
GGGCGAGTTCGCGGGCGAGGCCCTGCTGGCCCTCCTCGGACATCATTTCCTCATAGTGGTCGTAGGCGCGGGTGCTGTCCTCGCGCAGGATGTCGAGGACGCGTTGTGCTTCTTCGCCCTGTAGGGTTTCGCCGCGGCCCTGATTGTTGATGACCGACTGCGCCTGCAGGTTTTCGGGCGCGGGGATGTAGAACTCCCGGTCAAGGATCGAGTAGCGGGCGGAGTATTCGTTGACGTTGGCGGTGCGGTGGCGGATCCACTGGCGGGCGACAAAGACAGGGAGTTTGACGTGGAGTTTGATCTCGCACATTTCAAACGGGGTGGAGTGCCAGTGGCGCATGAGGTAGCGGATCAGGCCCTCGTCGTTTGACACGGCCTTGGTGCCCTTGCCGTAGGAGACGCGGGCGGCCTGCGTGATGGCATTGTCGTCGCCCATATAGTCGATGACACGGACCAGCCCGTGGTCGAGGACCGGGTGCGCCGTATAAAGATGTTTTTCCATGCCCGGCGCAGTGGCGCGGAGCGTCTGGTGCGTCTGCGCGCGCTGTTCGTCAATTTCGGCTTTTTGCTCTGGTGTTAGGGGCATGGGCGTGATCCTGTTACTGATTCACGCACCACTATATATAGATGCTGGGGTTCCGTGAACCACTATATGCAACCGGTTGGGTGGGGTTGCGGCAAAGAAAAAGGCCAGCGCGTTTTGGCCGGCCTTTCCGTAAGATTTTGCAACAATCAGTCGTAGATGGAAGTGTTTACGCCCATGCGGGTCAGAACGGATTTTTCCATCATCGGTGTGGATGTGCCATAGACGCTGCGCAGGTCGCCACCAAACAGGTAGCTGACGCCGATTTCCGCGCGCATTTCTGTGCCGGAACCGTCACCATTTGCATCAACCGTCGTTCCACCCAGCAGAGCCGAGCCGTAGAAATCGGAACCGCCAAGACGCATCGTGGCTTCGACGCTGTAGTCAAGCTGGGTCATTTCTTCGCTGTGAATCTGGCCCATGCTGGAATTCAACAAGCCAGTGATCATCAAGTTGTCGCTGACGAAGTAACGAGCCTGAACACCATAGAACATGTAGTCTGTAAAATCGAGCGAGCTATGGGTAGCTTCGCTGGATGCGGCACCAACATGCGCGGTCATCAGGATGCCGCTGAATTCTGTTGCGGCTTCCAGACCATACCATGTCATATCACCTTGGTCGTCGGAATAGATTTCATCCCACTGTCCCATTCCATAGAAACCACCAACCCGGTAGCCGCCAATGTCATAATTCAGGTGCGCGGTATAGGCGGTCATCGAATAGAAATCACCATATTCCGTGAAGGTCGCCATTTCTGTTCCTGCGTCAAACTGCCAGCCGAAGCTGCCAAAGCTGGAACCCACAGTGCCGTCAAGGAAATAGAAGGTGTCTGTGTACTCGTCATTAGGCGCATCAGAGTCTTCTACAGATGCCATGTTGTAGCCGTAGCCCAATTTGACCGCGCCACCAAACGTCGACGCGGGCGCCGGGGTAAAAGCCATTGTGTCGTCTGGAATGTATGCAACGGTCCCTGCAAGTGCCGGACCGGCAACCAAAAGCGCTGCGATGGAAGATGTGATGAGTTTCATGTGCCCCTCGTAATACTAAAGTGAATATTCGATGCGAACCTTAGAAGATTTTACCCCAAGTTTACAAGCAATGGTCTGAAATAAGCGTGTAAATTCCCCGCTTCGCGACATTATAGTCACAAAAAAGTCGCAACGTTGCGCGACATATGTCGGGAATTTCACAGAACAGAAAGATGCGTTTTACTTGATGTTTCAAGCGACGTTGGATATCGACTCTAAGTGCTAAACAGACTCCCCGAAATCTGCACAAACGGCTCGCAGGAAATGCGAAACTATCGCATAGAGTGCCGGACATGAGATGAGTACGGAGCACAGGGTTTGAGTTTATATCAAGATCAGCAGACGGGCATGGCCCCCTCGCCCAACTTATCCATCGAACGTCGGATGGGCGATTTCATGCGGGCGCGGTTGCCCGGACCTGTGGCGGAATTTGTGATGTTCGGGCTGAAGATGGCGTGGGCTTGTCTGTTCGCGGGGCTGATGCTGGGGGCGATTATTGTCACGGCGCTGGTCTGGCCCGACGATGCTGCGATAGCGAGGTACGACTTTCTGGTGCTGTTTGCGGTGGCCACGCAAATGCTGTTCCTGTGGTTTAGGCTAGAGAGCCTTTCGGAAGCCAAGGTGATCCTGCTGTTCCATATCAGCGGCACGATTATGGAGATTTTCAAGCTGCGGATGGGGTCGTGGTCCTATCCGGAGCCGGGCCTGTTGAAACTGTTCGAAGTGCCGCTGTTTTCGGGGTTCATGTATGCCTCCGTCGGGAGTTTCATGGCGCGGGTGATCCGGCTGTTTGATATGGAGTTTATGCGCTACCCGCCTTTTAGTTGGACGGTTGTGTTGGCAGCGGCGATTTATCTGAATTTCTTCACCCACCATTATATCTCGGACATCCGCTATCTGCTGTTTGCCGCGACGCTGGTGCTGTACTGGCGGACGCGGATATATTTCACCCCGTTCGGGACACGGCTATGGATGCCCCTGCCCCTGGCGGCGTTTTTGTCGTCGCTGTTTCTGTATGTCGCGGAAAATATCGGCACGCTGACGGGGACGTGGCTATATTCGGGATCGGCGCATTTCAGTTTCACCTCGATGGCCAAAATCGGGTCATGGTATCTGCTGCTGTATGTCAGTTTCGTGCAGGTCACGTTGGTCTATCGGCGGGTGCTGAAATGAGACTTGCAGCCGCCCGCCATATGCGCAATCCTGGCCTCAGATTAGCGATAATATATGGGAGAGACTTATGGCGTTAAAATATCTACACACAATGGTTCGGGTGAAGGACCTTGATGCCTCGATGCATTTTTACAAGGACCTGCTGGGGCTGGAGGAAATCCGGCGTTACGATAACGAGGGCGGACGGTTCAGCCTGATCTTTCTGGCCCCTCCGGGTCAGCATGACGCGCCGATCGAGTTAACCTATAATTGGGACGGTGACGACGGGTTGCCCTCGGACGGGCGGCATTTCGGGCATTTGGCGTATGGCGTCGATAATATCTATGAAACCTGCCAGAAGCTGATGGATGCGGGTGTCACGATCAACCGTCCACCGCATGACGGGCACATGGCATTTGTGCGCTCGCCGGACAATATTTCCATCGAGATTTTGCAGAACGGCGAAAGTCTGGAACCGGCTGAGCCATGGACGAGTATGGGGAATACCGGGCATTGGTGATAGCTGCCTGATCAATCAAAATGCAAAAAAGGGGCCGTCGGCCCCTTTTTATTAATCCTTCAGAACAGCCTGTTATTTCGCGTTCATATTGATCACGATGCTGGATCCATAGGATCCCCAGTCGCTGGTGCTGACGCCATTCTGATCCGTCCCGGCATAGGATTCCAACCCGCCAAGGGCGATTACAGACACCGGACCGCCCGACATGTCGATCGCCCCTGCGTGGATCGCAGCCGTGCAGATATTGCTGTCCGCTGTGTAAGGACCGGACCCCCAGACGGAGCCGCGCGGTGCATCTGCGCTACATTCGCATTCGTATGTGTCTGCATCTGACGGTATCGTGCCGCAGGCCGGCAGATCGGATTGTGCCAGTGCCGAGCTGGCGAGGCTGACCATAAGGCCACCGAGAAAAACTGTGTGTTTCGACATTTATTGTCCCTCCTTTTGGTAATCCTGGGAATCGTAACGCCTTTTGGTAGGCCTACGCCGGATGTACTTCTGTAATATTTGTCACAATATCTCAGATAGCTGGTATTTTGTCGAAAATCTTTTTTCTATGCCAGATGCGCGGTAATTTGGACGCAAACCATGGGGGTAACATGACCGTTGAAGATAACAAACAAAACGCCGTGGCGTTTTACGACATGATGTTCAATCAGTGCCGCCCGCACGAGGCTGTCGCGACCTTCGTTGGCGACAGTTACACTCAGCACAACCCGCATGTGGCGGACGGGAAAGACGCGTTCATCGCCTATTTTGAAAAGATGGCGGTGGAGTATCCCGGCAAGCATGTTGAATTCGTGCGGGTGATTGGCGAGGGGGACAAGGTAGTCCTCCATTGCCATCAGACGTGGCCGGGGGATCAGGACTATGCCGGGATCGACATTTTTCGCTTTGACCAAAACGGGAAGATTGTCGAGCATTGGGATGTGTTGCAGGTGATCCCTGACGACATGGCGCATAAAAACGGGATGTTTTGAATGAGCAAGATCATACAGGCGGTGCCGGTGTTGCCGTCGATGGATATCGCAGGCTCGGTGAATTTCTTTGTCGAGAAACTGGGCTTTTCGGAGCCATTTCAGTACGGCGATCCGGTGCGATATGGTGGTGTTGCGCGTGACGGCGTGCGGGTGCATTTCATCACTGTCGAAGACAAGATGGTCTGCGAATGGACGATCTGCCGGATCTATGTCGAAGGGATCGAAGGCATATATGCCGAGGCGCAAGCCGCAGGAGTGGTTCATCCGAACGGCCCGCTGACCCATCAGGATTGGGGCGAGCGGGATTTCTCGGTTCTCGACCATTGCGGGGTGCTGATCACATTCGCGGAACCCGTGTGAGGGCTCCGCTGGAATTTATTTGATTGGCGTGAGCCTCCGGCATAGGGTTTCGATATGACCCGGATATTTGCCTGTCTGATGTTTTGTCTTGTCGCCCTGCCCGTCCGGGCATGTGACGTTGCGCTTGCGCTGACCGTGGACGTGTCGGGCTCTATCGACGAAGATGAATATCGTCTGCAGATGGATGGGCTGGCGGCGGCGCTGCGGGATCCAACCGTGGAAGATGCAATCCTGAAACACAAGGCCGCACTGATGCTGGTCCAATGGACCGGCGGAAGTCGTCAGGCTGTATCGATTCCATGGCAACGGATGGCAACGCGTGATGACGTGGCGATGTTCGCTGCGCGCGTGGCCGCCACACCGAGGGAGTGGAGCCAGTTCTCCACCGCGATCGGCAATGCGGTGACCTTTACGGCAGCACAGTTCGGCCCCGTCGCGGACTGCACGAGACATGTTATTGATGTGTCTGGCGACGGCTATTCCAACGAAGGTGTTAATCCGCGTCAGGCTGGCGAGATGCTGGCAAGCGAAGGGTTTCAGATCAACGGGCTCGCCATCGAGGGCGATGCGTTTGAGCTGACGGAATATTTCCGGGCCAACGTCATTCAGGGCGAAGGGGCGTTTGTGCTGACGGCGGAAACATATGCCGATTATCCGCGGGCGATCTGGCGGAAACTGTTGGCGGAACTGACGGAAGCAATCAGTTGAGCAAGGATATGTCCTCTCTGTCGCGTCCGATACAGGACATGCCTGCGGATATTGCTGACGTATTGAAAGACCGCGGTTTGCTGGCAGCCTATGAGGCCCGTCCCCCCTATCAGCGGAATGACTACCTCTCGTGGATCAGCCGCGCCAAACGGCCCGAGACCCGTAACAAACGGATTACGCAGATGCTGGAGGAGTTGGAACAAGGCGGCGTCTATATGAAGATGCGCTGGAACGGGTAGCGCGGGCCGTCGCATGACCTAGCCGATCGCGCCCAACCCCGGGAAGGTTTCGAGTAACCACCAGGACATTTCGGTGAACAGACCCGTCACCAGCAAAACACCTACGACGATCAGAAGCGCCCCCATGACTTTCTCGATCAATCCCATATGGCGTTTAAGACGTCCCATGGATGTCAGGAATTTGCGCATAAACACGGCTGCAAGAATGAAGGGAATGCCAAGACCAATCGCGTAAAAGGCCATCAGGATCACACCGCGTTCGATTGATCCTTCCTGCGCCGCAAGCGACAGGATCGTGCCAAGGATCGGGCCGATGCAGGGCGTCCAGCCAAAGGCGAAGGCGAGACCAAGGATATAGGCGCCAAACAGCGAACCACCGCGATCCCCGGCATCGAAACGGGCTTCGCGATAGAAAAGCGGGATACGCAGGATACCAAGGAAATGCAGGCCGAACAGGATGATGACCAATCCGGCGACGATGGCCATCTCACGCTGGTATTGCAGGAAAACCTGACCAAAAGCCGACGCCGCAAACCCGAGAAACAGGAAAACCGTCGACAGGCCAAGCACGAAGAACAGAGCCTTAACGATGACACCTTTGTCACGCCCCTCTGCCATCGCATCAATCGAGCTGCCCCCCATATAGGCCAAGTATGGCGGCACGATGGGCAGAACACAGGGCGACAGGAAGGACAGCAGACCGCCTGCCACCGCAACCAGTGCCGCAAATCCCAAAGAAGCGTCGATGATATCGATTCCGAACATGCCCTTTAGATAGGCTTAAAATACCGTCTGGTCATGTCCCATATTGTCACAATGGCGTGGACATATGTTTCAGTCGCGCCTATCGCTGGGATATGGAGTGGAAAGAGGAACTCGACGCATTGGGGCTGCTATGCCCCCTGCCGGTATTAAAGGCGCGCAAGCGGCTGCAGAATCTGCGGCCCGGCGAGGTATTGCGACTGCTGGCGGATGATCCGGCGGCCGTGATCGACGTGCCCCATTTCTGCAACGAACAGGGGCACGAGCTGATATCCGAAGAGCCGACGGTTTTCCTGATCCGGAAAGGCTAGGATATTATCCACTCATCCGCGATTTCACGCTGTGCGCTGGGATAGACATGGACCACACCGGGCATCAGTATGCCCAGAAGCCGAACGGAGTTCCGCATCCACTCGACATCGCTGACAATCGCCATTTTGCGATATTTGGTGAAATGTTTCAGTCCCAATTTGGCGTCGTCCCACATGGCACCTGCGCTCGCGCCTTCGAAGGTGGCATCAACGACCAAAAGCATTTTCAGCTTATCATGGCGTTTCAGTTTTTCTTCCACCAACGGGGCCAGAACTTCCTCGTAATCACGGGAGGTCAGATAGCCGGAAACTTTTACCGCGATCACATCGTTCGGATAATGGTCAAGGATTTCGATCGCCAACGGACCGGGCTCACCGGTCCTTGCCCATGCTTCGGCCTGCGAGAGATGTTTTTCCTCGAAATGCCGGACCTCTGCCTTGATGAACACATTTACCAGGTGCGGCGCAGTCGACAGCAGCGTGCCGTCAGACACAAGCGCAATCCTCGGGACCAGCTTTTCGCGGTTTGATGCCAGCTTCAGATGTTTGAACATGGTTGCGAAACTGTCCCAGCCGGGAAAGCTTTTGGCTTTGATCAACAACGCGGGAACCTTGTCGTGCGTGTTGATCGTTTCGTTCATTGCATTGGTAAGATTTTCAATATCCGCTTCGGTCAATTTTCCCGACGGGGTAATGGTTATGAGGGCACCGTCAGTGTCGGTTTCGATGGTAAGCATCGTCATCTCCTCAGTTTGCTGAATTTTCACACATTGCTGATGTTAAAGTGGGCGTTCATTTGGGATTTTCAATCTGATCGGCGCAGAATTGCACAAAGTCTTTCCAACGCCTTTTTCTGCACCATTTTTCCTATTATTTGAAAAATCCGGGCGTATAGTCGCGCTGGAGGAGTTTTTATGGATTGGGATAAGCTTCGAGTTTTTCATGCGGTCGCAGAGGCTGGCAGTCTGACCCATGCCGGGGAGGAACTGCATCTGAGCCAGTCCGCCGTCAGTCGCCAGATCTCGGCGCTGGAAGAAGCCCTGAACGTATCCCTGTTTCACAGACACGCCCGCGGGCTGATCCTGACGGAACAGGGGGAGCTGCTGTTTGACGCCAGTCGGGCGATGTATAAACGCTTGGCGGCGGCAACCGCACATATCCGCGATTCCAAGGACGAGGTGTTCGGCGAGTTGCGCGTCACAACCACCACCGGGTTCGGGACATTGTGGCTAGCCCCGCGCCTGACGCGGCTATATGAAAAATATCCCGAACTGAAGATCGACCTGATGCTGGAAGAACGGATCGTCGACCTGCCGATGCGCGAAGCTGATGTCGCCATTCGGATGAAAGAGCCCAGTCAGGCCGACCTGATCCGCCGTCGCTTGATGGATGTGACGATGCGGTTTTACGCAAGTCAGGATTACCTGAAGAAATACGGTATCCCCAAAAATGCCGAAGAACTGAACCAGCATCGGATCATCGCACAGCGCTCGAATTCCAAACAGGTGAGTGCGGGTATGATGTGGGCGCGGCCCTATCTGCTGAATAACGAGAAATCCGTCCTGACCGTGAACAACTATTTTGGCATTCTGCAATCGGTCATGCACGGGCTGGGGATTGGCGCCCTGCCCCATTATATCACGGTGGATAATCCGGAGCTGGTGAATGTCCTGCCGGAAGAGCATTCCGCCCCAATCCCCGTTTACCTCGCCTATCCTGAAGAGTTACGCCATTCTCAACGCGTCGCCGCATTCCGGGACTTTGTCGTCGAAGAAATCCGGGAATTTCACAAGGAAGAAAGTGCGGTTGAATAGGTTTACCCTACGGTAACCTAAGGGTGATAGCTATGCATCTGGGTCATGACAGGTATGCGTGATTCTGCGTGGATTTATCTTGATCCATACGAAACACGTCCCTATATGACCCACCGAAGCAACTGATACGTCAGTTGGTTTCATACCTCCCTGTTAGACTTGGGCCGGGCTTGATGCTCGGCCTTTTTTTCTGTCGGACAGTTTTTATCTCAGGCAATGACATGAGCAAACGAGCCACAAACGCGGCCTTGAACATGACCCATGTCTGGTAACGCGTTCCCAATCGCGCCCTGTGCGGCAAACAACTTGCCTTTGGCGGATTTGGTTGTCACCGCATAGTGGAACTCATGCCCTTTGAGTGGCCCCCAGGGCAGAATCGGATCTGGCGTCAAGTGCCGGTAGCCGAGGGTGAATTTCGGCTTTTCAAAACTGGTTGAAACCGGCAGGAAACCCAGCATCGGATAGGCCGTGCCCTCAGCATCAGTCAGACTGTCACCCAACACCATATAGCCGCCGCATTCGCCGTAGATCAGCGTGCCGGCCTCGCGGGCGGCACTCATACCGGCGCGGAAATCACCATTCATGGTCAGTGTGCGGGCATGAAGTTCAGGGTAGCCGCCGGGGAGATAGATTGCGTCGACGTCAGGTGCCGGGGCCTCGTTAGCCAGGGGAGAGAAGAAGCTGATCTCCGCCCCCTGACGTTGCCAGCCGGACAGGATATGCGGATAGGCAAAGCCAAACGCCTCGTCCCGCGCCACGGCAATCCGCTGACCAAGCGGGGCCAGATTGGGCGGTGCATCCGTCGAGACCACGTCCTCGGCCAGCGCCGTCAGCGCGTCGAGGTCGATATTTTTAGCCACCAGTTGTGCGGCCTTTTTGATAAATTTCACCAGATCGGGTCGTTCACCCGGCTGCACCAGCCCCAGATGACGCGAGGGGGTTTCGAGTTTCTCTGACCGCGGCACCGCACCCAATACCGGGATACCGGTGGTGGCAATCGCCCGGGTCAGCATATCGACATGGCGCTCCGATCCGACGCGATTCAGGATCACGCCGGCGATGCGCACATCTTTGCGATACTGCGCTAACCCCTGCACCAGCACGGCAGCAGTCTGTGCCTGATGCGAAGCCTCCAGTACAAGCACCACCGGCAGGTCAAGAATTGCGGCCAGATCGGCAACGGACCCTTTCCCCATCGGGTCCTGATCCGGCGCCCCGTCGAACAGGCCCATTGCGCCTTCGACGATCAGCAATTCGCCGCCTTGCCCGGCCGCCGTGGCCCGGATCTGGTCTGCTGGCATCGCCCAGGCATCAAGGTTGACACACGGCTGCCCACTGGCGGCAGCGTGGAATTGCGGGTCGATATAGTCGGGACCGGATTTGGCGGATCGGACATCGGTTTTCCGGTCACGCAAAGCCCGCAGCAACCCCAGCGTGATCATGGTCTTGCCGGATGCCGAGCGCGGCGCGGCAATGATCAGGCCTTTCTGTTTCGCCATGGCGACATCCTTTTATGGTTTAACCTTCGGCCTCAGGACATGCGGAATGGTTGGGTCATACAGCGCAGAATCCCGGAAATCGGTTTCAGTGTTCAGGGCGGGGCCTATGAAAATCAACGCCGTACGGGTGATTTTGTGCGCCCGGACCTGTTCCCGGACTGTGGAAAGCGTGCCTTTGATGAAGAATTGATCAGGCCAGCCTACGCGGTAGGCAATGACAACCGGACAATCGGCACCGTAATAGGGCGCAAGCTTGCGTTCGATTTCGCGCAGGTTGCGGATGGCGAGGTGGATGACGATGGTCGCGCCGGTTTTGGCGAAGTTCTCTAGCGTCTCGCCCGCGGGCATGTCGGTGGATTTCATCGACATGCGGGTGAGGATGATGGATTGCGCGACCTCCGGTATCGTCAGTTCCTGCCCCATGGCGGCGGCGGCGGCGGAGTATGCCGACACGCCGGGCGTCACGTCATAGGGGATGCCGTCGGCTTTCAGGCGGCGGATTTGTTCTGCGATGGCACCGTAGAGCGCTGGGTCGCCGGAATGGACGCGGGCGACGTCTTTGCCCTCGCCGTGGGCCTTGACAATTTCGGCGTGCGTGTCGTCCAGCGTCATCGGGGCGGTGTCCATGACGCGGGCGTCTTTGGGGGCATAGGCGACGACGGCTTCAGGGACCAGCGACCCTGCGTACAGACACACGGGGCAGCTTTCAATCAGACGGCGGCCTTTGATGGTGATCAGGTCGGGGTCGCCGGGGCCAGCGCCGATGAAATGGACGGTCATGACAGGTCTCCGTCGATTTTGCGGGCATAACCGCGCGGGGTGAACATGCGGGGGCCCTCGCCGCGCTGGGTCAGGCGGGAATGGCTGGATCCGACGAGGACGGTGGTCAGCATATCGACCTCGTCCACCTGCAAATCGGCGAGGCGGCGATAGCAGATGTTTTCCTCCGGCCGTCCTAAGGATGAGGCCAGCATCACCGGCGTATCAGCGGGGCGATGTTGCAGCAGGATATCGCGCGCTTCGGCCAGCAGAGTTCGGCGGCGTTTCGACACCGGATTGTAGAAGGCGATAACAAAATCGCCTTCGGCGGCGGCGTTGAGGCGTTTGAGGATATCCTCGCGGGGCGTCAGCAAATCGGACAGGGAGATCGCGCAGAAATCATGGCCAAGCGGGGCACCGGCCCGTGCGGCAGCGCCTTGCAGGGCGGAAACGCCGGGGGTCGAAACCACCTCGACCCGACGCGCGGCGTCGCTGACACCATGCTGATCCGGTGCACGGTCCAGCAATTCGTAAACGAGCGCGCCCATGGCATAAATGCCAGCGTCACCCGAGCAAATCAGCGCGACGTTCTTGCCTTTTCCGGCTTCTTCCAGCGCATAACGGCAACGATCTTCCTCTCCGCCCAGCGGGAACTCTGAGCGGGTTTTGCCCGCCGCCAGTGGCCCCAGCAGGTCGATATAAAGGCCATAGCCGACCAGCTCGTCTGCCTCGGCAATCAATTGCGAGGCTTCGGGCGTGCGCCATGAATGTTGGCCGGGCCCGATGGACACAATCGACAGTTTCCCGCGTGTCTGCCCCGGCAGGTCGGTGATCGGGTTAGGGCTGCGGGCCAGCGCACAGGTGCCGTCCGCCGATTTCTGTTTGGCAACCGCCAGCGTCGCGTCATGTCCGGCAAGGGCGAGGGCCGCCGCCTCGCTCACGCCATGGGTGCCCACCTCGGCAAACACCACGTCGGAAGGGGTTTGCAGGCGCGGGGTCTCGGCCTCTAATTCCTCCGCTGAAAACAGGCGCAGCGGCACGCCGAGGCGGTCGGCCACCGACAGGATTGCAGGTTCATCAGCCTTAAGCGCAATGGTGCCCACGGCGGCAATCGCGGCGGGGGGAATGGCGGCGTCTGTCAGCGTCTGTTCCACCAGCGCCCACAGATCGTCCGCCGCCGCCCCCCGCGCACAGCCAAGGCCAAGCGTGTAAGTAGTCGCGTGGAACCGGAGGTGCGGCGCGGTGAAATCAACACCCTCTGCGCCTATGCGCACCAACAGCGCCGCGCTGCCCGGGCCGGACGCCGTGCGCAGATCCTCCACCGAGACATTCGGCAAGGCGGCGAGGCTGTCCATCCACGGCCATCCGCCACCAAGGAAATAGGGTTCGCCCGCGAGCAGGCCCGCCATAACGTCCTTGGCGTCGTCGGGATTTTCCAGACGATAGCCGACGGGCGGCTCGTCCAGTGCAATGCCAAGCGAGAGATCACCCGCCGTGGTGACGGCGGCGTGGGATTGCAGGGCTTCGGCAATCTGTTTCGCCAGACGGTTCGCGCCGCGATGCCCCCCCAGCAGCGGGATCACGGTGGAGCCGTCATCGGGGATAGCAATTACCGGCGGTTCCGTACGCTTGTCGGCCAGTACCGGTGCGACGGCGCGGACCAGAATGCCCGCCGCGCAAACGCCGATGACCGGATGGCCCGCCACGAATAAATTGCGCACGTGGTCGAGCGCGTTCGGGAAAAAGGCATCCGCCTGATCCACCCGCCCTTCGCGGCCATGCACGGGCACGTTTAGCGCGGTCGCTACGCGGTGCGCAGTGGGTTCGCCGGAGCGCGACAGGCAGATAACAATGGGGGTCAGGTCAGCCACGGATCGGCACCTTTCGTGATCAGGATCATAGAGAAATAGGGGGCGGTGTCGGGCGCGTCGACCAGTGGCAAAACGACCTGTTCCGGCAGGCTGGCGCGTTCGATATAGGTGGCGGTCAGACCGAGGGTTTCGACAACTTCGCGCACTTTCGCCAGATGCCGCCCGACCTTCATGATGGCCACCGCATCGGATTGGGCAATGCGGTGGCGCAGGGTGTCGGAAGGCAAAGTGGCGGGCAGAACGGTCAGCGTTTCATTTCGCGCCGTCAGCGGCAGGCCAGCCACGGCGGCGCAGGTGGTGAGGGAGGTCACACCGGGTACGATCTCTGTCCGATACCGCCCCGACAGGCGGGCAAACAGATACATGAAACTGCCATAGAAAAACGGATCGCCCTCGCACAGCACCACGACATCGTCACCTGCATCCAGCGCCGCCGCAATTTCAGCCGCCCCCGTATCATACGCCGCCTGCGCAGGTTCACGCGCGGTGGTCATCGGAATATCAATGCGGATTTCGCGGGCATTCGGGGCAATCACCCCCGCCGCGATGGCGAGCGCAAAACTCTCGCCACCATCCAGCGACGGATAGGCCACGACCTTGGCCGACGATATCAACCGATGCGCTTTCAGCGTCATCAGCTCCGGATCACCGGGGCCAAGCCCTATGCCGTAAAGCGTGCTCATCGTTTGATCAGGCTCCACTGTGTCACCGGCATCAGCGGTTTCATCCCGGTCAGCGACCCCACCGGTGTCGCGCGGGAGACCGCCATTTGTACCAGCTCTCCGCCATGTTCCGTATGCAGCGCCAGCAGCAGCGCCTGTGTTTCCAGGGTCACCCCATTGGCGACCAACCGGCCTAACGGCCTGAGCGCAGACCAACAGGCGGTGAATACGTCACGCGTTAACCCGCCGCCAATAAAAATGGCGTCTGGCGCAGCCAGTCCGTTGAGTTGGGCTGGTGCCTCGCCGTCGAGCAATTCCAGCTTGGGCACCCCCAACGCCAGGGCATTCTGCGCCGCCATGGCACGACGATCAGCACGGGGCTCAATGCCGATGGCGGAGGTGTAACGCGCCGCGCGCATCCATTCGATCGCCACCGACCCCGACCCGCAGCCGACGTCCCACAACAGCGCCCCGCGCATCGGCATCAGCTTGGCGACCGTCACCGCACGGACCTCCCGCTTGGTCATGGTGCCGTCGCTTTGGAATAATTCGTCCGCCAGTCCGGGCACGCGGGGCAGCAGCGCGGCGTCTGGGGCGGCGATACATTCCACGGCCAGCGTGTTGAACGCAGGGACCGCCTGGTTCCACGTCTCCGCGATACCATCGAACCGTTTTTCCTCCGCTCCGCCCATCGAGGACAGCACTGTCATCCGGCTTTGGCCATAGCCACGCTCCGTCAGGAAGCGCGCGATTTGCGAGGGGGTATCGGACCCGGTTGTCAGGATCAGCAGCCGCACGTCAGGCTGGATGAAGGCGATCATCTGTTCCACAGGGCGGCCATGGACGGTCAGAGTTTCCAGATCCGCCATGCTCCACCCCATGCGCGCCGCGGCCAGCTGAAAAGCCGACAGCTGCGGGTGGTAGGTGATTTCGTTTGGCGGAATTGCGCGACCTATGCGTGCGCCAACCGAGAACCACAGCGGGTCTCCCGTCGCCAGCACCACGACACGCTTGCCTTTGAAGGATTGCAGCGTGTCGATCAGCGCATCAAAGGGCGAGGGCCACGCGACTCGGTCGGCCGTCACATTTGCCGACAGGGTATGATGCCGGTCGCCGCCGATGATGATCTCGGCCGCTTCGACGATGGTGCGGGTGGCAGGGGTCAGGCCGTCAAGGCCATCCTCCCCAATGCCAACGATATGGAGCCAAGGGGTCATGTGTCCTCCGGTAAGCCAGCGGCGAAAGCGTTGACGGCGGCGCTGGCGAGCGCCGATCCGCCGCGCCGGCCTTGCAACGCGATGAAGGGGGTTTGGCGCGGGTTGGCGGCCAGCGCTGCCTTGCTTTCGGCGGCACCGACAAACCCAACCGGAAAGCCGAGGATCGCGGCGGGTTTGGGCCAGCCCTCATCCAGTTTTTCGAGGAGGTGGAACAAAGCCGTCGGGGCGTTGCCGATGGCGACGACAGCGCCCTTGATATGGTCCCGCCACAGCTCCACGGCGGCGGCGGAGCGGGTAGTGCCGAGCGATTTGGCAAGGTCCGGTGTGCGCGGATCGTTGAGAGTGACGATGATCTCGTTGCGTTCGGTGTAGCGGCGGATGATACCCGCACCGACCATCTCGCAATCGCACAGGATCGGCGCGCCGTCGCGGAGAGCTTGCGTCGCGGCTGTCGCAACGTCATCACTGAAGGTCAGATCGGCGGGGAGGTCCACCATCCCGCAGGCGTGGATCAGGCGGGTGGCGACGGGGTGAAGGGTTTCGGGGAGCTTGGAGAAATCCGCTTCCGCCCGCACGGTCGCGAAGGACTGGCGGTAAATGGCGGTGGGGTCTTTGAGGTAGATCGGCATGGCGGATTGCAGCAGATCGGCGCAATCCTGACCCAGCATACAGGCCTCCTCCAGCCGCACTTTCGCGGGCATGTCGAGGGGTTTGCGCAGGACCTCACGCAGATTGTCTTGGTCATCAAGGGTTGCGAACACCTCGGCTATCCGCCGCACCTGTCCAGCGTCTTTCACGGACTCGCCCGGATGTGGCGGCAGCATCGAGGGATAGATTTCCGCCAGCACGTGACCCGCATCCTCGCCCAGCGTTTCCAGCGGCCAGATGCGGCAGGGGACGTTGGTGCGCAACCGTTCCAGCGCGGCAATGCCGGTCAAGGCTTGAGAGCCGACGGAACCTATCCCATAAAGCTTCCAGACCTCTTGCGCGCGGTTCCCTTCCTCCGCAAAGCGGTTTCTTGGGGGGAGCTTCTCGCCATATCCCTGCCCGCAGGTTTTCGACAGGCCGTCATAGGTATGCCCATTGGGATGCCCCCAGAAGGGACCGACACCGGGGAAAGTCTGGTTCAGCCGCGCAGCCACTTTGAAACGGTTGTTAGCGTTGTGTTCGTCATCCACAATCTGGTCCGCCAGCAAGCGCCAGAGGTTGCGCCAGTCGCCGCCCGTCAGGGCGTGCGCGGTGCCTTCGGGATAGCCGAAGGGGAAGTCGAACCCAGCCAGAACGCGCTCGCCCCGGGCCGTGGCGTCGCGCAGGATATCTGTGATCTCGGCCATCGCTTCGACCCGCGTTGGCGGGTTGGTCAGGCGCAATTCTCCGCCCCGCAACCATGCGATCCAGATGCTGTCCGCACCTGTTGCGGGGACTGACGCGGCCGACCAGTCCACCATCAGATATCCGTCAAACAGGCTCATTTCTTGCGAACGCTCTCCGGTCCCAGCGGGTGTTTCGCGTGGGGGTATTCGGGGTGCGCGTGGTCGTGGTGATGGTGGCCATGGTCATGGCTGTGATCATGCGGATGGTCGTGATCATGATGGTGGTGGTCCATGTCCAAGCGGCAAGCGCCTGTGCAGAAGGTGTCGCACAGATCGCAGGTTTCCACCGTTGAGCCCGGCGCGTTGCCCCCCTGCCCTTCGACATGATGGTGGTGGCTTTCCTGCGCCATGCCCACCTCGGCCTCGAACCCCAGAACCTGCTCGCGGTATTTGCACATGCCGCAGTTCATGTTGTTCGTGCCCTCAAGTATCTCGCGGACCCGTTCGGCGAAGGTTTCGATGACCTTGGGATGGTCGTTCAGGTAACCCGCCTTGACGAACTGGATGTCCGGATGGGCGGCGGCAACCTGATCGGTGAAGCCGTAAATCCGGTCGATAAGGATGCCGGAGAACAGGAAATAGGGGAAAACGATGATGCGTTTGTATCCCAGCTTGGTCGCGTGCTCCAAGCACGGTTCGACCAGCGGGAAGGTCACGCCGGAATAGCCGACCTCGACCCAGCCAAAGCCCATGCCTTCCTGCAACAGGCGTGCGATTTTCGAGACGTTGGCGTTGGCGTCAGGGTCCGACGCGCCGCGTCCGATGACGACGAGGCAGGTCTCGTGGAGTGGCACCTCGCCATGCTCGGCATTTGCAGCCTCCACCGCCACGCGGACACGGTCCGAGGCCGCCGACACCATCTTGGGATCCACGCCCAGCTCACGGCCATAGCCGACCTCGATCCCATGCTTGGCGGCATAGGTGTTCAGCACCGTGGGAATATCGTTTTTCGCGTGCATCGCCGCGAACAGCATCCCCGGCACGGCGAGGATATGGTCGCACCCCGCCTCGCGCAGGTTATCCAACCCGTCGCGGATCACCGGATTGGCGAATTCGAGATAGCCGTAATCCACCGGCCAGTCAGGGAAATGCGGGCGCAGACGTTCCGCCAGAACGGCGAATTCATCAACAGCGGCTTGGCTGCGGGACCCATGCCCGCAGACCATCACTCCGTATTTGGGCATCTTAGCGGCGGGCGGCGATCAGGCCGATCACGACAGCCAGAACGGCCACGGCCAGCACCTCGGGATGCGGCATGTGGAACCCTTCGGTCGCGGGATGCGCGAAAGCAGGCGTGGCGGCGAGGGTTGCAAATGCGATGAGTTTTTTCATGGTCTTTCCTTCCAATTTAGAAGGAAACGCTTGTCGTTTGACAGTTCCGGATTCAGCCCCCTAGTTGGGTCAGCCAGCCACCGAACGCGTTTCCAGCCCAGTATGGGCACCGTCGATGCCTGTTGGTAACAAGCACCCCGAGTCGGCACAAGACGGAAACCGACAGGTTGCGGACAAACGCGTCATCGGGGATAGTCGAGGGTGGAGGGTGTGATGCTAAAGAAATTTGGCGAGGATATCTGGATATCCTCCGGCACGAAGCTGGAGATCGCGGGATTTGGATACGAAACCCGGATGGTGGTGATCCGCCTGTCCGATGGCGGGCTGTGGGTCTGGTCGCCGGTATCGCTTGACCCCGCGTTGAAGGCGGCAGTCGATCAACTCGGACCGGTCCGCTACATCGTCTCCCCCAACAAATTTCACTATCTGTTTCTGCCGGACTGTCAGGCGGCATACCCCGACGCCAAATGTTTCGCCGCTCCCGGTTTGGAAAACCGCCGCAAGGAAATCCCGTTCGACGGCACATTGCAGGACGGCCCCGCGCCGGAATGGGCGGAGGATCTGGATCAGGCGATTTTCTTCGGAAATGTCGCGTTTCAGGAGGTCGTGTTCCACCACCGCAAAAGTCGGACGGTGATTTTTTGCGACCTGATCCAGCAATTCCCCGACGATCAGTTCGCCGGTTGGCGGCGCACCATTGCCCGTCTGGACTGCATGGTTGGCGACGAGCCACAGGTGCCGCGCAAATTTCGCCTGATGACGCTCAATCGCCGGGCGGCACGTCGGGCGCTCTCGCGGATCAAAGACTGGTCAGGCGAGAATATCCTTCTCGCCCATGGGCAACCGGTTGTGGGGAATGGCGCAGCGATATTGGACCGCGCCTTTGACTGGCTGACCTAGCCGCAGATTGCGTAGATATCCGATCCGCCGGATGCGGGCGTGATTGTCAGGTTGGCGATTGATAGTCCCGAGGCCTCGCATTCCGGGGCGACGATGGTGTTGCGAATTTCTTCCTCGTCAAAATTTGACCCGGCAAAACCTGTCACGATCACCTGACCGCCCTCCAGCGAGGTGGTGACGGTTGCTGCGTTGGGGTTAGCCTCTCCGCCCAATTCGAGCCCACCGCCGCAGGCACCGAGGGACAAGAGGGCAAGGCTAAATGCAATTTTCTTCATTTTTCGTTCCTTCTGCTCGCGTGCCGACAGCCCAACATATCCGCGCCCGAGGTTCAAGTTAGGAATGTTCCTGACAGCGCCGATAGGCTAGGATTGTCCGAAAAGAATGAGGAGGCAATCGTGAGTGACAATTTATTTGACGTGTCGGGACAGGTGGTTCTGGTTTCTGGCGGCAGCCGGGGGATCGGGCTGGCGATGGGGCAGGCCTTTGCCGACCGGGGCGCGAAAGTGGTGCTGACCGGGCGCGGGCAGGACGCGCTGGATGCGGCCTGCGCGGGCACATCGATGACCAGCGTGACCTGTGACGTGGCAGATGCGGACTCCATCACCGACTGCGTGGCGCAGGTGGTGGCGGATCACGGGCGGATCGACACGATGATCAACTGCGCGGGCGTCAACAAACGTATGCCGGCAGAGGATTACACGCCCGAGGAGTTCGACCAGATCATCGCCATCAACCTGCGCGGCGCGTTCCTGATGGCGCAGACCGTCGGCAAACAGATGATCGCGCAAGGGGCCGGCAATATCATCAATATCGACAGCCTCTCGACCCACGGCCCGCTGACCCAAGTCCTGCCCTATGCGATGAGCAAAATGGGTTTGCAGAACATGACCAAAGGGCTGGCGCTGGAATGGGGACCGAAGGGGGTCCGCGTGAACGGGCTGGCGCCGGGGTTCATCTGGACGGATTTGACGGCGAAACTCTGGTCTGACGAGAATTTGCAGGCGTGGAATTCCAAGGTGACACCAATGGGCCGGATGGGTCAGGTGGAGGACCTTGTGGGAACCGCGCTGTTTTTGGCGTCACCCGCCGCAGGGTTCGTGACGGGCCAGACGATCCGCGTGGATGGCGGGGCGTCAGCCGGGGTGCGCTGGCCGATCGAGGGGGACTTTACCGTCAACATCACCAGTTAGACCGCGACCGAATAAGTTTGCTTATCGGGGTCAGCTTCCCTAGCGTTAACCCTTAAAATTTATTTAAGGGGACTGATAATGCGACTTTTCACGACCGGAGCACTTCTGCTCTCGACTTTTATTACCGGATGCGCGTTCACCGATGTGCAACCGCTTTCGGCAACATCCTTCCGCGTCGCCACCGAAGGCGCGCCAGTCTGCGGCGCTTCTGCGACGCGAGACGTGGCGTTTCAGGCGGGGGCTATCGAGGTCATCAAACGCGGCGGCGACCGGTTTATTGTGGTGGGTAACCAAAGCGGTCAAAGCTTTGGCGGCGCGATCTATAACCCTTATGTTGGCGGCGGGGTTGTCACACCCATGGCACGCTCGAACGAAGACGTAATTATCCAGATGCTCTCGCCGGGAGACCCCGGTTACGACAACGGCCTGTCCGCCCGTCAGGTGCTGGGCGCCGACTGGGAAGCGATTGTCGCGGAAGGCGTGCCAAACACCTGCTGATAGCGGTGTGATGTAGGTCTGGAGTGAGGATCAAGCAGCGCAGTTTCAAACTGCGCTGTTTTTTTGGCGTTGTCTGTGGTGGGGTTTGTGACGGGGTGCGCTGGCCGATTGAGCGGGATTTTCGGGTGGAGGTAGTGTAGGGCGCGTGGTTTCTACGCACCAATAGCTTGATATTGGATGATCAAAATGAAATATTCATAACAAAAGTAAATTTTGTTTGTGAGGATGATTTGAAAGTTAAATTGAGTTTGTTAGCTGCGTTGATGATGTCTGTGGCAGCGTGTACCGAAACCAGCGTGATGCCGATGTCGCAGGACACATTTAAGGTTTCTTCAAATACCGAATGTGGTCGAAATGAAGCTCAGGACGCAGCGTTCAAACGTGCCGCAATTGAAGTCATCAAGATGGGTGGAGACCGTTTCATCATCTTGAACACCGCTGCGGATTCAGAAACCGGTCTGTATTACGATTATTATTTGGGATTGTCGTCTTACACGACCAACCAGCATGACTTGATCGTCAGAACATTGGAACGTGGTGATCCGCAGTATTCCAATGGGTTGTCAGCCCGTCAGGTGCTCGGCCCTGAATGGCAGACGTTGGTTGCCGAAGGTTTGCCGGATACCTGCATGTGAGTAAGTGGTGCATGCTGAGCACGCACCCTACTCTTTGATGTCCCAGTGAGTCGTATTTGGATATTCATAGACATACGAAAAATATGAGCTCCATTCACTTTCCAACCTAAGTACTTCTTTGTCCTCAGGTAGGTTTGTCGGGACATCTGCACGGCCTAAATCTGCTCGATTAAAATCCGTATCGACAAATACGAACCCCTCAATATCACTCTTTCTCAAGAAATTTCGGATTATTCTGACAGAGAAATAGATTGATTTGTCAGGTGAGAAATTGTCATCCGACACCGTGATCGTGGAAAATATTGTCTGATTTGGTAACAAGCATGCCATTTCCACCGGGATCGGCGGCTGGTCTGAACCATAAAATCGGTAGTTCTCAACAGCCGCAAGTGACCACTCTTCACCTTCTTCAGTACGGATTTCCATAGCGTAGTAATTGCCGACTGATGTGCGGTGTAGTTCGTCTTCAATTGTACAGATTTCAAATTCGTAAGGGTTGGTTAGTTTGTATGAGACATCAATCGCGTAGGTATACATAGGCTGAACATGGGTAATTTCGATAGGCGCACTATCAGCTAAAACGGGGAAACAGATGAAGATTACAGCAATGAAGTTCCTCAAAACTCCACCCCCCGCTGCGCCTTCACCCCAGACCTGAACGGATGTTTCACCAGTTCCATCTCGGTGACCAGATCGGCGGCTTCGATCAGCTCGTCAGCGGCGTTCCGGCCCGTCAGGACCACATGGGTCATCGGGGGTTTTTCCTCGCGCAGGAATGTCAGCACATCCTCCAGATCAATGTAGCCATAGCGCAGCGCGATGTTGATTTCGTCCAGCAGGACCATGGCGTTCCGCTCGTCGCGGATCAGCTCTTTGGCCTTTTCCCACGCAGCGCCGGCCATTTCGATGTCGCGTTCCTTGTCCTGCGTTTCCCAAGTGAACCCCTCGCCCATCGCATAGAAGGGGCAGAGATCGCCGAACCGTTCGGTGATCAGCTTCTTCTCGCCGCTTTCCATCCCGCCTTTGATGAATTGCACCACGGCGCAGGGCTGGCCCCAGGCGATGTGGCGGAAGATCATGCCGAACGCGGCCGACGATTTGCCCTTCCCCTTGCCGGTATGGACGATGATCAGGCCCTTTTCATCGGTCTTGGTCGCCATGATCTTGTCACGCGCGGCCTTCTTCTTGGCCATCTTGGCGTTGTGGCGCTCGGTATCGTCGGTCATCGCAATCTCCCCTGTTTGGGCTAGGATGGCGGAGCGCTTCGTGCGTGGCAATCTGAAAATCCGCCATTTTGTGAGAATCCCCACTGTGACGACTCGCCCATAGGTTTAGCCAACCCGTGACCGTAACGTCGCGCGTCGGTCGCACCCCCACTATGAAATCGCGCGCTAAACCAACTGTGGGGATAATTATGTTTATGTCATTACGAAACGGGTTTGGGGCGGCGTTACCGCTCGCATTCCTATCCGCCGCGCTTTCAACCGGAGAGGTTCAGGCGCAAGACCAACAAGGCAATTATGCCGACTGCAAGGGGCTGTGGTTCTCCACGTCCGAGGATTTCCGGTCACGCAATCAGGGAGCCAGTCTTGGCCATGACATTGTGTCGGACGGCGATCTGCTCGCCTATGTGGTCGGGTCCGGATCGTATATCTGCGCGCGGAACGAGGATCTGCTCCGCCGCTTTGATATCGAACGGTACGATCACGGGCTGGATGCGCTGGATCAGGTGGTGATTGACGCGGAATTTGTCGTGGCGGCCTTTTCGACCGAGCTGGATTCGATGCATTCCGCCGCGCATTTCACCGCGGGCGATCTGTTATTTTCCACCGGGGCCATCATTCCCAATCAGGCGCTCTTGGTGAATTTCAACATGCCGCGAAGCTGGAACCTGGGGCTGGATGCCGTCACGATCGAAGGGACACCGCGCGGGAAACGGGAATTGCTGGAAAAGCTGTCCTCGACCAGTCGCGACCAGTTGCTGGAAAATCCGGGCATCCTGATCGAGATTTTGGAGGGGACGGACACGGACATCCTGTTCTCGACCGAAGGGACACCGCCGGAAGTCGACAAACCGCAATTCCTTGACGGCGATCTGCTGTCGGCAAAGAACGGGACGATTGTGCGGTCCAACGCCGATCTGTTGCCTGCGCTGCCCGCCGGTCTGCCGGATCGTGGTGTGGATTACGGGCTGGATGCCTACACCCCAGCCATGGACCCGATTGAACGCGTGCCGGTGGAGCTGTTGTCGATTGAGATCAATGCACGCGACGGGTTCTTTTCCGAAAGCGATCTGCTACAGGTCGGGCCGGGGATTTACCTGCCCTCCGAGACGCTGGTGCAGAATTTCGAACCCTTTGACACCGACATGGGCCTGGACGCCCTTGCCGCACGGTTCGAGGATCGGGTTGAGGCCTGCGAAATCCGCATAACCACGATCAGCGATATCGACGTGGTGGACATCAATCCGGTGACCGGTCTGTTCGATACTGACCGCCCTTTTGGCTCATGGGTGCGAATTCAGGGCGTTGTACCCAATGACGAATGCCCGGAATATAGCACGCATGAATTTCAGGTTCAGGTGACGTTTGACTCCTCTGGTCCGGTGCCGGTGTTGCATCCTGCATCGCAAAACTGGCGGCGGCATGTGGCGCCCTGTATCACTGCAAATGATGTCTATGAATCCGACAGTGGTGCAGGTTGGTTTGCGCTGACGGATTACTGGCGGTTCGGGGAATGTCCTGATGATGCGTCGCTGGCGATGTGGAATTCGACCACCTCAGGCGGGGCGGATTTTGCCGAATTTCGCGTCGTGATGCGGCCTATTGGTGGCGGGGTTGAAACCAGCAGTGCGCCGGTGCGTATTCGTCTGGACAATATCGCACCGTCCAACATGCTGGCGCAGCTCTATAATTCGG
Source organism: Paracoccaceae bacterium (assembly GCA_050302475.1). Taxonomy (GTDB): domain Bacteria; phylum Pseudomonadota; class Alphaproteobacteria; order Rhodobacterales; family Rhodobacteraceae; genus NORP23. The sequence continues at coordinate 23,312 of JBNLBF010000002.1, forward strand.
GCGAGATGGACCCGTTTGGCGATCAGTGTCACGTGAATGGCGGGGGCGAGGATATCGTCATCGACATCAAAGGCAGCGTCTATGACGATCACTTCTCGAACTACAGTCTGTATTGGACGGGCGGCGATGTGCACACATGGCGCAGTGTGCCGGTGACGGTGCCGCGGACCTATAACTCGCGTCCAGAATTGTCTGACACGGGAACCGAGCCTCAGGCAGCAACGGATGTGATGTTGGGGACGCTGAACCTCTCGGACGAGTATGCGGTGGCAACTGGTGGTTTGCCGATTATCGAATGCGGTTACACCGTACGGATGATCGCGGCAGATCGGTCGCATCGCGGGCGGTTCACGCCGCAGTTGAATGCGTTCAGCCATATTGGCGGGAACACGGCAGAATATATGCAGTCTTTCTGCCTGAAACCATAACCACACAAGAAAAAAAGGAGGTGCCAGTGGGGGCGCCTCCTTTTTGCCGGTGTCGGCGGGGGTAACTCCGCCGGCACCATTTATGTTGGTCGTTCGAATTGCCGCGCCGCGTCGGCTTTCGGGCGGATCACGCAACCATGCGCATGGTCGTTGATCAGGCCCATCGCTTGCATGAAGGCGAACATCGTTGTCGGACCGACAAATTTCCACCCGCGTTTTTTCAGATCCTTTGACAGCGCGATGGCGGCAGGAGAGGTCGTCAAGGTCTGAGGTTCTGGGATTTCTGAGGGGTCGGGTTCGAAGCTCCAGAAATAGGCCGATAGGGCGCCAGTTTCGGTGATCAGCTCCAGCGCACGGGCTGCGTTGTTGATGGTCGCTTCGATCTTACCACGGTGGCGGACGATCCCGGTTTCTTGCAGTAATCGGGTAACATCCGCATCGGTGAAGCGGGAAACTTTGTGGAAATCGAACCCCGCGAAGGCCGCCCGGAAATTCTCGCGTTTCGCCAGGATCGTGCGCCAGCTGAGGCCGGACTGGAAGCCTTCAAGGCAGATTTTCTCGAACAGGCGGATATCGTCGGTGACCGGGAAGCCCCACTCCCGGTCGTGGTAGTCCAGAAATTCCGGCGCAGACCCAGCCCAGCGGCAGCGGGGGTGGCCATCGGGGGCGGTGTAGAGGGTCATCCCGTCCGCTTCTCCAGATCATCCTCGATGGTCAGCCACTCCACCGCTTCCTCGTGGTGGAAATGGATGGTCGGCGCCACCAGAGACTGATCCTCCAGACTGACCGCATAAAGATGCATATTCTTTTTGTCCCAGCCCCCGTCATACGCCATCGGCGTGCCGCAGTTGGTGCAGAACAGACGGTGGTTGCCCGGTGTGGATTCATAGGACCCCAGCGCGCGTCCCGTCCAGCGGAACCCGCTGCGCGGAACACCGAACCATGTCGTCAGCGGCGAGCCGGTGTTGCGCCGGCAGCTCTCGCAATGACAATGGCCCTGCCAAGCAATGTCGCCGTCAAATGCATAGGTGGTTTCGCCGCAGAGGCAGTGTCCAGTCTGTGTCATATCGCTTTCCGCATCGTAATCGAGGTGGGACGATCATAGCCCTCATGCGCCGTCTCGGCCACCTTTTCAAAGCCCAGCGCGGCGAAGGTTTTGTGGTTCACCACCAGCTCCACCCGCGTTTGTAGTTCCAGAAAGCCGAGGCCACGTTCCCGCGCGATCCCCTCCGCCTCCGCCAGCAACGCCCGCGCCAGCCCCCGCCCGCGCTGGCTGGCATCCACGGCGATCTTGCCGACGTAAAGTGCATCACCCTTCACCTTACACAATGCACAGGCTACCGGCGGATCGCCAATCACCAGCGCCACGCCATCCTGCGCGGCCTGTTCCAGATCAGCCACGGTTAGCCGATGCATCGAGCTTGGGGGATCAATCACCCCGTCCATATACGCAAAACTGCGCTGGATCAGTGCCAGCATAGGCGCAAAATCGTAGGGGGGTGTGATACGCATGACTTTAGGCATCCGGGTTCAATTTCCGCGTCAGGATCGCCACCAAGTCCGGATTCATATAGCCATAATTGTCCGGAATATTCAGACAGACAATTCGCTTGTCTTTCAAGGCTGACCCAAACAGCGCATTCAGCCGTTTGCGCTGCCGCGCCTCCATCACATAGATCACATCGGCTGCGTCGATATGATCTCGAGACACTGGTTCCTCTGCATCATTGGACAGTCCGGCAAACTCCGCCTGCCACCCCCAGCCAAGCGCGAGGTCCGCTGCCGTTGGGCTACGTTGTTTTGCTTTGCCACAGAGAAATAACGCGCGGTTTTGGCGGGTCATGCCAGCAGCTCTGCCAACAATGCCCGCGCCGAATTACTGCGCGGTTGCCACATATCGCGATCTATCGCTTCCTGAAACCGTTCGGCAATTTCGCGCAGCGCGGCGGGGTTGTGGTCTTCGATGAACTGGCGGGTGTCGTCATCCTCCAGAAACGCCGCATGGACCAGATCGAAATGGTGGTTTTTGACGGCGCGCGTGGTGGCGGCGAAGGCGAACATGTAATCCACCGTCGCCGCCATTTCGAACGCGCCTTTGTAGCCGTGGCGTTTGACGCCGTCGATCCATTTCGGGTTCACGACGCGGGAACGGATGACGCGGGACATTTCTTCGTCCAGCGTGCGGATCACGGGGCGTTCGGGGCGGGAATGGTCGTTATGATAGATTTTTGGCGCGTCGCCTTGCAGGTGTTCGATGGTCGCCGCGACGCCGCCTTCGAACTGGTAATAGTCGTCGCTATCCAGAATATCATGCTCGCGATTGTCCTGATTGTGGATGACCGCCTGAACACGGGACAGGCGGTCGGTCAGGGCATCCCGCGCCGCTGCGCCCTCGGCTTTGCCACCGTAAGCATAGCCGCCCCATGTCAGATAAGTCTCCGCCAGATCGGCCTTGTCGTTCCAGATGCGTTCATCAATCAGCGCCTGCAATCCCGCGCCATAAGCCCCCGGTTTTGCCCCGAAAATCCGGTAGCCCGCCGCGTCGCCCAGCGTCGAAGCCTCCGCCCGATAGCGCGCGGCCAGCGGGTTCATGTCGTCGGGCTCGTCCAAGGCCATCACCGCCCGTATCGCACTGTCCAGCAAATCAATCTGCGCCGGAAACGCATCGCGGAAGAAACCGGATATCCGCAAGGTCACATCAACGCGCGGGCGGTCCAGCACCGACAGCGGCATGATTTCGAACCCCGTCACCCGGCGGCTCGCATTATCCCATTCCGGTTTCACGCCCATCAGCGCCATCGCCTGTGCGATGTCATCGCCGCCCGTGCGCATGTTCGACGTCCCCCACGCCGTCAGCACCATGGCGCGCGGCCAGTCGCCTTCTTCCTGCAAATGCCGCTCGATCAGCAAACACGCCGACTTCCAGCCCAGCGTCCACGCGGCAGGGGTCGGCAAGGTGCGGCTGTCGATAGAGAAAAAATTACGGCCAGTCGGTAACACATCCAGCCGCCCGCGCGTCGGAGCACCCGATGCGCCGGGGGCGACGAAACGGCCAGCAAGGCCGTTGAGGAGCCCCCGCATTTCCGCAGGACCGCAGCCGCGCAAGGTTGGCAGAACGTCGGCGTGGATACCCTCCACCACCAACCGCGTGCGTTTCCACATCGGGTCCGGCTCCAGCCCTTCGATCATCCGACCGGCGATCCATTCCAGCCGCTCGATACTGTCACCCAAGGTCCGCCACGGTTCCCACGAGGCGGAGCGCAGAAACTTATGTCGCGGCCCGTCATAAGGGTCGGACATGACACAATCCAACGGATCAAACCCCATCTCCATATCCGCCGCCAACGCGCGGAGCAGCGAGGCATCAGCCCCCTTGCCATCCCCACGCGGCACCCGCACCAAAGCCGCGACCAGATCACGTTCCAACCGCCCCTCCGGCGACGTCCCGAACACATGCAGCCCGTCCCTGATCTGGCTCTCCTTCAGGTCACACAAATAGTTGTCGAGCGCCGCGAGCTGCTGCCCTTCCTCCGCCGCCCAATCAATCCCCGCATCCTCGTCAATGCGCGTCGCACGGGTCAGGTCCAGAATTTCTCGGCGCAGGAAATCCAGACGCCGAGGGTCCACGCCGGACGCCTCGTAATACTCATCAACCAGCGCCTCCAAGTCCTTCAACGGCCCATAGGTCTCCGCCCGCGTCAGCGGTGGCGTCAGATGGTCGATCACCACCGCTTGTGCGCGGCGTTTGGCCTGCGTGCCTTCGCCGGGATCGTTCACGATGAAAGGATAGAAATGCGGGGTCGGGCCAAAGACGGCTTCGGGAAAGCATTCGTCCGACAAAGCCAGCGCCTTGCCCGGCAACCACTCCATATTGCCATGCTTGCCCATATGGACAATCGCATGAGCGCCCAGCTGATGGCGTAGCCAGAAATAGAAGGCAAAATAATTATGGGGCGGCACCAGATCGGGTGAGTGATAGGTGTCCTTGGGGTCAATATTATAGCCCCGCGCGGGCTGTATCCCGACAACCGCATTCCCGAACCGCAGGATCGACAGGCTGAAATAACCGCAATCGACCTCACCCGGAGTGTAAAACTGGTCAGCCTCGGGCTTACCCCAGCGCTCCTCGACCTTGCGCCGCACCTCGGCAGGCAGTTGGCCGTAGTCGATTTGGTAATCCGACATCATCAACCGCTCGCCGCCATTCCGCGCCACGCGGTCGGTCAGCCAGTTTGTTGGCCCCGCCATGATCTGCGCCATCAGCGCATCGGAATCCGCTGGGAGATCACGCACCGCGAACCCTTCGTCGCTAAGCGCCCGAAGCACATCAACGGTCGCCGCGGGCGTATCCAGCCCAACGCCATTCGCCAGTCGTCCGTCCTTGTTGGGATAGTTCGCCAGCACCAGCGCGACTTTTTTGTCCGCCACCGGCACGCGGCGCAGCTTCGCCCAGTTCGCCGCCAGTTTCGCCACAAACGCAATCCGCCCGCCATGGGCGCGATAGGCAGTGATCAGGCATTCCGTCGCCTCGTCAAAATAGGCCTCACCCTTGAAACTGACGGCACGGGTCAGGATGCGCCCGTCAATTTCCGGCAGGGACACATTCATCGCAATATCACGCGCCGACAACCCGTTGAGACCGCTTTCCCACGCCTCCTCCGTCCCTGCCGCAAAGACGATCTGGAACACCGGTGCGCCAGTGGAATCGAGCACCGTCCCTTTGCCTGCCTCCTGAGGGGTCGACACCGCGAAGCTGGTGCCGTTCAGCACCACGTCGGGCTGCGCATCCGCGAAAATTTGGGAAACCGTCGCGGCGGACAATTCGTCCTTCAAAGACGCCACAAAGATCGGTAGCGGGTTCACCCCTTCGCGCGCCAGTTGCTTCACCAGCCGGTTGATCGGATGGAGCCCTGCGCCCTGCACCAGCGCGCGGTAAAACACAATCGCCGCGACCGGCTGACCGGGCTGCCACGCCGCGCGGATTGTGTCCAGCGACGCCGACTCCTCGCCCGGCCAATAGAGACCCGCGCGGAGCAGCGGTTTCGCGCCGCGAGGGCGCTCGGCCCCGTCGATCATCGCACGGGTGTAGCGCAGGAAATTGGCTGCATTCTCCGGCCCACCCTCGATCAGATAGGACCAGAGCGCATCGTAATCCGCCGTCGGAATGGTCGAAAAAGCCCGTAATTCCTCGTCCGGTTTATCGTCGCCGGGCAGTGCCGCAAAGCCAACCCCCGCCTGCCCCAGCCGTATCGCGAATTGTTCCAATCCGTAGGGCCAGTATGCGCGCCCGCCCAGCAACCGCACGACAACCAGCTTCGCCTTCGTCGCGGTATCATCCAGATAGGTATCAACCGTAAAATTGTGCGAGAGGTTCCCAAGGTTCGCCAACCGCAAACTCTCCGGCCCGTCGTCAATCTCGCCAAAGGCTGCCGATAGCGCGGCGATCTCCGTATCCGCCGCCGACACCACGATCACATCGCCGGGCGTCTGGCCCAGATCCACAGGTTCCGAGCCGTCGGAAATCTCTCCCGGTTGAACCTGCAACAGATGCATCAGAGCGCCTTGGTCATATAGATGCTGAACTCTGCTTCGACATAGTCACCAAACGGGCCGCAGCGGGTGAAGCCACCGCGCTCATAGAGCCGATGTGCCGCGTGCAGTAGCGTGCCGGTTTCTAGGTTCAGGACCGGCAGTCCCAACTCCCGCGCCTCCGCCTCGACCCGCGCCAGCAGCGCCGCGCCAACCGACCGTCCCCGCGCCTCGGGATCGACGAACATCGACTTCACCTCGCCATAGCCATCACGGATCGCCAGTGCTGCGCAGCCCAGCATCTCGTCCCCATCCTTGGCCACGAAAAACCGGATGTCATCGCCACACAGCGCATCCACCGACAGGAAATGGTTCGACTCCACCGGAAACAGCGAGGTCATCAGATCATGCGAGCCCTGCAACAGCCGATAGGCCGCAGGATCGCGCGGATCGCCAAATGTAACCTCCACACTCATCCTGCAAGCGCCTGTTCAATGGCGGCGCGGTCCAACCCCGCTTCGCCGATGACAACGAGATTAGCCCGCCCCTTTTCAGCCGCCGTTAAGGGTCGGTCAAAATAGGTTTCGACCCGCGGTCCGACCGCCTGAATCACCAGCCGCATAGGTTTTTCGCCAACCTGCGCGAAGCCTTTCAGACGCAGGATATCATGGTCGCGGATCACCTGCGCGACGGTCGCGGCAAAGGCGTCCACATCGGCAATCACGCCACGTTTCACCTCGAATGTCTCGAACTCGTCATGCCCATGCTCATGTTCGTGGTCGTGATCGTCATCATCATCGTGGTGATGGTGATGCACTTCGTGACGACCTTCCAGATCATCCTCGGCCCCAATCCCCAGCCCCAGCAAGGTCTGCGGCGACACAGCCCCCATGGTGGTGCGTATCACATGAACGCCCGCCCGCGCGCCGCCTTTCAGGCGCGCTTCCAGATCGTCCGACTGAGCCTCGCTCAGGAGGTCCGTTTTGTTGATAATTATCATGTCCGCACAGGCGAGTTGATCCTCGAACAATTCCGACAAGGGTGTCTCGTGATCCAGATTGTCATCCGCCCCGCGCTGCGCATCAACCGCCGCTTCGTTATGGGCAAACCGCCCCTCGGCCATTGCCGCGCCGTCGACCAGCGTGACCACGCCGTCGACCGTCACGCGCGACCGGATTTCCGGCCAGTTGAACGCCCGCACCAGCGGTTGCGGTAGGGCTAGACCCGAGGTTTCGATCACGATATGATCGGGCGGCAGGTCGCGATTGATCAGCTTTTCCATCGCGGGCACGAAATCTTCGGCGACGGTGCAGCAGATACAGCCGTTGGACAGCTCCATCACGTCGTCATCGTCACAGCCTTCGATGCCGCAGCCTTTCAGCAGGTCGCCATCGACGCCCAGATCACCGAACTCGTTGATAATCAACGCGATCCGTTTGCCGTTCGCATTGCGCAACATATGCTGCACAAGCGTGGTTTTGCCCGCTCCGAGGAACCCCGTAATCACCGTTGTCGGTATCTTGCCTGCCATCTTATTCCCCTGTGGTCACCGCCGGAATGCGGGCACGAAAATGCCCCTTCACCCCTTGCGGCCATTGTTTGAAGGGCACCTGCCCGGTTTCACTTTCGCGGTGCCGCTCGGCATATTCGACGATGGCATCAGCGGACTCAGCGTCAGGCGTGAAAGAGCCCAGAACATAGGTCAGCTTGCCGGGTGCGGCAATCACCACGTTGCAGTGGAATTCGCACCCCATCGTGCAGCTGACGCGCCGGACCGGCAGGCCCCGCGCCTCGGCCAACGCCTCAACCTCCTCGGCCAGCATCTCGCCACCGGTTTTGCCGTCATGAATTTTTTCCAAGACACTGTAGTTACACGTGTCGCAAACGATAATCTCGGTCATATCACTTTCTTAGTCGCATCAGCCAGTCGGTCACGTCGGAAACCGTCGTTGCGGTCTCTACCACCGGCAGCACGGGGCGTTCAATGACGATAATCGGGATGTTGAGATAGGTCGCCGCCTCGATCTTGGCAAAGGTCGCGTCACCGCCGGAATTTTTCGTGACCAGATGCGTGATCCGGTGGTTCTGCATCAGCGCCAGTTCGTCATCGAAACGATGCGGCGGACGCTGGATGATTGCCTCACCATTGGTGAAGGGGTTGGTCACCGCATCAATCGCGCGGAACAGGAACCAGACGTCGGCACGATCCGCAAACGGGTCCAGCGACTGCCCGCCGACGGTCAGGAAAGCCCGCGCGCCTGTTGGCAAGGCAGCCGCCGCCTCGGGATAATCGCCAACCACCGTCCAGTTTGGCGCGGGCGTCCAAGCGGGGCGCTCAAACCGCAGCATCGGAATTTTGGCGCGCGACGCCGCCGCGCAAGCGTTCCACGAAATGTTTTTGGCATAGGGGTGTGTGGCGTCGATCAGCGCGGTGATCCCGGCGTCACTCATATAGCGCAACAACCCATCCGCCCCGCCAAACCCGCCAGTACGTGTCGGGTGCTCGCGCGGGCGCGGGTTTTCGGTGACGCCGGACAGCGATTCCATGACGTCATAGCCTCCGGTAAACAAGGTTTCGGTCAGACGCGCGCCGTCTGATGTGCCGCCAAGGATCAGGATCATGCAAAATCTCTCCGCGACAGGATTTTTCCGGCGCGATCCACAATGATCAGTTCCACCTGAACCGGTGCGCCGTCCAGCATTTTCAAGGCTTGAGCCTGGGCCAATTCAGCGACAGCGTCCGCCATTGGGGCACCGGCAATTTCATACGCCTCCAGCGCAGTATTCGCACCAGCCACGTCAAAGCCCAGCGCCGCCAGCGCAGCAAAATCCACCTGAGAGCGCCCCGAATGTAAATCCACCGCCCCTTGCGCCAGCTTGGTGAATTTTCCAATTCCCCCCACAAGTGTCAGCCGGTCAATCGGGTGATTACGCAGATATTTCAGCGTCCCGCCAACGAAATCTCCCATGTCGAGGCAATCTTCCTCCGCCAGCCCATACAGCCCCCGCGCTGTCGCTTCGGATGTCGATCCGGTTGCCGCAATCACATGATCTCGCCCCGTGGCCACCGCCACATCAATTCCACGATGGATAGATGCGATCCATGCCGCACAGGAAAACGGCCGCACAATCCCCGTCGTTCCAAGGATCGACAGTCCGCCAACAATGCCCAGCCGACCATTCCAAGTCTTCTTGGCCAGTTCGACGCCACCCCGCACCGACACTGTCACATCCAGATCCATCGTCTCAGACACATCCGCAATCGCCTGATCTATCATCAACCGCGGCACCGGATTGATCGCGGGTTCGCCAACGCCAATCGGCAGGCCGGGTTTGGTCACCGTGCCAACGCCTTCGCCCGCGAAAAACCGCAAGCCCTGCCCCGCCGCGCCTCGCGAAACCCGCGTCAGGATCAGCGCGCCGTGCGTCACGTCAGGATCATCGCCAGCGTCTTTGATAATGCCAGCCTCGGCCCAGCCTTCGCCCGCCGACGTTTCGGCCAGCGCGAAGGAAGGCGTCTCCCCCTTGGGCAAGGTAATCGTCACCGGGTCCCGAAACCCGCCGCCGCTCAACGCTGACGCCGCTGCCTTGGCCGAAGCCGCCGCGCAGGCACCTGTCGTCCAGCCACGGCGCAGTTTCGGCGCATCGCTCATCCAGCCTCCAGCCATGCCGGGATTTCACCGATATCTTTCAGCACAATGTCGGCATGCGGCGCCAGATCAGCGTGATCTGCCATGCCGGTCAGAACCGCAACACGCACCATCCCCGCCGCCAATCCGGCATGCAGGTCATGCGTCGTGTCGCCCACCATGGCAACCTCCGCCGGGTCCAGCCCCATCTGATCAGCAAAGGCCAGCAACATGCCCGGTTCAGGCTTGCCGCCAAAACCGCTGTCATAGCCCGCAATGAAATGGAATTGCGTTTCGATGCCCGCACGATCCAGATGCGCCCGCGCCGCACTTTCCGCATCATTGGTGGCAATCCCCAGTTTCAGATCGCGAGACAGAAACGCCTCCATCAGCGGCACCAACGGCACGGCGGGGACCATCTCGACCCCGGTGGCGGAGGTTTTTAGTTCCTCGTAAAGCGCCCCGTGATCCCGGTCGGGAAACACTGTCTGGACCATGTCGGCCAGCTCGCCCAGCGTTCCGGCAATCACCGGGCTTTCCTTCAGGAAACGGTTCTCGCTACGGTCAAACATCAGGACAGTCGCCAGCCGATCCGCGACATCCGCATCATCCGCCGCCATCGCGTCTATCACCTCGCCGCACCACACGCCCCACGTTTTGTGAAAGTCGAACAGCGTCCCGTCCTTGTCAAATAACAGACCTTTGATGCGCGTGGCCACTTGCCTTGATCCCTTTTCCCGCTAACCTGCCCTTGGGAGGACAGATGGTTTACGGATCAAGTTATGAGTTCGCGTGCGCCTTGACCAGAGGGCGCGATGCTTAAGTTTCGCTCCGACAAGGATCGCCCAGTCCATATGGGCCGCTATCGGTCTGAAACGCTGGCGCGTAGGGATACGGTGCCGGATGCGCCGCCCTTCCACCCGATCCATTTTGACGCCCCGCCCGAAAGCCTGATTTCAGCGATTGCGCCCTATCAGGCTATGCTCGATGCGATCCGCGACGGCTATGCCAAACGCGAACGGGCTGTCATCCCCGATGATCCAAAGGAACGCGCCAACCATTTGAAAGCGTTCGGCTATTATCAGGATGCGTCCTTGATGGGGGTTTGCCGAAGCGACGGGGCGTTTCTGGACACGCCAGTCATCAACCCCGGCGTGGCGGAGCTGGCTGAAGAATTGCGCACCAAGCAGGTGAGATCACAGGCGGCGGGTGTCGACGTGATCATGGCAGAGCTAAAAGAATCCATGTCCCGCCCGCCGGAGACTTGCACACACCACACCCACGCCCTTGTCTTCCTGACCGAATATGTCCGAGAGCCGGACGTGCATGAACCCGGCAGCGACTGGATCATGGGGTGTCAGGCACATCGCTCGTCGGTGCGCGGGGCCGAAAACGCCGTGGTCATTGCGAATTACATCCGCCTGCTTGGGTATGAGGCCCGCGCCCACACGATGGCTGCGTCCGACGTTGACTTGAACCGTCTGGCCGTTGCCGCCGGTCTGGCGACGGTGGAAAACGGCAAGTTGGTCGCGCCGTGGATCGGTTCGGGATTTGGTCTGGCGGCGATCACCACAACGCTGGAGATCACCCCCGATCGACCGCTCGCGCCGCAAAAACTGCCGCGTGGACGTCCCGCTTATGCCCACCGCCGGTTCAAAGACGGCGCGCACCCGTTCGAACGCATCAAACGGGTCGACACGCCCACCACCTTCATCGACGAACCCCGCGTCCCGCGCATCCCGAAACGCACCGACATGTTCGCACGATCCCTGTTCGGCGACATGGGCAAAAAGAACCAGGAGGCCGCAAAGCGCGGCAATTACCTGCGCAAATCCGCAACCGCCTTTGCCCCCCGCCATGCGTTGGGCGCGTTCATCATGTTGGAGGAACGTATCCCCGCCCCAACCCGCCACGCCATGGTCGCCGACCCGGACCGCGCGGCGGATATGATCAAAGCCGCGAGCTATTTCCTTGGCATTGACGCTGTCGGCATCAGCCGCTGTCCCGACTGGGCATGGTATAGCCATAACGCAGCCGCCGAACCGATCATCCCAACCCACGACCACGCCATCAGCATGATTGTGGACCAGGGCTTTGACACGATGGAGGGCGCATCCGGCGATGACTGGATCGCCGCCTCGCAGTCCATGCGTGCTTACCTCAGGTTTTCCCTGATTGGCGGCATCGTCGCTCAACAAATCCGCAATATGGGGTACGAGGCTGACGTCCACACCGTCATGAACTCCAAGGTGCTGCAACCGCCGCTCTTGCTGCTTTCTGGACTTGGCGAGGTCAGCCGGATTGGCGAGGTGATCCTCAACCCGTATCTCGGCCCACGCCTGAAATCCGGCGTCGTCACGACCAACATGCCAATGGCGCACGACCGCCCCATTGATTTCGGCCTGCAGAAATTCTGCGACTCCTGCAACAAATGCGCCCGTGAATGCCCGTCGGGGGCGATTACCGCCGGGCCGAAGCTGATGTTCAACGGCTATGAAATCTGGAAATCCGACAGCCAGAAATGCACAACCTATCGCATCACCCAGGACGGTGGCGCGATGTGTGGCCGCTGCATGAAAACCTGCCCGTGGAATTTGGAAGGATTGTTTGCCGAGGCTCCGTTTCGCTGGGCCGCCAGCAACATTCCGGCACTGGCGAAACCCCTCGCCAAGCTGGATGACAAGGTTGGCAAAGGTGGCCTCAACCCCGTCAAAAAATGGTGGTGGGATTTGGAGATGCGGGACGAAGGCCCGTACCAGCCCCCCGCTGAACCGGTGAACAAACGCGACCTGCAACCCGAAATCGACCTCAAATTCGAAGATCAGACCCTCGCCGTCTACCCCGCCAACCTCGCACCCCCGCCATGGCCCTACCCGTTTCCGATGGATCGGGAAGCAGGGATCAAGGCATACAGCGAGATGTTGTCGGCAGAACAATATAGAGCGCTGCTGGCGCGCGGAGCCACCGACAAGCTAGCGCATAAATATGTCGCTGACCAAGGCGAAAGTCCGGTGCTGGCCGTCGTGGTCAGCAAAGTCGAACAGATGACCCCCGACATCATCAAATACGAATTCCAATCCGCCGACGGCAGCGACCTGCCGCCCTTCACCGCTGGTGCGCATATCGACGTTGTCATCGCCCCCGAATTCTTTCGGCAATATTCGCTGTCCGGCGACCCGGCAGACCGTTCCAAATACCAGATCGGCGTGCTCCGCGAGGATCAAGGCCGCGGTGGTTCCGTCCTGATGCAGCGGATATTTACCGAAGGCCGCAAACTCTACATTTCCAAACCCATCAACCATTTCCCTGTTGCCGACGGCGCGAAACACTACCTGATGGGTGGCGGCATCGGCGTCACGCCCATGATCGCGATGGCCCACGAACTGTACGCCGCTGGAACGGAATTCGAGCTACATTATAGCTACACGTCTCGCGACTCCGCCGGATATCTGGACGACCTCGCGGCAGCCCCATGGCAAACACATTACCATTGCAGCGCTGACAATACCCGCGCCGACTTCTCTACTATCTTGAAATATACGCCCGGCACCCATGTCTACGCTTGCGGCCCTGACCGCTATATCTCAGCCGTTCAAGACGCCGCGCGCGCAAACGGCTTCCCTGACGAAAATATCCATATCGAATATTTCACCCTCCCCGAGGAACCCGAATACGAAAACCACCCGTTCACGCTGCGGTTAACCAAATCGAATCGCGACATCGCGGTTCCCGCCGACATATCGGCCGCAGACGCCCTAAATGCCGCCGGTTATAACATCCTCGTCAAATGCGCCGACGGTCTGTGCGGCACCTGCAAATGCGACCTGTCGGGCGGAGAGGTCGAGCACCGCGACCATGTGTTATCGATAAAGCAACGGGAAAACGCCATAATCCTCTGCCGATCCCGCGCCGCGCAACCTGACGGGATCATTGAAATCGACCTGTAAACTCGGCAGGAAAGCGCTCATTCCGCGAATGGGTTTGGATTCCCCCTCCACTCACGCCTATGTGATAGGCATTCACCCGGCACAGGCCGGGCCAATTTTGGGGGTAAAACCATGCGAAATATTATCATTGCGATCGTAATTCTCGTCGTCGCTGGTGGTGGCTATTATTATTACAGCCAGCAGCAAGCTGACAAAGCCGAAATGATGGCCGCAGAAAACGCCGAAGCCGCTGCCGAGGCAGCAGAAGCCGAAGCTGCGGAGGCAATGGAAGCCGCAGAAGAAGCCGCTGACGAAGCAGCAGCCGCTGTCACAGACATGGCAGATCAGGCCGAGGCCGCTGTCGCGGATGTCGCTGAACAGGCTGAAGAGGCTGTTGAAGGCGCAATGGACGATGCCGAAGAGGCTGTTCAAGACGCTGCTCAAGACCTGCTTGATCAGGCAACTGACGCTGTCGAAGAAGCCACGTCATCCGACTGATGCAATCAGCACGGACTTAGGTCCAGTTGGGAACCTCTCCTCCGGGCAAGGCGGTCCTTGCCCGGAAAACAGCATCATTTTGCAGGCCAAATTCAGCGCTGAAATCCAGCAATGCCGGTTCGTTCTCCAGCAGGAAATCCAGAACAAATCCCTGAAATTCAGCATCTGAAGCCCGCGCGGCAAGCTCGGCACCCGTCAGGCCCGTCATATTCAGCAAAACACCCGAAAGATCTGGATGCGCAGATAGCCATCCTAACGCCTGCAAACCTATTATTTCTGCCTGCTGCCTATTCATGCTCACCGTTCCCGTTCATCGTGACATTCTTCGCCCAAATAGATTAAATTTTCAGCAAATTTTCTACCAAATGTTAAATCACCACTTAGATCGTTAATTCCGGATTAACCTTTGTAAGTTTTATTCCATTCTGTGAATATTAATGAGGTTATTGCATATGTCCGGGCGCATTCTGGTAGTAGATGATATCGCAACAAACAGGCTGATCCTACAAGCCAAACTCGCATCTGCCTATTTCGAAGTCCTGCTTGCTGAAGACGGCGAAAAGGCGATCGAACTTGCGACGAACGAGCTTCCGGATATGATCCTCCTTGATGTTATGATGCCAGGTGTTGACGGGTACGAGGTTTGCGCCCGATTGAAGGCGGACGTGCGTACCGCTCATATTCCGGTGATTATGATCACCGCCGCCAACGACCAGTCCGAACGCGTCCGTGGATTTGAAGCCGGGGCGGACGATTTTCTGAACAAACCCATCAATGATATGACATTGTTTACCCGCGTCAGGAACCTGCTGCGGGTAAAAATTATGTTTGACGAACTGAAACTGCGTGAATCGACAACGCAGGAACTTGGATTGTCTGAACTTTTGGACCTTCGGGACCTGAAGTCTCAGGGCGGGTCAGTCATGCTGGCGCCGGGATCCGAGGATCAAGGCACAAAATGGATCGAGTGCATGCACTCCAGGCTTCCCTACACCGTCAAAGCCAGTTACGGCGAAAAACAGACATTGATTGATGGAAAGGCGTTCCAGCCTGATGCATTCGTCATCAATCAAAACTTGGAAGGAGGCGGCGATGGTCTCCGCCTTGTCTCCATGCTCAGCGCCAATCCGGAAACGCGACGCTCCGCGATAATTCTTGTCGTGGAAGATGGTCGGATTGAAACCGCTGCCAAAGGGTTGGAGCTTGGCGCCAGCGACTACATCTTTGCCCCTTTTGACTCTAACGAAATGATGGCCCGTCTGGGTTCGCAGATGCGACGGAAGAAATACTCCGATCTGCTGCGATCAAATGTGCAGGACAGTTTGCGAATGGCCGTTATTGATCCGCTGACCGGTCTCTATAACCGGAGATACGCCTTGCAGCATATGTCCCGAATTGCTGACCGCTCAGCCGAAACGAATTTGCCCTACGCCGTTATGATGATGGATCTCGACAAGTTTAAGTCGGTGAATGACACGTATGGTCATGCGGCTGGTGACGAGGTGCTGAAAGAATTTGCCCGCAGATTGCAGGAAAATCTGAGGGGCGTTGATCTGGTGGCGCGGTTCGGCGGGGAAGAATTCATGATTGTCATGCCCGACACAAACGAAACCGAGGCGGGTTTCGCCGCGGAGCGGCTTCGCAAGTCGGTTGACGCACGGGCGTTTTCCCTGCCTGACGGTAAAAAGATTGATGTAACTGTCAGCATCGGGGTCGCCTTTGGGCTCGGCAATGACAGAACACTGGAGTCCCTGTTGGGTCAGGCTGACAAAGCCCTATATGACAGCAAAACCGGCGGGCGTAACCGGGTCAGTTATTTTTACGCGCACGCTGCCTGATTTCGCCGAGAAGCTCTTACCCTTCCCGCAAAACTGATCTAAACCTGTCATCGCTAGACCAACCGAGACTGATGGATGACAGCCGAGACACGCGACCTCACGATCCTGATCCTTGGCGGATACGGAGTGTTCGGCGGACGTCTGGTTCACCTCCTGTCAGATTGCGCCGGGCTGACCCTCCACATCGCCGGACGTGACATATCCCAGGCCAGGGCTTTCTGCACCCGGCAGACCGGCAAAGCCAGATGTATTCCGCTCGGGTTGGATCGTCGGAATATTTATCAGGCGCTGCATGACATTGCCCCGGACATCATCGTCGATGCCTCCGGTCCATTTCAGACTTACGGGACCGATCCTTACGCGGTCATCAGGGCAGCGATCGACACCGAAGCCAACTATCTGGATTTTGCCGATGGATCAGATTTCGTCTCTGGCGTTGCCCAGTTTGATCAGGCCGCCAAAGCTGCGGGCATATTTGTCCTTTCCGGCGTCAGCAGCTTCCCGGTCCTGACGGCAGCCGTGGTCCGCCATCTAAGCAAAGGCGTAACCGTAAACAGGATCACTGGCGGGATCGCCCCCTCGCCATATGCGGGTATCGGGCTGAATGTGATGCGCGCCGTGATTGGATATGCTGGTAAACCCGTTCAGCTGGTGCAAGACGGAAAGGTTACGTACCGTCCCGGGCTTGCCGAAAGCCGGTATTACACAATTGCCCCACCTGCCCGGCTCCCGCTCCGAAATCTGCGGTTCTCACTCGTGGATGTGCCGGATTTACAAGTGATCCCTTCCCTTTATCCGGACCTGACTGACATCTGGATTGGTGCCGCACCCGTGCCGGAATTTCTCCACCGGCTTCTTAATTTGCTGGCCAAACTGCGCGCCAGATCACTGCTCCCCTCGATGGCGCCACTTGCAAAGCTTTTCTACTCAGTACTGAACCTAGCAAAATTCGGTGAACACCGTGGCGGTATGTTTGTCGAAATCGAGGGCACAGCAGGCACGCAGCGGATCAAACGATCCTGGCATCTACTGGCCGAGGGCGATGACGGCCCCCTGATCCCTTCTATGGCTATCGAAATCCTGATCCGAAACCGTCAAAGAGGACTCTCACCAAATACTGGCGCACGCGCAGCGCTTAACGATCTGGATCTGTCGGATTATGAGGCGCTGTTCGCAAAACGCACCATCTTCACCGGCATTCGCGATGAGAGCGAGCCAGCGTCGCACATTTTCAAACAGCATCTGGATAGTGCTTTCGAGAAACTGCCCCAATCATTGCAGGCGTTACATCTGCCGGACTCAACCCAAATCTGGCAGGGACAGGCCGCGATTGAACGCGGCAGGAACCCAATCGCGGCTCTAATCGCCACGATATTCCGATTCCCCAAGTCCGCCAAAACTTCCAAAGCCACGGTCAGCATAAATCGTCAGTCAGATGGAAGTGAAATCTGGCGTCGCACATTTGACGGCAGAACATTCAAAAGCCATTTGCGCAACGGTAAAGGGCGGAATCACCTGCTAATCACGGAGTCATTCGGCCCCCTGACTTTCGGCTTGGCGTTAGTGATGCAGGACGGCAAGCTATATTACGTCCCGCGCACCTGGAGTTTCCTTGGCCTCCCAATGCCAAAATTTCTGACCCCAAATGGCGTGACTTATGAATTTGAATCCGAAGGCAAATTTCATTTTGACGTGGAAATCACCGCGCCGCTGATCGGTCGCATCGTTCGGTATCGCGGCTGGCTCACACCAGCAGAATAGCAATTCCAATTCCGGCCAACCGCGCCTATATAGCGCCCATGGCAACGAACCCACCTGATCTCCGCCCCGACCTTGCCCCTGCCGCCCGGTTTGGCGATGACGTTCGCCCCGGCCAGCCCAAGATCGGAATGGTCAGTCTCGGCTGTCCCAAGGCGCTGGTCGACAGCGAACGTATTCTCACACGGCTGAGGGCGGAGGGATACGCGATCTCTCCAGATTATGCGGATGCGCATGCGGTCATCGTCAACACCTGCGGATTTCTGGATAGCGCCAAAGCCGAAAGCCTCGACGCCATTGGCGAGGCGTTGCAGGAAAACGGCAAAGTTATCGTCACCGGATGTCTGGGTGCCGAGGAAGACTATATCCGTGGGACTCACCCTTCGGTTCTCGCCGTCACCGGACCTCATCAATATGAGCAGGTGCTGGATGCCGTGCACGCCTCCGTGCCGCCGGACCCTGACCCGTTCATCGACCTATTGCCCGCAACCGGCGTCAGCCTGACGCCCCGACATTACAGCTATCTGAAAATTTCCGAAGGCTGTAACCACAAATGCAAATTTTGCATAATTCCGGATATGCGCGGTCGCCTCGTCAGTCGTCCGGCCCATGCCGTGATTCGAGAGGCAGAAAAGCTCGTCGAAGCTGGCGTGAAAGAGCTGCTGGTGATCAGTCAGGATACTTCGGCCTATGGGGTCGATATCCGCCACAATGAGGACCGCGGCTACCGAGCCCATATCACCGATCTGGCGCGGGATCTTGGCAGCCTCGGCGCCTGGGTGCGGCTGCATTACATTTACCCCTACCCGCATGTCCGCGATCTGATCCCGCTGATGGCGGACGGGCTGGTGCTGCCCTATCTGGATATCCCGTTCCAGCATTCGCACCCGGATACGCTCCGCCGTATGGCGCGACCGGCAGCGGGGGAAAAGACGCTGGACCGGATCGCGGAATGGCGAGGCATATGCCCGGACATCACCCTGCGATCCACCTTCATCGTTGGCTATCCCGGCGAGACGGAGGCTGAATTCGAACATCTGCTTGACTGGTTGGACGAGGCGCAACTCGACCGGGTCGGGTGCTTTCAGTATGAAAATGTGGCTGGTGCCCGGTCGAATGCCCTGCCCGATCATGTTCCTGACGAGATCAAACAGGACCGTTGGGACCGTTTCATGCAAAAGGCACAGGCGATTTCCGAAGCCAAACTCGCCGCCAAAGTCGGTCAGAAGATGGATGTTATCGTCGACGAAATCGACGATCAGGGCGCCACTTGCCGCACCACAGCCGATGCCCCGGAAATCGACGGAAATCTGTTCATCGACGAAGGCTTCGAAAGCCTGAATGTTGGCGAAATCGTTAGCGTAACGGTGGACGAAGCCAGCGAATATGACCTGTGGGGAACTCTTTCATGAAACATGTATTTGTAACCATCTGCTTCGCGCTCGCCGCCTTTTCAGCATCAGCGCAAGGCATCCCCTCGCCCAAGGATTATTCTGACACACTTGATCTGATGTATGGGTTTTTGGTGGATCACCCCGCGATTACCTCGGTGGAAATCACCGACGACGAAGGGTTGGAGGTTGTTTTGCCAAACGGCTATGTCCTCACCCTCTATCCCGACAATCTGACCAACTATATGCAAGCCGCCGAGTCTGATCTGGCACGGCAGGACGTGGTTGACGGCCATATGAATTCCTTGATGGACACCATCGCCGAATTGGGTCAGGAGAAAACAGGCTTTTCCCTAACACAGGTTCTCCCGGTTCTGCGGCGCACCGGCTACCTGTCGGTTGGCGATGAAGAAACCGAGTTCTTTTCCAGCGATTTTCCCGGCGATCTGACAGTATATTATGCCATCGACTACCCTGATAAGGTCGAGTTTCTATCCGCTGACGTTCTCGCCGAAACCGATTTTACCGAGGATCAGGCCCGCGCGGCAGCCGCAGAAAATCTGCGCGGACTGTTCGACAATATGCAAATCGAAACCCATCAAGAGCTGAATATTTCCTGGATTCTGCTGGACGGATATTACGAAAGCTCCCTCGCGCTTGCGACGGAACTGTGGGCAAATGCCGCCAATGATTATGAAAAACTGATTATGATCGTGCCCAACCGCGATTATATGGTTTTTGGCGAGGGGGCCGATCCCCAAGTTTACGAAGCCCTGTCAGCCATTGCCAACGATGTTGAAGCTCAATTCAACGGGGCGATGACCAACCAAATCTATCGTTGGAGCGATAAAGGTTGGGTGCTTGACTGAAATCAAGGTTGAATTTTGCGATATAATTCACAAATGTGAATGTGAAACCAAAGGAGTTCCACCATGTCCTACACAATCAACCGCACCATCACCGGCGCAACCATGGACGAAGTCGACAGCCGAACGCGTGCGGCATTGCAGACGCAGGGATTTGGCGTGCTGACAGAAATCGACGTCAAGGCCACGATGAAAATGAAAATCGACAAGGATATGCGCCCCTATAAAATTCTGGGTGCCTGCAATCCGAACCTCGCGTACCACGCCATCGGCGCTGAACCTCGGATCGGGGCGATGCTGCCCTGCAACGTGATCCTTCGTGAAACGGATGAAGGAATAGAAGTCAGCGCGATTGACCCGGTTGCCTCCATGCAGGCCGTTGAAAACGCGGAGCTTGGCAAAGTTGCCGGTCAGGTTCGCGGCATGATGGAACAGGTCGTCGAAGCAATCTGACTTCCCTTCCCCAAGTCGCGGCGTTAGGCTGTCAGAATGTTTACAATTGAGCACGAATTCGACGCATCTGTCGTCACCCTCGTCGACGAAGGTAACGCGCCCCTCGGCGAAGACGTTACGATCACGATCTTTGACGACGAGGTCGTGATCGAACAGATGAATGACCGCACAGGCAAAACGCAGTTTGTCAGCCTGTCCATGCAACAACTCAGCGATCTGAAAGCGGCGTTAAATCTGCCGGAAGGCACCTATAGCCTCGGCAAAAAGCCGTGATGTTGAACGAATCCGCTAACGCGATACACTGACTCTCCATTTCAACCGAAAGGAGTTCATCATGTCAGTAGCCCGCATTACGGAAATTTCCTCTGCTTCCAAGAAAAGTTTCGAGGACGCAATCGAAAACGGCATTGATCGTGCGACCAAAACCCTGAAAAACGTTCAGGGGGCATGGATCGAAAGCCAGAAGATCATCTGCAAAGACGGCAAGATCGACGAATATCGCGTCGTCATGCGCGTGACCTTCGTGTTGGAAGACTAGAAACAGCTTTGCGCCGCCCAAACCTGTCGGGTCACGGGCGGCGCGGACTTTATCGTGTGAATTTCTTATATTTTACACGCTTCGGTTCCGCCGCATCCGCTCCCAGGCGGCGGATTTTATCAGCCTCGTAATCCTCGAAATTCCCTTCGAACCATTCCACATGGCTGTCGCCTTCAAACGCCAGCATGTGCGTACAAAGCCGGTCAAGGAAGAAACGATCGTGCGAGATGATCACTGCGCAGCCCGCGAAATCGGTCAACGCATCCTCCAGCGCGCGCAGGGTTTCGACGTCCAGATCGTTTGTCGGCTCGTCGAGCAGCAGCACGTTGCCGCCTTCGCGCAGCAGTTTCGCCAGATGCACGCGGTTGCGTTCCCCGCCTGACAGAAGGCCGATTTTCTTTTGCTGATCGCCACCTTTGAAATTGAAGGCACCGACATAGGCGCGCGAGTTTACCTCGGCATCACCCAGCTTGATAATGTCCTGTCCATCGGCAATTTCATCCCAAACGGTTTTGTCCCCATCCAGCGCATCGCGCGACTGATCGACATAGGACAGCTTGACCGTGTCACCATATTCGACCGTCCCGCTGTCAGGTTGTTCCTGCCCCGTCAGCATCTTGAACAGCGTCGATTTACCGGCCCCGTTCGGACCGATCACGCCAACGATTCCCCCGGGTGGCAGCGCAAAGGACAGATCATCAATCAGCAGGTTATTCCCGAACCCTTTGCGCAGGTTTTCAACCTCGATCACCTTACCGCCCAACCGCGGGCCGTTCGGGATAATAATTTGGGCGCGACCGACTTTTTCGCGCTCGGACTGGTTGGCCATTTCGTTATAGCTATTAATACGCGCCTTAGATTTCGCCTGCCGCGCCTTTGGCGATTGCCGCATCCATTCCAGCTCGCGCTCCAGCGTTTTCTGGCGGGATTTATCCTCGCGTGCTTCCTGCTCCAGCCGCTTGGCTTTCTGTTCCAGCCAGCTCGAATAATTCCCCTCCCACGGGATACCGCGCCCGCGATCCAGCTCCAGAATCCAGCTGGTGATATCATCCAGAAAATAGCGGTCATGCGTCACGATCAGGATCGTTCCCTTATACTCCATCAGGTGTTTTTGCAGCCATGCAATCGTTTCCGCGTCCAGATGGTTGGTTGGCTCGTCCAGCAGCAGCATATCGGGCGCTTCCAACAGCAGCTTACACAGTGCCACGCGCCGCAATTCACCGCCCGAGAGCGTTTTCACATCTGCATCATCAGGCGGACAGCGCAACGCCTCCATTGCAACATCAATCTGGCTGTCCAGATCCCACAGGTTTTCCGCGTCAATCGCATCCTGAAGCGAGGTCATTTCCTCCATCAGATCATCGGAATAATTGTCCGCAACTTCCATCGCGACCTCGTTAAACCGATCCAGCTTGGCCTTTTTCCCGGCCACACCCAGCATCACATTTTCGCGCACCGACAGGCTTTCATCCAATTGCGGTTCCTGTGGCAAATAGCCGACTTTCGCGCCCTCGGCTGCCCAGACCTCGCCGGTGAAATCCTTATCGATGCCAGCCATGATCCGCATCAGTGTCGATTTACCCGAGCCGTTGACCCCAACGACCCCGATTTTCACGCCGGGCAGGAAGTTCAGCCGGATATCCTCGAAGCATTTTTTGCCACCGGGATAGGTCTTGGACACGCGGTCCATGTGGTAAACATATTGATAAGACGCCATTGTGTGGACCCTTGGAAAACTTGTTTCGCCGGATATAGCGGAGGGTGGCCACAGGTGCAATGTTGACAGTCACGTCAACAGACCGGAAAACAGGCGCAGGAGGGCGCATTTTGCAGGGGTTTCCAATTGTTTCACCGGGTCTCAAGATCGGGCTGCTCGGCGGCTCGTTTGATCCACCGCATGCGGGTCATGTCCATATCACGCGACAAGCGTTGCGCCGGTTCGGACTGGACAGGATCTGGTGGCTGGTCAGCCCCGGCAATCCGCTAAAAACAGAAGGGCCCGCGCCTCTTGAACGCCGCATGAGCGCTGCGCGCGCAATCATGCAGCATCCCCGCGTCGAGGTCACAGATATCGAAACCCACCTGGGCACACGCTACACAGCCGACACGATCCGGCGGCTTCGGATGGTCTATCCTCAGGTGCGGTTTACGTGGCTGATGGGCGCGGACAACCTCGCACATTTTCATCTTTGGCAGGAATGGGACTGGATCGTTCAGAATGTGCCCATTGGCATCACCTCGCGCCCCGGCGAACATGTACAGGCGGGCCACGCCAAAATGGCGGAAAAATATGCCCGCTACCGCATTCCCACACCGGCTGCACAAATTTTACCTTTGCAACGCGCCCCTGCCTGGTGTCTTTTAGACGGACCGGTTGTGGATATTTCTTCGACTGAAATCAGGGCCAGTGGGCAATGGAAACGATAGTTTAATTATGGATCGACGTAAGTTTTTAACAGGTCTGGCAGCCACACTGCCGATATCGGCCTATGCCGAGCCACCAACGACCGCCCGTATTCCCCTGCTGCGCAATGCGGACAATATTCGCCGCGCCGCGTTGTCCTCTGCGCGGCTGCTTGATCCATCGCTTTCGCATATCACCGGATATTCGGTAATAGACATTCAATCTGGTCAGGTTGTGGATTCCTATCAGCCGGGTTTGCGACTTCCGCCGGCTTCGGTGACCAAAGCGATCACCGCAGTTTACGCCCGCGATACGCTCGGGGCGGATTATCGGTTTCCGACCCGGCTATATGCAACAGGAGCGGTTTCAGGCGGGCAAATTCAGGGCGATTTGTATCTTGTCGGTGGTGGCGATCCCTTGCTGGATACCGACGAACTTGCGGGGCTCGCCCGGGCATTGGTCCAGAATGGCATTCGCGGCATCACCGGTCGGTTTTACGTGGACAGCTCTGCCTTGCCGTTGATACCGGAGATTGACGCAGAACAACCAGATTACCTCGGGTACAATCCGGCGGTTAATGGTTTAAACCTAAACTTTAATCGGGTTTACTTCGAATGGAAGAAGGTCGAGAACGGTTACACTGTTACGATGGATGCCCGCGGAGAACAGCATTTTCCCCGCGTAAACTGGATGTCGATGAGCATCGCCAACCGCGATATCCCGGTCTTTGAACACAGAATCGTTGATGGGCATGATCAGTGGTCGGTCGCTCAGACGGCGCTCGGCGATGGTGGCGGTCGCTGGCTGCCGGTTCGTCAACCCGCCGATTATGTCGGAGAGGTTTTCACAACGCTTGCCAATTCCGTTGGTTTGCGCCTGCCTGCCCACCAACACCGTAATGTCCCCAACGGCGCGACGCTGATGGCCGAATTCACCAGCGAGCATCTCGACGAAATTCTGCGCTGGCTGTTGAAATATTCCAACAATCTGACCGCCGAATGCATCGGATTACGAACGACGCAGACGCTTGGTGGAAACACGCGATCCTTGCGCAATTCAGCTGACCATATGGAACGCTGGGCATTGGCAAATCTTGGCGGATCGAATGTTGATTTCCGCAATCATTCTGGTCTCACGGATGACGCCCGTATGTCTCCGCTGGCGATGGCCACAATGCTGGCCAACCCTCGGTCACAAACGCATCTGTTGCATGTGTTGAAACCTTTTGTCGTGACGGACAATTCAGGCACGGCGATGGATCTGGGCCGGGCGGTCATCGCCAAGACCGGCACGCTGAATTTCACCCGCGCCCTCGGGGGATATCTTGAAAAGAATGCGCGCCGCTACGCATTCGCGATATTTGCTGCCGATCTGGACCGTCGAAACGCTGTTCCGATGGCGCTTCGCGAGCAGCCACCAGGTGCGAGAACCTGGTCCAGCCACGCCCGCGCGCAGGAACAAACCCTGCTGCGCCATTGGTGGAATACGCTAGGCTAACGCCAGCCCGCCCGGTTCCCGCACGATGCGCTGTTCCAGCTCCAGTAGGGACAATGCAGATGTGATATGTCGCGTCGGGCATCCCAGCATCCGGATCAGCTGATCCTCCGGAACCGGGGTGACGGACATCATCTCCATGATACGCTCTGACAGGTCCTCTGCCAGAGTATCTGCCGGCAATGGGTCGGCATCTGGTTCCGGCTCAACCTTCTGAATAACCTCAATTATATCTTCGGCTGACCGGATCAGCGTTGCCCCATCACGTATCAACATATTGCAACCGGCAGAGCGCCCGTCCAACGGGCTGCCGGGCACTGCCATGACCTCGCGTCCCTGATCCAGCGCATCGCGTGCGGTGATCAGGGACCCGGATCGCGCGGCACCTTCGATCACAACGACAGCGGCTGACAGACCGGAGATTATCCGATTTCGGCGGGGAAAATGTCGTGCCTGCGGTTGAAGCCCCATCGGCATTTCTGACAACCGGGTACCATGTTCCAATATGGCATTTGCGATGTCGGTATTTTCCTGCGGGTAGATATTATCGACACCGCCTGCCTGCACGGCAATGGTCCCGCCCTTCAACGCAGACGCATGCGCGGCGCCGTCGATCCCCCTCGCCAGTCCGGACACAACCGCATATCCCGCGTCAGACAGGTCAGACGCCAATCTGCGCGCCATGCGTAACCCCGCAGACGACGCAGACCGGGCCCCGACAAGGGCTACAGCCGGGCGGTTGAAAATGGCTTGATCCCCCAACATCCAAAGGACCGGCGGGGGATCATCAATCGCGGATAACATTTCGGGATAATCAGCTTCGCCGAGGCATAATAACCTCGCACCGGTAGCTTTTGCGGCCGTAAATTCCGCCAAGGCATTTTCGTGGCCAAAAGGTTCATAATTCTCTTCTCCGGATGCAGCCGCAACATCTGGAAGCGCCTCCAACGCGGCGGCGGCGGAGCCATGTTCGCGGATAAGACGTATGAAAGTTACCGGTCCGACACGGCGGGATCGGATTAGCCTAATCCAATCCAGACGATCTGCGTCACTACGTGGTAGGGCATCTGTGGGAATCTTCTTGGAGCGAAAACCTGACATTCATAAGAAATCGCATAAACACGGTTAATGTGCGGTTAATCCAGACATATCTGTCTGAGAGCACGCCAATCCATATCGCGTAGGACCGGATTATCGTCCTCGACATATTCCTGATCACCGGGCGAGAGAATATTATTTACCTCTATACTATCTAATATCTGCGATAACATCTCCGGGTCCATTTCCCCTGAACTCACATATCGAAACACCTTTGAAAGAGGGGCTGCCTGAAAACTGTCGGTTAACACTAGATTTGGATTAATATCTATATTTTCTATATAGTTAGCGAAATCCTTCTGTGTAGTCAGATCTTGCAGTGTAGAATTGGACATCACCACGAGCCCGCCAGGATAAAGATGGCTTTCGCTTTGATCTGCTGTCACCAGAAGCTGATATCTCCCATCAGGATATAGGTTCGCCATCAAACTGTCTCGGGCGGTATTTCCTTCCGGGGAACTACAGGTTTGTACACCGGTCATGTCGATCAACTGATAGCCGAGATATCTGGCCGAATCCGGTCCGGTCATTGCCTGCGCCTGATAGCGGACAAATATTGGCGCCACCGCCAGAACGCCAATCAACAACAGTCCAAGGGCGATCCATAGGCCAAAACCCCGTCTTACGGGGCGAGTTTGGTTTAGCGCTATACGACTAACCTGAGCGATGGCTTCGATCATATCCGAATCCCGGATCTCCAGCGTTTCGAACCCTTGCGTGTCAGGCGTATAGATTGCCATTTCCTGTTCATGTTTGACTCGAACTATGCCCGCCAAGGCCCAATGTGTTAAGGGATTTTCCTGCATATCCGATAGGACAAGCGTCGCATCACCAAAGGATACGACAACCTCTCGTGGGTCAGCTTCGGGGCTCTCCCGCCACTGCCCGACTGCTTCCAGTCGGATATATTTGTCCAGCGCCGTCATAATGCGGCAGAGTATCGGGATTCCCGGCAAATGGAAGAGCAGAGTATGGGCTCACGTTCGGAATTGGTGGCAGAATAACCCATTTGTTCACGAATGTTGAAATTTTATAAGTACGGATTGGCAAGAAACATTATTTTTAAAGAAATACTTAGTATTTCATGTTCGTTCAGTGCAAATTATCAAGACTCGATTTCCCGGAATTTCCGACCAAATCCAGCGCAAATCCTCCGATCGAAACAAAAAAACACCCCCGCCTGTTCAGGCAGGGGTGCCAGGATTTCGATGTCGGAAAGCTTAGGCGATAGCCTGTGCCTTAGCGATATCTTTTTTCACTTTCAGCGCAGCGGGCGACAGGTCTGCATCCTTGGCTTTTGCCAGAAACGCATCCAGACCACCGCGATGATCTACCGTCCGCAGCGCCGCAGCGGAAACGCGGAATTTGAACGATTGGCCCAGCGCATCAGACTGCAGGGTCACATCATTCAGGTTCGGCAGAAACCGCCGCTTGGTTTTGTTGTTCGCGTGGCTGACATTATTGCCAACCATAACGCCCTTACCGGTCAGTTCACAACGACGAGACATGGTCATGTCCTCTCAACAGATAAGGCGCCGCCTACGCGACGCCGGAAATTCGAGCCGCCCTAATAGGCGTATAAAACTTGAACGTCAAGGGATTCGGGCGGGATTTCTTTCGCTTCAAGTCCCCTGACAAACCTCCCTTTTTGTTTCATCTGTTTCAGCACTGGCACAAATCCGCCCTTCACGGCATGTTCACTTTGCCAAATGTCGCGATTTCCCTATGGTCGCGGCAATATTGTAGGCAAAAAAAGGCAGAAATCATGATTAACAGCGTTATACGTTCAGGCATTTTCGCGATGTTTCTGGCCCTTCCGGGGCTGGTCACCGCACAAACCCAGAGCTTCAATTACCTGTTCGATATCAGTCTCGGCATCGCCAAAGTGGGCGAGATGCGGGTAAATGCTGATATTAACGGGGCCAGCTACACCGCCAGCGGCGTGCTGGAATCAACCGGTGTTGCCGGGGCTATTTTTGATGTTCGCTATGAAACGACGGTCCGGGGTACAACCGATCACCCATGGCATTTCGTTCCTCAGAACTACACGTCGATTTCCATCGAGAAGGATGACCGCAGCGACGTCAATATCAGCTTCTCCGGTAACCGGATTTCAGGCGTGTCACACACCCCGCCCCGTGACGTGAGTGTCCCCGCCGTCAGCGATGCGATTGACCCGATGACGCTGATCTACTTCCTCGTCCGCCCGGTTCCCGCGGAAAATGTCTGCGGCGGCACGTTCAAAATGTTTGACGGGCGCGAGGTCATGAATGTCGCATATACCAACGCGCGCCGTTTCAACGACGGGCGGATCGAATGTTCCGTCACCTATTCTGGGAGCAACACGGGTGTGGCGCTCTCCTCCGTCACCTTCAGCCCGGGGGATGACGGGATGATGTATATCAGCCGTTTCAGCGCGAACACCAACGCCGGAGAGCTGACAGCACGCCGCCGCTGAACCTTGCGCAGACGCAGAAACTGATCCACTCTCTCCCGAAAACGGGAGAGAGATATGATCGAAGAGCCAGCCACCTTAACCATCCGCAAACCCACCCGCCGCCCGACGGCGGCCCAGATCGCCGCGTTCCAGAATGTGCCGACGGGGTTTGTCGTGGATGCGATGCTGGGCAAAGGGGCGCTCGCGTCCAGTATCTGTCCGATCGGAGATGGCCGCGATTATGATTGCACCGCCGCTGGCCCGGCGCTGACAGTCGATAACGGTCCGGGTGACATTCTGGCGCTGCTCGCCGCGCTGAAATTTGTCCAAGAGGGTGACGTGGTGGTGTCAACCGTCCACGGCCACCAAGGCAACGCGGCGGCAGGGGATCGCGTGTGCGGCATGATGAAAAACAACGGCGCCACCGGGTTTGTAACCGACGGCCCGATGCGTGATTACGCCGGTGTTGTCGCCGCAGGCCTACCTTCCTGGTGCACCGGCCTCACCCCCGCCAGCCCGTTCTCCACCGGTCCTGGCGAGGTCGGCCTGCCCATCACCATTGCCGGACAGCATGTCGAAACCGGCGACATGATCATCGCCGACCGCGACGGCGTGGTCGTGGTCCCGTTTGCGAAGATCGACGCGGTGATCGAGGCCCTAACCCACGTCACCGAACTGGAAACCTCGCTGGACGCGGAGGTTGCGGCAGGGCTGAAAATCCCGGAGAATATTGCGGAGATGCTGGAGGGTGATGGGGTGAAGCTCGTTGAGTAACACGGCCCCTCTCGTCCAACTCCTCACCATCGCCGCCACCCCGGGCGATCCGGATGCACAGGACGCCGCCAAAACGCTGCGCTTCTGGGTCGAGGGCCAGTGCATGACCGGTGACGAGCGCTGGCGGCGCGAGGTCGAAATCGAAATGACCCTCACCGACAGTCTGGCGACACGCGCGGGCATTCGTGACATCGTAGACATTCGGCCAAGTCCAGAGGAAAGAGACAGCTTCCTACACAGCATCGCCGACCTTTTGGCCGACAGCAAAACCGACAAACGCAACGTTGCCTACATCCTCAAACAATCCTTCGCTGTGCCGGGGATCGAGGACAGGATCACCGACTACCTGCTTTCCTACTGGGTCGAGGACACACAGGTCTCCACCCGCCTCCTCGATTGCATCTGGGCGCAGGAAAACCGCACCCGCCTCCTACCGGTTCTTAATGACATGGCGGAAAGCGCAGACCCCGCGCTCGGCGACTACGCCCGCCAAATCCTCAAGGTGCAATCGCAACTATGAAGCCGCCCCGCTTAGCCCTGAACCTCTGGCACTGGTTCCGCAATAGATTGTTAGAGATCGCGATTGTGATGACGCTCACCATCATACCCATTCGCTATATTCTAAATAATGATATACACGCCCAAGGCGATATAATTTCTTGGCAGCTTTCAATTTTGATGGTGTTCGCTGGAACAATCTACCTATTCGTTATCAACCTCTACGCCCTCAGCACACTAATTATCCAAATCTTTGATCGTTTCGCGCTACGACGAAATGATCGTCGTTTCATGACGGTCGTTTATTTAATCCATACATTGCCGTTCATCGGCTTAGCCTTGCGCGATTATTTTGTCGTCAACGACGGTACATTCGATCCCAATCAACAGCTTTTAACCTTGGCGATATTCATAGTCGCGGGTTTCATTTCCGTTCGTCTAACACAGAGGATTGTCGGATCGAGGACGTCAACTTGACCTACAGTGCGAAACACCTTCTCAACATCCCGACATGGCCCAAACAAGGCTGGCATTTTGCGCTTGTATTATTGCACGGATATTTCAAATTATTAGACCATAAACCGTGGATTTTTCTCGTCAGTGCCATCGGAGTCCACGTCATATTTGGCTATATGCTGATGTTGCAAATGCAACCTTTCGTTAATGGCGAAAACGAGATTTTGGCGCTTGTTGCAAACGTCCCGGTTACCATACTAGCCACCGTTCCTCTGGTGGTTCTGGAATTTATCAATATCGCTCTATTCTGTAATTTCTTCGGCAGACTCCCTCTATTTAGAAGGCTTCCCAATATCAAAAAAACCGTTGAAAACGTGCAGAAATCGCTTCGCTACTTTCGTAAAATTTCGCAACACTTGGCACGGCCTCCGAAACAGTGACCCTCCCCGTCGACTCCACCCTCCCAACCCTCCTCGCCGCCCTCCGCGACACAGGACACGCCGTGCTACAGGCTCCGCCCGGTGCAGGGAAAACCACGCGCGTGCCGCTCTACCTGCTCGACCACACTCTCACCGACCAGAAAATCCTCATGCTGGAACCCCGCCGCGTTGCCGCCCGCGCCGCCGCCGACCGTCTGGCGAGCCAAATCGGCGAGACACCCGGCAAAACCATCGGCTACCGGATGCGCGGCGACAGCAAGCCCGGCGCCAAAATCGAGGTCGTCACCGAGGGTATCCTCACCCGTATGATCCAGTCGGACCCTGATCTGCCCGGCATCGGCTGCATCATTTTCGACGAATTTCACGAGCGCAGCTTGAACGCCGACCTCGGCCTCGCCCTTGCACTGGAAATTCGCGAGGCCCTGCGCCCCGACCTCAAACTCCTCGTCATGTCCGCCACGCTCGACGCCGCCCCCGTCGCCGCGCTGATGGGGAACGCGCCGGTGATCACGTCCGAAGGGCAATCCTTTCCGGTCGACATCCACCATCTCGACACACCATGGCGGCGCCAGAACCAGCGGACCTATTTCGACGCCGCCATGGCCGACCTGATCACACGGGCGTTCAGCGAAACTAAGGGCAGCCTCCTCGCCTTCTTGCCCGGGCAGGGTGAGATCCACCGCACAATGGCGCGACTAACGCTCGACGCAGAAATCCTGCCCCTCTACGGCGCCCTCCCGTTCAAGGACCAACGCCGCGCCCTGACGGCAACTGGCAACCGCCGGATCATCCTCGCAACCTCCATCGCGGAAACCTCGCTCACCCTCCCCGACATCACCTGTGTCGTCGATGGCGGACAGTCCCGCCGCGCCCGTTTTGACCCCGGCTCCGGCATGTCGCGGCTGGTGACGGAACGGGTCACACGGGCCGAAGCAACCCAGCGCACCGGCCGCGCTGGTCGTGTTCAGGCGGGCAGCGGTTATCGGCTGTGGACCAAAGGCGAGGAAGGGGCGCTCGCCGCCTTCCCACCCGCCGAAATCGAATCCACCGACCTCACCGCGCTGGTGCTGGAACTGGCGCAATGGGGCGCTGACAGTGCCGAGGGCATGCGGTTCCTGACCCAACCCCCCGCCAAGGCATTTGCCGAGGCGCAGACCCTGCTACGTGATCTGGACGCGCTCGACGCCGACAATCGCATCACCGACCACGGCCGCACGTTGGCGGCCCTGCCCATCCATCCACGCTTGGGTCATATGCTCGCCACAGGCGGCAAGGCGGCCGCGCCGCTGGCCGCGCTATTGGAAAATCGCGATCCCTTGCGCGGCCGCAGCGCCGATCTGGGTCTGCGGCTGGATGCCCTGAAGCATCCGCCCAAAGACGCCGACCAAGCCGCCCTCGCCCAAATCCGCGAGGAGGTGAAACGCCTGACAGCCCTCGCCCCCGACATTTCGGAAACCTACAGCCCCGCCCAGCTCCTCTCCCTCGCCTATCCCGACCGCATCGGCCTGCGCCGCAAAGGCGACGATCCCCGCTATCTGCTCTCCGGCGGCAAAGGGGCGGTGATCGCGGCGGACGACCCGCTGGCGTCATCCCGTATGATCGTCGCCGCCGATCTGGACGGCGACACCAAGGAGGCAAAATTGCGACTGGGACTGGCCACAACCGAGGCTGAGATGCGCGACATCCACCGAACCCAAGACACAAAAGTCTGCGATTGGGACCCGCGCACCCGCGCCGTCGTGGCCCGCGAACGGGTGATGCTCGGCGCGCTGGTGCTGGAGGATCGCCACTGGAAAGACGCCCCAAACGAGGCCGTCAGCACGGCTATGATCGAGGGCATCCGCTCGCTCGGCCTCGACGCCCTCAACTGGACCAAAGCCGCGCGTCTGCTACAGGCCCGTGTGGAATGGTTGCGTGCGCGCGGCGCGGATATGCCGGACTGCTCGGCCAGCGGGTTAACCGACAGCCTTAAGGACTGGCTCGCCCCCTACCTGTCCGGCTGCCGCAAGGCTGCGGACCTATCCCGCGTCGACATCCTCGCCGCGCTAAATTCCCGCCTGACATGGGCGCAAACCGAAACGTTAAACCGCGAGGCCCCCGAGGCCATCACCGCCCCGACCGGCACCAAGCTGCCCATCGATTATTCCGGCGACCAGCCCTCCGTCCGCGTCCGCCTGCAGGAAATGTTCGGCCTCACCATCCACCCGACAGTCGGCCCCGACCGCCAACCACTGCTGATCGAACTCCTCTCCCCCGCCCAGCGCCCCGTGCAAATGACCGCCGACCTGCCCGGCTTCTGGGTCTCGTCTTACGCCGATGTCCGCAAAGACATGCGCGGCCGCTACCCGAAACATCCTTGGCCCGAGGACCCAACGCGGGCGGACCCAACGCGGCGCGTTAAGCGTAAATCTTAAAGAGGAGCCGGGGGGGTAAAAAAATGTCGGGCGGCACAACTCGCCGCCCGACTTCAGATAAATATCAGCTTCCGGCCAGATGCCGCGAGACAATCTCGAACCATTCCCCGCTCAGACGCATGTCTTTCAGCCCGGCATTGAGGATATCAATGTAATGCTGACCCTGCGGATTGCTCTTGGGTACAAACACATGCAGCGTTGCAAGGGTAGAAAGCGCCGGAATATCGACGATCTCATCGCCAACCCCAAGTGCTTCCAGATCAGCTTCCGCCGGCAGCACCTCGAAAGTGACAACATCCACGTCACCGTTCATCATTTCTTCCCAGCAGGCCATCTGGCTGGCGGGTACAGACATGGAGATATTCGGTTCCACCAGCGCCTCGGCTTCCAGGTCAAAGGTGAACCAGCCGTCGGGACGGCACAGCCGCGCACCAAAAAGATCGCTATGCTGAGTGGCACCCGCATAAGGGCTGCCGGCTTTGGTGTAGAAACCAACCACGGCCTCGAAGAACGGGTCTGTGGCGTCATATTGGGTACAGCGCATCGCGTTGCTTGGCGACAGGCGATCCAGTCTCGTGCAATCAGGCAGGAACCATGGGAACCCCATATCGAACGCACCAGATGGCAGCAAATCGGTCAGATGCGAGCCCCAGTCATTGACGAAGGTGATCCGCGCTTCGGTGTCCGGCGAAGCCAGCTCGATCGCACGTTTCACCAGGGCGCTGAACATGCCTTGATCCGGCAGATCCTCACCTGTGAAAGGCGCGTAATTGCCGCCGGTCAGAAACCGGATCTGTGTCGGGGACGGGGCACTCGGTGTGGCGACTGCCGTTTCCGTGGCGGCAGCGGTGACCGCAGGCGCATTGGTGACAGGCAGCGAGCCATCGGCACAGGGGATGCGCAGCACAATCCCAACCTCAATGAGGTTCGGGTTGGACAGCACATCCGAGTTGGCGCTGAAAATTGCCTGATAGCCACCACGGACATTTGCCCGTTTCGCAATAGTACTCAGCGTATCGCCCGACGACACGATATAGGTTTCGCACAGCGATTGGGCTTTTGCACCAACACCAGCAAAACCAAAACCGGCCGCAATGGCGAACGCCATTACTTTGATCGTTATTTTTGACATCTGGGTTTCCTTCGAGGATCTCGACTAGAGGCTTGTGGGGACCAAAGCCACAGTCTCTCGCAGCTCCGGCAACATGGTTAAGTCATTGCGTAAAAAATGCTGATTAAGCAGATTTACTGAGTCCCAAGTCTGGCGAAGAGAAAAGACAAATTCTAAGGCAAATGCGACACTAATCAGAAGTTTTGGACATCCTGATGGCGTAGGAGGGTGCCAGATATGCCAGCGCCGCCCCCATCACTCCGCCTTCATCATCCGCCTGATCAACCCGTTTTTCAGCCCAAACTGATGATAAAATGCCGCGCCGATATGCAGGATCAGCAGCACGATCAGCACCGCCTTCATCACCTGATGCGCCTCGCCCGCCGCGCCGACACCACCAAACCACGCTGCCAGTCCCGAGAGCGGCATCAGGATCAGCACGATATAAAGCGTCAGATGCACCAGCTTCGCCGCCAGCGCCTGCATGGCCGGAATCCCTTCGGGTTCAGCCGGCGCCCCGCGCCGCACACGCAGCGCGATCCGCCACAGCATCAACAACAGGATCGCCACGCCGGAAAAAATATGCGCCGGAACCCCAAGCGAGGGCGTGGCATCCGGATTGTTGCGTAAAACATGCCCGAACTCATGAATAACTTCGCCCGAGAAGAACATGGTCAGGATCAGCAAAGCGATGATCCAATGGAGAGCAATCTGCGTCTTGGAATATCCGTTAGGTTTCGCCATGATTTTGGTCCTGTAAGTGAGTTTCGTTACGCATAGATGACCCCAGACAGCGGACCGCGCAAGTCACCCCCGGTCATATTCCCCCACCATCGAGAGATTTATACCCAAGGTTTATCCCCCCGCCGCCAGCCTGAGCGTGGAATAGGTTATACGGGTGGGGGTGGGGATTCCGTCGCGGGGAGGACAAGATCGTAGGAAATGGATAACGTATCAACAGGAAACTTGCTTATCGAACTCTTTTGAATCAACTTAGGGGGATACTAAAAGGTATTTCGATGACAAAACTATTGGTGTTTGGAAATGGTCTTGGTAGGGCAATCAATGATCAATATTTCAATCTTCAGCGCGTTTTATACAAATCATGGAACGACGAAAACCTACTGACAGAGGAACAAAAAACTCTAATCCTTAGTTGCCTCCCCGGCAGAGAAGTTGTCGACAATGATGGACCGCCTACATCTGAAGATGAATTGAGTGATCTTCAGTTGGTGCTAAGTGCATGTGATACTATCAGGCAATTCGAAAAAAGAGTTCCTGAAGGACATACTCGTTGGTTGACTGATATTGGAAACGGATTCCCCGTCGCTATTAGGCAATATATTCACCATGCGGCATCATGTTTTTACGATTCCGGCTACATCCTACCCGAAGACTTTTCGAATTCTCTTCGCGATTTCGTTTCATCAACAGGCTCAACTATTGCCACCTTAAATTACGACGATTTGCTCTATGAGACTTTTACCGGAACAGAGATATTCACAAGGTATACCTTGCGAGATGGGTTCTTTGGAGGCGCGTTTGATTTCGAGCGTGCTAAGCGATTGCGGGCGCCCGAAAGAGAAGGTTGGTTCTTGCATCTTCATGGATCTCCGTTGTTTGTAACTGGTCAAGCTGGCCCAACAAAAATTGGTCGCAACCAGATTGCTGATTTCCGCGGAACTGAATCAACACATCTAGTTTTAACAAATGTTGACGCCAAGCGAAGTATTATAAACGGTTCAGAAATACTATCGACTTACTGGAACGAATTCGGGGAAGAACTAACCTCTTCGGAGGAGGTAATACTGATCGGGTATGCAGGGAGTGACAAGCATTTAAACGATTTAGTTTCGGCGAAACTTCGGGAAGGTTCGTCAATACGCATTGTCGAATTCTTCGAGTTCAACTTTTACAATGACGAAGAACGAATGATTTTTTGGAAAAGTAAATTTGCTACACGACACCACGAGAACATTAGTGTTTTACGCGAAGAAAGCATACTCGATTTTCGCGATTGGTGACATAGCTGCGACCCCCAAGGCGTCGCCAGAAACCCGCGCCCGACCTCGGCGGATTTACGAAGTATTTCCGCCATCTCCACAAGGGACGCGCTACGTTGCCATCAGAAAACGACCCTCACCAACCACCCCCCCCCTCATAACGCATCACCCTCCCACGTCCGGTCGTCTTGGGCTTCGGCGTATTTTGACAGGGCGGCGAACATATAGGTGCGCAGGACCTCACTCCCGCACCCCCTCACAACAAATCCCCATCCACATCCGTTTCCCCCGGCGCGGTCACCACTTTGGCGATCCGGGCGAGGACATAGGTTCGCAGGACCTCGTTGATCTTTCCCTGATACCCGCGCCCGTGCAGCCGGAAATAGTCCAACACGTC
Organism: Paracoccaceae bacterium; assembly: GCA_050302475.1. Lineage (GTDB taxonomy): Bacteria > Pseudomonadota > Alphaproteobacteria > Rhodobacterales > Rhodobacteraceae > NORP23. The sequence continues at coordinate 59,692 of JBNLBF010000002.1, forward strand.
CTTGTCGATCCGGATCGTCACCCGCTCCTTCTCGCGATTGGGCGGGTAGCGTTGTTCCATGCTCCACCATTCGATCGGCACAATCTCGATCTGTTCCAGCAAGCGATCCGCGTCGCGGATATCTTTGCGGATCAGCGTCAGGAATTCTGCGTGCGCCATTTCCTCTTCTTTGGTTTTGGCACGTCCTGCCATCATTTCCCCCTGGTGTTGGTGCAAGAGGGGGAAATTAGCCTAAAATGGTTAATATCCGGTCGATGTCAGGCGGTGCATACGAAAGCACGACGTTTGGCACATGGTTGCATTACGTTTGGCATACAAAAGTCATACGTTTGGCATACAGTTGGCATATGTTTGCATGACGGTTTTTCACGGGGTGAATTTGGTTAATTCACCGCCGGCACCATGCCTTTTTCTGCGGCCAGTTCGCGCATCGTTTTTTGCAGCTTTTCAAACGCCCGCACTTCGATCTGGCGGATACGTTCGCGGCTGACGTCATAGACTTCCGACAGTTGTTCAAGCGTCTTTGGCTCGTCCGACAAACGGCGTTCGGTCAGGATATGACGTTCACGCTCGTTGAGGTCCGCCATCGCCGCCATCAGCAATTCGCGACGTTGGTCCAGTTCGTCCTTTTCGGCGTAATCGGCCGCCTGATCGGCGTCCTCATCTTCCAGCCAGTCCTGCCATTCCGACGCACCCTCACCATCGGTGTTGATCTGCGCGTTCAGGCTCGCATCGCCCCCCGTCATGCGACGGTTCATGGAGATAACTTCATCTTCCGTCACGTTCAGTTCGGTCGCGATCTGGGCAACATTTTCAGGGCGAAGATCGCCTTCTTCCAACGCGCCAATTTTGTTTTTGGCCTTGCGCAGGTTGAAGAAAAGCTTCTTCTGCGCACTCGTCGTGCCCATTTTCACAAGGCTCCAGGAGCGCAGGATATATTCCTGAATTGCCGCACGAATCCACCACATCGCATAGGTCGACAGGCGGAACCCTTTTTCCGGATCGAACCGCTTCACGGCCTGCATCAGGCCCACATTGGCCTCCGATACAACTTCGGCTGTCGGCAGCCCGTAACCCCGGTAGCCCATGGCGATTTTGGCGGCCAATCGCAGATGCGAGGTCACGAGTTTATGTGCGGATTCACTGTCCTGATGATCCACCCACGCTTTCGCCAGCATGTATTCTTCTTCCTGCTCCAGCATCGGAAATTTTCGGATTTCCTGCATGTAGCGGGACAAACCCTGTTCCGGCGACGGCGCCGGGAGGCTCGTATAACTCATGGACGTTCCTTCCTGTCTCTCTCTCCGAATATGTAAATGGTATTCACTTAATTATATTTCAATAGGTTCTGGTTAGTCTGATCGTAATACGGATGATTTTCCAGATTCGGTTCATTTGATCGCAAAGATTTCATCAAAACGGGTCGTTTTTACCGATTTCGGCCTATTCTTTGAAGGTTTCATGGTCGATCTGCATCAGCTCCACCGGCGCATTATTATCCTCGATCATTGCAACGACCAGACCCGGAGAGGGTGAATTCGGCGCAACAATCACCTTCTTTCCCTTTAACGCCTCGTTAAGATTTTCGACTTCGAAAGCCAGATGCGGGACCGTTTTGACCAATTCCGGGAAGTCCGCATCCGGTGCGAACCGTATCCATTCGATTCCGAATTCGGAGGTCGAATAGTCCCTCACCCACATCTTGAGATGCGGAATATACCGTTCTCCCTCAATGGGTTGCGTCGTCGGGATACCAAGGTGATGATATTTCATGCGGTCCTTCTAGCGTAGCCCGCCGCCCCTGTCCCGCGCTTTATTGTGCCCGTAACAATGCCAGCAGCGCCGCCATATCCGCCGGGGGATCAGCGGTGAATTCCAAGGGCTCGCCACTTACCGGATGTATAAATCCCAGCGTTGCGGCGTGCAGTGCCTGACGCGGGAACGCCCGCACCGCCTCTGCCACCGCCGGGTCGAGCGCCCTTTTCGGGATGGCACGTTTCGACCCATAGGTCTGATCCCCGATCAGGCTGTGCCCGGCATGGGTCATATGCACCCGGATCTGATGAGTCCGTCCGGTTTCCAGCTGGCATTCAATAAGCGACACCACAGGTCTTTCCGCCGGACCGAACACCTCTATCACCCTTGCGCGGGTGATGGCATGGCGCCCCGCATTGGTCACCACTGCCTGCCGTTTCCGGTCAGTTTTATGCCGTGCAAGGTTGCCGGAAATCCGGATCACGCCGCCCGGTTCAAACGCCACCCCCGGCACGCCCCGAAGTCGCGGATCAGCGGCCGAGGGTGCGCCCCAGCACAAAGCTAAGTATTTGCGGTCCAAAGAATGTTTTGCGAATTGTTCCGCGAGCCCATGATGCGCCGCGTCTGTCTTGGCGACCACCAGCAAGCCGGACGTATCCTTGTCGATCCGATGTACGATCCCGGGCCGTTTGGCCCCGCCGATCCCTGACAGGCTGTCGGCGCAATGATAAAGCAGCGCATTGACCAGGGTGCCCGTCTCCGAGCCCGGCGCAGGATGCACAACCATTCCGGCAGGTTTGTTGACGACAATCAGGTCCGCGTCCTCGTAAAGAACATCCAATGGGATGTTTTCGGGGCGCGCTTCGATCTCCTCAGCCTCGGGCAGGTCCACTTCGAACACCTGCCCCGGCTTCACTTTAGCCTTGGGATTGGTGACAACCTTCCCATCCAGCGTAACCGCCCCTGCCTCGATCAGCGTTTGCAGACGCGACCGCGACAGGGTCACTTCCTCTGGCACAAGTGCCGCCAAGGCTTTATCTAGGCGGTTGGCGGGCGAGTCCCCGACCTCAAGGCGCAAACGGAAAGGGTCAGACATGAGCGACGATACTCCAGAGCATCAGCCGGATATGCCCGAACCCAAGGGACTGCGCAAGCTGCGGGTGATGACGACGATCCTGATGGCGACCATGATCATCGGCATTGCGCTCATCTTTTTTCTGATCATTTTCAAGATTATACAGCCCGCTGTCCCTGATCTCGCAATCCCCGAAACCATCGAGCTGCCAGCAGGCGAAACTGCGCAGGCAATCACGCAGGGTCGCGACTGGATCGCGATTGTGACCCTCGACGCGGAGGGGCAGGAGCGTATCCATATTCTAAATCTCGACGGGACCCCCCGACAGGTCGTAGACTTGCGCCCATGAGTCTGCCACCCGGTTTCCTTGACGAACTTCGCGACCGCACCAGCCTGCATCAGGTGGTGGGGCGTAAGGTGACATGGGACAACCGGAAATCCAATCCCGGCAAAGGCGACTACTGGGCACCCTGCCCTTTCCATCAGGAAAAAACCGCTAGCTTCCACGTCGATGATCGCAAGGGTTTTTACTACTGCTTCGGTTGCCACGCCAAAGGAGACGCGCTGAGTTTCGTGCGGGAAACCGACAATGTGGGCTTTATGGAAGCCGTTGAAATCCTCGCCCGCGAGACCGGGATGGAGGTGCCGAAACAGAACCCTCGCGATCAGCAGAAGGCGGATGAACGCAAGGAACTGGCTGACGTGATGGAGGAGGCGGTGAAATTCTATCGCCTGCAACTCCAGTCCGCGCGGGGCAGCGACGCGCGGAGTTACCTTGACCAACGTGGCCTGCCTGCCAAAACGCTCGACAGGTTCGAAATCGGTTTTGCCCCGGATGATCGCACCGCGCTGCTGACGCACCTGAAGGACAAGGGCATTTCACAGGATCAGATCGTCGCGACGGGTATGGCGATCAAGCCGGACGATGGCGGCAATCCGTATGACCGGTTCCGTGGCCGGATTATGTTCCCGATCCGCGACGCACGGAACCGTTGCATCGCCTTTGGTGGTCGGGCGATGGACCCGAATGCGCGGGCGAAATATCTGAACTCCAACGAAACGGCTTTGTTCGACAAAGGTCGGTCGCTCTACAATATCGGCCCTGCGCGGGAAGCAGCCGGAAAAGCCGGTGCGCTTGTCGTGGCCGAGGGGTATATGGACGTCATCGCCCTTGCCCAAGCCGGGATCGAGCACGCCGTCGCCCCGCTGGGCACCGCGATTACGGAGGATCAACTGCGCCTGATCTGGCGGCTGTACGATGAGCCGGTGATTGCGCTGGACGGTGACACGGCGGGTCTGCGGGCCGCGATGCGGTTGATTGATCTGGCCCTGCCGATGCTGGAATCAGGAAAATCGCTTCGGTTCTGCATTCTGCCCGAGGGGCTGGACCCAGACGACCTGATCAAATCGCAGGGCGTGGCGGCCATGCAGAAACTGCTGGATGCAGCGCGTCCGATGGTGGACCTGCTGTGGCAACGCGAGACAGAAGGCAAGGTCTTCGATAGCCCCGAACGTCGCTCCGCCCTTGATGCGTCTTTGCGCAAAGCCATCGGCCAGATCAAAGATCCGAGCCTTCGCAGACATTACGGCGCCGCCATTCAGGAAAAGCGCCAGACTCTGTTCGCTCCGGCTGGTCGCCCGCAAAGCGGTCGTCCCTGGTCGCCCCGCAAAGCCCCCGGCGGACCGACTCCGTCGGCCAAAGCCTCGTTGCTGGCGCAGCAATCCGGCGGGCTGGAAACGGAGGCTCGCATTCGCGAATCCGCCATCCTGACCGGGTGCCTCAATCACCCGCATCTGGCCGAAGAATTCGAAACAACGCTGGAGCGCACAACATTCCTTTCGGTGGACCTCAGACAAATTCGTGACGCGCTCTTGTCAAAGCTGCATGACGTCCTAGATAAGCCGGACGCGGAACAACGGGACGTTTTAACGGCGCGTATGATGGACGCCCTTGGCTTTGACCCCCTCCCGAAACTCGCGGCAATTGGACAAGTCCGGGCGAACCGGCATCTGCAATCCGGAGCAACAACAGAATTCGCTCGTCAGGCGATTGCCGAAGAACTGGCCAAACAATCCGCCGTTCTGGGTATTCTGGAAGAGGTCAAAGACGCCGAACTGGAAATCACAGGCGTCGCAGATGAAGGTCTGACTTGGCGTTTAAATCAGGCGCGTGAAACGCAAAGCCGGATCGCCAAGGAGGCGGTCGAGAGCGATGATCGCGACAATGCTGATGACGCGTCTTTGTCCAAAGATTTGCAGGACCTGATCGACAAGCAGATCTGGGTCAAAAAGAAACGCTAGAGTTGGCGAATCAGTGATTCGCCAATGGAAATCGAATCAGGTATAACAACGTGATTCGCCGCAAACCGAATTTTGGAGCAATGAATGGCTGATACCGATACCGAGCAGAAACCCGAAGAAGAAAACGCTGGTCCTCTGCTCGATATGAGCCAGGCGGCGGTCAAAAAAATGATCGCCCAAGCCAAGTCCCGTGGCTACATCACCTATGACGAACTGAACAAATTCATGCCGCCTGAGCAGGTCTCCTCGGAACAGATCGAGGATATCATGGCCATGCTGTCGGAGATGGGCATCAACGTCGTCGAAGATGAAGAGACGGACGATGATGAGGACGGTGACAGTGATGTCGAAGAATTCGGCGGATCAACCTCCCGCGAACTGGTCACTGCAGCGGCGACCTCCGAGACGCTGGATCGCACCGACGATCCGGTGCGCATGTATCTGCGCGAAATGGGCACCGTGGAATTGCTGTCCCGCGAAGGCGAGATCGCGATTGCCAAACGTATCGAAGCTGGCCGCAACACGATGATTGCCGGCTTGTGCGAAAGCCCCCTGACCTTTCAGGCGATCACCATCTGGCGTGACGAGCTGTTGGAAGAAGATATCATGCTGCGCGATGTTATCGATCTGGATGCGACATTCGGTCAGCAGATGGAAGATGACGAGGAAGCCTCCATTCTGGGGTCGGTCCCGGAAAGTGTCGCCAAGGCTGCCAAGAAGAAAGAGGAAGCCGCAACGAATGAACCGGAACTGGATGCCGATGGAAATCCGGTAACCAGTGACGATGATGACGAGGATGACGAAGACGATCAGGCAAACCTGTCGCTGGCCGCGATGGAAGAGGCGCTGAAACCCGCAGTTTTGGAAACGCTGGACCGGATCGCCGATAATTATCGCCGTCTGTCGGAAATGCAGGAAGGCCGGATGGCTGCGGCCCTGTCTTCGAAAGAGACTTTTACCTCTAATCAGGAGCTGGAATATCAACGCCTGCGATCGGAAATCGTTGAGTTGGTGAACGAACTTCACCTCCACAATAACCGTATCGAAGCGCTGGTCGATCAGCTTTACGGGATCAACCGCAAGATCATGAGTCTTGATAGCGCAATGGTCAAACTCGCCGATCAGGCGCGGATCAACCGGCGGGAGTTTATTGATGAATATAAAGGGTCTGAACTGGACCCTGACTGGCAGGAACGTGTCGCGAAACTGAAATCCCGCGGGTGGGACATGCTGACCGGTGAAATGTCCGACAAAGTCGATGAAATCCGCGAAGAAATGGCCGAGGTCGGGCAATATGTCGGCGTCGACATCTCCGAATTCCGCCGTGTGGTTCAGCAGGTCCAGAAAGGCGAGAAAGAGGCGCGTGCAGCCAAGAAAGAAATGGTTGAAGCAAACCTGCGCCTCGTGATCTCGATCGAGAAGAAATACACCAACCGCGGCCTGCAATTCCTGGATTTGATTCAGGAAGGGAATATCGGGTTGATGAAAGCCGTCGATAAGTTTGAATATCGCCGTGGCTATAAATTCTCCACCTATGCAACATGGTGGATCCGTCAGGCGATCACGCGCTCGATTGCAGACCAAGCGCGGACGATCCGTATTCCGGTCCATATGATCGAAACGATCAACAAGCTGGTGCGCACCGGTCGTCAGATGCTGCACGAAATCGGTCGCGAGCCGACGCCGGAAGAATTGGCGGCGAAATTGCAGATGCCGCTAGAGAAGGTTCGCAAGGTGATGAAAATCGCCAAGGAGCCGATTTCTTTGGAGACGCCGATTGGTGACGAGGAAGACTCGCAACTGGGTGATTTCATCGAGGATAAGAACGCAATCCTGCCGCTGGACAGCGCCATTCAGGGCAACCTGAAGGAAACCACGACCCGCGTTCTGGCCTCCCTGACCCCCCGCGAGGAACGTGTGCTGCGCATGCGGTTCGGTATCGGTGTGAACACCGACCATACGCTGGAAGAGGTCGGGCAACAGTTCAGCGTGACCCGCGAACGTATCCGCCAGATCGAAGCGAAAGCGTTACGCAAGCTGAAGCATCCGAGCCGGTCGCGGAAATTGCGGTCGTTCCTTGATCAGTAGCTAAACCTCATCGACATCAGGACGGTGCCCCGACCTCGGGGTGGGTGCGAAGCGCCCTCCCCGTAGGGGAGGTCCGGGCGCTGTCCGGGATGTTATCCCGAACGGTAATGAGTTGATCGGTCCAATGTTATTCAGAAGAAAATAGGCTCTCGACTTGCCAACGCTGTATTTAATCCAGCATTGTCGATTTCATGCAAACCACGTTCAAAATCCAAACCAACGGCCAAGGGCTCTATGAGTTCACCCGTCAGGTCACATCTTGGGTCGAGGGAACCGGTCTACTGACACTGTTCGTGCGCCACACCTCTTGCTCCCTGCTCATCCAAGAAAATGCCGACCCTGAGGTCAAAACCGACCTCACCAACTTTTTTCGCCACCTTGTGCCGCCTACCACCGATCCAAGCATGTCCTATCTGACCCACACCTATGAAGGGCCCGACGATATGCCTGCGCATATTAAGGCAGCCTTGACGCCGGTGTCGCTATCGATCCCTGTCACCGACGGGCGATTGGCGCTGGGAACATGGCAGGGGATTTATCTGTTTGAACATCGCGACCGCCCTCACACGCGTCAGGTTGTTGCACATATGTCGCGCTAAACGAGAAATACAGCAAATCCACTACTCCCCAGTATATTGTGAAGCTTGCTATCCCCTACCCAAATGCTTGAAGTTCGCACCGAAGCCTGCCAAAAGTAGGCAGGGATAAAAAACGAGGTAGGTAATGCGGTGCCCCTTTTGCGGAAATATTGATACTCAGGTGAAAGATTCACGCCCGGCCGAGGACCATGCGGCGATCCGACGGCGGCGAGCCTGTCCGGCATGTGGCGGACGCTTCACCACATATGAGCGCGTGCAGCTACGCGATCTGGTTGTGATCAAGCGCAACGGCCGGCGCGAAGATTTTGATCGCGACAAGCTGGATCGCTCGATCCGGATATCCATGCAGAAACGTCCTGTCGAACCTGATCGGATTGATCAGATGATTTCCGGCATCGTTCGACGGCTGGAAAGTCTTGGCGAAAGTGATGTGGCCTCCGATCTGATTGGTCAGATTGTGATGGAGACGCTGGCACGCATCGATACGGTTGCTTATGTCCGGTTTGCTTCTGTCTATAAAAACTTCCAGAACCCGGATGATTTCGAAGCCTTCGTTCAGGAATTGCGTCCCCCTGAAGACGAAAAAGACAGCTGAAAATGACCGCCCGCGCGGAAGATGAGAGATGGATGCGAATGGCGCTGTCTCTTGCCGGGCGGGGATTGGGGCAGGTTTGGCCCAATCCGGCGGTCGGATGTATCATTGTCAAAAATGGGCGCGTAATCGGGCGCGGCTGGACGCAGCCGGGCGGCAGGCCGCATGCCGAAACAATCGCGTTAGCGCAAGCTGGTGACCGAGCCAATTCGGCGACTGTATATGTGACGCTGGAACCCTGCTCGCATCATGGCAAGACCCCGCCTTGTGCGGACGCCTTGATTGCGGCTGGCGTGAAACGGGTCGTCGTCGCAATGGAAGATCCGGACCCACGGGTTTCCGGCGGCGGTTTGCGGCGCTTGCGCGATGCCGGGATCGATGTCGGGCTCGGCATATGCATGGATGAAGCGGAGGCGCTGAACCTCGGCTATGTCCTGAACCGCACGATTGGCCGTCCAAAACTGACGCTGAAACTCGCCGCGTCGCTGGATGGTCGCATTGCCACCAAAACTGGCGAAAGCAGTTGGATAAGTGGTTCCGCTGCCCGGGAAAGAGTACATCTGTTGCGGGCAACCCATGATGCAATCATGATTGGTGCCGGCACGGCCCGCATGGATGATCCATCACTCGATGTGCGGATTGCCGGGTTGCAGGACAGGAACCCGGTCAGGATTGTCACGGATGGTAACCTGTCGATTTCGCTGACATCGAAGCTTGTGCAGAATGCCGGACAACAGGCCCTTTGGGTTGCACATCGTAGCAACGGGGATCAGGGGCGGGAAAAAGCCTTCCGTCAGGCTGGAGTGAACCTTATCGAGGTTCCTTCCGACCCGGGGGGACTGTTGCAGTTGAGCGATCTCATGCAGCAACTCTCGGCGAATGGAATTACCCGGGTTTTGTGTGAAGGCGGTGGTGGTCTGGCGGCGTCGTTGCTGAATGCGGACCTTGTTGATGAGATCGTCATCTTTCATGCAGGAATGATTTTGGGCGCTGACGCGTATGATATGCTGGCGGCGATGGGGATTGAGCTTCTGTCTGACGCCCCACGATTTACCCTTGTATCAGCCGATCAAATCGGCGGCGATATCATGTCGGTCTGGCGAACTTAGCGCCAGATAAACGCATATCGTGACAGCCAGCCCTGAAGCTTGGCCAACATTCGCAAATGCGGCGTTTTATGCGACTGCCGCCTGATGATCCGCTCAACAACGAGTTCCGGTGTACAAGGGAGGCCTGAAACAGGGTCCATATAGCGTGGGTAATCGATCAATGCAGCATGGACCAACCCATCCAGAGTGGGCCGGGCATGTCGACGCACAATTTTCGGACCGCGATCATCAGTCAGTCCCCAGCCGGCGTAAAACGGGTTACCAAAACAGGTCACGCGCTTTTTCCTAAGCAAAGCCTCGAACCCCATAAGCGAGCTCATGGTCCATAGCTCATCACATATATCGATTAACAGGGCCGGGTCGCAATTTTTAACCGCGGCATCGTAAAAAGGCGCCAATTCGTCGAGGCTATCCCCCCCGTCGCGCAGTCCAATCTGCACGTCTGGATGAGGTTTGAAGATAATGAAAGCATCGGGGTTTTCGGTGCGGGCAACCTCCAGCAACTGCCGATTGGTTCGCACATCCGTACATCCTTTCAGGATGGAGGCGTCATCCTCGACCTGACCGGGAACAACAATGATTTTGCGGTTTTTGGGAATATCAGGCAGATCCGTTTCCGCGCCGTAATTATACTTGGTCACGTTATTCGCAACGATCCGGGCTCGCAGATCCCGGGCGCGTTTATAGGCAAATTCGGGTAAATCAATCGAGGCATTGATCAACATTTCCAACCGGCTGTGTCGCGTCGGATCGTAATAGATCCCCAGATCATCAATGACCATCGATGAAGGCGGTGTCAGATCCGCCCCCAATCCAACCGACCGGATGAGTCCATCTTCCAGAAACACCAGCGGTTTGCGACGCATCTCGCATGTGTCCACAAATGCCTCGCTAACGGAAGAGGCCCAAACAGCCAGTCGTCCGCCATTGAGATTGCGCCGAAGCGCCTGTGACTCCGAATTCACGAAGCGCGCGCGAATGCCCGCACCGGTCAGGAACTTTTTGCAAAACCCGTACTTCCACATTCTGACACCCAGAATGTGGCTTTGCGTGCTGCCGTCCCAGTGGGCGCGGCTTTCCGCCAACAATTGACGCAACGCAGACATCAGATCAGTTTCCTGTTCCAACGTGCGATCATACCAAAACGGATAGGTGATCATCGCCGCCATGAACAGTTGCTCAACTGTCAGTTTTCGACCGCGTCGTTCGACGGGCAACCTGTCATCCGTCAGGCCCCAACCGGCATAGAACGGCGCCCCGAACACGACGGGAACATGACCAGCCAGAATGGCTTCGAACCCAAATTGAGACGAGACACAATAGACCTTGGACGCGGCGGTCAACAAGTCGACGGGATTGCATGGGGCGGTGTACAGTTCGGTCCGTTCATCCTCGTCCTGACGGGAATAATGACCAAACCTTCGCGCCTGCGAAAGCGCCGCCGGGTGGGCGCGTATCAGGATCTTCTTGCCGGGGTTTTCCGCTTTAGCTGCCTGCAGCATTTTGTTGAACGTTTCAGCATCCGCCCCTGCCCCCGTGATAGAGGCATCTTTATAGACTTGGTCCAGAACCAGAACGAAACCTGCTTTGCCTTCAAACAATTCCGGATTCCGTGGCGTTGGATTGTATTTTGACAGACCGTAATGGTTCAGAAAGGCGATCCCATCGCGCGATTGTTCAATCAGGTCCGGATTGTCCAACGGGTCGTTCTTTAAAATCTCCTCAAGCCGGGAAGGAGATGACATATCAAAATGAACTCCCAGATCGTCAATTGTCATGCCGATTGGCGGCGTCCTTGGTCCCGGGACAACCGAGCGTAAAAACGCATCCTCAAATGTATATAATTTCGCTTTTGGGTATCGCGCCATCGCCTTCTTCGAGGCTGGCAATCGTCCCCAGACAGCCAGATGCCGTTTCGCGGGTTTGTAGAAAATCAACGGGACAACATCAAATCCCGCCGCCTTCGCAATGCGGCGTAATCCTTTGTTCAGGGCTAGAGCGCGAGAGCGGGATGCGATCTTGATCGGCGTCCCGCTATTCGAAAACTTCGCCGACATTTTCGATGGCATTATCAAGGTTAGAGACCGTGTTGATTGACCCGATCAACGTTCTGATCAGATCGCGCCACCGGACGAATTCTGCCTCGGTTACATAGACAATATCTTCATGCATCAGGATAAAATTCTGGGCCGTGAACAGACCGGATTCCTTGGTAAGATCAATCACATAGGCAACACGACGGGGGGTTGTAATGTCATTACGTCCCAGTATCCGGTTCAGATATTCGGGCTGCTCCACACGCAGGACAAAAATTGCGCTGGGATCAGCAGCATTATCGCGCAATCCACCGGATAGCGTGAGACCTTCGATCGCGTTCGGATTATGCGTTTCGAAATTGATACGTTTCTGACCAGTTGCACCCATCGTGATGAAATACCGGTGATCTTCTTCAATAATAATTCGATCATCAGGTTTCAGGGGGATGTCGTTGGCAGGAATATCAATCAGATCCTGCATCCAGATCTGCCCTACTTGACCGCCGCGACGAACAGTGATTTTCACCAGCCTCGGATCAAGCGAGACCCCGCCGGCCTTGGCAATCATACCCATCAACCGCGTTGTGGAGGCGTCAATCGGGAAAACACCCTGTCCGGTCACACCACCCAGCATCGTGACCGTTGCCCCAACACCGGAAAAACGACGCACTTCGATTTGTGGCTCAGGTGTCTGCATCGACAGACGTTCTGTCAGGATCCGACGCAAATCTTCGGTGGTGCGTCCAGCGGCGCGAATAGTGCCGGCATAGGGAACAAAAATATTTCCAAGCTGGTCGACAACAATCCCGTTTAACGGGGTCACACGCGCGCCCTCGGTCGCAAAAATACCGTTATCAATATTTTCCCAAACCGTGATGTTTAAGGTGTCTCCGGCAACAATCGTATCGACGGAAATTGTCCCTGCGCTAAGAAATGCCTGGCTGAACCCCAGCGAATGTTCACGCCGTGACCGACGAACAATTTCGTCATCAACGGGGATAATGAATGTGTCGCCACCATTTTCGACTGAGCTTGCCAGAACTTCCTTCTCGGTTGGACCCGATCTGGGAAGCGTGCAGGCCGAAAGGACTAGGGCAATCAGCGCAAATGACAGGAATTTCGTATGTTTTCCCAATGCCATCTGTCCCATATATGCCCCTTCAGTCAGCATTCTGCTGTATATTTGGTGGCAAACTAGCTGAAAAACGGTTTTAGGGCTAGCCCGAATTCACTCGCTGGCAACAATTCGCAAGCTCTTTTGTTCGTCCAGTCGTTCTGAGACGAAATCAGCGTATGGGTCCCGCTTCTTCAGCATCAGATCCACCAGATTCCGAAGCAGCTCAGCCCGACCAAGTTGTGTATAAAAACTGCCCGGCACCTGCGAGGTTTCCAACAGGAACTGCCGGTAAAAATGATAAGCCTCTACATCAGGGACCTGAGGGTCGACGAAAAATTCGGACAAAGGCTGATCAGAAACAAACTCCGGTTTCATAAAGACCGACCGCCCGAACGCCTTTAACGGCAGCCCGCGCCACAGTGCTTGCTGGGCGGCAGTTGAATTTACCGTGATAATGCTCTTGGCCGCATTCAGAAGGGGGCCGAGTTTTCCACCCGGAATAAACCTGACTTTGCCTTGCAATTTGTGCCTGCGGACGCCCTTGCGTATCAGCTTTGGAAGTGGTTCGCGTTCATCCTCAAACGGATGTGCTTTGAAGACCAGTTGGTGATGCGTCGGCGCCGCTTTGGCAAATTCCCCAATCACCATGTCGATAAAAGCCCCGACAGACGTAAAATCAGAATGTGAACGCAACGAAGCATCGTGACTGAGCTGCAGCAGCACCAAATGATAAACCGTACCGCTTCGCAATAGTCTTCGGGTTCTGATCCGACGCTGTAGCCCGTGCAAAGGCATCACGACCAACCGACGGATATACAGCAACAACTCCTGAAAGACGGAAATCTCCCTATGAGGTTTATAGTCGCGATACCACCAGTTCGGTATCGCCAAATAGGCATGATATACGAATCCATACCAGGCATGGTGCCATATTGCGCCCCACATGGTCGGGACCTCTGCCAGGTCCATCGGATTGTTTTCGACAGCTTCCCGCATCATGTCGACACTGTAATGCATCAACGGGGAATTGCCGTTTGTTCCGTCACGCTCGTATGTGACCCAGTACGGACGCAGATATCCTTCTTCGAAACAGTGAATAAACAAATTGTGTTTCTCGGCAATTTCGCGGGCGGTCTGATGCAAGGGCCGACTGTCCCCGTATAGGACGATGTCCGAAATGCCATTTTCCAGAATGTATTTCTCTAAATAGGCGCCCCAGTTTTCTATGGTACCGCGATAGCCATGATATTTCAGCTGGCGCCCCCAGAACATGTGGTCACCAAGGGTGAAACCGATCCGTTCGACTTCGGCACCGGTTTCGCGCAGTCGGTAGGCCAATTTGCGAAAAAACGGGCCGTGAGGTCCTTGTAAGAAAAGAAATCGACGTGGAACGCTCACCGGAATTGTCCTCTGACTGGTCTGATACGGGATCATTACACGCTACTCTTTACAATTCCTAGGCTTGCCCCTTGCGCATGGGCGGGTTACGACCAATTTCGAATAGAAAAGGAAACAAATGTTTACCGGAATCATCACAGATATCGGCGAAGTCCAGCAGTTGGAGAAGCGCGGCGACCTGCATGCACGGATCGCCTGCGCCTTTGACATGGATGAAACTTCTCTTGGCGCCAGCATTGCCTGCGATGGAGTTTGCCTGACTGTTGTCGATAAGGGAGCGGGTTGGTTTGATGTCGATATCTCGGCCGAAACCCTGTCGAAAACCAACCTGTCGGGCTGGTCAAACGGGCATCGGATTAATCTGGAAAAGGCGCTACGCGTCGGTGACGAATTAGGGGGGCATATCGTTTCCGGTCATGTCGACGGATTGGCACAGATCGTGGATATCCGTGAAGAAGGTGACAGTACCCGGTTCAGTTTCGACGCCCCTCAGGCACTGGCGAAATTCATCGCGCCAAAAGGCTCGGTTGCCTTAAATGGCACCTCGCTGACGGTCAACGAAGTTGACGGCACCCGTTTCGGGATCAACGTAATCCCACACACAAAAACCCACACAACATGGGGCGCGGCGAAGGTCGGTGACAGGATAAACCTCGAAATCGATACGCTTGCCCGCTATGTCGCGCGCCTTTCGGAGATGTCATGACCTACCAGGACGCTATATCCCCTGTGGAGGAAATCATCGAGGACGCCCGCAACGGCAAAATGTATATTCTCGTCGATCACGAGGATCGCGAGAATGAAGGCGATCTGGTCATCCCCGCTGAAACCGCGACGCCGGAAGCTATCAATTTCATGGCCACATACGGTCGCGGGTTGATCTGCCTTGCGCTTGAAGGCGAGCGTTTGGATGCGTTGGGGCTGACGATGATGTCTTCGTCCAATTCCTCGCGTCATGAAACGGCCTTTACAACATCAATCGAAGCACGCGAAGGCGTAACAACCGGCATATCGGCTCATGACCGCGCCCGGACCGTTGCCGTGGCAATCGACCCGAACATGGGACCGCAGGATATCGCGACGCCGGGCCATGTCTTTCCCCTTCGCGCCCGTAAAGGCGGCGTTCTGGTTCGTGCCGGGCATACCGAAGCGGCGACCGACATCTCGCGCCTAGCCGGACTGAACCCGTCTGGGGTGATTTGTGAAATCATGAACGAAGACGGAACCATGGCCCGCCTGCCCGATCTGATCGCGTTTGCGCAGAAACACGGACTGAAGGTCGGGACAATTTCTGACCTGATCGCCTATCGTCGCCGCAACGACAATCTGGTCCGCGAAACGGCGTCGGAACAGGTGACATCAGTCTATGGCGGCGACTGGACGATGCGGATATTCACCGACGAAACGCACGGATCTGAACATATCGTTCTGTCCAAAGGCGATCTGACCGGTGCGCCGGTTCTGTGCAGGATGCACTCCGTCAATCCGCTTGATGATCTGCTGGGCCTAACCCCGGGGCGCGAGACTCAAATCTCCGGCGCCATGAAACTGATCGCCAAGGAAGGGCGCGGCTTGATCGTGTTGCTGCGCGATATCTCGATGAAGATCAACCCGGACGGAGTCTCGCCCCAGACGCTTCGCCAATATGGACTTGGTGCGCAAATTCTCAGCGCACTGGGGCTGCATGATCTGATCCTCATCACCAACTCTCCAGCACCAAAAATCGTCGGGTTGGATGGGTATGGCCTGTCTATCACCGATACGCGTCCGATACCGGAGGAATAAATGGCCCAGTCTGAAACGCATACTGTTCTCCCTGCCCCGACATTCGAGACGCCCGCCCGGATACTGATCGTGATCTCACCCTATTATAAAGAGGTTGCAGACAATCTTCTGACCGGCGCCAAAGACGCGATCCGCAAGGCTAACGCTGTGTTCGACATTATCGAAGTCCCCGGCGCTCTGGAAATACCTCCTGCCATCCGGTTGGCGACCGCGGCGCGGTTTTACGAAGGGTATGTGGCGCTTGGCTGTATTATCCGGGGCGAAACCACGCATTACGAAACCGTCTGCAATGAATCCGCGCGCGGCCTGATGGAGCTGGGTCTGGAAGGTCTGTGCATCGGCAATGGTATTCTGACGGTAGAAAACATGGATCAAGCGATGGCGCGAGCCGAACATAGCGGTCAAAACAAAGGTGGTGGCGCCGCCGAGGCCGCGATGCATCTGGTGGCAATCAAACGCCGCTTTACAAAAACCAGTGCAGGCCGTATTGCGCCATCTTCCGATCATATCCTTATGGCCGGAGAACCTAAGAATAACCCCGGAGTCGCCTGACATGGCCAAATCATCACAGCGTCAAATGCGCTCCGCCGCACGGCTGTACGCGGTGCAGGCATTGTTTCAAATGGAAGCATCAGACGTTTCCTATGAAACCGTCAGTCAGGAGTTTCTGGACCACCGTCTTGGTGCGGAAATCGAAGGGGATCTCTATGCCGAAGCGGATGTCGACCTGTTCCGCTCGCTATTGTCGGG
Source organism: Paracoccaceae bacterium (assembly GCA_050302475.1). Taxonomy (GTDB): domain Bacteria; phylum Pseudomonadota; class Alphaproteobacteria; order Rhodobacterales; family Rhodobacteraceae; genus NORP23. The sequence goes on from JBNLBF010000002.1 coordinate 76,297, forward strand.
CGCTGTGAATTATCAGTCCCGTATCGACAAACTCACAGATCGGGCATTGGTCGAAAAATGGCCGATCAACCGGATTGATCCGACATTGCGCGCTGTGTTCCGGGCTGCCGGGGCCGAAATGACCACATTGGACACGCCTCCAAAAGTCGCAATTACCGAATATGTAGATATCGCCAAGGCGTTTTTTCCGGATGGGAAAGAGCCCAAATTCGTAAACGCAGTGTTGGATCACATGGCGCGCGAAATAAAACCGGAAGCATTCGTTTAGTATTTAACTTTCTATGAATCAGGATAAAAATGTCCTGTTTTCAAAAAGTTAATGGTAACTTCGATTACACGCGGATCATTCATCATCGTAGAATGGCTGACCGGAAATGCGATCCGACGGTTCTCTGGCGCATTGCCCCAGGCGCTGAGGACGGAAACCTTTCCGTCATTCTCGCCTTCGATCCCGGTGATCAGTTTATAGGCCGGAATGGCTGCTGTTCCCGCGATCGCACCGATTTCCAGCATGGAGTCATCTTCACCGTTATGCGGCGCCAGTTGCGCCAATGCCGGTCCCAGCAAAGCGCCGAAAATCTCCGCGCGTGCCGCGATCTCACTGCCGAAGTTCGGCGATCCGAGTTGGACAATCCGACCACGCCTTTCCGGCGGTAAACGTTTAGCGATCTTTTTCGCCAATATGCCACCGAGCGAATGCCCGACAAAATGTAACCTTTCAGGCGCTCTCGGTAGCTTTTCATAGGTAAGATACACTAGCGACTCAATGGTTGTGCGCGTTGAAGGATAATCGACCATCAAGATATCCAAGCCGGCGTTTTCGATTGCCCGTCCGATCCGGCGCATCGAATTTACTGTGCGCCCCAGACCGTGCAATATGATGACTTTCTCGCTCACGGTTTTCAGATGGTATCCGAAATCGAAAGATCAAGCCGCTCTGCGAATGTCTTCAGAGTTTCCCGCTGCGCCTCTTCCCACGTTGCCTGACGCGAGGCATACAAGGTTGCCTGCGACTTAAGAATCAAGCCATCATCCAATATTTTCAAGTGGTTATCGACCAAAGTCTGTCCGGTTGTCGTAATATCTGCAATCGCTTCAGACGTCAGATTTTTGACCGTGCCTTCGGTTGCTCCCTGACTGTCAACGAGTTGATAATCCGCAACATCGTGCGCCTGCAGAAACTCACGAACAAGGTTGTGGTACTTTGTTGCGATGCGCAATCGAAACCCATGTTCACGCCGGAAAGCAGCAGCCACCGCATCCAGATCGTCAATCGTTTCGACATCCACCCATGTCGCCGGGACCGCCAAGACAAGATCCGCAAAACCGAACCCCATTTCGGACAATTCCATCAGTTTTTCAGACCAAAGCGGGATCTTTTCATTCACCAGATCCTGTCCCGTCACACCAAGATGTATGCGCCCCGCCAGAAGTTCCTGCGGAATTTCACCTGAGGAGAGTAGCACAAGCTCGACCCCGTCGATAGAAATCCGTCCTGCATATTCCCGATCCAACCCGGTCCGCTCTACCTGAACACCGCGTTTGGAAAACCAGTCAATCGTCTGCTCCTGCAGCCGACCCTTGGAGGGTAGTCCCAGTTTCAGAGTGCTCATGACACACCGCCTTTCAGCGCCAACAGCGCTTCGGGGCGAATAATGCCGCCAATCGCCGGGCTTCTGGACCCCAGAATCTCGGTTAGGGCATCATAACGGCCGCCAACCGCGATATATGGAAGGTCCGGTCGATCCGGCGCGGAAAAGCCGAAGGTAAACCCGTCATAATATTCCATCGTCGTCACGCCATAGGCGGCATCGAATGCAAGCCCTGCGGGATCAATCCCCTGATCCGATAAGGCATCAGCGCGGGCTTGCAAATTCTCCCTAACGTTTGTCAATTCCGGCGCGATTTTCGCAAACAGTTTCGCCGCATCCGACATCGTGGTTCGCAGGGACTGAATGTCGTTAATCCGCGCAAGCTCCGAAGCGCTTAATCGAGGCGTTTCGGCCTCAATCCGGAGGGTTTCGACGCGAGAAATAATTTCACTAATCGAACGCATACCGACATGTTCACCGGATTTTTGCAGTAAATTTTCTACATTTTTGGAATTTGCTGCTGAATGCAAAATTTCCCGCAATTCCGAACGGTTTTCGTCGTTGGAAAAGCGCTGCAATAGCCGTTGGAATCGCTTGGGGCGCCAGACATGCCGGCGCAACGCGACTTTGCGCCGCTCGGTCGTGTCAAGCGAGTCAATCGCGGCAAACAAAAGGCTCACATCGCCAATGACAGGCGAGAGTGGCAGATCCTCAAGAGCCGCCGCAAACAGTGCAAAAACCTCGGCTTCCGCTTTTGGCTCGTTGTTTGCCCCAAAACTCTCATAACCGACTTGAAGATATTCATTCGGTCGCTTGCTTTCCGGCGACTGACGTCGCCAAACCGGTCCTGCATAAACATATTTTGCCTGATCCATCGGATTCCTGGCATGCATCTGCACCACAGGGACCGTGAAATCCGGGCGAAGCATCAGCTCCCCCTCCAGCGGATCATGGGTCGTATACGCGCGGGCACGTATATTCTCGCCATAAAGGTCGATCAGAATATCAGCCGGTAAAAGGGCAGCAGGTTCAATGCGTTGAGCAGTTTCACCTAAGTGCGACAGCAACCGGGAGACCTCCGCTTCCACGGCTTGCAGGCCAACGCCTGTCCGGGCATTCGTCAGATATGCGCGATCGCTAACCATCGGCCCGAGCGATCATTTTCCGCACTTCGGCCACGAGGTCCGTCAGGGGAATTTCTATCTGTGCGGGCTGCGCCTTCCATTCTTCATTCGTCTGGATATTCGCTGCCAGCGCCTTGCCAAGCGCCAGATCTTTGATCTGCACGACGCCACGGGCACGTTCATCAGACCCCTGGATCACTGCGACGGGTGAATTGCGTGCGTCGGCATATTTCAACTGGTTACCAAAATTCTTGGGATTTCCCAGATAAACCTCTGCGCGCAGGCCAGCATTACGCAACTCAGCAACCATAGTTTGATACTCAACCATTTGATCGCGATCCATAACGGTTACCAGAACCGGTCCGTTTACCTCATTGGAATGCTTAGATTTTTCTCTCAGTGCGGCTAGCAAGCGGTCAACACCGATGGATATCCCGGTTGCCGGAACCTCCTGTCCCGTGAAGCGTTTCACGAGGTCGTCGTAGCGGCCGCCACCGGCAACCGAACCAAACTGGCGCGGACGGCCTTTTTCGTCGAGGATATCAAACGTAAGCTCAGCTTCGAATACCGGGCCGGTGTAATAACCCAGACCTCTAACAACCGAGCTGTCAATAAGGATTTGTTCGTCCGTATACCCAAGCGATGACGCGGTTTCCGCTATTTTTTCCAATTCATCTACGCCCTGATTGCCCTCAACCGAGTCTCTCACTGATTGACGCATTGAAGCAATTCGTCGTGCATTGATACTTCCGAAGCGATCAGCACTTTCCTCTGTAGGTGGAACTGACTTTTGCGAGATGTACTGGACGATCGGCCACGCAATTTTATCGTCAAGACCGACACCGTCAATGAAAGCACCGGAGTCATCCCTGCGTCCGGTGGTGAGAAGTTGCATCACACCATCTTCACCAATTTTGTCATATTTATCGATTGTTCTCATTACATTGGCTCGACGTTCTGGTTCTTCTTGTCCCAGACCTACCACTTCCAAGATTCCGTTTAGGACCTTTCGATTATTAACGCGTACAACATAATCCGAACGTTCAATCCCTACTGCTTCCAGCGCGTCGCAAAGCATACAGCAAATCTCTGCATCTGCCGCCACAGTCGGTGTTCCCACCGTATCCGCATCACATTGATAAAATTGACGAAAACGTCCCGGTCCCGGCTTTTCGTTACGCCAGACCGGACCAACCGAATAGCGCCGGTAGGGTGTCGGCAGGTCGTTGCGATATTGCGCATAGACACGGGCCAGTGGGGCCGTCAGGTCATAGCGCAGCGCGACCCAATCGTCGTCGTCCTGCCAGGCGAAAACCCCCTCGTTCGGACGATCCACATCGGGCAGGAATTTGCCTAACGCCTCCACCGTTTCCACGGCAGGGGTTTCCAGCGCGTCGAAGCCGTAGGCATGGTAAACCTCGGTAATGCGGGACAACATGGCGTTGCGTTCGGCAACTTCCGCGCCAAAATAGTCGCGAAAGCCACGCGGGTTTAGCGCTTTCGGGCGCTGAGGTTTCTTTTTCTTATCCTTGGCCATGCCGAATTCCTTATTTCGCCCATCGTCTAACGCAAGGCGCAAAGGCCCGCAAGCTTGAGGTGGTATCAGGGCGCGGAACGCGGTAATTAGGCCACATGAAACCTGTGCTTTATAGTTTCCGCCGCTGCCCCTATGCGATGCGCGCCCGTCTGGCCATTGATGTCAGTGGGGTTAGCTTGGAACTGCGCGAAATTCTGTTGCGGGATAAGCCGGCGGCGATGCTGGAAGCCTCGCCCAAGGGGACGGTGCCGGTGGTGGTGACCGGCGATCAGGTGATTGACGAGAGTTTTGACATCATGCTGTGGGCGCTCGGGCAGAATGATCCCGAGGGATGGCTGCGGCATCGCGATGATGGGCTGATTGATGAATGTGACGGGGCGTTCAAGGCGGCACTGGATGCGTATAAATACGGTCAAGGGGATGTGTCGGAACCCCGCGAAACAGGGGCTGCGTTTTTGCGAAAGCTGGACGCGATACTTGCGGATCAGCCCTGTCTTGGCGGTGAAACCTATGCGCTAACCGATATGGCCATCATTACCTTTGCGCGCCAATATGCCCATGTCGATCAGGACTGGTTTTACACCGAGCCCTGGCCACATCTGATCCGCTGGCTGGACGATTTCAAAGCATCCGACAGGTTTGCGCGGATCATGCGGAAATATCCGCTTTGGCAGCCCGACCAGCCTGCAATACTCTTTCCGGAGGCCGCATGACGGACCGTATGACGCAAATGGAAGAAACCCTCGCCCACCAGACGCATTTGGTGGAGGAACTGAATGACATCGTTGCCGCGCAGGCAAAGGAAATAGACATGCTGAAACGGCAGGTCACGATCCTGATCAAACGCGCTGCTGAGGAAGAGGCGGCGAACCAGTCAGGTGTTGCTTTCACCGACCAGCCGCCGCCCCATTATTAATGTGTGGCGGGTGTCACCATCGCCGAGATGGTATCTTGAATGGTTATCGAGCCCAGCTTCTTGCCGGTCCCATCAACGATCTGGGCATTCACAGCACCAGCCTCTGACAGCTTTTTCGCCGCATCTTCCAGCATCGCCCCGGACGAGATTATCAACGCGTCTTTGGGCGTTTCCTTCTTCGTCATGATCGTATCGACCTCGATCACGCGGCCACGGTTCACGTCTTTGACGAAGTCGGTGATGTAGGCGTCCGCCGGGTTCAGAACGATGTCCTGCCCCGTGCCCTGCTGGATCACCGCCCCGTCACGCAGGATGGCGATGTGATCGCCAAGGCGCAACGCCTCGTCCAGATCGTGGGTGATGAAGACGATGGTTTTCTGCAGCTCTTCCTGAATGTCCAGAAGGACCGTTTGCATGTCCATGCGGATCAACGGGTCGAGGGCTGAAAACGCCTCGTCCATCAGCAGGATGTCGGCGTCGTTGGTCAGTGCGCGTGCCAGACCGACACGCTGCTGCATGCCGCCGGACAGCTGGTTGGGATAGTGATCCTCGTACCCTTCCAGTCCAACGCGGGTGATCCATTTGCGGGCGCGCTCATCAGCTTCGGCCGCATTGATGCCTTGGACTTCCAGACCGTAGACCGTGTTCTTCAACACGGTCCGGTGCGGTAGCAACGCGAATTTCTGGAACACCATCGCGGTTTTATGACGACGGAAATCCTGCAATTCGGCGTCGGACATTTTGCAGACGTCCTGTCCCTGATAAATCACCTCGCCCGCAGTGGGGTCGATCAGGCGGTTTATGTGGCGGATGAGGGTCGATTTCCCCGACCCTGACAACCCCATTACCACCTGAATTTTCCCGCCGGGCATGTTGATGTTGATGTCATTCAACCCCAGAACATGACCGTGCTTGTCGTTCAGCTCGGCCTTGGACATGCCGCCTTTGACCATATCCACATAATCCGCGCCCTTGGGCCCAAAGATTTTGTAGAGATTCTTGATCTCAATGCTTTCACTAGCCATGGATTACCTCGGAATGTTTCTGCAGGCGTTTACCGTAAGCCTGCGAGGCCCGGTCGAAGATGATCGCGATCGCCACAATGGCCAGCCCGTTCATCACACCAAGCGTGAAATATTGATTGTTAATCGCCTGCAGCACCGGCTGACCCAGCCCGCGCACACCGATCATGGACGCAACCACAACCATCGCCAGCGACATCATGATGCACTGGTTGATACCGGCCATGATGGTCGGCAAGGCTAGTGGCAACTGCACATCCTTCAGCTTTTGCCAGTTCGATGACCCAAACGCGTCGGCGGCTTCCAGCACGTCCTTATCAACCAACCGGATGCCCAGATTGGTCAGGCGGATCATGGGCGGGATCGCATAGATAACCACGGCGATCACGCCCGGCACTTTGCCAAGGCCGAAGATCATAACGACCGGGATCAGATAAACGAAGCTTGGCATCGTCTGCATCAGGTCAAGGATCGGGGTAATAACGGCCTGCAATCGGTCAGACCGCGACATGGCGATGCCAATTGGGATACCGAAGACAATCGCCGTGATCGTACAAACAGTCACCATCGCGACCGTTCGCATCGTATCTTCCCACATGCCGAAAATGCCAATGGCAACCAACGCCAGGAATGTGCCGAGCGCAATTTTCCAGTTGCGGCTTCCGGCGTAAACAGCCGCCACAATAACCGCCAGAATGATAATCCATGGCGAGGAAATCAGCAGATCCTCCAGCCAGATCAGAAATATCTTTAGGGGTTCCAACATCGCTTCGAGCGTTTCGCCGTAAGCGCGCGTAAAATCTTTGAAGCCGTCATCGAGCGTCACGCGAATATCGCGTAACACCTCCCGGCTCAGTGATGGAAATTCGATCCAATCCATGATTGTTCCTTCCCGTTACATACAAAAAGCCCGCCACTTTCGGGGCGGGCTTTTATGACGCTTAAAGCGCGTCTTTAATCTTGGCGGCTACCTCGTCGGAGACCCACTCGCCCCAGACTTCCGGGCTGTTTTCCAGGAAGTAGTAAGCGCCGTCTTCGTTGGACCCCTGATTGTCAGCCATCCATGCCAGAACCACACTTGCGGTTTTGTTGTCCCATGTCCGCGCTTTCACGTAATCCATGGCGACACCGGCTTTTTCAGCGAAATCGTCCGTAACAACCGTGAACACTTCGGAACGCACCCAGCTTGTCGGCTGTGGGTCGAGACATTCCGGATTGGTGATGCAGTTGTTCCACATATCTTCATCAAACGGCTGTTCGAAGTCGAGCAGCGTCAGGTCGTATTTACCCAAGATAGCGGTCGGCGCCCAATAGTAGCCGAACCAGCCCTCGCCACGTTCAAACGCGCGGGCGATGGAGCCGTCAAGACCAGCGGCCGAGCCCGGATCAACCAGTTCAAACCCGGCTTCTTCCAGACCATAGGCTTTGAACAGGTTGGCGTTGTTGATCTGGCAGCCCCAGCCTGCCGGGCACCCAAAGAATGCACCTTTGGAACTGTCCTCAGCCCCCGGGAATAGTTCCGGATGCTCCAGCGCCTGCGCGACGGTAGTGATACCGTGCTCTTCAGCCAGCGAGGTTGGGATCCACCAACCTTCGACACCACCTTCGTTCAACACCTCGCCACCATAGATCAGCGTGCCTTCGTCAACCGCAGCGTCCAACGCCACACGGAAGGCGTTGATCCACAATTCCGGTGCCATATCAGGCTCGGATTTTTCGGACATGGAGGTAAAGGTTGGCACCGTGTCACCGGTTACCAGTTCCACTTCACAGCCATAGCCCTCTTCAAGAATGATCTTGTCGATATAGGCCATAACCCCGGCGGAAGCCCAGTTCATCTCGGCCAGCTGCACGGTCCCGCAATCCTGCGCGAAGGCGCCGGAAGCGCCAATGACGGCGGCGGTTGCAGTGGATGCAAATAATAGTCTCATGGTCTTCTCCTGTTTTCGGAAATTCGGATAGTAGGGCGCACGTCACCCAATGCCTTCTAACTTTTCAGTGAGGCTGAGCGTATCTTGCCCAAGTTCTCGGTTCCGAGGCACGAAGCCTGATCCCGAGTGTGTATGTGGATAGAATCCAACCCATGGCGAACCCTAACATGTGAGTTTCAGATTAACACCCGTGAGCGACGGTTTTTTGTCTGTTTGCGAAATCAGGGCGAATTATCCCTATTTTTATAGGCTTTTGCGGTGTAGGTTAACGCTGCGGAACCTGCAAATGACCACCCTGCGAACAGAAACATTTGCAAGGGAAATTTCAACCCCAGGTCGATCATCCAGCCCATGACCCCGGGACCGAGGGCCGAGAATAAAACCATCAGAGACATAAACAGCGACCGGATCGCACCGAGATGTTTTGTGCCATAAACCTCGGGCCAGACTGATCCAAAGACGGTGCTGGTGATCCCGTTGCCAACGCCAAGGATCACCATATAGATCAGGATCGTGCTTTCCGGTCGCCCCAGCCCCAGAACAACGCAACCGATGCCGAGCGGCAGCAGGAATGTCGGCAGAACGACCAGCGAATTTTTGCGATCCACGATCACACCGACAATCAGGCTGGTGATCACCGACACAATAGTCATGACGATGATGGAAGCCGCGAAAACTTCCAGCGACCACCCTTTCGAGGCCAACATGAAATCCTGATGAAAGAAGATAGCTGTGCCGATGAATGGCGGGGCCAGCACGCCGAAACAGGTGATCCAGAACAGGTGATCGCGTAGCATCTCTGGCCGTGTCCATTGCCGGATCGGGGCACGGTCAGGCGAGTCCGGTTCCACGGTGCCGCGCGGGATGCGTTCGCGTTTCATCAACAGGAAGGTCACCGGCAACGCAACGAACAGCGTGATAAGCGCAGACACGATCCATCCCTGTTGCCAACTGATATAGCCGGTCAGAACCACAAATCCGAAGGGCAGCAAAGCCTGTGCCGCCGAAAAGCCCAGCGCCGCAATCGACACCGCTTTGCCGCGGTTCGGCCCGAACCATTTCCCCATCGCGGTAATGGAGATATGGCTCATCATTCCTTGCCCGAACAATCTCAGCCCGTAAAGTGCGATCAACAGCACAAAGATATTCGGGGCAAAAGCCAGTAGCGCACAGGCAATGGCTAACATCACCGTCGTCAAAACAATCGTTGCCACCACAGAATAGCGATCCACGATCTGCCCCAGCCACGGCAAAGTTGCCGCACTGGTGATTGTCGCGATCATATAAATGCCACCATACTGGCCAGAGGTCAGGTCAAACGCCGCCCGAATTGGTCCCGTGGACATGGCGATGAAAAACGTCTGCCCAAAGCCGGAGAACATCGCCAGCAGCAACCCACCCGCCAACCAGCGGAGGTTTTCGCGCAAGAATGTTAGGTAGGAAATGAGGGACTCCTGTATTTGTCCCTAATGTGTATGCCGGAAATGCTGCGGCGAAAAGCCTGAATTATTCGCCGCGATCCTCGAACCCGTCGACCAGGTCCTCTGCTTCCTCGCGCCCCATTCGCATCATGCGTTCCTCCATCACGCGCACTTCGCCAACCCGTTCGATATAGGCAGGATTCTCACTGATCTGAATTTCGGGGTCAAAGACCTCCGCCAGATAGCGCATGGCCTTTTGGTCGGCGCGCACAAACAGATCGGCAGTCTTCATTGCTTCATGATGGGGAACCCCCAACCCTTCCAACGCAGACCGCCCGGCGCGCACGGCACTGTCAAAGGTCTCTCGAATAATGTCATTCGCGCCAGCGGCATAAAGCAGATAAACGTGATGACGATCCCGTGCCCGCGCAACGATGTGAAGGTCCGGATATTCCATACGCGTGTGGCGCACGATTTCGGTGGTCTTGTCGCGATCATCAATGGCGACGACCAAAAGCTTTGCCTCGGATATCCCCGCAGCGTGCAGCAGATCGGGCCGCGATGCGTCGCCATAGAAAGACTTAATCCCGAATTTCCCCATGAACTCCACCGTCTCGGCCGACAGGTCGAGCACAACCGTCTCATACCCATTACCACGCAATATCCGGTTCACGATCTGCCCGAACCGACCGGTACCAGCAATGATCGCAACACCCTTGGCATCAATCTCATCCGCTTCGCGGGATTGAGACGCTTCAAATTTCGGCACGATGACCTTGTCGTAAAAGATGAACAGCAGAGGAGTCAGCAACATGGACATGGCGACTACCAGCAGCAGCGTATCGGCCAAGCCTTCTGGGATCACACCGTTTTGGACCGTGAAGCTCAGCAGCACAAACCCAAATTCACCTGCTTGCGCCAGCGACAGCGCAAACAACCAGCGATCCGCTCCCCGGATTTTGAAAAACACCGAAAGCGTTAGCAACACCAGCGCCTTTAGCAGCATCAGTCCTATCGTCAGCCCAATGATCAGACCGAAATCGCCAAACAGCCGATCAAAATTTATCCCGGCCCCCACAGTGATAAAGAACAAGCCAAGCAACAGCCCTTTGAACGGATCAATGTCACTTTCCAGTTCGTGCCGGTATTCGGAGTTCGCCAGCACCACCCCGGCAAGGAATGTGCCCAGCGCGGGTGACAGGTTAACGGCACTCATCAACAGTGCGACGGCCACGATAAACAGCAGTGCAGCGGCGATGAATACCTCGCGCAGATGTGCCTTGGCAATAAAACGAAAGATTGGGCGCGTCAGGTAAATACCCCCGACAACCACCGCCGCAATCGCCCCCAACGTCACCAGCGCGACCTGCCAGCCAGCCATATGATCCATCCAGTTCGCACCACCGCCATGGGACTCGTCCGCGTGGTGTACGGCGTCCAGCAATTCAGGGTTTGCGAGCAGCGGGATCAGCGCCAGCATGGGGATCACGGCGATATCCTGGAACAGCAGGACCGAGAATCCCGCCTGTCCGCCATCGGTTTTCAGCAGACCTTTTTCATTAAATGTCTGAATAACGATGGCAGTCGAGGACAGCGCAAATACCAAACCCACGGCCAAAGCCACCTGCCAGTCCAGTCCAAAGATTAGGCCGACACCCATCACCAGTACAGCCGTCGCCCCGACCTGTATCCCACCGAGTCCAACCAGCCGGTGGCGCATAGCCCAAAGCGCCTTTGGCTCCAGCTCCAGCCCGACGATGAACAGCATCATGACCACGCCGAATTCGGCGAAATGCTGGATATCCTGCGTTTCTGCCCCCACCAGTCCGGTCAGCGGCCCGATCACAATTCCCGCAATCAGGTACCCTAACACCGACCCCAGCCCCAGCTGTTTCGCCAGTGGCACCGCGATCACGGCGGCACACAGATAGATGAAGGCATCGAATAGTAATCCGGTCATGGGTCCCTCGCTTTTGCGCAGTTTTCACCATGATCCGGACAAAGTAAATCCGCCCCGGGGGAAGCTGGGGCGGATTCTAAGGAAGAGGTTAAACGAAACTTACGCAGCCTGTCCGTCGAACTGTTCTTCCTCAGTCGATCCGGTCAACGCTGTGACCGATGATGTGCCACCCTGAATGGTGGTCGTTACGCTGTCGAAATACCCGGCGCCAACCTCTTGCTGGTGGCTACTGAAGGTATAGCCGCGATCCTTGTCAGCGAATTCGCGTTCCTGTAGGCGGACATAGGCGGTCATGCCTTCGCGGGCATAGCCATGTGCCAGATCGAACATCGAATTCCACATGGAATGGATGCCGGCGAGCGTGATGAACTGGTATTTATAACCCATCGCACCCAGCTCCTTCTGGAAGTTCGCGATCGTCGCGTCATCCAGATTGCGCTTCCAATTGAAGGAAGGCGAGCAGTTATAAGCCAGCATCTGATCCGGATATTCCTTTTTGATCGCCTCGGCGAATTTGCGGGCTTCATCCAAATCCGGCTTGGCGGTTTCACACCAGACAAGGTCCGCATAGGGCGCATAAGCCAGGCCGCGATTGATCGCCTGATCGATACCGTTCTTGACGTAGTAGAAGCCTTCGTCTGACCGCTCACCTGTGACAAAAGGTGCGTCATAGGGATCGACATCACTGGTCATCAGTTTCGCGGCATTTGCATCGGTCCGCGCCATCAGGATCGTCGGCGTGCCCATTGTGTCAAAGGCCAGACGTGCGGCGATCAGTTTCTGAACGGCTTCTTGAGTCGGCACCAGAACCTTGCCGCCCATGTGGCCACATTTCTTCACGGATGCGAGCTGATCTTCGAAATGGACGCCCGAAGCACCGGCCTCGACCATCCCTTTCGCCAATTCGAACGCGTTCAGAACGCCGCCGAATCCGGCTTCCGCATCGGCAATGATCGGCGCGAAGTAATCGATCTGCTCTTCCTCGGGTGTGTCTTTCGCCCACTGGATTTCATCGGCGCGTTTGAAGGAGGAATTGATCCGCTTCACAACTGTCGGCACCGAATCAACCGGATAGAGTGACTGGTCGGGATACATCGTCTCGCCCGTATTCGCATCGGCAGCCACCTGCCACCCGGACAGATAGATTGCCTTGATCCCGGCTTTCACCTGCTGAACCGCTTGTCCCCCAGTAAGCGCGCCCAGCGTCGGTACGTAATCTTCAGTCTGCAACAGATCGAACAGCTTTTCGGCACCACGTTTGGCCAAAGTATGTTCAATATTAAACGATCCACGCAAATTCACCACTTCTTCCGCAGTATATCCACGTTTTACGCCTTTCCAGCGCGGGTTTTCAGCCCAGTCGCGTTCAAGCTCTGCGATTTGTTCGGCTTTGGTCTTGGTCATGATATTCCCTCCCATTTCATGGGGTTAGTGTGATGCGGGGCGCGTGAATGTCCCGGCATAAAGCTTCTCGCCATTGAAAAGACTGTCGTTTTGTCCATCGGCGCTCACAACACAGGCAGCTTGCGGTACAATTCGTCCCGAAATCGAGAACCCTTTTGCCGCCAGGCCAAGGTTGTAAAACGAGTCAAGAATTTCCGAAGGGGATTTGCCAAAGATGGTCATCCCTTCTTCAAGTTCGTGCGCAATTTGCTGTGTCATGTTAATCTCCACAAGTTCGATGTTGTAAAGAATCAACAAAACCGGATAAGAAGCAATCAAATGCAGCAGAATTGGCTGTAAAGCATGTAAAGACTTTACAGACCCTTCTTCAAAATCAGTAAGCGATGTAAAGAATGGCAGATGATACACCACAGATCGGCGGCAAGCTCCGCCAGCTTCGACGACAGCGCGGCCTTTCACAGGCGGATCTGGCGAAGGAGCTGGATATCTCGCCCTCCTATCTGAACCTGATCGAACATAATCGCCGTAAGATTACGGTTGGCCTATTACTGAAACTAGCGCAGAAATTCGGGCTGGAGATCAACGATCTGACAGAAGGGGACGAAGCCCGCCTCGCAGGTGATCTGATGGAGATGTTCAGCGACGAGATTTTCGGCGACCTCGACATCACCAATCAGGATATTAAGGAGCTGGCACATTCCAACCCGGCAATGGCCAAGGCCACAATACACCTGCATGACGCTTACCGCTCCACAACGCTCAGCCTCAACCGCGCGCAACCCCGCGCCGATGAACCGCTGGCCAGTGAGCAGGTTTCCGACTTCCTGCAACGTCATTCGAACTATTTCGACAAACTGGAAAACACTGCCAGTCGTATCCTACCCGATATAGGTGGCACACCCCCTACGCAGGAGGCGCTGAGCGCCTATCTCCTGAACGTTTTCGGCTATCACACCGAAATCGCGAACCTGCCGCCGGATCAATCGACGCGCCTGAACGAAACGACCGAGACCCTGACAATCTCCAGCGTCCTTCCCCCAGAAAGCCGCACCTTCGCCATTGCCAAAACCATCGGCCGGTTCGCGGCTGAGGATGACATAGCCGCCATTATCCATGGCGCGAATTTCAGCCATGACACCGTTGAAACCCTCGCCCGTTCCGCCCTGTGCAGTTACGTCGCGGGGGCCATCCTGATGCCCTACAGCCTGTTCCTGAAATCCGCCGAGGAAATGCGATACGACATCGAACGTCTGTCCATCACTTACCAAGTCAGCTTCGAACAGGTCTGCCACCGCCTGACCACGCTGCAACGCCCCGGCGAGACCGGCATCCCGTTCCATCTGATCCGCACAGATATCGCAGGAAATATCTCCAAACGGTTTTCCATGTCCGGCATCCAGATCCCGCGTCACGGCGGCGCCTGCCCGCGTTGGAACGTTTACGAGGCTTTCCTGTCCCCCGGGCGCATCACCATTCAACGATCCCTGATGCCCGACGAGAAACGTTTCTTCTGTATCGCGCGGACCCTCACCAAAGGCGAGAACCGCCACAATGCCACCGTCCGGCATATGTCGATTGGTCTGGGTTGCGAAATGTCCCATGCTCCGAAAATGGTTTATTCCGAAGGTATGGATCTCAGCGATGAGGCGAAACTGACCCCTGTCGGGGTCAGCTGCCGGATATGTCCACGGGAAAACTGCTCCGTCCGCGCCTTCCCGGCACAGTTGGATGGGCGCAGGTCGGGCTGACCCGCGCCTCGTTGCTTAAGCCTCACCCCAAAGGGAAACGGCTGTGTTCACCACCAGCTCCAGCTTGCGGCGCTGGTCGTCAAACGTCAGATCATTACCGTGATCGGTAGAGGCAAACCCGCATTGCGGGGCTATGCCCAGTTGATCCATATCTACAAATTTCGATGCCTCATCGAATTTGGATTTCAGCCAGTCGCTGTCTTCCAACTCCGGCGTTTTTGTCGTGATAAAGCCGGCCATGATCCGCTTGTTGCCTTTTGGCAGAAGACGCAGCGGCTCCAGACCACCGGCGCGATCTGTGTCATATTCCATGAAATACACATCGACCGAGGTCTTGTTGAAGATCGCGTCCGCCGCCGCATCATAACCGCCGCTCGCCACGAAGGTGGATTTGAAGTTGCCGCGGCACATATGCATCCCGATGGTCATGTCCGCCGGGCGGTCCTTGATCGCTTCGTTCAGCATCCAGGCATAGCGGTCGATAAGCCAGTCGGGATCCTGCCCCATCGCGGCACGGATTTCGCGCTGCTTTTCGTCACCCAGATAGGCAAAGAAAATATCGTCCAGTTGCAGATACCGGCAGCCTGCGTCGTAGAACGCCTTTACGGCCTTCTTGTAAGTGTCCGCGATGGCGGCGAAATAGGTTTCGTCATCCTTATAGGCCTCTACCGCGTTTTCTTCGGGTTTGACGCGGAAATGAATAGCGGATGGGCCGGGGATGGAGATTTTGGGGCAGACATTCGTGTGGCTCGCCACGAATTTGTAATGCTCCAGCATCGGGTGATCGGCAGGGAAATCGAGCGGGCCTGTGATGATCGGCGCATCGGCAATGGTTGCGCCCTTGAACCCGTGTGCGTCGGAAGTGGCGCTGACGATGTCGAGCCCGTCCAGCATCCCCATGAAATCGTAATGCCAATAGGCGCGACGCGCCTCGCCATCAGTCACAACCTTCAGGCCAACATCTTCCTGCATCTTGATCAGGGCTGGAATCTCGCGGTCTTCGATCTCGCGCAAGGCATCACCGGTCACACCATTGGCACGCGCCTCAGCAATAGCAGTCGGGCGCAAAAGGCTGCCGACATGATCGGCGCGAAACGGCGGGGTGGGTTTTGTCATATCAATCCTCCTTGGTTGCAAAGGTATTACGATGAAGCCACACCGGAAAAAAGGGGTATTTTCCTTGGAAACAGTTTCAACCGAAAAAAAGGCGCCTGTTGAGACGCCTTTGTCAGCTTCATAAATACGATCCGGATTATTCGGCCGAAATTGATTGCGCTGTTTGATCGATCGAAATCGTTGGCTCTGCCGCGTTTAGCTGATCTTTGGCAAATCCAGCTGCCGCTTGATATTTGCCCATGAATTCCTGACGTTCTGCCGCCGGGATGACATCGTCAATATTGTCAAACGTCCCACCGCACCGTTCGTCGAGCATATTCAGCAGCCCAAACGGACCCGCCCCGCGATTGCGCAGGATCAGCGCGGAAACGGGTTCACAAAGCTGCGCGTCATAGGCGTTGAGCGCCGCGTTGGTCGTGCCATGCTCCAACATTTTCGCCCCAATCACACGGGCATCAATGATCGCCTGACTAGCCCCGTTCGACCCCGTGGGATACATCGCATGCGCCGCATCGCCCATCAGCGCCACCGGACCATCAACCCAGGTGGGCACCGGATCGCGGTCGATCATCGGGTTTTCATAGGCAACATCAGCGTTGCGTAGCATGTCTGGCACATCCAGCCAGTCATATTTGAAATCTTCAAAATGATGCGCGAATTCTTCGATCTCGACCGCGCGAAACCAGCCGTCATGCTGCCAGCCATCGCTATTGTCCATCGTAAGCTCTGCAATCCAGTTAATCAACGCTGTGCCATCTGCATCGACATGTGAAATCGGGTAGATCACCATGCGGTGACGATGCGTGCCCAGACCGATAAAGCTGGAGTCTGTGCGCAGCGGTTTGGCCCGCACCGTGCCGCGCCACATCACAGCACCACCCCAATGGATCGGGGGTTGATCCGGATGCATCTGCGCGCGGATTGCCGAATGGATACCATCAGCGCCAAACAGCACCCGCCCATTAACGTCATCGGTCGAGCCATCCGCATTTTGGATATGCGCCGTCACGCCATCAGCCGTTTTGGTGTAGCCTGTGACCCGCGCGCCAAGTTTGATGGCATCTGTGCCCAACCGTTCCTGACATTTGCGGTAAAGCAACATGTGGAAATCGCCGCGATGCACAGCATATTGCGGCCAATTATAGCCCGCGAACCGCCCGCGCGGTTCCGCGTAAACTTCTTTGCCGTTCAATCCAACCAGCGCCCATTCGCGCGAGGGCACACCGACCTGATCCAATTCAGCCTCGGTAATCCCCATGTCCAACAATTCACGCACAGCATTGGGTTGCAGATTGATCCCGACGCCCAGCGGCTTCATCTCGCGAGAGGCTTCGTAAACCACACAAGGCACACCAATCTGGTGCAAAGTCAGCGCAAGGCTCAGCCCGCCGATGCCGCCACCGGCGATGATTACTGGTGCGTTGGTCATAAATGCTCCTCCCCAAAAGTCCGCTCGCTGATAAACCATTGGCCGCTTTGGCGCAATGCGGTGTTTCTGACGCAGGCCAGGTTCAATTGAGGAGATGGAGGGTATTCCCATTCTTCAATTCAGCGACCTCAAGCGGAAATCATTGTCGATCCGGCGATTCTTGGTCGAAATGGTAATATCGAAAAGAAAACTTTCTCCCTGTCGGTAGGAATTTAAAAACCTCACACCGTGTTGCGGAACGGTGTGAGGTCTTAGACATTATTCTTAAGTACTCAGCCCAACGTCGGCATAGTGAATTCCGGATCAGTCCGTTGCCCTGTTGGCCAGCGCGTCGTGGTGGTTTTGATCCGGGTATAGAAACGAACCCCCTCCATCCCGTGCATGTGATGTTCCCCGAAGATGGAGGCTTTCCAACCGCCAAAACTGTGAAACGCCATCGGAACAGGGATGGGCACATTGATCCCGATCATGCCAACTTCGACATCCTGGCTGAAACTCCGGGCAGTATCCCCGTCACGGGTAAAGATCGCCGTGCCATTCGCAAAACTGTGGCTGTGAACGACGTCCAGCGCCTCCTGATAGGAATTTTTGCGCACGATAGACAAAACAGGGCCGAAGATTTCATCCTTCCAGACGCTCATATCTTGCGTGACATTGTCCAACAATGTGCCGCCGATAAAATAGCCGTTTTCATATCCCTGCTGGGTCTGTTTGAAATCGCGACCATCAACGACGACCTTTGCGCCCTCGGCTTCGCCCTGATCGACATATCCAGAAACTTTCGCCAAATGCTGTTCGGTCACCAGCGGCCCCATATCGGCAGAACGATCCGTTGTTGGCCCGATCTTAAGCGCGTTGATTTTTGGTACCAGCTTTTCGATCAAGGCATCCGCCACAGCATCCGTTACCGGAACGGCCACAGAAATGGCCATGCAGCGCTCGCCCGCCGACCCAAAGGCCGCACCCATCAACGCATTCGCGGTCATGTCGAGATCAGCATCAGGCATAATAATTGCGTGGTTTTTCGCGCCACCCAAAGCTTGCACCCGTTTGCCATTCGCAGTGCCGGTTTGGTGAATATATCTGGCGATCGGTGTCGAGCCGACAAAGCTGACCGCTTTGACATCGGGATTGTGCAGCAACGCATCAACGGCCTCCTTGTCGCCGTTAACAACATTGAAAACCCCGTCCGGCAATCCGGCTTCGGTCAACCATTCCGCCAGCAACAAGGCAGCGGACGGGACACGTTCGGACGGTTTTAAAATGAACGTATTTCCCGTCACAAGCGCCACAGGGAACATCCACATCGGCACCATACAAGGGAAGTTGAACGGCGTTATGCCAGCAACAACGCCCAAAGACTGCCGGATATTATGGCTGTCCACACTGCCGCCAACATTTTCGGAAAACTCGCCCTTGAGGAAATGCGGTGCACCAATCGCAAACTCAACAACCTCGAACCCGCGCATGACTTCGCCGAGCGCATCATCATGGGTTTTACCATGCTCTGCGGCCAAGGTTGTTGCCAGTATGTCGGCGCGTTCGGTTAGGATATTTTTAAACTTGTCGAGAATACGGGCGCGACGCAGTACTGGTGTTTTTGACCATGCGGGCCAAGCGGATTTCGCAACCGCAACGGCGGCATCAACTTCTGCAGCGCTGGAAAGCGCGACGGTTTTGTCTGATGCGCCAACGGCGGGATTGAACACTGGCTGGCTGCGTCCTGAAACGCTCGCGATATATGATCCGTTTACGTAATTTCCGATTTCCGTCATGGTTTTCTCCCGTTGTTCACGGTTTGATAGGTCAACTTCGCTATTCATAAAAATACCTAATTGTGGTAATCTGTTATTCAAAATTGGATAACTAAGATGAATTGGGAAAATGCGAAATATTTCTTGGCGGTGGCGCGATCAGGGCAACTGCTTGGCGCTGCAGCACGGTTAAATGTCAGCCAAGCGACGCTTAGCCGTCGTATCTCCGCATTGGAGCGCGAGTTGGACTGCAAGCTGTTCGACCGCACGACAACCGGATCCGAGCTAACCGCAGACGGGCGCGCGATGCTTGAAGCCGCGGAACGCATCGAATCCGAATTTGAGCAGTTACGCTCCTCCCGAACATCGCTGACCAGTCAGGTTTCCGGCACCGTGCGTATCGGTGCGCCGGATGGTTTCGGGGTCGCGTATCTGTCCGCAAAGATACATCTGCTGACGCACCGACATCCGGATTTAAGGATTGAACTGGTGCCAGTTCCCCATAGTTTTTCGCTGTCACAACGCGAGGCGGACATCGCGATCCTTGTCGGCCGACCGGAGAAAGGGCGGTTGCGCGGAAAAAAGCTGGTCGACTTTTCGCTTGGTCTCTATGCCAGCCACTCCTATCTGACCGAACACGGCACGCCCGCAACGCTTGCTGACCTGAGACACCATACGCTTGTCGGATATGTCGAAGACCTTTTGTATTCCCGCGCGTTGAATTACTCTACCGAGCTTTGGAATGGTTGGGAGTCGACGCTGCAAATTTCCAGCTCACTTGGTCAGGTTCAGGCGATTTCGACAGGTGCGGGGATCGGTGTCTTACATGATTTTATGGCGACGGATGTCCCTGATTTGGTGCCAGTATTGCCAGCGCATAAAATCAAACGATCTTACTGGTGCGCTTGGCACGAGAGCCTGAAAGACTCCAAACGCATTTCTGTCGTCGTGAGTTTTCTTGACGAATTGATCCGTGAGGATAGTGGACTATTCTTCCACTAGGCACCGCAATCCCATACCGCCTACGAAATTCTTGGATCGGCGTCCCGAAAAGATTTCACGGTGGCGCTGGCAACGCTTTCGACAAAACGGGCGTCTGATCCGACGGTCACCATGGAAAATCCGGTAGCGGCCATGCGAATGGCATAAGGCGTCGCGCCGCAATGCAAGGCACAGGGGATATTCTTGGCGTTGCAGCGATCTCGGATTTGTTCGATCAGGGCAACCATCTCCGGCTCTTCGCGATCAAAACCGGGGGGAAACCCATGCGACAGGGACAGGTCCGCGGGGCCAATATAAATTCCGCCCAGCCCCGGCACCGACAAGATTTCATCTAGATTTTGTACAGCTTCGCTCGTCTCGATCATAGCAAACGGCACGATTTCAGCATTCGCCGCTTCAGTCGTGTAACCCGCGCGCGCCAGACGCGCACGAACCGGTCCAAAACTGCGATTTCCGGAGGGAGGATAACGACAGGCCGACACCAAGCGTTCGACATCCATAGCCGTATTGACCATCGGCGCGATGATCCCCAATGCCCCGGCGTCAAGCGCCCGCATAATCGCTGCTTCGTCCAACCACGGCACCCTAACGATGGGTGCCGCACCGGATTTTTCGATGACGGGCAAGATATTCAACAGATCACGGTAATCCGCCGTACCGTGCTGCATATCAACAGTCAGCGCGTCCCATCCGGCGACGGCCATCGCCTCAGCAGACAGGATAGACGGCACCGCAATCCACCCGTTGATCGCGGTGCGACCCTGTTCCCAGCAAAGGCGAAGCGGGTTTCTAAATCCGTCCAAGGTTCAGCCCCACATCATATGGGTAAGCTTGGTATTCTGGTAATCCTTGATCGCCTCGCGCCCGCCTTCGCGCCCCATCCCGGAATGATCCATGCCGCCAAACGGTGCTTCGGCATGGGCAACCATAAAGGTATTCACACCGACCATTCCCGCATGCAGACCGCGCGACAGGCGCTCGGCCTTGTCATGGCTACCCGTGAAGGAATAAGCCGCCAGCGCATAGGGTGTGCTGTTGGCTTTGGTGATCGCCTCGTCGAAATCGCGAAAACGGGCGATGGGGGCAACGGGGCCAAAGGGTTCCTCTTGCATGATATCGGCGTGGTCTGGCACATCCATCAGGACCGTCGGTTCAAGGAAAAACCCGCTGTTGCGCCCTTCGGGGCGGCGGCCACCCGTCAGCAGGTCCGCACCTTTGCCAACGGCATCTTCAATCAGGCGCTCGACCTTGACGCGACCGGAGTCCAGCGTCATCGGACCCATGGTAGTTTTTGGGTCATCGCTATTGCCAACGACCAGGGCGCGGGCTTCTTCGACGAATTTTGCGGCGAACCGGTCGGCCACGCTATCTTCGACATAGAACCGGTTCGGCGCGATACAGACCTGTCCGGCGTTGCGATATTTGAACATGGCACATTGGACGGCAGCGGCTTCGACATCGCTATCGGCGCAAATCACCACCGGCGAATGGCCACCCAGTTCCATCGAACAACGTTTGACCGTCTCCGCCGCCTGCGCCATCAGCAATTTACCGACACGGGTCGATCCGGTGAGGGAGATTTTGCGCACCTCCTCAGCCGCCATAATCGCGGGGGAGATGTCTTCGGCCAAACCAAACAGGAATTGCACAACGCCCGCCGGTGCGCCGCCTGCTACGCACGCCTCCGCGATCAGGGTCGAGGTTAGCGGCACCTGTTCAGACGGACGCACGATAATTGGACAGCCTGCGGCCAGTGCCGGGGCGATTTTGCGGACCGGCAAATTGACTGGAAAATTCCATGCGGTGAAGGCTGCGCAAATGCCGACCGGTTCGGATTCGATAAGTAACCGCCCCCCTTGTCGCGACGGGATTGTGTCGCTGAACAAACGCTCGGCCTCGCCCGCGTACCATGCGAATTGCTCCGCCGCCGCGCCAACCTCGCCAGCAGCTTGCGAGATCGGGCGCCCGATTTCATAGGAAAGCGCCTCGGCAATAGCCTCGGTGCGGGCGGCGAGTTCCAGCCCGATGGCACGCAAAATGCGGCCACGTTCCCAGCCGTGTACGGCGGACCAGGTTTTCAGCGCATCGCGCGCGTGGCTCAACGCTTCCTCGACATGTTCGGGGCCACAGGCGGGTTGCGACCACAACACCTCGCCCGTGCTGGGGCTGTGAACATTGATAGGATCGCGGTTCGTTTCCGTGCGGAACTCTCCGCCGATCAGGATTTTCGGTTGCTTGTCCATATTCTTCGTCCTTAGTTTCAAATCATGTCTGGCTCGGGGATCGATACCTAAAGCCGCGCAAATCTTCTTGGCTGAACCATCTGGCGGACCGCAATTTGTTCATTGTGACGCCGTAACTCCACCGTCGATATAGACAACCTGTCCCGTCATGTAATTTCCCGCAGGGGCGGCGAAGGCCATGATCTGGCCAACAACTTCTACGGGCTCGCCGATACGGCCCATCGGATTACGCTCCAGAATGAAATCGCGGAATTCTTTGCGTTCCAGATGATTCCGGATGCGGTCCGATTGGATGAAGGTCGGCGCTACGCCGTTGACGGTAATATTGTGCGGGGCGAGTTCCACCGCATGCTGTTTGACGAGCATCACCAACGCTCCCTTGGTCGCACAATAGGCCGAATATCCGCGTCCGCGCAGCGCCAATTGCGAGCGGACAGACAGCAAATGCACCTGCCGCCCCCCTTCGCCCCGCGCGATTTGGTCCCGTGCAACAGCCTGCGAAAGAAACATCGCGGATTTCAGATTGACCTGATAAACATCATCGAACACCTCTTCAGTGACATCCAACAGGGCCTGTTCACGCTGAATGCCGACACAGTTGACCATAGTGTCAATTCCGCCAAGTTTTTCTATCACCTCTGACGTCGCCCTGTTGATCGAACCAACGTCGCGCGCATCAACATGCAGACCCATGGCGTCACCGCCTGATTTGCAGATCGCACTGGCCAGGGCATCGGCTTTTTCAAGGTTCGGACCAGCGATGGCAACACGTGCACCATGTCGGGCGAAGGCCCATGCAACCGCCTCGCCAATCGCGCCATATCCACCCGGAATGAACACGCGCGAGCCGCGCACGGTGAACAAATCATCCAGCGTATCCAGAGCAACATCGGGCGTCAGCGTTGAATTTGTATCAGTCATATCTATGCAATCTCCACGCCTGCTGCCCGATAGACGCTTTCCATCAGTCTTAGCGTTTCAAGGTTATCAAGCCGATCAGTTTCAAACGGCGTTCCATTGGCCACACCCACCACAAAATTCGCCACGGCAATGTCGAAGCATTCCTGATAGCGGCCAAGCAGATCGACGGTTACGGTGGAACTGTCATCCCCCACGATGGACACGGTGTTGTAATCCATGACGATCGTGCCCTTGGTCCCTATGACCTCCAACCGATCGCCGTGCAAATCAGGATATCCCGGGGCGCAGATGCAGCCGTCCGCTGTTGCGATCAGACCGTCGACCCCCTCCATCAGGATTGATGCCGTATCTTCACCCGGCAAGCCATCGGCCAAGCGATTCAGACGTGCAGCCACAACTTTTAGCGGACCGGCAATCGCGCGCAGAACGTCCAGATGGTGGATCATCGTTTCAAACACCAGATTGCGTTTGAACCCTTTCAAATAAGGCTGACGTTCGACCAGAAACGGCTCCTGACCATCGCGCGGGCACAGGCCCTGACCGCGGCAGACAATACCGATATGGCGGACATCACCTATCCGGCCTTGGTCGATCCAGCCGCGTACCGTCATGTAATGCGGACGAAACCGGTAGTTTTCATGGATCATGAACCGCACGCGATCTGCTACGTCGGCGATCAGCGCCTCCGCCTCGGCGACCGTTTCGGTCATGGGTTTTTGCAGCATGACATGCACACCGTGATCCGCCGCCATACGGGTGACGGGCGCATGCGCCTGTACCGAGGCGGCAATATCAACCAGATCAAACCCGCCATCGGCGAACATCTCCGCAGGGTCGCTATAGACGCGATCAATCCCGAATTCTTTGGCGCGCGCCTCCGCTTTGGCGGGGTCAGTGTCACACACCACAACCACGGGAACACCCGCCGCCTGCCACGCGCGCAGATGGTACAAGCTGATCATGCCCGTCCCGACCAATGCTGCCCTAAGCTGATGTTTTCCCGCGTCAGTCATCATTGCCATATCCATAAAGCCAGACTGAACCGTCCCGTGACGTCGTCTTCAGCGAATGCCACGTGTTGCGCGGGATCCACACCAGATCACCCGCGACGCAGTCAGCGGTTTCATCGCCCACCGTCACGGTCATCGCCCCCTCGGCAACCACCACAAATTCATCCGTTGCATGGCGAAAATTATTCCATTCCTGCCCAAACCGGTCGCGAAACACGCCAAAGGTGAAATCGCGGGCGGTCCATTCCTTTTGCACCGCAGCGTGATCCACGGGCGTCGGATAAACCGCTTTTTCAAAGGTTTTCCTCATGCGGTTTCCTCCTCCAATAACAGCTTGCCGAGGTAGGTCCGCACCTCCTCCTTTTCGATCAGACTGTCGTAGCTGTCATGCGTGGTCACGGTGCCGGTTTGGACGAAGATGAAGCGCTCGCAGATCTCCTGAAGGATTTCGAGGTGGAATTTCTCGTTCGGATGAACGCACAAAAACACTAGCCACCCCTCGGCGCGTAACTTACGAAAGAATTCCAGCATGAAGCCAATATAGCCGTCCTGCGTGTTGAATTGTGGTTCATCAAACAGATGGATCATCGGGTAATCAGACCCTGCCGGTTCCAACAACGCGTTGGGTTTCAGGCTGCGGAAGTGGCGGACCTGATAGGATTGGTGATAATGGATCGCCAGCCGGTCGCGTTGATCGGTGCGTACCTGGTGAATGTTTTTGCCCTGCACCATGACGCTGCCACTGGTCGGATTGTTCGATCCGGTGATCAATTCGAACAGGGTTGTCTTCCCCGACCCGTTCGGCCCCATCATCCCAACAATCCCCGGCCCCTCGATGTTGAAATCGGCGCTGAGGCTAAAGGTAGGCGTGCGCGAAAACCGCCCCTTGGTATAAGTTTTTTCTAGGTTTTTGACCTCCAACATCATCGCTTACATCCCAATCAGTCGCCGGCGGAGCGCAGCATCTTCCAAAAGTTCCTGCGCACTGCCTTCATGAATGATCATGCCGCGATCCATGACATAGGCACGGTCCGAAACCTCCAGCGCGGCAAGGGCATTTTGTTCGACCACCAACGCCGAAATCCCTTCGGATTTTAACCGTTTGATCGTCTTCATAACGTCCTGAACGATTTTGGGTGCGAGGCCCTGACTGGGTTCATCGAACAGCACCAATCCCGGCGATCCCAGCAACGCTCGCGAGATCGCAACCATCTGCATTTCGCCACCTGACAGGTTCTCGCAATCGCGCCCCATCAGATATTCGAGCGCCGAGAAAATACCGAACATTTCCTCCGTCTCCCACTGGCGATAGCGCGTTTTCTTTTTCGCAATCGACAAGTTGCGCGCGACCGTCAGCGTCGGGAAAATCCGGCGGTCATCCGGCACCCAGCCGATCCCTTTGCGCGCGATCTTATGGGTCGCCATGTGGGTGATATCGGCGTCATCAAATGCAATCGATCCGGTTCGCGCAGGCGTTAATCCCATGATGGATCGTATCGTCGTTGTCTTGCCCGCCCCGTTCGGCCCCAGAAGGGCAACAATTTCGCCGGGATTCACGGTCAAGGACGCGCCGAAAACGGCCTGCGTCTCACCGTAGAAAACCTCGATGTCCTTAATGTCCAGCATCAGGCAATCTCCCCCAAGGCGGAGCGTTGAACCCAACTGTTCGATTGCAGCTCTGACGGTGTCCCCTCAGCAATAACCTGCCCCCAGTGGATGACGGAGATTTTGTCGGCCAGCTCGAACAGGAACTGCATGTCATGTTCAATCAGCACAATCGTGTAGCGTTCGCGCAATTGTTTGATCAGCGTGGATAGCTGGCGCGTGGCCTCGGCACCCAACCCTTGGGTCGGTTCGTCCAGAAACACAATGCGCGGTTTCGCGGCGAGGGCCACACCGATTTCCAGCGCCCGCCTTTGACCATAGGATAGCGATTTTGACGGCTCCCACGCGACATCCTGCAGACCAACCTGCGACAGGATTTCCATCGCTTCGTCCTCCAGCATTTTGTCCTTGAACACCGCGCGGATCATGTTCGCGCGCATGTCCCGAAATTCCGGCAGCGCGATCATGATGTTTTCAATGACGGCACTGTCATCAAACAGGTTCATGATCTGAAAGCTACGTGAAATCCCCATGCGGGCGATGCGCTGCGGCGATATTCCGGTGATATCGCGCCCATCAAACGTCATCGTGCCACGGTTCGGCGCATAGCGACCGGTCAGGACGTTAAAACATGTCGTCTTACCCGCCCCGTTCGGCCCCATGATCCCGCTGATCTGCCCCTGTTCAAAATCAAGATCGATTTTCTCCAGAACAACGGACGAGCCGAACCTTTTGTGAATATTTCGCGCTTCGAAAAAGGCCATCAGGTCACCTGCGCTTTCTGCGCCACAGGTTTCTTGGCAAACCGCTGGTTCAGGTTATAGATGACTCCGGCAATCCCTTCGGGACGGAACATCACCATCAGCACAAACATCAGCCCGTACCAGAGCAGCCACGCCTCGGTGATTCCACCCAGAATATCGCGGGCGACATAATAGAGGATCACCCCGAAGACCGGCCCCCAGAAACTGACCAATCCGCCGCCGATCAACACCATCATCACGATCAGACCCGACTGGTGGACCGCCATGACATCGGGGTAGGCACTTTGCTGCGCCATCGAGAACAGACCACCCGCCATGCCCGCAAACATCGCCGAAATGGTGAAGGCTGCCAGCTTGAACCGCCAAACCTCATACCCCGCGAAACCGGCCCGCATTTCGTTTTGACGAATGGCCTGCAGGATGCGGCCAAACGGGGAATGCACCAGACGCCAGAGGAACATGATGAGGATAAACAGGATAAACGCCGCGAAATAATAGAGCGCAACATTGTCGTTGAGATCAATCTTGGTGACCATAAGGTTCAACTCGGGCCGGGGGATATTCAGCAACCCGTCCTCACCCCCGGTAATCCCGCGCAGTTTGATGGCCGAAAACCAGAATATCTGCCCGAACGCGATCGTCAGCAGCGCGTAATACAGCCCGCGACGATGCGACAGGAACAGCCCGACCAACAGACCCGCAATGCCCGCAGCAATAACTGCGGCCAACAGACCACCCCACAGGCTAACCGCGACCTCGTGCTGGAACAGCCCGAACGCATAGGCCCCAACCCCAAGATAGGCACCATGACCAAAGCTGTGCAATCCAGTATAGCCAAACAGCAGGTTGAACCCCATGGCGTAGATCAGCCAAATCACGATCTCCAGCCCGATATAATCGTAGAGCCCAACCGCTGTCAGCCAGAACGGGGCCGTGAACAGCAAGACAGCCATGATGACTATATTCGGCGTGATCCACTGGCTTGATCGCGCGGAAATGTTCGACAGCGTCATCATGATCAGTTCTCCAACGCCGAGGCGCGGCCAAACAGGCCACGAGACCTGAAGCCAAGAACGATGATCAACAGAATATACATCGACATCATCGACCAAGCGGACGCATAGGCCCCGGTGATCCCGACCGTTAGGCCCACAAGAATGGCCGCAATCACCGCTCCGCCAAACGATCCGACGCCGCCAAGGGCAATGATCAGGAACGCGGGGATAACAACGTCAATGCCAACGTGCGGACGCAGCCCCCAGATCGGCACCATGACAATCCCCGCCAGCCCCGCCAACGAAGCGCCAAAGCCGAACACCAGCAGCCGCAGTTTGCTCAGATCATATCCCAGTGCGCGCACCATTTCGCTGTCATGTGCACCTGCCTTAATAATCGCGCCATAAGGTGTCTTTTCCAGGAAAACCCAAACCCCGAAGATCGCGAGAACCGAGAACCCCGCAGCAAAGAATTTATACTTCGAAAAGATACTGCCGATAAAAAAGGTGGCACCGTTGATGGCATCAGGGATCTGCAGGTTCTGCTCCCCCGTTCCCCAAGCCAGACGAATGGTTTCTTCGATCACGATACCCGCACCGAATGTCAGCAGCAGGCCATACAAGGGCGCCTTGCCGTAAGTTCGGCGCAGGCACAGTTCCAATAGCATACCGATCAATCCGGTCAGGACCGGTGCAATAAACAGCGCCACGGCATAGCGCGCTGCAAGTGGAAGCCCCAACCACCACTGACCCAATCCGGTGTCAGCGATGGGATCCACCCCAATCAGCGTCAGCGCAAAATATGCACCAAGCGCGAACAACGACCCGTGCGCAAGGTTGATAACCTCCATCACGCCAACGATGAGCATGAAGCCCAACGCAATCAGCGCAAATAGAAGACCGAGCGTCAGCCCGTTAAAAATGTGGGGTGCCAGTTGTGCCATCGACGGTGATACTCAATGTATATGAAAAGTAGGTCGGCTAACCGGAGGCGGTTAGCCGACCGCATGATTTTCGAGGCCTGTCTTTAGGCGTCGAAAGTTGGCGTATCGTCGTAGCTTTCCAGATTACAGCTAGCCTGAGCACCCATGTCCTGCACGTCTTCAGGCGCGGTGTTCGATACAATTTCGAACATATCATCCGTTTCCGTCGGCGCACTATTGGCGGTCGCCAGATAGATCGTCTGCTGAACCTGATGCGTCACCGGATCGATATAGGCATCATGATGCTGCATCCGCTCCTCGGCCGACATTGTGTGACCTTCAAGCTCTTTGATCACGGCAATGTTGTTTGTCGTGCCTGCACGCTCGATTGCTGCCAACAGGTTCTTGGTCGCCATATAGCCATTGTAGAACACATTGCCCGGGACACGCATGCTTGTATCGGGATACATCGCCTGATATTTGGCAACGAAGTCCGAAACTCCCGGCAGATCCAGTTTGTAGTACCAGGTTGTCCCAAACACACCGAATAGATTTTCGATCGGCAGACCATAAACATCCGGCCAATCCTGCTGGTTGTTGATCCAGGCCGGGCTTGATCCCATGCCAAGCTGTGCCACCTGCTGGCGCATTGCCTTCTGATCGTCGCCGCCAACAGCGGCTGCCACAACATCAGGTCCCGCCTGCTGGATTTGCAGCAATGCCGAGGAGAAATCGCGTGTACCCTGCGGCACCAGAATTTCATCCTGAACCGTGCCGCCATATTGTTCCAACAGCTTACGTGTTGCGGCAGCCGTGTCATGACCCCAACCGTAATCATTGGTCAGCAACATCCATTGATCACCATACGCGGTGATCGCGTTTTTAACCGCGGCCTGTGCAAAGTTGCTACCATTGCCGTCCCAGACGAATTTCACGCGATGACAGTTTTCACCACTTTCCGTTGGCGAGGACGAGTTGGTGTTCAGATAGATCACACCATATTTCTGGGCAACCTGACTGATCGCGTTAGCCACACCGGAGCTAACAGCGCCGATCATAAAGCCGACTTCTTCACGCGAAATCATACGTTCCGCGACACGGCTACCAGTGGCTGGTGTCGTTTCGGTGTCGATATGCGTTGTCTCGATCATGCGACCAAGAACACCACCATTTTCGTTATATTCGTTTATCGCCATCAACATGCCGCGACGGTCGCTCGCGCCAGAGTTGGCGTACTGTCCGCTGGCGTCGGACGTCAGACCAATCTTGATCGGCTTGGTGTGTCCAGCCGCCAAAACACGGTTATATTTCCACGGACCAAAGAATGTGGTCACCCCCCCGGCAGCAGCTGCCGTCGTCAGCAATTTGCGACGATTCATCTTGTTAATGGACATCGTTTCCTCCCTGAAATTCATCCAAGCGCGCCACTGATGCGCATAATTTTTTCGCCTCTATTCGGACGATTGATACAGCATTCAACAAAATAGAAAAAATATTCTTTCTTTGTCAACGAATATTTCATTGCACGGGCTGGGGCGTCTAAGTATCATTCACATAAGGAGATTTTAGTGTGAGTCCTGAACAGGTTGCCCCAAAAACATTCGATGCGCTGCGACAAGTTATGCGTGACAGGTTTCAGGATTTGAGCCCGCATTTGCAGCGCATTGCGCGGGCCTCGTTAGAAGAACCAAACACTTTTGCACTTAGCACGACCTCCAAAATCGCTGAGTCGCTGGGCGTTCAGCCCTCCACCCTCATCCGGTTTTCGAAAGAATTCGGGTATTCCGGATTCACCGACCTTCAAAACATCTTCAGACAACGCCTGATCGAAGGCGAACCAACAACGCGCGAGAAGGTCCTGTCTGAAAAAGGTGCGGGCACCCAAGAAGTAAAAGAGGTTCTTGGCAGCGTCGTGGACGCAAGTGTCGCCGCCCTGATGAAACTTCGCGAAGATGCGCAAACAAGTGACATTTCAACTGCTGTCAGTCTGATGCGCGAAGCGTCACATATATACGTCGCTGGCCTGCGGCGGTCGCGACCCGTTGCCGACTACCTTGTGTACGGGCTTCTGCGCACCGAAAAGCCCAGCAGTTTGCTGGATTTTGCTGGCGGTATGGCTGGCCCTCAGGTCAGCACTATCTCTTCCGCGGACGTCTTGGTCGCCATCGCGTTTCCACCCTATTCAAACCCGGTCGTTAACGCGGTTATGGATGCGAATGTGTCGGGAAAGAAGATCATTGCGATTACTGACGGTCCCGAAAGCCCACTTGCAAAGAATGCCTTGGTAACGCTCTATGTTGATGCTGACACCAAGGCACCAATGCAGCCGGTATCAGGACCAATGGGATTAATTCAGGCACTGCTTGTTCTGGTCGGCCAACCCTAATTTCATTTGGTTCGGTTCCATATTTCACGCGCATTGCCGCGCATACATTAGTGCTTCACGCTGACCCCAGCCGAACAAAGAAAAAGGCCGCTGTTCGCGGCCCATTCAAATTCAACAAAGTTGAATTCTGGCGGAGAGACAGGGATTCGAACCCTGGAGACGGTTCCCCGCCTACACACTTTCCAGGCGTGCGCCTTCGACCACTCGGCCACCTCTCCGTGAGGGGGTCTATATACCGCCATTACCGGGCAATTCAAGAGGGGATTCAGACCTAAGTATAGGTCCGCGCCGACACCCTCTCGGGACTGTCCAGATGCGGTGTCGCGTTGAAATTATCCAGACGCCGCTCGCCATTTTCGATTACATAGCGATGCAGCGAGGAATTGTGCACCTGCATCATCATGTGCGCAAACGCCCCCATGTCGAGCGACAGGATATGGCGCACGGCCACGCTGACCACTCCACCCGAGGTCACCAGCATCACACGCCGACTATCGGCTTCGGCATCTTTCATGGCATCCAATACCCTGTTGGCAAACTGATCAAAGCTTTCAACCGGGCTGTCAATCTCTCCCTTTGCCCAAAGATTCATGATCTGCGGGATGTGCGACATGAAGCCTGGGCGGTCCATGGGCAGCGGCATCGCGTGGGTGCGTTCCACCGATTGCGACAGGCCGAAATAATCCATCTCTCGCAGGCGTTCGTCGGTTTCAAGCGGCAAGTCCAGTTTTTGGGCGACAATCTCGGCCGTTTGGCGCTGGCGATTCAGCGGACCGGCAATGACCCGTTCCGGGGCGTAGGCTGTTCCAGCCACCCAATCCGCCATCCAGCTCGCCTGTTCATGGCCCAAAGCCGAGAGATTGTCATAGGAGTCTTCGTCCGTCGCCCCGGTATTGGCCTGACCGTGACGCACCAGTGTAATTACCGACATTGATCTTCCAAAAACAGATTTACCCGTCGGTTCTGTTTACCCTTTTTCTCGATCTTGCCAAGGCGTACCGGGCCGATCTCACCGGTTGATTTCACATGCGTGCCGCCACAGGGCTGCAAGTCAATCTGTGTGTCGGCATCCCCGATCCGCACCAGCCGCACCCGACCGGCACCCATGGGGGGCATCACTGACATGGTTTTGACCAATCCCGGATTGGCCTGTAATTCGGCATCGGTGATCCAGCTTTCGGTAATGGCATAATCTTTGGCGATCAGGTCATTCAGCGCGTCTTGTAACGCGTCTTTATCCTCCGGCGCGTCGGGCATGTCGAAATCCAACCGTCCCTTGGCGGCTGTAATTGCCCCGCCCGTCACCGGCAGCGGAATGACCACTGACAGCAGATGCAGCGCGGTATGCAGGCGCATTTTCCGATGCCTTGGTTCCCAGTCCAGCACCTGCGCAACATCCTCGCCCGGGGTTGGCAGGGCTGTGCCTTCTGGCGGGACCAGCACGATATCGTCGCCCTCGCCTTTGACGGTGATGGCAACAGGAATTTCGCGCCCTTCCACGCGCAGCAATCCGCAATCACCCTCCTGTCCGCCGCTGGTGGCATAGAAAATCGACTTATCCAGCACGATTCCACCTCGGTCCGTCAGGGCCGAGACCACCGCCGGAGCTTCCCGCAAATAGGCATCCTCGCGAAATAGCAATTCCGTCATTCGCTTTCTCCTGTGTCTTCCGGTTGGGTCTGCCCCCGCGGCGCACCAACGATTTTGACAACCGCTTCGGCCACCTCGTCGATATTGGTTAGGGTGACGTCATTCTGGTTAAACGGAATTTCGAACCCTTCCTCCTGGAAGCGACGGGCGATTTCGAAATTAATCTCGGATCTGATATTTAACATTTCATTGATATCACGCAGGTACAGACGCAATTCGAAGTCCAGCGAGCTCGCCCCGAACCCTTGGAAAATGACTTGTGGCGCGGGATATTTCAGCGTCAGCGAGTTGGCCTCGGCAATTTCCAGCAGAACCGCCTTCACACGCTCGGCATCGGTACCATAGGCGACGCCAATGGGAATTCGTACCCGCCCGGTTTTGTCAGGTGAGGTATAGTTCGTCACACTGCCAGCGATCAGGTCGGTGTTGGGAATAATCACCGCACGCCGGTCGAACGTGTCGATTAAGGTCGCGCGGACGGAAATCTTTCGCACTATTCCCTCGGTCGTGCCGGCGGCGATCCAGTCGCCCTCTTTTATCGGGCGCTCAATCAGCAGGATGATCCCGGACACAAAATTCGACACGATATTCTGAAGGCCAAAACCGATACCAACAGACAGGGCACCAGCCACGATGGCGAGGCTGGACAGATCAAGCCCTGTCGCCGAAATCGCCGCCAGTGCCGACAGGAATATCCCCGCATAACCCAACCCCGACAAGATTGCGGCGCGGCCGCCCGTGTCAATGCGCGTCTTTGGCAGAACCGAATTGCGCACCGTCTTTTGCAGCATCCGAGTGATCGTGTAACCGATGGCAAAGACAAGGATGAAAATTAGCAGATCGGATAGCGAGAACTGGCTCTCCCCGATCGAGACCCCCTCATTCACCCAGCGCCATGTTTCAAACAGGTCGCTGGTCCGCGCGCCCCAGATCAGTGCCATCACTGGCAAAGCGGCAGCACTAATGACGAAGCCGATGAAAACCGGGATCAGGCGCAGCCGATCCCGACGAGCCTCGCGCCCTTCCAGCTCGATGAAATGATCCAGCAAGGTGCGAAAGAAATCATAAATCACGCGGAGCGAGGCCAGCAGCCCCAGCGTCAGGATCGTCGGGAAGGTCAGATACCGCGCCAGTTGCAGATAGCCGATTGCCGCCAGCAGTGGTGCAGCAATGGCAATCGCCAGCAACACCCGCCAAATCAGGCCACCGAGGCTCTGCACCGTTGTTTCCGTTTCGTGATCTTCAGCCGATGTCCGATTTTTCAACAGCATCGCCAACCGGAACAGCGCCAGCGCCGCGATCAGGATCAGCGGGAAAAACAGCACCGCCTCGGTTGCCGAGGTAAACTGCCCCTGCGCCGACACAGCATCAATCAGCAGCGCAAACGCCAGCATCAGGCCCAGCGTCACGCTGACCCGCAACCCAGCTCGTGCCGCGTCTTCGTCAGTCCCGAGGAAGGACTTCATATCGGCTTCGACCCCGAATACAGACCGCCCCAACCAGATTGCGACAATGATCGACAGAGCGATCAGGGGCATCACATCCAGGATCGGACGGCTCCAAGCGCCCTCCAGCCCTGAAATGCGGAAAGCGACGATCAGCGCAAACGCTCCCGCCGCCGGGACAATCAACCGTGCCAGGCTCGCCAGCGCTTGTAACCAAAGCGCCGGTTGTCCTTCGCCAAAGCTTAATGCTCGTTTGACAAGGTCCGAAAACCCGCGCCGTATCCCCATCAGCATCCAAATGCCGAGAAAGGCGATGAACAAGGCCAATGGCGCCTTGGTTTTCAGCGCGGTTTTGCTTGTATCACGAGACAATATTTGTCCCGTGTCCTCCGCGAGGCGCAAGGCATACCGTTGTATCGTCGTCACGGTTCCCGGCCATGCCACCGGGTTAAGCGGCGATGGTCCGAGCCGAGTCAGGGATTCCGAAAACCGCGTGCGTATCAGCGCATCAATTTCCTTGATCAACCCGTCCGCGCGCCGAAACTCAGCTTGTGCGATCAGCATCGGTGCACGGGCGGCATCAATTGCGTCCTGCAACTCGGCGCGACGTTCCGCAACATCGGCGTCTTCGGTCTCGCCATCCCCTGGCGGTGGCCCCAGCGCATCAAGCTGTTCTTCTAGCGGGAACACCCGATCACGCGCTTCAGATTCCAGACGAGCTGCATCCTCGCGCTGTGCGACCAATTCGGCGCGAAGCGTTTCCATAACCATGGTAGACGCCGCGTTGGATTCAATCGCTGCTTCTGCCCGCGCCGCCGTGGAATCCCATTCCTGCTTATAGGCCGCAACATTATCCTGCGCAAAAAGCGCAGAGGCGGTCACAAGCGCCGCCAACAACAGAGCAAAAACTCTCGTTGCGCTGGTCATCTATTCTGTCTCTTCAAATACACTGGGCATGGGCGCACCCTCCCCATCCAACCAATCCGGATACGGCAAACCCTTTTCTTTCAGAAACGCCGGGTTGAACAGTTTTGACTGATAGCGTGTGCCATAGTCACACAGGATGGTTACGATGCGATGCCCCGGCCCCATATCCTTAGCCATGCGGATCGCACCCGCGACATTTACACCGGAGGACCCGCCAAGGCATAGGCCTTCCTCTTTCAACAGATCGAAAACAATCGGCAGTGCTTCGCTATCCGGGATGTTATAGGAATAATCAACCTTCAACCCTTCGAGGTTTTTGGTGATCCGCGCCTGTCCGATCCCTTCGGTGATGGAGGACCCGTCCATCGCCAGCTCGCCAGTGGTGAAATAGGAATGGAGCGCAGCCCCATCCGGATCGGCCAACCCGATTTTCACATCCGGCTTCGCCGCCCGCAATCCGTCAGCCATGCCCGCCAGCGTGCCACCCGTGCCCACCGCACAAATGAACCCGTCAATATCGCCGCCCATCTGTTCCAGAATTTCAGGCGCGGTGCTTTCTATATGCGCTTGCTTATTGGCAACATTGTCAAACTGGTTCGCCCAGATCGCACCGTTCGGCAATTCGCCGTCCAGCTTTTTGGCCAGCCGTTCAGAATACCGCACGAAATTGTTGGGATTGCGATAAGGGACCGCGGGCACCTCGACCAGCGTTGCGCCCGCCAACCGTATCATGTCCTTTTTCTCCTGGCTTTGAGTCTCCGGGATGACAATCACTGTCTTGAACCCCATCGAGGCGCCAACCAGTGCCAGCCCGATCCCGGTATTCCCTGCTGTGCCTTCAACAATCGTGCCGCCGGGTTTCAGTGCCCCACGCGCTATGGCGTCACGGATAATCCACAGGGCAGCACGATCTTTGACGGATTGACCAGGATTCAGAAATTCCGCTTTCCCGTAAATCTCGCAACCGGTCATTTCCGAAGCACGTCGCAGCCGGATCAGCGGTGTTTTCCCAACGGCCTCCGCCAAATTTTCATATGTGTTCATTAAAACCCTTCTCGCGCCGACCGTTTCAGCGCGCTCCATCCTTCAGCAATTGGGGAGTCTTAAGCGGCTATTCAATAATCGTACTGGTGGCCTGCTTGTCCCATTTCTTCCAGGCGTTATGCGTAATCACACCGCCAATCATCGACAGGATGACAATTGCCGTGATCGTTTGCCAGTTCATCGCAAATTTCGCATAATTGATCATCATCCTGGGGATTTGCAGAACCGCCGTCATGGGCTGGCGGTAGTTCCAGTCGATAATGCCTTGAATCATGAACCAGAACGCATAGAAAAACAGCGTCCACAGGAACACCGAAACCCCTGCCCGCAGACCCAGACGCGAAGCTTTCGTGTCCTCGACACCAACCTTACGACCCAGCCCGCGCCAGCCTACCAAGAACCCAACCCCTGCGGCGGTTGCCGCCAGCGCGTTCACATCGCGGGCCAGATCAGGGTGAATTTCCGTAACAATCTTAACTACAAAAGCTGATGCTATCGCCAGATAG
Organism: Paracoccaceae bacterium; assembly: GCA_050302475.1. GTDB lineage: Bacteria > Pseudomonadota > Alphaproteobacteria > Rhodobacterales > Rhodobacteraceae > NORP23. The sequence goes on from JBNLBF010000002.1 coordinate 112,672, forward strand.
ATCGCCGAAATCAACCGCGCAGCTGTGGGCATCTGTCAGACCTCTCCTTGCGTCATTGTCGGTATTTTAGCGAAAGCTGTTCCCGCTTGCCAGCCTAAACCCTCGTCTGGTTACAGAACCTTGTCCAGTGCAGCGATCAGGGTACGAATTTCGTCCTCATTTGTGTAATGAACAAAGCTGAGGCGAAGAACCCCGTGATGCGGGTCGACGCCGATAGCCTCCAACAGACGCACCGCGTAGAAATCCCCACCTCCTGCCATGATCCCCAGTTCCGCCAGATCACGATTAACCTTTTCCGCCGGGGCTTGTGTCACCAGCGAAACCGTGGGCACTCGACCGTCCGCCCGATCTGATCCGATCAACCGGATCGTATTGCGTCGCCGCAGGTCGTCCAGCAGGATCTCCAGCAGTCGAGTTTCGTGATCGAGTTTCATCGCTTTGATCTTGCGCCCCATTTCTGCGGGGTCCGCGGGGCCTTCGAAATGATGGGCATAAACCGCTTCGGTATAATCCGCCATGCCGGCGCTTGCCGCGACCTGTGCATGATCCGGACCCGCTGGCGTGAATCGTTTGCCGGGATAGGCGGCGTTGAAATAATGCCCCTGATTGGGCAGACGTTCCGCCTGATCACGCGCGACATACATGATCCCCTGATGTGGGCCAAATGTCTTGTAGCTGGAAAACAGATAGATATCGCAGCCAAGCGATCCAATATCCGGCAGACCGTGAGGCGCATAACTGACCCCGTCAACGCAAGACACTGCCCCGGCATCACGGATCATTTGTGCGAGCGCGGGAACGGCGTTCACCTGTCCGACAATGTTTGAGCAATGCGGAAAGCAGACCAGTTTCACTTTCTGATCAAGTAGGCCGGCAAGGTCTTTCGGGTCCAGAAACCCGGTCTCCGCATCAACCTGCCATTCGCGGACTTCTATACCTTCGTCGGCCAGCCTCCGCCACGGGCCGGAATTAGCTTCGTGATCCTGATTGGTGACGATAATCGCATCATTCCCGGTCAGGATTTGCCGGAAAGCCTGCGCCAGAACATAAGTATTCTGAGTGGTCGAGGGACCGAAGCTCAGCTCATCCTCGCCGATATTCAGGATCGCAGACAGTCGAATGCGGGCCTCGTCCATCTCCTCACCGGCGAGGCGCGAGGCCTCAAACGGGTAATAAGGTTGAACTTTACGTTCCCGATAAAAGCGGTTCAGACGATCGATAACAAACCTGTTGGTGTAGGATCCGCCCGCATTTTCGAAAAAAGCCTGATCGGCAAGCCCGGGTTCCGCTAAAGCCGGAAACTGATTGCGGATGAAATTTATGTCAAGTTGCGGCGTTTTCATGCTTGTCCTCCCGGTTTCGCACCAGTGTTGTTGAGGATGCGCAGGAACTCAATGGCGAATTGCCCGTCAGTACACGTGGGTCCCGCCTGTCGGCAGGCTGACCTGGACATCAGCCTCCTCCCGTTGGACATGGCCGGACCGTGCGGTCCGGCGTTCTGATTTCAGCGTCAGGCCAGATGATCGGGTTTTTTGCCGGCAATGATCATGGCGAGGATATCGTCTTCCGTCACCTCATCCACTTTGACCACACCAACCAGTTCACCATTTTTCATCACCGCGGCCCGGTCGCACAGTGCCTTCACCTGATGTACGTCATGGTCGATCAGAAAGATGCCGATCCCTTCGGATTTCAGCTGGTCGATCAGTTCAGCCACCATCTGTGTTTCATGCGGACCAAGCGCAGCGGTCGGTTCGTCCATGATCAGGATCTTGGCATTGAAATAAACCGCACGGGCAATGGCGACGGACTGGCGCTGGCCACCGGACAGGGCCGAGACGGGTGAGGAGAATTTCTGGAAATTCGGGTTCAGACGACCCATGATTTTCCGCGTCTCCGCCTCCATCGCATCATCATCCACCAGACCGGCCTTGGTCACCAATTCGCGTCCCAGAAACAAGTTCGAGGCCGCATCAAGGTTATCGGCCAGCGCCAGCGTCTGATAGATGGTTTCGATGTTATGTGCCCGCGCATCACGGGGGTTATTGATCGTGACTTTTTCCCCATTGATGAAAATCTCTCCTGCATCGGCTTTGTAGGCACCGGACAGAACCTTGATCAGCGTCGATTTACCCGCGCCGTTATGACCGAGCAGACCAACGACCTCGCCGGGGTAAAGGTCAACGGATACATGATCCACCGCCTTGATCCCACCAAAGGCGATCTGGATGTCTTTCATCTCCACGAGGGGTGTTTGCTTATCCATGAGTGATCCTCCTTACTCGGTACCGGTTCGGCGGCGGTAGAAAATGTCGATCCAGACAGCAAGGACAAGAACGGCCCCCACCACAACGGATTGCAGCGGCGCATCGACACCAACCATGGCCATACCGGATTGCAGAGACTGCATGATCAGGGCGCCCAGAATAGCCCCGTAAATCGTGCCGAACCCGCCGGATAGTGCGGTGCCGCCGATAACAGCCGCCGCGATCACGCGTAGCTCGTCGAGTGTGCCAAGGTCGTTGCCAACGGCCCCCAGTCGGGCTGAGGCGATGACGGCAGCAATCGCCGTCAGCGCGCCCATTAGGGCAAAGATTTTGACCGTCAGCCAACGGGTATTGATGCCCGACAGCTCCGCTGCGTCAGGGTTGCCACCGGTCGCGTAAACATAACGGCCAAACCGGGTGCGGCTGGCGACAAAGGTCATGGAGATCGCAACCAGAAGGACGATCACCACCGGAATAGCGATACCGTGCGACATGCTGATCCCTTCAGGTGGGATCTCCATACCTTTGGCTTCGGCAATGCGGATGGCGGCGCGCTCGGGGATTGGATAGGCGATCATCGTAGCCGCAAATCCCATGATGGAGGCGATGAAGATCCCCGCTAGTGTATATTCCGCCCAAATCGGTTTGACGCTGAAGCCATGTGCCGCCTTGTTCCGGCGGCTGGCGATCAGCATCAGGATCGCAATCACAGACGCAACGATTCCCAGCGCCCAAGACAGGGTAGCGCCAAGCGTCCCCTCTGCCCCGCCGCCCAACAGTTTGAAGGTTGTGTCCAGCGGAGCAACGGTCTGCCCGGTGGTCACCCACCAGGCCGCCCCGCGCCAGACGAGGTAGCCGCCAAGTGTCACGATGAAGGCGGGGATCGTCAGATATCCGATCAACCAGCCCTGAAAGGCCCCGATGATTGTGCCCATAAGGATGCCAACCATGACGGTCAGGATCCAGATGCTCCAATGCCCGATGCCAACAATGTCAGGCAGCACATGTAACTGAAAAGCGCCCATCACCATGCCAATAAAACCCAGAAGCGAGCCAACCGACAGGTCGATGTGCCGTGTCACGATCACGAAGACCATACCCGTGGCCATCACCGCGACGGACGCGGTCTGCACCGACAGGTTAAAGAGGTTGCGCGGGGTCATGTAGAGACCGCCGGTGATGATATTAAACAATATCCAAATGAACAGAAGTGCGCCGATCATGCCCAAAAGGCGGGGATCAATGCCCAGATCTTTGATGAGTTTTTTGATAGCGTCCATGATGCGCAGCCTCCCTTACTCCACAATACATCATTCGCTCGCCGGACGTGCGATCCGTTTCTTATATAGAATGATGGAGGAAAGTGTAGGGCTTCCCGACATCAGCCGGGAAGCCCGATACGATTAGTCGCAAACAGCCTGCGAACCAGCCGGTACGCCAGCGCAGAGCGCGTCTTTTTCGATCCAGCCAGCGTCCAGAACTACGTTCAGGTTGTCAGCGGTGATCGGAACCGGTGCCAGGAAGACAGCGTCAACGTCGTTGCCACCCGGAGTGGTGAATTTGACAGCGCCGTCAACAGCGTCGCCCATTGCGCCACCAGCCAGAGCTACGGCGATTTCACCAGCCGCACGACCCAGTGCACGTGCGTCTTTCCAGACCGATACAGTCTGCGTGCCAAGTGCAACGCGGTTCAGCGCAGCGTGGTCACCATCCTGACCGGATACCGGAATACCTTCCATACCCTGAGCGGTCAGTGCTGCAACAACACCACCGGCAGTTCCGTCATTCGATGCCACAACAGCGTCAACGCCATTGTTGGTTTCGGTCAGGATCTGCTCCATGTTGCGCTGTGCGTTGGCGGGTAGCCAGCCGTCGGTGTAAGCTTCACCAACGATTTCAATGTCACCAGCGTCAATTGCGTCCTGCAGGATTTCCTGCTGACCACCGCGCAGGAAGTCTGCGTTCGGGTCAGTCGGGGATCCTTTGATCATGACATAACGTCCGGTTGGTGCGGCTTCCAGAACAGCGCGGGCCTGCATACGACCGACTTCTACGTTGTCAAAAGTCAGGTAGAAAGCGCGGCTATCTTCGATGAGACGGTCATAAGCGATGACCGGAATGCCTTCGTTTGCGGCAGCTTCAACTGCCGGACCAACAGCGGATGCGTCCTGTGCCAGGATGATCAGAACGTCTGCACCCTGAGCGATCAGGTTTTCAACATCCGAAAGCTGTTTGCCCGAAGAGCTCTGCGCGTCTGCAGAGATATAGGTTGCACCAGCAGCTTCCAGCGCCGCTTTGATGGCCGCTTCGTCGGTTTTCCAACGCTCTTCCTGAAAGTTTGACCAGCTTACGCCAACCGTTTGCGCCATGACAGAAGTTGCCATGCCAAGCCCTACCGCCACTGAGGCGATAAATCCGAGTTTTTTCATAATATCCTCCCAATCTGATATCGCGCGGCAACACTCGCAGATTCGCCGCGACGAGGGAACTATGCGCTATATAATTTTAAGAATCAAATTAATTAGTTTAACTCTGGTAATATGGAAGCCCCGGTGTCTTAATCACACCAAACCGGTGATATGATGAACAAAGAAATCAGAGAAAAACCCGACCAAAAGAAAGCTGGCAGCGCGCTGGTGTTTTCATTCATTCAACAGAATGCGCCCGTCGCGAGGATCGATATTGCCAAGAAAACCGGTCTGAGCCCGGCAACAGTGACGAGCATTACAGCCGAGTTGATGGGCCGCGGTCTGGTCAGCGAAGTACAGACGGCAACAGATCAGGCCAGCGGGCGTCGTGGGCGACCCCGAGTCGATTTGAAAGTATGCGGTGAAGCGCATCTGGTTGCGGGAATGAAACTTTCGGACAAACTGGCCTCTGTGGTGCTGATGGATTTCGAAGGTCATCGCGTGGCGGATCACACGGCGACACCCCCCCGCCCCGTGTTAACCCCATCCGAAGCGGTGGCGTTCCTGCAACAAACCCTGAATGACGCGCTGTCGAAGGTTAATCTTAGCCTTTCGGACCTGTCAGGTGTCGGGTTGGGAATGCCCGGACTGATTGACGCTAACGAAGGTGTCGTGCATTGGTCCCCGAGCATATCCGAGCGTAACGTTGCGTTGGAGGCAATCTTTGAAGAGGCGCTCGGTATTCGCGTGTTTATCGACAATGACGCGAACCTCGTTGCCAAAGCAGAACAGATGTTCGGCGCGGCAAAGAATGTTGATAATTTTCTTGTGGTGACAGTTGAACAGGGCGTCGGGATGGGCATCGTTGTTGACGGTCAGCTTTATCGGGGCAGTAAAGGACGCGCGGCAGAGCTGGGTCACACGAAAGTCCATCTGGATGGCGCCTTGTGCCGCTGTGGTCAACGTGGCTGTCTGGAAGCCTATGTCGGCGACTATGCCCTCTTGCGAGAAGCATCCACCGCAAGGGTGGCCATGCAGGGGGATAATGTCGATTCCCAGATGAAATCACTGTTGGAAGCCGCTGATTCCGGCAATGAAACAGCGCGGGGAATTATTCTGCGCTCCGGAAGAATGTTTGCGATGGGGCTGGGAAATATCGTGAATATTTTCGCCCCGGAACTGATCATATTATCGAGCGAGCGAATGCAAAAGAACGCCGAATATATCGACGCTGTGATCGAAGAAATGCAGCAATCCGTCGTACAGATCGGCGGCCCGGCACCGGAAGTGCAGTTGCACAAATGGGATGTTCATATGTGGGCGCTTGGCGCAGCAGCCTATGCGGTTGATCGCGTGACGGACCTTGTATTGTCGGAGCCTATCGCTGATGCGGTTTAGCCTCCTGTTGCTTTTGCCGACCGTCGCGTTGGGGCAACCCGCTTTTGAGCGCGTTAATCCGGATATCGATCATATCTACGCTGGCGGATGGGAACATTTTGTTGGTGGCGGCGTGGCCGTGTTTGATTGTGACGGCGATGCCCTGCCGGAGCTTTATGTCGCAGGTGGCGAAAATCCGGCGGCTTTGTTCCAGAACCGCTCAGGCGAACACGTGAATTTCGTTGAAAATACACCCAAAGCACTGGCCCTGACCGCTGTAACCGGGGCTTACCCGCTCGATATCGACAGTGACGGATGGCTCGATCTTTTTGTGATGCGCGTGGGCGAAAACCAACTGCTGCAGGGCGGTCCGGATTGTAGTTTTGCACCTTTCTCTGACGTTGAGTTCACCGATGTTCCGGAATGGACAACTGCCTTTTCCGCGACGTGGGAGAAAGGGCGAGACATGCCGACACTCGCCATCGGGAACTATGTCGATCGCGAGGACCCGGATGGCCCGTTCGAAACATGTGACGCCAACTATCTGTACCGTCCGGATGCTTACAACACCCCGCTCCCGCTGGAACCTGGCTATTGCACGTTGTCCATGCTTTTCACCGATTGGGGCCATACAGGGACAACAGACCTGCGTATCAGCAATGACCGGCATTATTATGTGCGAGGCGGGTCCGAACAAATGTGGGCGATGTCGGAGGTTCCGCATCTTTACGGTGAGACCGACGGCTGGCACGACTATTCAATCTGGGGGATGGGAATTGCCTCCGAAGATATCACCGGGGACGGCGTGCCGGAGGTTTTCCTGTCGTCCATGGGTGATCAGAAGTTGCAAATGCTGGATACGTCGGCGAATGGACCGACATATCTCGATGCCACATATGAGCGTGGCACGACTGCGCACCGCCCCTATATTGGGGATGACGGTCGCCCCTCTACTGGCTGGCATATCTCCTTCGGTGACGTTGATAATGACGGGTTGTCAGATGTGTTTGTCGCCAAAGGCAATGTCGAAATGATGCCGGTTGCCGCGATGGAAGATCCCAACAATTTGTTGATGCAGCAGGCCGATGGGACGTTTGTCGAAATGGGAGATGTCGCGGGTATCGCCTCTCTCGAACGGGGACGCGGGGCTGGGCTTGTGGATTTCAATCTGGATGGATTGCTGGATCTGGTGGTCGTCAACCGTCGTGCACCGATGGAGATTTATCAAAACATCACCCAAACTGATGGCAATTGGCTTCTGATTGCGCTGCGTCAGACCGGATCCAACACTCGCGCGGTTGGCGCTTGGATCGAGGTCGAAACCCCCACGCGTACATTCTATCGGGAAATCACCGTCGGTGGCGGTCACGCGAGCGGCGCATCCGGGTTCCAACATTTCGGGCTTGGTCTAGATGACGTCGCGCGGGTCCGCGTCAATTGGCCGAGCGGTGAGATGTCCGACTGGATGGCCATAGATACGAACAGTATCGTGACACTCAGCCGGGACGCCGAGCAGGTGGTTCTCAGCTATTACTGATCCACCGGCAATCCGCTTGGTACACTGTCGGGTACCCCCAACCGGCCATAGAGGCTTTCCTCGTCCGTCAGGCTTTCCAGAAACGCCAGGATCGCGGACACTTGCGCATCATTCAGCTGGACCGGGTCCAATTCGTTAGACGCCGCGATAGCCGCAACCTCCGCCGGGTCATCCATGATTATCCAGTCGTCCTTCCCAGGCAAACCCGGCAGAACCACCTGCGTGCGATCATACGCATAAAGCGCGGCAACCGGGTCGAGGTGATGGCGCAGAACCGCCTCCAAGGTCGCATAAGCACCGGAATGACCGTATGGCGCAGTCGCCGTGATGTTGCGAAGGCTTGGTGTGCGAAAGGCAAACGCGTCCTCTTCATGCCCGGTAACCCGAAGGCGACCATCGTCGCGATGATGGCTTTCAAACCGCGCGGATTTGCCCGGCCCTAACTGCGGCATCGCAATTGCATGGAAATCCTGATCCGTCTGATAACGACCGCTATGACAGGTTCCACATCCGGCCTCCCCATAAAATAGCGCCATTCCGTTCAGTTGCTCAGGTGTCAGTACCCCCTCGCCGCGCAGATACTGATCATAGGGGCTGTTATCCGCGTTCCATTCAAACGCAATAAAGTCGGCAATAGCATTTGATATATCGGTGAAATGGATAGGTTGATCGGGTCCAATCACCTGATCGAATGCCTCGCGATACTCGGGGATCGCCTCCACCCTTGCCGAAATCGCATCCCATGCCCCGCCATCCTGTGAAATCTGTCCCAGCCGGACGAGTTTCGAAACCTCGTTTTCGGAATAATGCCCTGCCATTTCGTCACCGGACAGGACTGGAAACATCGCTTGTGCAGACAGAACGCCGTCAAAACCCAGCGTCATATCCTCGCCCAACGGCGTGCGGATATTGTTGGGTTTGCTCTCATCAGCCTCCAGCCGCCCGTCATGAAACATGCTGTCAAACCCAAGATCGCCAAGGTTAAACAGTGCCGGGGCATTTCTGGGGATACGTTCTTCGGGCAGATTGTCTGGATCGAGTGTTCGCTCCGGACCCAGACCGATCCCACCCTCGCCTATCCCCAGCGACACACCGTCGGACGTCCCAAATTTCGGATGGTGACATGTCGCACAGGAAATATTCTGGTTTCCGCTCAGGATAGGATCATAAAACAGCAACCAGCCAAGCCGGATAGACGGCGTGACCTCTTCAGCCATCGCCGACGACCCTGCCAATAGGACGGTAAGTAGCAAACCCCGGTACATTGAATTCCTCCCCACAGCAAACTCGACCCGCGACGGGGAGAAAGTCAAGGGAGTATCAACTGTTCTCTTTCGCCCATTCTGCGTTGGTGCGGATTCCACCAAGCGGAAAGAAGTGAATCTTCTGGATCAGGCTGTCAGGATTGTCCTGCATATGCTGGCCTAGATCCGTCAACACCTCGGTTGGCTCAAAGGGTTTGACCAGTTTGGTCACATCTTTCGCGCGCCGTGTCAAAACACGTAGCGAAGGGCCAACACCACATGCCATTGCGAATTTGATTAATGTTTGGAGCTTTGCCGGACCAGCGACTCCGACATGTATTGGCAGTGTAATGCCGTCGGCCTGTAAGCGATTTGCCCAATCGACAATTGGCTGGGCTTCGAAGGCAAACTGGGTGGCAATGGCCATTTCGGCATCGGTTTTCTTTGAAAATTCCTGCTTCCACTGCAATGCCGCATCGACGGTGGCCGAGCCACCCTCGGGATCGATATCCTTGTTCCCTTCGGGATGACCCGCAACGTGCAAACGTTCGAATCCGTACTGATCGAACAGCCCGGATTCCAGAAGCTGCATAGAGCTGTCGAAATCGCCATGCGGGCTGGATACGCCGCCCGCCAGAACCAGTGCCTGTTTCACGCCAGCCTCGGCCTGATAGCGTTTGATCCAGTCTTCCAGCGTGGCCTTATCTTTGATGATGCGCGCAGGGAAATGCGGCATCACAGTGTAGCCTTCGTCGGCAATCCGCTTTGCCGTCGCAACCATGTCGTCGATCGGCGTACCTTCGATATGGGCAATGTATACGCGGGTGCCTTGGGGAAGGAGGGGGCGGAAATCTTCTATTTTCTCCGCCGTGCGGGGCATGACTTCAATGGAAAAGCCTTCCAGAACAGCGGTTAAGGAACCGCTGTGAACGCTGTCCGCCTGTTTTTTGCGTGCATTAAAATCCAAAAGAGCCATGATTTCCTCCTCAAGTCAGGACTTAATGTATACATTTCCTCTTAAAATTCCAAGTGGAATCTATCGACTTGTGGGTTTTGTATACATTCCCCTCATTGTACTCTGTCCGAAAGGCGACGTTTTACCCGGTTTTCCCGTCTTGCAATCGCCGCGCCAACACTTCCCTGATATTGTCGGGATCACCGGCCTGCGTTTCCGCCATCGCGTCTTGTACCTCGGCTACTGCGGCCGCGAGGGACCCCGTTAAACCCAGCTCCGAAATCGTCGCGGCGCTTTCGCGCATTTCCGCCGCGCGGCGTTTTCCGTGGCGGATGGAGCGTTCGAATTGATAGCCGGGCAGCGTATCCCAGTCGAGACCGGGGAAACTGCCGCGAAGGGATGACAGGATATCGTCGTAACAACCCGATGCCTCCGCGGCGAGGAGGGTTTCGACAGTGATCGCCTCCAGCCCTTTGACGAACAGCGACCGGACCATTTTGATCGCCGTCGCTTGGCCCGGCTCCACACCGACATTGCGGAAATCGAAGCCTAGCGCAGTCAGCGTCTCGGCGATATCCTCAGCCCTTTCCCCAGCAATCAGTGTCGGCGTCGCATGCCCTTTCGGGATCACCGGCGCCATCACCGCCATATCGATATAGTGCGCGCCCTTCGCCGCGACCAACGCCGCCGTCGCCTGCTTCCGACTAGGCGAGACGGAATTTATATCGATATAGACCTGTCCCTGACTGATATGCTTGGCGATACTTTCAGCGGCCAGCAAGCTTTGGTCGGCGGTGACGGCCGATATGATCCAGTCGGCATGGCCGAACATCTCGGGCCGGATGGCATCAACTTTCGCCGACACCATCGCGTCGCGCATTGTGTCATCGGGCGCATCCAGCAGACGGTCCCATGCGGTGATTTTCAGGGTTGGGTGTCGCTCGCGAAGTGTTCGCGCGAACATCTGCCCTGCCTCCCCAAAGCCCAGAAATTCGATGCTGTCAGGCATAGACGACCCCATCCATCAGCTTACGGGCCGTGCGCAAGACACCAGCTTTTACGACCTCGCCATTTTCCAGCGTAGCGATGACGGTAAATTCCCCGGTTGGGTGTTCAATGGACAGCGACAGCGGGTTGCCGGTGGGGATGTTGGCGATCTTCGCGGCAGGTCCGTCGGGTAACAGGCACGCTGTGCCAACGCTAACCGCGCCCAACACGCCAATGGCTTTGTGGCATTTATGCGGAATGAAAGTGCGGGTAGAGATCGCGCCTTTGGCAGCCGGACTGACCAGCGTCATTTTCGGCACGGATTTATCGGTGACATCGCCAAGGTTCAACTTCGGACCGGCTTGTAGCCGGATAGATTCCAGCCGCGATTTCAGCGCCAAATTCTCATCCAGCTCCGCCGGACTTTCCGCCCCCTTCAGCCCGAAATCAGCCGCCGACAGGATCACGCACGGCATACCGTTATCGATCAGCGTAACCTCAACGCCATCAATAACATCCACCGAATTGCCCGTGGGCAACAGCGCCCCGCAAGACGACCCGGCAGTGTCTTCGAAAACAATCGGGATCGGCGCAGCAGTGCCGGGAACGCCGTCGATGTGGGCATCACCATCATAGCGGACTTTGCCATCCGGCGTCTCAACTGTCGCCACAGCGATCTGACCGGTATTCTCCATGAATATCCGAATGTCGGTCACATCACCCTTCGGCAAAACAAGTCCACGCTCTATCGCAAACGGGCCAACCCCCGCCAGAATATTTCCGCAATTCTGCATGTCCGTTACGATCGGCTGATCGACGAAAACCTGCAGGAACAGGTAATCGACATCCACGCCTTCGCGGTCGGATTTCCGTACCACCGCAACCTTAGAGGTCAGCGGATCAGCCCCGCCCATTCCATCAATCTGACGTGGATCGGGTGACCCCATTATCCGCAGCAACAGCGCGTCACGCGCCGCCGGATCGTCAGGCAGATCGTCGGCCAGAAAATAGCCGCCCTTGGATGTCCCGCCGCGCATCCACGTACAGGGGATGCCGGTTGGGTCACTCATATTTCAGGCCTTTTTTGGCCAGTCGCGGGCGCATGTTATAAATATCAAGGCCCAACTCGCCCGCCGCCAAACGCTGGCGTTTTTCTTCTTCGGCGTCCAAGCGCGCCTGCGTTTTTGCCATGACCGTTTCCGCCGTTTCACGCGGCACAACGCAAACGCCGTCATCGTCGGCGACGATAATATCCCCCGGATTGACCAGAGCACCCGCACAGACAATCGGCACATTCACCGAGCCAATCGTTTCCTTCACCGTCCCTTGCGCCGAAATCGCTGTCGACCAAACCGCAAAGCCCATTGCGCGCAGGTCTTTTGTATCGCGAACCCCCGCATCAATCACCAGCGCCTTGCAGCCCCGCGCCATGGCCGAGGTCGCCAGCAGGTCACCGAAATACCCCATATCGCACGGCGCCGTCGGGGCGAGGACCATGATGTCCCCTTCCTGCAACTGCTCGATCGCAACATGGATCATCCAGTTGTCACCCGGTGCTGCCGAGATCGTCACCGCCGACCCCGCTATCCCGAAATCCTGCTGGATCGGGCGCATGTTTGACGTCATCAACCCCGAGCGCCCATGGGCTTCGTGCACCGTGGCCACGCCCGCCGCGCCCATACGTTTGATGATCGCCGGATCGGCACGTTGAATGTTCTGGACAACCACGCTCATAGCTCATCCACCGTACGCGGGAAGACAGACTGGAACCCCTCGGCATATTTGCAATCGCGCCCGCCCGACTGCCCGCCGGAGTTGCGCTTGAAATGGTTCGCGCGGTTCTGGGCAACGCGGGTGTAATAGTCCCACAGATGCTCCTGCCCCTGCATACATTCAATCGCAGCGCGCTTCTTGTCCCAGACGGGAGTTATATCCAGAAACGTGTCGGGTTTCCATTCCATCTGTTCCGTCTGGTGGGGTTCGAACAGGTAAAGCTGCGGTGCGCCCAGCACCTTTTGTCCCGGATTATGCCCCCACGCCTGCGCCATCATGCGACAGGTCAGCGCAAAATCGGTCGTGTACATATGGTCAGTGTTATACGGGTCCCATTTGGAGTGCGACATCATGAAAGACGGCTGAACGACGCGGATCACATCGACCATCCGGTCCTGCGTCTCGCGCCCCAGATCCAGCGGATAATCCCCGACGTCAAAGAACTGGATGTCGTGGACGTCCAACGCTTTGGCGGCATTCTCTGCCTCCTTCCGGCGTTCGGTTTTAACCTTGTCGAGCGTCATCCCTTCCTGCTTCCACAGCTTCGCGCTTTCGCCGCGTTCGCCATAGGAGAGGCAGACGACTGTGACCTCGTATCCCAGCGACTGGTGGAGTGCGATAGCCCCACCGCAGCGCCAGACGAAATCGGCGGAGTGGGCGGAGATGATGAGGGCGGTTTTGCTCATGGTATCAGTCCCGTTTGACAGGTGGTGTTCCGTGCGTGTGGAAAGTCTCGATGGTTTTCAGACCCCATGCCTGCCCCTTCTTGCGATCTGCTTCGGTCCAGACGACAGGCTCCCATGACGGGTCCAAAATCAACCGCGCGCCGGCATTGGCCAGCTCGATCCGGTTGCCAGCTGGTTCCCACGCATAGAGGAAAAACGAGCCCTGAATGGCGTGTTTATGCGGGCCAGTCTCGATATGGACGCCGTTTTCCAGATAGATGTCGGCGGCGCGCAAAATATCCTCGCGCGTGTCGGTGGCATAGGTAACGTGGTGCAGACGGCCTTGGCCGCCACCGCGTTCTTCGGAACAGACCAGATCGTAGGTTTTGTTGTTACAGCTGAACCAGCAGCCACCCATCCGGCCACTGTCCAGCTGGATATATTCCGTCACCTTGTTGCCCAGACATGTATCCACGAAGCGTTTGAATTCGCTGACATCCTCGCCCAGCAGATTGACGTGATCAATGCGGCGCGGGCTGATCCCCTGCGCATGATAGCGCGAGGACAGGTTTTTGAGGGCCGAGGCGTCTTCGGGCGGCGCGTCATATTTGACCGTGTCCCAATAAAGCTCGAACACATGACCGAACGGGTCCTCGAACCGGAAGGACCGGCCATGGCCCAGATCGCCATCGGTCCAGCCCAGAACCTTGTATTCCGACGCTTCAATCGCGGCAACGCGGCGGTCCAATGCCTCGGGCGAGGACACGCGATAGGCGATATGACCAACACCCGTGCGGTCGGCCTTTGTCAGCTTCATCGAATGGAATTCGTAATCGTCCCACGCCCGCAAATAGGCGCTGTCGCCGTCAATTGCAGAGCATTTCAACCCGTAGACACGCGTAAAGAAATCAAGGCTCTCGTCGAACTTGTCGGTGAAAACTTCGACATGCGCCAGATGGGCGAGGTCATTGCTAGCGTCGGTCATATCAACTCCTTAGTTGAACATGGTATTGGGTAGGAACAAGACGATTTGCGGGAAGGCGATCAGGATCGCGAGCGCAACAATCATCATTAGCCAGAATGGTAGAACGCCGCGGAAAATCGTGCCGAGGTCTACATTTTTCGCCACGGATTTCACGATGAACACATTGATCCCGACAGGGGGTGAGATCAGCCCCATTTCCAGCGTCAGGACGACCAGTACCCCGAACCAGATCGGGTCTATCCCCAACTCTAGCACAATCGGGAAAAAGATCGGAATGGTAAGGACCAGCATCGCGAAGCCTTCGAGGAAACAGCCGAGAACCAGATAGATCAGCAGCATGACGATCAACACACCCAGCGTTGAAAGGTTCAACGCCTCGAACATCTGGCCGACGGCCACGGGGATGTCGGACAGGGCCAGGAATGGGTTAATCATATGCGCGGCGATCAGGATCAGCATCACGGTGGCGGTGGTGACAACACTGTCTTTGGAGGCCGCCCAAAGCTGGCGAAAGGACAGCGAACGCGTGGCGAAGCCGATTATGATAACGGCGCCTGCGCCTACGGCGGCGGCCTCGACCGGTGAAAACAGACCGCCGTATATCCCGCCAATGGTCAGCAGGATAATTCCGACAATCGGCCCAGCGCCAAGCAGCGCCCGGGATTTTTCAGACATGGTGGTTTTCGGCCCCGCCGGCCCCAGCGCCGGTTTTACCCAGCACATGACGGTGATGGCGAGAACGAAAAGAGCCAGCAGCAATATCCCCGGCAAGACGCCCGCAAGAAACAGACGGCCGATGGATTGCTCGGTCAAAATGGCATAGATCACGAACCCTGTGGATGGCGGGATCAGGATGCCGAGCGTTCCGCCAGCGGCAACTACACCCGTCGACAGGCGGTCGTCATATTTATACCGATCCATCTCGCCCAGCGCGACCTTGCCCATGGTCAGGGCCGATGCGACCGACGATCCCGACAGTGCCGCGAACCCGCCGCAGCCAATCACAGTGGCCGACGCCAGCCCGCCACGCACCGATCCGATGATCGCGTAGGCCGCGTCATATAAACGGCGGCTCATTCCGGTGATAGAGGCAACATTGCCCATCAGGATAAACAACGGGATGACCACAAGTTCCGGCGACGATCCCAGCGTAAATGCCTCGGACGATAATAGCCCCATGGAGGCATTGAACCCGTTCAGGATCCACGTGCCGATGAAGCCAACGAAAAACATGGCGAAGGCAACGGGGATGCGCACCAGAAGCATGATCAACAGAATGATGATCCCGATCAAACCGATTAAAGATGCACTCATGACATGAAATCCCTTTCGCCGCGGACATCACGCGAACCGGTGGCCAGCTCGATACTGCGTAACAGCATGCCTAGCGATGTGATGATCGCAAAGACGATCAGGATGATGCGGAACCATGTCATCGGCAAGTTCAACAGGTTGGTGGAATCCGGCATATTGAACCGCACATTGATCGCCACAACTTTGTAAACCGCCCAAGCCAGCATCACGAAAATCACCGCCCCCATCAGCGCCGACAGCGCATCAATCATGCGGTTCAGTTTTTGGGGAAACCTGCGTTCCAGCAGGTCAACAGCGATATGCCCACCCTGTCGGTCACACAGCGCCATTGCGCCGAATACAATCAAAATCATCGTCATTGTGATCAGGTCTTGCGAGCCGAACATTGGCGAGCCGAAGGCACGTCCGATCACATCGACGAGGATGACGAGCATTTCAAAGATCAGACCCGCAGAACCGATAAAGGCGGACAGGCTGATAAGCCCGTCCGCCAATTTACGCACCATATTCATGGTCGTTGTTTACTCTGCCGTCATCGCGGCATAGGCGTCTTCGCCACCGACTTCAGCAACATAAGCCGCCGTCACTGGCAGAACCAGATCGGCAAATGCCTGAGCCTGCTCGGGTGTCAGATCAACAAACGTGTTGTCGCCAGACTCGCGCGCTGTTGCAACTCCTGCGTCGGATGTTGCAAACCACGCCGTTTCAGCGCTTTCGGAAACAACCGCACGGGCATCAAGGATTGCTTGCTGCTGATCTTCGGGCAGCGAGTTGAACTTGTCCTCGTTCATAATCGCGTAGAAGGTCAGGTTGCCGAGCGGCGCGCCAAACGTGTAGCTGTCCGCAACTTCGTCCAGTTTAAAGTCGTTCAGCGTGGATGATCCGGTGAACACTCCATCGATCAGACCCGTCTGAAGCGCGTTATAAACCTGATTGATCGGCATCTGAACCGGCGTCGCCCCCAGCGCGGTTGCCACTTCGCCAGCGGTTGCACCGGCAACACGGATTTTCAGACCTTCCAGATCAGACGGTTCGCGAATGACGTGACCTTTCATGATCATGACATTCGGCTCGGAAATCCACAGCGCGACCGGAACGGTGCCCGGGAATTCGTCGGCCAGATGTTCGTCATAGGCCGCCCAGATATTGTCATACCCGTGCGTGCCGGCTTCGATCACACCCGGCAATTCCGCAATCATGGTTTTCTGGAACTGCGAGGATGTATATCCCGGCAGGCCCCAAGCCATGTCCGCCACGCCCTGAACCACGCGAACATATTGTTCAACGGGACCAGCGCCCAGCTCGCCACCCAGATAGCCGCGAACGGTCAATTCGCCACCTGTGGCGTCGGACAGAACCTCGTTCAGCTTCTCGATAACGGATGCGGTGACGGTATGCGGAGCCGGGGTGAAGGAGGCGAATTTCAACTCCTCGGCCCAGCTGGCGGTGGCGGTCGTTGCTACCAGCGCGGCAGCGGCAAGTGTAGTAAATTTCATGTTAGTCCTCCCAAAGACGTTTCGATGTGCCTTTATCGGCACTTTTGCGTCGGTGGCGAGGGATTCCCGCCACCGTCGAGATTATCCTAACCAACTAGCTGCGCGTGCGCCAGCTATCCGCATAATTTTCGCGGGCTTCCTGCGAATACGGTGTCGGGGACACACGAACGCGGATTTCAGCCTGCTTGTGCGGCTCGGTCGAGGTTTTCTGCGTGGTTTCCGGCTCACCCCATTTCAGGGTCAGAATGTCACCTTCCTGCACGTTAGTGTCGACAACACCCAGTGACAGAACGCAGCGTTCATTCCAGCTATAGCCATTGAACATGGACATACCAACCATATCGCCGGCCTCGTTGCAGATCATATCTGCGGAGGACGACGCATAGTTCGGCTGCGGGAAGTCGATCCATTTGTAAGGTGTTCCCTGTTCAAAGGCAGAGGCAATGACCTTCAGCACGTCGTCCCGGTTCCATTCGAACGTGACTTTCTTGCGCTTCGCCCCTTCGGCTTTGATCTTTTCGAGGGCAGCTTTGCCGACGAAATCATCTTTCTTCCAGCCGATATAGAAGTCGTAACCCAGTTCGAACGGGTTCACATAATAATCTTCGATATTGTCGGAAACGAATGATCCACCGATGGCGCCAGACGCCTCGTAACTGTCAGGACCTAGCCACTCGCGATATTCTTTCAACATGCCATCGCCGGTATAGATGCCCGGCAGCGGGGACGGGATCCAGCCGGATTCCAGCGTGTTGGTGGAATAGGCGCGGCTGCCGCACTGAACGATGTCAACGCCAGCTTCCTTCGCAGCTTCCATAATCGCGGAATGGACATAATGCTTGTCTGCATAGGGGCCCCAAATTTCCAGACCCGGCGCACCGGACATACCGTGACGCAACGCCTGAACTTTTTTCGAGCCAACATTGATCCAGTCCACATGGAAGAATTTGATATCCGGGATCGGACCGCCATTCATCTTTTCAAAGATTTTCGGCGCCAGTGGGCCCTGAATCTGATAGCGATAATGGGTGCGCAGAACACGTTCACCTTCGGGGCGCGACGGGGAACGCGGATCATGCGTGATACGAACATTCCATTTACCCGACGCCGCACAAAACAGCAGCCAGTTCGAGGTCGGCGCACGGCCAACCAGAACGAATTTGTCCTCGCGCTCACGGAAGATGATATGGTCGCCGATCACATGCCCGTTCGGCGTCACCGGCACATAGTGCTTTGCGCGGTTCAGGTCGAAATTCGCGAAAGAGTTGATGCCATGCTGCGACAGAAATTCCATCGCCTGCGGACCTTCGACGATCAACTCGTCCATATGGTGCGACTGATCAAATAGCACCGCACCATTGCGCCATGCGCTTTGTTCGTTCCGCCAATTCTGAAATTCCGGGGCAACCACCGGATAGACATACATGCCGATCTTCGAATTGCGCAGCACGTCAACGATGTTGCCGGACTCGTTGATTTTGTCCTCAAGGCTCAAAATAGCCATTTTTTCCTCCCTGTGGTAAGATGTATACATGATTTGCTTGAAATGAGGAAAAATGCAAGCATGATTTGGAATGCTTGCCGCCAATTCAGCGCAAATGTATGCATTCAGAGGGAAATTAGTCTTTCACGAGTGCGAGACTGGGGAGCTTTTCCAGCAGGTCGGTCTGATCATTGAGGACATATTCCAGATTACCGCGAGCGATTCTGGCATGTTCGCGGGCAATCGCCTCTGCCCTGGCGCCTTCGCGTCTTTCAATCGCACTTACCAGCATTCGGTGCTGTTCCTGTGCGATGATCAGTGAAAACTTGAACGCATCAATCGCTGTCTGGTCAGGCAAGAAAGCTGAGGGCGAAGCGAAAGGCAGTGATTTTGCCCGGTTCAGCTCTCGAATAATCAGATCGCTGCCTGACAGGGACGCAAGTTCTGAATGGAACGCGGCATTAAGTTCGGAATATTCGTCAAAACTCACATCGTTCGACGTCCCGCCAACACACTCATCCAGCTTCGCGACGATGTCTTTGATTGCGTCGAGAGCTTCCTGACTAACCCCACGTTCTGCAGCCAATCGCGCGGCTGTACCTTCCAGAACACCACGGATCTCTATCGCGTCGACAACGTCGTCATAGGTGAACGAGCGAACGGTAAACCCACCGCCGGAAACACGTTCCAAAAGACCCTCTTCGGCCAGTCGTGACATGGCTTCACGAACAGGGGTTCGGGAAATTTCCAATTCTTCCGCCAACGCCACCTCGTAAAGACGTGTGCCGCCCGTCAAATCACCGCTGATAATGCGTTGACGCAGTTCAAAGAGCGCGCGTTTGGCGTGAGTATTTCCTTGTGACGGAGCCATATAATCCTCGGGTAATGATGATCATGTATACATCACGTTCATCGTTGCCCACCAGCCTTTATTTCGGCCTTAGCCGTGTCCCTCCGTCGAGACGGATTGTCTCCCCGTTAATGTAACTGTTTTTCAAGCAAAAACGGACGGTATCGGCAAATTCCGACGGATCCCCAAGACGTGGCGGAAACAGGATTTCCGCTGCAAGGGCCTTCTGGGCTTCCTCGGGAAGCGTATACAAGAGCGGAGTCAGGAATATTCCGGGGGCGACAGTGTTCACCCTGATCCCAAAACGGGCGAATTCACGCACCGCTGGCAACATCATCGAAACGATTCCGCCCTTGGACGCGGAATAGGCCACTTGCCCGATCTGGCCCTCGAACGCGGCGACGGAAGCCGTGTTTACAATCGACCCCCTCTCGCCATCTTCCAGCGGTTCGAGCAGGCTCATCCTGTGTGCGGTCAGACGCATAACGTTGAATGTCCCGACAAGATTTACGTTAATCACATTCTGGAACTGCTCCAACGGCATGGGCCCTTCGCGTCCAACAACCCGGCCCGCCGTGCCGATACCTGCGCAATTCACTACAATACGAGCGTCGCCATGGGCATCACGGATACTGTCGAGCGCTGACGTCACCGACTCTTCGGACGTGACATCGGTGCCTACGCCAATCCCCCCAAGCTCGCCGGCAATTTCCCGGGCGCGGTCGTCGTTGAGGTCAAGAATTGCAACCTTCGCACCTTGTGCCGCCAAGTGTCTGGCCACGGCTTCGCCTAATCCTGACGCGCCACCGGTGACGATTGCAGATGTGTCTTTGATGTCCATGCTCAGCCCTCCTTGGCCAGAATGACGCGCGGATCGTCGGAGAACAGAACCTCAACCAGATCAGCACGGTGACGCAAAACGGCGCGTTGGTTCACGGAGCCTTTGTCCGTCACCTCGCCCTTATCCAGATCAAGCGGAGCCACCAATATCATCGCGCGCTTCACAGCGGTCGACGATCCCGGTGCCGATTTAGAATATTTCGCAAGGTTCGCCGCAATATTTTCACGCACGGCCGGATGCGCAAACAGATCGGCGTCAGACATGCCCTCGCCACCGTCCACCAAACGTTCCATCGCCGGACGGAACGGGACCAGCAAGGAGCCAAGCCGTTCGCGCCCTTCGCCCGCAATCACCACGTCGCGCGCCACGCCGCCCAACGCATCCGTCAGTTTGGCACGTAGCGGGCCGACGCCTACCCATGTGCCGGTCGACAATTTGAAATTCTCCGCGGTGCGACCGTCAAAAAAGAAGCCCTTCGCCGGATCATCCGGATCGGCAAACCGGATCGCATCGCCGAGGCAATAGTAGCCTTCGTCATCAAATGCCTCGGCTGTCATTTCCGGATTGCGCCAATAGCCCGGCGTGATGTTTGGCCCCTTCAGACGGGCCTCCAATTTGTCATCATTTGGCACCAGCTTCAGGGTTATCCCCTTGGCAGGCACGCCGATATTACCCGGTTCATCCTGCGGATCGGTCGAAAACAGCGCAAACGGCGCGGTTTCCGTGGACCCGAGCCCCGTTGAGAGGAACACACGCTCGCCCGTCGTCTCAACCGCCAGCCGTTCCAGTTCATCCCACGTATGCGCCGCCATTGCCGCCCCGGCATACAGCATCAATTTCATGTCCTTATAGAAGGACTCGCGCAGTTCGGGGTCTTTGGCCATCGCCTCGACCAGCATTTCGTACCCTGCAGGCACGTTGAAATACCAGTTTGGTGAAACCTCGCGCAGGTTGCGGATGGTTTCGCCGATCAGCTTCGGCGTCGGCTTGCCCGCGTCGAGGTAAAACGTCCCGCCATTGTATAGCACCATGTTAAAAACCTTGCTGCCCGAGGCCACATGGTTCCACGGCGCCCAATCCACAACAACAGGTGGGTCGGTTTTCAGGTATTGATAACAATCCAGCACCATTTCCTGATTGGAACATAGCATCCGCTGCGTTTGGATCACCGCCTTGGGTGAACCGGTGGTGCCGGATGTGAACATAAACTTTGCCACCGTATCCGGTCCTGTCGCGGCATTGGCCGCGTCAACCGTGGTCGGTTGAGTCGCTAGCATATCGTCCCACGCCACGGCAGATTTGCCCTCGGTTAGGGTCAGGATTGGCAGGCTATCGCCAAACACGGCCTCAATCGCAGGTGTGAATGGCCCAACATCCTTGGCAAAGATCGCGCCCGGTGTAATCTGATCCGCAATGCTTTTCAGCTTGGAATAATCCGACGACATCAGACAGTAAGCTGGCGCAATCGCAGCCGAGGGCACCCCGACATATTGCGCGCCCAGCGCCATCAGCCCGTGTTCGATGGAGTTTTCCGACAGGATCAGCAACGGGTGATCGGTGCTGAGATTCAGGTCCAGCAGTACCTGACCGATGGACCGAATACGGTCAAACATTTCGGCATAAGTGACCTTGATCCATTCACCATCCGGTCCACGTTCGGCCATCCAGACCTGATCCGGCGTCGCCTCCGCCCAATGCTTGATCTTGTCCGACAAACGGTTAGGATAGTCCGGCAGCGCGCCGCGTTGCCAGACAAGGATCGTCCCATCGGGGCGCTTGTCCCAGGCCATATCGACGTCCCAGAACGCCACGTCTCGCATTTTCGCCTCGGCCATACCAATTCCTCCCGAACGATAATAGTTTACAGGGAAACATTTTCTATAGATACTATCGAATGTCGACTCAAAAATGAATCAGGTGCTTGCAAATGAGTTTTGTCACGTTTGACCTTCAGGACGATGTCGCTGTTATCGGGCTGAACCGTCCGGACAAGCGTAACGCGATCTCTGACAAGTTTGTCGAAGAGCTTGACGGCATCATTACCGAGGTAGAGGCAAAAGCCAAGGCCGCTGTGTTATACGGCCACGGTCCGCATTTCTGCGCCGGTCTGGACCTCGCGGAACATGTGAAAAAGACCCCTTTCGAGGGGGTTCACGGCTCACGTCGCTGGCACGAAGTGTTCGGGCGGATGCAATTTGGCAAGGTGCCGTGGTTCGGCGCGCTGCACGGCGCGGTTGTCGGCGGCGGGCTGGAACTGGCGTCCTGCCTGCATGTTCGCGTCGCCGAAGACTCCGCCTTCTTTGCCCTGCCCGAGGGCCAGCGTGGCATTTTCGTCGGCGGTGGCGCATCGGTTCGCACCGCGCGTCTGATGGGCGTGGCCCGCATGACGGACCTGATGCTAACTGGCCGGTCCATCACGGCGGATCAGGCGGAACGCTGGAACATGGTCCAGTATGTGGTGCCCGAAGGTCAGGCAAAAGACACCGCGATCGAACTGGCCGGAAAAGCCGCTTCGAACGCAGAGATTTCCAACTATGCCATCATGCACGCCCTGCCGCGCATCCAGAACATGTCTGGCGAGGACGGCCTGTTCGTCGAAAGCTTCATCGCTTCCTTCACGGCCACCAGTCCGGAGGCCGAAGAACGCCTGAACGCTTTCTTGCAAAAGAAAGTCGGCAAAGTCACCCGCCCCGGGGAGAGTGCATGAACCAACTCGCCGACACGCTATCAACTGACGGTCCCATCGAGATCGGAGAGCTGGAGGATTCCTTTGGCTTCTTGATCCGCATGACCCAGGTTCGCGTGTTCGAGGCATTTTTTAACGGCGTCGGCCAGCATGAGCTGAAACCCGGCGAATATTCCGTCCTGTGGCTAATTTCTTTGAACCCGAACGTTCGGCAGGGCGAGGTTGCGCGACGTCTGTCGATCAAACCCGCCCATATGACCAAGGTGATCCAGCGACTGGAAGGCCGTAACTTCCTGACGCGGCATATTCCGGACAATGACCGGCGCTCAGTCCGCCTAAAATTGACGGATGACGGTCAGCAATTCGTTGAAAAATATAAAGAAGCCTATTTCACCTATTATGAAATGGAAAATTGCCTCTCGGAAGAGGAAATGACACAACTGACGAAACTGCTGCAGAAATTCATCGGTCTGGAAAAGGGGCAATCATGAATATCGACGATCTGATCGCCATCGACATCCACACGCATGCCGAAGAACCGTGCTGCACGCATCGCGATGACGGATATAATGAATTTCAGGCTGGCATGGCCGCCTATTTCAAAAATCCCGCAGGGGCCGAGGGCATGCTGCCCACCGTTCAGGAAACCGCCGCCTATTACCGCGAACGCAAAATCGGTGCGGTGATTTTTCCGGTAGATGCGGAACGCGAAACCGGATTCCGCCGGTATTCCAACGAGGAAGTCGCCCAGATCGCTGCGGAAAACGATGACATCTTAATCCCGTTCGCCTCCATCGACCCTGCCAAAGGCAAGGCAGGCGCGCGTGAAGCCCGTCGTCTGGTCAAGGAATTCGGCGTCAAAGGGTTCAAGTTCCACCCGACGTTCCAAGGGTTCTATCCCAACGACCGCGCAGCCTACACGGTATACGAAGCCATCGCCGAGGAAGGCGCAATAAGCCTGTTCCACACGGGCCAAACCGGCGTTGGGTCCGGTATGCGCGGCGGCATGGGGATGCGCCTGAAATATTCGAACCCGATGTATCTGGACGATGTGGCTGTCGATTTTCCCGACATGCCGATCATCCTCGCCCACCCGTCATTCCCTTGGCAGGAAGAGGCGCTGGCCGTCGCCCAGCATAAACCGAACGTCTATATCGACATGAGCGGCTGGAGCCCGAAATATTTCCCGCCGATCCTTATACAATATGCAAATACTCTGCTAAAACATAAAATGCTTTTCGGCTCTGACTGGCCCGCGATCACCCCTGACCGCTGGTTGTCGGATTTCGAAAAAATCGAGATTCGGGATGAAGTCCGCCCACTCATCCTGAAGGAAAACGCCAAACGGCTGCTAAAGCTATAGGCGAGGGCACAGACATGGGAGGAAGAAATGTCTAAATTTTTTAAACTGACCGCTCTGGCCGCCGCTGCGGCTATGGCAACGACGTCGGTTTCAGCGCAGGAATTGCGTCTGGCACCGGCTGCGCCGCCGGCACACCCGGCTTACTATATGTACGAAAAATTCGCGGCGTTCCTTGATGAGGAATCCGGCGGGTCGATGACAGGCACCATCCTTGGGCCGGAAGTTGTGGCATTGCCGCAGGTCAAAGACGCGCTTGCGACGGGCCTGACCAACGTCGCCAACGGTTTGCCGCTCTACTTTGCGGCTGACTTCCCGGTGACAGGCGTCGCTGGCGACTTGGCGCTGATGGGCCGTAGCCCGCATGCCATGGCATGGGCGATGACCGAATTCGGCGTGAATTGCGAACCCTGTCAGGACGAGTTCAAGGCGTTTAACTCGGTATTCCTAGGCGCAGGGTCTTCGGACGTTTACGTGCTGATCACAACCACACCGGTTCGCACCGCAGCTGACCTCGAAGGTCTTCGCCTGCGCTCGGGCGGGGCACCGTATTCCCGCTGGGCTGAAAACTTCGGAGCGATCCCGGTAAACATGCCGGTTGGTGAAATGTTCGAAGCTATGAACCAGGGAACCATTGACGGGTCGATGTCTTCGCGTGTTGATCTGCTGTCGTTCCGTCTGATCGACGTGGCAAAATATGTGACCATCCTTCCGCTTGGTACCTACCACGTGACATCGAACTTTACGGTTTCGGCAGACACATGGAACGGCATGAGCGTCGAGCAGCGTGAACAGCTGGTTGCTGCTGCGAACCGCGCTGACCCGCAGCTAACCGACCGCTGGGCCTTCCAGCTTCCGGCTGCTGCTGACGGAGCGCTGGCCGAAACGGACATCGAGATCATCGAGCCCGATCCGGCTTTCCTTGAAGCGTCCAACGCCTTCGCACAGGCGGATGTGGCTGCCCGCGTCGCTGAAAGCGAGCTGGCCGCTGAATTCGCGGCTTTGGTTGAAAAATGGACGGCCATCGTCGACGAAGTTGGCGGTGATCCAGAAGCTCTTGCTGCGCGTGCACAGGAAGAAATCTGGGCAAATGTCGATCTGTCCACATACGGTCAGTAAGGCTATCTGAACACACCCCGGCCTGCCGCAAGTGGGCCGGGGTTTTCGCAAAGCGGAGGGGTAACGATGGACGCATTAAGCACATTCGCTTTCAAAATCAGCAAATTTTTCGCGCTGGTCGGGGCTGTCGTTGTTGTCGCCATGATGCTGTTTATTTGCGTGGATGTTGTACTGCGCAACGTGTTCCGCTTTTCCTTCAATATGACGACCGAAGTGGTCGCCCGATATTTCATGGTCGCGATCGCGTTTATGCCGCTTGCTTGGCTTGAATTGCGCCGCCAGATGATTTCGGTCGAACTTCTGGATTTTGTCCTGAAACCCAACATCCGCCGCGCGATGGATTTTGTGATCTTGCTAATTGCGGCTTTGGTTTACGGGCTTCTCGCCTATGCCAATTGGCTAAAGGCTTTCAAAGAATATAACTCCGGCACGCTGGTCGAACTGGTATCGTGGAAAATGCCGATCTGGCACTCCTATTTCCTTGTGCCCATCGGGCTATCCCTCGCTGTGTTCGCGTGCGTGGTTGCTGCCCTTGTTGTGTTGACCCCGAATTATCAATCGCTGATCGAAGGCGAGTTCCATGAGCGTTGAAACCGGCCTTTACGGCCTCGCGATCCTTGGCATTCTGCTGGTTCTGCGCCTGCCCGTCGCGTTGTCCCTGATCATCGTGTCCTTTGGCGGCCTCTGGCATATGGTCGGCTGGAACCCCGCCTTCTTCGCCCTACAAAGCACGCCCTATAGCTTTGTTGCCAAATGGACCATGAGCGCTGTGCCCATGTTCCTGCTGATGGGTTTCGTCGCCTTTCACACCGGTCTGACCGGCGGGTTATTCACCGCCGCCAAGGTTGTGCTGGCACGCCTGCCCGGCGGCCTGGCAATCTCGTCTATCTTTGCCTGTTCTGCCTTTGCTGCGGTCTCGGGATCATCCCTTGCCACCGCAGCGGCCATGGGCCGGATCGCTATTCCCGAGATGGTCAAGGCAGGCTATCGCCCATCCATCGCGGCTGGTTCTATCGCGGCGGGTGGCACCATCGGAGCGCTGATCCCACCTTCGATCCTGATGATCATCTATGGGGTGATCACGCAAACGTCCATCACCAAGGTGTTTGTTGGCGGGATTTCCATCGGGATCATGACGGCAATCTCCTATTCTCTGGTTGTCCTTACCATTGCGTGGCTGCGACCGGATATTGTTCCGCGCCGCGCGAACACAACGATCACTGATCCCAAAGGGGCAATCTTGCAAGTCCTACCTATCGTGGCGCTGGTGGTGATCGTATTTGGCGGCCTGTTCCTTGATTTCTTCACAACGACCGAAGCCGGTGCCATTGGCGCACTTGGCACGATCCTGCTCGCCATCGCGATGAAGCGACTGACAAAAAAGGCGATCATGGATTCGCTGATGGAAACGGTGGTGACGACCAGCTCGCTGTTGATCATCGGGATCGGCGCGACGATGTTCACGCAGTTCCTCAGCATTTCCGGCCTCTCCGGCTTCCTCGCGAGTACCGTCACCTCGGCGGAGCTGTCCTATTACGAACTGATGCTGATCATCGTTCTGATCTATCTGGTTCTTGGCACATTTATGGAGCCTTTCGGCGCCATGCTCGTCACGCTGCCGATTTTTATGCCTGTGTTGGAAGCACAGGGCATCAGTCTGATCTGGTTCGGCGTTCTGGTCGTTAAATTGCTGGAGATTGGTATGATCACACCGCCGGTGGGTATGAATGTGTTCGTCATCAAGAACGTCGCCAGCAAATACGCCTCCGTCGTTCAAATATTTAAGGGAGTGACACCCTTCCTGATCGCCGACCTGATTTTGGTCGCACTGGTGATCACATTCCCGGCGATGATTATCTTCTGAAGGCTGGCGCACCCGACAGGATTCGAACCTGTGACCTCTGCCTTCGGAGGGCAGCGCTCTATCCAGCTGAGCTACGGGTGCCTGACGGGCGATATAGTCCAGCCTACGCGCGAAGGCAATCGGCAAATCCGGTTGAATTCGTCCCGCCCATCTGGTTCTCTGCGTTGAACCCCAACTGAAGGATCAGCCGTGGTAAACATCCTCTGTGTCGCACAAAAAGGACGGTTACAGTATGAGGCGCTCGCCTTCATGGCGTCGTTCACCCATTTTAACCGGGGGTCGGACTTCACGGTATTCATTGCGGAACCACAACCCGGTGACCTCTGGCCGGAGGATCCTCGGATTGAAGAACCTATCAGGATTCAACTTGTCGATATGGGAGCAACAATCCTGCCATTCGAGTCGGAAATGTTCGGCTCTGATTATCCCCACGGCAACAAGATCGAGGCCCTGAAAGCGCTGCCCAAAGGGAAACCTTTCGTTTTCTTCGATACGGACACACTCTTCCTTGGCCCACTTTCGGAGGTTCCGTTTGATTTTAACATCCCCGGCGCATCACTGAGGCGCGAGGGGACGTGGCCAGAGCCGGACCTCTACGGTCCGGGCTATCACGAGATATGGGCCTCGCTTTATCGCAAGTTTCGCATTCCGTTCAAAAGCTCCATCGATGAGAGCCAGCCGAAGGAATATTGGAAACGGTATCTCTATTTCAACGCGGGCTATTTCTTCTACAAAGACCCGGCAAAATTTCACGAGCTTTTCCTGAAATATGCCACCGCGATCCGCGACACGCCACCCGACGAACTTGACGGGCAGGCGATGTATCCGTGGTTGGACCAGATCGCCCTGCCGTTGGTGATCCACAAGCTTGGCGGCAGACGCGATGCGCTGCCGGACGGTTTGCTGGACGGGCGGATTACCTGCCACTATCGCGCCCTACCCTTGCTATACGCGCGCGAGGATCAGCGCGTGATCGACGTGATGGAGGAGGTCACCGCCCCGAACAAGGTCAAGAAACTGCTGAAAGAACATGAACCGTTCAAACGGCTTGTTTTTCAGAACCGGGGTCAGAAATTGCGGTCTATCATTGATGAAAATGACCTGATGAAACCCGAGGAAAAGCTTCGCAAAAAGTTGAAAAACCGTGGTTTCTGGATGCGGTAAGATTAAGCTTGCGGTTTTTTCGCCACCGCGCTGATAAATGGGCAGGAAGGGGCAAATCATGAAAATTCTTAGCCTGATTGCAGCAGCTTGTCTGGTGATGACACAGTCGGTTGCTGCACAGCCCGTCTATCCGTCAGACCCAGCCCCCGAGGGTTTGCCTGAACCCAAAGGCGCGCTGGAACCCTTGATGGATTACGTTCCCGGGATGGGTACGCTTTACAAGGATCCGGAGGCGCCGCTTGCCGGGCCATTTGCGGCGTATGACACCGAAGGAAAATTGGTCAGCACGATTTATATGGTCTCCATCGACGATCTGAATGCTCACACTAAAATTGATCAGTTGCAGACGCACGGGGACGATGTCGTCAGTGTTGAGCTGTATTACAATCCCGGCCATCACGGCTTCCCGGGTCCGCATTATCACATCGTTTTGTGGCATATGGATCCGTCTGAGGCGGCGCTCGACTAACCAGCCCGCACGCGAGACCAGCTTGCTCGTTTAGGCGGGACCAGTGTTAGTGGCGCTTTTTCGGCTTCCGCTGATCGATCATCCGTGTTTTTCTGGCGAGGGTATCTGAGGGAGGAAACATGTCAGACCTGATTCAATATTTGACCAAAATCCGTTTTGGTCAGGGTGCCATTCGCGAACTGGTCGAGGAACTGCCCGCTCTCTCCATCACCCGCCCGCTGATCGTCACGGACAAGGGGCTGGTCGCACTGGGCCTGATCGACGAAGTGATTACCAAAGCCGAGTTGTCTACCGACGTTATTGTGTTTTCCGACACGCCCGAAAACCCGACAGAGGATGCAGTGGAGGCCGCGCTAGCCCTATATCGCGATACCGGCGCAAATGGTCTGATCGCCATTGGCGGCGGGTCGAGCATTGATCTGGCCAAGGGTATCCGGCTGCTGGCAACGCATGACGGACCACTCGAACAATATGCCGCGATCCATGGTGGAGTTGTAAAAATCCGCGATGACATGCCACCTCTAATCGCTGTGCCGACGACGGCTGGTACAGGATCCGAGGTCGGGCGCGCCACGCTGCTGACTCTGCGCAACGAACGCAAGTTGGGTTTCCTGTCCCCGCACCTGATCCCGAGCGTTGCGATCTGCGACCCGGATCTGACACGCGGCCTACCGCCGGGGCTGACGGCGGCTACGGGTATGGATGCGATCTCGCATTGTGTGGAAACCTACCTGTCGCCCAAAATTAATCCGGTGGCTGAGGCGATTGCGCTCGACGGCCTCGCCCGTGCCTGGTCCCACCTGCCCCGGGCGGTGGCAAATGGTGGGGATATGACGGCGCGGTCCGAAATGATGATGGCGGCACTGCAAGGCGCACTGGCCTTTCAAAAAGGGCTTGGCGCAGTGCATTCCCTGTCGCACGCACTGGGTGGATTGAAACAGTTCCGCCTGCATCACGGGGCCTTAAACGCGGTGTTCATGCCGACGGTGCTGCGGTTCAACGAACCAGCCTGCGCGACGAAATATAAACGGATGCGCAAGGTAATGGGGCTGGCCTCTGATGCCGATCTTGGCGCTGTCTTCGCGGTGATGACCGCCAATCTGGGCTTACCCCAGACCCTCACAGAAATGGGTGTCACGCCGGATGTTACTCAGCAGGTCGCCGAGTGGTCCTATGCCGATCATTCCACGGCGACCAACCCGCGTCCGGCAGGTATCGACGACTTTGTCATGATGTTTCGCGAGGCCCTATAAACGAAAAACCCCCGCACATCGGCAGGGGTTATCGTGCGGGCCGAAGCCCATCGCTATTCGGGAATGTCTTAGAGCATACCTTCACGCTGAAGCTTCTTCCGGGCCAGCTTGCGCTGACGACGGATCGCTTCGGCTTTCTCACGTGCTTTCTTCTCGGACGGTTTCTCGAAATGCTGCTTAAGCTTCATTTCACGGAAAACGCCTTCGCGCTGAAGTTTCTTCTTCAGGGCACGCAATGCCTGATCGACATTGTTATCACGAACCGATACCTGCATGTGGTTACACCACCTTTCTAGGTTAGATTTGCAGAATTGCAGGAAGGCGCCATATAGCAACCCGTCAGCAATCTGTCTAGTCTGGGGACGAAAATCAGGGGAATCACGGTGGATAAGCGCTCGGAATCCGAACATATCGCGCTGGCGCAGGGGAAAATCCTCTCCGCCGCCCTGCCCCATGTCCGCTTTGACGGCTGGCAAGGGGCGTTGGCCGCAGGGATTCGCGACGCTGGGGTGGATGCCGGGCTGGCGGCACTGGCCTTCCCGCGTGGCGCGGTCGATCTGGCGTTGGCGTTTCATCGGCAGGCGGATGCGCAGTTGGCCGACGAACCCGTTGATCCCGGCCTGCGCTATCGCGACCGCGTTGCCTTTCTGGTCCGCCGCCGGTTGGAGCTGGTCGCCAAGGATCGCGAGGCGGTACGCAAAGCTGCCGCGATGTTCGCCCTTCCCCAGCATGCCGCGGACGGCGCGAAGGCCGTCTGGGACACGTCCGACACAATCTGGTCCGCCCTTGGCGATACCAGCCGCGACGTGAACTGGTATACGAAACGCGCGACGCTGTCGGCAGTTTATTCCGCTTGTCTGCTGTTCTGGCTGGGCGATGAGTCCGATGGGTTCACCGACACCGCCGCCTTCATTGACCGCCGCATTGAAAATGTGATGCAGTTCGAAAAAGCCAAGGCACAGTTTCGCGACAGCCGGCTTGGCAAAGCCTTCGCCGAAGGGCCGGGGCGACTGTTGGATAAAATCAAAGCACCGGAGGGTCCGCCAGAGGACCTGCCGGGACATGTGAAAGGGTAAATAATGGCATTAGGCGGACGGATCATCACCTGGTATCAGGGCGCGTGGCACGAAGGAAACACGCCGATTATGGGCGCGGCGGACCATGGCACATGGCAGGGCACGCTGGTGTTTGACGGGGCGCGGACGTTCGAAGGTGTGACGCCTGACCTTGACCTCCATTCCGCCCGGATCGTGAATTCAGCCAAGGCAATGTATATGAATGCGCCGGTTGATGCGGGCACTGTCGAGGGGTTGATCCGCGAGGGGATCGCCAAGTTCCCGGCCAATGCCGCGCTGTATTTGCGCCCTATGATGTGGTCGCGCGAAGGGGCACCGTCGATCATTGACGCCGACCCCGAGTCCACCGATTTCGCCATCTGTATCGAAGAATACCCGATGTCGGTGCCCGGTGAGTTCGCCCTGACCGTCTCGCCATTCCGCCGCCCGCGTCAGGATACAGCAATGACGGAGGCCAAGGCCGCCAGCCTTTACCCGAACAACGGTCGCATCGTGCGCGAGGCGAAATCGCGGGGCTTTAATAATGCCCTGTCGCTGGACCTCGACGATAACGTCGCCGAGACCTCATCCACCAACGTGTTCATGGTTCGCGACGGTGAATTCCTGACCCCCAAACCCAACGGCACGTTCCTAAACGGTATCACGCGCCAGCGCGTGATACGGCTATTGCAGCAGGACGGTTTCACCGTCCGGGAGGAAAGCCTGAGCGTGGAGGATTTCGCCGGGGCAGACGAGATTTTTCTGACCGGGAATGCGTCCAAAGTAATGCCAGTGACGAAGTTTGAGGACCGGCAGTTAGCGACGATGATGGGGATGAAGGTGCGCGAGATGTATTGGGATTTTGCACATTCGAGGTAACGTTTAATGCGAAGAATCTTCCCCTTCAAATTTCCAGTGCTCTAAGTACTGTCGTATCCAGATTCCCACCAGTTTTTTCGCTAATTGATTTCTGAAATTTGGGAAAGCATTCCTTGTTTGCTCAACAACTTCCGGGTTGGGCGTTGGCGATAATAATCGAGCCCAAACACTAAATGCTAAATGCTCAAAGTGATTGCTTTCATTTTGCTCCGACGTGAGCATCCTATAATTAAATTTCTGAAAATTATAAAATTCACCTATGTCGCCGATCACAACCTCACATTTCAGCATTTTCTGATACAGAAGAGGATCAACAATCTTTGCAATTGCTGCGGTTAAAACAACATGTCTGATGCCCCAGAAATGTCGTTCGAAGCCATTTGGCAATAGCTGAACCAGCGCATAGATGCGTTCTGCGTCGCGCAGACTTAACTCGGAAACTTCCGAGCGTTTCTCAAAAATTTCTTGGAATTCTGTCCACAAATTCTCAAACGAGTTTTTCCGAAATAAGTGTTCCATATATGTTGTCGCTTTATTTTCAGACGTAAAATCTGTGGCGGAAATTGGAAGCGTCGTCGAAAGGTGTATAAATTTTCGCAAGTAACCTGACGCATCGATACTCATTCCATATCTTGATCTCACTGAATTCTCGAGCGAGCGCATATTGACGCCCAAAACAAAGATCAAATTTGGAACTGCAAAAAAATGTTTTATGGTTTCAAGAAAAGTCAGAGCGTAATCTGGTCTACAGCGGTCAAGTTCATCAATAATTAGCACCACCTTCTTGCCATTGCTCGTCAAATTGCTAAGTGAAGTCTCGAATTTCTCCATCGCAATAATTCTACTCGCTTCGACACTCCAAAAATCTTCTACTTTTTGGTCCGCTAAATCTTCACTTTTTCTAATTGCAGCATCTACAATTGGACCCGTCAGTTCGCTCAATCCAGCGCTTGCTACGGCGAGCCCTACTCTTGCGCTTGAACGTGCCAAGGGGATGGTGGCCGACTTAAGTTTTTTTAAGGCAGATTTCGAAAACGATTTTTCTTTCTCGGACGCGATGGCTCCCACTAGGCTAACTAAAGGATCATCTAGAAAGTCATGTTTGAATGCGTCAAAGTAGATGAACTTTGCGGTTCCCCTAGTTTTGTTTTCGTATTCACTTTTCCACATTTTGAGAAATACCGATTTCCCACTTCCCCAATCTCCGTCTAGTGCGACTACTAGTGGCCCCTCAAATTTGTTAACGAGATTGGTGAATTTTTCGCCAAATCTGTCAACATTGAACAAATCGTTTTGAAACCCTAGTTTTTCTATCTCTGGTTCTGAAATAACTAATTTCAATTCGATCTCCAAATTTTATTGCGACTAAATCACCTCAACGGCATAAAATCCGCACTATAGGCACAATCCCGCACCACGTCACGCCCACACAAACGCGGGTCCAAGTCGCGGGTAAGGCATATTCGAACCTCTTGGATCATCCCGCTCTTGCAGGTAACCGTCAGGCCATCGGCCTCCAGCTCAGGGTTAACCTCCAGAAAGGCGGCCTCCACCACAGACGGGTGCAAAGACATTTCTCGTGGAATCTTGCGAAGGATATCGGGCATTTCCACCGCGTCAAACGCCGCCCGCGCGGCGGCGTAGTAGTCCGCCGCCGACAGGCCCGAACACCGCCCGTGTTTCTGCCACTGATACCAGGCCAGCCCGCTGCTGCCGAACACGTCCGTTTGCGCCCCGGTCATTGCACGGGACGGGTCGCGTTCCGACGTGCGGCAATAGGATGGCCAACCGTCTTCATATTGCGGCCATAGCCCGTGTACAGACCAGCCGCGTCCCGCCTGTCGGCATTCGGGCGCACTGCGCTCATCGCCTTCCAACTCGCACCAATTTGGGATCCAGCTAAGTGACAGGACGTAATAATCGAAATCACCCGCCGCTTCGCCATCCGCCCAGACGGGGGTGGCGATCACAAACGCAATAAGGGTCTTTATTATCCGGTTCATCTGCCCTATATAGCGCTCAGAATTTCCCGCGAAAACCTCTAACCGCGCCCCGCGCAACCGAGTTTTCGGCAACGGGACAAGTTTGTTTAAGGAGAACGATATGGCCCTGCCATTGATGCCCAAAGCCACCGCCGTCTGGCTGGTTGACAACACGACGCTGACCTTCAAGCAGATCGCCGATTTCACCGGCCTGCATGAACTGGAAGTGAACGGAATCGCGGATGGCGAAGTCGCTATCGGCGTGAAAGGTTTCGATCCGATTGCCAACCGTCAGCTAACGGCTGAAGAAATCGAGAAGTGCGAGAAAGACCCGAAAGCCAAGCTGCAGCTGTGGCACAACCCGGCATCCGAAGGGGAAACCAAACGCCGTGGCCCGCGTTACACCCCGCTGTCCAAACGCCAGGATCGCCCGTCGGCAATTGCATGGCTCGTAAAATTTCATCCGGAACTGTCGGACGGTCAGATCAGCAAGCTGGTCGGTACAACCAAGCCGACGATCCAGTCGATCCGTGATCGGACGCATTGGAATATCTCGAACATCCAGCCGGTCGACCCGGTGGCGCTGGGAATGTGCAAACAGATGGAACTGGATGCAGCTGTCACCAAAGCCGCAAAGAAAAAAGGCGACGATATCATGTCGGATGACGAGCGGATGAAGCTCGTATCTACCGAACAGTCACTTGCCATGGATGATGAGCCGAAAATCCCGTCCAATATGTCTGGGCTGGAGAATTTCTCACTCGGCAATGATGATACAAAGCCGGAGAAAGACGAAGAGTTTGCCGATGCGGACAGTTTCTTCAATCTTCCGGACGATGACGACGAATAATCAAAAAGGCAGGTCTGACCTGCCTTTTTAATGTTGTGGGGCCGGGACGGCGTCGACCAGGGATCGTCCGCCGTCTATCCTAAGAATTTGCCCCGTCATAAAATTGGATTTTTCGGTCGCTAGAAAGACCGCTGCCTCGGCAACGTCACTGCTTTCCCCGACAACACCGAGAGGGGTTTGTGACGCGATAATATCATGTAGCGTGTCATCCTCTCGCATCGCCAAACGCAGACTGTTGGTCATCACGCTGCCAATGGCTATTCCGTTCACCCGAATCCCGTCTCGTGCAAATGTCAGTGCCAGTGAGCGAGTCAATTGATCTACCGCTGCCATGGAAACGGAATAGGCAAGCAATCCCGGCGCGGTACGTTCCGGGGTTATCGAGGACAGGTTGATAATTGTGCCTATTGTTCTGCTGCCATCACCCGGATCGGAGTGGGCAATCATTTTGCGGGCAACGGCCCGGGACAGTCGAAAATTCGACACAACATTGCGGTTGAGCAAGGTTGGCAACAAATCAAAATCATCGTCGGGATCGATCTGAAACAATCGCGCGGCATTTACCAAAATATCCACATCGTCAAACTTGTCGAGCGTCGTCGCCAACAGGTTTTTGATGTCGAGCTTCTCTGACAGGTTGCCGTGAAAGCCAACCACCTCGCCCTGGTAATCCTGCATCGCCTCAACTTCAATATCGAGCTGCGCCTCGTCAGGATCGGCCATGACAACATTCGCACCCAACTCACAGAAGCGCCGGGCAATCGCGAGGCCAATGCCGTTAGCTGCTCCGGTGACTATGGCGGTTTTGCCCTGAATGGAAGTGTCCATACCGTCCCTGATTCCCGTTCGTCCAACTGCTGACACTATGTCAGTTCCCAGCGCTTTTCGAGATTTATCTATGTTTTCGGGCGTCGCGCGGCGATGAGTTTGTAAATCCCGTCCTGATGCAGAATTTCCCAGCGCCGGAAAGTCTGGTCGAGCGTTTTTTCATAAGGCAACTGACGGTTCGCAACCATATAGAGCACCCCTGATCCTTTCAGCAAGCGGGCCGAGGCCTCGATAAATCCACTGCCGATTTGTGGATCAGCGCTACGCGAATGATGAAACGGCGGATTCATAACCACGGCATCATAGTCCGGGTTCTTTGGCAGTGTGCTCACATCAACCCAATGAAATGCCGCGCGCGCGTCAGAGACATTGAGCCGCGCAGCCTCCAGCGCAAGAAATTCAGCTTCATAGAGGTCAAGCTGCGAAACATCTGCATTACGACTCAGAAGTTTCACCGAAAGATATCCCCAACCTGCCCCCAGATCAGCGACCTTCCCCGTTAGAGGTTTCGGCAAATGGTCCAGCAAAAGCGCCGAGCCACGATCAATCCGGTCAGCGCTGAATATCCCGGCGCATGTGAGATAACCGTCCTCGTTCCTGGACATCTCTCCCGCAGTGATCCAATCCATTGCGTCCAGCCCGTTAAACCAGAAAACCTTGCCATGAGACTTGGCGATACTTCCCACGATTTCCGTCCGCTTTTTAACGGCCTTTAGGGTGGCATCGACACCATCTGTCTTGTCACCACTCACCACAACCCAGCCGTCCGACATCTGGGCGGCCCGCGCAATGTTTGCGAGGTTCTCAGCCCTTGCGCGTGTCAGGGTCACCAAAACCATCGGGAATCGTCCCTCCGCCCTTGGTGTCACACGAAACCCACGGGCGGATAATTGATCAGATGCCGGCTTGAACCCCTGTTCGCACAAAGGATCAGACAGAGTGTCCGGAATATCCGCTGGCGGGCGGATCAGCAGGGCACCTGAAACGGGTTCCAGCGCATCCTGCGAAAACGGAAGAAACAGGCGAGAGGGATCGGCCAAAGCCTATTCTTTCTCCATCGTGCATTGCAGTGGATGCTGGTTGCGGCGTGCATAGTCCATGACCTGCGTAACCTTGGTTTCAGCGATTTCATGCGCAAAAACCCCGACAACCGCGACCCCTTTGATATGCACTGTCAGCATCAGAGCTTCGGCTTGCGAGCCGCTCATGCCGAAGAAACGTTCCAGAACATGAACCACAAATTCCATCGGCGTATAGTCATCATTCAACAGCAAAACCTTGTAGAGCGGCGGTTTGGCCGTCTTTGGTTTCGCTTTGGTGATGACCGCCGTGTCGTTGTCATCATCAGGATGGTCAGATGCCATCATGAGGGGGATGAGCTTGGTTTCGTGCATTCTCTCAAACCTGGTTGAACGCACAATATAGTCAAAGCAAGCCGACAGAAAAAGGGGGTAATCGACGGCAATCGAACAGAAAAGCCGCCCCGATCTCATAAGAACCATTTACCTCCAGCAAGGGATCGGAGCAATCAACCTCTTTCATGTATCCCAAACCGACCTGAACACAGACTTGATTTGTCAGCACTTAAACAAGGTCGTCGGATTCATCGATGAAGCCGACGAAAACCTTTCCCCGTCGTCATAGATTTCATATTCCAATCCGACCTATCCAGTTTGAAAGCCCCCAAGGCTTCGTGCGGCGACCGGACCTGCTGCGAAGGTGGAAATCGCTGCAATTTTCGGGAAGTTTTTCACCAGCAACGCCAAAGTTTAAACGTTTACGATTTTGTTGCCTGAAGACTAATCAGCAATATCCTGTAGGTTATACCCATTTTTCGCACAATTTCTTCCGCAAACATCGCAAAGTGATTCACTTTAGCAACACCTCTAAGCTACCTGAAAATAAACTGTTTTCCTGCGCGGAAATCTCGTGTTATCGTGCGCGGAATAATAAGGCACCGGAATACCGGGCCATGAGGCAGACAATTCGAAAGATCGGCAGAATTTCGATGTATAGTATAATGATGCGGGGGATCACCCTCGTTCTTACCCTTATGATCTGGACGGGTGTTGTCCAGGCAGCCCCTTATGCAGCTTTGGTTATGGATGCCCGTACCGGCGAGGTTTTGCATTCTCGGAATGCTGACACGCGCCTGCATCCAGCTTCGCTGACCAAGATGATGACGCTTTACATCGTCTTCAACGAGGTCGAAGCCGGACGGCTGAGCCTTGACCAGCAAATCACCATCTCACGCGCGGCGGCAGCGGAACCACCATCCAAGCTGGGCCTGCGTGCCGGACAAACGATTGCGTTGCGCTATCTGATCCGCGCGGCAGCGGTCAAATCCGCGAACGATGCCGCTCATGCACTGGCTGACGCAGTATCGGGATCAGAAGACGAATTCGCCCGCTATATGAATCAGGTGGCACGGCAGATGGGCATGAACAACACCCACTTCCTCAATCCACACGGGTTGACGGAGGTCGGGCATTATTCCACCGCACGGGACATGTCGATCCTCGGGCGGAGACTATTTTACGATTTCCCGCAATATTACAATCTGTTCAGCCGTATTTCCACCAGCACACCGATCCGGACTGTTTACAACACCAATCGGCGGTTTTTACAGGCCTATCAGGGTGCAGACGGGATCAAGACGGGATATACATCTGCTGCCGGCTTCAACCTCGTAGCCTCGGCAGAGCGCGGAACCGAGCGCATTATCGCAACGATGTTTGGTGGAACCTCGACCCAACAACGCAATAATCAGGTGGCGAAGCTGCTGGATATGGGGTTTGAACGCGCGCCCTCGCAGGTTGCAGTCGTTCGCCCGCCGAGGTTGACAATCGTGCCCCCGGGCGCAAACACGCCGATACGCTTGTCCGGGCTGGTGACGCGCGCCGACAGACCAGTCCTGCGAAGGGTAACAGAGGATGCCGCTCCGTCGCTGGTCATGATGACGCGAAATATTGACGAACTAGTCTCGACCGTTGTTGCGGACGCGTCACTGGTTCCCCCCGTAACGGATGCTGACGAAATTACCGAAGCCATAACCGCCGCTCTGCCGGATGGCACGATACCCGATATACCCGTACGGCGACCAGACAGTTTCACCCCGACGGCAGAAGCAGTGGCCATGCCTGTGCAAACCGCCAGTCTTGTCCCGCAGTCCGTACTTGGGTCCGCACCTCAGGATGACCCGGGGGACTGGTCCGTCCAATTGGGCACATATGGCAACAGGACGAACACAGAAAAACTGCTGATCCAGACGGCTCTGATGGACCTCGACAGTCTTCAGGGTGCTGAACGGCGTGTTGAGGTCACACAGGTCGAAGGCATGACGATGTATCGCGCCCGTTTCGTTGGACTAAGCGAGAGTGCCGCGATGAAAGCCTGCGAACGTCTGCAAAGCCGCGACGCCGCGTGCGAGGTCATCAGCCCCGGTGCCTAGAAGCTGATCTCGACGCCCGGCAGATTCAGGGATCGCATCAGGTCCCGTACTTCCTGCCGGGCCGCAATATGGGACAGGGTCAAGTTTTCCGACAGGTCCAACAGGGTCAGCCCATTCAGAAACAGTTCCCGGAAAATGACCCGTTCGCTGAAACCTGGGACAAGCCGAAACCCAATCCGTTTAGACAGTTCCGCCAGGGCCGCCCCAACCTTATGTTTGTTGCGTGCATTCAGGACCGACATACGGTTGCGCAGGACCACCCAGTCAATCGGATTTTGCCCTTCCAGTGCGCGCGCCTGCCGTCCTTTCCAGACCATTTCGGAGTAGATTGACGGTCCTTTGATCCGTCCCGTGGTGGCATCCATACGCGCCAGCAGATCGAAATCGATCAGGCTGTCATTCATCGGTGTAATCAATGTATCGGCCACCGCATGCGCCAGCTGCGCGTAATGCGTGTGCGCCCCCGGACAATCAATGATGATGAAATCCTGTTCCGACAATGCTGCCAAGGCAGAATCGAAAGCTGTGCCTTCCGCCGCCGCAGCCGAGCATTTGCTGTCCTCATCTGACAGGCTCAGCATGTGCCGCGCAGGCAAACCCAACGCAGGATCATTAGCTTCGCGATTTTCGATATAGCGAAAAAAGGTCGACTGCCTCAGGTCCAGATCCAGTGCACCGACCGATTTCCCGGATTTCAGCAGCGCGACCAGAATATGCATGGCGGTCGTGGATTTCCCGGACCCGCCCTTCTCGTTACCCAGAACGATGATATGTGCCATACTGCCTCAAGTGAAAAAACGCGCCTCTTGCCGGGCGCGTTTTTCGTAACTGATTCCGCAAGCGCGGGGAAGATCAGAAGCCGAGACCTTCGTATTTCTTCTTGAATTTCGAGACGCGACCGCCCGTATCCATCAGGCGCTGGTTGCCGCCGGTCCATGCCGGATGCGATGTCGGGTCAATATCGAGGGTCAGCGTATCACCTTCTTTGCCATAGGTGGAACGGGTTTCGTAAGTCGTTCCGTCGGTCATCTTCACCGTGATGGTGTGATAATCCGGGTGCAGATCTTGTTTCATTGTCTATCTCCTGTCGGCGGGACTGATCACCTGGCGGCCATATCCGGTCAGATGTCGCCCCGCAAAAACTGAAGCTGCGCAATACAGGAATGAACCCGATAGGGCAAGAGGGTTTAGATCAGAAAGACAGTTCAGGGGCGTTCGTCAGGATCTTCATAATCCTGTTCGTAATCACCCTCTTCATCATACTCTTCGTCATCCTCGTAATATTCGCCATCTTCCTCCTCATCATCATCGACGATGCCGGCAGAAATCGGGGCAATCTGGCCGCCCATACGGGCCTGGCGCAACTGCTTCAGATCGACTTTCTGAACCCCTTCGGATGCCAACCCTGCCATTTCCTCCATATCGCGCTTGCGCTGGATTTCGGATTTCTCGACAGTGAGTGAATATCCCAACGCAATTGCGGCAGCCAATACACATAGAGACCAAAGCAGGAAGATACCAATGCCCCAGAGAAGTATGCTGCTGTAACTAAGCAACAGAGCCAGCGTTCCAAACGTCGCCAGCGCTACAAGAAACAGATATGGCAGAAAAATCACAATCAGAGCGACCGTAAGAATATTTGCGAACTCTCCGCCGATGCCCCAAAGCTGATGATGGTTCGGCGGCTTGTCGACAGCCATCGCACTTGCTGCGGCAACTGAAACACCCATCGCTGCCACCGCAACGCAGAAACCGAACACCCAGCCGGTGCCAAGGATCAGCGGGAATTCAAGCACAGCACTAATAATCGTGGCGCCCTGGATTGACGGATCAGCCGTACGCGCATTCATGATATTCTGGAAATAGTCAGAATCCATGAAAGCCATCCCGGTCAACATTGTCGACAGGCCGAACAGCGTAATGATTGTGACCATCAGCGGAACGTTGAACCTCAATACCCGCCACAACACGCCTGCCAGACGTCCAAAGTCCGTACCTTTGGTTGCCTTCAACGCCATTAGCGCGCCGCGAATACATAATATCGATAGGGCCACAATAATTGGCTGAAAGAATAAGACGACCAGAATGATTAGACCCAGAAGCTGATTGCGCATCAGGTCCATAATCGTGCTGAAGGCATAAGCTGTAATGATCAGCACGGGCAGCCAGTACAGCGCCACGACGAAAGACAGGCCAATCGACCTATAAAGAAAAGCAATCGGATTCATGTGGCGGAGAATGCCGCAAAATTTCTATTCTGCAAAGGGTTTCATTTGCTTACTAAACAAAAAAGGCGCCTCGAAAGGCGCCTTTTGTCAGAACGGATACCAACTTAGTCTTTGTTAAGCGGCTTGTAGTTGGTTTTCTCGGCAATACGGGCCGACTTACCGCGGCGATCCCGCAAGTAGTAGAGCTTGGAGCGACGCACACGGCCGCGACGCACAACTTCGATATTGTCGATGTTTGGCGAGTGGAGCGGGAACACACGCTCGACACCTTCACCAAAAGAAATCTTGCGAACCGTGAAGGATGCGCCGATGCCATTGCCGCCGTTACGGGCAATGCAAACACCTTCGTAATTCTGCACACGAGAGCGCGTGCCCTCGGTCACTTTGTAGCCAACGCGAACCGTGTCGCCAGCCTGGAAATCCGGGATCTCTTTACCCAGTTCCGCGATTTGTTCAGCTTCGAGCTGTTCAATAATGTTCATATCAGTCGTCCTTTATGCCCGCCTTTGCAGCGGTGGTTTGCGCGTCCGAGAGCTCCTGGTCTTCCACCGAGTCCGCAATATGCGCTCGCCAGAGGTCGGGACGACGTTCCTTGGTCAGCGTTTCGGACTGGGATTTTCGCCATGCGGCGATGTTCGCGTGATGGCCTGAAAGGAGAATTTCAGGTATCGTGCGGCCTTCCCATTCCGTCGGCCTTGTATAGTGCGGGTGTTCCAGCAGACCATCCGAGAAGGATTCCTCCTCAACCGACTCACTGTTCCCGAGCACGCGGGGTATAAGGCGAACCGTTGCATCAATC
Organism: Paracoccaceae bacterium; assembly: GCA_050302475.1. Taxonomy (GTDB): domain Bacteria; phylum Pseudomonadota; class Alphaproteobacteria; order Rhodobacterales; family Rhodobacteraceae; genus NORP23. Next base: position 154,841 of record JBNLBF010000002.1, read on the forward strand.
AAGGCCTGAGCTGCAATCTCTCCACCACTTAAAACAAAGTCACCGAGCGAGACTTCTTCGACCTGTCGCGCATCCAGCACTCGCTGGTCCACGCCTTCGAAACGGCCACAAAGCAAGGTGATACCCCTGGTTTCGGAAAACCGCCGCGCCATGGCCTGAGTGAACGGTTTGCCGCGCGGCGAGAGGTAAATCACCGGCCAGTCGGCGCGGCTGTCACCCGTGTCAGCAAACTCAATCGCCTTGGCGACAATATCCGGGCGCAGAACCATCCCGGCCCCGCCGCCCGCAGGTGTATCATCGACATTGCGATGCTTGCCCTCGCCAAAAATCCTGAGGTCAATCGGGTCCAGCGACCACAACCCTTCCTGCAAGGCTTTGCCCACCAGAGATTCCCCCAGCACACCGGGAAAGGCGGTCGGGAACAGGGTGATCACCTTGGCCTTCCAAGCGCCTTTTAGGTTTGGCGTGTCCTCCATCAGCGAACGCGGCTTTAGCGACGCGCTGATCGACAGACGACCGTGGGATTTGTTGGGCGTGGACATGAGCGACCTTTTGCTGTGAAAGCCGTGACTTACTCCCGATTGCCCCATCAGTGCAAGTCAGCGCTTGCGCAGGCTCGGGTTTCGACGTTTGGTATCGGTATCAACAACGACAAGGGGACTATATGTCGGAAGTAAAAATCTTGGGGCTACCACCCAGCAGCTATTGCCGCACGGCGATGATGATTTTGGAGAATAAGGGAGTCGATTACGATTTCGAGATGGTGGATTTTCGCGCCTCGGAATACGCCGCTCACCACCCGTTCCACAAGGTGCCCGTTCTGAAACACAGCGAGGTGAGCCTTTACGAGACTCTCGCCATCGGGGTCTATGTTGACGAGGCCTTTGAAGGCCCTGCCCTGCAACCCAGCGATCCGGCAGCCAAGGCAGAGATGTTCCAGTGGATCAGTGCAACGATTGACTATTATTACGACAGCTTCGTGCGTCATTGCGTGACGGAACGGTTTGTGAAAGCGATGCGCGGCATTCCGGCGGACGAGGCGAAAATCGAAGCGGCGATGCCCGTTTTCACTGACCATTTGGCGATCATCAATGATCGTTTGAGTGTCAGCGATTACTTGGCAGGGCCGGAGATGTCTCTGACAGACATGTTCCTGGCGCCGATCCTTGTCTATTTCGCCGCCACACCGGAAGGGGCGGCCCTGATGCCATCACAGACGGCGATTGGTGCGTGGATGCAGCGGATGGCGAAAACCAAACGGTTTGACGAGATAAACAAGCTGGGGTGAATCCGTTGGGTCCCGCCCGGAGTCAAAGCGAAGCCCAGGGACCTCTCACCAGAAGCCCCGGGCAAAGATTATCCCTCGACCGGAATCCAGACTTCGACTTCGCCGCGCCCTGTCTCGGGATTGAAACGGTCGTCATAGAGTTCGAAATCCGGGGCGCGGCGCGGGGTCAGGTCGTTGTCGACAAGCGCCTTGTTCCAGATACTGTAAACTGTCTTGGAAAAATCCGAGATATGCCCCTTATGCGTAAACACCGCGTATTTTCCGGCGGGGATTGCGTGCTTCTCCATCCCATCGGGCGCAGCGCCCGTGGCTGCGTGGCAGGCAATATACCGAAACCCGTCCCCTTCGGTATTGGCGATACACATGCCCAACGCGTTGGAAAAGTCGCCCCCCTTGATCTGTATATCGGTGCTGTTGAATTTCCCCCACAGCGCCGGAATGCCGCCGATATCGTCGAATTTGCAGTCGATACCCATGCCCACCACATCAAACGCCTCACGCGTTTCCATGCGGGGTGGGGCAACGTCGACTAGTTTTGAATTGTCCATTTGAATAGCCTCCTGAAGGTTCAGATTGGTGACCGAGCCCGCCTTGCGCACCGCGTTCGGCAGCGCGCCGAATTGTGCCAGAAAGGCCCGTGTGAACGCCTCATGAGAGCTGTATTGCAGATCAAGCGCGAGGTTGAGGATATCCCCCTCTCCCGCTGCCAGCCGGGTCGCAGCGACGGACAGCCGCCGCGCCCGGACATAGGACATCACCGTCATCCCCGTCGTCGCCGCGAAGGTCCGCGCCAGATGATAGGGACTGACCGCCACCAGATCGGACAAATTGGAAAGGCTGATTGGCGCCCCCAACCGCATCTCGATCTGCCAGACGGTTTTTGCTGTGATGGTCATCGGGTCCTCATTTGGTGTTCACGAGGAGGGTTTTGGCAGGTTTATGCGCGGGGCGCTTGATCAGGATTGCGGAGATCTCGTGATCCTTAAAATATCCCCTCCGGCGGGTCCGCAACAATCCGACCGGCGGCTAAATCCACCGTCGGCACGATCTCCATTGTGAAGGGCAGAAGGGCCGGGCTTTTGCCGTGGGACATGACCTCCAGAATATCACCCGCGCCGTGGTTCAGAACAGCTTTGACTTTACCTAGAACCTCGCCGCCGGTATCCACAACTTCCAGCCCGATCAGGTCGGAGTGGTAATATTCGTCGTCCGGCAGCGCGGGCAGTTTTTCGCGAGCGGCATAGAGCCGAGTCCCACGCAGAGCGTCGGCGTCCTCTTTCGAGCGCAGACCCATATTTGCGGCGTATCCACCCTTCACCGACCGGTTGATTTTTAACGGAAACTCGCGGCCATCTTCGGTCTGCAACGGGCTGTATTTGGCGATATCTTCGGGTTCAGCACAGAAACTCTTGATCCGCACCTCGCCGCGCACACCGAACGATCCGGAAACTGCGCCGACACAAACGTAACCGTCCATTTTGCTCATGACATCGCCTTTTCGATCAGGTCGAAATCATGTTCGGAAATCTCAAACAGACTGCGCCGCACGGCCATGCCCCAGTTTTTCGGGTTGCGGACAAATTCCAGCGGTTCCAGCAGGGGTTTGATGGGCGCACGATCAATCACTTCGTAACGTGCCGGGCGAACCCATGCCGCCATACCGTCGAAATCCGCCTCGTAAGGGTCACCATCCAGCACCGTGCCGCATGCGACGAATGCCTGCACCACGTCACCTTCACGATAACCCTCGCGGGGGGCGTAATACGTAAAACGGTCCCCCGGCGACAGCTTGAGGACCGATTCTTTTTTACCATGCGAAAAGGCGCAGAAACCGCGTTCGCTGCCGGTTTTCATATGCATCGCCCCAACGACGCCAACCCAGTAACGTGTGCTCATATCTGCGCCCTCCTGTTGGGGAAAGCTTATTCCGCCTTCTCTTCGTCAGCAACAGCCTCTTCAGCGGCGGCTTCTTCTGCCGGAGCCTCTTCAGCCGGAGCTTCGGCTTCTGCGACAGCTTCTTCAGCCGGAGCTTCTTCCTCAGCCGGGGCAGCAGCAGCTTCGGCGGCTTCAGCCTCTTTCGCGGCTTTCTCTTCAGCCCGTTCCTGTGCAGCTTTGCCCGGCGTCCCTTTGTTCGGGTTGTTGCGGGTTTTCTTGTCCAGAACGCCAGCAGCTTCGAGGAAACGCGACACGCGGTCAGTAACCTGTGCGCCTTCACCCAACCAATGTTTCACGCGATCAAGGTCGATCTTGATACGGTCTTCGCTGTCTTTGGGCAGCAGCGGGTTATAGGTGCCGATCTTTTCGATGTAACGACCATCACGCGGCATGCGCGTGTCGGCGACGACAATGCGATAGAAAGGGCGTTTTTTCGACCCACCACGGGCCAGACGGATTTTAGTTGCCATTGTATATCTCCTTAGATGGCTGGTTCGGGGTGGTTACCCCTCATTCTTGATTTTCTCGTGATGCCTGATGACTTCGGAAATGACGAAGCTCAGGAATTTCTTGGCAAATTCGGGGTCGAGGTTGGCTTTGACGGCCAGTTCCTCCAACCGCGCAATCTGTTTGGCTTCACGCGCAGGGTCGGATGCCGGGAGGTCATGTTCCGCCTTAAGCCGACCAACTTCCTGCGTGTGTTTGAACCGCTCGCCCAGCGTGTAGACGAGGATGGAGTCCAGACGGTCGATGCTTTCGCGATGACCTTTCAGGAGCTCGGCGGCTTTTTCTTGGTCCGGTGTCATTGCACGGCCTCCGGTGCTGGATGGACATAAACGCCCAAGGTTCCAAAATTCGGATGGTTGAAATCATAGTCATGCGTGGCGCCCAGACGGTTGGCCAGCGCCAGCGAGCGGCTGTTGTTCGCGTCAATCAGACTAACGATCCGGGTCCAGCCGAGCGTGTTATATACGTAATCCTGCGCGGCCTCGGCGGCCTCAAACGCATATCCCTTGCCTTCGGCCCCGTCGAAAACAGTCCAGCCGATTTCGGGTTCGGGCCAGTCGTGGGAATGAAGAACGCCCACGAAGCCCACACTTGCCGGACCGTCTTTCACGTCCAGCGTCCAGCGCCCGTAGCCGCGCATCGTCCAATGGCCGATGATCGCCGCCAGTTTGAACCAAGCCTGTTGTTCGTCATATGGTCCACCTACGGTTTTGGAACGCTCACCCGCGAGGAAGTCGCGATAGGCATCAAAATCCTGTGGGCCCGGTGGGCGCATGATCAGGCGGTCGGTTTCAAGTGTCGGGATGGAGATCATGCGGCCACCCCTGTGAAGTAGGGATCGCCTGCGTCTTTCAATTCGCACGCATTGCCGTCGGGATCGATGAAATTGGCGATCTCGCCCCATTCAAAACTGCGCCGCTCAACGGCGATACCCGCCTCTGACAGCAGCTTTGCTGCAGCGTCCACATCATCGACATTAAACCGCAGCATGGTCGGGTTGCCCGATTGTGGCTTGCGTCCATCATGGGCAACACCACCACCTTCAACCATCAGGTAACCATCCCCAAATCGCAGGCAACATATCCCCGGTTTTTCGAACCAGACCGGCAGGCCCAACAGGTCGCGGTAAAACGCAACGCAGTCCTCGAACCGCTCGGTCCCGAGAATAATCCCCGGTGTTTTCAGGAGGTCACCGATGCGCTGGGTCATTTCTTCTTCCCAAACCCCGACAAGTTACCGGGTAGGCCACCGCCACCCAATCCTGGTAATCCACCCGGCATCTGTTTGCCCATCGCCTTGGCGGCTTTTTCCATCGCGGCAGGATCGTTCATGTCAGGCATGCCACCGGGCAGACCGCCCTTGCCCATCATCCCTTTCATCGCTTGCTTCAGCATCCCGCCTTTGCCCATCTTCTTCATCATGTCGCCCATCTGGCGCTGCATTTTCAGAAGTTTGTTGAGCTCCGAAACTTCCAGCCCGGCCCCGGCGGCCACACGTTTCTTGCGACTGGCCTGCATGATCTGCGGATTGGCGCGCTCGCGCTTAGTCATGGAGTTGATAAGGGCGATCTGGCGTTTCAGCACGGTGTCATCCATGCCCGATTCATCCATCTGTTTCTGGTATTTTCCCATGCCGGGCATCATGCCCATCAGGCCTTCCATGCCGCCCATCTGAAGCATCTGTTCCAGCTGCTTCTTCAGGTCATTCATGTTGAACTGGCCCTTCATCATGCGCTTCATCATGCGCTCGGCCTGTTCCTGTTCGATCGTCTCCTGCGCCTTTTCGACGAGGGAGACGATATCGCCCATGCCTAGAATACGACCCGCAACACGTTCGGGGTGGAATTCCTCCAGCGCGTCCATCTTCTCGCCAAGGCCGACAAACTTGATCGGCTTGCCGGTGACCGCACGCATGGACAGGGCCGCGCCACCGCGACCGTCACCGTCCATACGGGTCAGGACAACGCCGCTGATGCCGATCCGGTTGTCGAAATTTTCCGCCGTATTAACCGCGTCCTGACCGGTCAGCCCGTCAACGACCAACAGCGTCTCGCGCGGTTTGGTTTCGTTGCGGACGGCCTCCACCTCGGCCATTAGTTCGTCGTCGATGGACAAACGGCCTGCGGTGTCGAGCATGTAAACATCATACCCACCCAGTGTCGCCTGCTGCTTCGCGCGTTTGGCGATTTGCACGGCGCTTTCGCCCTTTACGATAGGCAGCGTGTCGACGCCGATCTGGGTGCCGAGAACCGCCAGCTGTTCCATCGCAGCCGGGCGGTAGATGTCGAGCGAGGCCATCAGCACCCGCTTGCCATTCCTTTCAGTCAGGCGCTTGGCGAGCTTGGCGGTCGTCGTCGTCTTACCGCCGCCCTGCAAGCCGACCATCAGAATTGGCGCAGGCGGGTTGTCAATTTTCAGCTCACCGAGATTGGCATTGTCGCCCGCCAGAACTTTGACCAGTTCGTCATGAACGATTTTGACGACCTGCTGGCCCGGAGTGACGGATTTGGTAACGGCCTGTCCGGTTGCCTTGTCCTGCACGGATTTGACGAAATCGCGGGCGACGGGCAGCGAGACGTCCGCTTCCAGCAACGCCACCCGAACCTCGCGGAGCGCCGTTTCGACGTCAGCATCGGAAAGCGCACCCTGCTTGGTGAGCTTATCGAATACGCCACCAAGGCGTTCTGACAGATTCTCAAACATGCGGTCCTCCTTGAAGGCCCAATCCAAACGACAATCGCACCAGTGGGCGCAACGCGCTGACTGGTGGCGATCCCTGCCCCATGCAGGGACCGGAAGCTTGACCTTCCGGAGATTGGGCGTGCAATAGTGGAAATGGGGATGCGGGTCAAGCCTGTCAACGCAATCCATCGGCGCGCTTGTCGGCGCGAGATTTACAAGTCGCTACAGCCGGGACCCCCGGCGCGGATATATGGACAAATTGGAAATGAAGAAAGTTCTACTGTTGCGCGGGATCAATGTCGGCGGTGGCAACAAACTTCCGATGGTCGATCTGCGTGCGATATTGGAAAGTCTGGGGGCGCGTGACGTTCAAACCTACATCGCCTCGGGCAATGTTGTGTTTAGCGGTGATGTGTCGGAGAACGCCATTTCCGGTGCCATCGAGGCTGCAAAAGGGTTTCGCGTGCGGGTGATGGTTCTGAACGCCGACAGTTTCCGCCTGATCGCCAAGGCCTGTCCGTTTGACGCGCCCGAAGGGAAGATGCTGCATGTCTGGTATCTGACGGGTCCCGCACGGTTTGATGACGATCTGGCAGCGGAGTTGAAGGCGCAATCCGAGCAGTATCATGTCACCGACCGCGCGATTTATCTGCTGGCCCCCGACGGGATCGGGCGGTCAAAACTGGCCGAGAAGATGGACAAGGTCGCGGGCGTTCAGACGACCGCGCGCAACTGGAACACGGTCACGAAATTGTTGGAGATGCTTGCGGACTGACTTGCGTAAGCATCGGCTTGGCGCTATCTGAGCGCGCATGACCTGGACCATCGCCGCCCTTTACCATTTCACACCCTTCCCCGACCCGGCTGCCCTGCGCGGGCCGTTGCAGGATGCGTGTGACAAAAATGGTATTCGTGGCTCGCTGCTGCTGGCTAAGGAAGGGATCAACGGCACCATCGCCGGATCTCGCGAAGGGATTGACGCGATCCTTACCTATATCCGCGCCCTGCCCGGTTGTTCTGACCTTGAACATAAGGAAAGCCTCGCGACCGAGGAGCCATTCCTGCGTATGAAGGTCAGGCTAAAGAAAGAAATCGTAACCATGGGCGAGCCCGATATCGACCCGCGCGTCAATGTCGGCCAGTATGTGACGCCTGAGGATTGGAACGATCTGATCTCTGAGGACGATGTCGTCGTCATCGACACGCGCAATGACTACGAATATGCCATCGGCACGTTCGAAGGCGCTATCGACCCCCACACCGCCAGCTTCCGCGAATTCCCACAATGGTGGGAGGAAAATAAAGACCGTTTCCACAATAAACGCGTTGCCATGTTTTGCACGGGCGGTATCAGGTGTGAGAAATCGACCAATTACCTGTTGCAACAAGGCGTTTCGGACGTGTTCCATCTGAAAGGCGGGATTCTGAAGTATCTGGAAGAGGTGCCGGAGGATCAGTCAAAATGGCAAGGCGAGTGCTTTGTGTTTGACAGCCGCGTGTCGGTTGGCCACGGGCTGAAGGAAGGGCCCTACCACCTATGCTACGCCTGCCGCCGTCCAATTTCGGATGCCGACATGAAACGTCCGGAATTCGAAAAAGGCGTCAGCTGCCATCAGTGTATAGACGAACATGACGAAGATCGTCGTGAACGTTTTCGCGAACGTCAGAAACAGGTGATGCTGGCGGAGCAGCGTGGCGAGCGGCATATCGGGGCGACAGTGGATTTAGGCTAAGCCGTCACAGCCCGCCCCAGCGGTTTCTCTCGTATCGGCAGATGCACGATGGCCGAGAACAATCCAACTCCGACACCGACCCACCAGATCACGTTATAATTGCCATAGATGTCATACATCGTCCCACCCAGCCAGACGCCGAGGAATGATCCCAACTGGTGGCTGAAGAACACGATCCCATAGAGCGTGCCCATATACCGCAGCCCGTAAATATGGGCGACAAGGCCGGAAGTCAGCGGCACCGTGGCCAGCCATAGCGAGCCCATGGTGATGGAGAAGACGATCACTGTCACCGGTGTCATCGGGGCCAGAATGAACCATGCGGCGATCACCGTTCGCGCCAGATAAATCCCCGCAAGCAAATATTTTTTCGAATAACGTTTGCCCAGATATCCTGCCGTCAGCGTGCCGGCGATATTGGCCAATCCGATCAACGCGATGGAAAATGCCCCAAGCGCCGAGGTTGTCGTGATCCCCATCGTTGCCAGCACGCCGCCGGGCATGATGGGGCCGCAGACCTCGGTCACAAATGCGGGGAAATGGGCGGTGATGAAGGCTAGCTGATAGCCACAGGAAAAGAAGCCGATGAAGATCAGGCTGTAGGACGGGTCCTTGAACGCTTTGACCAGAATCTGGCCCATCGACTCTTCCAGCTCGGCTTTGTTGGCCGTGGGTTCCGCGCGCATCATGGGCAGCATGAACAGCGCCAGCAGGATGATCCCGGCGAAGATCAGGAACACCTGAGACCAGTTCATCATCGACAGCATATATTCCGCGAAAGGAGGCCCAACGACCTGCCCCGCCGATCCGGCAGCCGTGGCTACAGCCAGCGCCATGGAGCGGTTTTCGTCAGACGCGGCGCGGCCCACAACGGCCAGTACAACGCCGAACCCCGTTCCGGCCACGCCGAACCCGACAAGGATTGACAAGAATTGATGTGCCTCGGGCGTAACCGCAAAACTGCTGAGCACCAGACCAAGCGAATAGACCAATGCCCCTGCAATAATTGCCCGGCGATCCCCGAATTTCTCGGCCAACGCCCCAAAAATCGGTTGCCCGATCCCCCAGGCGAGATTCTGAATCGCGATGGCCAGCGAAAACTCCGCCCGCGGCCAGTTGAATTCCGACGCTATCGGGATCTGGAAAACGCCATAGGACGCACGGATTGCGAACCCGAGAAGCAAGACAACACACCCACCGATCAGCACAGGCGTAAACAGTTTTTGCGATTTTTCCATGATCCCTCCGGAAAAGGTCCGATGAAGATGGCCTCAGTTTCACGCCTCGTCAAACGAAATGCGGTTAACAACCCCATTCCAAATCGTTATGAAACCTGTCGGAACAGGAGCCGAACGTGCGCACATATCACCACCTTGTCGAAACCGGAGAGCTGCACCCCGACGTCGCCCAACGCGAGGTTGCCGGGAAGTTGGACGATCTGGCTGGAGCGTTGGAGGGATATGTCGCCCCTGAACGCAGACGGGGGCTGTTCAAGCGCAAGGCACAGGCTCCGGCACGGGGGCTTTATATCTGGGGGGATGTCGGACGCGGCAAATCCATGTTGATGGATATGTTTGTCGCCGCAGCCCCGGTTGCGGCCAAACGACGGATGCACTTTCATGCCTTCATGCGGGATTTTCACGCAGCGCTTCATGAGCAGCGAAAAAAAACGGAAAAGGACGCGGTGATTGAAGTTGCGCATGCGTTCGCCGATGACCTGACACTTTTATGTCTGGACGAGCTGCAAATCCTCGACATCACCGACGCGATGCTCGTGGGGCGGATATTTGACACGCTGTTCAGCCGGGGCGTTGTGGTGGTCGCAACGTCGAACCGCCACCCGGATGACCTGTATAAGGACGGGCTGAACCGTCACCTGTTTGTCCCATTCATCGAGACAATCAAGTCGGAGTTGGAGGTAATCGAGTTGGGCGGCGAAGATGACTATCGCCTGCGCGAGTTGCAACGGCTGGAAGTGTATCATCACCCTCTCGGCCCCGACGCCAATGCCGCCATGGACCGCGCGTGGGATAGCCTGACGAATAGCGAAGGGGAGCCTTTCACCATCACCCACACGGGTCGCGACCTGATTATCCCGCGCTTTGCCAACAGCGTCGGGCGCGGGTCTTTCGCTGATTTTTGCGAGGCACCACTGGGTCCCAACGATTACCTGCAAATCGCCAGTGTGTTGAAAGTCCTGATCCTCGACGACATACCGCGCCTCAGCCGCGCGAAAAACAACGAGGCGAAACGTTTCGTCACATTGATCGATGCGCTTTATGACAATGGGGTCCGCCTGATCTGTTCCGCCGCTGCCCCGCCTGCCGAATTATACGAAGATGGCCCAGGCGCGTTTGAGTTCCGCAGAACGGCTTCTCGGCTTGAGGAAATGCAGAGCGCCGAATGGGGACGTTGAGAAGAATCGCCTTTTAGGGTATGTTCGCCCTGCGGGAACAATCTGAGGGTGGCAACATGAACCAGAATACTCCCGATTCCGTCGACAAAGAAGAATTGATCATTTCCTATCTGGGTTTGCGCAAAACTGTGGGAACTGTCGGTGTATTGCTCCCGATCGCACTTATGATCGCTGTTATCCTAGACAGCAACCTTTCCCTGATGCCCTCGATCAGCCATTCCTATTATGAAGAATCTACCCATCTTGTGTTTGTCAGTGCGCTGGTCATTATCGGCGCGTTTCTCGGATCATATCGCGGATATCCTCCGCAGGATGGTGAGAAGATATCGGACCGGTCCCTCGCCTTGATCGCTGCGGTAGGTGCGGTGCTTACGGCCTTCGTGCCAACCGATCCGGACCCGAATGCAGCCCGATCTTTTCAAGGATATGTCCATTTTGCTGCAGCCGGGTCCTTCCTGCTGGCCATTGCGCTGCTGGCATATCTGAAATTTGCCCGCTCCAAAACGCATCGCCGTTTTTACAAATGGATGGGCGGGACAATCTTCGTCGTACTGATCCTGATCGTATTGATCATGATCTCAGGTGTTGGCGAGAAATGGGAATGGCCCTGGTTATTCTGGTTGGAAACCATCGCCGTCTGGGCATTTGGCGCCTCATGGCTCGTCAAAGGAAAGTTGCTCGAAGATCAATATGGCGCGAAAATTATGCATTGGTTCAAAAAAGTCACCTAGTGCGCACATAATCGCCACATTTTCCATGTGAAACATCGTTAACAAAACGTGTAACCAGTGGTTGAAGCAAAACGTTGTCTCAATGATTTCAACGTGATAGGCTGGAAAGCGAAGGTAGAGTGGAGGGAAAGTGAATACGGTAATCACCATATTCTTCAGGTTTCAGGGCCTGCTGGCGCTATTGTCGGGACTGTTGTGGCTCTATCTGATCCGTGAACAAAACTCCGCCGTGCAGATTTCTATTCCGCATGAACCGGTGCGTACAACAATCCCTGCGCTGCTATTCGCAATATCCGTTATCTTCCTTTTGCCCTTCCTTTCACGATTGTTCCTGCAACGGATGCAGCGCGATTTTGCCCATAAAATTGTTCTGGTCATCCTTGTGATCGCTATGATCATGATCAGTTTCGTGGCGCTGGCCACCGGGGCCGGATATATCGATGAATCTTACCGGCAGTTGGAACCTGCGTTGCTGGGATTTGCCAGAGGGTCGAGTGTCGCGATCGCTATTTTGCTGCTTTTCACCAAAGCGGAGGCCGAACCTGCCCCGCAAAAAGCCAAGCCAGTGAAAAAGAAAAAGGGCAAAGACCCGAGTAAGCCAGTAAAGCTGAAGATCATTAACGAGATTGTCATCGGTAACGAGGATAACGACCGCAGCTTCCGCGAACTCCGCAAATCCCGCTCCCAGTTCTAACGTCTGCGCAACGCTTCAAGTAACGCGCGCGAAGGCATACCATCCGGCAGCATACCGTTCTGAACCTGAAAAGCCTGTATCGCTTCGATGCTCGCAGGACCAATCATCCCGTCTACACCGGCGGTATCCAGCCCCATTGCGTTCAACCGCTCCTGAATCTCGCGAATTTCGCTGCGTTTCAGCTGTTCCGTTCCACGTGGCCAACTGGCAGTAAAGGGACCAGCGCCTATGATCCTGTCAGCCAGATGGCCAACCGCCAGCGAATAGGACACCGACATATTATACTGCCGGATCACCTGAAAATTCGGAAAGACCGCAAATACTGGCCCCTGCGCGCCCGCTGGGGCGATCAGCGCGGTTGCCCCGTGGTTCGGGACCTGCCCGCCACTGACAGTCCGCACGCCGCGATCATTCCAGAATCGCGCAGATTGGGTCTGGTATTCCCCGATCAGGCTATAATCGAACCCTTGCGGCAGGCGAACCTCTACCCCCCAAGGCGCGCGGTAATCCCACCCCAGCTGGTTCAGATAGTGCGCGGTTGAGGCTAGCGCGTCTCGCGGGTTATCCCCCCAAATGTCTTTGCGCCCGTCGCCATTATAATCCTGGGCATAACGCAGATAGGTCGAGGGCATGAATTGGGTGTGCCCCATCGCGCCGCTCCACCCGCCAACCATCCGATCTGCACTGATCTGGCCCGCGGCGATAATCTTAAGCGCGGCGATCAGTTCCGCCTCGGCGAAAGCCTGACGACGGCCGTCATGCGCTGCGTTTGCCAGTGCGGAAATGACGTTTGTGTTGCCTTTGAAACCGCCGAATGCGCTCTCCATACTCCAGATAGCTATCAGGATCTGACCATCCACACGATAGCGCTGTTCCAGCGCGGCGAGTGTGTCGGACAGCTCCGCGGCTTTGGTCCGACCCGTATTGACACGCGCACCCGACACGGCGTCATCCAGATAGTCCCAGATCGGGCGCACGAATTCCGCCTGATTGGCGTCAGCCTCACGCGTGCTGCTTTCATAGCGGACATTGCGAAACGCTTCGTCGAACACGGCTGCCGGAATACCTTCGGCCAGCGCGCGCACCCGAAACTGCGTCTGCCAGGCGTCCATTGGGGCAGCCTGCACGGGGGTGAAATTCGGGGCACGTTGCACCGGGAGTTGCATATCGGCCAGTGCCGGACTTGCCAGAAGAAGTAGGATCAGAACTCTCATGATCCCACCATAGCCTAGCGACGGCGTGAGGTCTTGGGTTTGCGTTTCGTGCTGGTGCGGTTTCGGCGAACTTTTGCCCGCCCCCCTTGCGAGGTCCCCTTGGGCATCGGTTTCCCGTCCAGTTCCAGCAACTCAAACGTCAGCCCGCCGGTGATCGGTGCAGCTTCGGCCAGCCGAACCACAGCCGGCATCCCGATGGCTATAACCCGTTTGGATTTTTCGCCCTTCAGCGTGTTGGTATCCGCATCGAATATCCAGTATTCGCGTCCCAGATGTGACAGCGGAATGATCCCGTCCGCGCCGGTTTCCTCCAGACTGACAAACAGCCCGAACCGGGCAATACCCGACACTTTGCCGGGGAACTCGTTGCCGACCCGTTCGGACAAATACGCCGCCAGATAGCGGTCCGTTGTGTCCCGCTCAGCCAGCATGGATCGCCGCTCCGTCTGGCTGATATGTTCGGCGGTGGCGTCCAGATTTTCGATCTCCTCCGGGCTCAACCCGTCATCCCCCCAGCCATGGGCCGAGATCAGGGCCCGATGCACAATCAGGTCCGAATAACGCCGGATGGGCGAGGTGAAATGCGCATAGCGTTTAAGGTTTAGCCCGAAATGCCCGAAATTCTCCCTCGCATAATAGGCCTGCGTCATCGACCGCAGTACGGTCATGGAGATCGTCTCGGAATGCTCCGTCCCTGCCGCCTGATCCAGCAGCCGGTTCAATTGCGCCGTTTTCAATACCTGCCCTTTGGCGAGGTTCAGCCCGACAGATGCCACGGTTTCGCGCAGCGCCTCCAGTTTCTCGGGCTTTGGCGGTTCGTGGACACGATACAAAAGCGGTTTGCGTTTGGCCTCCAGCGTTTCGGCGGCGCATACATTGGCGAGGACCATGAATTCCTCCACCAGTTTATGCGCATCAAACCGGTCGCGGAAAGCAACAGAAACCACTTTGCCTTCCTCCGACAGGATGATCTTGCGTTCGGGTAAATCGAGATGCAGCGGTTGGCGGTTGTTGGTTGCCTTGCGCGCGGCGAAATAGGCTGCCCAAAGCGGCTTGATCCCGTCCTCGATCAAGGGCTTGGTTTGGTCATCCGGGTGACCGTCCGCCGCCGCCTGCGCCTGTTCATAAGATAGCGACGCGGGCGAGCGCATATAGCCCCGCACAAACCGATGATCAATCTTTTCGCCCGCCGCATTCAGCGTGATTTTCACCGCCACACAGGGACGGTCCACACCTTCATGTAGTGAACATAAATCGCCCGACAATTTGTCCGGCAGCATCGGCACAACACGGTCAGGAAAATAGGATGAATTCCCGCGCTTGCGTGCTTCCTTGTCCAGTGCCGAGCCGGGTCGCACATAGTGCGCCACATCCGCAATCGCGACCCAGACGATAAAACCGCCCTCGTTTTTCTTGTCCGTGTCCGGCACCGCGCAGATCGCATCGTCATGGTCACGCGCGTCTGACGGATCGATTGTGAATAGCGGCAGGTGACGCAGGTCTTCTCGATTGCCCAGCGGCACAGGTTTGGCTTTCACAGCCTCTTTCTCGGCGGCCTCCGGGAAATCGACGGGAATACCATGTTCGTGGATGGCAATCAGCGACACTGACCGTGGCGCCATCGGATCGCCGAGCCGTTCTTTGACGCGTGCGCGCGGCAACCCTGCCCGGGCGGACCCGACCTTGACGCCCTCGACCAGCTCGCCGTCCTTCGCTCCGTTCTTGTCCGCTGACGAGACGATCCATTCCTTGGAGGCCTTCTTATCCACCGGCACGATCCGTCCGCCGGTTTCTGTCGAACGGTAAATCCCCAGGATCGTTGCCGCACCAGATCCGATCTTACGGATCAGTCGCCCCTCGTAAGGCGCATGTTCATCGCCGGTTTTAGCGATCCGGAACAGCCCGCGATCGCCAATCCCCAGCGCCGGATCACCCTTTTTCGGGACCAGAAGCACAGCGGGGGCGCGGACATCCTGTTTCCAGTTGGCCGGCTCGGCAAATACGTCGCCGTCGGCGTCAATAGCGGTAACCTGCAGCAACTCCACCGGCTCCAATGCTCCGCTAGCACGAATATCCTTCCGGTTACCTTGAAGCGCACCGTCGGCCTGTAGCTCCCGCAGCAGCTTCTTCAACGCGATCCGATCCTGCCCTTTAATGCCAAATGCCCGCGCAATATCGCGTTTGCTGGCCGCGCCGGGATTGTCGCGGACCCATTCTAATATTTGTTCTTTACTTGGAAATTGTTTCATGCCGCCCTTTACCATGCGGGCGACCACTCGTCATGCGGATTCGATTAGAAACGCAATCCGACTCTGATCTGTGCCGATTGCGTCAGACTGTCGATCCCCACGCTTGGGTCGTTTTCAAAATCGCCCGTAAGATCTCTTACGAGGTATTCGGCTCCGACAAACACGCTGTCATTGATTTGGTAATCCACACCAAGCCCGTAATTCACGCCCGTTGCGCTTGCAGTGTCGGGGGGACCCGTCCGATCTTCCCATTTACCAAGCGAACCACCCAACACACCATAAACCAGCGCATCGCCAACGGCGTAGCCAGCGCGGGCCTTGATATCGAAGAAGCTGGCGTAATTCGCACCAAATGAAGATGGTATATCAGAGTCAATGTCACCGAGCGCATAAGATGCTTCAGCGCCATAGACTAATGACCCGGTCTGGAAACTATACCCGGCAAAGGCGCCGTAATTCACACCTTCAAGCCCCCACGGGCCGTTTGAGAAAGCCCCACCGGAGAAATAATTCTGCTCGCCGGTTTCCCAGCCAACCAGTCCGCCCGCATAAAATCCTTCCCATGCGGACCCAACCCCGACGGGAGCCGGACTTATGACCGGAGCATCGGTCACTGGTGGGGCGTCCAGACTCCCAGCCCGTGCCGCGAAAGCGACAAAACAAAGGGCCAAAATGAACGGGATTCGTATCATACGATCCTTCATCATTCGTTAGGGTTAAGAACTGGTGAATCACTCGGTGGGGTGTGATCAGCTTATCTGCGCTTTTGCATTTCGCAAGCACTGGTTGACTCGAAGAGTCCAGAATTGTTGTAAATTCAACACATAAGCAGAAAGTTGCGAACAAAACGAGATCACAGAATCCGCACAACCGTAACTATGGGTTGTGCGGTTAGCTTTTCTTGGCGCGGGTGCGTTTTTTGCCTTTGGTTGCCGCTTTCGCCGCCACCAGTTCCAACGCCATGTCCATGGTCACATCTTCGGGCTCGGTGCCTTTGGGCAGGGTCGCATTGATCTTTTCCCACTTCACATACGGGCCATAGCGGCCGTTCATGACATTGACCGCACCGCCATCGGGGTGATCACCCAGCTCTTTTATCGGTTTCGCCGCCTGCCCGCGGCCACCGCGCGCGGCTTTTTGCGCGATCAGTTCCACGGCATGGTTCATGCCGATGGTCAGGACATCCTCGGCTTCCTTGATATTGGCATAGACTTTCTGGTCCTTACCATTCTCATCAGCCTTCGTATGCACGACATAGGGGCCATAGCGCCCGATCCCGGCTTCGACGATACCCCCTTCCGGGTGATCGCCAATCAGACGCGGCAGCGACAAGAGTTGCAGCGCTTTCTCCAGATCGACCTTTTCCAGTTCCATCCCTTTGGGGATCGAGGACCGGTTGGGTTTCGGATTTTCCTCGGTCACTTCACCCTGCTGGACAAACGGGCCGAAGCGGCCAGTGCGCAGTGTGATTTTCTCGCCGTCATCATCGAACCCCAGCAGCTTGCCGTCAGGTCCAGCAATATCGCCGCCCTCAACCTCGCCCGACAGCGGTCGGGTGTAGCGACATTCGGGGTAGTTCGAGCAACCGATAAAAGCCCCACCGGCGCGCGACGTGCGCATCGACAACCGCCCGTCGCCGCAATTTTTACAGATGCGCGGGTCAGATCCATCTTCGGTTGGGGGGAACAGGTGAGGTTCCAGAATTTCATTGATCTTGTCCAGAACCTCGGTAATCCGCAGTTCAGATGTATCGTCGATGCTTGCGGAAAACTCTTTCCAGAACCGGGTCAGGAGTTTTTTGTAATCCTCGTCCCCGGCGCTGACCTTATCCAGATCATCTTCCAGTTCGGCGGTGAAATCATAGCCGACATAGCGGCGGAAATAGTTTTCGAGGAAGATCGTGACCAATCGCCCCTTATCCTCGGGCACCAGTCGGCCGCTTTCTTTGCGGACATATTCGCGATCCTGGATCGTCGTGACGATCGAGGCATAGGTGGACGGACGCCCGATCCCCAACTCCTCCATCTTCTGGACAATCGATGCCTCGGAATAGCGTGGCGGCGGTTGGGTGAAATGCTGTTCCGGCGTGACCTCGCGTTTATCGACACCTTCACCATCCGACATGACGGGCAGCAGTTTGTCATCTTCGTCGATGACCTGATCCTCACGCCCTTCGGTATAGACCTTCATGAAGCCTTCGAAAGTGATGACCTGACCTGTAGCGCGCAGACCAACCTGTTTGTCAGCCGATTCAATTTCGACAGTGGTGCGTTCCAGCCGCGCCGCCGCCATCTGGCAGGCGATGGAGCGTTTCCAGATCAGATCGTAAAGTTTCTTTTGATCCGCCTCGACCCGGCCCAGCTTCGACGGGTCGACAGCCATATCTGTCGGGCGGATGCATTCGTGCGCTTCCTGTGCATTCTTGGCTTTGTTTTTGTACATTCGCGGGCTGTCGGGCAGGTACTCCGCACCGTAGCGATCTTTGATCACGTCACGCGCGGCCATCACGGCCTCCGGCGCCATGTCGATCCCATCGGTCCGCATATACGTAATGTAACCGGCCTCATAGAGGCGTTGCGCTGTGCTCATGGTCTGACGGGCACCGAAACCAAATTTACGGCTGGCTTCCTGTTGCAGGGTGGAAGTCATGAAGGGGGCGGACGGATTGCGGTTGCCGGGCTTTGCCTCGACCGAGGCAATTGTCAGGTCGCGTGACTGCACGGCGTGGACGGCCAGATCGGCGGCCTCTGCGGTGGCAATGTCGAACTTTTCCAGCTTCTTGCCACCCAGCACCGTCAGGCGGGCGGTAAAATCTTTACCACGTACGGTCGCCAGTTGCGCGGCAACGGTCCAGTATTCCTGCGCTTTAAACGCCTCAATCTCCATCTCGCGATCAACAATCAGGCGCAGGACAACCGACTGCACACGACCCGCGGATTTCGCGCCGGGCAATTTGCGCCAGAGGACCGGCGACAGGTTGAATCCCACAAGATAATCAAGCGCCCGGCGCGCCAGATAGGCATCGACCAGCGGCTGATCGACCTGGCGCGGATGTTCCATGGCCTCGGTCACGGCGGATTTGGTGATCGCGTTGAATACAACCCGTTCAACCTTCGTCGATTTCTTGATGGCTTTGCGCTTGCGCAACACTTCTTCGAGATGCCAGGAAATCGCTTCCCCTTCTCGATCCGGGTCAGTGGCGAGGATCAGCGTGTCGTCATCTTTAAGCGCATCGACGATGGCTTTGATATGTTTTTGGGACGGTCCGGCGACCTCCCACTTCATATCGAAATCATTTTCCGTGTCCACCGAGCCGTCTTTCGGCGGCAGGTCACGCACATGCCCGTAGGACGCCAGAACGGTGTAATCTTTGCCGAGATATTTATTGATGGTTTTGGCTTTGGCCGGGGACTCGACAACAACAACGGGCATACGGGAATTCTCCAGAATCGCGGGGCGTTTACATGGGCGGGGAACATGTGGTGAAGGTCGGGGGGATGTCAATGGGGGAGTTTTTCGGCGGCAAATCCGCCCCTCAATACCCCGGGGCTTAGCTGAACAGGATCAGTCCCCAGACAATGACAGCCATGACGATGGCAAAGAAAACCATCCCGCTGCCGATGTCTTTAGCCTTCTTCGACAGAGGGTGCAAATCTTCGGAAATACGGTTCACGACAGATTCCAGCCCGGTGTTTGCCAGTTCCATCAGAACCACGTTCCATGTTGCCAGCACGAGCACAGCGCGCTCCAGTCCGGTGAAATCAAACAGGAACATGACCACCGTCAGCAACGCCGCGACGATACTCCACTGCCGCATCCCGTCTTCGGTCTGATAGGCGGACCAGATCCCCTGCAACGACCAGATTGTGGCGTTGGTATTTCGGGCGAGTACTTTTTTGATAAACGCAAACATCGGCGCAATATTGCGTCAATTTGCAGTTCTGCCAAGGGAAATTGTCCTTTTACAATACGGAATAGCCTTGCACCTGACGGGCATCCCATGCGAAAGCAGATACGATCAAACACTAAGGGGATAGTCTATGGCCACTGCAACATTCGACAAAGTTCTCACCGAAGCCGTATGGAATGCCGAGGGCGCAGCCTTATGGACGAAGCGTGCTGTACTGGTGCTTGCCGGGATATTGTTGTTAGCGATTTCTGCTAAAATCAAATTGCCGATCCCGCCCTCTCCGGTGCCGGTGAACCTTCAGACATTCGTAGTGCTCGCGGTTGGCGCTGCTTATGGGCCGCGGCTCGGGCTGACGACGATTCTGGGATATCTTCTTGTCGGCATGATCGGCTTTGATGTGTTCACAAGTTCCACAGCCGAGTTCAGCGGTTGGGGATACATGCAGGGATCAACCGGCGGATATCTTGTCGGCTTTCTGGTTGCTGCGCTTGCACTTGGATATGCGGCTCGCAAAGGATGGGACAGGAACGTTGTTCTGATGGCGGCCGCAATGGTGATCGGCAATCTGGTGATCTACACATTCGGACTGGCTTGGCTTGCTTACTGGATTAGTTCGACAGGTAAACTGGATGTCGCAACATATGGTTCGCTCAGCGCGCAGACCGCTGCATGGGGGCTGTTCCCGTTCCTGATCGGCGATCTGATGAAAGTTCTACTGGCGGCTATCTTGCTTCCGACGCTTTGGAAGCTGGTTGGAAAAGCCCGAACCTGATCCGTCAGACAATATCCTGAAAAAGGCGCCCATGGATTGGCGCCTTTTTTGTTCAAACTTTCAAGAAGTACGATGACACGGTGCGCTAATCTCAATTGGCGCCGCGATAGGCTGCAAGTGCCCAATCATCGAATTCTTCTCTGAAAGGAGAGAAATCATGCCACCCATCCAAGCCCTCTGTAGGTTTTGACAGGCCAAGCGCAGTGCTCTGCGCAGCGAAAATAGGCGAAAGTCTTAAACTTATCCGGCGCATCCCGGTACAGGCCGCAAAAATCAGATCATGACGATACCAGACAACATATCGGCAAACTTCTGGTTCAGGACTGAATATCCCCACACTTGGCAAATCGCTCAACAGGTCTTCAACCGGGATGAACATATCCGGATGGCAGCTTTTGCCTTCGACAAATTCCAGAATCGGCGCGTTTGCTTCAGTCCACAAAAACCGCGGTATGGGTTTCATAAAGTATGTTCCAAAAATTTACTTTTTGATCAAATGAATTGACACAATGAATGTCATTGATACTGTCATAATTAGGACTGGGGGTGAAGATGACTTTTTGTTCAGATTTTCCACGACTTGTCGGGACTGGCCGTTAAATGCCGAATTGGTCTCGTTCATATGTAACTATTGTAGAGGCTGTAAATTACCGCGTTGGCCGGATGGCGATGTATCTGCTGTTTGTGCTGATGGCGATTTTGTTGTGGTCCTCCTTCTCCAAAATCATGTTCGAGTTGGGCACCGATTCCTCCATTCTTAACGCTGGCGGGCTGCACTGGTTGCATGAGGCGATAAAATCACTGAACTTCCGCCCGTCGCTCTGGACGGTGGAGATGGCGCAGTTTGTGCTGGTTGCGTATTACCTGCTTGGCGGGCCCTATTCGATGCAACTGAACAGCCATGTGCGGATGGACCTGCTTTATGGCAGCTGGTCGGATCGGACCAAGGCATGGGTTGATGCTTTCACGATTTTTTTCCTGATCTTCTATCTGGTTATTCTACTGGTCGGCGGGTTGGATTCCACGTGGTATGCGTATGATTACGGCACCCGCAATTCCACCGCGTGGCGCCCGGTCGTCTGGCCGATCCGGGCGATTTCCTGCGTCGGCATATTCCTGATGATCCTTCAGGCCTTCGCTGTCTTTCTCAAAGACATCGCCAAAATCAAAGGTGAGGAACTGTAATGACCCCGGGAATGATCGCCACCTTTATGTTTATGTCGATGATGGTGATGCTGCTGACGGGGCAACGGGTCTTTGCCGCGATTGGCTTTGTTGCGTCGGTGTCCGCGCTTCTGTTCTGGGGGATCGGCTGGGAGGAGGTGCCCTTCTCGGCCTCGGTCAAGGTCATGACCTGGTATCCGTTGCTGACACTGCCCCTGTTTATTTTCATGGGCTATGTCCTGTCGGAAAGCGGGCTGGCGGATGATCTTTACCGGATGTTCCATGTCTGGATGGGCGGCGTGAATGGCGGGCTGGCCATCGGGACGATTGGGCTGATGGTGCTGATCGCCGCGATGAACGGACTGTCGGTCGCGGGCATGGCCATTGGGGCTACGATTGCCTTGCCGGAATTGCTGAAACGCAATTATGACAAACGCATGGTAACCGGGGTTATTCAGGCGGGGGCATCGCTAGGCATTCTGGTGCCGCCCTCCGTCGTGCTGGTTCTTTATGCGATGATCGCGCGGCAGCCGGTGGGACAATTGTGGCTGGCGGGTGTTGTTCCGGGGTTGATGATGGCGGCGATGTTCATGCTTTACATCGCGATCCGCTGTAAGTTGAACCCCTCCCTTGGCCCTGCCCTTCCACCCGAGGAACGCGCCGCCATAACGTGGCGGGAAAAATGGCGTTTGCTACGGTCCGGCATGCTGCCCTTGGTGATCTTTTTCGTGATGATGTATCCGTTCGTCAAGGGCTGGACCAGCCTTGTTGAATCCTCGGCCGTTGGGGCGCTAACGGCATTTCTGGCTGCGGTGTTCAAAGGTCGCATGACGCGCGAAGTGTTCGAGAACTCGGTTCGCAATACCTTGTCGATCAGCGCGATGTTCATGTGGATCATTCTGGCGGCACTGGCGTTTGGCGCGATTTTCGACGGTGTCCGTGCCGTTGACGCGATCGAGGCGTTTTTCCTCGATACGCTCGGCCTCGGCCCGTGGGAGGTCCTGATCCTGATGCAGATATCCTTCCTGCTGATGGGCACATTTCTGGATGACACGGCGATGCTGGTGATTGTCGCGCCGCTTTACATTCCGCTGGTCGATGCGCTGGGATTCAATCTGATCTGGTATGGCGTGCTTTATACCATTACCAGCCAGATCGCCTATATGACCCCGCCCTTCGGCTACAACCTGTTCCTGATGCGGGCCATGGCCCCGCCCGAGATTACGCTGCGCGATATTTACACCTCGATTATTCCGTTCGTTGGTGTCATGCTGATCGCGTTAGCAACTGTCATGTATTTCGACCAGATCGCGCTATGGCTGCCAAATCTGGTCTATGGAAAATAAACGGGGAAAACCCCGATCGTGTCGAGGCACGGGCATAAATCCGGAGCAATCCGGGCTAACAAGGAGAAGAAAATGACCAACAGACGTAAGTTCCTCCAGACGGCTGGTATGGCAGGGGCGGCTACGCTTGCAGCACCCGCAGTTCATGGCCAAACGAAAATTGTCTGGCGTTTGCAAACCTATGCCGGGCCCGCACTCGCCGAACATGTGATCAAACCTTCCATCGACGCTTTCAACGCCATCGCTGGCGATGAAATGGAGATCGAGCTTTACACAGCCGATCAGCTTGTCCCAACCGGCGAACTGTTCCGCGCCCTGCAACGCGGCACGATTGATGCGGTGCAGTCGGATGATGACTCAATGGCGTCACCGACCGAGGTCACCGTATTTGGTGGCTATTTCCCGTTTGCATCCCGTTACAGCTTGGACGTGCCGGTGCTGTTCAACCAGTATGGCCTCAACGAGATTTGGGATGCGGAATATTCCGCCGTCGGCGTGAAACATATCTCGGCCGGATCGTGGGACCCGTGCCACTTTGCGACGAAAGAGCCGATCAATTCGCTGGCTGACCTGCAAGGTAAACGCGTGTTCACCTTCCCGACAGCGGGCCGGTTCCTTGCCCAGTTTGGCGTCGTCCCCGTGACCCTGCCCTGGGAAGATATCGAAGTCGCCGTTCAAACCGGTGAGTTGGACGGGATCGCATGGTCCGGGATTACCGAAGATTACACCGTCGGCTGGGCGGATGTGACGGATTATTTCCTGACCAACAACATCTCGGGCGCTTGGGCGGGATCGTTCTTCGCCAATCAGGACCGCTGGAACGAGCTGCCGGACCATCTGAAAACGCTGGTCCGCATGGCCTGTGATCAGTCGCATTACTATCGTCAATGGTGGTATTGGGGCGGCGAGGCATCCCTGCGCGTCAACGGCACCAAGATGCAGCTGACCACGATCCCTGACGACGAATGGGCAACGGTTGAAAATGCCGCTGTCGCCTTCTGGGACGAGATCGCTGCGGAATCCAAGACCAAGGCGAAGGTTGTCGAAATCTTCAAACAGTATAATGCCGACATGCAAAAGGCCGGACGGCCTTATCGCTACGGCTGATACAACTGGCCGGGCGGGACGCTCGCCCGGCCACTTCCCCCTGATAGTGATGGAGAGTGACCCATGGCGGGTAATCTGACGATGGATGAGTTGAAGGCGTTGACCGCCGCGGGCGAGATCGACACCGTAATGGCGTTTGTCGTCGACATGGCCGGACGGCTGATGGGCAAACGCTTTGTCGCGCAGCATTTCATCGACAGCGCTTGGGAAGAAAGCCATTGCTGCAACTATCTGCTGGCCACCGATCTGGAGATGTGGACGGTCGAGGGGTATAAATCCACGTCATGGCGGGCGGGCTATGGCGACTATATGATGAAGCCGGACCTGTCGACTCTGCGCACTGCTGGGTGGCTTGAGGGCACGGCGATGGTGCTGTGCGACATCATGGATCACCATGGCCATCACGAAATCGCCCATTCGCCACGTGCTATGCTGAAAGCGCAGGTCGCGCGGCTGGCCGAGATGGGATATACCGCCACAGCGGCGACCGAGTTGGAGTTTTTCATATTCGAGGAGTCGTTCCAGACCCTCCACGATGCGGGATACAAGGCATTGACGCCGCTGGTCCGCTATAACGAAGATTACGCGCTGGGTCTGTCGGCCAAGGACGAGCCGGTGATGAAACCGCTGCGCAACGGGCTATATGCGTCCGGCATCCCGGTCGAAAGCTCCAAAGGTGAGGCCGAGGCGGGACAGCAGGAGCTGAATATCAAATACGGCCCAGCGCTGGACTGCGCTGAAAACCACGCGATCGCGAAATATGCGGCCAAAGATATTGGGTTCATGGCCGGTCACGCGGTCAGCTTCCTGCCTAAATGGGCGCCCGATCGGGTGGGGTCCGCCAGCCATGTGCATATTTCCCTGCAGTCCGACAAAGGTCCGGTGTTTTACGACAAGGATGCCGAATATACCCTGTCCGACACGGGGCGGCATTTCCTTGGTGGTTTGTTGAAATATGCGGGCGATATCACCGCCTTCTTGGCGCCTTATGTGAACAGCTACAAACGCTTTCAGGCTGGCAGTTTCGCCCCAACCCGCAAGGTCTGGTCGGTCGATAACCGCACCGCCGCCTTCCGCTTGTGTGGCGAGGGCTCGCTTGGTGTGCGGCTGGAATGCCGCTTGCCCGGCGCGGATGTGAACCCCTACCTCGCCATCGCGGCGATGTTGGCGGCGGGGATTGCGGGGATCCAAGAAAAGCTGGACCCCGGCAGCCCATTCAAAGGGGACGCTTACAAGGAGGACTCGGATCAAATCCCGACAACCCTGCGTGCTGCGATCCCGCAATTGTCCGGGTCGAAAATGCTGCGCGCGGCCATGGGGGATGCGGTGGTGGACCATTACACCCACGCCGCAGAATGGGAGCAGAACGCCTTCGACGCCGCTGTGACAGATT
The DNA here is from genome assembly GCA_050302475.1 of Paracoccaceae bacterium. Lineage (GTDB taxonomy): Bacteria > Pseudomonadota > Alphaproteobacteria > Rhodobacterales > Rhodobacteraceae > NORP23. Next base: position 179,981 of record JBNLBF010000002.1, read on the forward strand.
GGGAGATTGCCCGCGGATTCGAGCGGGGGTAATTTTCGCGTATCCCCGACCTTGCCGTCGCACTTGCCCGGCGAGGGGGCATTTCAAAGGACAGACAGAATGACGATGATCACATGTATATCCCCGATCGACGGATCGGTTTTTGCAGAACGTGAGGCGATGCCGCTGGCCGACGCCCAGAAGCTGGTCGCCCGTGCGCGCTCGGCGCAAAAAGGCTGGGCCGCGCGCCCGCTGGCCGAGCGGATCGCGCTGGTGCAGGCTGGCGTTAAACGGCTGGGCGAGATGAACGACGAAATCGTGCCCGAACTGGCCCATATGATGGGCCGCCCGGTCCGTTATGGTGGCGAGTTCGGCGGCGTGAACGAGCGCACGGACTATATGTCCAAAATCGCAGAGGAATCGCTGGCGCCGATGGTGATCGAGGATAGCGAGACCTTTACCCGCCAGATCAAACGCGAGCCGCATGGCGTCGTGCTGGTCATCGCGCCGTGGAACTACCCGTTTCTGACCGCGATCAACACGATCTCGCCAGCGCTGATTGCGGGGAATACGGTCGTGATCAAACATGCCAGCCAGACCCTGCTGGTCGGCGAGCGAATGGTGCGGGCGTTCGTGGAGGCAGGTGTGCCCGAGGATGTGTTCCTCAACATCTTCCTCGACCATGACACGACCTCCGAGCTGATCGGTCAGGGCGCATTTGATTTTATCAACTTCACCGGATCGGTCGGCGGTGGTCAGGCGATGGAACGCGCCGCTGCCGGGACATTCACGCCGCTTGGGCTAGAGCTGGGCGGTAAAGATCCCGGGTACGTGATGGAGGATGCCGATCTTGACGCCGCCGTCGCCACGCTGATGGATGCCGCCATGTATAATTCGGGGCAATGCTGCTGCGGGATTGAACGGATTTACGTCCATGAAAGTCTGTTTGACGCATTTGTCGAAAAATCCGTGACACTGGTCAGCGGATACAAGCTGGGCAATCCGCTGGACACCGACACCACTATCGGTCCGATGTCGAATGTCCGATTCGCCGACGAAGTCCGCGCCCAAATCCGCGAAGCCGTTGCTGCTGGCGCAAAGCCGATGATTGACCCTGCGCAATTCCCCGAGGATGACGGCGGAACCTATCTGATGCCGCAAATCCTGATCAATGTGGACCATTCCATGCGCGTCATGCGGGATGAGAGTTTCGGGCCGGTTGTCGGCATCATGAAAGTCAGCTCGGACGACGAGGCGATCCGCCTGATGAATGACAGCGAATTCGGCCTGACCGCCTCGCTTTGGACGAACGATCCGGCGCGGGCCGAAGCGATTGGGGCGCAGATAGAAACCGGCACTGTGTTTATGAACCGTGCTGATTATCTGGACCCGGGCCTGTGCTGGACTGGCTGCAAAAACACCGGTCGCGGTGGGGCCCTGTCCGTCATCGGCTTCCATAACCTGACCCGTCCGAAATCCTATCATCTGAAGAAGGTGACATCATGAACCTGACTGGAAACTGGTCCTACCCGACCGCGATCAAATTCGGCGCTGGCCGGATCAAGGAACTGCCCGCCGCCTGTGCGCAGGCCGGCATCAAGCGCCCGCTGCTGGTCACCGACAAAGGGTTGGCGAACCTGCCGATCACGCAAAATACACTGGATATATTAGAGGCCGCTGGCCTTGGCCGCGCAATGTTTTCCGAAGTGGATCCTAACCCGAACGAGAAAAACCTCTCGGCCGGGTTGGAGGTCTATTATAACGGCAATCATGATGGGGTGATTGCCTTTGGTGGTGGATCAGGCATCGATTTGGGCAAGATGATTGCCTTCATGTGCGGCCAAACCCGCCCGGTCTGGGATTACGAGGATGTGGGCGATTGGTGGAAGCGGGCGAAAGCCTCGGCCATCGCCCCGATTATCGCGGTGCCAACGACCGCAGGCACGGGGTCCGAAGTGGGGCGCGCCAGCGTCATCACCAATTCGGAAACGCATGTGAAGAAAATCATCTTCCACCCCAAAGTCCTGCCCACCGTTGTCATCGCCGATCCCGAACTGACTGTCGGCATGCCGCCGATGATCACCGCCGGCACCGGCATGGACGCTTTCGCACATTGTCTGGAGGCTTACTGTTCCCCCCACTACCACCCGATGTCGCAGGGCATCGCGGTCGAAGGATTACGGCTGGTCAAAGAATATCTGCCGCGTGCGTATCACGACGGTACCGACATCAAAGCCCGCGCCCAAATGATGAGCGCAGCGGCCATGGGCGCGACGGCGTTCCAAAAAGGTCTGGGCGCCGTGCACGCAATCAGCCACCCGATTGGCGCGGTTTATAACACGCATCACGGCACAACCAACGCTGTCGTCATTCCGCCAGTCCTGAAATTCAACCGCCCCGCTATCGAAGATCGTTTCGACGCGCTCTGCGGCTATCTGGGCCTAACGGGTGGTTTCGACGGGTTCTATAATTACGTCGTAGAGCTGCGTGCAGAGCTGAAAATCCCGAACAGCCTGTCCGAAATGGGCGTCGGCACGGATCGCATCGACGAGCTGGCCAAAATGGCGATGGAGGACCCGTCAACCGGCGGCAACCCTGTCGAAATGACGCTGGAAAACACGACGGAGCTGTTGAAAGCCTGTATCTGATCACCGATCCGGGGTGTGCCAATCCGCATATGGCGCATCCCGTTTACGCAGGCGCATCGCCAGTCCCAGTCCGATCCCAACGGCGATCGCCACTGTCAGATCCGTGAGGATCGTCAGAACTAGCGTCACCAGCAACAGCAACAGATCCGCGCGCGGCATCCGAAGATAGTCGCGCCAACGGTCGGGCTCTGCCATGTTCCACGCGGTCAGGATCAGCAGTGCCGCGAGCGCAGGCATGGCCAGATATCCGGCCAGCCCCGAAAACAGCACCATGATCGCCAATATCACCAGCGCGTGGATCATCCCGGAGACCGGCGAGACGGCACCGGCCCGGATATTCGTTGCCGTTCGGGCAATTGCACCGGTAGCAGGCATGCCGCCAAAAAATGACGAGGCGATATTGGCATAACCTTGCGCGATAATCTCGGCGTTAGGGCGATGCTTATCAGCAGTCAGCCGGTCCGCCACCATGGCAGACAGCAAAGACTCCACCCCCGCCAGAAACGCGATCGTTAATGCGGAGGGTAGAAGGCTCACTAGCCGCGCAACTGACATATCCGGCAAATGCGGTAGCGGCAGGTGGTTGGGTAAAGCCCCAAAGCGCGAGGCAATCGTATCAACCGGTAGTGCGAGCATCGCACACAGCATGGACATCACGGATATCGCGACGATCAGGCCCGGGAACCGCGGAAAGGTCCGGCGTAGCAGCACGATCAAGATTGCCGTTCCCAACCCGATCCCGACCGCCATGATGTTCAGCGTGTCGCGCACCGCCCATAGAACTGGTAGTTTTTCCATAAAATCGGCAGGAACGGCTTTCACCGTCAGACCCAGAAAATCCTTGATCTGACTGGTGGCAATCACAATCGCGATCCCGATGGTAAATCCGCTGATTACAGGTTCGGGCACATAGCGGATCAGGCTGCCAACCTTCAGATATCCCGCCACCGCCAGTATGGCGCCAGCCATCAGCGTCGCCAGCACAAGCCCGTCATACCCGTGTTCGGCAATCACCCCAAACACCACTACAATAAACGCCGCCGTTGGTCCGCCAATCTGCACCCGGCTCCCGCCCAACGCCGAAATCATGAACCCCCCGACAATTGCCGTGATCATGCCTTTTTCCGGTGTCGCCCCGGACGCAATCGCAATGGCGAGGCTTAGGGGCAACGCCACCAATGCCACCGTCAGACCGGCGATCAGGTCGGCAACGAACGCACGACCGGAATAATCACGTAGCGTGGTAAAAAGAATTGGTGTCATACAGGATTCGGAGTTGTTTAGAAGCACACTGCCTCTAATCCAACAGGAATCCAAGAGCCAAAGGAATCGGGTAAAACCGGCCCTCAGCAGCTTGCATACCTATGCATTTTCCCAATGAAACCAAAACTTTGCTGCAATATTGGGCATTTGCCCAAACGGGGTTCCAATCCCCTTTGCATTCATGTGAAAATGTGGTTGAACACGCCCGAAACGGGACCTCCGTATCTGATTACCTTCGGTCCCGCGTAAGAAAATCAGTACAGGAGCATGCCAATGGTTGCCCGTATCATTCCCGTAGACCCGTTTGATCTGGTCATTTTTGGTGCATCCGGCGACCTGTCGCGACGGAAAATCCTACCGGGGCTTTTCCGCCGTTTGATTGCCGGGCAGATGCCGCCCAATGCGCGGATCATCGGGTCGGCCCGATCCAAGTGGGATGACAAGCAGTTCCGAGAGGAAGTGTCTAAGGCGATCAAAGAATTCTCGCCAAACGAGTATAAGAACACTGAAAAGTTGGAGGAGTTCCTGGAAACCCTCCATTACATTCCTGTTGATGTGCTGGGCGACGCTGGATGGAAAGAGCTTGGCAAGTTGATCGAGAAAGATGCCAACCCGGTCAGGGCTTTTTACCTGTCCGTTGGGCCGTCGCTGTTTGACGACATCGCAGAACGTCTGACCAAAACCGGAATTGCCACTAAGGACAGCCGGATTGTGGTGGAAAAACCCTTTGGTCACGATCTGGAAACCGCACACCTGTTGAACGAACAGCTGCGGCGGAATTTCAAGGAGCATCAGATTTACCGGATTGACCATTATCTGGGCAAAGAAACCGTGCAGAACCTGATGGCGCTGCGCTTTGCCAACGCGCTGTTGGAACCGGTCTGGAATTCGCAACATGTGGATCACGTGCAGATCAGTGTCTCGGAAACCATCGGGATCGAGGGACGCGGCGCTTATTACGACAATTCCGGCGCTATGCGCGATATGGTGCAGAACCATTTGATGCAGCTTCTGTGTCTGACCGCCATGGAACCTCCCGCGCGGTTCGAGGCTAATGACGTGCGCGACGAGAAGCTTAAGGTGATCCGCTCGTTGGATCCTGTGGAGCCCGATGATATCGTGCGGGGCCAATATCGGGCGAACGGCGACTCCGGCAGCTACAAAGATGATGCTGAAAATCCCGACAGCAAAACCGAAAGCTTCATTGCGATCAAAGCCCACATTTCCAACTGGCGCTGGACAGGGGTCCCTTTCTACCTGCGTACCGGGAAAAAGCTACGGGCGCGGATGTCAGAGATTTCGATCATTTTCAAAGACCCGCCGCATTCGATCTTCCCAAATGCCGAAGTGCGCCATGGTGGAAACTCGCTTGTGATCCGTTTGCAACCGGATGAAGGTATCACCATGCATATGATCATCAAGGAACCCGGACAGGGCGGATTGCGCCTGACCGAAGTGCCCCTTGATATGTCGTTTGCTGACGCGCTTAAAGGCGCGACGCTTGATATGGCTGACGCCTATGAACGGTTGCTGATGGATGTGATCCGTGGCGATCAGACATTGTTTATGCGCGGTGACGAAGTCGAAGCCGCCTGGGCCTGGGTCGATCCAATCATTGAGAACTGGGTAGAGGCCGGGGATACGCCAGAACCTTACGACGCCGGTGGCTCGGGTCCGGATGGATCGTTGGCGCTGATGCATCGCGATGACCGCCGCTGGAGACCAATCGAGGTTTAACATGCCGCTGAATGACACAATCGCCCGCGTTACAGACCGGATCGTTGAACGGTCTAAACCCCTTCGCACGTCTTATATGGATCGAATGGCTGCGGCACGCGATGACGGGCCTAATCGCGCACATCTGACCTGCGGAAATCTGGCCCATGCTTTTGCGGCATCAACTGACGGCGACAAAGAAGCCTTGGCGCGGGGCAGCGCGGGCAATATCGGTATCATCAGCGCTTATAACGACATGCTGTCGGCGCACCAGCCGTTTGAACGCTATCCGGAACTGATCCGGCAGGCGGCGCGTGATGCTGGCGGCACCGCGCAATTCGCTGGCGGGGTTCCGGCCATGTGTGACGGTGTCACGCAGGGTCAGGCAGGGATGGAGCTGTCGCTGTTTTCCCGCGATGTGATCGCGATGGCAGCGGGCGTTGGCCTGTCGCATAATGTGTTCGATTCAACGGTGTATCTTGGCGTTTGCGATAAAATCGTCCCCGGTTTGGTGATTGCGGCGGCGACTTTCGGCTATCTACCCGCCGTGTTCCTGCCGGCTGGTCCGATGACATCTGGCATGTCGAACGAAGAAAAGACATCCGTGCGCAAGAAATTCGCCGCAGGCGAGATCGGGCGCGAAGAATTGCTTGCGGCCGAGATGGCCTCCTACCACGGTCCCGGGACTTGTACGTTTTATGGCACTGCCAACACTAACCAGATGCTGATGGAATTCATGGGCCTGCACCTGCCGGGTGCGAGCTTTGTGAACCCCAACACGCCGCTGCGCGATGCGCTGACCATCGAGGGCGCAAAACGCGCCATGGCAATTTCCGCGCTTGGCAACGAATACACACCGGTTTGCGAAGTGCTTGACGAAAAAGCGTTCGTGAACGGCATCGCTGGCCTGATGGCCACGGGCGGGTCCACCAACCTGCTGATCCACCTCCTCGCCATGGCCCGCGCCGCTGGCGTAGTGCTGGATTGGGAGGATTTTTCCGACATTTCCGCCGTCGTTCCCTTGATCGCCCGCGTTTATCCGAACGGTCTGGCCGACGTGAACCATTTCCACGCGGCGGGTGGGTTGGCGTATATGTTCAGCGAAATGCTGGACGCTGGTCTGCTGCATGACGACACCAAAACCGTCGTGGGCACCGGCTTGGCGCAATATATCTCCGAGCCGAAGCTGAAAAACGGCGAGGTTGTCTGGGAAGACGGCCCACGCGAAAGCCTGAACGACAAAATCCTGAAACCCGTGTCGGCCCCGTTCCAGAACGAGGGCGGATTGTCTAAACTGTCCGGCAATCTGGGCACTGGCGTGATGAAGGTTTCCGCCGTCGCCGAAGACAAACGCATCATCACCGCTCCGGCCCGCGTGTTCCACGACCAGGAAGATGTCAAAACGGCCTTCAAAGCGGGTGAATTCACCGGTGATGTTGTGGTTGTCGTTCGCTTTCAGGGCCCTATGGCCAACGGGATGCCGGAACTCCATTCCCTGACGCCGCTGCTGACCATCCTGCAGGAACGCGGGCAAAAAGTGGCGCTGGTCACCGATGGCCGCATGTCCGGCGCGTCGGGCAAGGTGCCGTCCGCCATTCATGTGTCACCCGAGGCGCTGGCCGGTGGACCGCTTGCCAAAATCAAGGACGGCGACATGATCACTGTCGATGCGATCAACGGCGTGCTGGAAACCACGACCGAGGGCGTCATGGACCGCCCGAACGCCACCGCTGATCTGTCCGCTAACGCCCACGGCACCGGTCGTGAGCTGTTCGAGGTCTTCCGCCGCAACGTTGGCCCCGCCGAAACCGGAGCATCCGTCTTTTGATCGAAACACTGGAACAGCTACGCGAGATTTACGCCGATCTGCCGGTTCCGGCATCGACCGAAAAGGTCACCGACCGCCTGACGCCGGAATATTTCGAATTCATCAAACACGCGCCGTTTTGTGCATTGGCCACCGTCGGCCCCGAAGGCCTCGATTGTTCCCCCCGCGGTGACGAAGGCAACGTGGTGTTTGTCGAGGATGAAAAAACCCTCGCCCTGCCGGATCGACGCGGCAATAATCGCATCGATAGCCTGTCCAACATCGTGCGCGACCCCCGCGTGTCACTGATGTTCCTGATCCCGGGATCGAACACGATCATTCGAGTGAATGGCACTGGCAAGATTTCCGCCGATCCGGCGCTGCTGGATAAATACACGACCCACGGCAAAGCGCCCCGCACCGTGATCCTGATCACAATAAATGAAATCTATTTCCAATGCGCCCGCGCGCCGATGCGCGCTGGCCTCTGGGACGGCTCCCCCGCCCCCAACCTGCCCAAACCCGGCCAGATCCTCGCCTCTATGACCGACGGCGAGGTTGGCGGCAAAGAGTATGACGACGCGTGGCTGGACCGCGCCCTGAAATCCATGTGGTGATGATATGACACTGACTGCCCAAGACGCCTGTAAAATGAACCGCGAAGTCTGCGGCCTCGCTCCGATCGTGCCCGTGCTGGTCGTGAACGACGTCACACGCGCGCGCCCGTTGGCCGAAGCGCTGGTCGCTGGTGGTTTGCCTGCTTTGGAGGTCACCCTGCGTACCCCTGCTGCGCTGGACGCAATCCGCGCGATGGCGGAGGTGCCCGGCGGCGTTGTCGGCGCAGGAACACTGGTTACACCGCAAGACGTAAAAAACGCCAAAGCCGCAGGCGCAAAATTTGGCGTTTCGCCGGGGGCAACCGACGCCCTGATCCAAGCCTGTGAGGACGAAGAACTACCGCTGCTTGCCGGGGCTGTGACCGCCAGCGAGGTTATGAGCCTGCTGGAAAAAGGCTACGATCTGATGAAATTCTTTCCTGCCGGAACTTCCGGTGGTGCGGCGGCAATCAAGGCTATCGGCGGCCCGCTGCCGCAAGCAACCTTCTGCCCGACCGGAGGCGTCAGCCTGTCCAACGCAATGGACTACCTGTCCCTGCCCAACGTGATCTGCGCCGGTGGCAGCTGGGTCGCTCCGGGTAAACTGGTAGACGAAGGCAAGTGGGACGAGATCGAAACGCTGGCGCGAGAGGCCAGCCAACTGGGGAAATAGCATGAGCATCTGGAACGATTTGAAGGCGCATCGCGCGACCACCGAAAATGTCCGGATCGCGGATTTGCTAAAGGACTCAGGACGGTTCGACCGGTTCTCAGCCAACCTTGACGACATGCTTTTGGATTTCTCCAAAACCAGTATGGATGACACCGCGCTGGACCTTTTGCTGAAACTGGCGGACCAGACCAGCGTCGAAGCCAAACGTGACGCCATGTTCGCCGGCGAAAAAATCAACACGACCGAGGATCGCGCGGTTCTGCACACAGCGCTGCGCAAACAAGACGGTTCGGTTATGGTTGACGGCGAAGACATCATGTCCGGCGTCTGGGAAACCCTTGACCGGATGGAGGCCTATTCGCTTGGCGTCCGGTCGGGCAAAATCACCGCCAGCGACGGCGGAGCCTTTACCGATATTGTGAATATCGGCATCGGTGGCTCGGATCTGGGTCCGGTGATGGCAACGCTGGCGCTCGCCCCCTATCACGGTGGTCCGCGCACGCATTTTGTTTCTAACGTAGATGGTGCACATATTCACGACGTGCTGCTGGGGCTGGAGCCTTCGCGCACGCTGGTGATTGTCGCCTCGAAAACCTTTACGACGATTGAAACCATGACCAACGCCGAAACGGCGGTGAGGTGGTTGAAAGACGAGGTCGGCGATGACTTTGGCGATCATCTTGCTGCCCTGTCGAGCGCCACAGATAAAACATCCGCCTTTGGCATATCGCCCGACGCCGTTTTCGGGTTCGAAGATTGGGTTGGCGGGCGGTATTCCCTGTGGGGACCGATTGGTCTGCCGATTATGATCGCTATCGGCCCAGACGCGTTCCGCGAGTTTCTGGCAGGCGGGGCCGAGATGGACGAACATTTCCGCACCGCCCCCGCTGCGAAAAACCTGCCCATCCTGCTGGGGCTGGCTGGGATTTGGCACAATAATATCTGCGGCTACAAAACCCGCGCCGTGTTGCCATATGACCAGCACCTGCTGCGCCTACCCGCCTATCTGCAACAGCTGGATATGGAGAGTAACGGAAAGCGTGTGAATAAGGCGGGTGAGCCGCTGGAACGCGATTCCGGTCCCGTTGTCTGGGGCGAACCTGGCACCAACGGCCAGCATGCGTTTTATCAGCTGATCCATCAGGGCACATCGGTGATCCCCTGTGAATTTTTGGTGGCGGCCGAGGCACATGAACCTGAGCTGCAACATCACCACGACCTGTTGCTCGCAAACTGTCTGGCCCAGTCTGAAGCCTTGATGCTTGGGCGGACGGAGGCACCCTCCCCACATCGTATCTTCCCGGGCAACCGCCCTTCACTGACGCTGATGTACAAAAAGCTAACGCCGCGGACTCTCGGACGGATCATCGCCCTGTTCGAACATCGCGTTTTCGTCGAAGGTGCGATCTGGGATATCAACTCTTTCGATCAATGGGGTGTCGAGCTAGGCAAGGAGCTGGCCAATGCCATGCTACCGCTGGTCAAGGGCGGGGATGCAACAGGCAAGGATGCTTCGACCGCTGGACTTCTGGCGCAATTGCATCACTTGCGGTGAGCCCGCCTCTTTAGATTATTTCTAAAAATTGATCTCGAACAATGTCTGCGGGTTTTCCGGCGGATAGCGTTCATGCAGATGCTGGCATCTTAGCGAGCTTAATTTTACATCTGCCTTGCGTAAAATATTGCCTCAAACTGAATTCGTTGGCATATTTGAACGCAACAGAAGAGTTGGAGGAGAACATGGCGAATATCGTAATTCTGGGAGCCGGTATCGGCGGCTTACCGATGGCATATGACCTGAAACATGAGCTGCGCAGTGAAGACAAACTGACGGTCATTTCAAATAATCCGTATTTTCAGTTCACCCCATCGAACCCCTGGGCTGGCGTTGGCTGGCGCACGAAAAAGGACATCACGATTGACCTTGCCCCGGTTCTGAACCGGCATGGCATCGACTTCATTGCAGATGGGGCAACAAAACTGGATCCGGAGAATTCGAAAATCGTCCTCGAGAGCGGTCGTGAGGTTGAATATGACTATCTGGTCATCGCGACCGGTCCGGAACTGGCCTTTGACGAAATCGAAGGCCTTGGGCCACATGGCGGACACACGCAATCTGTTTGCACCATTGATCATGCCGTAACGGCGAATGACGCGTGGGAGGCATTCTGCAAAGACCCCGGCCCTATCGTTGTGGGCGCGGTACAAGGCGCAAGTTGCTACGGCCCTGCCTATGAATATGCGATGATCATGGATACCGAGCTGAAGCGCCGGAAAATCCGCGACAAGGTACCGATGACATTCGTCACGGCGGAACCTTATGTCGGCCATCTGGGTCTTGGCGGTGTCGGCGACACCAAAGGGTTACTGGAAAGCGAAATGCGCGACCGCCACATTAACTGGGTCACGAACGCCAAGGTCGACAAGGTCGAAGACGGCAAGATGCACGTAACCGAGGTTAACGAAGACGGCTCTGAGAAGAAAAAACATGAGCTGGACTTCAAATATTCGATGATGTTGCCCGCCTTCCGCGGCATCCCGGCGGTGCGTGATATCGAAGGACTGGTAAACCCCCGCGGCTTCATCATTGTCGACAAACATCAGCGGAACCCGAAATATCCGAATATCTATTCCGTCGGTGTTTGCATCGCGATCGCTCCGCTGGAGGCCACACCGGTTCCGGTAGGTGTTCCGAAAACCGGCTATATGATCGAAAGTATGGTCGCAGCTACCGCAGCCAATCTTGGCGAAGTGCTGCGCGGCAAAGAACCGACGCACGAAGGCACATGGAACGCCTTCTGTCTGGCAGATTTCGGAAACAAGGGCGTTGCCTTCCTGGCGCAGCCGCAAAATCCGCCCCGCAATATGAACTGGGCAGGCGAAGGACGATGGGTGCACTGGGCGAAAATCGCGTTCGAAAAATATTTCATGCGCAAAGTCCGCAAGGGTCAGTCAGAACCCTTCTGGGAAAAAACCATCATGAACATGATCAAGGTTACCCGTCTGAAATCGCGGTAACAAAACGCACCCGATAACGCAGTAAACGCCCGTACAATGCTGGCGTTTACAATTTGATCAGACCTTTAGCTGGTAGCTATGTCGGTAGACGCATATGCCGCGCCCGCGCACCGCGCTCAATCGCAGCGCCATGCAGACGGTCGATATTCAGCTGGTAGCGGATTTCTTCCATAAACCGCAGCTCTTGCTGGCGAAGGCGACCATCGGCGGCGGCAACGTCACAGGCCATTGCGTAGGCTGTTTCATTCAGTTCCGACGGTAACGCGTCCCTGATCAGACCAAACAAGGCGTCAATGCCGTCCTCTTCCTCAAACAGGTCAAATACCGTCTGCGAGACAGTTTTGATCCGCTCGCTGTCATATTCCGCGAAAATGGGCATATGATCGACAATGCGGCTGATCGACATCAGCTCGGAATTGGAAATATCCTCGTCCGACGCGGATTCGGCGATCATCACTGCCACGAGGGCGTCTTGCGGGGTCCAGGAAGCGGGCATTGTCCTACCTTTGTTCATTCAGTTGCAGGCAGAATATTGACGCTGACCCGACTGCACAATAGGAAGCGGGAGTCTTTTTACCGAATGGAACCTGAAATGTCTGATCTGCGCGACGCCGCCCTGTCATCGAAAGCCTGGCCCTTTGAGGAAGCCCGGAAGCTGGTGAAGCGGTACGAGGCAAAGCCGCCGGAAAAAGGCTTTGTTCTGTTCGAAACGGGTTACGGTCCGTCGGGTCTGCCGCATATCGGCACCTTCGGAGAGGTATTGCGCACAACTATGGTGCGCCGCGCTTTCGAGGTCATCAGCGATATCCCCACCAAACTGATCTGTTTTTCCGACGATCTGGACGGGATGCGCAAAGTCCCGGACAACGTGCCACAGCGCGAGATGCTGATGGAACATCTGCACCGCCCGTTGACCAGCGTACCGGACCCATTCGGGGAATTCGAAAGCTTTGGTCATCATAACAACGCCATGTTGCGTCGATTTCTGGATACATTTGGGTTCCAGTATGAGTTCTACTCGGCACGAGAGTTTTACCGGTCGGGTCAGTTCGATGAGACGCTGCTGAAAGCCGCCGAGAAATATGATGACCTTATGGCGGTGATGTTGAAATCATTGCGAGAGGAACGTCAGCAGACTTATTCCATCTTCTTGCCGATCCATCCAGAAACGGGTCGGGTACTGTATGTTCCAATCAAACATGTGGATGCGGCCGAAGGCACGGTGACATTTGACGATGATGACGGTCGCGAATGGACCGTTCCGGTGACAGGCGGCAATGTGAAGCTGCAATGGAAACCGGATTTTGGTGCCCGCTGGGCGGCGCTGGGGGTCGATTGGGAATCCTATGGCAAGGAGCACGCGCCCAACACGCCGATCTATAGCCGGATTTGTCAGATCCTTGGCGGCACGCCGCCGGAAGTGTTTACGTATGAACTGTTTCTGGATGAAAAAGGCGGGAAGATTTCGAAATCATCGGGCAACGGGATATCGATCGATGAGTGGCTGACCTATGCCTCGACCGAAAGCCTCGCCTATTTCATGTTCCAGAAACCGAAAACGGCGAAGCGGCTGTATTTTGACGTCATCCCAAAGGCAATGGATGAATATCACCAACAGTTGCAAGCCTATCCTAACCAGACGATTGAACAGAAACTCGCGAACCCGGTTTATCATATCCACGGGCATAATGTGCCGGCGTCGGATATGGTTGTCAGCTTCTCCATGTTGTTGAATTTGGCAGCCGTTTCGAACGCGGAAACGAAGGATCAAATGTGGGGATTCATCCAGAAATATGCGCCCGACGCCTCGCCTAAAACGCATCCGGGTCTGGACAAGGCAGCCGGGTTTGCGGTGCGCTACTACCATGACTTTGTGAAGCCGACGAAAGTTTACCGTGCACCGACCGACAAGGAACGTACCGCACTGGAGGATCTGGCCGATCGGTTAAAAGCCTGGGACGGCAGCAACGATCCCGAGGAATTGCAATCCATGGTGTTTGCCGTCGGGAAAGAGCATGAATTTGAACCGCTGCGCGCATGGTTTGGTGCGATATACGAAGTGCTTCTAGGCGCTTCTCAAGGACCACGGTTCGGCGGGTTTATTGCACTGTATGGCGTCGCTGAAACCGTGAAATTGATCGAAGATGCGTTGTCAGGAGCGTTTGTGACCGACTAACCCCTCACGAAAAATTTGAAACCGGATGTGGGAAACCTGCGTATTATCCTTAGAGAAAGGATTTGATATGCGGGTTTTTCTATTTCTGATGGTACTGGCGCTGCCGCTAAGAGCGCAGACGCTGGAGTCGTTTATTCAAGATACGATTTCATCACAGATCGAGGCGATGCGGGCCAACGATTTCGCGACAGCTTTCACATTTGCCAGCCCGGGGTTACGAAGCATGTTCGTCTCGCCCGAGAATTTCCAAACCATGGTTGAAAACGGATATCCGATGGTCACTGATCCGGCACAGGTGGACTATGCCGATCTGGAAATGCGCGGTGGCGCGATGGTTCAGACGGTTCAGATCATTGACCAGAACGGACGGTTTTACGTGCTGGAATATGACCTGATCCCCATTGACGACCGGTGGGTAATCAACGGGGTTCGGATATTGGACAGCCAAATGCTGGGTGTTTAGATCACGTTTAAGACCAGCATGATCGCCGATCCCAGGAAAAACAGATAGTTCAGCAGCATTCCATAGAGGCGCCCCCAACTTAGCGGTCGTACATACATGCCCAGTGCATGCAGGATTCGTCCGATCAACAGCAGCGCGGCGAGCAACCATGTGACTGTTGCAGATGTACCGCCATATTCAACAAGCGCGAGCAGAATAATACCTATTGGCGCGTATTCAGTGAAATTGCCGAACGCGCGGATACGTTTCAGCAATATCTTGTCCCCCCCGTCACCCAGCGAAACCTTCGCAACGCCGCGTTGTTGGGACACCAAAAATGTCAGGATAAGGAGCAGGATCGCCAGACTTGCAGCGGTCAGGGATGTTATCGGGAGCATTTGGACCTCTCTGTCAGGCTTGGGAGAATCTCCCCAAGCCTTTGACAGATAAGGCGTTCCACAAGTGATACAAGCCCATACCGATGACGGTTGCGGCCATGAATAGGCCGACCTCCCACAGTCCGAAGCTGAGGGCGACCACGCCCGGCGCCGGGCAGATGCCGACAGCCCCCCAACCGATACCGAACAGGGCTGCACCACCGACAAGACGACGATCAATGACGTCGCTCGGGTCACCGGGCAGGTCATCGCCGAACAGTGCTTTTTCGCGCCGCGATGCAATATTCCAGGCGACTGCCGTAACAGAGATCGCACC
The DNA here is from genome assembly GCA_050302475.1 of Paracoccaceae bacterium. Lineage (GTDB taxonomy): Bacteria > Pseudomonadota > Alphaproteobacteria > Rhodobacterales > Rhodobacteraceae > NORP23. The sequence continues at coordinate 195,013 of JBNLBF010000002.1, forward strand.
AATCATTACGAAAGCCAGCGCCGGATCCCAATCGCCGAAGATATCGAGAAACGCGCGGACGCGGGTCGGATCGATCATTTCGGAGAGAATGAGCCCTCCACCAAACAGGAGACCGGAGAAATATGTGACGAGTTTACGCATGGTTCACCCCATTAAAGCGACGGTCAGGACGCCGGTTGTAATAAACGTGAGGGTCGCAATGATTGACCGTTTCGACAGACGCGCATTCCCGCAAATGCCATGACCCGATGTGCAGCCATTCCCAAGCTGTGTGCCAATTCCCACGGCGAGGCCACCAAGTATCAAAACCGGAATGCTGGATGTGATGGAAACCTGTGGAAGCTCGGCAAAGAGCAGATATCCCAGCGGAGCGGTCGCCAGCCCCAATAGGAAAAGAATACTATCCGCATTGGGCTTCGTACCTTTGGTCAAATTGCCCAACATGCCGCTGATCCCGGCGATCCGTCCATTTCCCAGTATAAGCATACTTGCCGCCAGACCAATCATTAAGCCACCAACAAGCGCAGCAATCCAATCCGTATGCATCTGTTTTCCCTTCACTCATCTATTCACAATATTTATTTGTGAATAATTATAATTTACATTCTATTCACATATAGCAATCTGTTTGGCGATTTCTAGATGCAAAATACAAGTTCACTCAGGCGTGATTTTGCGTGGTTAACCGGTCGTTAAAGAAAAAATGCTAGAAATATCCGATCAGCGGCTCAGCCAGCCGCCATTTTCTCGAGAAATTTTTGTCTGCATGACCCGTTCCAGATCTTGGAATGCGCAATGTCGTGCCAATTACGAAGGGGTTTATCACATGAATATGGCCGTAACGGACGGAATTGATCTGATGCCGCCACTCTTTGCTGACGGTTTGGACGTCTGGTCCAGCACCGATGGCACACCGGGCTCACCAACCTATGATGGAGCGGCAAACGCATCAATTGTTACCAGTGATCCGGATTTCGGAACCTGCCTGGAAATTCAGACCACGACGGATCCGACGGCGCTTCGCTATATGGGGGCTACTCCGATACTTCCCGGTGCCTATCTGGAAATCAGTGCCCGTATCAAAGTTATGAGCGGGGCTTTCCCCTCCGCCCGTATCGGCGCGTGGGCAGGTGATGGGTCGTCGCAGCATGTAACCGGACTGGATGAAGCCGGAGATTCCAACAGCATGGACGCATACGGACGCATTTACACAGTGCGGGCAATTGTTGGATCCGGTAACCGTCCCGGTGTGGATTTGGTCTGGGGGACCGAACCGGTTTACGGTCATTTCGGGCTCGACCTCAACAGTGCCATCGGGGCCGTGGTGCGTATCGAATCTATCGAGATCCGAGACGTTACCTCTTATTTCTATCGCAAAATGATGGACTGGGTAGATGTTCGCGACTATGGCGCGATCGGAGACGGCGTTACCGACGACGCAGATGCGATTGAAAGCGCAGATACGATTGCGGCCGCGTCAGGACGTCATCTGGTGATATCTACAGGGACATATTATGTTTCCCGTCATATTACCCTAAACGCCCGCTGCCGGTTCGAGGGAACCTTGTCTATGCCTGCAGACAAACGTCTGCAGCTGACCCACAATTACAATCTGAAGACTTATCTGGACGCGTTCGGCGACGAAACGGTAGCACTGCAAAAAGCGCTGCAGGCGTTGTTCAACTACACCGACCATGAATCGCTTGATCTGGGCGGATTGCGCATCCAACTGACCGAACCGGTTGATGTTCAGACTGCCGTATCAAACAAAACGACATTTGCGAACCGTCGCGCAATCCGCAATGGCGCGCTGGAGGCCGAGGCCTCGGCCAACTGGGATCCGGATGTGGTGACAAGTTCTGCCAGCTATTCCACCGGAGACAAATTTGCGCTGACCAACGTCACCAATATTGCTGCGATTGCGGTTGGCTCGCTGGTAACCGGCACAGGTGTTGGCCGCGAGATTTATGTGACCGACAAGGACGAGGGCGCGGGGCGTATTACCCTCAGCCAGGCGCTGCATTCGGCACCGACCTCGCAGACATATACGTTCACGCGTTTCAAATATCTGCTCGACTTCTCGGGATTTGACAGCCTGCAACGTCTGCAAATCGAAGATATCGAATTTGGCTGCTATGGGTATGCCAGCGGGCTGATGCTGGCAAAGGACGGGATCGCGTGGCATGTGCGCGATTGCTGGTTCACAAAACCGGCAGACCGGGGAATTACCAGCATCGGATCAGGGTGTAACGGGATGTCAATTGACGCGAACGAGTTCCTGTCAAACGAATATGATGACGACGTGCAGGACCGGACCACCATCGCGTTCAATACCAATAAGAACGACATCAAGATCCGCAACAACCGCGCTGTGCGATTCAAACATTTCGGCGTGATGAATGGGGGTGGCCATATCATCAGTGGCAACCATTTCTGGCAGGGTGACAGTTCGGTCGACGGGGAGCGGTCCGCCGGGATCGTGATCACCCAGAAGAACTGCAAAACCACGTTTGAGGGGAACTATGTCGACAATGCCTGGGTTGAGCTCAACAACGAACATGACAACAAGGTGGATGCGACGCCTACCTCCAAACCGTTCGGGACACTGTCGATTACGGGGAACGTCTTCACGGCTGGCGATATTCCCGCCTGGTTCACCTATATCCGGCTGGCACCTTACGGGAACAACCATGGGATTGATGGGATTACAGTGACCGGAAATGCGTTCAAAACCATTGGCTCGGGACCAGATATTGACCGGGTGGAATCGGTGGATACGGACGAAGGCTCGCTGGACATGTCGAACGTTCATGATCTGGTCTTTGCGGACAACAGTTTCGACGCGGTCACCCATCGCAGCCAAAGCCCGGCGCTGGTCAGCGCCACGCGAGGGGCGGATTCGGATAGCTGGACGGTTTCCCTTACGGATGACCTGCCCTTTGACGGGCGCGCGCTGTCGGTGGATTACGTGACCCCGCAGGGGCCGGTTCGCAATGCCGGCAACGCCATTCACCGCGATATGCCGGTGGCCACACCTGAACAGAGCGGCGGACAGAGCGTAGAAATTTCGTGGAGTGAGCCCGTCCACGGAACAGTGCACCTGTCAGTACGGGCAGATTTGCCAAACTGACCTCAGACTGACGAGTGCCCGGAAGGTGCGTGGGGTTTTCCGCGCACCTTTTTTTATAGGCAGGCTTCGGGGATCACGTCGGCCCAGAAGGGACAGAAACCTTCGTAAAACCACCAGGCGTCAGTCGCGCCGATACCGTAATGGACGGCAACCCACATGTCGCCGGATTTGACCAGCAGGGCCTGAACGGTAGCGCCGTCGCCAACCTCGGGGTCAACATCGCCACGGGTGGCGGCGGGGGTTTCGTATAGGTCTATGGCCGCCCCACCGGGCCGCTGTGCCATGAGGCTGGCGAAGGCGGCGGTTTCAGTGGCGCGGAGGTCCCAGACGACGAACTCGACGGGCGCGCCGAGATCCCATTCGATGTGGGGTCGGATGGCATCGAGCAGGTCGGCACGGAGGTCGCTGCCCCGGGCGGGTTCGGTATAGGATTGGGCGTGGGCGGTCGTGGTGAGGGTCAGGAGGAGGATGGTTAGGAGGTGTCTCATGGGGGGCTCCGCAGTTTTTACGGAGTGTATGGTGCATGATCTCGCTCACCAAGCCTTTTATCTGTCGCAACCAACCCCATCACCGTCGCGATCGAGGCCGTAAATATCGCGGCCGACCACATAAACCGGGCCGCGGACATAAGCCGGTCCATTGCCACTGCCACCCGCGCAATCGACGTCAGAGGCGACGGGGACACAGGCCCCGGAATAGTTAGGATCACAGGATTGCGCCTGTGCGGTTGAGGTGGTGAGGCTCGAAATTGCGACCGCGGAGAGTGCGCCAAGCGCGAGTGTGGAAATTACGTAGAACTTCATGTCTGTCCCAAATTAACCAATTATTAATACTGATTAACGTGGGGTCATGTGACGTAGAGTCAAGAGGGGTCGATATTTTCTGTCCCTATCAAAGGGTCGCGCCTGACCCTGGGAGGGCGAGAAGCGCCCTCCCGCGGGAAGGGTCAGGCGCTGCCCGTGCGCGGCACGGGTGAATTCGATTTCCGTAGGGTGCGCGATTTCACGCACTTTAAGGTCGCTGGCATAAAGCTCTGCGAGAAATTTAAGCGGCAGATACACAACATATTGATTTCATCGAAGGTCATCGTTATATATCTTGCGTCGGACAAAATCCGATAGAAGCGAGGTTATTTTGACCAAACTTTTGAATGTCCCGAGTTTGTAACAAGCGGAAGCTACTTTGCGAGGGGCACCCGGTAGGGTTTAATGAGTGAGAACATAACAGATGGCCAATAGGTAGCTCTGTTGGTTCGCGAAAGAGACGGTTAATAAAATAGTGTGAGACCCCGTCGGAGACGGATAACTCTCACATTGTTTTGGTTTACGATCTTACCCGCGGATATTGTTGAGTTTGGCAGTGGGGTGTCCTCCTCATGTCACCATAGCCCGGCTTTTTGTTGGATAACTTGGTGATTTGAGGCTTTACAAACACAGTCACACGCGCTCGATCGGCTGGGAAACCAGCCGATTTCTACCCCCGCCTCTTCGTCTTCCCCTTCACCACCGTCGTCCCGGCCCGACCCGCCGTTGACCGGCCACCAACCTTGACCGCGTCCTCAGCCGCAGCAGCCACAGCGGACTGCCGCGCCAGCGGGTCGTCATGGACGGCCAAATCCACCGCCTCCAGCCGTTTGACCTCGTCACGGAGGCGCGCCGCCTCCTCAAATTCCAAATTCTCGGCAGCCTTCCGCATGTCTTTGCGCAACGCCTCCAGATGCACGGCCAAATTCGCGCCGACCATCTGTTTGTCGACCTTGGCCGTCACGCGCGACATATCCGTGTCGCCCTGATAGAGGCCAGCCATCACGTCCTCGACGTTCTTTTTCACCGTTTCCGGGGTGATCCCGTGCGCTTCGTTATAGGCCATCTGCTTCTCGCGGCGGCGTTCGGTTTCGGCCAAAGCGCGCTCCATCGAGCCGGTGATTTTGTCGGCATACATAATCACCCGCCCGTCGGCGTTGCGGGCCGCCCGCCCGATAGTCTGCACCAGCGAGGTTTCGGAGCGCAGGAACCCCTCCTTATCCGCGTCCAGAATGGCCACCAGCCCGCATTCGGGGATGTCCAACCCCTCACGCAGCAGGTTGATGCCGATCAGGACATCGAACGCGCCGAGGCGCAGGTCGCGCAGGATCTCGATCCGTTCCAGCGTGTCGATGTCCGAATGCATGTAGCGCACGCGGATGCCCTGCTCGTGCAGATATTCTGTCAAATCCTCGGCCATACGTTTGGTCAGCGTCGTGACCAACACGCGCAGGTTTTTCTGCGTAACGATGCGGATTTCGTCCAGCAGGTCGTCAACCTGCGTTTCGACCGGGCGGATTTCGACCTCCGGATCCAGCAGGCCGGTGGGGCGGATGATCTGTTCGGCGAAGACACCGCCGGTCTGGTCCAGCTCCCAGCTTTGCGGCGTGGCGGAAACGAAGACGGATTGCGGGCGCATGGCGTCCCATTCCTCGAATTTGAGGGGGCGGTTATCCATGCAGGATGGCAGGCGGAAGCCATGTTCCGACAGTGTGAATTTGCGGCGGTAGTCGCCCTTGTACATCCCGCCCAGTTGGGGGATGGAAACGTGGCTTTCATCCGCGAACACAATCGCATTGTCGGGGATATATTCAAATAGGGTCGGCGGCGGCTCACCGGGTGCGCGCCCCGTCAGATAGCGGGAATAGTTTTCGATGCCGTTGCAGACGCCGGTTGCCTCCAGCATTTCCAGATCGAAATTGGTGCGCTGTTCCAGCCGTTGCGCCTCCAGCAATTTCCCTTCGCCGGTCAGCTGGTCCAACCGCTGGCGCAGTTCTTTTTTGATATTGATGATGGCCTGGCTCATCGCCGGTTTGGGCGTGACATAGTGGCTGTTCGCGTAGATACGAACATGTTCCAGCGTCGCGGTTTTTTCCCCGGTCAGCGTGTCAAATTCGACGATGCTTTCCAATTCATCCCCGAAGAAGGAGAACCGCCAGCCGCGGCTGTCGAGGTGGGCGGGCCAGACCTCCACCGCATCGCCACGCACCCGGAAGGTTCCGCGCTGGAAGGCATTGTCGTTGCGTTTATATTGCTGGGCGACCAGATCCTGCACAACGCTGCGCTGGTTATATTCCTGTCCGACGACCAGATCGACGGTCATCGCCCCATAGGTTTCGACCGAGCCGATACCGTAGATGCAGGAGACCGAGGCGACGATGATCACGTCATCACGTTCCAGCAGTGCCCGGGTTGCCGAGTGGCGCATCCGGTCGATCTGTTCGTTTATCTGGGATTCTTTCTCGATATAGGTATCGCTGCGGGGGACATAAGCCTCCGGCTGGTAGTAGTCATAGAAGCTGACGAAATACTCGACGGCGTTTTCCGGGAAGAAGCTTTTCATTTCGCCGTAAAGTTGCGCAGCCAATGTCTTGTTGGGGGCGAGGATGATCGCGGGGCGCTGCGTGGCCTCGATCACCTTGGCCATCGTAAAGGTTTTCCCGGTGCCGGTTGCGCCCAGCAGAACCTGATTCTGCTCCCCCGACGTTACCCCTTCCACAAGCTCCTTAATCGCGGTAGGCTGATCCCCGGCGGGTTGGAATTCTGTATGCATTACAATGCGTTTGCCGCCTTCGAGCTTGGGCTTCGCCTTCGGGTCGATTGTCACATCTTCGAGCATGTTGTTTCCCCTTTTGTTCTCAATGTGGGACATTGGCTGAAGAATGCAAGGTTAATAAATCGTTAAAACCATAGGTTGTATTTTTTTCGTAAACTGCAATCAAATGGCTTGCAACCTTTTCGCGAATCGTAATATGTTTATTGGGCAAGCAGCAAGTAGGCCGTCGGTCAGGTACGATATACCAACCCCACCCCTCGCTCCTTCGTATTTGATTGACGGCCCATTTCAAAATGCTTGCGATCCCCGGCAAATTTGACCATAAGAAAATCATCAGAATGTGATGAGGTTTTCCTATGTTAGCCCGTATTTATCAGCCCGCGCGCAACGCCATGCAGTCCGGTCAGGCCAAGACCAAAACCTGGATTCTGGAATTTACGCCAGAGTCCGGAAAGACGCTGGATCCGCTGATGGGCTGGACCGGATCAACAGATATGAATGGTCAGGTGCGGATGCAGTTTGAGTCCGCTGAAGATGCTGAGGACTTTGCGAAAAGCAAAGGAATTTCATATTACGTCCAGCAACCTCATAAACGGAAGCCGAACATCCGTCCGGGCGGATATGGCGACAATTTTGCCTATGACCGGAAAACGATCTGGACACACTGAGCACGGGGGAAATGACACCCGACGCAATGTCAGATCAATAATCGTCCCATTCGGGACACCACGGGCCGTTCACCAGGCGCATGTTCTGATCAACAGTCCGGATTTTCGCCATTTCGTCCTCGGTCAGACTGATATCCACAGCGTCAAAATTCGCCTGAATGCGCTCTCGTGCGCCTGCTGACGGGATGACGACGTAGCCCTCATTCATCAGGAAGGCCAGCGAGATTTGCTCCGGCGTAGCCCCATGGCCGAGCGCGATATTCTTGAGCATTGCCGAGTCCGAAACCTTCCCACGCGCCAGTGGCGAGTACGCCGTCAGCGGGATCCCCAACTTTTCGCAATGCTCGACAATCGGCCAGTTTTGCATCAGGGGATGGATTTCCACCTGATTGGTGGAAATCTTGCGATCCCCGAGCAGTTCCAGCGCCGCGTCAATATATTTGATGGTAAAATTCGAAACCCCGATCCGCTTGGTTAGTCCCTTATCAAACACCTCGGCGAATTGGGCCATATAATCTTTGATGTCATATTCATCATTGATTGACGGGTAATGCAGCAACAGCAGGTCGACCTGATCTGTTCTGAGTTTTTCCAGCGAGGTTTGGACGTGACCCATGATCTGGCCGGGACCGAAGCTTTCCGGGGCCACTTTGGTCGTCAGGAAAATATCATCGCGCGCGACACCGCTTTCCGCGATGGCTTTGCCGACAAATTCCTCGTTATTGTAGCCTTCTGCGGTATCGATATGACGGTACCCGATCTCCAACGCATTGGTGACCCCTTCGACAGTGGCGTCCGCGTCGCGGTTCCACGTCCCGTAACCAATTTGTGGAATTCCATCACCAATCAGTTTTACGTCAGCCATGACTTAGCCCTCCCCCTGTTGCTTGCATTCAGCATAACAGAATCCTGCTTGGATAAAAGCGCTATATGATTAACGATAATACAAACCAACTCTACCACCGGAGGTCTCGTCCTCGCGATTCCGGTTGGTAGAATTTCGTGATCCCAACGTTACCACCGAGCAGGCCTTACCAGATAAATGACACTTTCAGACCACCAAGTTCTGATTTTTCCAAGGTTAGATCGGCACCATATTCACGCGCCATATCGGCACATATCGCCAGCCCTAATCCGGTTCCCTGGACATTTTCATCCAACCTGCCGCCCCGTGACAAAATTGTTTCAATCATATCTTCCGGCACACCCGGTCCATCATCTTCGACCGTAATGTGTTGCGTTTCATTTCCGGCAGTACCCCCGCTAATCACCACCACGGATTTCGCCCATTTTCGGGCATTGTCCAACATATTACCCATCAGTTCTGACAGGTCATGCTCGTCAAAAGGCGCATCGAGCGTTTCCGGGATATCCACCTGCCAATCGAGCGGTTCATCCCGCGGGAGTTTCGCAATCATATCTGCCATGCGCTGGATAACCGGCTTGGCTCGTGTCCTTAACCCGGCCGGAACCTGAAGCCGCGATCGCGCCAATTCGCGCTCAACATATTGATTCATGGAATTCACCTGCTGCGTAATATCGTCAGCAATCTTTGGTTGACCGGCTTTTTCAATATCCTTGGCAAGCGCCAACATGATTGTCAGGGGAGTCTTGAGCCCGTGAGCGAGGTCACTTGCGCGCGAACGCGCAGTTTCCAACGATGTCTCGTGCAATTCCAGCAACTCGTTCACTTCGTCAGCCAGCGGCATAACCTCGGCAGGAAACTCTCCGGTTAGACGTTTAGCATGTCCGCCCCGGATGGCATTGATTTTCTCTCGAATAGCTTCCAGAGGCGATAGGCCAAGTCGTACCTGAATCCATGACGCCAAAATCAGGAATACAAACATCAGCGCCAGCCATTGTGTGAGGGTATAGCGGAACCGGTTAAGGGCCAGATATACCTCCTCCTCACTGACAGCCACGGTTAAGTCCAGCACCCTCGGGTCAACAGGATCCCCAAGCAGAATCTCACGTCCGACGATAAGGAGGGGTTCATCCGGATTATTATAATCGCGATCCCGCACGAGAACACCAGGTTCTGCTGGCGCAGTGATGGCGATTGGCTCTCCCCATAAAGAGCGAGAAAAGACGCTGTCCCCGTCTTGTTCGATCACCTGCCAATACAAACCGCTAAAAGGTAGGCGGAATCTCGGGTCCGGCAGCTCCCCAACGACAATGGAGTCGTTTTCGCCCAGTGCAAGATTAGCGGTCAGCTGGTTCAACTGGTTTTCCAGCTCTCGATACAGACGCTCTTCGAAATATTGGTGGAACAAACCGGATAACATAAATCCAGCGGCAACAAGAGAGATTGAAATGGACGCACAGGCCAGCAGGATTAACCGCAGTCCCAGCGAGCCTGACTTCATCCTTCTGCCTCGGCATCTTGTTCAATGACATACCCGAACCCCCGGCGGGTCGTGATAATGTTCGCTTTGAGCTTGCGCCGCAACCGTCCCAACAGAACCTCAACGGCGTTGCTGTCCGGTTCCTGATCCTGGAAATAAATATTCGATGCCAATTCTTCTTGCGAAATGACCTTCCCACGGTGATGCAACAGATAACTCAGCGCGCGATATTCCAAGGGGGTCACTTTGATCGGGCTGGAATCCACGCTGACCCGCATCTGTTTTGTGTCGAGAACCAGCGGCCCAGCCGTTAACAGTGTTTTCTTTTCCGCTCCGTCGCGACGCAGAAGGGCCCGCAAACGTGCGATTAGCTCCTCCATATGGAATGGCTTTACCAGATAATCATCTGCCCCTGCATCAATACCATCCACACGTTCCATCCAGCTGCCCTTCGCGGTCAGCAGGATCACCGGCATGTTGATACCTTCGGACCGCCAGTTTCGCAGGACACTCAAACCGTCCAGCTTTGGCAATCCGATATCCAGAATAGCTGCGGAATAATCCTCCGTGCTGCCTTTGAACCAGGCGTCTTCCCCGTCCGGAGAATGTTCGGGAACAAATCCCATCTGGGCGAGGGTTTCGCTCAGAGATTTGGCGATTTTCTCTTCGTCCTCGACGATCAGGATGCGCATTAACAGCCTACGATGGTTTCAATCCGACCGGTGGATGCAGAAACCAATATGGTCTCCAACCTTCCGGAGGCTGAAATAGCACGGAATTGATATCGCGCACCAGCACCAGTTCCTGTGAACTCTATCCCCACCAGTTGACCCTGATATTGCCGTGCAATGTCCGGCCATATTGAATCGAGCGGTTTGGCATACCCTTGATTGACCGCGGCTTGCGCTGCCTCGTAATCGCGCCGCGAGATGGTGAATTGCCCATTGTTGTTGGTGGGTCGATTCCGGCAGGTAGCGGTTTCAACGCCGCTGGGTGTGCTGGGGAGACCTGTTCCATCTGCTGTTGCGCTTGACGGCCCAGTCGGTGCAGTGGGTTCGCTTACAGCGCTGGGTGCAGTCGGTTCTGACGGGGCTGTAGGTTCTGACGGTTCCGAGGTATTGGAAGGTTTACCCTTTGCCTGCGCCATACTTAGCGTTGTCAGCGACGGTGTCACGTAAGCTGCAGCAACACCTAGACCCAGACGTCGAAGCGCCTGGCGCCGTGATATGATATCTTTGTTGTCAGCCATCAGACACGCGCCTCCGCAAATCTGGGGGCAGCGTCCGGCATTGCAGTACCCGCGGCAGAAATGATGAGCCCGTTTCCGGAGAAGCTTTTCAGAACACCGGCGACGTCAGTCTCAATTTGTTCGCGGGGCTGATCGGGAAATGCGGCACAGACCAGTTCGACCGCTTCATCCAGCGATGTCGGTTCTTCCAGCAGCGTCCAGATTGCGGTTGCCAGATCATTCAGCAAGTGAATCGCCTTGCCATCCGCGCCGGACAAAAACCTTTTTCCATTTGCCTCAGCGACAAGTACACCATCGCGTTGGATAAGCTGACCGCTGCGAATGTCGACAAGAACCCGGGGAGTAACCTGGTCATGCACAAGGTTAAACATATCCGCACCAGGCGCATCTTCGACCTTCGGAAGCGGTTTCACCCATTCCGAGAAACACTCTTCCAGCAACGCAATTGCATCTTCGATATTTTGATATCTCAATCGATAGATCGGTAATTCGGACGTTGCGAAATCAAACAGTTTCAAAATACCCTGTGCATTGATCGCACGCGAGAAATTCTGCGTAATTAATGCCTGCAAAGCCTCGGCTTTGGGCATCGGAGTGATATCCGGGCTAACGGTTTCGTCCCGCTCCAAATAGACAAGCGCACCCAGGGGCGCTGCCGTGCCAAAAGCCGCGATTTCATCTGCTTTTGGCGTAACATACCGATATTGACGGTTGGCAATATAAGAACGGTTATTCACATAAAGATTGGCGCGATCCCCGAAACTATCCGGCAGCGGCATCCGAAGCCGCGGGGAAATTCCGTTGGAAAGACCCTGAAGCGTTTGATCACCGGAGAGGGCAACCGGCAGGAAGTCGTCGGTGAAAATGCGATAACCTGCGGCGGCTAAACCGACAGTCAGCGTGCTTTTCCCCGCGCGACGTGTCGCGGGCATCACCACAAGGCGACCGTTAATTTCGACGGCAGCGCCATGCAGGCACAACAGTTCTGGCTGATCGCGCAAGCGCGCCCAGGCGATTTCAACGATCAAGGCACAGATGGCATTCAAAGGGTCGGCCCACTGCGTCGGGCGATCCATATACTCTGACGTCATCACATAGAGATCATCACGAAATATCACAGACACAAAGGGCGCTGTTTCAGCACTATCTTCGATTTTGTAGGGCCATTTGGGAAACACAAAATCCAACGCTTCAACAAACCTATCATCAACTGACAGCGCGACAGGTCGCGTTATCTGTTCCAGTTGAAGATATTTTGGTTCAAGCGTCATCTCTTTTCCATACCACTAATATACCTATGGCGGCACCCGGTAAATGTTCGACAATTACCAGATGCCGCCAGTGTATTTGCAGGTGCCGCCTAGAGTGTTGGTGGGGTGCATGGCAGCACCTGCGAGGGTTGATTAACAACGTGCTGCTTGGGACTAGACTAAACCGTTGTCAATCAAACACTGTTCGTATGTTGCATCGCCTGGCTTTGCGGGTCCGCACACTTCTTCGGCGCCACTGGGCGACGTTACTGCGGATGCTGTGCTGGCGGCCGACGGCTCTGATGCTGCCGAAGGTTCACTTGCTGCCGATGGTTCACTGGGCTCCGACGCTGCGGAAGGCTTTGATGCTGCGCTCGGAGAAGAGGAACCAGATCCCGCTTGCGCCATCGACAGGGTAGTTAGGGCCGGTACTGTGTACGCTGTTGCCGCAAACAGGCCGAGACGGCCGAGAGCTTTGCGACGGGATACAATGGTTTTATCGTCCATTTCATTTGCCATTTTTTCATTCCTTATTGTGATCAAGAATCACAGTTTCACGTCCCAGAATCAGAAATACAGAATCATGCTGTTCAATTTCCTTACGAAGGATGTCAGCGAAATGTCAGGAAGTTTTAACCGTTTGTTTGCCGGCCGTATTAGCACCTACAAAGGCAGGACTTGCGTCGTATCCGGTGTCACGAGATCATGCGGTGTCGTCTGCAATATTCTTATACAAGATCACATAATCCCATCAGAACTGGTCGCGATACCTTTTGGCAAACGTCAATCCAGCCCCAACTTTGCGTCGCTATACGGGCACGCCTGCTGCAGGAAAACATCTGACAGTCATGTTCTTGATTTCATAAGACGGTCAGATCGACCGCACCGTCCGAGGTGATATCGGAAGAATTAGTGCTGATATCAGGATATCGATAAAGCTACGCGACCCGCGCCATTCGTCCATCATCAAGCTCCCGCAAGGGGGTGTTTGCATATTGACGAGTGGCTTCCAGTGCCTCAAGCAAATCATTATCGACCTGAAGGGCGTCCTTTCCGATATCCTCTACCGACAAGACCGACGACTTCAGAAGCTGGGAATACGGATGTTGGGGATCATCCAGGATCAGGCGGGCTGGTCCCATCTCAACAACATTTCCCTGCTGCATGATCATAATCCGGTCGGAAATGTAATATGCGGTCGCGAGGTCATGGGTAATATAGATGACGTTCACCCGCTCCTCGTCGCAAAGCTGTCTCAGGAGATTGACAATCGACATTCGCAAAGATGCGTCGACCATCGATACCGGCTCGTCCGCAATGATCAGCCTCGGCTTGCAAATCAAGGCACGCGCGATAGCGACACGTTGCAATTGTCCACCTGACAACTCGTGCGGATATCTGCCTTTAATTTCTGCCAGCGATAGTCCCACCTTGACCAGCGCTTCGTCCATCACGTCATCTACTTCACTTTGGCTCGCCTTCAAAAGGCTCTTCGCCGTTGAGGCAAGGTATGTGTCAACACGCGTCAGAGGGTTAAAGGCTTCGAACGGGTTCTGGAAAACCGGTTGAACCTTGACCATCAGCTCATTTCTGACCTTTGATGACGTTTTTTGATCGACAAAAGTGCCGTCAATTTCGATGCTACCCTCGGATGGCCGCTCCAAACCCAAAATCATTCTGGCAAGCGTCGTCTTTCCCGAGCCGCTTTCGCCAATAATCGTATAAATTTCCGGATTCTCGGCATCAAGGACAAAACTCACATCATTCACCGCAAGGGTTTCATGACCCCCCAGAACTCCACCCGATTGGAAGCGCTTGGTCACATTGTTGACCGTCAAAAAGCTCATGCCGATACCTCTTCATTCACAAGTGGAACGACTTTGTCTGCGTGGAAACACGCGGATCGATGGTCAGTTCCCCGGCCCTCCATTTGAGGCACTGCCGATTTGCATTGATCGGTTGCCAGCGGACAACGCGGGTGGAATCGGCACCCCGAAGGTGGATCGGCAAGCGAGGGTGGTCGCCCGGACAGGCTGGGACGGCGAGTCTTGTCCCCGATGCGGGGCAGGCTGGCCACCAGATGCGCCGTGTATGGATGTTTGGGTGCGGTGAAGAGGGACTTTGTCGGCCCCTCTTCCACCAAGCGTCCCGCATAGATGATCCCAACCCGGTCAGCCATGTTGGCATGAACGGACATATCGTGGGTCACGAACATAACTGACGCAGCCATCTCTTTCTGCAATTCCCGCATCATGGACAACACGTCTTTCTGAACCACCACATCAAGCGCCGTTGTCGGTTCGTCCGCGATGATAAATTGCGGGCGGCAAACAGTCGCGAGGGCAATCGTAACGCGCTGACGCATACCGCCGGAAAGCTCGTGCGGATATGACCCAAGCACTGATTGCGGCAGTCTCAACCGCTCCAGATGTTGTGCTACCGCTTGATCATATGCTGATTTTTCCAGACCCAGCGGTCTAAAAGCGAAATCATGAAAGATCTTCCCGATTTTCCGAACCGGGTTTAGAACAGACATGGAGCCCTGCATGATGTAGGAAAGATGCGACCATCGCATAGCTTCCACTTCCGAAGGTTTTGCCCGATAGGGATCAATCGTCAAACCCCGGAAGTTAAACGTTACTTCGCCATCAACGACCCGCAACGGCGGACGAATGGCCGCGGCCAGTACTTTAATGAGAGAAGTCTTGCCGGAGGAACTCTCTCCGGCGATCCCGTACACTTCGTTTTCTTTGACAGACAGCGTGATGTCGTCAACCGCGCGGATATCTCGATCGAGCCCGTAAGCACTAATCTGATAATATGCTTTCAGATTTTTTACCGTAAGAACGTCGGTCATGCGGAACCTCCCATGCGGCGCAGTCTGGAACGCGGATCGATGTATTCATTGAGAGAGACTGCGAGCAAGAAGAGGCCAATGAAAGTAATCGCGATAAAGATCACAGGGATAGCAATCCACCACCAAACCCCAGCGACGAGTGCTGAATGGTTTTGTGCCCAGTAGAGCACTGTGCCGAAGGTCGGCATGTCGATATTCGCGAAACCGAGGACAGCCAGTGTCACCTCGATCCCGACGGACCAAAGCATATTGGCCAGTGCCGTCGAGAAAAGGACTGGCATGATATAAGGTAGATGTTCCTTCAACATGATCCGCGTCGGTGACATGCCGGAAAACACCGCATGGCGCGTGAATTCGCGGTGCTTCAACCCCAACATGATGGAACGGATCAGGCGGGCATCAAACGCCCAGCCCAGAAACGCGATCAGGATGGCGAGGTTTACTGCATTCAGATCATCGCGCAGCACGAAGTAGAACAGGACAAGGATCGGAAAGACCGGGATCGACACGAAGATGTCATTGATGAACATCAGGATACGATCGACCCAACCGCCAAGATACCCTGACGCCAGACCAACCGTGATGGAAATCACGCGGCTCATCAATGCCACGACCACACCGAAGGTCAGCGAGTTGCGCACGGCAACCGTCATCTGCCAGAACAGATCCTGCCCGCGCGAGTTGGTGCCGAACCAGTATTCAGCCGATGGCGGCTGATCCGGGAAAACAACATAGAGCAACGTCGGATCGGCGGGCGCAAAGAAAGACAGGCAGCCGAAGATCACGACGCAGAATACAAGGATGAACCCGATCAGGAATTCGCGGTTGTAACGGAGAAGGCTGAAAAAGACGGTCATGACTCTGTCCTCACACGCGGATCAAGAATGGGGTGGAGGAGGTCCACAATGAAGATCGCTGCCGCGACAGAGATCACGGCAAAAGTCGATACCGCCAGCACAAGGCTGAAATCGCCCTGATTGACGCCCTTCACCAACAGCGTGCCAAGACCGGGATAGCTGAACACAACCTCCACAATCACGGTACCGGAGAAGATTGAGCCAAGTGTCATGGCCAGTGCCGTGACCTGAGGCACCAGTGCGTTTCGGATGACATAGGAACCAAGAATACGGCGTTTACGGACACCGGCGAGTTCGGCGAAGGTTACGTAATCCTCCGTCACGATGTTCGAAACGAGCGCGCGCATCCCCAGATACCAACCGCCCAGCCCTACAAGGGCCAACGACATGGCGGGTAGGATGGCGTGATAGCCAAGGTCCAGCAGGAACGGCAGGTTCCAGCCAGGCACAACGCCCATGCTGAACGCACCGCTGGACGGGAATATCGGCCAGACAAAGGCGAACAGGATGATCATCAGAAGTGCGATCACATAATGCGGAAACGGCTGGAGGCCGACAGTGATCACACCGAAGACCTTCAGAAGCTTGTTATTTTGGTAGTAGCCAGCCAATGCGCCAAAGATATTGCCGACGATCCATGTGAAGACGACAGTGAAGCTCAGCAAACCAACCGTGTAGGGTAGCGCGCGCATCACCAGATCAATCGTCGGTGTGGGGAACGCCAGCAGCGAGGGGCCGAAATCGCCAGTAACCGCACGGCGCCAGAAATTCACGAATTGTTCGAGCAAGGGCACGTTAGTGCCATAAAGCTCGGTCAGGGTCTCGCGCATCAATTGGGTCGATGCCGGGTCAATCGAGGTCCGGGCGGACATGCGGCCAATGGCCGCCTCCACCGGATCAATCGGCGACATATGCGAGATGAAAAAGGCGGCAGAAACGCCGAAGAACACCACAAGCGCCAGCTGTATAAAGCGTTTCAGCGCAAATTTGAGATAACCGGACATTATCCACCAGCAGTCAAGTTAGAGGGGTTGATCACCGCCCGGGCGCACGAAGCGACCGGGCGGCGTAGCTTACACCAGATTTATTCGCCGACAGGCGTGATCTGGGTAAAGATGTAGCGCGAGTTACCCCAGTTTGTCACCGGATTCGCGTATGGATTGCTGGCGGAAGGCCAGTTGGTCCAGTGCTTGTTCGACTGTGCCGAGAACACGTTGAACGACATCAGCGGAATGTTCGGCATTTCCTCGACAGCGAGTTTCACGAACTCTTTGCCCAGTTCAATGCCTTCAGGATCGTTGAAGTCGATCGCACGGATCTGTTCGATGATCTCGTCCAGACGCGGATCGCTCCAACGCTGCCAGTTCCGCTGCGGTTGGACTTCGCCCGGTGCGGCCAGATACTCGGAATGCCAGCTGTCGAGGAAGAAGGACAGGTCAGGATGACCACCCCAGCTTTCGACAGACCAGGCAATCAGTGCATCGTAATCGCCAGCACCGTTGCGCGTCCACAGGTCAGGTGCAACCTCGGCAGTCACGTTCAGGCCAAAGCGCTTCCAGTTGTCGACAACCATGGAACCCAGACGGCCAAGAACACCTTCAGCATCGACGAGCAGGGTGAAGGTGAACTCCTCCCCATCCGGCATCAGCCATGTGTCGCCATCTTTGGTGAACCCTGCGGACAGGAGGAGCTGTTCAGCCGCCTCGTAATCCTGTTTCCACCAGCCATAGCCGAACGCGTTGCGGATATCGGTTTCGTCGGTCGGAACCGCGTCACCAAACTGCGGGCGGACCATCTCTGCGATCTGCAAACCGATGTCAGGGTCATATGGTTTAATGACCTGCTCACCAGTGTCGAGTTCGAAGTCGATCAGCCACTGCTGCAACGGACCATGATAGTCCTGCGGATGGGTACCCGTTGGCGGGACGTTGATCGCGGACAGCGTTGCCGCACCACGATAGGACGCCATCGAAATAGCGCGGGCATCCAGCATCAGCGCCAGGGCCCAGCGAACACGCTTGTCCTGGAAGTAAGGTTTCTGGTGGTTCAGGATAACCATCGGCAGCGTCGGATCCGGGTGCGCATAGGGGAAGCCGTCAAACCAGCCCTGTGCAGTTTCGTCCTGACGGGCGAGGGCAAACATCCCTTCGGGTGTCAGGTCGTGGATCATATCGAGCTGGTCATTGACCATTTCGATCTGACGCAGGTCAGTCGGAATACCACCGCGATAGATGATATACTGGGGTGCCGGCTCGCCATAGGCGGCAACGGTAGTATTTTCCCAATCATCACGCTTTTCCCACGCATACCAGAACCCGTTGGGGTCGTAGCGCGACAGCGTATAAGCGCCAAGGCTGACCGGCGGGTTAAAGTCGTAGGTTACCGGATCGTCAACCTGCGAGAACACATGCTCCGGCATGATATAAAGACCCGCCCAGCGGACGGAGAATGTCGTATGGAAGCGCGAGTTAGGCTGCTTCAGAACGAAGTGGACGGTGTAGTCGTCGACTTTCTCGACGCTTTCCACGTTGTTCGCAATCGCACCATGCCAACGCATGCCGCTGTTCGCACCAACGGTTTCGACCGTGTAGATCACGTCATCGGCGTTAAACACCTCACCATCCGACCAGGTCAGCCCCTCGCGAAGTTTCACGGTCATTTCGGTGAAGTCGTCGTTATAATCCCAAACGTCCGACGCCAATGAGTTATAGAGCGCGCCGTCGATCCCTGCATCGGGGTCAATATACCAGAGCGTGTCCATTACCAGCTGTTGCAGGCCGTTAGACCAGGACCCCCCACCATCGACCCAGATATTGAACCAACCGGGGTTGGTGATCTGGCCTTCGGGGTTTTGAACGATAACGGTTTCGCTGCGCGGGAACTCAGTAATTGGCGCTTCGGGCGCCATCTCCTGAGCTAGTGCAGCGTGGCCTATCGTCACTGCGGCAAGCGCAGCGGATAAGTGTTTCCACTTTTGCATTTCTTTTTCCTCCCTTGTTAGAGCTCTTTGCTCTGGTTTTGAGGATATCTGCAAAAAACCAAAAGTCAACGAATTCAGCGGTATGTACCGGATATTTAGATATGAAAAGCCCCGCTCCGGGAGGAAGAGCGGGGCTTTGGCATTAAAGTCTTTATTTTCAGAATTTTATGCGGACAACGTGGTAGCTTAGGGCAGGTATCGATAGCTCTAATTGCGTGCCGTCAATCTTCGCCCCCTTACCCTGTTCAGGCGCGACATTATCTGGGTTGTCACTTGTGTTCACGGCTTCCAGATCATCGTGCTTAATGACGTGATGCGCCACGACCTGCCCTTTGCCGAAACTGGACAGGTCGATCACTGTATCGGCACTGTCTTCCAGATGCCGGTTCACCAGGAACAGCGTCAGAATATCCTCTTCCTCATTGAGGACCGAGGACGCGTCCACATAAGGCACATTGTCTGCGAAATCGACATCATATCCCGGTGAATTCACCGAAAGTGCCATTGCTGTCCCACGGCCATATTTGGACGCAAAATAGAAAGGCCAATAGATTGTCTGGCGCCAGGCATTCCCTGCCGGATCGGTCATAATCGGCGCGATAACATTCACCAACTGAGCGATACAGGCGATCTTCACAACATCCGATCTGCGAATAAATGTGTTAAGCGCGCAACCTACCTGCAACACATCTTCGAAGTTGTAGATGTCTTCTAGGAGCCTTGGCGCAAGCGGCCACTCGTCCCCGTCCAGGATCGAGCGGTCCTGCGTACTTGAATGATACCAAACATTCCACTCATCAAAGCTTATGGTGACCTGTTTCTTGGACCGCTTCTTCGCCTTAACGAAGTCGATGATTCCGGCAACAGTGCCAATATAGTCTTCGAGTTTCGCATTCAGGGCAAGAAAACTTGCCGTATCCTTTTCGGGATTGCGGAAATACATATGCAGCGAAATGTGGTCGATATCATCATAAGTATGATCAAGCACTGTCGCCTCCCAGTCGGGATAGGTCGGCATGTTGGAATGAGAGGAACCGCAAACGACCAGCTCCAGATCGCGGTCAAATGCTCTGATCGCTTTCGCCGTTTCACTTGCGACTCGACCATACTCATCGGCGGTTTTGTGTCCGATCTGCCACGGACCGTCCATCTCATTCCCCAAACACCAAAGCCGGCAATTCCAGGGATCTGCCCTGCCATTTTTCTTTCTCAGATCCGAAAGATAGGTGCCACCCGGATGGTTTACGTATTCGACGAACTCGCGCGCTTCCTGCAACCCGCGCGATCCCAGATTGACGGCGAGCATCATCTCGGTTCCAACCGCTTCGCACCAGTCAGCGAATTCGTGGATTCCCACCTCGTTACTCTCGGAAGTATGCCAAGCAAGGTCCAAACGCGTCGGACGATCTTCTTTGGGTCCGATGCCGTCCATCCAGTCATATGCGGAGACAAAGTTGCCCCCGGGATATCTTACGATGGGCGTGTTGAGCTCGCGGACGAGATCAATAACATCACCACGCATACCGTTCTTGTCAGCGGTTGCGTGATCCGGTTCATAAATACCGGTATATACCGCACGACCGAGATGCTCTAAAAAGCTTCCGTAAACCCGATCGTCGATGCGCGAAATCTTATATTCACGGTGTGCCGTGATACCTACTTTCATCTGATCCTCCCTTTATACCGGCTTTATTGTTATATACCGGTATTTCAGATTACTCTAAACACACCATTTCCAACGTCAAGCGGGAATTTTCATGCGCGATAATTTTTCTGAGGCGCAGATTATACGCCTTATTCCATGAGCTTTTGGCGAAGGTTGTAATTACCCGAAATATTGATACAAAAGCCGCAATCAAAAACTTGTAGAATATTAGTGCCCCCATGAAAAAGAACTTCCTCGTCGTTGATCCGGAAAAACAGCTGGACGTGCTCCGCGGGCTTGCCTCCAAGGTTCGCATCCGAATTTTGAGATCCCTGCAATCAAACGGTGGTCTGAACGTCAACGAGATCGCGCAGAAACTTGGCCTCCCACAGTCAACGATTTCTTCGAACGTCCAGATACTCGAGGATGCGGGGCTGATTAAGACCGAGAGTCAGAAGGCAAAAAAAGGAAGTCAGAAAGTCTGCTATGCGGCTTATGATGAAATTCTCGTCACGTTTGACGATGACATGTCTGGTAAAACCTCAACTGACATAGAAGTTTCGATGCCCCTGGGCCTTTACACAGGATTTGATGTGTCAGCGCCTTGCGGCCTTTGTTCGCCCGAGGCAATCGTTGGCTTGCTTGACGTTCCCGATACCTTCCTGGATCCCGACCGCATGAAGGCGGGGCTGCTTTGGTTTACGCGCGGCTATGTGGAGTACCAGTTCCCAAACAACGCAAAGATTAGTAAGGGGAAAATTGACTCTTTGGATTTTTCCCTCGAACTCTCCAGTGAGGTTCCCGGGACAAGTGCGAACTGGCCGTCAGATGTCACAATTTGGGTCAATGGGGTTGAGATCGGAACATGGACCTCTCCCGGAGATTTTGGCGATAAAAGAGGCGTTTTCACACCTGATTGGTGGAAGCTCGAAGGCTCGCAGTACGGAAAACTTAAAACATGGCGCGTGACCAAAAATGGATCATGGCTTGACGGTGTTAAGCTGTCAGATATCAGCATTAGCGATCTTGATTTAGAGTCGCACCATTCTATCCGCCTAAGAATAGGTATCCGCGATGACGCAGAACATCCCGGCGGGATTAATATTTTTGGTCGCAATTTTGGCAACTACGACCAAGATATTGTCATGCGCATACAAACCAACTCTCGTAAGCGAACCGAACCGGAATAAGCGTATTTCGAATTTCATCGCTTCCATTGTAT
This sequence comes from Paracoccaceae bacterium, assembly GCA_050302475.1. Lineage (GTDB taxonomy): Bacteria > Pseudomonadota > Alphaproteobacteria > Rhodobacterales > Rhodobacteraceae > NORP23. Next base: position 216,795 of record JBNLBF010000002.1, read on the forward strand.
CCGGACATCCCGCGGAGTCGTGTCTGGGCTCCTTTTGGTCCACCGCAATATTTTAGAAAGCAAACATCGCCATATTTCAGGTGAGTAGTGGTTGCGCCAATATGGGTGGTAAATCAGGTTGGCTGCGCCATGTTGCTGGCCGTCAATTTGAGATGGCGCATGTCACGACCGCTGCCACCTCAAGATACCAGTGTGTAATATTCTTCAACTCATTCGCGCCGCTCTGATAGACAAGTTGGCTATGTTTCCGTCGCATTACTGCCATACGCCAGCCATAACCGGTCAGGCTTATGTCGGGCGGTCCACCCCATATTCTCCGCAGAGCTCGGAAAGAAATTCGTGCAGTCTTGCGATGATCTCGGCGCGTGGGGATAGGGTTCTCTCGACGATACCAATCTGACGGCTTACTTGCGGGTTGCCGAATGGAATGCGGGCGATGTCCAGATCCTCGGGTTCCTGAAGCGCGACATGGGGCACCACGGATATGCCCAAACCCTGCCGCACGCCGGTGACGATTGAACCGATTGTGTCGATTTCGGCGACGTCGTTCGTGACCACGCCAAGGCGGGAAAGCTCGGTGTCGATCAGGTTGGCGAGCGGCACGGCGCTGCGAAAGCGGATATAGGGCCGTGTGTTCAGCAGTTCGATGGGGTCGCTGGCTTCCATACCGCTGGGGAGAATCAGCCAGAGCGGCTCTCGGAGGAACGGACTCCACCGCAGGGAGTTGGGAATACCCAGATGTTCCGCGACGATGGCCGCATCAAGGCGGCCCGCTGTGACGTCTGCGATAAGGGTCGTGGATAGCGACACCCTCAGGTTCGGTTTGAGGTCCGGATACCGCTGGCGCATTTGTACCAGTGCCCGGGGCAGCAGGTTCAGCGCGCTGGAACGCACCGACCCCAACATAAGCGTCCCGGCGATCTGATCCCCGCGCAGGCTGGCCTTCGTATCGTCTTCGCGGCGCAGAATATCGCGAGCCATTTCAAGGACCTGAAGCCCCTCGGGCGTGATCCGGGGCGGTCGGCTGCTGCGGTCAAAGATGGTCACGCGCAGCTCGTCCTCCAGCGCATGAATCTGTTGGCTGACGGCCGAGGGAGTTAGGCCGACAACGTCCGCCGCATGAGCGAACGTACCATGAGATTGAATGGCCAGAAGTGTTTTTAGCTGCCGGGTATCCATTATTAAATCCAGTTTTTCTTAATCTAATAACCAGAAATTGGCGCTTTTGTGAAGATATTCTTGGCTTTAGGGTAGATTTTCAAGGAGGACAACTGCAGTCGGGCTGAGGAGACCGCTGCGGGCCTATCGACAGACTACAAGACGAAATGGCGCGGCCCAACGGTTCGGGACGCGATGGAGAGACGCGATGAGCAAGACAATTCTCGTTACGGGACCAGACCTAGACTCGGCAGCGGCCCAGCTGGTGGCGGAGCACGGCTATCAGACCGTGCACACCCCGGCCTATGCCGACAGCGCGGTCATTTCCGAGTTTCTCCAGCAGACTAACGCCGAGGGAATCGTCTCCCGCATGGGCCGTCTGGATGCCGCCGTTATGGATGCGGCGCCTCAGCTGAAGGTGATCTCGAAACATGGCGTTGGTGTCGACAATATCGACATTCAGGCCGCCGCCGACCGGGGCATTCCGGTATTGGTCGCAACCGGCGCAAATGCGGTTTCCGTGGCCGAGCACGCGATTGCGCTGCTGCTGGCGACGGTCAAGTGGGTTCTGCCGCTGGATGCGGGGCTGCGCGCCGGTCGCTGGGAAAAGCCCGGGTTTTCGGGTCGCGAGATTGCCGGGTCAACCATGGGCCTGATGGGCATGGGCGCGATTGCTCAGGCGACGGGCCGGATCGCCAAGGGATTGGGAATCTCTCTCGTCGGCTTCGATCCTTATGCCCCCGACAGCGCGTTTGAAGAACTGGGCGTGACCCGCTGTGACAGTTTCGAGGATATGCTGGCCCAAACCAACATCCTGTCGCTGCATTGCCCGTTGACCGACCAGACGCGGGGCATCCTGAACGCGGACGCGTTGGCACGTATGCCCAAAGGCGGGTATGTCATTAACACTGCCCGTGGCGGATTGATTGACGAGGCGGCGTTGGTCGCTGCCATCCAAAACGGTCATCTGGCGGGTGCCGGGCTTGATACATTTGCGGTCGAACCGCCCGCCGCCGACCACCCGTTCTTTGCCGTGCCGGAAATCGTGCTGACCCCGCATATCGGTGGCGTCACCCGTCAGGCGGGCGCGCGCGTAGGTGTCGAAGCGGTCCGTGGCATTTTCCAGATACTGGATGGCCAGCCCGTTGCCCCCGAACGTATCATCAACCGCAAATTGTTGGTCGCCGCACAGGCGGATCTGGCCAGCGTGGAGAAATTCTCATGACCATCGGCTTCCGCATCTTGAACCGCGACCGCGTGGCCCCCGCCGAGATCGTCGCCGAATACGCCAAGCTGCCCGTTGCCAACGTGTCCGACAGTATGTCGCGCATGACGGCTGCCGGACCAAACTTGCGTCCGATGCACACATCCGGCGGCATGGCGGGCGTTGCCCTGACGGTTAAGGCGCGGCCCGGCGACAATCTGATGCTGCACGCCGCCATTGACCGGGCGGTGCCCGGTGACGTGATCGTCGTCGATGCAGGCGGCGCACTGGACAACGCGCTGATGGGAGAGCTGATGCTGGCCTATGCGATCAAGAAGGGCGTCGTCGGTTTCGTCATCAACGGCGCGATCCGCGATCTGGACAATTTCCGCAAAACCAACCTGCCCACATGGGCAGCAGGCGTGACCCATCGCGGCCCCTACAAAGACGGTCCCGGCGAAATGAACGTGCCCATCGCCATTGATGGCATGGTGATCCATCCCGGCGACATCATCATCGGCGACAGCGACGGGGTGCTATGCGTGCCCATCGATGACGCCGAAACGATCCTGAAGGCGACGCAGGCAAAATCCGCCGCCGAGATCAAACAAATGGCCGCTATCGAGGCCGGAACCAACGACCGCAGCTGGGTCGACCGCGCCTTGAAAGAGCGCGGCTGCGCTCTGCCTGCAAACTGACTAACCTGCATGCAAAGGAGGAATGACATGCTCACTATCTTTAAAACAACCGCCATCGCTGGCGCACTGGTCCTGTCCGCAGGGGCAGCACTGGCTGAATATCCGGAAAAGCCCATCGAGGTGATTGTCGGCTATTCCGCTGGCGGCGGCACTGACGTGATGGCCCGCACGGCGGCGCCGTTCATTGAAAAGTACCTTGGCGAAGGTGCAAGCATCGTCGTCAATAACATGCCGGGCGCATCCGGCCAGATCGGTGTGACCGAGGCGGCAAATGCCGATCCCGATGGCTACACGCTGGGTACGTTCAACCTGCCGGGGATGATGGCGCGTACCATCGACCGAGAGGCTGATTATGATCGCGACAGCTTCACCTACCTTGCCAATGTCGTAAACGATCCCAACGTGATTGTGACATCGAAAGCCAGCGGTCTGGATACGCTGGAGAAGCTTCTGGAGGCAGCGCGCCAAGACCCCGGCGCGATCACGGTTGGCATGTCCAGCCTTGGTGGTGATGACCATTTCGCCCTGATCAAGCTGCAGAATGCCACCGAGACGGAATTCACTATCGTGCCGTTCAAAGGCTCTGCCCCTGCACGCACCGCGCTTCTGGGTGGGCATGTTGCCATGGGTATCCTGAACATTTCCGAAGTGGCCGAATTCCAGGACCAACTGAATGTGCTTGGCGTCGCGACCACGGAACGCTCGCCCTTCGCACCGGACCTGCCGACCTTTCAGGAACAAGGCCTCGACCTCGTGAATGGCTCCATGCGCGGCTTCATCGCGCCAGCCGGTCTGCCCGAGGACGTGCAAGCCAAACTGCTGAACGCGTTCTCTCAGTTGTCGAGCGATCAGGAATTTCTTGATGCCATGGCTGCGACCGCCAACCCGGTCGAAGTTGTGACTGGCGAAGAATTCAAACAGCTGACGTCGGATCTTTACGACCTTGCCAACGAAGTGTGGCAAACCACTCCCTGGAACTGAGTCGTATCCGCGCGGGGGGCCTCCCTCCGCGCACCCCTTATACTGTTGAGAAAGTCACCCCATGTCCGAGAGCCGAAAACACCGCCTTGCACGGCCCGAGACCCTGACCGCGCTCGGCATAATTGCGGTCGCCGTAGGATTTCTGATCCCGACTTACGAGTTGCGTGCGATTTCCGCCCTATTGCCCGCCGCGATGCTGATCGGTCTGATCGTCCTGTCGGTGTTCCTGTTGGTCGCCGACCAGCGCAAGGTCAGCACGGGGGATGACGCACAGCCCATGACAAAATCGCCCAAGCGGGTGATTGGGGCTTTTCTACTGATAGTCGCCTATGCGCTGGCCACGGATTTCATTGGCTTCTATGTCAGCACCGCCGCAACCATCCCGCTGGTCGCGTGGATATTTGGCTATCGCAGTCCCTTGGGGCTTTTGATCGCGACAGTGATCGTGGTCGGCACCATCTGGACAATTTTCGATTTCGGGATGTCGCAAGATTTCCCCACTGGCCGTTTCTGGGGGCGTTGAGTCATGTATTCTGATCTTCTCCACGCTCTGCCGGATGTTATTTCGCTGACGAACTTTGCTGCCGTTGTTATCGGCGTGATCGCAGGTATCGTTGTGGGCGCCATGCCGGGCTTGTCGGCCACGATGGCGATCTCCGTGCTTGTGCCTTTTACCTTTGGACTTGAGCCGCTTGTCGCGCTTGGCCTGATGGCAGGCATTTATAATGGCGCGATGTATGGCGGCGCGATCCCTGCCGTTCTACTGCGCATCCCCGGCACGCCCGCCGCCGTGGCCACCACGTTTGACGGCTACCCAATGGCGCAAAAGGGCGAGGGCGGTTTTGCGCTGCAAGTCGCAGTGGTGTCATCTGCCATTGGGGGCATCGCCTCGGCCTTTGCGCTAATGCTGCTGGCGCCGCCGCTGTCCAAAGTTACGCTGCTTTTCGGTCCGTCCGAGGTGTTCTGGGTCGCCGTGTTCGGTCTTGCCTCGATCATCTTCCTGCTGGGTGGCAACCCGGTGAAGGGGCTGATTTCGGCCTGTTTCGGGGTCTTTGTGTCGGTCATCGGTTCTGACCCGATCTATGGCGACGACCGGTTTACCTTTGGCCAGTTGGAAATACTGGATGGCATCAGTATCGTGATCCTGCTGGTCGGTCTTTACGCGCTGCCGCCGGTGATTGACCTGTTGGAAACGCCGCTGAAGACCGATGGGGTGAACAGTTCCAAACTTGGCACCGAGCCGATCTGGAAGGCGCTGCCGCGCATGAAATACTGGAAGACATGGGCACGCGGTTCCTTCATCGGCATCTGGATCGGCATACTGCCCGGCGCGGGTGGGTCCATGGCGGCCTTCATGTCCTATAACGAGGCGCGCCGCACCTCCAAACACCCCGAAACCTGGGGAGAGGGCGAACCTGAGGGCGTGGCCGCCGCGGAGGTCGCAAACAACGCCGACACGGCCTCGGCCCTGATCCCCGCGCTGACGCTGGGCATCCCCGGCACCGCCGTTGCGGCAGTCATGCTCGGGGGCCTGTTGGTACATGGTCTCCAGCCCGGTCCGATGCTGTTCCGGGACAACCCCGACATCGTCTTCGGCTTCATGTGGCAGTTCCTGTTTGGTGCGATCCTGCTGGTGCTGCTCGGCGGTTCGCTGGCGACCAATTCCTTTGCGCGCCTGCTGAACTTGCCGCGCCCTCTACTCGGATCGGTCATCATTGTGCTTATGCTGATCGGCGTCTATTCGATCCACGGACGCATGTTTGACGTTTACCTGATGCTCGGCTTTGGTGCGATAGGCTGGGTGATGGATCGGCTAAAGTTCCCGCTGCCACCCGTGGTGCTGGGCCTGATCCTTGGTGGCTTTGCCGAGGAAAACCTGCGCCTCGCCCTGCGGATCGGACGCGGTGACCCGATGATCCTGTTCCAAAACACAACGAGCCTGATCCTCGTCGCACTGACCGTCGCCGTGATTATCGGCCCAACGCTGAAAAAACGCTACGCCAACCGCCGCAAAAAGGCGTGATGGAGACTGGTCAGGGACCGACCCTGAAGATCTATTCGCCCCGGCGCAGAAGAACATTCTTGCGCCGGGACACGACGATCGAGACTTATTGCCTTTTTCTGCCTATCTGATGGATCCGTCAAACTTGACAGCGGCATAGATCGATTTCTCGAATATAAAGTGGGTAGACAGGTGGCCGACCATTTTTGTCTTTTCGTTAAATATTTGATTTAAAATGCCAAAAAGCTTTTCGATGGTGCCCGCTGCCGGAATCGAACCGGCATGGCCTTGCGGCCGAGGGATTTTAAGTCCCTTGTGTCTACCAATTTCACCAAGCGGGCAGCGGGACGGAAAATAATGCGCCCGGGCGCGAAGTAAAGCTATTTCCGATCCGAAGGATGATTAACCCCATCCGACCATGGGATCGGTTCGTAGTTGCGCGGATTGATCCCTTCGACACAGCCCAGATTCACGCCATATTCGTTCGGATTGGACCGGCGCTGATGGTGGGTGTAAATACCACAATGTTTGCAGAAATAATGCTTCGCCGTGTTTGTAGCAAACTGATAGAGGCTTAACGCCTCCTCGCCTTTCACCACCGTCAGATTATCCAGCGGCACGGCCAGCATCGCCGCCCCTTTGCGCCGACAAAGCGAGCAATCACACCGGTTGATCCGCCACCCGTCGGCGGGCAGGTCCAGCGCCAGCTCCACTGCCCCACAATGGCAGGTAGCGCGGATCATTCGCCCGCGAACCTTGCTTCAAGCGCCTCGCGGGTCTCGTCGGCGATTTTTGTGAACAGGACGTCTGGCGTGGCGAAGGCATGCCCCGGTGTAAGCGCCGTCAAAGCGCCAGGCAGCTCATCCGGCCATGTGACCCCTTCGGCATTCATTGCCGTCAGCATAGCCGCGCCAGCATCCGGAATAAACGGCTCCGAAAGCACCGCATAAAGCGGGATCAAGTTTAGGGCGAAGCGGACAATCGCAGCGGCAGCGTCCGGATCTTCTTTGTACACACTCCACGGCGCGGCAGATTGCAGATATTCGTTGCCGGCCACCCAGATTGCCCGCAGTTCCGCCGTTGCCTTGCGCAATTCAATCGCTTCCATGTGGGTCTGATAGGCTGTCAGGCGCTTGCCGATCTCGGCCAGCACAGCGTCTTCGGCAGGACCATATTCACCACCCGCAGGCACTTCCTCACCCCATTTGGAGCGACAGAATTTCGTCACACGCGATACGAAATTCCCCAGCACATCCGCGAGGTCCTTGTTCACGCCTGCCTGAAAACTCTCCCACGTGAAATCACTGTCGCTGCTTTCGGGCGCATTGCTCAACAGCCACCAGCGCCAATAATCGCTGGGCATAATCTCCAGTGCCTGATCCATGAACACGCCGCGCCCTTGCGAAGTGGAAAACTTCCCGCCTTCGTAATTCAGCCAGTTGTAGGATTTGATGAAATCGACCAGCTTCCAATCCTCGCCCGATCCCATCAGAGTCGCAGGGAAGCTGAGCGTATGGAAAGGCACATTATCCTTGCCCATGAATTCCACGTAATAGACGTCATCCGCCCCGCGATCCGTCCGCCACCAACGTTCCCAATCAGCGTCCGTCTTACCATGCGCATCCGCCCACTCGGCGGTCGCGGCGATATATTCAATCGGCGCGTCGAACCAGACATAGAAAACCTTGCCGTCCATGCCGCTCCACGGCGCCCCATCAAACTGCACCGGCACCCCCCAGTTCAGATCGCGCGTGATGCCCCGATCCTGCAACCCGTCCCCGTCATTCAGCCATTTCTTGGCAATCGAGGTCGTCAGGATCGGCCAATCCGTCTTGGTATCAATCCATTCGGACAGTTTTTGGCGCATCTCGGACTGACGCAGATAGAGATGCTTGGTTTCCCGCACCTCCAGATCTGTTGACCCCGACACGGCCGAACGCGGGTTGATCAGGTCCGTCGGGTCCAGCTGCTTGGTGCAGTTCTCGCACTGGTCGCCACGGGCATTTTCGAACCCGCAATTGGGGCATGTCCCTTCGATATAGCGATCAGGGAGGAAGCGCCCATCAGCGTTGGAATAGACCTGACTTTCGGTAATCTCTTCGATCAGTCCAGCCTCCCACAGCTTCACCGCCAGATGCTGGGTAAGCTTGTGGTTTCGTTCGGACGAGGAGCGCCCGAAATGATCAAACGAAAGGCGGAACCCGTCGGCGATATCCTTTTGCACCTGCCACATGTCAGCGCAGAAATCTGCGACCGGTTTCCCCGCCTTCGCCGCAGCCAGTTCCGCCGGGGTCCCGTGTTCGTCCGTTGCGCAGATATACATTACCTCGTGACCCCGTGCCCGCATGTAGCGCGCATAGGCGTCCGAGGGCAGCTGACTGCCGACAAGGTTGCCCAGATGCTTGATGCCGTTGATATAAGGCAGGGCCGAGGTGATGAGGATACGCGACATAATTCATCCTTTGGTCTGTGTCAGCGCGGTTTATCCCGTTTCGGGCGCACTGGCCAGTTTGTTTTGCGGGAAAAGGTAGCTATATCTCACCTAAGAATTTCAAAGGCTGTATATGTTTCCGATCCGCGATCACAACCCGTCTGAACGATTTCCGATTGTTACAATCGGGCTTATCGCTATCAACGTTGTGGTGTTTCTGTATAGCTACCCACTGTCCGGAGATCTGCGTGCCTTGTCGGCATTCTACTACGACTGGGCCACTGTTCCCGCACTGGTCAGCGACGGGCAGCAGGTTCATACTATCCTGACCTCCATGTTCCTGCATGGCGGGATTATGCACCTTGTCGGGAACATGCTGTTCCTGTGGATTTTCGGCGACAATCTGGAAGACACGTTCGGCCCGATCTGGTTCCTGATCTTTTACCTCGCCTGCGGGGTCTCTGCGGATTTCGCGCATATTCTTGCGGACCCATCCTCGCGCATTCCGACGGTCGGGGCATCCGGCGCCATCGCGGGAGTTATGGGCGGATATCTGTTGCTGTTTCCGAAGGCCAAAATCGACATGATTTTCTTCATCTTTGTGTTTTTCAAACGCTTCACCCTGCCTGCATGGACAATGCTGGGGGTCTGGTTCGGACTGCAGATTTTCGGCGGGGTCGGCGTGGACACGGCACAAGGCGGCGTCGCCTATTGGGCACATGCAGGCGGGTTCATCGCAGGATTTTTGCTAACGCTTCCGGTGTTCCTCGCCCGCCACGGGACAGAGTATTGGCGCAAGACCGAGGGGCACCCTCCGCATCCGCCAACATACGAGGTGCGCGAGACAACCATCCCGACTGTGCAACGACGACGCCGGTAGTTATTTCTCCAAACACCAGCGCATGATCGCCTTTTGCGCATGCAGACGGTTTTCCGCCTCGTCAAAGACAACCGATTGCGGGCCGTCCATGACGGCATCCGTCACTTCCTCGCCACGATGGGCTGGCAAGCAATGCATGAACAGCGCCTGATCACCTGCCTCGCCCATCAGCGTCGGATTGACCTGATAGGGTTTCAGCAGGTTGTGACGGGCGGCTGAATCTTCGTCATGCATGGAAATCCATGTGTCAGCGACGACCAGATCGGCGCCCTCAACAGCTTTATCAGCATCGCGCTCGATCTCCACCGTTGACCCTTTGGAACGGGCGAAATCAACAAACTCCGCCTCCGGATCCAATTGATCCGGCCCCGCGAAGGTCAGGTCAAACCCGAACTGACCGGCGGCGTGCAGGAAGCTGGCGCAGACATTGTTGCCGTCACCGGTCCAGACGACCTTCTTGCCCGCGATCGGACCCTTATGCTCCTCGAACGTCAGCACATCCGCCATGATCTGGCAGGGATGCGTGCGGTTGGTCAGGCCGTTGATCACCGGCACGGTCGCATGTTCAGCCAGTTCCAGCAGGGTCTCTTCCTCGAACGTGCGGATCATGATCAAGTCGACATAGCGCGACAGGACGCGGGCGGTGTCGGCGATGCTCTCGCCATGGCCCATCTGCATGTCGTCACCCGACAGAACAAGTGTCTGCCCGCCCATCTGGCGCACGCCGACATCAAATGAAACACGCGTCCGGGTCGAGGGTTTTTCAAAGATCAGCGCGACCATGTGGTTGGCGAGCGGCTGATCCTCGTCCGGGGCACCTTTAGGCAGCCCAACGCGGCGGGCCTTCATTGCCCGCGCATGATCGATCATTTTCCGCAACTCGGCGGGGTCGGTTTTGTGAATATCGAGGAAATGTCTCATGTCTGAGCCCTCCTTTACTGATAGGTCATAACAACAACGGTCTTTCCGTCTTCGTCAGTCCTGACCCGTGGATTTTGAAACCCGGCTTTGAGGTAAGCGGCAACGGCACGCGTGTTATCTTCCCCCGGGTCGATGGCAATCAGCGGCACATCAGCCGCCCGAAGCTGTTCACATCGTCGTCGCAGGAACGCTGATCCGTGGCCGTGGCCATAAAAGGCCGGTTCGCCGATATAGCAGGCGATCCCGCGGCCGGCAGGCAGGTCCGCGAAATGTGGCTGATCCCAGTGATGCAGCGGATAATCTTGCACCAATGCAAAGGGGGCGCCGTCAGCCTCGACCACGCGGACATCCAACATCGGATTGGCGATATCGCCTTCAACCCGATCCCGGTCCGCAGGCAGGCCAAACCACGCCTGAACGTCAGGCGTGGTTAGCCAGCGGAGCAGCATATCCGCATCCGCTGGTGTTGCTTTCCTGAAGCTGTAGTTAACCACGGCTTTCAAGCTGCGCCGCAGCCTTGTCCAACCGCGCCAGCGCCTCGTCGATTTCCTCAAGGGTGATGTTGAGCGGCGGCAGAATGCGGATCACATTGTCGGCTGCGGGAACTGTGATGACCTGATTGTCATAGCCCGCCTTGACGACATCGGCGTTCACCGCCTTACATTTCAGACCCAGCATCAGCCCCTCGCCTTTCACGCTTTCGAAGACGTCGGGATGCGCGGCAACCAGCCCCTCCAGCCCCTGGCGGAAATGCCCGGCGGCGCGGCTGACCTGATCGAGGAAACCCTCCTCCAGCATCGTGTCGATGACCGCCTTGCCAACGGCACAGCCCAACGGGTTGCCACCATAGGTGGACCCGTGTGTCCCGAGCGTCATGCCGGATGCGGCGGCTTCAGTGGCCAGACAGGCCCCCAGTGGAAAGCCCCCGCCGATGCCCTTGGCGACGGTCATGATGTCCGGTTCAACACCAACCCATTCATGCGCGAACAGCTTGCCGGTCCGCCCCATCCCGCACTGAATTTCATCGAAAATCAACAGCAGGTTATGCGCATCGCACAGCTCGCGCAGCCCTTTCAGGAAGCCTTCAGGCGCAACATTGATTCCACCCTCGCCCTGTATCGGTTCGATCAGGATGGCCGCGGTCTGGTCTGTGATGGCCGTTTTCACGCCCTCCAAATCACCAAAAGGCACTTTGACAAAGCCGGGCAGGATCGGACCGAACCCACCAACCATCTTGTCCCCGCCCGAGGCTGCAATCCCGGCGGAGGACCGGCCATGAAACGCCCCCGTGAAGGTGATTATTTCGACCTTTTCAGGCTGACCAATATGGCTGAAATATTTACGCGCCATTTTGACCGCGCATTCCATCGCCTCCGTCCCCGAATTGGTGAAAAACACCGTGTCGGCGAAGGTTGCGTCCGTCAGCGCCTCGGCCAGCGCGTTCTGGTTGGGGATTTCATAGAGGTTTGACGTGTGCCACAGACGTCGTGCCTGGTCCTCCAAAGCGGCAACGAGCTTGGGATGCGCATGTCCGAGGGCGGCAACGGCAATGCCGGCACCCAAATCCAGATAGCGCTCTCCCGTCTCGGTCTCCAGCCAAGGGCCCTGACCTTTCACAAACGAAAGCGGTGCCCGCGCATATGTCGGTAATACGGGGCTAATCACGTCAAATTCTCCTTACCGGTCGATCCAAAAGAAAACACCCGTCGGCGACCGGGGCCGACAGGCGTGATATTCCTTTGCAACAAAGCTGTCGCTAAGTCAATCTGACGGGTCTTGCCCTTGTAACCGCGTACCAAACCCTATAAATAGTTGCCCTGCACAAACGGAGAGACACATGTCCTGGACCGACGAACGCGTAGCCATTCTGACCAAAATGTGGAGCGAGGGGCAATCCGCCTCGCAAATCGCCAAGGAATTGGGCGGTGTGACCCGCAATGCGGTCATCGGCAAAGTGCATCGTCTGGGCCTGTCCAACCGGGCCACAACATCGACCAAGGCGACACCGAAGAAAGAGGCCGCAAAGCCACGCGCGAAAAAGGAAGCGGCGAAACCAGCGGCAAAACCTACAACCGATGCCCCGGCGACCCGCGACATCCCGCGCAAGCGCCCGATCATTACGGCCGGTCAACCGCTGCCGCCGCAGCCGTCAGCCTCCGAAGTCAGTGCTGAGGCGCTGGCTAATGTGGCTAAGATCGAAAAGAAGGCAAAGAAACTGACCCTGATGCAATTGACCGAGCGCACCTGCAAATGGCCGATCGGCGACCCTGCGACCGATGATTTCTGGTTCTGTGGGCATCCGGTTCAGGCAGGTAAGCCTTATTGCGAGACCCACGTTTCGGTAGCCTTCCAACCTATGAGCAGCCGTCGCGACCGCCGCGCACGCTGATACCGATTTAAGAGTCTTCAGGGTGAATGGCGGCGCTCAGTTTTGTGCGCCCGCTGTCAGCTGGTGTCAGTCGTGAAAATCCCTCTGACTCTATTTTCGTTTATAGAGAGCGGACCAAGAATACCTGACATTTCATTGACTTAGGGACAAAATACCCGTGATCAAGTCAACCGGTATAGGTTTCGTCCAGCGCATATCCTGACGAGCGTACCGTCCGGATCGGGTCCTTCTCATTCTTTCGATTGAGGGCCTTGCGCAGCCGCCCGACATGGACATCCACGGTCCGGGCCTCGACATAAATGTCATGCCCCCAGACCCGGTCCAGCAATTGTTCCCGGCTGAAAACCCGGCCCGGGCGCTGCAACAGGACATCCAGCATTCGAAATTCGGTTGGTCCAAGCACAATATCGCGGTCACCACGCTTCACCCGCATGGTTTCGCGATCCAGCGAAATGTCAGCGAATGTCGCGACGTCGCTGGCTATCGACGGGTTCGTCCGGCGCAGCACAGCCTTCATTCGTGCGATCAGCTCGCTCATGGAAAAGGGTTTGGTAACGTAGTCGTCCGCACCTTTGTCGAACCCGCGCAAGCGATCCTCTTCCTCACCCCGTGCGGTCAGCATTACGATGGGGATAGCGTGCGTTTCATTGCGCGCTCGCAACTGGCGGCACAGCTCGATGCCAGAAACATTTGGCAACATCCAGTCGAGCAGGATGATATCCGGGTCAGTATCGACAGCGGACAACAGCACGTCATCGCCGTCCTCGACAACCGTTACCTCGAACCCTTCGGCGGTCAGGTTGTAGTCCAGCAGGTGGCTGATGGCAGCTTCGTCTTCGACGACTAGAACTTTTGCCGGCATGTTCGTTTTCCCTAGTCTTCCGCGCCGATTGATGCGAACCCGAGGCTAATCGGCTCCCCTTTGGGGCGATCATCGCCAAGCGGTTCACCCTTCACCACATAGTAAATCGTTTCAGAAATATGCGTCGTGTGATCCCCGATCCGCTCGAGGTTCTTGGCCACAAACAACAGCTGGCTGCCCAGTCCGATCATCCGGCTGTCATCCATCATATAGGTGACAACTTCGCGGAAGATGGCCGTGTACATCTCGTCAAGTTCCACGTCGGAATTCCAGATCTCTACAGCCAGATCAGCGTTGCGCTGCGCGTGCGCATCCAGAATTTGCGACAGCTGCTGGCGCGTCGCTTTGCCCATCTGAAGGATGGAATTGGAAATCTTGATCGGCTTCGCATCCGCCAGATAAATCGAACGACGTGCGATATTCTTCGCCAGATCCCCGATCCGTTCCAGGGTCGAGGCAATTTTGATCGCCGACAGCAGAATCCGCAAATCCTGCGCCATCGGCTGGCGGAGCGCGATGATCTGGGTGGACAGTTCCTCCAGACCGATTTCCATCGCATCCAGCTGCTTGTCCTTGGCGATCACTTCCTGCGCCAGTTTCTTGTCGCGCTTCTTCAGCGATTTCAGCGCCCCGGCCAGAAGTTCTTCGACCACGCCGCCCATTTCGCTGATCTTCGCCTGCACGCTCAGCAAATCATCGTCAAACGCGCTTACGGTATGTCTTTTTTCGCTCATCTTTGCACCTCAATGGGATCAGCCGAAGCGACCCGTGATGTAGTCCTGTGTCCGTTGGTCGTCAGGATTGGTAAATATTGTGTTTGTGTCATTATATTCGACCATGTCCCCCAGATGGAAAAACGCGGTTTTCTGGGACACACGCGCCGCCTGCTGCATGGAATGGGTAACAATCACCACGGAATAATCATGGCGCAGCTCGTCAATCAATTCTTCGATCTGTGCCGTGGCAATCGGGTCCAGCGCCGAAGCCGGTTCATCCATCAGCAACACCTCGGGCGCGGTGGCAATCGCGCGGGCGATGCACAGGCGCTGTTGCTGACCACCCGACAGGCCGGTGCCCGGCTGGTCGAGACGGTCCTTAACCTCGTTCCAGATAGCAGCGCGGCGCAAAGATTTCTCGACCACCTCATCCAGATCGGGGCGGTTCCCGACCAGACCATGAATTTTCGGACCGTAGGCGACATTGTCATAGATCGATTTCGGGAACGGGTTTGGTTTCTGAAATACCATGCCCACACGCGCGCGCAGCTGCACCGGATCAACCTTGGACGCATAGATATCCTCACCATCAAGCCGGATATCGCCAGTAACGCGGCACACGTCGATTGTGTCATTCATCCGGTTCAGGCAGCGCAGGAAGGTGGATTTCCCGCAACCTGACGGGCCGATAAAGGCCGTCACTGTCTTGTCGAGGATATCAACCGTCACATCCTTGATCGCGTGCGTATCGCCGTAGAAAACGTCGACATTTCTTGTCGCGATCTTCACGTCCTCGTCTACACCCGCTTCTGTCATTCGCATATTGGTCATGGAATCCATACCCGCTCCTTACCGCTACCAGCGGCGTTCAAACCGTTTCCGTAAAAAGACCGCCAACCCGTTCATTAGCACAAGGAAGCCCAGCAACACCACAATGGTGGCGGCGGTCTTGGCCTCGAACGCCTGTTCTGGGAAATCCGACCAGCGGAAAATCTGTACCGGCAGGACCGAGGCGCTGTCGGTAATGCCACCCGGAATATCGACGATAAAGGCCACCATCCCGATCATGATCAGCGGCGCGGTTTCGCCCAGCGCCTGCGCCATGCCGATGATCGTCCCGGTCAGAATACCGGGCATCGCCAGCGGCAACACATGATGGAAGGAGGTCTGCAGTTTCGAGGCCCCAAGTCCCAGCGCCGCATCGCGGATCGACGGTGGCACCGCCTTGATCGCGGCTCGCGACGCGATAATGATCGTCGGCAATGTCATCAGCGCCAGCACAATACCACCAGCCAAGGGGGCCGAACGCGGCACCCCGAAAAAGCCGAGGAACACCGACAGACCCAGCAGACCGAACACAATCGACGGTACCGCGGCGAGGTTGTTGATATTCACCTCGATAAAATCATTAAGCAGGTTCTTCTTGGCAAATTCTTCCAGATAGATCGCCGCCATCACGCCGATTGGAAAGGCCAGCCCAATCGTCACAAGCATTGTCCAGAAGCTGCCGACGATTGCCCCCCAGATACCCGCCAGTTCAGGTTCACGACTGTCACCAGCGGTGAAGAAACGGGTGTTGAGAACACGTTCGATCCGGTCCTGTGCTTTCAACTGCTCAACCGCGATGATCTGCGCGTCGCTAACCTTGCGCCGCGATTCCGGTACGTCATGTTCCAGAAGCTGCCAATCACTGACGGTTTGATTTTCAGCCTCGGCCAGAACCCCGAACACTTCGCCACTAGCAGTAGTGTCGGAGACCTCGGTCAGTTTTACCCAGACTCCGCCGATCACAACGAAGGCTGACAGGTTCTCGTCGTCCAGCTCCTCGGAACCGGTGGTCAGGGCGGCACGACGTTCAATGTCATCGGCCAGCAGAGTCAGCCGGTCACGTTCCGCTTCGCGGCGAGCGGCCTCTTCCGTATTGCGCTGGCGTTCATCCTCGTCAGTGGCAACCTCAGCACGGCGTTCAAATTCCACGCGTCCGGCTTCCTGCAATGCTGCCTGCTCCCGGTTAAAGGCAGCATCTGCCAGCAGCGTTTCCCGTGCCAGCGTTAAGATACCGGCAAAGTCGGGGGCGCTGGATGTCAGCGTGATATCCTCGCCATCGGTGCTATAGGTCAGCGTGCCGTTCGCAGGCTGCGCAATCAAATCGCCGTAATATCCCTTCAGGTAAAGGTCCGTCACGTCAGATGCGAGGAAGGAATATTCGATCTCCTGCCCGACCAGCGCGGGATCCGCGACAACCATGTCACGCAGCTCGAATTGTGCTCCGCCAGAGATCAGCTCGTTCCGCAGCATCTTGCGGTTATCGCGCCCGCTAAAATAGTCAAAATGCCCCAAGATCGCGTCCTTGGTGACATCATCGAACTCGCCCCGGCGGATCACATCCGGGTCGCCAGTAGCATCCGGATCAACATCTGCTTGCGTGATTGTCACCGGCAGATGCACATAGGTTTCCGTCACTGCCAGCGAAGCCTTGGTAAACACCGACCAAAGCAGCGCGATCAGCGCCAGAACTGCCAGCAGGATCGCTAACATGCCATAAGCCTGCAGCCGCATCTGAGCGGCCTTGCGCTTGCGCAACCGTTTGGCTGAGGCTTCCGAGCCGTGCATTTTCGAGATTTCTGTCATCGATACCATGTCACCGCCCCCCTAATCATACATTTCGCGATATCTGCGCACGACGCTTAGCGCGACCATGTTCAGAACCAGTGTCACGCAGAACAGCGTAAAGCCCAGGGTGAATGCAGGACCTGCTGCGGTTGAGGCTTCGGTATCCCCCGTAATCAGCATGACGATCTGCACGGTAACAGTAGTGACAGCCTCCAGCGGGTTGGCGGTGAAATTCGCGCCTTGTCCGGCAGCCATCACCACGATCATTGTTTCCCCAACCGCGCGGGACACGCCCAGCAGCACTGCTGACACAATCCCCGGCAGCGCGGCAGGCAACACCACCTGACGGATCGTTTCCGCCTTGGTCGCGCCCAGCCCATAGGACCCATCGCGCAACGATTGCGGCACCGCGTTAATGACGTCATCAGACAGCGAGGAAATGAACGGGATGATCATGATCCCCATCACAACCCCCGCAGCCAGCGCACTTTCCGAGGCAACCGACAGGCCTATCGCTTCACCGGCACCGCGGATGAATGGGGCCACGGTAATGGCAGCAAAGAACCCATAGACCACAGTCGGAATACCGGCGAGGATTTCCAGCGTCGGCTTTGCCCATGCCCGCGTGCGCGGGCCAGCAAAGTCCGACAGGTAAACGGCCGCGAACAGGCCAATCGGCACTGCCACCAGCATGGCGATAAAGGTTATCAGCAATGTCCCGGTGAACAGCGGCAGCGCGCCGACCTTGTCACCGTCGATCACCCCGGCCTGCACGCCTGATAGGGGGCTCCAACGGGTGCCGAACAGGAATTTGTCTACCCGCCAGCCAATGGAACTGAAGAAGCTGAGCGTTTCGAAAATCAGCGATAGCACGATCCCGACAGTGGTCAGGATGGCGATCGTGGCGCTAACCCACAGGATCACTTGAATCATGCGCTCGGACCTGTTGCGCGCACGCCAGTCCGGCGAAATCTTGGAAATCGTCAGGAATCCGACCCCAAAAGCCGCCCCAAGGGATATCAAAACCGAGGCCCACAGGCGTACAGTGTTGCCAGCGGCAAATTTCTCGGCAATCAGTGAACGGACCTCACCTGTCCTCGACGCAAGCGATCCTTCTGCGGTTGCCTTGGCATCATTCAGTATAAGGTCATGTTCAATTGCCGGGGCGTCTGGCAGGGCAGCGCGAATATCTGACAGCAAACTGGATTCCAGCCAAAACCGCCAGCCGACGGAAATGATGACCAGCGCCAGAATCCCGACAATCAGCACCCATAAAAACGAATAGAGCCCATGATAGGCTGGGCGGGAATGCAGCGATGCCAGCTTACCGTTGCTCACCTGAAGTGCACGGCCCCGCGCGAGGATGGAAAATCCGATCGCAAGGGCGAAGATCAACAAGGCAGTCAGAGTGAGCATAACTATATTCCGTAAATGAAACGGAGGGCTGAGTCAGCCCTCCGCATAGTCTGGTCAGATCAATCCCACTCGGAACCGGTCATTACAGTCAGGTTGTTCACACGTGCCGCGTTCTCTTCGAACATATCTTCCGGCAGCGGGATCAGGCCCTTGTCGGACAGATAACCATCTTCGCCAGCTGCATCCTCTGACGAAAACTCAGCCGCATATTCTGCGATCCCCGGGATCACACCAACATGCGCAACCTTGATGTAATAATACAGCGAGCGCGAAACCGGATAGTCGCCGTCAGCGATATTATCGAAGGTCGGCTCAACACCGTCCACTTCAGCACCTTTGATTGCGTCGGAGTTCTGGTCGAGGAACGAGAAACCAAATACGCCCAACGCATTCGGGTTTGCTTCGAGCTTGGATACGATCAGGTTGTCATTCTCACCTGCATCAACCCATACGCCATCTTCACGGATGGAGACTTCTTCACAGTCGATACCTGCGCCTTCGCAGCCTTCTTCCATCACCAGCTCCTCGAACGCATCGCGCGTACCGGATGACGGCGGCGGTCCCAGAACTTCGATTTTGATCGCGGGCAGCGAGGGATCAACCTCGTTCCACATGGTCGGCTTCGGACCGTTTTCGGCCAGTGCAATCACCAGCTGCTCGCGCGTCAGACTGAAGGACGGACCGGAGATGGCGTTGGCAACAACGATACCGTCATAGCCGACAACCGATTCCACGATGTCAGTCACACCGTTTGCCTGGCAGGTTTCGAACTCGGATTTCTTCATGCGACGGGACGCGTTGGTGATATCCGGATGCTCTTCGCCAACACCGGCGCAGAACAATTTCAAACCGCCACCAGAACCAGTGGATTCAACAACCGGAGTCTGGAAATCAGTTGTGTTGCCGAACTGCTCGGCCACGGCGGTCGAGAAGGGAAACACGGTGGACGACCCGACGATGCGGATCTGATCACGCGCGGTCGCGACGCCCGCTACAAGCGATACGAGGGCGGTTGCCGTCAGAATTTGGGAAAGTTTCACGGGTAAACTCCGTCTAGATTTCAAACTGTCCGATCGCCTTGTGCAACCGGATCGGCGGCACCTTAGGCGTGGTTGTTCGCACTTCTATTGCAGTTTGATGACAGTTTGATGACGCTTTAAGCAACTGATTTATAATCGCTTTCTGCTTTTTGCAGTGGCAGCCATACGGTAAAATGTGCTGCCTTTTCCCGGCGCCGACTCGATCTGCAAGGCCCCCTGGTGACGATTAATGATATGTTTTACGATAGCCAGCCCCAGCCCGGTGCCGCCTTTGTTTCGGCTTTGCGTTGTGCTCACTCGATAGAAACGTTCGGTCAGGCGACTGAGATGCTCTTTGTCTATACCCGGACCTTGATCTCTTACCGAGATCCCAACCATTCCGGGATAGCGCGAGTTAGGCTCTGCCTCCAGAATTTCGATGGTGCTGCCACCTGCATATTTATTTGCGTTGTCGATCAGGTTGATAAAAACCTGATTGATCTGATCCCTGTCGCCAAGGATATTCACATCCCGGTCGGGCAGCTCGTTTTTCAGTCGCGCTTCTGCACCCAGCAGAGGCTGCATGGCGGACACGGTCTCGTTCAGAATTTCGTAAAGGTTACACGGGTTTTTGGGCGAGATATGTGCGTTGGCCTCAATTCGGCTCAATGACATCAGGTCATCGACCAGCCTTTGCATCCGGGTCGCCTGCTTTCCCATGATATCGAGAAACTTCTCCCGGGCCTCCGGATCGTTCTTTGCATGACCTTGCAGCGTTTCAATATAGCCCATGATCGATGCCAGCGGTGTTCGCAGTTCATGACTGGCATTTGCAATGAAATCCGAGCGCATTTTTTCCGCCTGACGATGGCGGGTGCGGTCCTCGACCTCAACAATTGCGTGCGCCAAGTCACCGAACTCGCTGCCCGCCGGAACCAGCCCGATGCGGGTTTCGAAATAACGATCACCGCCTTTTGTTGTCATAAACGACACGCTGCTGCTTTCCCCGTCTTCGAGGGCAGCATTTACCGCATCAACAAACGCAGGTGCCCGAAAAAGGTTGGCGAAATGGTCGCCCGTCTCCAAAGAGGGCAGGAGGTTGGTCGCCGCATTATTCGCATAAACCACCCGCCCCTTCGGAGAGATCACAATCAGTGACAACGGCATTTCTTCCAACAGTGCCCTCCCGAAACCGGGCGGCAGGGGTGTCGTTTCATCAATGACCGGGTCAAGATGATCAACAGGATCACGCAACGCTTCTTGTATCAACGCAAAGACCAGCACCAGCAACAGCACCGAGGCAAAAACAATCCAGGCGGATTCATTCATGTAGGCGAGAATTGCGGCAACGAGCCCCGCAATCAGACCCAGATACAAAAATGATAAAATCCGGTCTTTCACTGTGCCTCCCAAAATCTTTTCAGATTTACCCACCACGTTAGTGGAAAAACAAGCGCAAAGATTGCATTCATCAATATGACATATATGTATATAAGGTCTCTATAAGTCGGAGGAATAACCGTGATCCGATATGATCTGAAATGCACAAATGGTCACGCGTTTGACTCGTGGTTCGGGTCCAGCGCGGATTACAACAAGCTGAAAGCTGCCGGAATGGTGGCCTGTTCGGTATGTGGTGAAACAGATGTCGAGAAAGCCGTGATGGCCCCGCGCGTTTCCACAACTGACGATCATCCTCTCAGCGCGCCGACGACTGCGGCGGAGCACATGGTGCGGGAGCTGCGCAAAGAAATTGAAAAAAATGCGGATAATGTCGGCAAAGAATTCGCCAATGAGGCACGCAAAATCCATGCGGGCGACGCACCGGAACGGGCAATTTATGGGGAAGCAAAACCAGATGAGGCAGTTGCCTTGATCGAAGATGGTATCCCTGTGACACCTCTGCCATGGAGTTCACGCAAAACCAACTAGGGTTGAAATCACTGACAGGCTGATGCGTCGGCTGTGTCGATGCGTTCTGATTTGGAAATGTGTTAGAATTTTCAAACTGGTTCGGTCAAATCTGACGATTATCTGGAACAGCAAACCCCGCCTTATGCCACCTTGCCCCCTCCCGCGTCCCGCGCTAAGAGGTGCGCCAATGAATATTGGCAAGGGACATCCAACGTATGCCACGTCTGGTCATGAAATTTGGCGGCACCTCGGTCGCGGATCTGGAGCGCATCCGTAATGTTGCGAACCGGGTTCAGCGCGAGGTTGAAAACGGCTACGAAGTCATCGTGATCGTGTCTGCCATGTCAGGCAAGACCAACGAACTTGTCGGCTGGGTTCGTGACGCCGCGTCCTCGCCGGGCGCCAGCACGCCGGGGTTCTATGATGCCCGTGAATATGATGCCGTGGTGTCGTCGGGTGAACAGGTGACGTCTGGCCTCCTCAGCATCACACTGCAGGAAATGGGCATTCAGGCGCGCAGTTGGCAGGGCTGGCAGGTGCCGGTCAAAACGACCTCCGCCCACGGCGCCGCGCGGATCGAGGAAATCCCGTCCGATAATCTGGACGCCAAATTTGCCGACGGGATGCAGGTGGCTGTAGTCGCCGGATTCCAGGGTGTCAGCCCCGAAGGCCGCATCACCACTTTGGGTCGTGGCGGTTCAGACACAACTGCCGTTGCCTTCGCCGCTGCGCTCAATGCCGAACGCTGCGATATATATACCGACGTCGATGGCATCTACACCACCGACCCGCGCATCACGCGCAAAGCCCGCAAATTGGACAAAATCGCCTATGAGGAGATGCTGGAACTGGCCTCCCTTGGCGCGAAAGTCCTGCAAACCCGCTCGGTCGAGCTGGCGATGCGCTACAAAGTCCGTTTGCAGGTTCTCAGCAGTTTCTCGGACGAGCCCGGAACGCTCGTCTGTGACGAGGAGGAAATCATGGAACAGAATGCCGTCGCCGGAGTCGCCTATTCACGGGACGAGGCGAAAATGACCCTGATCTCGGTCGCCGACCGCCCGGGCGTTGCCGCCGCGATCTTTGGCCCACTGGCCGAAGCCGGGGTGAATGTCGATATGATTGTACAGAATATCTCGGAAGAAGGGCGCACGGATATGACCTTTTCGTGCCCCGTCGACGACGTCGCCCGCGCCACCAAAGCGATCGAAGGAGCGAAAGAAGCGGGAGAGATTAACTATCACGCGCTCGATGCCGACACTGGCGTTGCCAAGGTCTCCATCGTCGGGATCGGGATGCGGTCTCACGCCGGTATCGCACAGAAAATGTTCAAATCTCTGGCGGATGACGGGATCAACATCAAGGTGATTACAACCTCCGAGATCAAAGTTTCTGTTCTGGTCGACAGAAAATACATGGAACTCGCCGTCCAATCCCTGCATGATGCGTTCGAGTTGGAGAAAGCATCGTAAGGGGACATAATGTCCGCACGCACCGGGGTTGAATCCCACGTTCTGCTGAAACGTCTGCGCGATACCCTTGCCGAACAAGGCGAGGGTCAGGAGCGTCTGGACAAAATCACCCATCTGATCGCGGATTCGATGGCGGCGGAAGTGTGCTCGATCTATCTGCGGCGCGATGAACGTACACTGGAACTGTGCGCCACCGAAGGTCTGAACCCGGAATCGGTTCACGAAACCCGGATGCGAATGGGTCAGGGTCTGGTCGGACAGATCGCCGAAAAAGCAGAACCTTTCAAAACCAAAAACGCCCCCGACGCTCCCGGTTTCCGCTATATGCCCGAAACCGGCGAGGAGATTTATTCCTCCTTCGTTGGTGTGCCCATCCAGCGCGTCGGCGAGGTTCTGGGTGTTCTGGTCGTCCAGAACAAGGTCGCTCGTGAATATACCGAAGACGAAATCTACGCGCTGGAAGTCGTCGCGATGGTTATCGCTGAGATGACCGAGCTCGGCGCGTTTACCGCCGAGGGGCAGCAGGCCATGGCCATGCCGCACCAGCGGACCTTCTTTGCCCAAGGCCTGTCCGCACAGGAAGGCGTCGCCGAGGGGCATGTGCTGCTGCACGAACCCCATATCGTCATCGCCAATCCGGTTGCCGATGACCCCGAAACTGAAAAACAGCGTCTGTCGAGTGCCATCACCGAACTGCGGGCCGAGATTGACCGGATGCTCGGCGCCGATCAGTTGGCCACCAGCGGTGAACATCGCGAGGTGCTGGAAGCCTATAAAATGTTCGCGAATGACCGTGGCTGGCGCGAACGGATGGAGCAATCCATCGACTCCGGTCTGGCTGCCGAGGTTGCGGTGGAACGTGACCAATCCAACACACGAACCCGGATGGAACGCGTGCAGGACCCCTATTTGCGCGAACGCCTGCATGATCTGGATGATCTGTCCAACCGTTTGCTGCGCCTCCTGACCGGGCGAAATGGCAATGGCTCGACCGACATCCCCGAGGATGCGATCCTCGTCGCGCGCAATATCGGCCCGGCGGAATTGCTGGATTACGGCAAGAAGCTGAAAGGGGTGGTGCTGGAGGAAGGCTCGGTCTCCTCCCACGCCGCGATTGTTGCCCGCGCGCTGGCGATCCCGTTGGTCGTTCAGGCGGCCCGCATTACGCGGGAGGCACTGAATAACGACTATATACTTGTCGATGGTGACGAAGGGGTCGCCCATCTCCGCCCGGAAACCAGCGTCGCGACCGCGTTTCACGAAAAAGTCGCCATGCGCGCACAGGCGGCAGAGGAATATGGAGCCCTGCGTGACCTGCCCGCGACCTCGACAGATGGAATCAATATCCGGTTGGAAATGAACGCAGGCCTGATGGCCGATCTCCCATCGCTTGCAGGGTCCGGGGCCGAAGGGGTTGGTCTTTACCGTACTGAACTGCAATTCCTGCTGCGTAGCTCCGTCCCGCGCCGTGGCGATCTGTCGGAACGCTATGCCCGCGTTATGGATGCCGCCGGGGAGTTGCCGGTTTGCTTCCGCACGCTGGATATCGGGTCGGACAAGGTCCTGCCCTACATGAAAAAATTCGACGAACCGAACCCTGCCATGGGCTGGCGGGCCATTCGGCTTGGTCTGGATCGTCCCGGCGTCATGCGGCTGCAATTCCAGTCGCTGATCCGCGCCGCCAAAGGCCGTCCGCTGAAAATCATGTTCCCGATGATCGCCCAGTTCGACGAATTCCGCGAGGCCCGAGATCGTTTCTACGACCAACTGGAAAAGGAAAAAGCCCTGCGCCATCTGGTGCCGACGCAAATCCAGATCGGGGCAATGCTGGAAACGCCGTCGCTCGCCTTTGCGCCCGACCAGTTTTTCGATATGGCAGATTTCATCTCCATCGGCGGGAACGATCTGAAACAGTTTTTCTTTGCCGCCGACCGCGAAAACGAAAAAGTCCGCCGCCGCTATGACACGCTGAATGTCAGCTATCTGTCCTTCATCGAACAGATCGCCGCCCGCTGTGCCCGTTTCAACACTCCCGTCAGCTTTTGTGGCGAAGACGCGGGTCGCCCTATCGAGGCCCTCGCTTTCGCCGCTATGGGATTGCGGATCTTGTCGATGCGCCCGGCCTCTATCGGGCCGATAAAGCGGTTGATCCGATCCGTCAGCCTGTCGGAAACCAAACGCATGATTGATGACGCCCGTGCCTCGGGTCTGCAATCCGTCCGACCGGCGCTGGAAAGCTGGCTGAAAGAGATCGGGGCCCCCTATCGTTAAGCGGCTGGTCATCTTTGTGAAAGAGCCCCGCCCGGGATGGGTGAAAACACGCCTCGCCCGCGATATCGGTCCCATCGCAGCAACCTGGTGGTATCGCCACCAGCTTTCCCGACTCGTCCGCCGCCTGACAGACCCCCGCTGGGTGATCCATCTTTGCGTCAGCCCTGACACCGCCCTGACCAGCCGCGTCCTGCCGGCAGGCCAGCACCACGCGCAGGGTGACGGGACACTGGGCGCGCGGATGGCAAGAGCCTTCGCCACCATCCCATCCGGTCCGATGGTGCTGATCGGCAGCGATGTGCCCGGCATCACGCCAGCACTCGTTGCAGATGCGTTCCGCGTTCTTGGCCACAAAGACTGCGTCTTCGGCCCCGCCCCTGACGGTGGCTACTGGCTGGTCGGTCACCGCCGCCAGTCCCACCCTCTGCCGTTACAACTTTTCGAAAATGTCCGCTGGTCAACTGAGCACGCGCTGGCAGATACGATTGCGTCCGTCTACCCCGCGACAATCGGGTATGTTGCAGAGTTGCAAGATGTTGATACCCTCGCCGATCTGAAATCCCTGAAGGAATCGCCATGATTGGTCGCCTGAACCATGTTGCCATCGCCGTGCCGGACCTCGACGCCGCTGCTGCGCTGTATCGCGGGGCATTGGGGGCGGATGTGGGCGACCCGCAGAGCCTGCCCGAGCATGGCGTCACTGTGATTTTCATCACCCTCCCCAATACCAAAATCGAATTGCTGCATCCGCTTGGCATCGACAGCCCGATCCGGAACTTCCTCGACAAAAACCCGTCCGGCGGGATCCATCATATCTGCTACGAGGTTGATGACATCGAAGCCGCCGCCGCACAGTTGAAAGCTACCGGCGCACGGGTACTGGGTGATATCAAAACCGGCGCGCATAACAAGCCTGTCCTGTTCCTGCATCCCAAGGATTTCAACGGTACGCTTATTGAATTGGAGCAAGTCTGATGGCGATCACCTCAGCAATCGTTTTATATGCTGTCATCTGGTTTATGACCCTGTTGATTGCGCTGCCTATTGGACTGCGTACACAAGGGGATGAGAATGACGTCGTACCCGGCACCCCGGAATCTGCGCCCGCCAACCTGCGGATGGGACGCAAACTGATCTGGGTGACCGTGATCACCACTCTGATCTGGGCCCCTTTGACTGCCTTGATCCTGTCGGGACTGCTGACGATCGAAGATATCGATTTCTTTAACCGGATGTAATACGCGCCCGCAGCGCTTCCAGCTCTGCCGCCGCAGCATCAAGCGCTGCCTGATCAAACCCGCGCACCACGATATTGGTCCCAAACCGTCCATCCCTCACAAACGGATAGGACCCAAAGGACAGATCCGGTTTCGCTTTGGCCATTTCCGCTAATGGCGCCGCGATATTCCCTTCGGGCATATCAAATGGCACGCTGAGCGATAGTAACGGTTGTCCTCCGACCAGCGTCGGCAACATGCTATCGACCATGGCATGAAAGACACTCGGCACTCCGGCCATCACATGGACATTCCCGATCTTGAACCCCGGCGCTTTTGATACGGGATTATCGATCAGTGTTGCGCCGTCCGGAATGCGGGCCATTCGCAGGCGCATCTCGTTCAGCTCGACCTCGGGGTTTTTGTAATTGGTCGCAAGGATCGCCCGCGCGTCCTCGCGCACATCAATCCCGACCCCAAAGGCCGCCGCAATAGCGTCTGCCGTGATATCATCATGCGTCGGCCCGATCCCGCCACTGGTGACGACATAATCATATTTCGCGCGCAACGCATTCACCGCATCGATTATCTCCTCCGCCTCGTCCCCAACAACGCGAACCTCTCGCAAGGCCACCCCAATTTCGGTCAGCTTTGTGGCCAGATGGTTCGTGTTGGTATCCTGCGTGCGCCCCGACAGGATTTCATCGCCGATAACCAGCATTGCGGCGGTTGGATTGGGCATTTGTGACTCCTGTAAATCTTGACGCTGACCCTATCTGCTCCCATTTCTGATGGGAAGGGTTTGCGTCCGCGCGCCCAAATCGGTAATAAATCACCAAACCAGAAGGAATCTCCCGTGGAAGGACTGACACCCAGTCGACTGACCAAAGACGGCATTCGCCTTTACGAAAAGGCGGATTTCGCAGGTATGCATGCCGCTGGCAAACTGGCGGCGGAAACACTCGACATGATTGCGGAGCATGTGCAACCGGGTGTCACCACGTTGGAGCTGAACGACCACATTCACCGCTTTGTCGAAGCGAACGGCGCTGTGTCGGCGACCGTAGGATATAAGGGCTATCAACATGCCTCCTGTATTTCGCTAAACCACGTGGTTTGTCACGGTATTCCGGGTGATAAGGTGGTGAAAGATGGCGATATTCTGAATATCGACGTCACCGTGATCCTTGATGGCTGGTTCGGGGATACGAGCCGCATGTATGTCGCCGGAAAGCCCAGCCGAAAGGCGGAACGGTTGATCCAGGTGACCCACGACGCCCTGATGAAAGGGATTGAGCAGGTCAAACCCGGCAACACGTTCGGTGACATAGGCGCGGCGATCCAACGCTATGCTGAAGGGCACCGCATGTCAGTCGTCCGCGATTTCTGCGGTCACGGGCTGGGGCGTGTTTTTCATGCACCGCCAAACGTATTGCATTACGGTCGATGGGGGACGGGGCCGGTTCTGGAACCGGGCATGTTCTTCACGATCGAACCAATGATCAATCTCGGCAAACCCGATACTAAGGTGCTGGCCGATAACTGGACGGCTGTGACGCGCGACAAGTCGCTCTCGGCGCAGTTCGAACACTCCATCGGTGTAACCGAGGATGGGTGCGAGATTTTTACCCTCTCGCCCACAGGCAAATTTCATCCGACCTATTCAGCTTAACCCGGTTTTAACCATGTTGGGGCGACTGTCCCCTCATGAGTAACGAGTCCAAACCCGGTTTCGCTGAGGCCCCTCATCACAACCTGTTCGCTGATTTCGCACTGCCGGAACCAGCAGTGAAACCTGCGCCCAAACCCAAAACTGAAAAACCGCATTATCATAATCACCGTGCGCGTCTGCGTGATCGGTTCATGTCGGCGGGCGGTGGCGCGCTTGCGGATTACGAGATGCTGGAACTCATCCTGTTCCGCGCTATCCCGCGTCAGGACGTGAAGCCGCTGGCGAAGCGTTTGCTGGATCGTTTTGGGGATTTCAACCGCGTGATTTCAGCCCCCACTGCCCGCCTGACCGAAGTCCAGGGCGTTGGAAGCGCGGTGGTACAGGAGTTGAAGATCGTCGAAGCCGCCGCACATCGACTCGGTCAGGCAAAGGTGCTCGGCACCAACGCCATTAGCAGCTGGGCGGCGCTGATGGATTACTGCAAAACAACGATGGCGCACCGCGAAACGGAACAGTTTCGTATCCTGTTTCTGGATCGCAAAAACATCCTCATCGCTGACGAGGAACAGGCCAAAGGCACCGTTGATCATGTTCCCGTTTACCCACGAGAAGTGGCAAAACGGGCGCTTGAGCTCAACGCCTCCGCGCTCATTCTCGTACATAATCACCCTTCGGGGGATCCAACGCCCTCGCAGGCGGATATCTCGATGACGCAGAAAATTCAGATGGCGGTGGAAGCGCTGAACATCACGCTTCACGATCATATCATCATCGGCAAAGAAACCGATCTGAGTTTTAAATCTGAAGGGTTAATTTGAGCGTCAGATCAGCGATTGGCGACGCGGATCGGATCGACGAAATTCTCCAGAACCAGACCGGCGAGATTTCCGCTGTCACAATTCGGCAGCTGCAGATTAAATTCGCGCTTCTGGGCTGTCCCGTCATCCTGATTACGAACCGTGCGCAGAATCACAGCTTCACCGCAATTGCCGGAGGCATCCGAAATCCGCAAGTCCATCCGCACGACAGATTCTGCGCGCATACGGTTGGTTGGCAGGCTGTATACTTCCGCGAATGTGCCGCCAAGAATTCTGACGTCACCAAATGTCTCAAGATACCCACCGCCACCGGTCAACGTATCACGATACCGGCGCGGATTGCCGACCCAGACATGGCCAACTGAATTTTCGGAGGCTCCTGCCTCAAAGGCATGCATGTCCATTTCGATCGGGGCAGACCATACCAGCGCAATCCGTTCGATATCGGTCGCATCGCGAACCAAAACCCGCGACTGTGTGCTGCCGCCATCATCGAACGACACATTGATAACAGCATTGGATTCAAATGCAGGGATCGACGTGGAGTAGGTGCCGCGAGCATCCGTGATCGCCGTAAAGACCAATCCCGCATGTTCAACGGTTACAACCTGTTCCGGACGGCAGGGGGACGATACGAACATCGAAATAGAGGCACCGGGCCGTGCGGACGCATTCACGTCAATCGGGCAGCTATTTGCTGAATCCGTCGTTCCAACCGATGGGCTGGTCGGGTCTGTTGCCGGGGTCAACGCCGCCAGATCAACCTCGTCGCGGTTCGAAGGCAGCGAATCCTGTGTTTCAGGGATGAACGTGCTGTCGGACAGCACACCCTCGGCAACCGGGATCGACTGATCGCCACGTTCGATGGAATCATTTATCTGCGGTCCGGGCAGCAGGATCTGCGCGGCCATTTCAACGACGATGTCTGAACTGTCTGACGGGTCGCCGGAATCTACGCTGACATCACCAGCATCGGCGGTTTGCGTATCAACATTTTCGGGGGCCGGGACAGGGTTCTGTCCAAACAGCTCTTCGGCATCGGGATCAAGATCGGCGACCAGATTGTCGATTTCATTCGGAACATCGACAGGCTCCGGATCGGTGCTGCCTTCAGCGATTTCAATGTTGTCCGGGGTCTCTGATGGAACTTCCGGGCCATATTCAATGACCAGAGTTGTGTCTTCGACCGACGGTTGGCTGGGCTGCAACATCCCGGGGGCCGGGCCAAGGCGCGGCTGTTCCGGGGCGGCAAACGCAATTTGCGGTGCCGGCTCTGTGCCCAGCACAATGTCATTTCCGGACAGATCGCCAGCAGACAGATTTGTCTGACGCGGCTGAGCTGCGCTTTCCTGGGTTGAGAGACCCTGATCGACATTGGAATCCACCGGCGCGATTGCTGCAACAGAACGGCGCAGGATATCCACGGTATCCTGAGGCTGGACGAGTTCTTCCATGGACGGGGCAAACAGCGTCGGCGCACGTCCTGCGCCAAATCCAACCACCTCTACATCTGTGGAATCATCCTGCAGGACAATCTGATTGGGTGTGAAACGATCATCTGTGGCGTCTGTCGTGTTCGTCGCCACTGTCTCCGGTTCCTGAGGCTCTTCTGTCACCGTTCCGGTATTGATGGTGTTGACACCAGTGTTGTTCGTATTCGAAGCAACCGGCACAGGCGAGTCACTGACAAATCCCAGATTAGGATCAATTTCGCGACGATCCGCAGTTTCGGCAGCTTCATTTGCTGCGATCTGGGATTCCAGCGCGTCGTTAACAACTGTCAGGGCGACAAGGCTGGGCGCACATTCACCCTCCTCATCCTCAACGCAATAGCTGAATTCAACTTTGCCGAGGCAGGCTTCGCTTTGGGTGAAATTGAATTGCGATCCGCTTGTAGATGTCAGTTCACCACAGGAAGGCAGATCAACAATAACCAGTTCGCCTTTCAGTGTGTCGTTTGCCTGTACATCCAGGGTCTGATCGCGTCCGGCACGAACAGTGAAACTATCCTCGGTCGTGGACTTCGCAGACTCCGCTCCAAAGAAGGACATGATCAAATCGCTCTTCTGCGCCATTGTGCCAACCACAATGGCGAGAACTAGTCCCGTAGCTAATGTCATGAAGCGATCGTCTTTAAACACGACTACTACCCTTTGCCTGTCAACCGATACAGTTGAACGCGATATTACCTAACAACTTACTCCAACACTAGATGAATGCATCTGATTTTGCACATGAAAATTGACATCACCCCTCACCAGTGCGTGAAAACTGCAACACTGCGCAACATTTACCAACGTCAGAGCATTTATTCCCCATATATGGCACAAAAGCGGCAAGCCAAGGGTTAATCTGTGACCTCACTATGTCGTCAAAATCGTTACAAATTGATCTGACATGAGGAATCACAGGCAACCCATTGGAATCCTGTTCCGAATCAAATCCATCCCCAACGTTGTGGATAACTCCGCGCTGCCGCAACGTTAATCAGACTCGTCCGTGGCAATGTTTGTATTTCTTCCCGGAACCACAGGGACAAGGATCGTTGCGGCCGGATTTCCCCCAGGTTGCAGGATCTTTCGGATCAACACCTGCACGCAAGTCGGTCGCGGCTGCGGGTTTCGGTTCCGCCGGTTCAACGCCCCCCGCCGCAAGCGCCTGTTGCGCTTGCACGGCCTGCATACGCGCAATCATTTCGCGCTGTTCTTCTGCTGTCATGATCCGGACATGTGCCAGTTGCTGCGTGGTGGTCAGACGAAGGTCGTCCAGCAACCGTTCGAACAGGGTAAAGGCCTCGGACTTGTATTCGTTCAGTGGATCACGCTGGGCGTATCCCCTCAACCCAATCACGCTTCGCAGGTTTTCCATGGTTAGCAGATGCTCGCGCCAACTGCGGTCGATTACCTGCAACAGCACTTGTTTTTCAGCTTGGCGGATAGCATCGGCCCCATATTGTGCAACCTTCTGGGCAATCAGCTTGTCGGATTCATTATATAGCCGTTCGGACAGGATTTCTTCGTCCACGCCCTCTTCATCTGCCCAAGCCTGAACCGGTAGGTCGAGCCCGAACACCTCTTTCACCTTGTTGGCCAGCCCTTCGGTATCCCATTGTTCCGGATAGGATTTGGGCGGAATAAACTGCCCGATCAGATCGTCAACCACGTCATGGCGCATTTCCTGCACCGTCTCTGCAATATCCTGACCTTCCATCACTTCGCGACGCTGGCCGAAGATCATCTTCCGCTGTTCGTTCATCACATCGTCGAATTTCAGCAAGGTTTTGCGGATGTCGAAATTGCGGGCCTCAACTTTGGTCTGGGCACGTTCCAGCGCCTTGTTGACCCAGGGGTGCACAATCGCCTCGCCATCTTTCAGGCCGAGGCGGCTGAGCATCCCATCGAGCTTGTCATGCCCGAAGATCCGCATCAGGTCATCCTCTAGCGACAGGAAGAATACCGTCCGACCCGGATCGCCCTGCCGGCCTGAACGACCACGCAGCTGATTGTCGATCCGGCGGCTTTCATGGCGTTCGGTGCCCAGCACGAACAGGCCACCGGCGTCCAGCGCTTTCTGTTTCGCGTCGGCAATCTGTTTTTCCAGCTTTGAGCGAATGGCAATCGGATCGGCGCCTTCTCCGGCAGCTTCCAGTTCCTTGACCAGTTCGCTGTCGAAATTCCCGCCAAGCTGAATATCCGTCCCGCGACCGGCCATATTGGTGGCAATCGTCACCGCGCCGGGCACACCGGCCATGGCAATAATCTCGGCTTCCTGTTCGTGATACCGTGCGTTCAGAACGTTATGTTTGATCTTCGCCTGCTTCAGCATCGAAGACAGCGCTTCGGATTTCTCGATCGATGTTGTCCCCACCAATGTTGGCTGACCGTTTTTATGTGCCTCGGCGATTTCTTCTACAATCGCGCGATATTTCTCTGCGGCCGACCGATAGACACGGTCGTTTTCATCGATTCGTGCAATTGGCAGGTTGGTCGGAACCTCGACAACCCCAAGATTATAAATGTCGCCAAATTCTTCCGCTTCGGTTTGGGCAGTGCCGGTCATCCCGGCCAGCTTTTCGTAAAGGCGGAAATAATTCTGGTAAGTCACAGACGCCAGCGTCACATTCTCCGGCTGGATGGCTGCGCCTTCTTTTGCCTCCAGTGCCTGATGCAATCCGTTGGACAAACGGCGGCCATCCATCATGCGCCCGGTGAATTCATCAATCAGGACAACCTGACCGTTGCGGACGATATAATCCTTGTCGCGAACGAACATCTTGTGCGCCAGCAAGCCCTGACTGATGTGATGCACCAGCGTCACGGATTCAGGGTCATACATCGACTGATCTTCTGGCAGCAGCTCAACTTCGCGCAGCTTCTCCTCCAGAAAATCGTTACCCTCGTCCGTCAGGGTGACCTGCCGGGTCTTTTCGTCCAGCTCATAATGCTCTTCTGTGAGGTCCGGGATCAGCTTATCGATGCTTGTATAAAGGTCGGAGCGATCCTCGGTCGGGCCGGAAATCACCAGCGGTGTCCGTGCCTCGTCGATTAGGATCGAGTCCACCTCGTCCACGATCGCAAAGTAATGGTCGCGCTGCACCATCTGGTCCAGACTGGCCTTCATATTGTCACGTAGATAATCAAAACCCAGTTCGCTGTTGGTGGTGTAAACCACGTCACGACTGTAAATGTCGCGCTTGGTTGCCTCATCCATACCAGAGACACTTGCTCCCCAAGTGATGCCAAGCTGGTCGTAAACCTTGCCCATCCATTCCGCATCACGCGCGGCCAGATATTCGTTCACCGTCACAACATGGACGCCGCGACCTGTCAGCGCATTCAGATATACCGGCAGGGTCGCCATCAGCGTCTTACCTTCACCGGTTTTCATTTCCGAAATGTTACCCTCATGCAGAAATACACCGCCCATCAGCTGCACATCGAACGGTCTGAGGCCGAGCGCCCGGACTGATGCTTCGCGCGCATTGGCGAATGCTTCGGGCAGCAGGTCATCTAGGGATTCACCCTCAGCAAACCGGCTTTTCAACGACTGGGTTTTTTCGAGTATCCCCTCGTCACTCAGCGCCTGAAACTCAGGTTCCAGCGCGTTGATTTTGTCCACGATGGGTTGGGTCGCTTTGATTTTGCGGTCATTCGGCGTGCCAAAAACTTTTTTGGCGACATTCCCTAAGCCCAGCATAATGTCACTTTCTCTACAGTTACCCGAAGGCAGAAAAATTCCTACACCTCACAGCTTCGTCAGTCCGACGAGATGGGTGCTTGTTTCACCGGGTTCAAACGCGTAAACGGGGAACCCAAGGTCTGCTGCACCCGGAGGGTCGGGGTTTGAAATAAGCGGCAGGCAGTAGAGTGTCAACGCCACCTCACACAACAGTGGGGTGGAATACTTCAAAGGTGTGACAACCACACCCGCAAACGGAGCGAATTAATGCGTTACCTAACCGCCGCAATCGCGGCTGCCGCCGTCTCCCTGACATCATTCACCGCCATCGCGCAGGAGGCCGAAGAGGCCACCGAAGAAATGGCCATGGAAACACCGGAATATCGAACCGATGTCGATGCCTCGACCGTGCTGGCGACCGTGAACGGTGTGGATATCACCATGGGCCACGTGATTCTGCTGCGCTTGGAACTGCCGGAACAATATTTGTCCGCCCCCGATGATATCCTGTTCGAAGCCATCCTCGACCAGTTGATCGAGCAGGAGCTGTTAAGCGCTTCCATCACCGAAGAGCCGAACGAGATCAAATTCGCCATGGATAACGAACTCCGCGCTTTGCGCGCCGGTGCCGGGATCCAGCAGGCCCTAGGTGACGAACCCACAGACGCGGAATTCCAGGCCGCCTATGACGATGCTTTCGCAGAATTCGAAGGCCAGCCGGAATATAACGCCAGCCATATCCTTGTCGAAACAGAGGAAGAGGCGCAGGCGCTTGTCACTGAACTCGAGGGCGGCGCGGATTTTGCGGCTCTCGCGATGGAAAAATCCATTGGACCGTCCGGTCCCAATGGCGGAGAGCTCGGCTGGTTTGGCCTTGGTCAGATGGTTGCCGAATTTGAAAACGCCGTAACCGAATTGGAAGTCGGCGCGATCTCCGGCCCGATCCAGACGCAATTCGGCTGGCACGTGATCATCCTGAACGATCAGCGCACCACTGAGCCCCCGGCTTTGGAAGAGGTCAAAGGCGAGCTTGCACAGATGCTCCAGCAGGATCGCATCACCGCAGCTATCGAGGCTCTCCGTACCGATGCGGCGATCGAAATGTTCGTGGACGACGTCGATCCGGCCGCGATGAAAGATTTCGACCTGATCGGGGACTAACACTATATGGCCAATATCCCGGTTTCTCCCTTAGCCCCGGCTGGCGGGTTTCCGGACCTGCCAATCATCGACGGCGTGCGGTTCGCCGCCGTCGAGGCAGGCGTGCGCTATAAAGGCCGTCTTGATGTGATGCTGGCCGAGATTTGTGAAGGGGCCAGCATCGCCGGCGCCTTCACCCGCTCCAAAACCCGCTCGGCGCCGGTTCTGTGGTGTCAGGAAAATCTGGCGCTGGGGCCGCAGCCAGGTAAATTTGCAATCCTTGTGAATTCCGGCAATTCCAACGCCTTCACCGGATCGAATGGCCAAAAGGCTGTGCAAGCGAAGGCCGACGGAGTTGCGGCCGAAATGGGCATTCACCCCCGCAATGTCTTCCCGGCCTCGACCGGAGTCATCGGCGAACCGCTGCCCTTTGACCGGATCACCGCTAAGCTGGCGGAACTGCACGCCGGACTGGACGCGGCCAAAGGCGAATATGCCGCCCGTGCAATCATGACCACCGACACGTTCCCGAAGGGGGCGGTGGCGGAATGTGATCTTGGCGCGCCCGTCAAAGTCGCTGGATTCGCCAAAGGCTCAGGCATGATCGCGCCCGACATGGCGACGATGCTGGTCTATATCTTTACGGACGCGAAAATCGCGCAGCCCGTGTTGCAGGCCCTGACCTCGCGCACCACGGACACCACGTTCAATTGCATCACGGTGGATAGCGACACGTCCACATCGGACTCGCTGGTGATCGCCGCCACAGGCCGCGCCGCGATGGACGAGATCACCTCGCTCGACGATCCCCGCGCCACCGTGTTTGCCGAGGCGCTCAACAGCGTCATGCTGGACCTCGCCCACCAAGTTGTGCGCGACGGCGAGGGCGCAACCAAATTCGTTGAAATCACCGTCAAAGGGGCCGAGTCCGAAGCCGCCGCAAAACGCATCGGCCTGTCGATCGCCAACTCCCCTCTCGTCAAAACCGCCATCGCTGGTGAGGACCCGAATTGGGGTCGCGTCGTCATGGCCGTCGGCAAATCCGGCGAGGCCGCCGACCGCGATAAATTGTCGATTTGGTTCGGCGACATTCTGGTGGCCGATCAAGGCTGGGTCTCCCCCGACTATCGCGAGGAACAGGGCGCCGCCTATATGAAGGCGCAGGACCTGAAAATCACCGCCGATGTGGGGGTTGGTGACGCCGAAGCCACCGTCTGGACCTGTGATCTAACCCACGGATATATCACGATAAACGCCGACTATCGCTCATGAAAACCATCCTCGTGTCCGCCGTCGCCCTGATCGACGCCGACGGGCGCGTTTTGCTGGCCCAGCGGCCCGAGGGGAAATCCATGGCGGGCCTCTGGGAATTCCCGGGTGGCAAGGTCGAACCGGGCGAAACGCCTGAGGCCGCACTGATCCGCGAACTCCACGAAGAATTGGGGATCGAGACATGGCAGTCCTGCCTCGCCCCCCTCACCTTCGCCAGCCATACCTACAATGATTTCCACCTGCTGATGCCGCTTTTCGCTTGCCGGAAATGGGGTGGCACACCAACGCCAAACGAAGGGCAAACCCTCAAATGGGTCCGCCCCAATCAGCTCCGCGATTACCCGATGCCGCCCGCCGACATCCCCCTAATCCCGATCCTGCGCGACTGGCTTTGACCGCCCCAGCCATAGGTACAGCGTCGGCAGCACAAAGATATCGAACAGGAACGCGACAAAGATCGTGATACTGGTCAGGAACCCCAACTGCCGGTTCACTTCGAATCCGCTCAGCATCAAAAATGCAAATCCAAATCCCAACGCCGCCGTCGTCGTCAGAACCCCCGGCGTCACTGTCCCCAGCACCCGCCGTATCCCTTGGCGATCCCGCACATTCTTGCCGCGTGCCAACGCATAAAGGATGTGGATCGTGTCATCTACCACAATCCCAAACGTCACCGCCGCAATGATCGATGCGGCCATTCCGACCTCGGTATTGAACCAGACCCAGATGCCCAGCGCCGACATGGCGGGCAGGAAATTCGGCAGGATCGACAGCACGGCCAGCCGCCAGCTTTTGAGGAAAAACCCGATCATGATCGA
The DNA here is from genome assembly GCA_050302475.1 of Paracoccaceae bacterium. Lineage (GTDB taxonomy): Bacteria > Pseudomonadota > Alphaproteobacteria > Rhodobacterales > Rhodobacteraceae > NORP23. The sequence continues at coordinate 253,854 of JBNLBF010000002.1, forward strand.
CACCACAAACATCGCCAGCGCCGTGCCCACCAACATATGTTGCGTATTGATCGCCGACAGATAGGCGCTCATCACCGGGACGCCCGTCACCTGCACCTGCCCATCGCCGAACCCTTCAGCCCGGGCGAACCCTTCGACCGATTCACTGATCTTGCGAACACCCAGCGCCGATACGCGGGGCAGCAGCAGATTGACCTTTAGCTTGGTGAAATCGCGGTTAAAGAACCCCGCGACAGGCGCGTCCCCCGGCTGCACCATGGAACGAATACAAAAGTTCAGATATTTCGGCGGCACCTCGGCCATTGGCCCGTCAAAGGGCGGTGTCCGCCCGGCCAGACATTCCCGGATCGTCAACATGGGCGAGATCGTCGACACCACATTCGCCAGCCCCGTCACGTCATTCAGCAACATCTCAACCCGCGCGAATTCCGCCGGATCGAACATCGCCTCACCCTCGAAATTCACCACCATATCAACGGCATGAGACCAGCCCATCGCATCGTCGATCTGGTCGAGATTGATCCGCATCTCGTGATCCGGATCAAAGTTGTTGGTCATCTGGTCATCAAAGATCAGCCGCGGCAACCCGGCCACTGCCACCACAGACGCCAATGCCACCAGTCCCGCACTGATATAGGGTCGATCCCGCCACAGCCGCGCAAACCCATGCGACAGTGCCCGCACCTTTTCGTCCCCGATGAACAACTTTCCCACCGGCCAGCGCAGCAGCACCGGAGCTGCAAGCAGCGTCAGCAGTAACGAGAATACCAGCCCGATCGCCACTAGATTGCCCATCGCCTTGAACGCCGGCGCATCCGCGAAATTCAGTGACAGGAACCCGACCGCCGTCGTCAGATGCGTCAGCACCACCGGCACGGTCAGCTTGCGAAAACTCGCCAGAACCACCGACTCCGCCTTCTGAAACGGCAGCATCCGGATCCGCTTGCCCATATAATGGATCACATGGATCAGGCTCGCGACCGTCAGCGTCAGCACAATCGGAAAGGCCGAGGACGATCCCGACGCAAACAGATACCCGCTCCACCCCGCGATCCCTTGGGTCATGATGACCGAGCCAAACGCCACCACCAGAACCGACACCGCCACGCGAAAATTGGAGAAAGCCAGCAGCAACACAATCAGATTGACCAAAGCCGTCGCCGGATACAGGTATTTTTCGTCCCATTCGAAGCTCTCGCGCAGCGCCTCGGACACGGCGATATTGCCGGTGTAAGCAATGTCAAAATCCGGATATTCCGCCCGCATATGATCAATCAGCGCCGCCTGTTCGGCGAAGGCTTCCGTCAGGGCCTCATCCGTCTGATCGGCATTGTCAATCGACAGGTAAATCGCCGTCGCCGACCGATCCGCATTGAAATAAAGACGCGTGATCGCCGGGAAATCATCGAGGATCAGCGGCACATCTTCAAGCATTGTATAGTCTGGCGGGTAGCCAATCGCCGGCAGACTCGCCGACAGCGACCCCAGATTGGTGAGGTTCGAAATCGGAAACTCACCCTCCTGCACCAGCCGCGTCAGCTCCCGCTCTGCGGCCAGCAGGTCCATCAACCGCGCCGGATCATGCGCATCAATAACGATCAGCGTTGTACGCGCCGCCCCGAAATCCGCCTGCAATGCCTCGACCTTTTGCCGATGGATATTGTCAGCGCTGAAAAACAGCATCGTGTCGTTGGAGTTGCGGATATTCTGCGACATCGCCCCGACCAGCGCCACCAGCGGCAGGATCACCATCGCGCTGATTTTCCAGTGCCGATAGGCCGCGCGTTGCAGCCGGAATATCGCCCGTAAGAAACGCCCCCAGAATGTCAAAATCTGCCTCGGTCTGTTTTCCCGTCGGCAGTGAATACAGCAAGCGCCCCCCGATACAAGAGGGGGCGCTGCGTCACATTAACAAAGTCCTGCGATCTGGCGGCTCTTCGCCGGTCAGTTTTTCATCGGGCAGGTGCTGAAGCCGAAAATCCGGTATAACGGGCACCAGCCGATCAGACCGGTCACCAGCGGGATCACCCCGATCCAGGCGAACATCGCCAAGGGTGCACTCGGCATAAACAGCGCATAAGCGATCAGCGCCAGCCCGGCCACGATCCGGATCACGCGATCCACATTGCCTTCGTTCTTTTCCATGGTTCTCTCCTTTGGAAATAACTGAGGAGTACATATCACATATTCTGAATGTGAAAATGATTTATATCAATTCCAATCTTCGGGTGACGAAAATGTTACTGTTGGCTAAGGTGACGCGAAACCTGACTGACGGACCGGAAATATGCCGATTTTCAATGAATATGACTCCCGTGAAACCCTGATGACTGCCCTTGCCGAGCGCGTCGCCACCCAATTGGCGGAGGTGTTAGCCACAAAAGGTAAAGCCACCCTCGCCGTGCCCGGTGGCACAACGCCTGGGCCGTTTCTGACGGCGTTATCAAACGCTGATCTGGATTGGTCAAAGGTCAAGGTGATGCTGACCGACGAACGGTTTGTCCCTGAAACGTCGGACCGCTCCAACACCCGCCTGCTGCGCGGCACCTTGCTGCAAAACATGGCCACCGCCGCAACGATGGTCCCGTTTTACAAGGAAGCCGACGCGCCCGAAGATGTCCTCGACGACCTTGTAACCGACATCAAGGCAGCGCTGCCGCTTGACGTCTGCGTGCTTGGCATGGGTGCGGACATGCACACCGCCAGCCTGTTCCCCGGCGCGGATCGTCTGGCCGAAGGCTTGGACAATAACTCCAACCTCACCCTCCTGCCGATGCGCGCGCCCGGTGCACCAGAACCCCGCCTGACCCTGACGGCCCCTGTGCTGCGCAAATCCAGCCATATCCACATCCTGATCACCGGACAGGAAAAACTGGAAGCCCTGACGCAAGCCCAAAAAGACGGCCCATGGGAAGACGCCCCGATCCGCGCCATCCTTCAGGCCCCCACCGACGTCACCATCCAGTACGCCGCGTAACCCCTTCCCTTTACGTCAGACCGGACTATATTCGCCCCATGGTCAAAATCCTGATCCTCAACGGCCCCGGCCTTCCGGCGACGCCATCTGACGATATCACCACCTCGGCCAAGGACGCGGGGGCGGAAATCGAGTGGGTGCAATCCGACAAGCTCGATAAACTGTTCGCGCGGATGACATCCCCGAATGCTGACGCGATTATCTTCAATCCGGCCGCTGATATCACCGCCAGTTCCGGCCTGTATCGTCGCGCCGTCGATGCCATGACCAAAAGCGCCGTGCCCTTGACCGAGGTTCACCTGACCAACATCTACGCCGCCAAGCACGTGCCCCACTCGGACCGGGAATCCGCGGTCACCACCGGTATCATTTGCGGCCTTGGCGATCTTGGCTACGTGCTGGCGATCAAAGCCATCGCTGAAAATCTGGGGGCGTAAATGTCAGATACAATCTTTCTGCTAAACGGCCCGAACCTCAACCTGCTCGGCAAACGCGAGCCGGAGATTTACGGCTATGAGACCCTGACCGACATCGAAAACACCTGTCGCAAACATGGGCTGAAACTGGGTTTCAACGTCGAATGCCGCCAGTCGAACTACGAGGGCGATCTGGTCACCTGGATACAGGAAGCCCGCGAAACCGCTGCCGCGATCATCCTCAACGCGGGCGCCTATACGCACACGTCCGTCGCGATCCACGACGCGCTCAGGGCCTTTGCCGGGTATAAGATCGAACTCCACATCTCCAACCCGCACACCCGCGAAAAATTCCGCCACACGTCATATGTCGGCCCCGCGTCAGACGCGGTGATCGCGGGGTTCGGAACGGTCGGCTACATCATGGCGCTGGAGGCTGTGGCAGCCAAAATCAAATAGGTTGGACCCGCTGCGGCGATGACCAATGGTGCGTGACACACACGCACTCTCCAGGCCAAGCCCTACCGGCTCACTCCGACAGCACCTCCGCCAGACATTGCGACCGGATGGTCCGCGGGTAATAGCGCGCCCGTGACTTCACCAGCTGTTCGAATGTCGACACCGGACGTTCGGCGGCAAAATACGCATCCGCCGGGATCACGTTTTCCACCGGCGTACGGATTGAAAGCAGCGTCTTGTAGCCGTTCACGATTTCCAGCGCTTGAATGATACAGTTGTAATCGACCTCACCATCCTGACAGCTGTCACAGAACCGCGTGACAATGCTCAGCGGATCATCCACTGCCGCGATCTCCCGGATATTCTGCGTGATCTGAATCAGGTTCGCATCTTCAGGCAGGTCATAGCCCCGGCCCAGCATCACCAACAGGAAGTCATTAACTTCGTCGGCAAAATACTGGTTCAGGCTCAGCACCCGCGCTAGCCGTTTGAGCGCCAGCAGACCGGGCACTTTGGCAGGGCTTTCGTCACGGATGATCCGGCTGATGGTCAGGCTTTTGTTCGGGTCGGCAACATAGGCACCGATCCATTTCAGGAATCCCGCATCCGACAGGCCGTAATTCTCGGCCGGCATGGAATTGACCAGATCAAAGCGTCCATTATTGACGGTATTCCACAATACGAATTCCGCTGCCACGGTTTCCCCCGTCTGCTGCAATGCCAGCGCATTGCCGATGGGGTCGCGCCCGACCTTGTAGCCGAACACAGCCTCGCCCAGCGCTTTGAGTGACGGGTCCGACAGCACCAGAAGCCAGTTTACATCCTCGCCCTGCTCTGCCGAGCGTAACAAAACCGCACGCTGGTCATCATCAAGGCTGACCAGATAATCGGAAAATCCACCCGGAACGGTATCGCGGTCAATCTGGCCCAGCAAAAGCTGTGCATCCGTGTCCCCGGCTTTCGCTGCATCGGATAGGGTGGCCAAGCTGTTCACCTCGTCCCCGGCCAGCCAGGCGTCAATCGCGGCACTTACCGCATCCTGCGCCTGGCTTGGTGCCGCTGACACGACACCCAGCCCCAACAATATCGCGACCAAGACTTTCATACCGTGTAACCTCCCAACGATATGCTTTGTTGCATCTGATTGTGGCATTTTGCGGTCACTCGCTTTTTGAAACGACATCACGAATCCACACTTCAACACGACGGTTGATCTGGCGACCATTATCCGTCTCGTTGCAACTTAGCGGCGAAATTTCTCCATAGCCAAAGGCCTGAATACTGACATCGTCGAGGCTCCCTTCCGGTGCAGCGGCATAGAGTGCCTGCAACACTTCGTTGGCACGGTTTTCACTCAGCGAATAATTCACCGACGCCGATCCGATGGAATCGGTGAAACCGATCAGCAGGATTTCTTTATTCTGCAACTCCGACAAGGCCAGCGTGTTTGCCAGCCGCACAATGTCCGCCTTCGCCCGCGCATCCAACTGCGAGGATCCCAGTGCGAACCGGAAGGTGATCGACATGCGGTCCGAACCCAGAAGATCACCCGTCATCCGCCGCAACTGGGGCAAATTCACATCTACGTCCGTGGGCATGATCGCCGACAGATACCGCAATCCCTGTTCGTCATTCGACTGATACGAAACGCCGAGATCGACATACCCGGCAGCCGCAACCGCAGCCTGTGCGCCGGGCGTATCCAGATGTTGAACGAACCGGTCCATGATGGTCGGCGCATTGTTAGGAACATAGGCGTAGACGCGTCGCGTCAGCGGGTATTCCTCTGTCTTGATCGTGAAGACTGTTGGCGGAACCTGAATGCCGCAAACACCGCGAATATTCACCGCCTTGGCAGCGCCGAGATCCGCAAATCCGGTGACGCCGATCCCCAGCGGGTCATTTGCCACCATCGCCGAAACCTCGGCATCCGAGGACAGGATCGTTGCACGCGAGCTGATCTGCGCCCGGGCCGGTGCCATCACCAACTGGTCAAAAACCTCAGCAGTGCCGCTGTCAGAATTCCTTACATATAAGTTAATTGGCGCATCCGGACCACCAATCTGCGCCCAGTTGATAATCTGTCCGGCAAAGATGCGTGCCAGGTCTTCTTCGGCCAATGTCCGGATCGGATTGTTGCGGGCCGTTACGATGACCAACCCGTCAAGCGCGATAATCTTCTGGTTCTCACCCGACGTGAGGTCACCAACACCAGCCGTTGCCGCCGCGGAGATTTCGCCGCCATCCGCTGGGCGGGAAGAGATCGCCATCATGGCGTCTCCACTTATCAGTTGTTCGATCCCTGCCTGGGACCCAACCGGGGCCAGTGCGACCTCGGCCAATGCCGTGCCGAGCTCATTTTCCAGCGTCACACTGGACTCCCCGCTCGCCGCGATATTCTGCATAGCGCCGCCACCAACTGCGGCGCCGAAATCGAATAGCAACTCTTCGATCATTCGGTTCACAACAGTCGAAGACCCGGCAATCGTCAGTGCGGAAGATTCTTCGGTGATGTCCGGGCAACCCGGCCCTTCACAACTCACCTGAAGCGCATCCACATCCAGCGTTCCGACGATTGTGCGGATCGTATAGGTCTGCCCGTCAAACTCGATCAACTCCCCGCTAAGCGAGGTGTTGCCATCGAGGCTTTTCAGATTGACCGTCTGAGCATTGATAGGAATGGCAAACATTGCCGCGACGACGAGATACACTACACCCCTGATATGGTTAAACATTGTCCACTAACCTTTTATGGCGGTATTTGTCCCTACAACTTGTGCGAAACCGTGAATATTCGCAGTTCGCGACATATGGGTTATGGAAAGCTTTCCAAACGTCAAGAGTAGGTCAGTAGATTTTACCAAATTATTTGCATTTTGCACTTCGAAGTGCCCATCCAATCGGCAGATTGCCTCTTGCATCAGCAAAAGCCGGGGCGTATAGCGCCGCCTTCGAAGTCTCCGCAACCTTCTAAAAAACGGAAAACTCATGACCCGAGGACTCATTACCGGCGTAATCGCCATGGCCGCCATCGTTGTGGCCTCCAACATTCTTGTTCAATTCCTGCTGGGTGACTGGCTCACCTGGGGCGCATTCACCTATCCTTTCGCATTCCTTGTGACCGACCTGATGAACCGCCTCTACGGTGCCACCACGGCTCGCAAAGTAATCTTTGCCGGTTTTGTCACCGGAATCATCTGTTCCTTCATCGGCACACAGATCACGGGCCAATTCGGTCCCCTGGTCACACTCCGGGCCGCCATCGGCTCGGGCACCGCTTTCCTGATTGCACAGCTGATCGATGTGGCCATCTTCGACCGCCTGCGCGCGGGCAAATGGTGGCGCGCGCCGCTGGTGTCGTCCCTCATAGGATCAGCACTGGATACGGCGATATTTTTCAGCATCGCTTTCTCCTCCCGCCTGTCATTCTTGGAACCCGCCAACGACGTAAGCTGGGCGAACGAGGGAGTGCCCCTTCTGGGCGTCGGTCCTATGGCCCCCTTATGGGTCAGCCTCGGCACTGCAGATTTCCTTGTAAAGCTGGCGCTGGCGCTTCTGGCTCTGGTCCCGTTCCGCCTCTTGGTCAGCCGGTTTCGCACTGTCGCTGCAACGTGACTCATTTCGCGCCATATGATGAATTTCTGATCACACCTATCTGATTTTTGCGCCTGTCATAAAAATTTTTCTTTGCGTCGCGGGAAATTCGGTGCAATGATTCGGGTATCGGAAACAATCAGAAAGGAGGTGCCAATGTCTATTGGGAAATTGGAGCAGATGGTTAAGGTTATTCGTGAGGTGAAAATCTAGGGGGCAGCCCCTCTTTATCGACACCGGGCGATGCGGAAATTTCCCGCTTTGGCCACCTCCAAAACCAAGTCTGGGGCGCTCCTGTTAAGGGGCGCCCCTTTCTGCTGGCGGATCACCTTGTATCGGATTGCGCTTCAAGAATATCCAACACTGTGTCGCGCAGCCACCCATGCGCCGGATTTCGCGTCGCACGTTTGTGCCAAATCAGATCAATCTCAGCCGACATCTGCGTCAGCGGCAGACGATAGACCCCCAGATTCAGCCGTGGTGCCAGCCGTTCGACTAAACGGTCAGGAACCGTCGCGATCAAATCGGACCCGGCCACGACCGACATCACCCCCGTAAACCCGGGCAACGTCATCGCGATATGCCGTTTGTGCCCAAGTGTCGCCAGCTCCGCATCCGCAAGCCCGAACCTATCCCCAAGCGGTGAAAAATAGGCGTGTCGCATCTCACAATATAGGTCGAGCGGGATCAAATCCCCCTCGGCAATCCCCGCCTTTGCCAGCACCGGATTGCCGCGCGCGGCAATTGCTGCGAATTGACTGCGAAACGCCCGCTGCCGCTCGATCCAGTTCGGCGTATCGATGCCACGCACGAAGGCCAAATCGACCTTGCCGGTTTCGATGTCTCTAACAATCTGATCATCATCACTGTCAAGCAGCTGAAAGGTCATGTTCAGTCCATCCGCACCTACCCTCTGCGCCAATTCCGGCATCAGCATTTCAGAAAAGTAATCCGTCCCCGACAGAATATAATTCTGAGTTGAGCGGCTGGGGTCGAACCCTGTCGGATCGCTCAGCGTTTCGGTGATATCGTCAAGAATACGCCTGACCGGTAATTCCAGCCCCAGCGCAAAATCTGTCGCGACAAGCGCCTGTCCTTGACGCACAAATAACGGGTCGCCCAGCGCCGACCGCAATCGCCCCAGCGCAGCCGATACAGCTGGCTGTGACAGCCCGACCCGCTCGCCCGCCTTGATGGTCGATTTCTCCTGCAACAAGGCATCAAGGATCCGCAGGAGGTTTAGGTCGAAATTCAATAAATTCATACGAATAATACGTATAATATTAAATATCTATTTCACAAATACATTTTCTTGCTTCATCATCGTCCCGTAACCGGTTCGCCACCGGGCATGTAACAAAGGATAGAGTATGAAAAACGTCGCATTATGGTTCTTTCTGACCGCCGCCCTCGCCGTCACCCTTGGCATGATCTGGGGCATCGTCATGTCCGCCACGCACGATCACACCTTGGCGGGCGCGCACGCTCACCTCAATCTGGTGGGTTGGGTCACAATGGGAATTTTCGGACTGTTCTACCATACGGTGCCGAGCGCCGCCGAAGGGCGACTTGCCAAGATCCATTTCATTGTCGCATTTTCGGGATTGGTCACGATGATCCCAGGTATTGTCATCGCGCTCCTCTACGAAAACCCGGCACTGGCGATAGTCGGATCATTCCTGACACTGGCATCGATGCTGATCTTTGTGGTGACGATCATCCGGACCCGCCAGTAGGCCGGAACGCAACCGCGCAATTCGCTTGCTTTTATCAGTTCCAAAATCAAGTCTGGGGCGCCCCTGCATAAGAAGCGCCCCCTTTTGCCTTATGGCGATGCGATCCGCTTGATATATTCATGCGCCACACTGCCGAATGCATCACGGGAACCGGCACCAAAGTTATATTTGGCACCAATCAGCCAGGTATTTATCTCGTTCGGGCTGTCCGAATAGTATTCTCGATTTGCTTCCGCAAACAGCTCAAACCCGGAGTTGCCAATATCGTACCCTGCGTGAAGCGTCGTCATATAGGCATATGTGGACCCCGGCCAGAATATCGTGAAGTGATCAACGCCAAGATTAATACTCCCGAAGTCATAGGCGACGCCCAAATTCAGGAAGTTATTGGAATCATAGATAACGTTGGAAAAATAGGAATCGATCATACCGCCCTGTACCTCCAGCAGAAGGTCATTCCAACGATACTGATATTCCGCGCTATAGATTTTGTAGCCGTAATTCGAATGCGACCACACTTCTTCATAAAGCAATCCCGCACGTCCGGCTGATCCGAAATTATAGATCCCGTGGATCGACGCATAAGAGGGTCCGTTGCCGAAACCTCCGTCATCATCAATTCCCAGAAGGCCCAGATTAACTTCCACGTCAATTGCCGGAGTAATTCCAAAGGTCAAATCAGCGGCAAATTCCTTGTTCCGCTGATTGACCGGACCTTCGTCGTCCATGCCCCACGCAAAAGATATGCTTCCATCCAACAGGCTCATCTGTGCCTGCGCACCGGTTGCGGCCAATATCGTGGCCAGAAATACTGATAGTACTCTCATAATAAACCCCCATCGTTGTTTGAAGGAGGTAGAGAAGCATGTTTTTAAGGGATTCGCACCCTTGCTATTCGCCTTGCCAGACTTCCACCCCGCTGACCGTCCCGTCGGGATAGACCGCCGGCCCCTTCAGCTCCAGCTTATTGCCGAACGGATCCCGGACGTAGAAAGAGTTCCCCATCCCCCGCGCCCCGCCATGAAACGCCTCGCGTTCGATCTCGACACCATGGGCGGCCAGATGCGCGCGCATGTCTTCCTTTTTGAAGGGGCTAAGCGCGATACAAACATGATCCACATTCCGCCCACCCTTGACCGGCGGGATCGCATCTTTAGCCCCAGGATTGGTGATATCCCAAAGCACGATCAGCTCCGTCCCTATCCATAACTGTTCCATGCCGAGGGCTGGGTAGGTATACCCGATCACAGCGCCCAGCACGTCCTCGTACCAGCTGACAGCCTTGGCCATGTCATCAACGATGAACACGACATGGTCGATCCCGGCAAGTGTAAATGGCGGTTTGGATTTGGACATAGTGATCTCCCGGTAGGTATGGTTTTTTGTTGAATCTGTATTAACGATTAGACGTCCTGGGTGCAATGCCGCAATCAATGGGCAACATTACATGGTTTCTACACCACCGCTTCCGTCAGATCACGAGATTCCACGTCAATATAGCTGTTCAAGTTTCAACAACTATATAAAAAAAAGGCCGCCCATTCTCAGGCGGCCTCTAATGCAATTTTGTAAGCTTTTTACAGCAGCACACCGTTGAGAGCGCTTCTCAGCGGGGCGTTAAACGTGTCTGGGTTTCCGCCGAACGGAATTTCGATCCCAATGCTCCAATGATCATAGGTTTCCGATGAATACGAATAGGACAGGAAACCATATTCCGCGTACAATTCGATCCCATTATACGGTGTTTCGTACCCGGCACGAAGGTTGGTGTTGGTCAGGCTGTCACCTTCAAAGAATATTGAAAACACATTCAGGCTCAGATCGATTGTGCCGAAATCGTATCCTGCTTCACCATAAGCGAAGGTGTAATCTTGGGTGGCGCCACCATCGCTCAAGATAAACCCGCCCAATTGGATTTCTCCATAAAATGCGCCGCTGGTATACTGATACTCGACACCGTATGCCGACATATTAACTTCGCCGTACAGGTCGCCGTATTCATAAAAAGCACCCGCGCGGCCTGCGCTTGCGAAATTGTATATTCCATGAACGCCGATATACGCGCTATCATAAGTACCGCTCGAAAAGCTCAACCCGCCGTATCCGACGTCTAATTGCGTATCAAACCCCGGCGAAACTGCAAAAACGAAGCTGCCATCAACTCCATACAAGTCAGCGTCTTCGTCCGTAAAACCACCATAATAGACGCCAACAGTACCGCCGGAAAAACTCATCTGCGCATGCGCAGTTGTTCCAGCGATCGCGGCAGCGGCGATGCCAATTGCCAAGTATTTCATGTTCTCGCTCCTTTTTGACAGGACAGATTGTCCTGAATTTTTGAAAATTCACCTTACCCGTTGGTGGGAACCTAGTAGGAAGGTATATTAATGCAATCTATTTAATATCAATTCCAACAAACTGTTGCCGAAGCGCCGCATTTCGATCTTTAAGGAAGTCTATCCGGGGAAACGACACATAATGATCCGCATAAGTGATGCCATCACCATCGAGGACTGGGAACTGACCGAGAGCTTCATTCGCTCCTCCGGCCCCGGTGGGCAGAACGTGAACAAGGTCTCCACCGCCGTGGAATTGCGGTTCGAGGCCGCCCGCTCCCCGCACCTCGCCCCCGACGTCAAATCCCGCCTTAAACGTCTGGCCGGACGCCGCTGGACCAAGGACGGGGCGCTGATCATCACCGCAGAAAAACACCGCACCCAAGCCCGCAACCGCGAGGAGGCCGAGGCCAAGCTGATCGACCTGATCCAAAAGGCCCTCATCCGCCCCAAAAAACGCATCAAAACCCGCCCGACGCTGGCCAGTAAACGCCGCCGGATCGAGGCAAAGAAACAACGCGGCCAGATCAAGGCCCTTCGCGGCAAGGTCGAGGACTAAAGGGCCGACGCAGACCCCCGCGCCAGCCCCAAAACGACGCTACTCCGCCGCCATTTCCTGCACCGCCCCGGCGGTCAGCGCCTGACCGCCAATCGCCCAGTCCCCGCTTTTTACTTCCAGCACCCGAACCCACGTCACACCGCGCAGGTTCTCCCCCTCAACGGCAACCACCGCATCGGTCACACCCGTAATCAGGTCAGCCTTTTGTTCCGGCGTGAACACGCCTTCGATCACGTTAATATCAATAAGTGGCATCGTCTCTCTCCTATAAGTCTTGATGCCTTCACCATCGCGCCGACCCGCCGCCAGCCCCAGTGTAGATCTTGGATCACCTCCGGTATTGTTTCTGTACTGGATCGAAATCCGAATCCCTCCCATAGTGATCGCGATGGAGGGTCCGATGACTCAATCAAGCTACAAACAATTCTGCCCCGTCGCGATGGCCTGCGAGATTATCGAACCCCGCTGGACCCTGCTGATCATGTGCGAGATGTCCTCCGGCTCCACTCGCTTTAACGAGATCCGACGCGGCGTCCCCGCCATGTCCCCGACCCTGCTGTCCAAACGCCTCAAGGAGATGGAGGGGCGCGAGCTGATCACCCGCACCACCAACCCCAAAACCGGCAATAACGACTACCGCATCGCCCCCAAGGGGGAGGAGCTGTTGCCCATCATCTTCGCCCTTGGCCAATGGGCCCACCGCAATGTGGAGTCCGAGGTCACGCTCGAAAATCTCGACGCGCGTCTGCTGATGTGGAACATCAAACGCAAGGTCGACACGCGGGTCTTGCCCGCCGAAAAACGCACCACGATCCAGTTCATTTTTCCCGAGCTGGACACGGGTCAGAAAAACTACTGGCTGACCTCCAAACCGGGGTCCGAGACCGACATCTGCTGGAGCGACCCGGGCTTCGACGTCGACCTGTTCGTGACCTCGGACCTCAAGGCGCTGACGTCAGCATGGATCGGATTGTCACGACTGGAATCCGAAATCTCCGCCGACAGGATTAACCTGATCGGCGACAGTTTTCTGGTCAACAATATCACCAAATGGATGCGCCAAAGCGCGTTTTCACCACATCGGAATGGTTAGGCGAGGAAGTGCAAAGCGCGCGGGCAGCACTCGATCCTGAGAGGGTGCAAAGCGCTAGTTACATCGTAGACTTCGCTAAAAGCTACTAGCTAATGTCTGGTTAGTGCCAATACAGAACAGTATGTCTTTCCTGCAATTCAGTAACTAGGGCAGGAAGCGGCCATTCGCTGCGGATTGCACTGAGTAACTGGACAGGGTACAGTTCCCACTGGTATGTTCGCGTAATGTTCCTGCACAAGCGAACGGGAGGTAAGCATTGGGCAAAGTTAGCGCGACGATACTTGGGGCGATCATCGGCGGATTTTCTGCCGTTGCTGCCATTGTGCTTTGGTTCGGGTGGGGCCTATCAGAAAGCGGACGGGCGACACACATTGATCCGACCAGAGCAGACTACGTTGATCTATTGCTTACTGTCGCGACAATGTTCCTCGGAGCCGTTGGTCTTACAGTGACAGTTGGTGCACTGGTCATTGGTCTTGTCGCGTTCAAGACGCTGCGTGAGATCAAAGAGGAAGCAGCGAGCGAGGCAAAAACGGCGGCCGCTTCTAAGATTACTGAGACCATGAATACTGACCTTGATCCGAAAGTAGACAAGAAGGTCCGCGAAATTTTGCCACTCGGTTTGCAGGTAGTGCTTGCTGACGATGTGCATAGAGACGAAATTCTTACAGCACTCGTAAGAACCGGTGCTTTGGATGCCGCAGTTGGAAGAGTAATCGAACGAATTAACGCGGGGGGGCCGGTTATGGACCCACAGGACGTTGTCGAAGGTGGTGATCAAGAGTAATAAAAAATCGGGAGGAAAAAATGGACGGAGATATGCAAAGTATGACAGCTTCAATCGACTGGGAGGTCAAGTCGCCTTCCGAGGAATACCTGAACCTCGAGTCCGGGGTGCGAGAGGAGATTGACCCGTTTCTTTCTGAATATCCGGTCAAGTTGGGTGCAATAGCGAATTGTCTGGGGGTCAAGGTCCTGTTGTCTACGCTGCCACGTGGCACCTCTGGGCAAATCGGCCAAGAGAACGGGGAGTTTGTGATCCGCATTAATCGCCATGAAGCGAAGCGCCGCCAGCGATTTACGCTGGCCCACGAAATGGCGCACTTTTTACTGCACAAAAATCGGATTATAGACGAGGGCGGTTGGTCAGAAAATGTTCTACTTCGCTCCGGCCAACCGGCCAACATCGAATACGAAGCAAATCGGCTTGCGTCCGACCTAGTAATTCCGTCTGCTCAGTTGGCAAAGGCAACTGCAGATTATTCGGGGCCGATGACTAGTGAAGTGATTGAAGACCTTGCTCGTCGATTTGGTGTCTCCACGGCTGCGATGGAAATCAAGTTGCAGATGGTCTGAGGAGGCGGGGCGAGCGATGGATGTTCAAGAATATCTGGTAACATTGGGCATCCGCCCCGCAGAATTGAGCGGTTTGAAAGAGCTGCCGGGAACGACAAAGGATCGGCTAACCCCGCTTGTGCTGCTGGCCCCTTGGCTCGCTACATCGCCATTGTCCCGTGCGTTGGATAAATTTGAGGATTCATACTCATCACGCCCATACTTCATTGACGTGGATACGTACTACCGAATTAACGACAAGCCCAACGAGGCAAAGGAGCTCTGGGCTCGACTAGCCGCGAAACCGGCGGACCTTGAGGCGTGGTGGGAACTTCTATCGGAGTATCCGAATGCCAATCCCTGCCTGCTCATGGCAGAGCGCACCATTGAAAGCGTACAGGAACAGATCGCTTGGGCCCGGGAGCATGACCGGACCTTCTGTCTACGAATGAACCTTGCCGAAGGGATAGGGTCCGGTATTCCGCAATGGATGCCTACACTTGTGGCAGAATTGGCAGCAGAGGGCGCAAACGATTATGCCGTAGTGTTCGAGTTTGGCTGGGTGTCAGAACCGCTCCTAGTTGCAGCCCTTGCAAGCGGTTACACCAACAGCTTCTTCGGAGCGATCCCGCCGGAAGTTCCGATTGTCATCTCATGCACTTCGTTTCCCAAAGACTTCACCCCCTTTGATGGGACCGATGTTTGCGGTTTTTCCAACCGTGATCTCCTTGCCCAAGTACAGCAGGCGACAAATCACCCGAGGATTATCTACGGCGACTGGGGCACCACAAAGCCCCGGAGCTATGGCCATGCCAGCCCGCCCAAGAACCGTATCGACTATCCAGCAGATACCTCATGGGTCATCGCCCGGGACAACACCGATGAGGTATCATTCCAAGTTGCGGCGCAGCGGATACTCGACAGCGGCTATTGGGCAGGAAACCTAGGTGTCTGGGGAGAGCAACTCATTGAAGGGACCGCAGCTGGGCAGGCCTTTGCAATTGACACAATGCCCAAAATGTATTCCGCGCGGATCAATATCCACCTACACCGTCAGGCATTCTACGGTCACCTCCCACCCCCAGGCGCGCTGGATGAAGAATGGAGAGATGAAGATTTTTAATTCGTTGCTGCCGATTTGTCGCGCTGGACAGAGCATTATTGAGAGCTATTAGGAGACATTTAGCATTGGTTCTAGTGTCCAGTTTGGACCGGAAGCGGGCCTCTTTAGATAGCAGCTTAACTGCAGGTTTGTCCCGCGTATCCGAATTTCATGCCCAGCCAAATAAACCACCCTCTCACAACAACTTCCCGTCCAACGATTTCCCTCAAAAATTAACCTTTGCACCCCAAAACACCTGTACATCCAATTGCACGACATTTGGCACACACTTCGCATATGTTTGCAATACAATCGGCCTACGTTTGGCATACAGTTGGCATACGTTTGCACTACAGTTTTTCACGCCCCAAAAAGGGTTAACGCTGGCCGGGCGCAATTTAATTCTTGCGCCCCTCAGCCAAATTCTGCACCCTTCCCGAAAAGCATTTTTTGGGAGGATTACACATGCGAACTCGCGCCGCTGTTGCCGTTCAAGCCGGCAAACCGCTAGAGATTATGGACGTCAATCTGGAGGGGCCGCGGGCCGGTGAAGTCCTCGTTGAAATCAAGGCGACGGGCATTTGTCACACCGACGAATTCACCCTCTCTGGCGCCGATCCTGAGGGGCTGTTCCCCGCCATTTTGGGCCACGAAGGGGCCGGTGTTGTGCTGGAGGTCGGGGCCGGTGTGACCACCCTCAAACCAGGCGATCACGTGATCCCGCTTTACACGCCGGAATGCCGCGAGTGCGAGTA
Source organism: Paracoccaceae bacterium (assembly GCA_050302475.1). GTDB lineage: Bacteria > Pseudomonadota > Alphaproteobacteria > Rhodobacterales > Rhodobacteraceae > NORP23. The sequence goes on from JBNLBF010000002.1 coordinate 270,216, forward strand.
TTGTCTGAACCCGAAAACCAACCTCTGCCAGTCGATCCGCTCCACGCAGGGACAGGGCCTGATGCCCGACGGAACCAGTAGATTCAGTACCTTAGACGGTGATCCGATCCTCCATTACATGGGCACCTCAACCTTTGCGAACCACACGGTTGTCCCTGAAATCGCGCTGGCAAAAATCCGCGAGGATGCCCCGTTTGACAAGGTCTGCTACATCGGTTGCGGCGTCACCACCGGCATCGGTGCGGTGATCAATACGGCCAAGGTCGAGATCGGCTCCCGCGCCATCGTCTTTGGCCTCGGCGGCATCGGGCTGAACGTGATCCAAGGGCTACGTTTGGCAGGTGCCGACCAGATCGTCGGCGTCGATCTCAACCCCGGCAAAGTCGAAATGGCCACCCGTTTCGGCATGACCGATTTCGTCAACCCGTCGGAGGTCGACGGTGATCTTGTGGCGTACCTAGTGGCCCTCACCAAAGGCGGCGCCGACTACACCTTCGACGCCACCGGCAATGTCGGCGTGATGCGAACCGCCCTGGAATCCGCCCACAAAGGCTGGGGCGAATCCATCATCATCGGCGTCGCCCCCGCCGGCGCCGAAATCTCAACCCGGCCTTTCCAATTAGTCACCGGCCGCAGCTGGCGCGGGACGGCATTTGGCGGCGCGAGGGGCCGCACGGATGTTCCCAAAATCGTCGACTGGTACATGGACGGCAAGATCGAGATCGACCCGATGATCACCCACACGATGGGGCTGGAGGACATCAACAAAGGGTTTGATTTGATGCATGAAGGCAAAAGTATTCGGGCGGTGGTGGAGTATTGATGGCGGAGCAACGCGCCCCTCGTCTGTGTGTTTTGATCGACGCGGACAATGTTCCGGCGAGTTATGCCGAAGTCATTTTCGACGAGATCTCAGGCCTCGGCGAGGCATCCGTGCGGCGTATCTACGGCGACTGGAGTTCGGGACATTTGAAAGCCTGGTCGGAGAAAGTTGCCAAGCTCGGTATGGTTGCGGATCAGCAATTTTCCAACACAAAAGGCAAGAACGCATCGGATATCGGATTGGTAATTTCGGCGATGGATTTCCTACATTCCGGCCTGTTTGACGGGTTTGTTCTGGTGTCATCCGACAGCGACTTCACAATGCTGGCGGCGCGTATTCGCGAGCAAGGGTTGGACGTTTATGGCATCGGCGAGAAGAAAACACCCGAGGCGTTTCGCATGGCCTGTAAGCGGTTCATTTATGCCGAGAACCTGATAGCAGCTAATGGCGATGACAAGCCCGCGAAGGTGACCAAAAGTGCTTCCGCTGGGCCTAGAAAGGAGCCGCCATCAAAGGCCATTCCGTTAATAAACGCGGCAATGAACAAGATTGGCAGCGATCAGGAATGGTATACGTTGGGGCAATTGGGGCAATTTATTACACAGGCCAATCCCGACTTTGATCCCCGCACATATGGCAGCCCTAAACTCTCGGAATTGCTACAAAAAACCGGACGTTACGAATTGAAACGTGGCGAAGGTAATCACATGGTTGTTCGGCAAAAACCGCAACCTAAGTAACCGTCGCCTTCACCCGAAACGCCTCCCGATCCCACAGCCCATCCCGCATCACGCGTTCCAACACTTCCACCGCCCGCATCACATCCTCTTCGCCCAAATACAGCGGCGCGAAGCCGAACCGCATCACGTCGGGGGCGCGGAAGTCGCCTATGATGCCCTCAGCGATCAGGGCTTGCATGATGGCGTAGCCTTCGGGGTGGCGGAGGGCTATGTGGGCGCCGCGTTGCGCGGGGTTTCGGGGGCTGGCTAGGGTCAGGTCGGGGCAGCGGGCTTCGACCTCGGATATGAACAGTTCTGACAGGGTTCGGGAGGCCTCTCGGACATCGTCCAGCGATACGCCTTCCCAAACGTCCAGCGCGGTTTCCAGTGCAGCCATGCCCAGCACCGACGGGGTGCCGATGCGCATGCGGGCGATGCCCTCGGCGGGAGTGTATTCTTGGTCGAATGCAAAGGGTTTGGCGTGGCCTAGCCAGCCGCTTAACGCAGGGCGCACGCGGTCCTGCAAGTCCGGACGAACATAGATAAACGCGGGGGCACCCGGCCCGCCGTTCAGGTATTTATAGGTGCAGCCGACGGCGAAATCGGCTCCTGCCCGGGTCAGATCAATCGGGATCGCCCCGGCGGAATGGGCGAGGTCCCAGACCGTCACCGCCCCCACCGCATGCGCCTTGGCCGTCAGCGCTGCCATGTCATGCAGGCGGGAGGTGGCGTAATCCACCTCGGTCAGCATCAGGACGGCGATGGTTTCATCCAGCGCGTCGCTGACCTCTTCCGGTGCAACGACCCGCAATTCATAGTCCTCACCCAGCGTCCCGATCAGCCCCTGCGCCATATACAAATCCGTCGGGAAATTGCCGCTGTCGGACAGGATCACGCGGCGGTCAGGAACCAATTCCAGTGCCGCGGATAGCGCCTGATAGACACGGATCGTCAGGGTGTCGCCGACCATCACAGACCCAGCGGGCGCACCGATCAGCGGTGCGATCCGGTCGCCCAGCACGGCGGGTTGTGCCATCCATCCGGCATTGTTCCAACCTCGGATCAACAGCTCACCCCACTCGTCAGCGACCACCTCCGCGACCCGCGTTTTGGCAGCACTCGGCAATGGGCCAAGCGAATTGCCGTTGAGGTAAGTAACCCCTTCCGGGATATCGAACATGGCGCGGGTTTTGGCGAAATCAGTCATTCCTGCAGATTGCCCGCGCGAGGGGCTGGAAGGCAAGCGGGGATTGCGGTAGCGTCGCGTCAAAAAGGGGAGTGCCATGCAGACGGTTTCGGAAAACAAAAGCTTTGACGGGGTTCAAGGGGTTTACACGCATACCTCGAAAGCTTGCGCCTGTGACATGACCTTTGCGGTTTACCAGCCGCCTCAAGCCGCCGAAGGACCTGTGCCGGTGCTGTGGTTCCTGTCGGGCCTGACATGCACGCACGAGAACGCCATGATCAAGGCGGGGGCGCAAGCGTGGGCGGCGGATCATGGCATTGCGCTGGTATTTCCAGATACCTCGCCGCGCGGCGACGGGGTGCCAAATGACGAGGCGTATGACCTTGGTCAGGGCGCGGGGTTTTACGTGAACGCTACACAAGACCCATGGGCGAAGCATTTCAAAATGTGGGATTACATCACGGATGAACTGCCAACCCTGCTGTTCCGCAATTTCGATCTGGACGAGGACTCCCAAGGCATCACTGGCCATTCGATGGGCGGGCACGGGGCGCTGACCATCGGGATGTCCTTCCCGGATCGCTACAAATCCCTGTCCGCCTTTGCCCCCATTTGCAACCCGTCCGCCAGCGATTGGGGACGCAAACAGTTGACTGCCTATCTCGGCGCGGACGAGATGGAATGGGCCAAGCATGATGCGTCGAAACTGATGGCGGATAAAGGCTATCCCGGGCATGTGCTGATTGATCAGGGGGCGGCCGATGCGAACTGGGACCTGCTGCGCCCCGACGCGATGCAGGCAGCGATGGCGGCACGCAAACAGGCGGGGACATTCCGCGTGCATGAGGGTTACGACCACGGCTATTTCTTTGTGTCGAGCTTCATGGAGGAGCACATCATCCACCATGCTGATATCCTTTACGGTTCATAGAAGTGCCGCGCTTCTCGACAATATTTGCGGGTATTCTCAGCGTCGTCTCGTTGTTGTTCCTGCCAATGGTTGCGTCATCCCAGACGGATAACATGCTGCTGCAAATGCGGTTTGAATCTCCGTCAGGAACACTCGTGCTCGACGATCCTGTGGCATTTATATCGACACCTGATCAGACGGGTGCTCCTGCCTGGATGGGGAAACTGTCGGCAACAGATGCCAAAGCCTTCGGCAAATTTACCGGAGACAATATTGGCGAAGTCATTGAGATTTATGTTTGCGAGACGTTGATGTCAGCGCCGGTCATTCAATCCGTCATACCGGGGGGAAGATTCATGATTACTGGTGAGGACGCCGTGCTTAACATGCCAACCCTGTTAAAAAATGGCTGCCCCGCATGATCTACGTGGACGCTGATGCCTGTCCGGTGAAGGATGAAGTGCTGCGCGTGGCGGACCGTCATGGGGTAAAGGTGTTTATCGTGTCGAACGGCGGCATCCGCCCGAACCCGCATCCGCTGGTCGAAACGGTGGTCGTGCCGGACGGGCCGGACGTGGCCGATATGTGGATCGCGGATCGGGTTGGGCCGGGGGATATTTGCGTGACCGGGGATATTCCTCTGGCCGCAAAATGTCTGGAGGCCGGCAGTCGCGCGATCCGGCATAATGGCGAGATGTTCACGCAATCCAACATAGGCAACCAGTTGGCGATGCGCGACCTGATGGCCGACCTGCGCGCCGCTGATCCGTTTCGGCAAGGTGGCGGCAAGCCCTTTTCCAAAGCTGACCGCTCGCGCTTTCTGGAGGCGTTGGAGCGCGAAGTGCGCGCGGCGAAAAAATAGGGATTTTCATTCCCGGATCAGTATGGGATTATCGTTAAAACGGGAGGATTTATGTCACAGAAAACTGCACTTATCGTCTGGGGTGGCTGGGAAGGTCACACGCCGGAAGCCAGCGCAAATATCGTTAAGGACATGCTGGAGAGGCACGGGTTTGCCGTGACCATGTCCGACACAACGGCGGCCTATGCCGACCCTGATCTGGAAAAATTTGACCTGATCATTCCGGCAACTACCATGTCAAAGATCGAGAAAGAGGAGCTGAAAAACCTTCTGGCAGCGGTACGTGCGGGATCGGGCCTCGGCGGGTTCCACGGGCTGATGTGCGATGCGTTCCGCAATGAACCGGATTACCAATTCATGGTCGGCGGTCAGTGGGTCGCCCACCCGGGGGACATCATTGATTACGAGGTGAACATCACCAAACCTGACGATCCGATTGTCGAAGGGATCAAGGATTTCCCCTATCATTCGGAACAATATTACATCCATTTCGACCCGAGCATCGAGGTGCTGGCCACCACAACTTTCGACGGCTCGCGGTTCGCCGAAATCGACGGCGTTGTGATGCCAGTTGTCTGGAAAAAGATGTACGGCCAAGGCCGCGTGTTCCATTCAACACTGGGTCATGTCGCCGATGAATTTGCTGTCCCGGAGATGAAGACTATACTGGAAAGAGGACTTCTTTGGGCGGCGCGATAAATGTTGATTGGAAAAGCAGGTAAAGGCACGACGGCGATTAGCACGGCGGATGCGGACAGCATCACCGTGCGGGGCAAGGACCTGACCTCGGACCTGATGGGCCGACTGACATTCACGGAGTATTTCTACCTGCTGACAACCGGTCAGGAGCCAACCCCGGACCAGACCTATTTTCTGGATCTGCTGCTGATCGCAATTGCGGAACATGGGTTGGTGCCAACCAATCAGGCGGCCCGTATGACGCTGGCGGCGGACCCCGGATCGCTACATGGCGCGGTGGCGGCAGGTATATTGGGGTGCGGGACCGTGGTGCTGGGAACGGCGGAATTGTGCGGCAAGTTTCTGCTGGAAGCGGAGGGCGGAAACCTGTCGGAGCATATCCAGGCCATGAAATCCCGTGGCGAACGGGTGCCGGGATTTGGGCATCCGATTCACAAACCGCTGGACCCGCGGACCGAACGGATATTTGCGCTGGCCCATGATAAAGGCGTCGCCAAACGCTACGTCCCGCTGGCCGAAGCAACCCGGGATGAAGTGGCCAAGGTTTGGGGCAAACCCCTATCGATGAATGTGTCGATGGCGATCGCTGCTGTCCTGCTGGACCTCGATTTTCCGGCCAGTATGATCAAGGCGATCCCGATCCTCGCCCGGACCGGGGGCCTTCTGGCCCATCTGGCAGAGGAACAGGAAAACCCGATTGGTTTCCTGATGGCCCATCACGCTGAAGAGGCGATTACATACGATCCCGAAGACGATGCGTGATCCCGCGATAGAGGCGCTGCCATGGGATCAGCAAATTGCTGCGGATGATGCTGCCTATCGGGATCAAATCGCATATCTATTTGAAAACTCAATGTTTTATCGTGATTGGTTGCGCGGCGCCGGGTTCGCCGACCCAACTGCGGTTGGCGGTTTGGCGGACATTGCGAACCTGCCTTTCACAGAAAAGGACGATCTTCGGGCCAGCCGGTCCAAGGGTAACGCCATCGGGGCACATCTTGCTGTCCCGACCTCTGAGCTTGCCCGGATATATTCGACCAGCGGCACCACCGGAACACCTAGCTATATCCCGCTGACAGCGCGGGACCTGTCGGACTGGATCACAATATCCTGCCGATCCTACGGGGCCAGCGGGATAGAGGCCGGTCAGAAAATCATCACAACTTACGGCGCGGGTCCTTTCGTCGCCGGTGTCACGCTGGACGCGTTTGCGGCCTTGAACCTGACACATATCCCGGTTGGCGCCGGCAATTCAGAACGGTTGATGGCGGCGGTGCAGAACCTGCGGCCCGACATCATCGCAATGACGCCCTCATACGCGCTGCATCTGGCGGAAATGGCGGCGGATCGGGGCATCGACATTAAAAGCTCCAGCGTCAAACATATTCTTGTCGCCGGAGAGCCCGGTGGCGGTGAACCATCGCTGCGGGCGAAATTGCAGGAGGCGTGGGGCGCCAAAGTCAACGAAGCGATGGGGATCGGAGATATCTCCGTTTCTCTGTGGGGTGAATGCACGGCGCAAGATGGCATGCACCTGTCCGGTCGCGGATTGGTACATGTCGAGCTGATCAATCCTGAGACCGGCATCCCGGTGCCGATGGAGGATGGTGCCGAGGGAGAGCTGGTTTACACCCACCTGCGCCAACAGGCGGCCCCTCTGTTACGTTTCCGCAGCCGGGATCATGTCAGGGTATCGACAACGCCATGCACCTGCGGACGCACCTCGCCAAGGATCCGCTGTATCGGACGAACCGATGACATGCTGATTGTTCGCGGCGTAAACCTGTTCCCTGCGGCACTGCGGGACGTCATCAATCAGGTCAGCGATCAGGTGAGCGGCGTGATTTCCATCCGCCCCCGCCGGAAGGGCGTGAAACAGGACCCGCCATTGCCGGTGACAGTAGAGCTTGCCGAAGGGGCGAGGCCGGACGGTCTGGCCGATACGTTGCGTGATCGTATTCGTGCGAAACTGTTGATCAGCACGGAGATAACATTGGTAGCGATAGGAACTTTACCGAGAAGCGATTACAAATCTAAATTGGTCGATTGGGCAGGAGCTATATAACACTATGAAGAAATTAATTTTTACTGCGCTCGCATGTATTGGAATTGCAAATGTAGCAAAATCTGAAACCTGCTACTTCGAAGTAGACAATGAAATACTCATTGAAGGAACTTGCTCGTTTGTTCCCTTCGAAGGAGGAGATTTCGGGATTTATGACAATTATTCAAACCCGATATACTTCGCATTTGTGTACATCGACGGCAATTTTGCAGAAGGATGGTGGAATGAAGACGCAGGCGCAGGCCATGCACACACACCTCTTGGTTCTTTGAGACGAGTTGGCGGCTGCTGGATTAACCAGACAGTTCGCGTGTGTGCGTGGAAGTAGCTTAACTCCGCCGCGCCACCGTCATCTGGACCACATCCGTTGTGCCATGATGGAAATTCGCGGCACAGGCCGTCAGGTAGAAATTCCACATCCGGCGAAACCGGTCGTCAAAGCCCATTTTGGCGATCTCATCCCACTTGTCGTTGAAATTGTGATACCATTCCCGGAGCGTGCGCGAATAACTTTCGCCAAACGCAATCTGGTTAGTGATGGCGAGACCCGCCTCTTCAGTCACGCGATCCAGTGCGCCTTTGCTCGGCAGCATACCGCCCGGGAAAATGTATTTCTGGATGAAATCGACTTTGCGCCGATAGCCGCCGAAATGCTTGTCCGCGATGGTGATGGTCTGGATGGTGGCCCTGGCCCCGTCATTCAACCGGTCACGAACCGTTTCGAAATAGACAGGCCAATTGTTCTCGCCCACCGCTTCGAACATCTCGATAGAGGCAATGCCGTCATAGGTCCCGCGCTCGTCCCGGTAATCACGGAGAACGATATCAACCTTTTCGTTCAGCCCCTGACGGAACATACGCTCTTTGGCGAAATCATGTTGCTCACGGGAAATCGTCAATCCGGTGACATGGGCGTCGCGTTCCTTCGCAGCATATTCCGCGAAACCGCCCCAGCCACAGCCGATCTCCAGCAGATGCGCGCCGTTGCTTGCCCCAGTCTGGTTGAACATCGATTCATATTTGCGATGCTGCGCTTCACTTAACGGCTCGTTCCCTTGGAATAATGCCGAGGAATAGGTCATCGTTTCGTCCAGCCACAAGCTGTAGAAATCATTCCCAAGATCATAATGGTAGGAGATATTCTTCTTCGCCTGCCGTTTGGTGTTCGAGCGGAACCAATGCCGGACCCGGTTGCCCAGTTCCACCAGCCATGTTGCCTTGATTTTCGGACGGATCGCATTGGTGTTCTGAACAATCATGTCCAGAAGATTCTGCAAATCAGGCGTGTCCCACCAGCCATCCATATAGGCTTCGGCGAAACCGATTTGGCCCTCGCGGATAATCCGCCGGAAGGCCTGATCGTTTCGGACGATCATTTCGCCGGTTACACCGGGTTTCTTCCCTTCGAAAACGAACAAAGATCCGTCCGCCGTTCGGATCCGGAAGACCCCAACCTCAAGATTGTTCAGAACCGGAATGAGCAGGCGAAACCAGTGCGGCGCCTTTGCGGTGCTTCGATCATGATTGTTTGTCGAAATGCTCATGTTGGCCCCCTTCCAACTTTAGCAAACCTGTTTCCCTATAAAAGATAGGACAGGATTCGCGTTTTCGCAAATATTCAAGCACCCGGATTCAGCTGCCAGACGGCAAAATTCAGCGCAGACGCAAGGCTTACCCACGCCAGATATGGCATCAGCAACCAGGCGCTAAGGCGATCAACACGCCAGCAGACTAGAATCAGCAGCAGGATCACAATCCACAGCGCGGCGATATAGGCAAAGGCAACGCCCAGCGCATATGCACCGAAGAAAACCGGAGTCCATATCGTGTTGAGGCACATTTGCAGTGCCCACAAACCCACCGCGACCTGTTGGGTTGTTGACGGCACGGAACGCACCAGTCGGAAGGCAGCTGTAGCAATGAGGATATAGAGCGTCGTCCATACCGGCCCGAACAGCCAGCTGGGGGGTGTAAAGAACGGTTTATCCAACGCCTGATACCAGTCACCGTTGATTGTCCAGACGGCGGACGAGCTGGCGGCGACGATGGTAGAGGCGAAAAAGATCAGCCAGATATATGCTTTGGTCATGGTCCCTCGGTTTGGTAAGGCGGGCAATGACTGCCCGCCTATGAGTGTTACTCAGGTATCAACACAGTGTCGATCACGTGGATCACACCATTGGTTGCTTCAATATCAGCCTGGGTGACCGTTGCGCCGTTGATCATCACACCATTCATGGCGTCGATCATCAACTCGTCACCCTGCACGGTTGCGGCGGACATTGCCTTGCCCGCAATGTCGCCCGACATCACTTTGCCCGGGACAACATGGTAGGTCAGGATGGCGATCAGCTGATCGCGGTTTTCCGGCATCAGCAGGCTTTCAACCGTACCTTCCGGCAGGGCGGCAAACGCCTCGTCAGTCGGTGCGAAGACTGTGAACGGACCTTCACCTTTCAGCGTGTCAACCAGACCTGCGGCCTCGATCGCGGCAACGAGCGTGGTAAAGGAGCCCGCTCCTGCCGCCGTGTCCACAATATCCATACTATGTCCACCAGCAAATGCTGCGGGTGCCGAGAAAGCGAAAGCACTGGAAGCTGTCAGTGCAACAAATGTTCTGCGTAGCATATTCATTCTCCTTTGTTAGCGATGGTCCGGATACGCGGGGATATCCCGGACAGATCAGGAAAAACCCGTCGGATAACAAAGACGTGAGAATGAAGGTGGCTGGTGCCGCTGATAGGAAATGAATATTCGCGTTAAATAGTTGATAATTAAATATATATTATCTTTGAGAAATTTTGTTCCACCTTTTAAACCACCTTTAACTTTGGGTTTCTTGGGTTCGCTATGTTCTGACTTGGCTCACTTGTGTGATTGAGCTAATCTTGACACGCCTAGGTTTTTGTCAACCCTAGGGCATCGCGATGCTCTTCATACATGGAGAGATCGAGATGCGGATACTTTCAAAACGCCAGCTCAAGGAGTTGGTTCTATACTCGCCACAACACGTGGCCAGACTGGAAAAGGCTGGGAAGTTCCCAAAGCGGATACAACTCGGCCCCAACAGAGTGGGATGGATTGAGGATGAAGTGTTGGACTGGCTGCAAGAAAGGCTGGACCGTCGCGAAGACCTGACTGACACTCCTGAATAAGGAGCAGGGTGGCTGGGTGTGCATTATTCGGCCACCCATTTCATAGTTAACATCTGCTAAGGGCGGGAAGCAGACCTTCGCTGCGAGTGCACAGGTTTTAGGTCTGTGTCAAAGCAGACTTTAGTCTGGTGGTACAAGTGTGGCGGTCAGATTTGCTGAGATTTGATTAATGCGATGGGTTTTCCAAGCTTCACCCAAAGATCAGGTCTTAGATCCAGCAAATCTTCGAGGCATGCGCCAAGGTGTAAGGCTTGTTCTTTTTTCAAACGACAATGCGATAGAAATCCGATCATTTCGACTAGTTTGCTATCTCGTCGCGAGACGTCATATGCGGTAGCCAGTGTAATTGGCAGCGAGAAAAGAGCCCCACTTTCTAACGCCACAGGCTTTCGACGCATTACTCGTTCGGTCAACAACCATATTTCCTCGGCAAGCTGCTCATTTCTGTAGACGGCTGCGACCCGCGCCAAACCATCTACGAAGGCACCAACAGAAAAGTTCTCGTCATTGTCGATGGCGAGGTCGATACGTCTGAGAGCAGCCACTGACAGTGAGACTAATTCGGCCGGAAGTTTGAATACGGCGCCGCCATTCACTAGGCCATTGAAACCGCCGACACCAGGAGGGTCTTCCTTCAGCTCTGCCTCAATAAGGGTTTTCCAATCGTCGGGTAAGCTAGCAGGTTGCTCCGCTCCACCTTCAAGCGGACCTGGTAGGAAGGAGAAGGGAAACTTCAACCGATCCGAGATCTGTGTATCGGAGCCATCCTCAACGAACTTCCCCAGAGGTGTGCCTTTGAGCGAAGTCTTCTTGGTTGTGATGGCATTGCTCAGTCGAGAAATAAACTCTGCCTTGAGTTGGTGTGGAGTAGCAAACTCTGGTATCCATCTGGCTTCCGAATGAGCATCGAGATGTCCGACTACCAATGCGCGAAGCGCAACCCGTTGCGCCAGTTCGAAAGCAGCAGTGGTAGCATCAACCTTTTCAGAAATCAGGATTTCTTCCAGAAACGAGGCGTGTGAGAATTCGACCAGGCGCCTAGCAAAGACGGGTGATCCGTCGAAGCTTGATGACAGGCTCAACCGACCGCTTACAAAGAAGAACAGATTGCTCAGCAAATTAAAACGACCTTCTTCCGGCTCATTCAGAAAGAAGTCGATGATTCCAGCGATCCGTTCTTGCATTGAATTGCTTACATCAGCTCGGGCCAGCATTGCCTCGACGAAACCCAGCTTCGAATACATAGACCCTGATTGTTCCACATGGTCAGCCAGTTTCGCGAAATCATCCTCTGATAAGCTCTCGTTTCCAATCACCGTGGCAACAGAACTATGAATGCAGAGCCTCAAGGCCTCTGGATAAAACTTTACTCCATAAGCCTTTGTGCCCGCGACAATGCGAGGCTTTACCTCCTGCTCGATGAACTCAACCAGCGCGGGCACGTCAGTTGTAGTTGGATATGCTAATCGCCAAAACGAAGGATCATTTGGTACCAGCGTTTGCAAGTTACTACTTCCATTCTCAATCTCTCGGCGGATCCGCGAAGTAACGGCCACAAACGAACGTTCAACATCCTGTTCTAGCAAAACAAGCTCAGGGCAGCTCAGCTTGCTTGCTTTGACTCTTGCGGACCAGTGCTCGACAACACTACGTGGAAGTTGAAACTTCGAGGCGAGCCTTTCAAAACTTCTTAAGCGTTTATCTGGATCAACTTGTAATGGCCAGTATCCGTCAATATATATTTCGGAATTCCCATTTTTTATAACGAAAGTTGCTTGCTCCGGGTCATATCCGTCCGCAACCCAAGCAGCATCGGTATCGGCTTCCTTCAGCTCCACGTGTTTTGTGCCGTCGAACACAGACGTTGCACATTCATA
>JBNLBF010000003.1:0-204836 GCA_050302475.1 Paracoccaceae bacterium
AACGTTCTTCTTACAACGACGGCTCTGGTTGCTTTTGCAGGCTCTGCATTTGCGGCATCGCATCAGGGCGTCAGCTTCAGCGGTTCTGCTGAGCTGAAATATAACGATCTGGACGGTTTCAGCTATGGTGCTGACCTGGACGTAACCGGAATGACGGATCTGGGCAACGGCATCACCGTTAGCCTGACCTACGGCATTGCACTGGATTCCAACGCTTCGCCGACCACCACGAACGCAACGCTGACCGGCGATCCGTTCCCGACGCTGACGATCGAGAGCATGTACGGCACGCTGTCCTACGGTGAATCCCCGGAAATGGCGAATGATCATTTCTCCGATACTGACGGTATGGATTTGGGCTTCAATGACAAAGACGACTTTGAGGATGAATTGGGTCCGTGGGACGTCGCTACACTCCGTTTTGACTCTTCATATTCGGGAGTAGATTTCTCGGTGTCCGGAGTCGACATGACCAGTGTCCCTTTCACTGGAAGCGACTTTGAATATTTACAGCTCGGTGTGTCTGGTGCGATTGGATCGATTAACTTTGGTGCTGCTTATGAAGAATTCGGCGGTTCCTTTGGTATCAATGTCGGAACTACTCTTGGCGCATTCTCTGTTGACGTTGCATACTTTGATTCCGGTACCTTCTTCTCTAACCCGACAATTAGCGGTGGCACGGGTCCTGGCGGCCATGGTTCCAGCTATGGTATCGCGCTCGGCTATGACATCAACAGCATGATCAGCGTTGGTGCTTACTTCGCCCAGAACGACTATACGGCTGGTGGTTCCACACAGAACTACGGTGTGTCGCTGACATATGCGAACGGTCCTTTGACGGTTGACGTTGCTTATGACGATGACAATGGTACGGGCAACGCCTCTATCGACGTTGAGTACGAACTGTCCGGGACAAGTGCTGGCCTGACCGCCTATGCCGGTTACGACCAGGCTGATGGTGGCTATGTCGGTATCGTTTACGATCTGACCAACGGTGCAGAAATCTGGGCATCTTACTCCGATTTCGACGAATCCGGCGCGCCGGAATTCGACGACGGCATCACGGTTGGTGTTTCTTACACCTTCTAATCCGTCACGGATTTGAATTTGAAAGGGCGGATCGTTTGATCCGCCCTTTTCTTTTGGACCCTCTGGTGCGATGAATGCGCGACGGAGGGTTTTGCTATGGCGCTGGCGGAAATTCAGGAACGGGTTAACGATGCGGCTGAGAAAGCCGGGCGAAATGCCGGGGACATCACACTTATTGCCGTTTCCAAAGTTCAGCCATTGGAAAGAGTTCAGGCCGTGCTGGAGGCTGGACATCGGATATTCGGCGAAAACCGGGTTCAGGAGGCCGCCGGGAAATGGCCCGCATTTCGCGAGACTTACCCGGACGTGAAGCTGCATCTGCTGGGACCGCTTCAGACCAACAAACTGAATCAGGCGCTGGAGTTATTTGATACGATCCACTCGCTGGATCGCGAGAAGCTGGCACGAAAACTGGCAAATGCGGTACAGGTGCGCGGGTCCTGTCCCGAGCTGTTCATTCAGGTCAATACCGGTGAAGAGCCACAGAAGGCGGGCGTGCTTCCGAATGATCTCGATAGTTTCATCAAAACGTGCCGGGAAGAGCTCGACCTGCCGATCCGCGGACTAATGTGTATCCCGCCGGTGGAAGAGGAACCCAGCCTCCATTTCGCATTGCTGCGCAAAATGGCGGCGCGAAACGGGATAACGGGTCTGTCCATGGGGATGAGTGCGGATTTCGAACGGGCGATTGCGCTCGGCGCGACCCATATCCGCGTCGGCTCAGCAATTTTTGGTGAGCGGGTAGCTTAAATTTCCGCGAGTGTTATCATGCGGTTACAGTAACATGTGCTGAAAGATAGAAATTGGATTTTCTCGTCAACCTAGTAACGGATTTTTGGGCGGACATAGAGCCGAACCTTAAGGCGTTGGCACAACCACGCTCCCGCTACCAGATTGCGATGATTCTGGGCTGTTTCGTCCTTGCCCATCTGCTCAACATGTTTGTTGGTCCAAGGGTGGACGCGTGGATGCATTCCTTGCAGGGGATGCGTCCCTCGCAGTTGCGGTTCATCATTGCCATTGGGCGGCGGACGCGGAGCATTCTGTTCGTGATGCTTCTGTGGATGTTGGCACTGTTCGTGCGCGAGATCACGCCATGGGGTAGCTGGTATCGCGTGCTGTTCCTGGCCGCCAACCTAGCGACAGCCTGGGTCGTGGTAGCGGTTGCCAGCCGGGCGATCCGCAACAATCTGGTGCGGAACATCGTCAAATGGGGGATGTGGAGCTATCTCGCGATCTATATCCTTGGCATGACCGAGGCGATGGTATCGGTGCTGGATGCGATGGCGCTGTCCGTCGGGAACTTCCGCCTGTCGCTGCTGATGGTGCTGAAGGCGGCGGCGACGGTTGCGATCCTGCTGACACTGGTGAACTGGATTTCCACCTTTGTGCATCGTCGGCTGGAGAAGGTGGAGGACCTGTCCCCCTCCATCAAGGTGCTGACCGACAAGATGGTCAAGCTGCTGCTTTACGGTATGGCGGTGGTCATCACCTTGCAGGCCGTTGGATTCGATCTGACCTCCATCACCGTGTTGTCTGGTGCCATTGGTTTGGGGCTCGGTTTTGGTCTGCAAAAGGTCGTATCGAACCTCGTGTCCGGTGTGATCCTGCTGCTGGATAAATCGATCAAGCCGGGGGATGTAATCTCGCTGGGGGAAACGTTCGGCTGGATTTCCGACCTTGGCGCGCGCTACGTGTCGGTCGTCACCCGCGACGGGCGCGAGTATTTGATTCCGAACGAGGATCTGATCACCGGGCAGGTGGTGAACTGGTCGCATTCCAGCGACCTCGTGCGGTTGGATATTTATTTCGGCGTCTCTTATGATAGCGACCCGCATCAGGTTCGCAAGATCGCGCGAGAGGCGGCAGGGACTGTGAACCGCGTGGTGAATGTGCCCGCACCGGTCTGCCATATCGTTGGGTTCGGCGACAGTTCAATTGACCTGATCCTGCGCTTCTGGATCAAGGACCCGACGGGGGGCCTGACCAACGTGCGGGGTGACGTGTATCTGGCACTATGGGATGCGCTGAAAGAGAACGAGATCGAGATTCCGTTCCCGCATCAGGTGCAGATCTACCCTACCAAGAAACACCCGCTTATTGTTGAGGACGAGTAGCTGCCAGTGACGGTGCATCCTTGTTTGCAGCGTGCCAGTCGGCAAGTTTCGAATGCGCCGCGCGCCAGTTCCGGGCGTCATGGCGCAGGTCGATATATTCGAGTGCGGCGACGAGGATCAGGGACATGAAACGGTTCACGGAGAGCGTCTCCATCGCCTTCGTTTCGATATGGGTCAGGGCGCGATCCACCTTCGTCCATTGCGCATCCAACCAACCGTCGAACTGTTTCTCTTCAGGACGCGTGCGAACCTCGTAAGCCATGGACACGGCAGCATCCATGATCCCGTCGATGGTTGCTTCCAGAGTGAGGACGTCGAACAGGCTGTCGTCTGTAGGGTAGAGCCCGGGCGTGAGGCTGTCGAGGTAACGGGTGATCACCCGGCTGTCATAGACAGGTTTCCCATCATCGCGGATAAGGCACGGAATTTTGCCGAGCGGATTGGCAACGGGAACGATATCGCCGGAATTCATCGGCGACACGGCAACCGTCTGAACGTCGGTTTTTTCCAGCAATCCGGTTTCATGTAGGGCAATCAAAACCTTGCGGACAAACGGCGAGGCGGCGGAAGCGTAGAGGATCATATATTAGTCCTTTATTTGGCGGATATAGGTGGAAATCGGTGTGTCCGGGATTGCCTCTATTGCATCGGCGGCACCGAGACGCGCAGATTCCGGCTTGTTTTGCAAAAGCTTATGGGTGGAATCGACGCTTTCGATACTCATCCGGATGGGCACAATCATCCGCATCATTCGATCCATGGCCTCGGCCGGCATCTTGTCGGTTTTCCAGATGGGTTTTGGGGCGAGTCGGGCCTCGAACTGATCGGACAGGCGGTCCAGAATGCCGCGCAATTCCTCCTGCGGACGGCGGGTCAGCGTGCCGCGCAAATGCACGGCGATATAGGCCCACGTGGGCACCTGATCCTCCATCCCGTACCAGTCGGGAGAGACATAGCCATCCGGCCCAGTGACCGCCAGCAACGCGGGTTGGGGTGTATCAATCGCACGCCAGATCGGGTTGGAGCGCATGATATGCGCGTCGAGAGAAGTCCCGTCCTCCGAAATCACAAACGGAACATGCGCGGCGATGGGACCAACGGCGGCGTTGATGGTCAGCATCCCGAAACTGCGCGCGCGGGCGAAGTCAAGCGTGTGGGCATGGTCGGTGTGGCGGTAGATCGGGTTAGGGTGCATGGTATCCTCCGGCGCGCGATTTAGTCACGCGGTGGCGGGAAATGCAACCGGTCAGGCCGTCAGTTGGGTGTCCGTGCGACCGGTGATTTTGGCGGTCACGATTTCTCCGATGGGTTGCGGGGTGGCGAAGGTGACTTCGGTGAAGGTTTCGGTCCGGCCCATCGTCGGGTTTTCCATCAGGACGTTATGTGTTTGGCCGATTTGGGCGGCCAGATGACGTGCGACCTGTTCGTCACCCGCGGCACGGAGGCGCGCGGCGCGGTCCTTGATTTTCGCACCGTGGACGGCGGGCATTTTGGCGGCGGGTGTGCCTTCGCGGGCGGAATAGGGGAAGATGTGCAGCCATGTCAGGCCGCAATCCTTGATCAGGTTCAACGAGTTTTCAAACATCTCGTCGGTTTCCGTCGGGAAGCCGGCGATGATGTCGGCACCATAAATAATATCCGGACGGGCGCCGCGCATGTCCTCGCAAAAGCGGATAGAGTCGTCGCGGTTATGACGGCGCTTCATGCGTTTCAGGATCATGTTGTCGCCCGATTGCAGCGACAGATGCAGATGCGGCATCAGGCGAGATTCCGAGGCGATGGCGTCGATCAGGGCCGGGTCGGCTTCGATCGAGTCGATCGATGAAATCCGCAGGCGGGGCAGGTCGGGGACAAGTTTCAGGATGCGTTGCACCAGATCACCGAGGTGCGGTTGCGCAGGCAGATCAGCGCCCCATGACGTCATGTCGACGCCGGTGAGCACAACCTCGTTAAAGCCCTTGTCAACAAGGCGCTGGATTTGCTCGACAACCACACCAGCAGGGACAGACCGAGAATTGCCGCGGCCATAAGGGATGATACAAAAGGTGCAGCGATGGTCGCAGCCATTTTGCACCTGCACATAGGCGCGTGCACGGGTACCGAAGCCGTCGATCAGGTGGCCAGCGGTTTCGGTGGCGGACATGATGTCATTGACGCGGACTTTTTCGGTGTCACCAATGAAATTCGGCTTCGCCAGCGCATTCCACGTGTCCGCCTGCATCTTTTCCAGATTGCCGAGGACAAGGTCGACTTCTTCCATCTCGCTAAAGGTTTTCGGTTCCGTTTGGGCCGCGCAGCCAGTGACGATCAGGCGGGCGTCGGGATTTTCGCGGCGCAGTTTGCGGATGCGTTGCTTCGCCTGACGCACGGCTTCGGCTGTGACGGCGCAGGTGTTCACCACCACCGAATTATCCAGCCCGGCATCTGCTCCCAACTCGCGCATCGCCTCGGTCTCATAGGCGTTCAGGCGACAGCCGAAGGTCGCGAAGATCGGGGGCTTCGCGGCGGTCATTGGTAGGCCTTGAGGAATTCCGGCGAGAGGGTGCCGCTGCCGACCAGCATGGTTGGACCGGTCATCCAGACGCCATCCTCGCGCCAGTCGATTTGCAGTTGGCCGCCATCCAAATGGATGGTGACGGTGTGCTCGGTCAACCCGCGCCGCGCGGCGGCGACGGCCGTAGCGCAAGAGGACGAGCCGCTGGCGACGGTGACGCCAACGCCACGCTCCCACACGCGCATGCGGATGTTTTGGCGATCCAGAATTTGGGCCACCTGCACGTTCGTGCGTTCGGGGAATAGCGGGTCATGCTCGATGCGCGGACCGATCTCGGTCAGGTCTACGCCTTCGACATCGTCCACGAAAAACGTGCAATGCGGGTTACCCATGCCGGTGGCGGTTGGATCGCCGTCAAGTGGCAGGTGCAGCGTGTCCATTTCGTTCGCCAAAGGGATTTCGTCCCAGGTCAACTGCGGCTGGCCCATGTTGACGCAGATCAGACCCTCGCCAGCATCCTGACAGATCAGATCACCACGCCCGGTGCGGATGGTGAGTTCGCTCGCGCCGGTTTCTTCCATCAGCAGCCGCGCGATGCAGCGGGTGGCGTTGCCACAGGCGTTCGACAGGGAGCCGTCGGCATTCCAGTAATCGACCGCTGCCGCGACCCCGTCTTCGTTCCGGATCAAGGCCAACTGATCAAACCCGATCCCAAAGTGCCGATCCCCGATAGCCGTCGCCAGCGCGGGCGTAATCGGGTTGTCGCGCCCACGGGCATCGACCACCACAAAATCATTGCCCAGCCCGTGCATTTTCAGGAACGGCAGGCCATCTGAGAGGTTCTGAGTCATGCGGCCTATATATGACGGACGCAAACAAAGCGCCAGATGTCACAACCCGTGCATCGACCCGACCGGTTGCGCGTATTCCGGTGGCTCTCCAAACACCTCTCGCAGTGACCGGTTCTCGCACGGGATATTCGTCGCGTTTGCCTTGGTAATCCTATCCATCCGGAACCAACGCCCGCCGTGACGGAGGTGGCACCAGGCCAGAACGCTCCATTGTTGGCGGGTTCGCGCCAGCGCCATGGGTTCGATAAGACGGGCGCGGGTTTGGTTACCGCTTTCGTCCGTGTAGTCGATGGAGACTTGAACGTTGTCGCGCAAGGCCTCCTCGATCACCCGGGTCGTCGGGCTGCGGGCGTCGGTGGGTTGGCGCATCCAGATGCGGGCGGCGAGGTTTTCCAGCATTTGGCGTTGCGCGGGCGTCATGGCGCCTATCAATTTCGTCAATGCCGCCGCACCGTCTGGGGCGTAGGGCATGGCGGGTTCCGTGCGCAGCGCGATAGCGATGGCCATGGCCTCGGCATCGGTAAAGGCCAAGGGTGGCAAGGTCGCGTTTTTCGCAAGGGAATAGCCCCCGCCGCGACCGTCAAAACTGACAATGGGGACGCCGGATTCCACCAGCGCGGCGACATCGCGTTTGACCGTGCGAGTGGAGCATTCGAAGCGGTCGGCCAGCCACGCGCAGGTACGGCCGCGAGTCCCGACCATGCGCAGCGATTCGACGATGGCATACATGCGGTCGGTGCGGTTCATTTCAGCGCCTCAAACAACGGTGACATAATGGTGCCAAATGATATGCGAAAAGACATACATTGCAACACTGAAAGGAAATCACATGTCTACAATCGTTCTGTTTCACTCGGCTCTCGGCCTCAATGCCGGCGTTCGGGCCTTCGCAGATGTTCTGCGCGCTGATGGGCACGAGGTCATCACACCCGATCTGTTTGATGGAGAGGTGTTCGACAATCTGGATGACGGTGTCGCCAAACGCGATGCCTTGGGCATTCCGGAGCTGGTCAGTCGTGCCTTTGCAGCTGTCGAAGGGCTGCCGACAGATGTCTATTATGCGGGCTTTTCGATGGGCGCGGCGTCCGCACAGATGTTGGCAGGATCACGCCCGGGGGCCAAGGGCTGCATCCTGATGCACGCGGCGCTACCGTTGCAGATGATGGGGATCGAGAGCTGGCCGGAAGATGTGCCGGTACAGTTTTTTGCGACAAAAAACGACCCGTGGGTGTCGTCAGAAATGGTCGAAGCCGTCAAAGCGGTAGTCCCGGATTTCACTCAAACCTGGTACGAAGGCGATCAGCACCTGTTTGCGGATGCCGACAGTGCTGACTATCTGCCGGAAGCGGCGGCAGACATGCTGGGAAAAGTCCGGGCGTTCGTAAAAGACGAGGCGCTGATTGAGGCGTGATCTCTCATCAAACGGGGCGCGGTTCAGGCGCCCCGTTATTCTGTTGCGTGGTCTGCAAAACTTCTGCGGCAAGGCAATTTTCACCCTTGACCACACAGATAACCCCTTCTAAGTAGGCCGCTGTTGTGGGCCCGTAGCTCAGTTGGTAGAGCAACTGACTTTTAATCAGTGGGTCACAGGTTCGAATCCTGTCGGGCTCACCATTTTCCTCTGATATGACAAATCCAGCGTTTCCTTGGGAAAAGATGAATTCTGCCCTTTGAAATAAGCGGTTGGCCCACAAGGCAAAGTCGGCATACCATCCGAATATTCGTAAAATCACGTATTTCGATTGACGATGAGGGAGAGGTCATGACGGACACGATACCTGACATGCCAAAAGGGATGATGGCGCGGGCGCGGTGGGCGGCAGAAAATACGCCGGACAACAGAAACCGGGCAGTGGATCTCTATCGGGCGATTGCCATTTCCTTTGTGATCATCGGGCATTGGATGCTGATCGCACCGATTATCCGGGACGGAGAATTACAGCTTACGATCCTGCTGGCGGAACAACGCTGGACGCAATATTTCACCTGGCTGTTTCAGGTGATGCCGATCTTTTTCTTTGTCGGCGGGTTTTCCAATGGTCTGTCCTGGTCGTCGGCGCGAAAGGATCCGGAAAGGGCACGGGTCTGGGCATCAACCCGTTTGGCGCGTTTGCTGAAACCGACTGTGCCACTGGTATTGATTTGGGCGGCTGCCGCGATGATCGCGCGCTATATGGGTGTGGCGCCGGAACTGATCGCCGGGGCAAGTCAGGCCTCGCTGGTGCCGATCTGGTTTCTGGCGGTTTATATCATGATTACGATTACTGTTCCGGTCAGCCATTTGCTGTGGCGGAAACTGGGTTTTGGGTCGGTTGTATTGCTTGCGGCGCTGGCCTTTGCCGTGGATGTAATTGCTTTCGGATATGATCAGGGGTGGTTGCGCTGGTCGAATTATGGGTTTGTTTGGCTGACCGTGCATCAACTTGGTTATTGGTGGCACGGGACCCACCGACCGAAAACCTTTGCATTGGGATTTATTATTCTGGGTGTTGTCTCGCTCTACGTTCTGATCAACATGTTCGGCTATCCGATATCCATGGTTTCTGTCCCCGGTGACGAGATTTCAAACACCCTGCCGCCGACGCTTGCCATGCTGATGATCGGCGCGGTGCAGATTGGCGTGGTTCTAATGCTGGAAGGTCCGGCGTCCCATTGGCTGAAACGGGTCAGGCCCTGGTCGATCGTGATTGTGATGAATCAGATGATCATGTCGATCTATCTGTGGCATATCACGGCGCTGGTGGCGGTTGTAACGATATTGATGGCGCTGGGCGGGTACGGCCTGAACATGGAGCCGGGCACAGGGACTTGGTGGGCGCTGCGCCCGATCTGGCTAACTGTCTATGTCATCGCCCTGATCCCGTTCGTGATCATCTTCAACCGGTTTGAATCTGCCGGCAAAGCCAAGGGGGCGGCACTGCCCGGCCCGGTGCAGGCAGTACTTGGGGCGCTCGTAACCTGCGGTGGACTGGTGATGATGGCGCTGGCCGGAATTGGGGCGGAGAATGTGATTGGCGTTAACTGGATTGCCGTGCTTTTGGTCTTTGCAGGGGTTTACCTTGCCACGCGGGCTTTGCCGCTGCCGGGGCGGGATACCTAGCGTCGCAGTCTCACCGGAGCCAGTCGGCGGGTTGCCCTTGTCGTCAAAGCACGTGTGATATGACCATGAGTCGCAGCAAAAAGGACGAATATCCCTGATTTTGTTCGATTGTAGACGTGCTTCTGCCCTTTGGGTGGGCTATTGTCAGTTGGTCAGATGTGAACCGACGGTAAAAGATGCAGAAGATTCTGAAGCACAATTATCTGCCGCGTGGCGGAACCGGTGCGCATGCTGCGGTGGCAGAGGCTATCGGCAAACGCATCGTTGGCGGGGTGTATCCGGTTGGTTCAATCCTTCCAAACGAAGCCGCGTGGAGCGACGAATTCGGCCTTAGCCGTTCGGTCATTCGCGAGGCGGTAAAAATGCTGGCGGCGAAGGGATTGCTGACCTCGCGCCCCCGGATCGGCAGCCGGGTTGCACCGCGTGTGCAGTGGAACCTTCTGGATCACGATGTGCTCGCTTGGTATTCTGAGGTGCCGGGGCATACGCAATTTCTGACCACGCTACAGGAATTCCGACATATTTTCGAACCCGAGGCGGCCGCTCTGGCGGCGCGCAAACGGACCGATGCGCAGATGGCCAAGATTACCGAAGCGTGCGAGGGGATGGCAAATGCCAAAAACCTGGGCGAGCGCAGCCTCGCAGATGTCGCCTTCCACAATGCTATTCTGGATGCTGCAGGGAACGAATTGCTGCTGCCCCTAGGTTCGCTGATCGAATCCACGCTGGACCGGCTGTTTTTCATGATCAACCGGGTCGCGGGACAATTGCGGCACGCGCAGCAATTGCACGAGGCCATCGAACAGGCGATCCGGCAGCAGGATCCGGAGGCGGCACGTCAGGCCGTACGCGCGCTTCTCGCCAATTCGGACGAATATATTGCGAAGGTTCAGACGATGAGCCTGACCGAAGAACCGACCCTGCCCACCTAATAGATCCTTTAGCCTTTCTTTTGCGCCTCCAGCCAGGCCTCATATTCAGGATAGGCATCCGGATGCAGCGGGTAGTAGCGTTTGAGCGATTCCCCGGCGAGGAGCTTCTCGCGTGAGAATTCTTCCCAACCATGATCCTTGTGGGCTTTTTCAACCATTTCCTCGGCCAGTGCGACGGGCACGCAGACAGCGCCGTCATCGTCAGCAACGATGATATCGCCGGGCACGACGGTCACATTCCCGCATGCGACGGTGACGTTTACGGCGTAGGGCATAATGTTTGTCTGGGCATGGTAATTCGGTGTGACACCGCGCAGCCACATCGGAATGTCTAGCTCCTGAATTTTACCCCAGTCGCGCACGCAACCATCGATAACCATGCCAGCGCCTTTCAATCCCTTGAAATAGGTCGACATCATGTCGCCGAATATCCCTGAATCCATATCGCCGCGCGCATCAACAACGACAATATCCCCTTCGGAGACCTGATAAAGCACATGCCTGTGCAATTGCTTTTCAACGTCCGCATACTCGCCTTCTTCGAACATATCTTCGCGCTTGGGCATCATTTGCAGTGTGACGGCTGGGCCAGCGATGACTTTACCGGGGGTGAAGGCTTTGGGACCGCTGATGAAACAATTCGGCAGCCCCATATGGGCCAGTGTCGCGCTGGCGGTCGCAGCGCCGACTTCGCGCACGGAATCTACAAGTGCTTTTGACGGTCGGGTAATTGGTTTGATATCCACGGTTTCTCCTCCTCTATTGCCTTTTTTCGGCACTGTATTAACGTGAACACGGTTTTTAGTGATCTTGCAAGGCACGCGTGCAAAACTTGATCAAAGTTCGCGCTGAGTCGTCTGCCTCGCGCACATAATCGGGAGGGAAATATGACCAACGACACAGCCGCCGCCGGAATAGAAAATGCGGTCAGCCGCGCGTCCGAGCCAACGCAGCTCCGTATCACAGATATTCGCGTTGCCACGATCCGCGCGCAGGGTATTCATCCAATTATCCGCATCGACACTAATCAGGGCGTCTATGGTCTGGGGGAGGTTCGCGATGGCGCACATCCTGACACTGCGCTGCGCCTGAAGCAGCTGATCGTCGGGCAGAACCCGTGCAACGTCGAATATCTGTTCCGCCGGATCAAACGCTATGGCTATGAAAGCCGTGAAGCCGGGGGAGTTTGTGCCATCGAAATCGCGTTGATGGATTTGGTCGGAAAGGTTTACGGCGTGCCCTGCTATCAGCTGCTGGGCGGTAAGTTCCGTGATCGTGTGCGGGTCTACGGTGATACGCCGACGCCCAAGGATCCGACGCCCGAGAATTTCCGCAAAGTCGTAAAATCGCGCAAAGACCTTGGTCTGACCTTCATCAAGTTCGACCTGTCCGCTCGCATGTTCGAAGGTCATCCGGGGGCGATGGTCGGGTCCGACACGAAATACGAATATCCGCAATATCGCCAGCACCACACGCCGGGCCGTGGGGCTGGCGCGCGCATATCCGAGGCCGGGTTGGATTATGTCCGCGAGGTTTGCGCCGCTGTCCGCGACGAAGTTGGGCCTGAAATCTCTCTCTGCACCGACCATTTCGGCGAAGGGTTTGTCACCGCTGACGAGGCAATCCGCATTGGTCAGGCGATTGAACCTTACAACCTTGCATGGGTGGAGGATGTCCTTCCATGGACCGACATACAAGGCCACAAGAAGGTTGCCGACGCGCTGCTGACCCCGGTCGCGGCGGGCGAGGATTTATATCTGTTCGAAGGTTTCCAAGAAGCCATCGAAACCCGCGCCTTCGACATTATCCATCCCGACATGCTGTCCTCAGGCGGGTTGACGGAAACGAAGAAAATCGCTGATCACGCCGAACGCTACGGCATTCCGACGGCGCTTCATGCCTGCTGCTCGCCGATTGCCTTCATGGCGAATGTGCATCTGGCTGCCGCCATTCCCAGCCTGATGGCGCTGGAAAACCACGCGCTCGACATCCCGTGGTATACGGAGCTGGTGACGGGAATTGAGCCGAAATATATGTCTGATGACGGCTATGTTGTCGTGCCCGAAGCGCCGGGTCTGGGTGTGGACATTATCGAAGATGCTGTAAAAGAACGGCTGATCGACTGGTCCGACTATTTTGCGCCGACGGACGAATGGAACGCGGAGCGTGTCGGTTTCCTGAACCATCTGGTGTGGTGATGTATCTCGGCACGCAGAACCGTGTCACAACGGATGCCGAGTTTCGCCGTTTTGCCCAGCTAGGGGTGACGCATGTCTGCGCCGACCCCGCAGGCAATCCGCATGACTGGACGCTGGACGACCTGATCCGCCATCGCGAGCGGTTAGAGGGGTGCGGGCTGGTGTTGGACATGGTCGAACTGCCCATGAACTCCCGTCCGGTGGAACAGCAGGCCAGCCCCGACATCCTAACCGCCGGGCCAAAACGGGATGAACAGATCGACTCGATCTGCCGACTGATCGAAACCATCGCCAAGGCGGGGATCCCTTCGGTGAAATACAACCTCAACCTGATCGGCATTCCGCGTACGCCGGCGGAATTGGGCCGGGGTGGGTCACGCAACGCGGCATTTCGTTGGGAGCTTGCGGATCAGGATGCGCCGCCGGGCTTGGCTGGCGAGGTAAGCGAGGAGGACAACTGGGAGCGGATCGACTATTTCCTGTCACGTATTGTTCCAGTGGCGGAGGCGCACAAACTCCGCCTTGCCTGTCATCCCCATGACCCTTACACCCCGCCCGGCTTTCGCGGTGTCACACGGGTGCTCGGCACGGTGGAGGGGTTGAAGAAACTGGTGCAAATGCACGAAAGCCCGTATCACGGCCTCAACTTCTGCATCGGCTCCGTCGCAGAAATGCTGGATGACCCCGGAGCTGAAATGGCCGACATCCTGCGTTGGTTCGGCACGCGCGGCAAGCTATTCAATATTCATTTCCGCAACATCAAAGGCGGCAAGCTGTCCTTCATGGAAACCTTCCCCGAGGAAGGCGACGTCGACATGGTCGAAGCGATCCGCGTGCTGGCAGAGGTTGGCTATAAATACATGGTCATGCCGGACCATGTGCCCTCGCTCGACGATGACGATGACCATTCCGTCGCGTTCAGCTTCTGCTTTGGGTATATTCGTGCGCTGTTACAGGTGGTGGGGGAGGAGGTTCCCGGTTCTGTCACCTGCTGATCAATTGCCCTTTTTCAGTTCGGCAAGTTTGTAGGCGACCAGCGCGTTGGCGTGACCATGCCCTAGACCATGGTCGGACTTCAGCCAGTTCACGATTTCCATATGCTTCAGATCAGTTTTGGTGCCGATCAGGTCCAGCCATTCGGAAACAGGTTTGCCGTATGTCTTCTCGATAGACGGGAAATAGGATGCGGGTCCTTTGTCCTTTGCAGCAGGGGTATCGACTGGCATCGTGGTGGCTTTCCTATCGAATTGAGGTTTCCCAAATTCGATAGGAAAGCGAAATCGCTGTCAAGCCCGTGGACTCTACCCTTTCACACCGCCAACAGTCAGACCGTCCGCCAGGAATCGCTGGGCGTAGATATACAGGATCGCGACCGGGATTGCCGTCAGCAGCGAGGCTGCCATCAGCTTGCCCCATGGCAGGATGTCCCCGACGACCAGCGACTGCAACCCGATAGGCAGCGTACGCAGGTTTTCCGACGTGATGAAAACAAAGGCGAACAGGAATTCGTTCCACGCCGTGGTGAACGCAAACAGCGTTACGGCAAGGATCGCAGGGGCGGCAAGCGGCAGGGTGATCTTCCAGAACGTGTAAAGACGACTTGCCCCGTCAATCATCGCAGCCTCCTCCAGCTCCACCGGGATGGAGCGGAAATAGCCCAGCAGCACCCATGTGGCGAAGGGCATGAGGAAGGTCGGATAGGTGATCATCAGTGCGCTATAGCTGTTGATCATGCCGATATTTGACAGGATCTGGTAAAGCGGGATGAACAGCAGCGTCGGCGGCAACAGATATGTGATCAACAGGAAGGTCGTCAGCAACCCCGCGCCACGGAATTTCAGCCGCGACAGCGCGTACGCTGCCAGCGACGCACAAGCGACCGAGATCACCGTACTGACCAACGCCACCAGAACCGAGTTCCAAAGCCATGTGGAGAAAGGCGTCGCGAATAACAGGTCACGATACTGGTCAAGCGTGAACGGCTCCGGCCAGAAGATGGAGCGGCGTTCGGAAATCTGTGGCGTCGTTTTCAACGAGGTGATCACGACCCAGTAGAACGGGAACACTACGAACACCATAAACGGCGCGAGGATCGCGAGACGTAACCCAAGGCTCGCTTTGCGCTGACCGCTGCGGGTTAGCATCGGTTGATGTGCCTCGCCACCGCGTGCGACGCGGATGCGGCGGGTCAACCATGTCAGCCCTTGCAGCGCCATTTCGAAGGGCCAGAAAACGAGGTCGAGGAACAGCGAGAAGATTTTGCCAAAGAAATCACCGATTATATCGAAGATGCCCTTCGTGTCGGAGCTATCGCTGCTTCGCACATCCTGACGCATGAGCCGCGCCAGCATCCAGATCAGGATCGCCATCAGCGGCGCAACGGAAAACGCAATTGCCGCCCCCGGTCCATATTGCAGTGAGGCAATCGCCTTTTCGTAAGCAAGGATGGAGTAGAGCTTCGTCGCCCCCGACGGACCGCCCTGCGTCATCAGGAACGGCAGACCGAACTGGTTGAAGGTGGAAATGAAGCTGAGCAGCAACGTCACGATGATCACATATTTCATCGACGGTAGCGTGACATGACGGAAACGCTGGATGACGCTCGCTCCATCCATTTCAGCAGCCTCCAGCTGTTCACGGTCAACGGCCTTCAGGCCTGCAAGCAGCAGGAGGACATAGAAAGGTATCCCCTTCCAGATATTGACCACGATGATCGAAGACATCGCCAATTGCGGGTCGGACAGCCAACCTTGCGGTTCGTCAATGATACCCAATCCCAACAGGATCGGGTTAAGGCTTCCGAACAAAGGATCGTAGATGCTTTTCCATGTCAGCGCCGTCACAATTTCCGGCACGATCCATGGCAGCAGCATCACACCGGACAACAGGTTTCGGTATGGCAGGCGGCTGTTGAGGATCATCGCAATCGTCATGCCGACGATGAATTTGAACAGAAGCGACCAGAACGTGAAGGTCAGCGTGTTGCCCATCGACAGGATATAGTCGGAATTATCGGGCAGGCGGGCATAGTTGCGGAATCCGACCCAGGACGTCTCACCCGTCAAATAATTCAGGGCGGTGCCGCTGAGGACGATGGCCTGAATGAATGGCCACAGGATCAACCCAACCATGATTATGATCATCGGCAACACAAAGGGATAGGCGACATTCCAGTCTTTACCCAGAACGGCCCTAACCCGCTTCCTGCGCTGACGTGACCTGTCCTGTGCCGCGTAGGCGGAAATTTCGTCTTGGGTGCTCATCCGATGACCTCAAATTCTTTATTTGGGAACGGGCGACGCAACGCCGCCCGTTCGGGGTTTTATCAGTCTTGCGGCAGGCCGCCTTCTTCGAACAGATCGACCATTTTCTGGTGCGCATCTTCCACGGCTTCGGCCGGGGTCATACGACCCGCGATAACGTTGCCCATGGACTGCTCGACAATGCCCTGCGCACGGATCGCGTCGATCGCGGCGTTCGGGTTTGCCGGCCAGCTCGGTCCGATGAACGGCTCGGGCACCGAAACCTGCTCCTTGATGATCGCAAAGTTCGGGTCGGCAGCAATCAACTCATCTGTCCACTGGTTTTCGAAGGCAGGCATAAACAGACCACCAGCAACCGAAGACATTTTGTTGAAGTTCGCCGGCTCCAGCAGATCAAGAGCAAGCTGTTTGGCGAGGTCCGCATTCGGCGCACCTTTGAACACGGTCAGCCAACCACCTGTCTGACCACCGTCACGGCTGTCGCCGTTATTGGCATCAGGCTGACGCAGCAGAACCGTGTCCGGGAAGACCGGGTTATTGTCGCGCTTCGCGGCCGCATAAACGGAGAATGCGTTATGCGTGTAGCCGATTTGACCAGCGAGGTAAGCCTCGTTGTTCGAGATATCGCCCCAGCTTTCAACGCCCGGAGGCAGCATTGCAGCATATTTGCCGTTGCGGTCATAAGTTTCCGCAACCCATTCATAGGCCGCAACCGTTTCCGGCGAGTTGAACTGCACCTTCGTGCCCGATTCATCGGTGAAGTGACCGAGGAAGGCGTTGATGATGCCGGTGGCAACACCCCAACCGTCGCCGGACTGGTTCACCGTCAGACCCCAACCGTAGAAGTCATTGTCCGGATCAGAGATCGCCAAGGCAGCCTCGCGACGTGAATCCCAGGTGGTCAGCGTTTTCGGGTCGATACCTTTCTCCGCCAGCTTGTCACCGCGGATAAACGTACCGGTGGTGTTGGCGATGAACGGGATTGCCCACCAGCGACCGTCGATCTGTGCGAATTCTTCCGCGTTGATCCCGGTCATGACGTTGCCGTATTTGGAAATCGCTTCATCAACCAGTTCCGTCATGTCCTCCAGAAGACCCAGAATTTTCATCTGGCTGATCGACACGTTGGACGTATAGGCGAGGTCAGGCGGGTTACCCGCACGAACAGCAGCCGACATTTTCCCGAGGAAGTCACCAAACGCCTCGGCGTTTGTTGTCGAGATATCAAGGTCAGCGCCGTTAGCGGCGGCAAAGTCTTCGCAGATCGAACGGAAGTTGTCCTGCGCCTCCTGGAAATATTCCTGGCGCTGGATGACGGTCAGTTTGCCTGCCGCCCCTTCGGGCAGCGCAGCGTCCTGAGCCGCAACACGTCCAGCAATCAGGCTGGTGCCAACCGCAGCACCGGTCCGCAGTAATCCGCGGCGTGTAAGTTTAGTAGACATTAGTTTCCTCCCTAAAGGATTGCGGCTAAGCTTTTTCGCCCCTCCCCGCGCCGCAAACGGAAGGGGGCGAATGCTGTGTTATGTGATCGCATCCTCCATCATGCGAACCACTCCGTTCCCGGGAACTGGTGTTGCTTGGCAACTTCTTCGTCCAGCGTCACGCCAATCCCGGGTGTGTCGTCAATTTCGATAAATCCATCTTTGATAACGTCGCGTTTTTCGGTGATCACATCGGGCCACCAATCGCGCTGGGTCCAATGGAATTCCAGCACGAGGAAGTTGGGTATCGTCGCACAAACCTGTGCAGATGCCATCGTTCCGATGGGCGAGGACACGTTGTGCGGCGCGAACGGCATCGAATAAATCTCGGCCATGTTGGCGATCTTGCGGCATTCCGACAGGCCACCACATTTGGGAATGTCTGGCATAATGATGTCGACCGCGTGCTTTTCGATCCACTCGCGGAAGCCCGAACGCAGGTAAAGATTTTCACCCGCGCAAATCGGGGTCGACGTCGCCGCTGTGATTTCCCGCATCGTGTCAACATTTTCGGGCGGGATAGGTTCTTCCAGCCACATCAGGTTCAGATGCTCCAGATCGCGCGCCAACCGTATCGCGGAATGTTTGTCGAGGCGGGTGTGAAGATCGCACGCGACTTCCACTTCGGAACCGGCGGCTTCGCACACCATTTCGGCCAGCTTCACCATCCGTTCATGCTCCCACTTGTTGGGCGTCATGTTGAAGATGTCTTTGACGTAATGCTCGGTTTCCGAACCGGTATGACCGTAGGCAAAAATGTCGAGGTCTATTTTCAAAGCTGTGAAGCCGCGGTCCAGAATCTCGTCCACCACGCGCTTCGCTTCGGAGAAGTTCATCCCCGGTTCAATCTCGCAATCCGCGTAAACGCGGATTTTGTCGCGGAATTTACCGCCCATTAGTTCGTAAACGGGAACTTCCAGTGCCTTGCCCTTCAGATCCCAAAGTGCAAGCTCAAGCCCTGTCAGCGCGGTGATCAGCGCCCCGGCAAACCCGCCCTGAAACACATGGCGGCGGCGAAGTTCTTCAAACGTGGCGTCGATGGCAAATGGGTCGCGACCGATCAGGCGCTGTTCCAGCGCCTTTAGGATGGCAATGGCCTCCTGCTCACCATGCACACATTCGCCGATCCCGGTGATGCCGGCATCGGTCTCCACCTTCACCCAGAGGTGCATACAATGGCCCTTGGTGGCCGCCGTCTTGACTGATGTTATTTTCATGCTGCTGCAGAAACCTCTTTCTTTGAGATGCGAGGCCCCGACGGATGGAACAAATGTGCGTCCTCCGTATCAAAGGCGAGGCCTATTTTTTCTCCGGGCTTCAAGTGTGCGTCACCCGGCACGATGGCGAGAACTTCCTGACCGCTGTTCAGCTGTGCATTGATAACGGTCTCATTGCCGAGATGTTCGACAATACGAACCTCGGCGGGCAGTGTCGCCTCTTCGGGGAAGACCAGTTTCAGGGATTGCGGACGGATACCCATTACGATGGTCTCGGTGGTGATGGTTTCGCCGATGGCGAAATCAGTCGTTGTCATATCGTCGGAGGAAACCGAGATCTGTCCCTGCCCGGTACCGGTGGCGTTGACCGTCAGCAGGTTCATTTTGGGCGAGCCGATAAAGCCAGCCACAAACAGGTTCTGTGGATTGTGATACAGGTCCAGCGGCGCGCCAACCTGCTGAATACGGCCCTCATCAAGCACCACGATCTTATCGGCAAGTGTCATTGCCTCCACCTGATCATGGGTCACATAAATCATTGTCGCGTGGACGTCCTGATGCAGCTGCGCGATGCCCATGCGCATATCAACGCGCAATGCCGCGTCGAGGTTGGACAGCGGCTCATCAAACAGGAAAACCTTGGGCTCGCGGACGATTGCGCGGCCAATGGCCACGCGCTGACGCTGCCCGCCTGACAGTTGCGCAGGTTTGCGGTCCAACAATTCTTCCATTTTCAGTAGCTGCGCGGCCTCGCGAATTTTTGCGTCGCGTTCCGCTGCGGGCATCTTCGCCATTTTCAGGCTGAACCCGACATTATCATAGACCGTCATGTGCGGATAAAGCGCGTAAGACTGGAACACCATGGCGACCCCACGGTCACGAGGCGCGATGTCATTGCACAGCTGGTTGTCGATGAACAGATCGCCCTCGGTAATATCTTCCAGCCCCGCGATCATGCGTAACAACGTGGATTTGCCGCAGCCTGACGGGCCAACAAAGACAACAAATTCGCCATCGTCGATTGTCAGGTCGATCCCGTTAATGACGTTTACCGCGCCAAAAGATTTGCCGATAGATTTCAGAACGACTTGCGCCATTATGCTTCCTCACATTTCAGATTATTCTTTTGGGCGCACAATTTACCGAAAGCCTGAGTCGGCTTTCCCTTACCTGCAACGCTGCCGTCACATGCCAAGTTGCGCATCCCTATCTCCCCCCGTGGCGCTTTGTGCACCTACGTCGGTTCGGCGTCGTTATTGCTCTTTTCAGAATCGCCGAACATTATCGTTAACCCATTGGAAGATGACACATGCCTCGCTGTCAACGGATTTGTCTGATAAATAGGGTTTTTATCTGCCTTGGGTTGCGAACGCCTCACGCAACTGTCCTATCAGGTAAGACTTTTATCGCCTTCTGTAGGCGCAGATGTATGTTTCCATCGCCAATGTAGGCTCGATAAGATGAAACAAAACGTTGTCTACCCGGTCAGGTTGGGCCCTGACGTAGGCCGTAAGGACAAGCAGTCTAACCAAGTTTCGCAAATGGATAAAATTTGCAATATGCAACCAGAGGTAATGTGTATATATTTGATTCAACCTTAACAATTAACTGTAACCAGTTGGTCAGCATATGCCCTCTGTCCCTCAAGTCCCGTCCGACGAGTCCAGATTGAATAATCTGATTGGCTTGATCTATGAATCGGCGATCGAAGATGTTCAGTGGCACAGTTTTCTGACCAGCCTGCGCGGCACCTATCCTGGAATAGCCTGCGCCATCGCAGGCTTTTCCTTCGATACAGCGGTTCCGATTTTTACCCAGGTAGGTTTCGATGCCATTTTTATTGAAGAATATGCAGCCAACGCAAATCTGATCAACGACACGGTCCAGTATATGATCGACAAACCCGTAGGCGAGGTGTTTGGCTACACTATCGTCCCCCCTGAGGAATATTGGAACCTCAACCTCGTAAAAAACTGGTTGATGCCGCAGGGGTTCGGGCCATCCAGCATGTCGGTGCTTGTGTCCAGTGGTGAACGCTTCCTCGCCGTCAATATCGCCTATCCGCTCGGTTCGGACGATACGTTACGTTTCGCGGTAGAGGATACGTTGCGGGTTCTGGTGCCCCATATCATCCGCGCGATGGAGATTGCCAGAAAAGCGGCGCAGAACAAGATCGTGTCCTATTCGTTGAAAGGGTTGTGTGATGCGATCTCGCTACCGATGCTGGTCACGGATCAGACGGGACGCCTGGTTTTTTCGAACGGGACGGGCAAACGGTTTTTAGCCATGTCAGAAGATGTCCGGATCAGCCCGACCGGGAATGTCAGTGGCCGCACGGCGGGGGTCAGCAGCGATTTGCGCAATCGGATTGCGCATGTGGCGCGGTCGGGCAAGACCTCAGGTCTGATGCTGAACAGCCGATCTGACAATCTTGCATTCTGTATTCTGCCACTATCGCTTGACGAGGCGAGCCAGACTTCGCTGGATGCGCAGCTCTTTGGGGTGACGCGGTTGGTCGGACTGCTGATTTGCCAGCGCCGGGCTGCCGTTCTGGACCCCTTTTTGCTGCGCGATGTGTTT
Organism: Paracoccaceae bacterium; assembly: GCA_050302475.1. Classification (GTDB taxonomy): domain Bacteria; phylum Pseudomonadota; class Alphaproteobacteria; order Rhodobacterales; family Rhodobacteraceae; genus NORP23. Next base: position 21,323 of record JBNLBF010000003.1, read on the forward strand.
GGCCTGTCCAATGCCGAGGCGCAGATTTGCGGCTATCTGATGATGGGTTGTACCCCAGAAATCATTGCCAAAAAACTAACCAGATCGGTCCGGACGGTCCGCAATCATATCCAGTCCATCTATGCCAAATGTGACGTTAGTTCGCAAAACAGTCTGGCGGATGCGCTGGGTGCATTTCGCCTTTTTGGCACCATGGTCGAGGAAACAGGCAACTTTGCCTAACTGATCTGAGCAATATTGCTCAGGCAATCTTCCCTGCCGCTGACCTAGCGTCATTACGACCGCTCGGTCAGCCCGGCAATGTCGCCGGGTTTCATGAGAAACAAAGGGATACAATCATGACAAAGGTAAGCTTAGGACCGTTTTCTGTCGAAGCCAGTATTCGCGACTTCGGCGTTCACATCCGGGTAAAGCTGGATTTCAAAGTGCTCGATTTCGATTGGGAGGGGACGATCAGCGCCACCAACCCGAGTATTGAATTTTCCACCGGCAGCGTGGCGAAGTTTTCCGGTAAAATCTCGATCGGAATTGATGATACGACGGGCGAGCTACGCGCAACCGGGCGCATCTGTGTTCCGGTTTATGACCCACCTTTCAGTATTGGCGAGGAATGTGAATCCTTCAGCGCCGGAATCAAGGTTCTGCCTGCCGGCGGCCTGTGTATGCTGGCGCAGGGTGTAACGAAGGAAGGTCTGTCCTGGTTTGGCCAGAACTATCCTGACAATGTGCCGACCTGTCAGGACATTGCGACCTTCCGCAAACATGCTACGCCCGAGCTGGTGAACGCGCTGATCAGCTTCAAGGATATCTCAGCTAATGGTCAAACCATGACAGCGGCGATCTGTACCGCGCTCAACGGGTTGGGCTCTGGGATGCTCAATCAGGTGCGCAGCCTGCCGCCCGAGAAGTTGGAGCAGGTTGTCACCGGCGTGGTTACCAACCCCAAGGCGAACGAGCTGTATCCCGGGCTGGCAGGCAAATTCGGCCTGACCGCTGAAAAGGGTGATGTCGGTGAGGTACTTGGGGATGCACAGTCGGTTATCCTCGAAATCGCGGAGGAGATCGGCGTTGCGATCGGGCTGGAACTGGCAGTTGCAACCGCTGTGGGGGCCGTAGTCGGGGCCATCGTTGCCGTGGTTGGCGTGACCGGCGGTATCGTCGTTGGCGGCGTCGCACTGACGCCATTCATCGTGGTGGCGCTGGTGATCTTCCTTGCTGTTCTGTTGCTGGCGGGGATTGTGCTGATCCCGCTGATCGCGCTGATCATCGCCGTTGCACTGGTGCTGGTCGAGATTTTTGCCACGATGGAAGGCGCGGTTCCCCGCCGGTCATTGCTGGCAGACGCCAAGACATTGTGAGCGCCGGGCGACCGGCGCCTTCGCCTATCGCTGAAAGGGCCGGTCCAGATCAAGGTCCGGCCCTACCGGCACGATCTGCGTTGGGTTCAGCGATGTGTGGCTCATATAATAATGCCGTTTGATATGGTCGAAATTGACCGTCTCGGCGACACCATCCACCTGATAGAGCTCCCGTATATATTCGCGCAGGTTGGGGAAATCCTCGATTCGCTGCCGGTTACATTTGAAATGGACGTTATAAACCTGATCGAACCGGATCAGGGTGGTGAATAGGCGCCAGTCGGCCTCGGTTAGTGTGTCGCCGATCAGATACCGGGTGTTGGACAGTTGTGCTTCGACCTTGTCCAGCGCGCTGAACAGGGCTGCAAACGCCTCCTCATATGCGGGCTGCCTGGTGGCGAAACCGCATTTATAAACGCCGTTATTGATGTTGTCGTAGACGAACGCGTTTATCTCGTCGATTTGATCGCGCTGGGCTTCGGGGTAATAGTCAGCATCATTCCCGGTCAGGTCATTAAACGCGCTGTTAAATATCCGGATGATCTCGGCGCTTTCATTATTGACGATCTGACCGGTTTGCTTGTCCCAAAGGATCGGCACGGTGGATCGGCCATTGTAGCCGCCATCGGCGGCGGAATAGACCTGATGCAGATAGTCGAAGCCGTTGATCGGGTCGGGGTCGTCCCCGAACTCCCAACCGTTATCCAGCATTAGCGGGTCAACGACCGTCACGGAAATCAGGTCTTCCAGACCTTTCAGCTTGCGAAAAATCAGCGTTCGATGTGCCCAAGGACAGGCGAGCGAGACATAAAGGTGATATCGGTCAGCTTCCGGTTTGAACGGACCGTCAGGTGTAATCTGATGACGAAACGTGGTTTCGCTGCGGATGAATTTTCCATCCTTGTTTTTTAACCCCAATCCATCTGATTTCCATACACCGTCAACCAACACACCCATGTCATTCCCCTTTGTTTGCTCCCAGACTCTATTCGATCCAACCGGTTCCGTGGATCACTATCCGGCTCCAAGGATCACTATGTCGTGGGGTCAGACGGCACCCGACGGACGGCCCATCGGGATCGGAGTATGATTTTCAGGGGGGATGGATGTGTATCCGATTCCGGCGATCAAATCCTCTATCACGACGGAGATCAGTTCAGCACGGTTGGAAACACCTGCCTTGCGATAGATCGCACCGCTTTGTGCCTTCACAGTTCCTTCGCGTGTGTTTCGAAGCTGTGAAATTTCGGTGATCGAAAGTCCCTTGATCGACAAAAGCGCGACGTCGCGTTCTGCCGCTGACAATCCCCATGTACGAAAATATTCCTCCAGAACTTCCTGGAATGCCCCGCTGGCGGCATCAAGCTGCCGTTCCACCTTCTGATTGCGGCGGATGAGGCGCAGGTATTCCCGAAATGTTACGATTGCACCAATTGTCAACGCCGTGAGCCCTAACATTTCGACATAAAGGTGATCGCTGCGGTCTCTCAGTTCCTGCACCAAATCGAAAAGAAAAACGAGAATACAGCCGATCTGTATCAGAACGGCTGTAAAGAATAATTTGCGCTGAACATTTACGCGCTTATCGGTCGCTGGTTGGCTCATGATCCATTTTATGGCCCGTTACCATTGCGGCGACAAGATTTTCATTGTGACGTCGGCTGGAAACCACCACACCAGCGACATGAAAAATGACGAGGACCAGCAGAATGTTGACAAAGAATTCATGCATCTCCTCGACCCATTCCTGTCCGAAATAGGCGTCCATTCCCATCATGTATCCCGATCCGCAAACGGCGAGAAGCGTCACGATAAGCGATATTATCATCGCCCCACCCGCAGGGTTGTGACCAAGATATCGCGCCTCCGTCCCTTTGCGCATATCCTTTAGATATTGCAGCAAAGCACGTGGGTTCGGGACGAAATCGGTGAATCGCGCATGTCGCGTGCCGATAAATCCCCAAATGATACGGAAACAGACCAGTCCCAGGACAATGTATCCCAGGGTCCGATGCAGGTCGCGTGGATGTTCAATGAAATAGGCTGCGATGACAGTCGTCACCAGCGACCAATGGAAGAGGCGCACGGCAATATCCCATACGTGCACATAAGTCCCGGTACTGTTTTCAGCGTTCGCCATGATACGCCTCCTCCTTTGTTGGATCAGTCTTCGATACGCTCGATTTCTTCGCCCGATGTCGGGTCAAAGAACACTTCGTACTTGTCGCCGTTCAGCGTGCCGTAAATTTCATAGCAATCACCGCTGTTGATCTTGAACGCAACAACGACGCCACCTTCATCTTCGAAAGCCTTCAAAGATTCCCACACGGGTGCGCGTGTATCACCCATATCGCAAGATGGCTCAGCAAATGCCGGAACGGCGAGGGAGGCCAGAACGGTGGCGAGTGCGAGTTTTTTCATGATCAATTCTCCATATGTGCGCCGGACGGGAGTGCCCGGTCGTGGGAAGGAGATGCCGATTGAGATCAGGAATAACCATTGGTCAGCGGTTTAAAGCGGTGTGTATAAACCGTGGTTTACAGCGGATTTTCGCCTTCTAGCTTTGCTTTTATTTCTGTGGCAAGGGCATCGACCGGCTGGTCGATATCGACGCTGATAGCATTTTCGTCGGCCCCGGGGATCTCCAGCGTTGCGAACTGGCTGTCGAGCAGGCTGGTTGGCATGAAATGCCCTTCGCGGCTGCCCATGCGGGCGGCGATGACCTCGCGGCTGCCGGACAGATGGATGAAGGTGACGGGTTCGCCTGCGGCCTGCGTGATCCGTTCGCGATAGACACGCTTTAGAGCGGAGCAGCCGATGATGGTGCGCCCTTCCGAGCGGCCCAGCGTCTGCCCAACCGCATCCAGCCAAGGCCAGCGATCATCGTCGGTTAGGGGCTCGCCCGCGCTCATCTTGGCAATGTTGCTGGCGGGGTGCAGGTCATCGCCGTCGATATATGTCGCCCCCAGCAGCGGCTCCAGCGCCGCACCGACGGTGGATTTGCCGCTGCCAGCGACCCCCATCAGGACCATCAGTCGTGGCTTTCCCATCTTTCCCCCTCCGTTCAGTTGCATACCGTTTATCGGTCCTCTAAGAAGTTATTCAAGCCTTTTGCTTTAACGATAATCGGTACGCAGCCGATCAGGGGGAAACATGTCGAAATCCGAAATAGGCCTGATCGGCCTTGGCACTATGGGTGCAATGCTTTCACTGAACATTGCCGAGAAGGGGTTTCCCATCGCCGTGTTCAACCGGACCACAGCGGTCACGCGCAAATTTCATGCAGACGCGGGCGATCTGGCCGACAAGATTACCCCAACCGAGTCGTTGGACGATCTGGTCGCTGCTATTGCCAAGCCCCGCGCCATCATCCTGATGGTGCCCGCCGGCGCCCCCGTCGATCAACAGATCGAAGCCCTGCGCCCGTTGCTGGATGATGACGATCTGATCATTGATGCGGGTAACGCCAATTTCCACGATACCAACCGTCGCGGGGCGGAGGCCGAGGATCAGGGTGTACCCTTCCTGGGGATTGGCGTGTCAGGTGGCTCCGAAGGGGCGCGGCATGGTCCGTCGATCATGGGCGGTGGCACAAAATCCTCTTGGGATCGGGTGGAACATATCCTGAAGGCGATCTCAGCGAAATATGAAGGCCAGCCCTGCGCGACCTGGATGGGGAAAGGCGGCTCGGGCCATTTCGTCAAAACCGTCCATAACGGTATCGAATATGCTGACATGCAGATGATTGCCGAGGCGTATGGCGTGATGCGTGACGGGATGGGGATGTCTGCGAAGGAATGTGCAGACGTGTTCAAAAAATGGAACGAAGGTCCGCTGCAATCCTATCTGATCGAAATCTCGGGCGAGGTTGCCGCTGCCGAAGATCCCAAAACCGGCAAGGCGATGCTAGATATCATTCTGGACCGCGCTGGCCAAAAAGGTACGGGCCGTTGGACCGCAATCGAGGCACAGCATCTGGGATCCGCGATCACCGTCATCGAAGCTGCGGTTGCTGCGCGCAATATGTCTGCCGTGTTGGAGGAACGTCGCAAGGGCCAACAGGTCTTTGGCGCGGCTCCGCAGACACTGGATGGGCAGATCAGCATCGACGATCTGGAACAAGCGCTGATCGGCGGCAAGATCATTTGCTATGCGCAAGGGTTCGATCTGCTTTATGCGGCAGACGCGCATTTCGACTGGAACCTGCCATTGCCCGAAATTGCCGAGGTCTGGCGCGAGGGCTGCATCATCCGGTCCTCCATGCTGAACGACATGGCATCAGCGCTGCGCGCGCATCCTGAGGAAAATTTGATGTTCTCGCCCTATTTCTCTGGCTTGTTAAAACAGTCGGATGCGGCGCTGCGCAAAGTGACCTCCACGGCGATCACGCACGGGTTGCCAGTGCCGGCACTTGGCGCTGCGATTGCCTATTTCGATATCATGCGGACCGAACGGTCCACGGCGAACATGATCCAGGCGCAGCGCGATTTCTTTGGCGAACACGGGTTCGAGCGGGTCGATGACGATCAACCGGACCATCACGGGCCGTGGGTTCAGCACTAAGCCGGAGGGGCTATTATGGATTTCCAGAAACGACAGGTTGGACGGACTGACCTGAAGGTTGATGTATTGGGCATCGGCACTGCGCCACTTGGCGGCAATTTCGCTGAATTGACCTATGAGGACGGACGCGAAGTCATCGCGACGGCACAGGCTGCGGGTGTGTCCTTTGCCGACACTGCACCGTTCTATGGCTTTGGCCGTGCGGAGCGGGTCGTGGGCGACGGGCTGCGTGGCAAGGATTATGTGCTGTCGACCAAGGTCGGGCGGTTGCTGGCGCCGGGCGCCAAGGGCACACCGGAAGAAACGGGTATGTATGACCCGCTACCGTTCCATCCGGTCTATGATTATTCCTATGACGCGGTGATGCGGTCGTTCGAGGATAGTTTGCAGCGTCTTGGGCTGGATCGGATCGACATTCTGTTGGTGCATGACATTGGCGAGATGACTCACGGCGCAGACAATGCCCGCCACTGGGCGGATTTGCAGGGTGGTTATAAGGCGCTGGCGGAGCTGCGGGCCAACGGTCTGGTCAGTGCCATCGGCATGGGCGTGAACGAGGTTAAGGTTTGCCGCGATGCGTTGCAGATGGGCGACTGGGACGTGTTTCTGCTGGCTGGGCGCTATACGTTACTGGAACAGAACCCGCTGGATGATCTGCTGCCGGAATGTGCGGCGGCGGGAACCTCGATCATTGTCGGCGGGCCTTTCAACTCGGGCATTCTGGTTGGGCGGGATATGTTCAATTATTCCTCGGCCCCTGACGATGTGAAAGCTAAGGCCAAGGCGTTGGGCGATGTGTGCGCGGATCACGGCGTGGCGCTGCCCGCGGCGGCTTTGCAGTTTCCGTTGGCGCATCCGGTGATTTGTTCAGTGGTGCCCGGCTCGCGATCCGCGGCGGAATATGCGCAGATACTGGAGTGGGCAGCGGCGGATATTCCCGCAGGGCTGTGGACGGATCTGGTGTCGGCCGGGTTGGTTTCGGCTGATGCGCCACTGCCGAAGGGTAATCCTTATCGGGAGGCCCAGTGATGAAGATTGATGCGCACCAACATTTCTGGACGCTGGCACGGGGCGATTACGACTGGCTGACGCCGGAGCTTGCCAAGATTTACCGCGACTTTGGCCCCGATGATCTGAAACCGAAACTGGACGCCGCGGGGATTGATGGGACAATCATCGTACAAGCAGCCTCGACCGTTGCGGAGACAGAGTTCATGCTGTCGATTGCCGATCAGCATGAGTGGGTTCTGGGGGTAGTCGGCTGGGTCGATTTTGATGATCCGGCGCGGGCGGTTGATGATCTGGACCGCTTGGCCCGAAACCCGAAGCTGGTCGGTATTCGCCCGATGATCGAAAATTTGGAAGATCCGAATTGGCTGTTGAAACCCGGGCATTCCCCCATCTTTCACAAGATGATGGAACTGGACCTGACATTCGATGCGCTCGGCCGCGTCTGGCTGCTGGATCCGCTGATGGAATTCTTCGCCCGCTATTCCGACCTGCCCTGTGTCATCGACCATTGTGCCAAGCCGCTGATCGCTGATGGCGTCATGCAGCCCTGGGCGGACCAGATGGCCCGGATCGCGGCGGATCATGATGTATACTGCAAACTGTCGGGCCTGACGACCGAGGCGGCCCCCGGCTGGAAGGTCGAGGATATCACGCCTTACGTCGACCATGTGCTCGACGTGTTTGGACCCAAACGCGTGATGATGGGCAGCGACTGGCCGGTGTTGGAACTGCAATCCGACTACCCCGAATGGGTGAAGCTGGTGGATGGTTGGCTGGAGGGCTACTCTTGCGACGACCGCGCCGCCATTCTGGGTGGCAACGCGGCGGCGTTCTATCTGGGCGCTTAGCCTTCGGCGACCCTGCGCAGGCTCTCCATCTGTTCAGCGACATTCTTGCGGGACATTTTGGTGATGATCGGGTGCATCAGTTTCATCATGATGCCGACGGGGGGCCACTCGGTCTGATAGCGCAGACGGGTGGCGTTGCCTTCGGGGATCAGGTCATAGGTCAGGGTCATCGGCCCTTTGCCAAGGTTTCCACCTCGCAACTGTAATACCAGATGCGATTTTGGATCGTATTCGAGGATCTCACTCTCATACTCGACCTGCGATTTGCCTTCCTGAATCACCATTTTGGTTCTGAACCCCGGCCCCGGCTCGCCGTCTGTGATCGGGGTGTCCGACAGGACCGAAGAGGACCATTTTTGCAATTCCTCAAATTCCGTCAGCAGTTCCCAAAGCCGGTCCTGCGAGACTGCATAAACCTCTTCGTGTGTAATGTGCATTCTGTCCCTTTCTTAAACGCAGGAACTCATTCCACCATCCACGAACAAAGTAATCCCGTTAGTATAACTCGACGCGTCTGACGACAGATACACGGCAGCGCCGATCAGTTCGTCCACGTCTCCCCAGCGCCCCGCCGGGGTGCGTTTGCCGACCCATGCCGAAAACTCCGGATCATCGACCAGCGCTTGGTTGAGTTCCGTCTTGAAATAGCCGGGCGCAATCGCGTTGGTCTGAATACCCTTTGGCCCCCAGTCGGTCGCCATCCCTTTGGTGAGGTTGCCAACCGCCCCTTTAGACGCCGTATAAGGCGCGATCGACGGACGGGCGAGGGCGGTTTGAATCGAGCCAATATTGATGATCTTACCAGCGCCGCGCGTGATCATGTGACGCGCGCAGGCCTGGCCGACGTTATAGACGCTGTAGATGTTGGTTTTCATCAGCATGTCGAACGCGTCGGGGGGGAAATCCTCCAACGCTTCTCGGTGCTGCATCCCGGCATTGTTGATCAGGATGTCGATCGGGCCGGTGTCGGCCTCGAACGCATCAATGGCGGCGCGAACGGCGGCGTGGTCGGTGGCGTCGAACACCAGCTGATGCACGGTGCCGTCAATATGGGTCGCCGCTTCGGCAAGTGTCTTTTCGTTGCGGCCGTTAAGGATAATCTCAGCTCCCGCACCCGCCAGCCCCTGCGCCAGCGCAAAGCCGATGCCGCGACTGGATCCGGTGATCAGAGCGCGTTTGCCGGTCAGGTCGAAAAGTTTCAATGTGTTCATGATAAGCCTCCCATTCCCCCTCGCTTCTAAGGAATGTTAGCGATAATGTCAGCAGGGAATGGAGGGATAATGCCTATTCTGGAAATTTCAGCTTTGCGCCCGACGCATGACGTGGACGTGCCTGCGGCGCTGACCAAGATCAATCTGGCGATTGCCGAGGCATATGGCTGCGACCCGCGCCATTGCTGGGCGACGGTCACTTGGCTGGAACCGGGGCATTATGCCGAAGGGGATGTTGCAGCCGATACGCAGCCGGAAGCAACACATCCACCGATCGCCCGGCTGACCTGTTTTGAAGGTAAATCGGCTGAGCAGATCGAGCTGGTTCTATTGGCCGCATCGCGCGCCATGAGTGACGCGCTCGGGCTGGGTGACAATGTGTTTATCACCTATTTCGAAGCGAAGTCGAGACAGGTGGTTGCAGGTAACGGAGTGGTACGAAAATGAAGGCAGTGGTTATCCATGACGCGAAGGATCTGCGGATCGAGGAACGGGGGTTCGAGGCCCCCGGGCCCGGCGAAGTGCGGGTAAAGATGGCCGCGGGCGGGGTCTGTGGGTCGGACCTGCATTATTTCAATCACGGCGGTTTCGGGACGGTGAAACTGCGCGAACCGATGGTGCTGGGGCATGAGGTTTCCGGCCATATCGAAATGCTGGGCGAGGGGGTCGAGGGGCTGGCGGTTGGCGATCTGGTTGCCGTGTCGCCCTCGCGCCCCTGTGGGCATTGTCGTTACTGCGGCAAAGGGTTGCGGAACCATTGTGAGAATATGCGGTTTTACGGGTCGGCCATGCCGTTCCCGCATATCCAGGGCGCGTTTCGTGAGGTGCTGGTGGCGGACGCGTCGCAATGCGTCGTCGCGAACGGTCTGTCGGCAGGCGAAGCCGCGATGGCGGAACCGTTGTCGGTGGTGCTGCATTCGGTTCGGCGGGCTGGTGAGATGCTGGGGAAACGGGTGCTGGTGACGGGTTGTGGGCCGATTGGGTTGCTGGTGATTTTGGCGGCGCGGCGGGCGGGCGCGGCGGAAATTGTCGCGACGGACCTGTCGGAGAATGCGCTGGAGCACGCGCGTGCCGTGGGCGCGGATCGCACGATCAATGTCGGAACGAATAATGATGAGTTGGCTGGGTATGCCAGCGGGAAAGGGTATTTCGACGTGATGTTTGAAGCCTCTGGTGCGAACGTCGCCATGGCCGCTGGTGTCATGGCGATGCGCCCGCGCGGCGTGGTCATGCAGCTCGGCATGGGCGGCGACATGAATATCCCGATGCAACAGGTAACGGTCAAAGAACTGGACCTGCGCGGCAGCTTCCGGTTCCACGAGGAATTCGGAATGGCGGTGGAGCTGATGCAAAAGGGGCTGATCAACGTCAAACCCCTGATCACCCACACGATGCCGCTGGTGGATGCGGTGGATGCGTTTGAAATGGCGAATGACCGGGGGCAGGCGATTAAGGTGCAGATTGGATTTTAAGTTTCTTCCAACGACCTGAGTTTTTGATGAAATCGATAGCGGAGACGTGGCCAGCGTCTCCTTTGAGCCCAAATTGACATTTTCAACGATTTTCGCCATCAGGATTTTGAGCGCAATTTTTTCGAGCCACAAGCCCTTTGGAGAACTTCGATATGGAATCCCAGCATTTAGTTCTGGCCGGAGATTCAATTTTTGACAACGACGGCTACGTTGTGGGTGAAGCTGGCGTGATTGAACAATTGCGTAGTACTCTGCCTGCAAGTTGTTCTGCGTCTAAAGTCGCTGTTGATGGTGATTGCATTAGGCATGTCAGGGACCAGATCGCCAATCTACCTTCGAATGCAACCGACCTGATAGTAAGTGTTGGTGGAAACGACGCGCGTTTTCATTCTGCCCTTCTTTCGAAAATAAACCATGTCAATGACTTAGACACGCTTCTGTCCGTTCCATTGGCTGAATTTGCATCGGAATATTCGCGTATGCTCGATGGAGCGAAAGCAACCGGTCTTAGAGTATTCATTTGCACAATATACACTGCGATACCGTTTGCAGACCCTATTTGGCGACAGTTTGCTCCGCTCGCTATCGGTAAGTTCAACGAAGTCATAGTGAAAGAAGCAACCACTCGGGGAATTCCGGTGCTTCAGTTGCAAGAAGTGTGCACCGACCCCAACGATTTTTCGGTGCTGTCGCCGATCGAGCCATCCAATCAAGGCGGGCAAAAGATCGTGAATCATATTGTCGAAATGGTCTTGTAGCGAAAGCTCGCTCCGTCCCGCTTAACAGCCTTTGGCCGCGCCTTCTGCGGAATACACATTCACGCCTTCGCGGCTCTTGGAAACGTATACATCGTCGCCCCGACCGCCACGATAATTCCACACACCGCCATTGATCCCAGCCCGACCGATAGGCCGAAATATTGGGACATGAAGCCGATATAGGGTTGGCCGGAGAGGAAACCGAACATGCCGGCCAGCGCGACGGAGGCGACGCCCATGGATGGGGACACGCCCGGGATGCGGGAGGAGACGCCGATCAGGATCGGGTAGGTGTTGGCGGCCCCCAGTCCGACCAGCAGGAAGCCGAACGCGCTGATCAGGACGACCGGAGAGCCGATGGCGACAGCAAATCCCACCGTGATGAAGACGCCGCCGATGACCAGCATTCGGCGTTCGCCCACGCTTTCGACGATGGTCCCACCGACGAAGCGCATGAAGGCCATGGCGAACATGTAGAAGGCGTAGCCTTGGGCGGCCTGCGACTCGGTCGCGCCTTTGATCTCGGTCAGGAAAACGCCGCTCCAACTGACGGCAGCGCCTTCGATGGAATTGCCGAAGAACAGCAGGATCGCGACGACGGCGACGGCTTTGGTGGGGAGGGCGAAACGGCGTTTTCCGGCTTCTTGCGGAATTAGGGAGCGCAGTAGGCCGCGATTGGACCAGATGCTGACGCCCAACAGGATCAGTGCCAGAACCGACGCCGCATATCCCTTATTATAGCCGTAGCTGAACATAACGCTGCCAAGGCCTGCAATCGTCATAGACCCGGCGCTGAACCAGCCGTGAAAAACGGACATGGACGGGCGGGCGCGGGCGTTTTCGACCTCGGCCGCCTGCGTGTTGATCGCGACGTTCAGTGGCCCGCCGACGATCCCCATCAGGAACGACGCGACGAACAGAAACGGGATGTTTGGCGCAAGGATCAGCGCGGGCATCAGCGCCAGAAACAGCGGTTGCGTATAAAGCGTGCCCTTGCGCGAACCGATCAGCCCGACGAACCATCCCGCAATCGGCTGTGAGATCATCGAGCCGAGGCTGCCCACCAACAGGATCATCCCCAAGGTTTGCGGATCAATCGACAGGCGGGCAACAACGCTGGGAATATGGACAACCCATAGCCCCGTCGACATGCCGTAAATCGCAAAGGTAATGCAGACCCGGATACGTGCCCGGGCGATGTCCGCAGGGGAATAGGTGGTCAATGTTAGCCTTTTACGTAATCGCGCCAGTCGTGGTTTTCCTTAAAGCCCAACACCTCGCGGATTTTGCGGTTGGAGAAGAGGGCTTCGTTTTCGCCAAGGTCGTGTTTGACCGGCACACCCGGGAAGAACCGGTCGATCAGCTCCTGCGTCGGGATGTTCATGCCGTTCGTGTCGTTGCCCGCGTTAAACACCTGAAACCCCAGACCGTCCTTTTGCAGGCAAAGGTCGGTGATCTGCCCAAGGTCGCGCGCGTCGATATAGCAGAAGGCATTGCGGCGGCGGGTTTCAGGGGCAGCGAAAAATTTCGGGAACAGCTCCGCATATTCATGCGGCTCGATCACGTTACCAATCCGCAGCGCATAGATATCCGCGCCGGAACGACGCGCGAAGGAACGAGCGGTCACCTCGTTCACCTTTTTGGAGCAGCCATAGCTGTCCATCGGGTCGATGTCATATTCCTCGTCCAGCGGCAGGTAATGCGGGTCGGTCTGCCCGTCGGAAAAACAAATGCCATAGGTGGTTTCCGACGACGCTATCACGATTTTTTTGATGCCGAGCTTAACGGCGGCCTCGATCACGTTATAGGTGCCGATGGTGTTGACGCGGAACGTCTCGTTATCCGGATTGATCAGGATGCGCGGCACCGCGGCGTAATGGACCACGGCGTCAAATTTCGGCGCACCTTCGCCGGTTTCCAGATCGTCAAATCCGGCATAGGCGGTCAGTGCGTTGAACATCTGCCCGCTGTCGGTGATGTCCGCGATCAGGTTATCAACACCGGGATGATCCAGCGGCGTCAGGTCCACGTTCAGCACGCGATGACCCTGTTCCAGCAGATAGGGAATAACGTACCGTCCGGCCTTGCCTGATCCACCCGTAAAAAGAATCCGTTTGCCCATGGTCATGCCTCCTCCTCTGCGGTATTCACGTTAATATCCGGGCGCGGTATAGCGCGCCTGTAAAGAATGGTGAAGGGCGAAGATTGCCCGAAACGGGAGGGATAGCAATGGAAGATTTGGTACTACACGGCCCGATGCTGGACAGCACGGTAGAGGCACTGGAAAAAGCGTTTACCGTCAACCGTCTGTGGGAGGCGGAGGACAAGGAAGCGTTCTATGCGGCGAATGCGAAAACGCGGTTTGCGGTAACGGGGCATGGCTTCACGGCGGAGATGATGGACAAGCTGCCGGCGTTGGAGGTGATTTCGTCCTTCGGTGTGGGCACGGATTCGATTGATCTGAAGGCGGCTAAGGAACGCAATATCCGCGTGACCAACACGCCGGACGTGCTGAACGACGCGGTGGCGGAACTGGCCGTGGGCCTGATGCTGACGCTATGCCGCCGGATGGTGCCTGCGCATCAGTATATCAAAGACGACAAATGGCTGGACGGGGCTTATCCGCTGACCGGAGAGCTGACAGGTGCAAAGGTCGGGATCATCGGGTTGGGTCGGATCGGCAAAGAAATCGCCAATCGCTGTCAGGCGTTCAAAATGCAAGTGGTGTATCACGGACGGCGCGAACAGAAGTTCCAACCCTATCCGTATTATGCGAATCTTGAGGAGATGGCGCGCGAGGTTGACTGGATCATCGCCGTGGTGCCGGGCGATCCGTCCACCGCTGGCATGGTGTCGGAAAGCGTGATGAAGGCGCTGGGGCCGAATGGGGCGATTGTGAATGTCGGGCGCGGGTCGCTGATTGATGAGCCCGCCATGATCCGTCTGCTGAAATCCGGCGAGCTGGGCGGCGCGGCGCTGGATGTGTTCGCCGAAGAACCGAAAATGTCCGAAGAATTGTGGAACATGGACAATGTTGTCCTGTCCCCGCATCAGGGCAGTGCGACGCATAAAACGCGTTGGGCGATGGGGGATTTGGTGGTGCGCAACCTGCTGGCCGCCAAAGCTGGCGACCCGCTGATCTCTCCGGTCGTTTAGGTTGTCCAGCCGCCGTCGATGATGTGCGGCTGACCGGTCGTAAAACTGCTCTCGTCCGAGGCAAGATAGACCACCAGCGCGGCGATTTCGTCGGGCTGGGCAAGGCGACCCATCGGCTGGCGGGCCTTGAAATCCGCCAGAGCTTTATCAAAATCACCCGTGGCGCGCAGGCGATCATGTAACGAGGGGCTCTCGACTGTACCGGGGCAGATGCAATTGCAGCGAATACCCTGTTCGACATAATCCTTTGCGACCGACTTGGTCAGCCCGATAACGGCAGCTTTGGTCGTGGAATAGGCGAAACGGTTGGGGACACCCGTGATTGATCCAGCCACAGACGACATATTGATAATGTTGCCAGCACCCCGTTCCAGCATCCCGGGCAGCGCCGCGCGGATGGTGTGAAACATCGCTTTGACGTTCAGCGCATAGGCAAAGTCGAGCTCATCCTCGGTTGCGTCCATGATCGGGCCGTTATGAACAAAGCCCGCACAGTTGAACAAAACGTCCGGCTGAAATCCGGTGATCGCGGCGTTGACGGCGTCCTTATCCGTGGCGTCCAGCACCAGCGTCTGGCATTTAAGGGTCTCCAGCGCCTCGCCATTGATGTCGGTCGCCAGAACCTCCGCGCCTTCGCGCAACATCATCTCGACAGACGCGCGACCGATCCCCTGACCGGCCGCGGTTACAAAAATCTTTTTACCCTTTAAGCGCATGGCGACCTCCCGTTCATTACGGAGATTAGCTTAATCTGTGATGCCCTGTTGAACCAGTGCTTTCCGCTCTTAAGCTGCTTGTTTTCGGAAGCTGACGACGATGCCACAAAACAGGATCAGCATCATGCCTGAAAGTTGCAATACTGACGGTAAATCCGCAAAGAACATGAAGGCGAACAGAATGCTGAAGACGATCTCGACATAGCCCAAAGGTGCAAGGCGTGAGATACTGCCGTAAAAGATTGCCCCGATCACGGCCGTCTGGCTTGCAGTTCCCAGGATGGCAAAGATCAAGAGGTTGGCGATAGCTTCCTTCGGGACTGAGCCAAGGGTGGGGATCGCAAAAGGAAGCAGCACGGCCGCTGACAAAATCGTTCCCCAGAAGGAAGTGCCGATCGGCCCGATGGAGAGCACGATTTTCTTTTCCGCGAATATCCTGAGACTGATCAAGCAGGCAGCTAGAAAGGCAAATGCGACCCCGATCGTAATGGTGCCGCTAAACGGGTAAACGCACAACAACATCCCCAAAAAACCCACAAAGATGTAGGCGAGTTGTCGCATGCTAAGCGCGCGGCGCTCGTCCCAGCTGTCGATAAGATACACTAGAAACGGATAGAGGTAGAGGATCGATGTGGAAATCGAAATGCTGACCAGCGACAAGGAGTAGGTAAAGGCAAACACAGTGGCGGCGGAAAACACGGCCCGCAGGAAATGTGGACCAAAGCGGGCAGGAGGTTTCATCAACTGACGGTTGATCAGCAGGAGGATCGGGACCCACAAAAAAATGGGAATGAAAAACCTATAAAACATGACGGCAGTGATTGGCATCTGGCCGGTTAAGCGCTTGGCATACACGGATGCCAAAGCAGCAAATCCCACGGATGTCACCATCAGAAACGCGGGTGTTGCGGATTGCAAACCCAAGATTTTTCGTTGACGAGTCAATGTCTTATAACTAACCTTTAAGTTGTATCGAGTGTATTTGTTCTCCAATAAATTTGAAACAGGGAAAATGAAAATGACAAAAGAAATCTTTGAATCTGTCCGTGATGCCGCAACTGTGAAACTCGGCAACTCATCTGGGCCTGTTGCCGTTAAGGATACGCACAAAGTCAAGCTTGGCAACGCTGTCGCGCCAGTTGAATCCAAAGATATTGGTCGGGTGAAACTTGGGAATGGAAGTGGTCCCGTTAACGTTAAAGACACGGCCAAAGTTAAGTTAGGGAATGCCACCGCACCAGCAAACGTGAAGGATCCGCGCAAAGTCAAACTGGGGAACAGTGTTGCACCAGTGGTTGACTAATTTCATCTGAAACATCTGGCTTGCCGCGGGACGCTGATCCCGCGGCAAGTTTCTTATTGCGGGGGACAGATGATTACATTTTATAAATTGATCGAGGACGGCTACGCCCCGATGCGCGCGGATAAGTCCGCCTATGGTA
Organism: Paracoccaceae bacterium; assembly: GCA_050302475.1. GTDB lineage: Bacteria > Pseudomonadota > Alphaproteobacteria > Rhodobacterales > Rhodobacteraceae > NORP23. Next base: position 37,858 of record JBNLBF010000003.1, read on the forward strand.
CCTTGCCAACCAACGGGTTTCGCTATTGCGAGCCGGTCAGAATGGCATCTTCTTTCGGTTGGTACGTTTTCCTTCCGCTTGAGCTCTGGCTCGAATTTGACGGCAGTGAAATTCAGTGGAGCCTCGATAAAGGCGAAAATTGGTACATGCTCGCGGATTCGATCCAGTATCCGTATTTCTCCGCCGCGTTTGATGACGCCAGCCCTGATCGTTGCAAAGGCTATTCACCACCATTCCTCACCCGGACAAATGATCCGGATATCGTGCAGATATGGACAGGGCATGTCGCAGAGACTGCACCTGACATCGCTAGCTATGTTCGGTCATCTGTCAATTACCGCTATTCACGCGACTTCGAAGTGCTGGAAGGTGTTATTGAAACGGAAAACTGGTTCGGTCCGTTATTTGCGAACGTCCGTTTATTGAAGACTGGCTCGCCAATAATTTTCAGAAACGACAAGCCGTTTATTCAGGTGCAGCCATTTTCTTTGGCTATCTATCAGGATCTGGAAAAGGATCAGGAACCGAAAAGTTCGGTCGGGCTTGACGCTGTCCCTTCAGAAAAATGGGAAAAATATGCCAACACAGTTGTTCGGCGTATGGAAACTCGTGAACGGCTGGGTGATTATGCGGTCGAGGTACGCAAAGCCCGCAAAAAGAAATAGGATTGTGGTCGGCCCCATCGCAGGAGGGCCGACCACTTACGTTACGCGGCTTCGGATTGAGCTCTTTCAGCGCGCGCCGATTTGGTCGCCTCGCCCCACCAGACAATGTCGTCCAGCATTCCGGTTGCACTGCCGAGGATCCCATCTTCGATCTCTGACATCGGACCATTTTCGCCAAGCGGGCTTACTTTCATAAACGCAGCGCCACCGATGGCGACGGTGGAACGGACAGGGACCATTTGCAGCTCAACCGCGATGGTGCGCAGGTGCTCCGCAGCTCGGGTGCCGCCGACGGAACCATAGGACAAAATGCCCATCGGTTTGCGGTTCCATTCGACATAAGCCTGATCCAGCGCGTTTTTCAAAGCCCCGGTGATAGAGCGGTTATATTCTGCGGTCACGAAGATATATCCGTCGAATTCAGCCAGCTTTTCCTGCCACTTTACGGCATTTTCGCTCTGCGTCGGGGCCCAGGCGTTCGAGGCAACTTCGTTAAAGAAAGGCAGGTCAAAATCCTGCAGGTCCAGCAGTTCCACATTCATATCATCGCGGCTTTTCGCAATGTCCAAAATCCAGTTCGCGGGCTTCAAGGCGAAGCGCGAGTCGCGCGTCGAGCCAACGATAACAGCAATATTCAGCATTTCAGTCTCCTATTGGGAGTAGGTTTCTATTGGTAACTATAGGGACATGTGATACTTAAAGCTGATTCGCAAGGAGGCACTTTTATGAAACCTGCTTTACGTCATGAAACCAACGACTGCCGTCTGATCTCGGATATGCTGGCCCGCGTCGGGGACAAATGGTCAATGCTGATCGTGTCTTATCTGGGCGAAGGCCCGCGGCGGTTCAGTGAACTGAAGCGGATTGTCGGCGGTATTTCACAGAAAATGTTGACCTCGACACTCCGCAATCTGGAACGCGACGGAATGGTGTCGCGGACGGTGGAGCCGACGCGCCCGCCGAGTGTGACCTATGAACTGACGGATCTGGGTCGCGACATGCTTGTGCCTGTGTCGGCGCTGGAGATTTGGACGCGCGACAATATTGATCGGATCGAAGCCGCGCGTGCCAAGTTTGATGCGCTTTAGCTTTTGCTGAACAGCTTGGCGAAATAGTCCACCATTTCCGGGACCATCTTGTCCCCAAACCCCTGCGCCTTAGCCATACCGAGCGAGGTTTTCGCCGCCCCAGACATCAGGCTGGGCACGTCGAAATCGTCGGCCATTTTAGCATAATATCCGACGTCCTTGCGGGCATTCGATACGGAAAACGCCAGCTGGATTTCATTGTCGACCGCGTGGGCTTTGATAAATTCCATCATGCCGGATTTCAGTGGGCCGGCAGACATGACCTCGAACAAGGTTTCGCGTTTCAGGCCAGCCAGATCGGCCATCGCAAAAGCTTCGGACATCGCCATCGCGGTGGTCATGGCATAGAAATTGTTGATCAGTTTCAGCGTGTGACCAGCGGCAAGCGGGCCGACATGGAAGACATTCTCGCCCAGATCATCAAGCACCGGTTTGGCGCGGGCGAAATCGGCCTCGTCCCCGGCGGCCATGATATTCAGCAGCCCGTCCCGCCCGTGGCTCGGCGTGCGGCCAAGCGGTGCGTCCATGTAGCGCACATCCTTGGCCGCTGCGTCCGCGCCGATCTTCAACGTGGAGCCCGGCAACGATGTCCCGGTGTCGATGATCAGCGTGCCGGGTTTGGCGCCGGCGAGAACGCCATCCTCGCCATAGACGCGGCTTTCGACATGATCCGATGTCCCCATACACAAGAAGATAATTTCGGACGCGGCAGCGAGGTCTTTGGCCGTTGCCGCCTCGGTCGCACCTCGGGCAATAGCCTTATCAAGTTCTGTGCGATCACGATTGCCAAGGACAGTCATTTCATAGTCAAGATCCAACAGGCGCTGCACCATGGCCCCGCCCATCAGGCCCAGTCCGATAAATCCGATTTTGGGTTTGCTCATGGTGTTTCCTCCTAAAGGTCGTTTGCAAAATGATTGAGGTGTGAGGCGTCAGGCGCGGGCAGGCCGGTATAGGCGGCAAAGCTGTTCACGGCCATATGTTTGAACAGATCAAAACCGGACAGGCGTTGTAGGCCAGCGGCTTTGGCGTCCTGCATGAACTGCGTTTCGATGGGGGTATAGACGGCGTCGAACACCCATGTTTGCGGGCCGATCAGGTCGGTGGGGAAAGCGGAGCCGGGATATTCGCGCATGCCGAGCGGAGTGGCGTTAACGAGGCCGTTGGCTGATGAAATGTCGTTCAGCGATCCGGCGCGGATCAAGTCTCCATCGGGATCAAGCTGCGCCAGTAATGCCTCCGCTGCGCCGGGTTTGGTATCCCACAGGTCGATCTGGCTGGCCCCAAGCTCGTGCAAGGCCGCGATGATTGCGCGGGCGACACCACCGGCCCCTGCGACGGCAACGCGGCCGGGCTTGGTATCGCCGAAAACACTGCGCCAGGCGGCAATCATGCCCAGATAGTCGGTGTTGTAGGCGGTGATCCCGTCACCGAAGGTCAGCAGGTTCGAGGCCCCCAGATTAGCCGGATATCCGTTGCGATTTTCGGCACGCTTGTCGGCGTGGGTTTTGTAGGGGTGGGTAACGGTAACGCCAGTGAAACCGTCGGCGATCAGCTGGTCGATGTGTTGGTCAAAGTTGAAAATTGGCATGTGCGCCGTGTCGAACAGCGTGAAATCCCAATCGATTCCAGCCTGCTCACATAATCCGCCAACCGCCGCCGAAAACCGCGAGCGGGAGATGTTTTCACCGATCAGGCCGGCCTTGATCACATCACTGCCCCGATCTGCCATGGGACGAATTCATTGTCGCCAAGGCCCTGTGCCTCGGATTTGGATTGCTCGCCGGAAGCAACGCGCAGCAGGAATTCGTAGATCTCACGCCCGACCTCCTCGATGCTGCGCCCGTCGGAAATGACGGTGCCTGCGTTGATGTCCATATCCTCGGTCAGGCGGTTGTACATCTCGGTGTTGGTGGCGATTTTGATTGATGGCGAGGGTTTTGCGCCAAACGCTGATCCGCGACCGGTGGTGAAGGCGATCAGGTTGCAGCCGGACGCGATTTGTCCGGTGACCGATGCTGGATCATATCCGGGGCTATCCATGAAGGTGAACCCTTTGGCGGTGACCGGTTCGGCGTATTTGTAAACGCCAGTCAATGGCGTGGTGCCGCCTTTGGCTGCCGCGCCCAGTGATTTTTCAAGGATCGTTGTCAGACCGCCCTTTTTGTTACCAGGTGAGGGGTTGTTGTCCATGGAGCCGTAATTGCGTTCGGTGTAATCCTCCCACCATGTGATCAGATCGATTAGTTTTTGGCCGACCTTTGCATCAACAGCGCGGCGGGTTAGCAGATGTTCGGCGCCATAAATTTCCGGCGTTTCGGCGAGCACGCCCGTGCCGCCTTGTGCGACCAGCAGATCGCAGGCGTATCCCAGCGCCGGGTTCGCCGTGATCCCGGACCAAGCATCAGAGCCGCCGCATTGCAGACCCACCATCAATTCCGAGGCGGGGCATTCGGTGCGGTTGGCTTCGTTCACCAACGGCAACATGCTCTCGACCTTTTTGATACCGAGTTCGATGGTTTTGCGCACGCCGCCCACATCCTGAATATTCATTGTCTGAAACAGCGGACCGTTTTCGATGCCGTAAGCCTCCAGCAGCCAATCGAGCTGCATGACTTCGCACCCAAGACCTGCCATGACGACTCCGCCGACATTCGGGTTGCGGGCATAGCCCCACAGCGTGCGCTGGATCGCTTCGAACCCCGGACCGTTGCTGCCCATGCCGCAGCCCGTGCCGTGGGCAAAGGCGACGACGCCATCGACGTTCGGATAGGCCGCCAGTAAATCAGGCGTGAAATGTGCGGCGATCATTTTGGCCGCTGTGGCGGAACAATTCACCGAGGTCAGGACGGCGATATAATTGCGGGTTCCGACTTTGCCGTTTGAGCGCCGATAGCCCATGAAACTGTCCAGCTTTGTCGCTGGTGTCACGGGTCGCAGGTCGGTGGCGAATTCGTAGGACTGATCGACATTGCGAAAGTCGATATTGTGCGTGTGAACGTGATCGCCTGCCGAGATATCCTCATGCGCGTATCCGATGATCTGCGCGTATTTGTAGACGGGCTCGCCTTTGGTAATCGCGGTGCTGGCCATTTTATGGCCGCGTGGGATGATCTGGTTGGGGGATATGCCGTCGGCAACTTCGCCAACTTCGAGCGGTTTGATGGCTGTGATAACGTTATCACGGGCATCCAGACGAACAGTGGTTTTCATTTAGAAACAGTCCTTAAGCGCAATAGGGGGCGGTGTTGTCCCAGCGATATAATGATACGTGCGGGTTGGCCGCAAGGCGGGTGCGGGCGTCTTCCCACATTTGTTTCCAAACGTCGGCGTCACGTAGTTCGCTGGACGGATTAGCGCGGGATCTGGCGACAAAGCTGGGGAAATGGTCGCGGCCCGTGGATTGGCCGGTCACGTTGTAACGCACATCAAACGACCAGCGGAAGCCATCGGTTTTGTTGACCAGTGAGGCATGCGGCGCCTTCGGGTGGAAAATCACCACGCCGCCGGATTTCACCGGCAGTGGGATCGAGTGGCTGCCACGCAGAAACTCATTCGGAATGCCGATCTGCGTTTTCTCGCAATGCGGCAGCAGGTCTTCGCGATGGCGGCCCGGTTGGACCTGAAGGCAGCCATTCTCTCGCGTCGCGTCCGTCACGGCGATCCAGACGGTGATCATCTTGGTGTCGTCCGCGCTTTCATGCGTCACCCCCTGATCCTGATGCCAATCGGTGGAGGTAATGTGGGCGCGAACCTCATCCGATCGCAGATCTGTGGCAGGCGGTTTAATCCGCACATGCTGGATCGGGTTGGACGTGATTTCTGGCCCGATCAGGCTTTCGACGACATTCAGCAGATTGTCATCGGTTAACATGTTCAGCACAGCCGGTCCGAAATGGAACGGCGTGTCGGGTTGGATTTCTGTGGCCGGCAGCGAGATATCCATCGGCTGGAACCAATCACATCCGGACCGATAGGCGACCAGCAGCTTTTTAAAGAAATCCTTGTCGCCGGGTGGGGGCAGAAGTCCCTGTGCATGCCAATCGTCATAAAGTTGATCCATCAGCGCGGAATACTCGGCGCGGACAGGGTCCATCACCCGTTTCTGGTCCAGAACGTTTTCGACGACCAGGTATCCCTGCTCGTCGAAATGTTGGATTTGTTCTGGCGTTAGCATCATCTACCTCATAAGAACACGGTCACGATATTTGGCCAGATCAGCAACACCGACAGGGCCAGCAGCTGGATACCGATAAAGGGCAGGAAGCCCTTGAAGATATCGGTCAGCGAGATGTGCGGCGGTGCCACGGATTTCAAATAGAAGGCAGCCGGACCAAAAGGTGGCGACAGGAAGCTGACCTGCATGTTCATACAGAACACTACGCCGAACCAAATGGCAACATGGCTGCGTTGCAGCTCGCCGATCAGGCCCAGTTCTTCGATGGGGAGCTTGGTTACGATTGGCAGGAAGACCGGCATGATCAGCAGCACGATCCCGACCCAATCCATGAACATCCCCATGATCAGGAACACCAGCATCATGAACAGGATCACGCCCATGGTCGGCAGGTCAGACCCAACGATCATGTTGGCAACGTATGTTGGGCCACCAGCCAGCGTATAGGCAAACGCCAGCGCGGCCGCGCCCAACGTCACCCAGATGATTGTGCCAGTCGATTTCAGCGTCCGCATCAGGCTGTCCCAGACGATTTCAAACGTCATTTCCCTGCGGATCAGGCCGATGACGAAGACGGCGATCACGCCCATGCCTGCGGCCTCGGTTATGCCGGTGATGCCGCCGTATATTGAACCAAGAACAACGCCAATCACGATAATCGGCGCGATCAGGCCTTTGCCCATCTCCCAGCCTTTGTTGGTGCGTTCACGTCCGACAACGACAAATATCAGGAACAGCGCAAGCGCCGCAGCGCCGATCAGCCACGGAATGTCCGCGACCATACCCAAGAAGATCGGATCGACTCCTTCGGTCACCTTGTTGGCACCCGTGACGGTGAAAAACAGGGCACGACCCAGCAGAACGGCGATTATCCAGACTGCAAACCGCGACAGGAAACCGAGGAACATGAGTGATTTTTCACCCGATGGCGGATCATTCGGATCGGGTTCCGGCAAGGGCGCCTGATCCGGATACAGGTTCGATCGTGCGATTATGTAAATAATGAAGAAACTCGCCAGCATGAAGCCCGGCAGGAACGCCGCGGTAAACAGCGACTTGATCGAAGTTTCCGTGATCAGCCCGTAGAAGATCAACACGATCGAGGGCGGAATCATGGTTCCCAGCGACCCCGATGCACAGATCGTGCCAATCGCGAGGTTCTGGTTGTAGCCGAGGCGCAACATCTGTGGCAGGGCAATCAGACCCAGCAGAACAACCTCGCCACCGATAATCCCTGACATTGCTGCCATAATCACCGCCATGATCGAGGTCACAATCGCGATCCCGCCACGGGTGCGCGACATCCAGACGCTGAGCGAGCTATACATGTCCCGCGCAATGCCCGAGCGTTCCAGCAACGAGGCCATAAAGATAAATAACGGCACAGATATCAGGACGTAATTATTCACCTGCCGATAAATCGATTTCGACAGTCCCGACGTAATCCCGCGACCGAAGTCTTTATACAACAGCTCGGGTCCGAATTTCATTGCAAGCACGGCGACAGCTAGGAATGCGGACGCAAATCCCAGCGGCATCCCGATAGCCAGCAGGAAGAACATGCCAAGCAGAAGGATAAGGGACAGAAGGCCAATATCGTCAACCTTGACGAATTCCAGAATTGAAAGGTCAAACAGATCCATTACTTGTCACCTTCCAGCGTTTTACGAATATTTTCGATCTCGACCTCGTCGATTTCATCCAGCGGCGAATGATGTTCCGGCGACTTGTTCCAGTCGGCGATCAGATTGGACAGCGCCTGTAGCGCCACCATGAAGATCAGGACCAGAACGGCCAGATACAACGTCGACGGAATGGGGGGATCCCACGCCGTGCCGTATGTCTCCATCCGGCCAAGCTTGTTCTTTGTGTCTGTGTATCCGCCCCAAATCAGGGTGGCGACGAATATCCAGATCAGGATCAGGGACAAAACATCAGACGCTTTCTGCGCCCAGCGGGGCATCATGTCATAGATGATATAGATGCGGATATGGCTGCGTTGCTGCATGGCGTAAAGACCGGCAAACAGGAACACAAACCCGGCCATCCAAAGCGAAAGTTCATTCGCCCAAAGAGTTGGCTTGTTAAATATGTAGCGCGCAATGACCTCGAAAAACATTACGCAGACGATCAGCGCAATCATCACCATCGCGATGCGCGACAGGATCAGGCTGATCACGTCAAAAATACCGTCGGCCTCGGGCTCGATCATGCCGCGGAAATCTGACAGATAGATACCGGTCGCAAAAGCCGCGATTGCTGCGACGATAAGTGTGCCAGCGAAGGTGGTTGATGTCATCAGCTCTTTGAACTGCGGGAATTTATCGTTGGTCTGTTCGACCTCGACCCCGAAAATCAGCATGAAAACGCCCAACACAACCAGAATCGCGACGCTGCCGATCATGAAATCCCGTGCGAATCTACGCATGTTGGGAAAGCCCAGTTTCAGCAGGTAAAACGCACCGAAGATTGCCGTCACGATCACCGAAGTGAATAGGACATAGCGGATCAGTCCAAAAGCCTGCGTAAATTGTTCAGCGCCAAACAAGCCGGGGATCACCAGACATAGGACGCAGGTAAATACCATCAGCAAGCCGATTCCGGCGATGCCTTTGTGAATTGATGTGCCTGTGTTTAGCCAGACGCTGTCGTCTTTTTCGGCCATGCTGCTGCCCCTCCCGTCGGGTATTCACACAAACGGCGGGTCCATGACAGACCCGCCGCGATAGTTACTGTGGATCGAAATTACTCGATCATACCCATGCGGCGGAGGAAGGCGCGGTGTGCGTCAACCAATGCGCGAGCTTCGGGTGTTTTGTCAGCCCAGCCATCCCAGGCGCGCTGTGCACCGGCGCGGAATTCTGCGCGGTCTTCAGGGCTCCAGTCATAAAGCGTAACGCCCTGTTCCTGCAGCATCACAGCAGCTTCGGCATTCGCAAGGTCAAAACGCATCGTTGTCTGCAGCGCCAGAGCCTGTGTCGCAACGTCGAAGATCGCTTTGATATCGTCAGGGAACGAATTCCAGACGTCCAGATTGATCGTCACGTGGTCAACCGGCATGGAGTGGAAGCCAGGGAACGTGGCGTGTTTCACCAGATCGTAAAGACCCAGACCAACGTTGTTGGCCAGCGAGGATGCGTCAGCACCGTCGATGATGCCTGTTTCCAGCGCTGTAAACACCTCGGTGAAGTCCATCACGATTGGGGAAGCGCCCAATTCAGCGAAGATTTCAGTTTCCAGACCCGGAGGCGAACGGAATTTCCAGTCAACCAGATCAGCAGGACCTGCCAACGGCTTGGACGAGGACATTGCTTCCTGACCACCGGCCCACCAGCCTACGAGGTGCATGTTATACTGCTCGTAAAGCTCGTTAGCGGCTTCCATACCGCCACCGTTATAAAGGAAGCTGTAAAGCTCATACGGGTTGTTATAGCCACCCATCGGGTCGCCGACGAACTGGAACGCAGGGTTTTTACCTGTTTGGTAAGCACCACCATGCATTTCGCCGTCCAGAACACCTGTTGCTGCGGCATCAAAACCTTCGGTCGACGACACAACGGACGAAGACCAGAACATTTCGATCTTCACGCGGCCACCGGACATGGCTTCGATATTGTCCATGAATTCCTGCGCCAACTGGCCGGATACGGTTTCCGGCGCGTAGTGCGTCTGGAAACGTAGATTAAATTCTTGTGCGAATGCGCTGGTTGCCATCAAGGCAGCGGATGCGGCACCAGCAATAAGATAGCTGAGTCTCATTGTTTTCCTCCCTAGGAAACTAAGTTAATTCTATTGTCGCCGACCACTCCCATAGTCGACGTTTTTTTCGCTCGTATAAAAACTCGTAAGGTATATAAACCGGAGCGTCAACAAATTTGGTATACCAAATACTTGTTCTATTGTTTAAGTCTGTCTAATAACAAATAGAATCAGATTTTCGGGGTTTATCCTAAGTGAATGTCAAAACGCAGAGTGGTATGGACGGTGTCCTTCCCAGCCTCTCCCGGCAGAGGCTGGCTGACCAGATCGCTGACGTTCTGCGCAATCAGATATTGCAAGAGGTGCTGGAACCCGGAACCAACATCCCGGAACGCGAAACCGCCGATGCGCTGGGTGTCAGCCGCACACCATTGCGAGAGGCATTGTTGATTCTGGAGGCCGAGGGGCTGGTTGAAATGGCGCCGGCACGCAGCCCGATTGTCGCGAACCCGTCTTTGGAAGAACTGACCCATTTGTTGCTGGTGCAATCCGCACTGGAAGCCCTGGCCGGGGAAACCGCCTGTGACTATATTACAGATGAAGAATTTGCCGAGATCGAAGCCATGCATCAGGAGATGATGGACACCTCCGAAGATGCTGATTCCCTTGACTTCTTTTCAACGGACATGGCGTTTCATTCGGCCATTGTTGCCGCCACAAAAAACCTGTCGTTGATCAAGACACATGGACAATATAACTCGCGGCTTTGGCGCGCGCGCTATATGTCATCACGCCGCCGTTTGAACCGTCCGTCCAGCATGAAAGATCATGGGGAAATCGTCGAAGGTTTGCGGTCTCGTGACAAGGAGAAAACGTCGAACGCGATGCGGGAACATCTGCGGAAAGCGATTATAAGAATTAGCGGTATTTTGAGCAACGAGCAGCCAGAAACATAGGGCCAAAGCCCAGAGGGAGAGAGAATGTCAGACCATCGCGACGATATGCGTGCGAACAAAAAATACCGGTCTCAGGAATGGTTCGATAACCCGAACAATCCAGGCATGACGGCGCTTTATGTTGAACGCTACCAAAACCAAGAATACACGCGCGGCGAATTGCAGGGCGAACGTCCAATGATCGGAATCGGGCAAACCGGATCTGATTTGGCGCCTTGCAACAAGATTCACGTGTTCCTGATGGACCGGATCAAAGCAGGGATTCGCGATGCGGGTGGTGTGCCTATCGAATTCCCCGTGCATCCGATTCAGGAAACCGGCAAACGCCCGACCGCGGCGCTGGACCGCAATCTTGCCTATTTGTCGTTGGTTGAGGTCCTGCACGGATACCCCATCGACGGCGTTGTGCTCACAACGGGTTGCGATAAAACCACGCCCGCGATGCTGATGGGGGCCGCGACAGTCGATATTCCGGCGATTGCGCTGAATGGCGGGCCGATGTTGGACGGGCACTGGAAAGGCAAACTGGCCGGGTCCGGCACCATTGTGTGGGAAAGCCGCCGACTGCTGGCAGAAGGTAAAATCGACTACGAAGAATTTATGAACCGCGTTTGTGCCTCGGCGCCATCGCTGGGGCATTGTAACACGATGGGCACCGCGTCCACGATGAACGCAATGGCCGAAGCGTTGGGCATGACCCTGACAGGATCGTCTGCGATTCCCGCCCCATTCCGCGAGCGGATGGAAATGGCCTATCACACCGGTCGTCGGATCGTTGCGATGGTCGAAGAAGGGTTGCGACCCTCAGACATTATGACCCGCGATGCGTTTATCAATGCGATTGTCACGAACTCCGCAATCGGCGGATCGACAAACGCCCCGCCGCACTTGCAGGCAATTGCGCGTCATGTCGGCGTGGAACTCAGCGTGCAGGATTGGCAGACCTACGGGTATGACAAGCCGCTGTTGGTAAACATGCAGCCGGCCGGCGAATATCTCGGCGAGAGCTTCCACCGCGCGGGCGGCGTGCCCGCCACGATGGGTGAATTGATGGAGGCCGGGTTCATCAACACTGACGTCATGACGGCGACCGGCAAAACCATGGGTGAGAACCTGAAAGGCATCCGGTCCGAAGATCACAAAGTCATCAAAACCGTTGCCGAACCGATGCGGAAAAATGCCGGATTTGTCGTCGTTTCGGGTAATCTGTTCGACAGCGCTGTGATGAAAACCAGCGTGATATCCGAAGATTTCCGCGAGCGTTTCTTATCCAAGCCCGGTCAGGAAAACATCCACGAAGCGCGTGCCGTTGTCTTTGAGGGACCAGAACATTATCACGCCGCGATCAACGATCCCGAGCTGAAAATCGATCCGAACACGATCCTGTTCATCCGCGGTGTCGGCTGTGTCGGCTATCCCGGCTCGGCCGAAGTTGTGAATATGCAGCCGCCTGATGCGGTCATCAAACAGGGTGTCAACCATCTGCCGACCGTCGGCGATGGGCGGCAATCGGGGACATCTGAAAGCCCTTCGATTCTGAACGCGTCACCTGAATCAGTTGTTGGTGGTGGGCTTGCTTTGTTGAAAACCGGCGACATGGTGCGCCTGGATTTGAACAATGCAACGCTGAACGCCATCGTTCCGGCGGAGGAGTGGGAGGAGCGTCGCAAGGCGTGGACTCCGCCGGAACTTAAGCATCAAACCCCGTGGCAGGAAATCTACCGCACGAATGTCGGGCAACTTGCCGATGGGGGATGTCTGGAACTGGCGACGTCGTATCAGAAGATCTACAAAGAGCTTCCGCGCGACAATCACTGAGGGGGTTGGGCAAGGGACTTGCGTTTCTTGCCCAAACGCCATTCGCGATACAAAACAAACAGCCCAGCTGTGACAATTATCGCCACACCGAACAGAGCTTGTGCTGTTGGGATATCCGCCCAGATTAGATACCCCATGATGATCGCCCAGACGATGGACGTATATTGAAAGGGTGCAACTACCGCTGATGGGGCGACACTGACAGATTTGTTCATTAGGAAATGCCCGCCGGTCGCCATAATCCCCATCGCGGCCATCAGGCCGAAGTCAAAAGCACTGGGCATCGAGAAGGTCACGCCAAAAGAGGCGATCCCGACGATGCCAACCGCCAGCGTCTGCAACACCAGCAAATCCAACCCGTCCGAATTGCGTAACATCCGGGTTAATACCAGCATCAGGGCCAGCGACATGCTTCCGGCCAGTGCGACAAGAGCAGGCAGGGAGACCGCAGCCTCGGTCGGGGGAAAGACGAAAATCACGCCGATCAAACCGGCGACAACTGCCGACCAGCGTTGAATGCCAACCGGCTCTTTCAATAGCAGTGCTGAAAAAGCTGTCATGAATAGCGGTGACGCCGCATAGAACATGAACACATCCGCCAGCGGCAAATAGCGAAACGCCCATAACGACGCCCAGACCTCGATCAAAACAAATCCCAGCCGCAGCATCTGAATGCCGGGTCGATTTTTGATCGAGATTTTCACGTTCCCGCGTTGGCGATAGAGGATTGCCCCCAGCAGGATCAGCGCCGCGACCGAGCGCACACCAACGACCTGCCAGACGGAATAATCCTTCACCAGCCATTTGCCGATGGTGTCGGACAAGGTGAAGACAAACATCGCGCCGATCATCATCAGGATGCCGGCGCGATTGTGACTTTCTTCCACTAAAGCAGCCCGCGATTGGAGAGGTTTTTCATCAGTGCCTTAACACCGAATGTCCATTCCGGGGCTTTGGTCGTGTGGTTTACGCGATTGGTCAGAGCACCGAGTTCAGCAGAGGACACGGTTACGATATCCCCGATTTTATGCGTGAATCCCGCGCCGGGTTCGTCGCGGTCATCCGTCGGGGCAAACATTGTGCCGGTATAAAGCACCAGACCGTCGGGATATTGATGGTTCCGCCCAATCGCCTGACCTGTCAGATCCTCGATGTCGCGGCTGATAAATTTCATCGAGCTGCCGTCTTTGAGGCTGTAACCTTCCGGCCCCTCCACACTCATTTTCAACTCCATCTGCCGGATCGTGTCCAAGCTGAATCCATCGTCGATCAACCGGATAAACGGGCCGAGTGAGGCGGAGGCGTTGTTATCTTTCGCCTTGCCCAGCAGCAATGCCGAGCGTCCTTCGAAGTCGCGCAGGTTCACGTCATTCCCGAGCGTCGCCCCGATGATTTTACCTTTGGCAGAAATCACCAGAACCACTTCGGGTTCCGGGTTATTCCAGGTGGATTCCGGATGGATACCGACCTCCGCCCCCGTACCAACGGACGACATGGTTGGGGCTTTGGTGAAAATCTCGGCATAGGGGCCGATGCCGACTTCCAAATATTGCGACCAGAGACCGCGTTCGATCAGCAGCTCCTTCACCTTCATTGCCTCGTCGGACCCGGGAGTGATGTCGGAAAGGTTCGCACCGATCTCGGCACCAATGGTGTCGCGAATATTTTGCGCAGCCGCGGGATCGCCCTTGGCTTGCTCCTCGATCACGCGCTCCAGAAGCGAGGCGGCAAAGGTTACGCCGCTAGCCTTGATCGTGGCCAGATCAATGGGCGATAGCAGCCATGGTTTGTTCTCGTCGCGATCATCAGGATGGGTGTTGGCCAGAAGATCAGAAACCGATCCGACCTTGTTGCCACCGGAATAGCTGACTACCGCCAAAGGGTCATCGGCGTTCATAAGGTCGGTCATGGTCGCGACATTCTCGGACAGGTCAAACACATCACTGCCACGCACGGCGACAACGGCGGGGCCTTTGGCGTCGGGCAGCCAGACGCGACCAACGAGGGTGGCATTGCTGTCACCGGGCAGGGTGTTTTCTATGGTCAGTTTTGGAAACATGATATCCTCAAGGATGTTGCGCGCCATTAACGGCGAGGTAAACAGAATAGACCGACGAGGTCGCTGTGATGAACATGCGGTTCTTTTTCGGGCCGCCAAAAGTCAGGTTGGCGACGGTTTCCGGGATCAGGATTTTCCCGATCAAGGTTCCGTCGGGCAGGTAGCAGTGAATGCCATCCTGCGCACTGGTCCACAGGCGACCGTCCGTGTCAAAACGGAACCCGTCAGGCAGACCGGGGGTAATTTCCGCGAATACTTCGCCCCCCGACAGGGTTTTGCCATCGGCGGCGACGTCGAAAACCCGGATATGGTGCGGGGCGTTCGGGTCGTGAGATACTGCGGAATCGGCAACATAGAATTTGCTCTCATCCGGATTGAAGGCCAGCCCGTTCGGCTTGACGAAATCATCACAGACAACGGTGATTTCCGATAGGTCTGGTGAGACACGATAAACGTAACAACCATCCTGTTCCTGCGGGGATTTGAACCCTTCGTAATCCGACATGATCCCGTAAGGCGGATCAGTGAACCAGATCGAGCCATCCGATTTCACCACAACATCATTAGGTGAGTTCAGTTTCTTACCCTGATAGCTGTCGGCGATCGTGGTGATTTTGCCGTCCGGTTCGGTGCGGATCACCTTGCGCGCGCCATGTGAGCAGGACACCAGGCGTCCCTCGCGATCTCGCGTATTGCCGTTGGAATTCATCGAATCCGTGCGGTAAGTGTCAACCCGCCCATCCCAATGCCAGCGTTGCATCCGGTTGTTCGGGATATCGCTCCAAATCAGATAGTTGCCGTCACCGAACCAGACAGGCCCTTCAGCCCAGCGGCAACCATCGGCGATTTTCTCGACCGAGGCGTTGCCAAGAATACAGGCACGAAACCGGTCATCGATTATCTCGTAATCGGGCATAATTTTCCTCCCCCGTTTTTAACGATTAAGTCTATCCCGAGGCGGGGAGGGATCAAATAGCTGAAATGTTAGAATCTACAAAAATTAGGGTCATTTGACCGATATTTTTCGCAATTCTCCATGAGGACCATCAGGGACCTGCAGCACCTTCAGGTCCGATACCGGCTCACCGGCAATTTGGCGCATGACCATGTCTACCAATTGTTGACCGGCGTCGTAAAAATCCTCTCGGATCACGATGTAGCCGGGGCGGATATGATTGAGTAGGTCGAAACTTTCTTTGGCCGCGATCTCTACATCTTTGCCAATTGTCAGGCCAACCGATTCAATTGCTGCCGTTGCGGCCAGCGCGGAATTTGCGCTTGCACAGATGATCCCATCAAAAGGATGTCGCGAGCGAAGGACGCGTTCGATTTCCGACTGCATGGCCTCGAAAGAGGAATCAATACTGACATTATGAATAGGAATTTCCAGCAGATCGAGATTCTGCAGCTCTCCGGTAAATCCGAGGGTCAGGTGATGTGCGAAAGTGAAGATATCCGGCGGGCCGATCATCGCTATGCTTTCGCATCCCCGGGCTGCCAGCATCTGAACGGCACGGCGGGCGAATGTTTCATTGTCAAAATCGACATAGGCGTGATCAATGTTCATTTCCGTCCGCCCATGTGTTGCAAACGGGAAGTTATTCTCCGCCAGATATCGAACGCGCGGATCATTTGGCATGATGCGGGAAATGATGATCCCATCTGCCGCTCCGGTTTCAACGATATAGCGAACCGGGTCCATGGAATCCTGATCCATGTGATAGGGAGTCACCACCAAATGATAATTGCTGTCCCGCAAACTTTCGGTAATTCCGGCGATAAACGGAGTGGTGTAGCCAAGCGCGCCGACCTCTGTCGTAACCACTAATGAAATCACATTGGTCTTGCCTGTCCGCAGGCGAACGCCAGCGCGGTTCGGGCGATAACCGATCTGTTTTGCCACCAGACGCACGCGTTCTTTAGTGGCTTCGCCAATGTCCGGCGCATCCTTTAATGCGCGTGAAACCGTGGTGACACCCAGACCAGTCATATAGGCAATGTCTTTTAGTGTGGGACGCTTCTGCGTCCCACCACCGTCTTTGCCTGATTGTGTAATCGTGTCCGGTGACATAACTTTTACCCGAATCGCAAGGTGATCACCGAGAGTGACACGAACCTGCCTGAAAACAAAGATTCAACTGCAACGTTACAGTAAATATCCGGCTGCGTTGCGGCGATACGGATATGAATTCGTATGCAGTAAGCAAATTTTTAGCCGATATTGGGTTATTTAGCCACCTTCGCCCAACGAAATACTATATTAAACTATGTATTAGTTGCTTGAAAACAAACAAATATACCAGAAAACTAACATTTGGAATCCAGCCTTCAAGCCGACGAAATTTTTTCCCTATAGTCAAAAAATACCCTCGACCGAAAAGTTTACCGCAGTCTTTTAATAATCAGTTGCTTTCTTTTTTCGCGGAAACTAGGGTTTAAAAACTACAACGATTTAGATGGGAGGATCTAATAATGAAATCTCGTTCTTTGCTTGCGGCTCTCGCGACATCCGTCGCACTGCCAGTAAGCGCGACCGAACTCGAAGTTACTCATTGGTGGACATCCGGCGGCGAAGCTGCCGCTGTGGCAGAATTCGCTAAAGCGTTCAATGCTGGCGGCGACACTTGGATCGACGGCGCTATCGCCGGTTCCGGTGGTGTTGCACGTCCGATCATCATCAGCCGTATCATCGGCGGTGACCCGATGGGTGCTACCCAGCTGAACCACGGTCGTCAGGCTGAAGAGCTGATCGAAGCTGGTCTTATGCTCGACCTGACGGATCTGGCTGAAGAAGAAGGCTGGCGTGACATCGTGCACCCTGTTTCGCTTCTGGACAGCTGCACCGTTGACGGCCGCGTATACTGTGTGCCTGTGAACATTCACTCCTGGCAGTGGATCTGGCTGAGCCATCAGGCTTATGCTGACGCAGGTGTTGACGTTCCGACCAACTGGGACGAATTCGTTGCTGCTGCTCCGGCACTGGAAGCGGCTGGCAAAATTCCGTTGGCGATGGGCCAGCAGTCCTGGCAGACATCCGGCGCATTCGGCGTGCTGAACGTTGCAATCGGTGGACAGGATCTGTGGTTGCAGATTAACCGCGATAAAGACGCAGATGCTGTTCGTTCGCCGGAAATGCTGAAAGTATTCCAGGCATTTGCTGATGCGCGTGCGCTGTCCGCAGGCTCCAATGTTCAGGACTGGAACCAGGCTACCAACATGGTGATCACCGGTCAGGCCGGCGGTCAGATCATGGGTGACTGGGCACAGGGTGAATTCCAGGTTGCCGGTCAGGTTGCTGGTGAAGACTACGAATGTCTTCCAGGTCTGGGCGTGAACGAAATCATCTCCACTGGTGGTGACGCGTTCTATTTCCCACTGGTTGACGATGAAGAAATCCAGGCGGCACAGCTGCGTATGGCATCCATGATGCTGTCCAAAGAAGTGCAGGTTGCATTCAACCTGAAAAAAGGCTCGCTGCCGGTTCGTGGTGACATCGACCTTGCCGCTGCTAACGATTGCATGAAGAAAGGTCTGGAAATCCTTGCTTCGGGTAACATCCTTCCGGATGGCAACCAGTTGCTGACTCAGGATACATCCAACCAGATCAACGACCTTATGGTTGAATTCTGGAACGACCAGAGCATCACTGCTGAAGAAGTTCAGGAGCGTTATGCAGCAATCATCGAAGTCGCCGACTAAGTCGTGACTTTCGAATAGTTTATCGGCCCGATTCAATCGGGCCGGTAATTTCTTACCCCATAATTGACAGGTTTGTATTCGGCGCGATGCGTCCGGTGTATCCGTTAACCTGATCACAAAAGTAAAGTTAGGGAGATGGTAATGGCACAGGTTGCCACTAAGCGCCCCCGTCGAATTTTTCGGAACATGAGCGCAAAGGTTGCTGCTATTCCGATGATTGTGACGGCCCTCGTCATTTTTATCGGCTGCTCAAGCTGGACGATCATATACTCTTTCACCAAGTCCAAACTTCTCCCAGTGAAGCTGATGGAATGGAAAGAGATTTTTGCAATCCCGATGCCGGAATGGCTGGTCAAAGATGGCGCGCTGAATTTTGAAATTCCTGTTGGTCTGCAGTCAAAGAACTTTGTCGGACTGGATCAATATGTACGCCTGTGGGACACGCCTCGTTGGGATATCTCGATTACCAACCTTGCCATATACGGCGCATGTTCGATGGTGTTATCGCTGATTATCGGTTTCCTGCTTGCTGCTTTGCTGGACCAGAAAATCCGCTTTGAGAACACATTCCGCACGATCCTGCTTTACCCGTTCGCCCTGTCATTCATTGTGACGGGTCTGGTGTGGCAGTGGATCCTGAACCCGGAATTTGGTGTTCAGAAAATTGTTCGCGATATTGGCTTCACGGATTTTACCTTTGACCCTCTCTACACTCCGGAAATCGTAATATACGGAATTCTGATCGCCGGCCTCTGGCAGGGGACGGGCTTGATTATGTGTCTGATGCTGGCTGGTCTGCGCGGCATAGATGAAGACATTTGGAAAGCTGCCCGGGTTGAGGGCATTCCGATGTGGAAAACCTACATTTTCATCGTCATTCCCATGATGCGTGGCGTGTTCATTACAACATTGGTGCTGATCGCATCTGGCATCGTGCGTGTGTACGACCTTGTTGTGGCACAAACGAATGGCGGCCCCGGCATCTCGTCTGAGGTGCCTGCGAAATACGTGTATGACTATATGTTTGGCGCGCAGAATCTGGGTCAAGGCTTCGCAGCCTCGACGATGATGCTTTGCCTCGTTGCCGTCATCATGGTTCCATATATTTACCTCGAGTTCGGAGGCAAGAAACGTGACTGATGCAGCTGTGACTTTTGACGGACCGCACGGTCCGAAGCCGAAGAAAATATTCTCGGCGCGCAACATCTTCATCTACGGAACACTGATCATTGTTTCGGCCTACTATCTTCTGCCGCTATGGGTGATGGTTATCACCTCGCTGAAAGATATGGATCAGATCAGGGGTGGAAACGCATTCGCCCTTCCGATCGACCCGGATTTTGAAGCTTGGTGGAAAGCATGGGCCCAGGCGTGTACAGGTATCAACTGTGACGGATTGAGCCGCGGGTTCATGAACTCTGTCCGCATTCTGATACCATCTGTGATCCTGTCGATTGTTATCGCTTCGGTGAACGGGTATGCGCTGGCCAACTGGCCATTCAAGGGATCGAATATCTTTTTCACGATCCTCGTGTTCGGCGCGTTCATTCCCTATCAGATCATGATCTATCCGATCGTTATCATTTTGCGAGAATCCGGCGATGCACTGACGGCGTTCTTCTCGATCTTTGATCCGATATTTGAAGGCATGGGGATGGACGGTGTAGGAAAGGTTCGCCTGATGGGATCAGTCTGGGGACTGGTGATCGTGCACACGATTTTCGGCATGCCGATCCTGACGCTATTGTTCCGCAACTATTTCACCTCGATGCCAGAAGAGCTGTTCAAGGCTGCCCGCGTCGATGGCGCAGGGTTCTGGGCGATCTATTTCAAGATCATGCTGCCCATGTCCCTGCCGATTTTTGTTGTGGCAATCATCCTGCAGGTGACCGGTATCTGGAATGACTTCCTGTTCGGTGTGATCTACACCAAACCCGAAAGTTATCCGATGACGGTTCAGCTGAATAACATCGTGAACTCCGTACAGGGGACGAAGGAATATAACGTCAATATGGCAGCAACCATGATTACGGGCCTTGTGCCGCTGGTTGTCTACTTCGTTTCCGGAAAACTCTTTGTCCGTGGCATCGCCGCTGGCGCAGTAAAAGGCTAAGAACATGAGCGACGTAAGTGTATCCGTACAAAACCTGGATTTGAGCTTTGGCTCTGTCGAGGTTCTAAAAGACCTGAATCTTGACATTCATCAAGGCGAGTTTCTGGTTCTCCTTGGCCCATCAGGCTGTGGTAAATCCACGCTGCTGAATTGTTTGGCGGGTCTGCTGGACGTGACAGGTGGTCAAATTCACATCTCCGGTAAAAACGTGACATGGGCAGAGCCCAAGGATCGTGGCATCGGTATGGTGTTCCAGTCCTACGCGCTTTATCCGCAGATGTCGGTGCGCGGAAACCTGGAATTCGGTCTGAAGAACCAGAAACTGCCCAAGGATGAGATCAACCAGCGTGTGGCCCGTGCGGCTGACATTCTGCAAATTCAAGAGCTGCTGAACCGCAAACCTGCCGCCCTGTCCGGTGGTCAGCGTCAGCGTGTGGCGATTGGTCGTGCCTTGGTGCGTGACGTGGACGTGTTCCTGTTTGACGAACCTTTGTCGAACCTGGATGCGAAGCTGCGTGCAGAATTGCGTGTGGAACTGAAACGTCTGCATACGCAGCTGGCCAATACCATGATCTATGTGACGCACGACCAGATTGAGGCCCTGACACTGGCTGATCGTATCGCGATTATGCGTGGTGGTTATATCCAGCAGCTTGCAGACCCGATGACCGTTTACAACAAACCGTCTAACCTGTTTGTGGCTGGCTTTATCGGGTCCCCGGCGATGAGCATGATTGACGGTGAAATCAGCAATGGCGGAAAAACTTTCAAATTTGGTAACAGCTCTGTCACGCTCGACGGCTATGACGCAAGTGGCGAAGTGAGTGACGGCAAAGCCATTCTTGGCGTCCGTCCGGAGCATATCGAAGTTGTCAACGCCCCGGAGGCTGGCAAAACGCTTGAAGCACATCTCGATATTATTGAACCGCTGGGGTCGAACACCCTGTTGTGGTTCAATGTCGGTGGGGTGGTTGTCTCTGCGCTGGTCCCGGCCGAGCAGGAATACAAGCGCGGCCAAAACTACAACCTACAACTTCAGGTGAATAAAGCCTCGCTCTTTGACTCCGCGTCGGAGCAGCGACTCTAAGCAACGGATCAGACGATGATTGATCTTTCCGGAAACTGGACCCTGCGCGACGCGCAGGGTTCTTACGACGTGCCGATGGCGATCCCCGGTGACGGGGTGTCGGCATTGCTGTCTGCCGGAAAGATTGCTGATCCGTATTTTGGCCGCAATGAATATGATACGCGTTGGATTGCGGATCGGGATTGGACTGCGTCGCGTAGATTTACCTATGATGGCATTGGCAAGCAGGAACTGGAGATTTCCGGCCTCGATTGCGTTGCCGAGGTTTCGCTGAACGGCGAGCTGATCCTTGCGGCGGACAATGCCTTTCGGACCTATCATGTCGACGTGACCGACCATCTGAAAACGGGCGAGAACGAGATTTCTATCCTGTTCAAGTCCAACACGGTCGAGGCCTCGCGCCGTCAGGCGGCACAGCCTTATTACGTGCCCTATTCGGTCGATAACTGCCCGATCCCCGACGGAAATATGCTGCGCAAAGTGCAGTGTGATTTCGGTTGGGACTGGAATATCGCGCTGGCACCATTCGGCGTTCTGGGCAAGATCGCGATCCATCGGGCAGAGGTGCGTATCGACGCAATCATGGTGCATCAGACCCATCGCGACGGCGCGGTTGATCTGGATATCACCGTTGATCTGCGCGGCCAAACCGACGGTCACCCCTTTACCTTGGAGGTGGCTGGTCAGGACATTAGCGGTTCGACTTCCGGCCCAAGTATTAACGCTAATGTAACCATTTCCGACCCGAAATTATGGTGGCCCGCGGGGCTGGGGGATCAGCATCTGTATGATCTGACCGTGACAGTCGGCGACCAAACGGAAACCCGCAAAATCGGCCTCCGCACGATGGAGTTGATCTCCGAACCTAACGAGATCGGGCGCAGCTTTGCCTTTGCCGTGAATGGTCACAAAACCTTCGCCCGCGGCGCCAACTGGATTCCGCAGGACGCGTTGGGATCAAATGTGACGCTGAAGGCAACGCGCGACCTGTTGCAGTCGGCGGTCGACGCCAACATGAACATGATCCGCATCTGGGGCGGGGGCCGGTACGAGACGGATTGGTTCTATGATCTATGTTCTGAACTCGGCCTGATGGTCTGGCAGGATTTCATGTTTGCTTGCAATATTTACCCTGCCGACGATGATTTCCTCGCTGACGTCGATCTGGAAGCCCGCGAGCAGGTCAAACGCCTGCAACACCACGCCTGTCTGGCGCTGTGGTGTGGCGATAATGAACTGATCGGGGCGCTGACATGGTTCCCCGAAACCCGCGCCAATCGCGATACCTATCTGGTCGGGTATGACCGTTTGAACCGCACCATCGAAACCGCGTTGAAACAGACCGACCCGCAGGCCAACTGGTGGCCCTCCAGCCCGTCGCCCGGTCCAATGAGTTTTGGCGATGCGTGGCATGATGACAGCTCGGGCGACATGCATTTCTGGTCGGTCTGGCACGAGAATAAGGATTTCGAACATTACCGCGACGTGAACCCGCGTTTCTGTTCCGAATTCGGCTTCCAGTCCTTCCCGTCAAACCGGATCGTGAAGACATTTGCGGACAAGGAGGACATGAACCTGTCCTCTCCCGTCATGGAAAGCCATCAGAAAAACAAAGGCGGAAACGAGCGGATCGGCGCAACCATGTTCCGCTACTTCCGCTTCCCCGAAGGGTTCGAGAATTTCGTTTACCTGTCACAGGTCCAGCAGGGGCTGGCGATCAAAACGGCGGTGGAATACTGGCGCTCGATCAAACCGATCTGCATGGGTGCGCTCTATTGGCAGCTCAATGATACATGGCCGGTCGCCAGCTGGGCGAGCCTTGATCATGGTGGCGACTGGAAGCTGCTGCATCACATGGCGAAACGGTTCTTTGCGCCGGTTGCAGTCAGCGTTTACGAAAAGGATGGCGAGGTTCGGTTTGTTGGGGTCAATGACAGCTGCGAACCGGTCGAAATCGAAGTCCTCCGCACCCTGATCAACATGGATGGCAACGCGACGGATTTGGCCCCGCTGAAGAGCACGGTTGGCACGGATGCGGCGGTGACGCTTGGCACACTTGATCCGGCTGACATTCCGGCAGATCATATCGTGGGCTTCTACTGGCGGGCCAGCGACGGCGCGTCGGGCGGCAACCATTTCACACCGACAGCCTATAAAAACCTGCCGCTGAAAAACCCGCAGATCAGCGCCGACATCACCACCGACGGCGATCAGGTGAAAATCAAGCTCAGCACCAAAACCCTCGCGCTGTTTGTCGCGTTAGAGGCCGGTGTGCCCGGCAAGTTCTCAAGCAACGCCGTCATGATGGTGCCCGAATGGGATGAGGAGGTGACCTTCACCCCCGCCGACGGCAACGCCGAAGCCGCTGCGAAATCCATAACCATCCGCGACCTCTGGTCGTCATCGCATCAGGGGACCGCATGAACCGTTCCGAGATCAACGACATCCTGCTGGAGAGCGATAAATTCATCCGCAGCTTCGGCTATATCATGCCGCCGTTTGCCTATTGGTCGCCGGCGGAAATGGTTGAGCGCCTGAAGGGCGACAGCGCTGAAATCCTGAACGGTCGTCTGGGCTGGGACATCACCGATTACGGGCAGGAGAAATTCAAGGACCTCGGCCTGTTCCTGTTCACCACCCGCAATGGCCAGCAGGCGAATATCGACCGTGGGATGGGGATGCTTTACGCCGAAAAGATCATGATCAGCCGCGAGAAGCAGATCTCCCCCATGCATCGCCACAATTACAAGACCGAGGATATTATCAACAAGGGTGGCGCGACGCTGGTGATCGAACTGTTTGCCGCTGATGCCAACGGCAATATCGACGACAGCGCCGAGGTTTCGGTGATGACCGACGCCACCGAACGCCACCTGAAGGCCGGTGAACATCTGTCGCTGGCCCCCGGCGAGAGCGTCACGCTGCACCCTAACCATTGGCACGCCTTTTGGGGCGAAGGGGGCGACGTTTTGATTGGCGAGGTCAGCAATGTGAATGACGACCTGACTGACAATATTTTCCGCGACCCGATTGGCCGCTTTTCCAACATAACCGAGGATGTGGACCCCGTTCACCTGCTCGTTTCCGACTATGACAAATGGCTAACATAAAGCCCACAGAGGAGAGACACATGACAGATTTTTCATACCAGCTATACAGCTCCCGCAATTTTGGGCCGTTGTCCAAGACGCTGAAAATGGTCGCTGACCTTGGCTATAAGCAGGTCGAAGGTTACGGCGGGCTTTATGCCAATCTGGACGCGCTTGATCAGTTGAAAGCTGATTTGGCCGAGAACAACCTGCACATGGCAACAGGCCATTTCGGGTTTGATATGGTGTCAGAAGACTCCGCGAAAATCCTGAACATTGCCAAGGAATTGGACATGAAGGGCGTGTTCGTACCGGCACCGCCTTCGCCGGAATATCGCGAAGGCAAAGGCGATTGGGCAAAGTTTGCGGCTGATCTAGCCGAGGCGGGGAAACCCTACCTCGATGCTGGGCTAACTTATGGCTATCACAACCACCATTGGGAATGGGAAGATGTGAACGGCACGACTCCAATCGAAATGCTGCTGTCTGGTGACGGCGTGCAGCTGGAAATGGACGTCGCGTGGGTTGTTCGCGCTGGCCAAGATCCGATTGCCTGGATGGACAAACTGGGCAGCAAAATCGTTGCGGCGCATGTCAAGGATATCGCGGCACCGGGCGAAAACGCAGACGAGGACGGATGGGCCGATGTTGGCACAGGCACCATGGACTGGCCGGCGATCATGACCGCCATCCGCGAGAAAACCAACGCGAAATTCTTCGTGATGGAACATGACAATCCAAGCGACGACGCGCGTTTTGCCAAACGCTCGATCGACGCCGCACAACAGCTGTAAGGGAGGTAACATGGCTGATCTAGGTGTAGGTATCATTGGCTGCGGGAACATCTCCGCCGCCTATCTGCGGCTTGGGCCGCTTTTCAAAAATCTCGAAATCCGCGCGGTTGCGGATATCAATATGGACAGCGCCAAAGCCCGTGCCGAGGAATTCGGTGTGGATGCGCGAACCGTAGACGATTTGCTGGCGTCTGATGACATTGACATGGTCGTGAACCTGACCATCCCCGATGCGCATTTCCCGATCACCAAACGCATTTTGGAATCCGGCAAACACGCCTATTCCGAAAAGCCGCTGGTGCTGACGCTGGAACAGGGTGAAGAACTGAAACGCATTTCCGAGGAAACCGGTCTGCGCGTGGGTTCTGCCCCTGATACTATCCTTGGCGGCTCGCATCAGTTGGCGCGCAAGGCGATTGATGACGGTCTGGTCGGCAAGATCATCGCGGGCACCGCGCATGTCATGAACCACGGGATGGAGGGCTGGCACCCCAACCCTGATTTCTTCTTCCTGCCGGGTGCTGGTCCGATGTTGGATCTGGGGCCGTATTATGTGGCCAACCTGATCAACCTGCTTGGCCCCGTGAAACGGGTTGCCGCGCTGGCAAATGCAGTGGACAGCGAGCGCACCATCGGGTCCGGCCCGCGCGAAGGCGAAACCGTTCCGGTGAAAACGCCGACCAATATCCACGCCCTGCTGGAATTTGCCAATGGCGCGACCATCACCCTGTCGACAAGCTGGGATGTCTGGAAGCACCGCCATGCAAATATGGAACTGTACGGCACCGAAGGTTCAATCTTTGTACCCGATCCGAACTTCTTTGGCGGCAAGGTGGAATATTCGAAACGTGGTGGCGATATTCAGGAACTGGAAGCCTGGGATCATCCGTTCGGTGTCCCAAATCAGGACCGTCCGGATGGTACACAGAACGCCAACTACCGCACCGCCGGTCTGGCCGATATGGCGCAGGCTATCGTTGACGGGCGTGATCATCGCCTGAACATCGACCGGGCTGTGCATGGGGTCGAGGTCATGACCGCGATCATCAAATCTGGAGAAACAGGTCAGTTCATCGACATGACAACAACCTGCACGCAACTGGACCCGCTGGGTCCGGACGAAGCGCGCGCTCTGTTGAAATAAATCCATAAGGCCCGGCGCAATCCGGGCCTTATCCACCACAAAGGGGAGGTCCAATGTCCTATACACCGGCTGAAAACCGTTATGAAAATATGGTCTATAACCGTTGCGGAAGCAGCGGCCTGAAACTCCCCGCGATCTCGCTGGGGCTGTGGCACAATTTCGGCGGGGACGCGAACCACGACAATAAACGCGCGATCTGTCAGACCGCGTTTGATCTGGGCATTACGCATTTCGATCTGGCGAATAACTATGGCCCGCCGCCGGGTTCCGCCGAACATGCGTTCGGGTCCATTCTGACAGAGGATTTCAAAGGCTATCGGGACGAGATGATTATCTCGTCAAAGGCCGGATATAACATGTGGGATGGTCCTTACGGCGAATGGGGTAGCCGGAAGTATCTGATCTCGTCCTGTGACCAGTCGTTGAAACGGCTGGGGCTGGACTATGTCGATATCTTCTATTCTCATCGCTTCGATCCCGACACACCACTCGAAGAAACGATGGGCGCACTCGATCATATCGTGCGCTCGGGGCGCGCACTTTATGTCGGGATTTCGAATTACAATTCTGAACAAACCCGCAAAGCCGCCACGATCCTGAATGACCTCGGCACGCCGCTGATCATCAACCAGCCGTCCTATTCGATGGTGAACCGCTGGGTGGAACGTGACGGGCTGAAGGACACGCTGGCCGATCTTGGTGTTGGGTCCATCTGCTTCTCGCCTCTGGCACAGGGGTTGCTTACCGATCGCTATCTGGACGGCATTCAGGAGGGCTCGCGCGGGTCGCGGCCCGGGTTCTTCAATCAGAAAATGGTGAATGAAAATTCGCAAAAGGCGCTGTCAAAGCTCAACGATCTGGCACAATCGCGCGGCCAAACGCTGGCGCAGATGGCCTTGGCGTGGGTGCTGCGCAACGGCGGTATCACCTCGGCCCTGATCGGCGCGTCGCGTCCGCAGCAGGTCATCGACTGCGCCGCCGCTATTAAAAACCTGTCCTTTACCGAGGCCGAGCTGGCGGAGATTGACGCGCTGGCCGACGAGGACAAAATCAAGCTCTGGGCAAACTCATAAGATCATATCGGGAGAGAGACATTGATCATCAATCCAGTCCTTCCGGGGTTCAACCCCGATCCCTCCATCGTCCGCGTGGGCGAGGATTACTACATCGCGACCTCGACCTTCGAATGGTATCCGGGTGTGCAAATCCACCACTCGCGTGATCTGGTGAACTGGACGCTGGTGACGCGACCACTGAAACGCGCGGCACAGCTGGATATGCGTGGTGATCCCGACAGCTGTGGTATCTGGGCACCGTGCCTGTCCTATGCTGATGGGAAGTTCTGGCTCGTTTATACTGACGTCAAACGTTATGACGGCAACTTCAAGGATGCGCACAATTACATCGTCACCTGCGATACGATTGACGGCGATTGGTCCGATCCGGTTTACGCGAACAGCTCGGGCTTTGATCCGTCGCTCTTCCACGATGAGGATGGCCGCAAATGGTTCGTGAATATGCAGTGGCGCTATTCCACCAACTCGATCGGTGGCAACCCAACGTCGCCTGCGTTCGACGGTATTCTGCTGCAGGAATATGATGCGAAGGCCGAAAAGCTGGTGGGCCCTATCAAGAACATCTATCCGGGCACGGATCTTGGTTTGGTCGAAGGGCCGCACCTGTTCAAGCGCAATCGCTATTACTACCTGACCACCGCCGAGGGCGGCACAGGTTATAACCACGCCGTCACCATGGCGCGCTCTCGCACCATCGACGGGGACTACGAAACTCACCCGAACAAGCACCTTATGACGGCCAAGGACGCCAGCCAGCTACCACTGCAAAAGGCGGGCCATGGACAGTATGTCGAAACCCCGGAGGGCGAAGTGTATCACACTCACCTCATGGGCCGACCGTTCATCAAGGATGGCAAGCAGTTCTGCACGCTGGGTCGCGAAACGGGCATCCAAAAATGCGTCTGGAAGGATGACGACTGGCTTTATCTGGAAAACGGCACAATGGTGCCCGATGTGCAGGTGCCGTCACCCGACAATTCCATCATGCCGATCCCGCATGAGCCGGTTTATACAAAATTCACCATGGACACGCTGCCGGATGACTTCCAATGGCTGCGCACGCCGGAAACGGATCGGATTTTCCGCCTGACCGGCACCAGCCTGAACCTGATCGGACGCGAAAGCTACGGCTCATGGTTCGAGCAAGCGCTTGTCGCCCGCCGGCAGGAGGATTTCAAATTCCGCGCCGAAACCAAGCTGACCTATACGCCGGAAACCTACCAGCAGGTGGCGGGTCTGACCTATTACTATAACCGCTTCAAATTCCACGCATTGGTGATGACCAAGGACAAGGAACTGGGCCGCGTATTGGTCATCCATAACTGCCCTGGCAATTATCCGGATGGCCGCCTGTCCTTCCCGATCGGCGCGGGCGAGAAATACGAGGATGACACGGTCGAACTGGCGCTAGAGGTGGACTATGGCGAGATCCAGTTCTTCTACAAGAAAGACGGTGAATGGGTCCCGATTGGCCCGGCTCTCGATGCCTCGGTCGTATCGGACGAAGGTGGCCGCGGCGAGCATGGGTCCTTTACCGGCGCGTTCGCGGGCATGATTTCGTTCGATATGACGGGCCGCGCCAAAGAAGCTGAGTACGAGTATTTCAACTATATTCCTGACTAACGCTGGGAGCGTTGCCAGTTGGGGTTCGTAACGGGCTCCAGATTGGATCGGGGTAGGGGCGAGCGGCCAAGAATATGGTCGCTCGCCTTTTCGCCAACCATGATAGAGGGCGCGTTGAGGTTGCCGTTGGTGATCTGCGGGAATACTGAGCTGTCGGCCAGTCGCAGGTTATCGACGCCAATCACACGACATTCGGGATCAACCACCGCCATTGGATCATCGCGCCGTCCCATGCGGGCGGTACCGCAAGGGTGGTAGGCGCTTTCGACCTCGTGACGAACAAAATGATCGATTTCATCGTCCGTTTGCACATCAGCACCCGGTTGGATTTCTTTGCCCGCATACGGTTTGAACGCCTCTTGCCCGAAAATTTCTCGGGTCAGGCGGATGCAGGTGCGGAAATCCTGCCAGTCTTTGTCGTGGGCCATGTAATTGAACAGGATTTTCGGCGGGTCTTTGGGATTGTTCGATCGCAGGGTTACAGCGCCGCGTGACGGGGACCGCATCGGGCCGACATGAGCCTGATAGCCGTGGCCTTCGGCAGCGGCTTGGCCGTCGTAACGCACGGCGATGGGTAGGAAATGATATTGGATGTCGGGATAGTCGACCCCAGCGGCAGACCTGATGAACGCCGCACTTTCGAACTGGTTCGACGCGCCAAGACCGGTCCGGGAGAACAACCACTGCGTGCCAATCCGCGCCTTGGAAATCAGGTTCCAGTAGCGATACAGCGTAATCGGCTGGATGCTGGCCTGCTGGATATAAAGCTCCAGATGATCCTGAAGGTTCTGGCCGACACCCGCGCGGTCAGCGTGGATATGGATGCCAAGTTCCGCCAGATGGGCCGCTGGACCTACACCGGATTGCATCAAGATTTTGGGGGAGTTGATCGAGCCGGCGGACAGGATCACCTCGCGCCGTGCAGTCAGGGTTTCGACCTTGCCACCACGATCAATTTCGATCCCCGTGGCGCGTCCGTTTACAATGACGACGCGGTTGACCAATCCGCGCACCAATTCCAGATTTTCGCGCTTCAAGGCGGGATGCAGATAGGCATTCGCCGCCGACCAGCGCGTGCCGCGCCAGACGGTTTGCTCCATCGCGCCGAAGCCTTCTTGTTGCGCACCGTTATAGTCGTCGGTCAGCGGATATCCGGCTTGTTCGCCCGCCTTGATAAACGCATTGAACAGCGGGTTCAGCCGTGGTCCGCGCGTCACGTGCAGCGGCCCGTCAGAGCCGCGCCATTCCGGGTCCCCCTTCTTGCCATGCCAGTTTTCCATCCGCTGGAAATAGGGGAGGACATCGGCATAGGACCAGCCGTCCGCGCCCATCTCCTGCCACGTGTCGAAATCCTTGGCGTGGCCGCGGACATAGACCATGCCGTTGATGGACGAGGACCCGCCGATCACCTTCCCGCGCGGCGTCGCCAGTTGGCGGCCATTCAGATGTGGTTCGGGTTCGGATTTATAGCCCCAATCATACATCGGCATATTCATCGGATAGGACAGCGCCCCCGGCATCTGGATGAACGGCCCCGCGTCCGAGCCGCCAAATTCCACAACCAGAACTTTGTTTTTGCCGTCTTCGGACAGGCGGGACGCAAGGGCGCAACCTGCCGACCCAGCCCCAACGATGATAAAATCAGCTTCCATTATTCCCCGCGCGGATACCGTTTACTGTTTTCCAGAATATTCAAATCCATATGGTTGCGCATATAGCGTTCGGACGCTTTTTGTAGCGGCTGATAATCCCATGGGTAATAGTCGCCGTTGCGTAAGGCCTCGTAAACCACCCAGCGGCGGGCTTGGGATTCGCGCACGGCCGCGTCGAATGCATCGAGGTCCCAGCGGGCCTCGGATTTGGCACGCAGCGAATTCAGTGTCCCAGCATGGGCGGGATCATCCGCCAGATTGTTTTGCTCTAACGGGTCAGCTTCCATGTCGAACAGCTGATCCGGGTCCAGCGCACAGCGGTTATATTTCCATTTGCCGTAGCGTAGCGAAACGAGGGGGGCATAGGATGCCTCTGCTGCATATTCCATCGCGACGGGGGCGGTGCGTTTCGCGCCTTGGCCAAGGGGCAGCAGGCTTTCACCCTCCACCCACGGTGCGATTTCGTCCAGCGACACGCCCGCGATTTCGGCCAGCGTTGGGGTGACGTCCAATGTGGACACCGGCGCGGTGATCAGCCCTGTTGCCATATCCGGTGCACAGATCATCAAGGGCACGCGGGATGATCCGTCCAGAAAATTCATCTTAAACCACAGCCCTTTTTCGCCCAGCATATCGCCATGGTCGGAAACGAAAACGATCACGGTATTGTCCGCCTGTCGCGTTTCTTTCAGCACCCGCAGAATTTCCCCAATCTTGTCATCAAGGTAAGAAATGTTCGCGAAATAAGCGCGGCGGGAGCGGCGGACATCCTCGGCCGTAATGTCAAAATTCTTATAATCATTCGCCAGCATAATCCGCTGCGAATGGGCGTCGTATTCTTCGAAATCATACGGTCCCTCGACAGGGTCCAAATGCTCGCAATCCTCGTAGAGGTCCCAATATTTTCGCCGTGCCACATAGGGGTCATGCGGGTGCGTGAAACTGGCGGTCAGGCACCAAGGGCGATCATCCTCGCCCCGTGACAGTTGGTAAATTTTTTGCATCGCCAGCGCCGCAACCTCGTCATCATATTCCATCTGGTTTGTGATCTCGGCCACGCCAGCGCCCGTGACTGAGCCCATATTGTGGTACCACCAATCAATGCGCTCACCCGGTTTGCGGTAATCCGGTGTCCAGCCGAAATCGGCGGGATAGATGTCGGTGGTTAAGCGCTCCTCGAACCCGTGCAACTGATCTGGGCCGACGAAATGCATTTTGCCGGACAGACAGGTGTAATAACCCGCGCGGCGCAGATGGTGGGCGTAGGTTGGAATGTCTGACGCGAATTCCGCGGCGTTGTCATAAACGCGGGAGCGAGAGGGCAGTAGCCCTGACATAAAACTGGCGCGTCCTGGCGCGCATAAAGGCGACGCCGTATAGGCATTTTGAAACCGCGTGGACCGTGCCGACAGCGCCTTCAGATGCGGCGCATGCAACCAGTACGCAGGACCGTCAGGGAATAGCGTACCGTTCAGCTGATCAACCATGACGATCAAAATGTTCGGTTTCATCGCATTACCTTTCGAGTCTGGACGGTCTTGGCTATCCCAGAAAGTTTTGAGTTGCTAGTGTCGCCGCAAGGAGTCATCCTGCGAGAAAATAATCCAACGGGGAGTTGAGACATGAAATACCTAAGAACAAGTGCAATCAGCCTTTCAGCAATGATGATGGCCAGCTCGGCGCTGGCGCAATGTGACACCGTGACGTTTTCCGATGTCGGCTGGACCGATATTACCGCAACCACAGCAGCAACCGTGACCGTTTTGGAAGCCTTGGGTTACGAAACCGACGTCAAGGTGCTGTCCGTGCCCGTGACCTACGTGGCCCTGTCCGAAGGGGACGTGGATGTATTCCTTGGCAACTGGATGCCGACAATGGAAGGGGATATTGCCTCTTATCGCGAGGCTGGAACGGTCGATACCGTTCGCGCAAACCTTGAAGGGGCGAAATATACGTTGGCCGTGAACAAGGTGGCGGCGGATATGGGCATCGCCGATTTTGCGGATATTGCTGCGAACGCCGATGCGCTTGATGGCAAAATCTACGGGATTGAGCCGGGCAATGACGGCAACCGTCTGATTCAGGATATGATCGACGGAGATGCGTTTGGCCTGAGCGGATTCGAGGTTGTCGAAAGCTCCGAACAGGGGATGTTGGCGCAGGTGGACCGATCCGTGAAACGGGATGAACCGATTGTCTTCCTCGGCTGGGAACCGCACCCGATGAACGCGAACTTTGAAATGTCCTACCTGACCGGCGGCGATGACTATTTTGGTCCGGATCTAGGTGGCGCGACGGTCTATACCAACACCTCGGCCGGGTATGTCGATGCCTGCCCGAATGTCGGCACGCTGCTCAACAACCTCGAATTCTCCCTCGCGATGGAGAATGAAATCATGGGCGCGATCCTGAATGACGGCACTGACCCGAACGAGGCTGCTGCCGCATGGTTGGCTGCGAATCCAGATGTGCTGGGACCATGGTTAGAGGGTGTTACGACGGTTGACGGCGGTGACGCCATGGCCGCGGTCAACGCGGCGCTGGGCCTGTAATACCACTTGATGGAATGGCTCACTGAACACAAGATTCCGGTCGGCAAATGGTTCGGCTGGATCTTTGACCAGCTTCAGATTTATGCGGCTGGATTCTTTGATGCGATGACAGACGCAACGGAGGCGATGATCGAAGGGATCGAGTGGTTGCTACAATCGCCCCATCCCCTCATCATCATTGCCATCTTTGCCGCCGTCACATGGGCCATTCAGCGGACATGGCAGTCGGTCGCCATTGTGGTGGCTGGGCTGCTGTTCATTATCAACCAGGGCTATTGGGAAGAAACGACCGAGACCCTGTCGTTGGTTCTGTCAGCCTGTTTTGTCTGTATGGCGATTGGCGTGCCCATTGGCATCCTGATGGCGCATCGTCCGAAGCTTTACGCTTATGCGCGGCCGGTTCTTGATATGATGCAGACACTGCCGGTTTTTGTCTATCTGATCCCTGCGATTGTTCTGTTTAGCATCGGCGATGTGCCGGGTCTGATGGCGACGCTGATCTTCGTCCTGCCTGCACCAATCCGTCTGACGGAGCTGGGCATATCCTCCACCCCCACCGCGCTGATGGAGGCGGCGGAGTCTTTTGGTGCGACCAACCGGCAAAAATTGTGGAAGGTGGAACTGCCCTACGCAATGCCGCAAATCATGGCCGGACTAAATCAAACGATCATGTTGTCCCTGTCCATGGTGGTGATTGCGACGCTAGTCGGCGCTTCGGGGCTGGGAAAACCTGTTTTGATTGCCCTGAACCGCGTCAATGCGGAGCTTGGCTTTGAAAGCGGCTTTGTCATCGTTGTAGTGGCAATCGTCCTTGACCGGATGCTGCGGATCGGGGCGCGGAAATGACCCTGCCTGATCCTGAACTGGCCGTCGAATTCGACAAAGTGTCGATTGTGTTCGGTGACAACCCGAACGCCGCTCTGCCACTGATGGACAAAGGTGCCAGCCGCGCGGAAATTCAAAAAGCCACCGGGCAGGTTCTTGGTGTCCATGATTGTTCCCTGAAAATCAAAGAGGGCGAGATTCTCGTCCTGATGGGCCTGTCCGGGTCCGGCAAATCCACGCTGCTGCGCGCGGTCAACGGGCTGAACCCGGTGGTGCGCGGGGCGGCGAAGGTTTGTGATGGCAACGTGATGGTGGACGTGACCAATGCCTCGGCGGAATCGTTGCGGCGTATCCGGCTGCATCGTGTCGCCATGGTGTTCCAGCAGTTTGGCCTGTTGCCCTGGCGGAGCGTGCGCGAAAATGTCGGGCTGGGGCTGGAACTGGGCGGGATGTCAAAGGCCGAACGCGCCGAACGTGTTGATGCCCAGCTGGCCTTGGTAGGCCTGACCGACTGGGCTGATCGCAAAGTGGGCGAGTTGTCAGGCGGCATGCAACAGCGCGTTGGCCTTGCCCGGGCCTTTGCGACCGAAGCGCCGACCCTATTGATGGATGAACCGTTCTCGGCCCTCGACCCGCTGATCCGGACGCGGCTTCAGGATGAGCTGATCGAGCTGCAGAAATCCCTGAAACGTACGATCATCTTCGTCAGCCATGACTTGGACGAGGCGTTCAAACTCGGTGACCGCATCGCCATCATGGAGGGCGGACGGATTGTCCAATGTGGCACGCCGCGTGATATCATCGCCAATCCGGCCAACGCCTATGTTGCCGATTTTGTTGCCCATATGAACCCGATGGGCGTGCTAAGGGCTGGGGACGTGATGACCAAAACAATCACCGATGCGGATCGCAGCGTGGATGTGAACACGCCTGTCAAGGATGTGATGGGACTGGTCGCGGATGGGGTCCGGACAGTAACAGTGACCGAGGATGGCCGACCCATTGGATCATTGGATGCGGCCGATTTGATGGGCTCTCTGCTGAACCCGGGTGGAAAGGTTTAACGCCCCGCCTGCCAT
The DNA here is from genome assembly GCA_050302475.1 of Paracoccaceae bacterium. Taxonomy (GTDB): domain Bacteria; phylum Pseudomonadota; class Alphaproteobacteria; order Rhodobacterales; family Rhodobacteraceae; genus NORP23. Next base: position 73,053 of record JBNLBF010000003.1, read on the forward strand.
TCAGCAATCGACGCCAGCGGGTAGAGCAGCATGAGTATATTCAGCGCCAGCCCGTCGCGGATGAAATAGGTTGTGATCCCCTCAAACAGGATCGCTAGGGCGATAACCAACCAGACGGGTAATCGCATCGCCATCCAGAACCCCAGCAACATAGCTGCCACATCTGCTGTCGAATTGATGATGGAATCGCCGTAATAATCGTAGGAAATCGTCACTTCGCGATAACGGTCGATGATGGTGTTGGTATTCTCGGTAATCTCCCACGCACATTCGACCAGCGTGGCGATCAACAGCCGCCAACCGACCCCCAGCCGTCGCGCAAACAGCCAAAGCAGCCCGTAAAAGATGAACCCGTGAATGATGTGCGATGGTGTGTACCAGTCACTCAGATGTTGCGAATTTTCTGAACTCAGCACCACGCCATGCCACAGTTTCACATAACCACAGGTGCAAATCAGTTCGCGTCCCATGATCCATAAGATTACCATCATGCCAAGGATGGTCAGGCCGGTCAGCCAATATGCGGGGGCAATGCGGGGGAATTTCACTGTAGGTCCTTACAGGGTTACAAAGGCGATGGCGCCGACGATCACCGTAACCATGATCCATGTCCGCCACAATGCGCTGACCGCCGTTTCAATTTCCAGTGGGCCGAGTGCTTTTTCCCCGGCTTCGTTCAGCCAGGCGATATCCTCGCTTTTGCCGTAGTAGCTGCGCGGACCGGATAGGGCAAAGTTCAACACCCCGGCCAGTGCCGCTTCGGGCCAGCCGGCGTTGGGGGAACGTTGGGTCGGCGCATCGCGGAGCATGATCCGCCAGGCATCGCGGGAGGCAAAGGCCAAACAAATCAACCCGCCGGTAATTCGTGCCGGAATCCAGTTCAGAACGTCATCCAGCTTGGCTGCCGCCCAGCCGAACTCGCCATAGCGTTCATTCTGATGACCGATCATATTGTCGGCGGTATTGACGATTTTATAGACCAGAATCCCCGGCAGCCCGAATAACAGGAACCAGAAGGCGGGTGCGACGACCCCGTCGGAAAAATTCTCTGCCCCGCTTTCAATCGCGGCGCGGGCCACGTCAGGTTCCTGCATGTGTTCGGGATCCCGGCCAACGATCATGGACACCTGTATCCGGCCATGCTTCAGCCCACTGCGCAGGGCAGCGGCAACTTCTCGGACATGTTCCATCAGGGACTTTTGGGCAATTAACACGGCGGCCCCAAGTGCCTCCAACAAGCCGAGGTCCGGTAATAACGCGATCAGCCAACCCGTCAACCATCCGAGCGCGACCAAAGCAACAACCGCCTGAATGCCTTTCGTCCGCCGATTCTCACCATGATTCCAGCGTTCATCGAACCATTCGATTGCCCGCCCCATCAAGGCAACCGGATGTTGTCGTCCAGCCCATAACCACCGGGGCTCCCCAAATATTGCATCGAGGATCAGAGCGACTGTCAGGAGGAAGAAATGATTCACAAAGATGGTCCGATTCAGGAGGGTTTGGCATCCAATCCCTCAATTAAAGCGCTTTAAACAACCAAAAGTAGATTCGCTGTGCACAGAACACAATCTAGCATTGCCGTCAAGTTGGGCCACAATATCTTGAGAATTAATGAAATGTTAACACATTTCATAAAGATTTACGAAATTCTTAGCTTTAAGGATGCCTGCACACACTCAGGCTTGGGACAAATGAAAATACTACTCGTTCAGCACAACGAAGGTCTATCGGACCTTTGGACGGCCTTTTTGCGCAGAGAAGGCATAGACGTGACACAAGCGTTCACGCAATCCGAAGCGATCGATATCCTTCGATTTAGCGATTTTGATGCGTTGGTTTTGGACGTGGTGTTATCAGACGGCGGAGCCATCGCCATTTCTGATTACGCCACATATAGAAATCCGGAGATACCGATTATTGCCGTGACAAGCGGGAGCTTCTTTAGTGACGGATCGATATTTGAACTGATTCCGAATGCACGTAGCCTGATGAGAACGCCCATTCGGCCATTCGATCTGGCGGTGATCCTCGACCATTATACGGCACATGAAGTACCCAATCTTAAGCAGGCGTAATCAAACTGTTTCATATTGAAACTTGACGTGAGTCCCTGACATGAAATGATGGGGGCAATTGAGTCGGGGGTTTCAGATATGGAAGCTGTCTTTTCGCCAGAGGTCATGGCCGGTCTGCAGAAGGCCAGAATGCAGGACGCCATCAAGAAAAACCGCCTGCGCGTGCAGGTTGGTGAGGATACCTATCCGGTCATCGAATTATGGGAGACAGGGTTCTCCGTCCTTGCGGAAAGTACGCCCAATTTGCGCGGGCTGGTTGATTTGTTCGACAGTGCCCGCCACCTGCTTCAATGCCTGATTATCCGATCCGAGGAAGAGGCTGGCGTAGTGGTCTACGAATTCAAACGCTCGACCACTGTGGTGGAAACGCCACCCAAAGATTTCGCCGAAGATGAAAACGCCCCCGTTGCCCTGATCGGTCGATGAGCCGAACGGTCTATGTCAACGGGGAATATCTGCCCGAAGCAGACGCAAAGATCAGTGTTTTTGATCGGGGCTTCCTGTTTGCTGATGGCGTTTACGAAGTAACTTCGGTTCTTGACGGCAAACTGATCGACTTCCCCGCGCATATCGAACGGCTGAACCGGTCGCTGGGTGCGTTGGGGATTGCTCATCCGACGACTGACGAGGAGTTGCTGGCGATCCATCGACAAATGGTGGCGCGGAACGATCTGACTAACGGGTTGATCTATTTGCAAATCACACGCGGGGTGGCGGATCGGGATTTTCTTTTTCCCGACGACCTGACCCCCTCCTTGGTTTTGTTTACGCAAGTAAAGGACCTGATCAATAATCCCATGGCCGAAACCGGTCTGCGGATTGTTTCCACGCCGGACATTCGTTGGGGGCGGCGGGACATCAAAACCGTGCAGCTTTTGTCTGCCTCGCTGGCCAAAATGACAGCGAAACAGGCGGGCGCCGACGATGCCTGGATGGTCGAAGACGGGTTCGTGACCGAGGGAACGTCGAACAACACTTACATCGTCAAAGATGGCAAAATTATCACGCGTGACCTGTCGCATTCGATCCTGCACGGGATCACACGCGCCGCCGTCCTGAAATTCGCCCGAGAAGCCCAGATGGATGTGGTGGAGCGCCCATTTACCGTCGAGGAAGCCCAGGCCGCTGACGAGGCGTTTATCACCTCCGCCGGGACCTACGTCCTGCCGGTGGTGGCAGTTGACGGACAGCCGGTGGGCACCGGTCAACCCGGTCCGATAGCGGCACGCCTACGCGAGATTTACATAGACGAAAGTCGTAAATCGGCTATTTAGGCTGCGTTGCCCGCCGCCGCTGCGCGTCCTCTTTTGCCTGCCAGGGCAGATCCTCGTTCCCGACACCACGGGCATACCGATCGCGTGCTGCGTCCAGCACGTCGCCTGAGGCATGTTCTTCGATCAGGCGCATGGTGTTGGTTTCGATAACCTCCTCTAGCTTGGCCATGAACTCGTCTTTACCAAGGCCCGGCGGAATCGGCGGCAGGAACTCATATGCTCCGGTCTGACCGACATATTTGCGCTTCTCGCGCCGTGGCCAGATGGTGCCGACGGACATGGCAACCGGTGTGACAGCGATGCCGAGGTCGTTGTAGATATGCCAGATGCCGCCGCGATAGCGTTCTTTCGCGCCAAGCGCCATCAGAGTCCCCTCCGGATAGATCACGATGGGGCGTCCCTCGGCATGTGCAGCACGCGCGCCTTCGATCACCTGTTCCGTGCGGTCCTGCGGGATGGCCAAATCGACGATGATGTACCCCAGTTTACGAATAACACGTCCGAAAAATGGGATTTTTTCCAAGCCTTTCATAGCTACTGTCGTCATATCAGGGAATTCTGAAACCGTAACGAGGATATCTAATTCGGACTGGTGTTTAGCGGCGATCAGGGGCGGATGTTCGGTTGGCAGATTCTCTCGCCCGCGGATTTCGACGGTGCCCTTCAAGATATGTCGTACGCCCCAGCGGCCACTTCTGCCAAAAGCATTAACCCAATTGCGGAGGGTTTTCTGGCTGACGATGAAACTGGCGATCCAGGCGGTGGAGGCAACAAGTGCGGTTGAAACAACGAAATAGATATTAAACAGGGTGGATCGCATGACTAGCTCACTTTGGACAGGATTTCCCGCGCTTCGAAACAGTCGGCTTTCATCTGGCGGACCAGTGCGTCGATATCGTCGTATTTTTCTTCGGGGCGCTGATAGGCAACCAGCGCGACGGACACGTGGGCTCCGTACAAATCGCCGGAAAAATCGAACAGATAGGTTTCAAGATTGGGATGATTAACGCCGAAAGTCGGCCGAATCCCCAGTGAAGCTGCCCCTTTATAGGTGCCCTTGTGCGAGCCGTTCAGCACATCAAACAGCACCGCATATATCCCGAATTTCGGCAGATGCAGCCCGTCCAGATATATGTTCGCAGTTGGGAAACCCAGATCGCGCCCACGCTGGTCGCCTTGCACGACAACCCCGTCAACGCGGTGCCAGTGGCCAAGGATACGCGCAGCATCCTCGGGGCGACCATCGCTCAGTGCCTGGCGGATCGCGGTAGAGGAAAAATCCCCCTGCGCATCGGATACGAGCGGCGCGATGGTGACACCGAAGCCGTATTTTTCACCAAGTGCGTGTAGCATCTCTGCCGTTCCCTCACGCCCTTTGCCGAAGCGAAAATCCGCGCCGATGACGACATGTTGTATTCCCAGACCTTCGGCCAGCACATCGCGGGCGAATTCCTCGGCGGTAAGGGAGGACAGGGCTTTATCAAAAGGCAGTTCATAAAGTTGCTCCACCCCCAGTTTCGCCAATCGGTTCGCGCGGGTTTCCGCATTCATCAGGCGAAAATCAGCAGAGTCCGGGGCAAAGAATTCGCGCGGGTGGGGTTCGAAGGTAATCACACCCAGGGGCGCGTTAGCCGCTACAGCGGCAGCTTTCGCCAAGGCTATCACCGATTGATGTCCAAGGTGCACACCATCGAAATTTCCCATGGCAACAGCGGCCCCTTTGGCGGTTTCGGGTGCGGGATATGTACGGGTGATATTCACGAATGGACCTCCGGGGTCAGGATAGCAGGGTTTTCCGTGAGGTGTAGCTATTTCAGATGTGAAATAGCATAAGTCGGGGTCAATTGAGCTTCGACGCAATAGGCGGCCAATGCTGTGGCGTCGGGTTGACCTTGGGCAATCGGTATCTGGTCCGCGGCCAACCCTCCGGTAATGAACAGACTATCCAGCCCCTCGGCCACAGCGCCCTGAATGTCCGTGTGAATACCGTCGCCGATACAAAGGATACGATCGGCGTCGACCCTGCCAGCCAGCACCGCCAGACGATCCTGCGCCAGAGTGTAAATCGGCACATGAGGTTTCCCGAAATAAAGGCTCTCGCCACCCGCCTCGGTATAGGCCGCCGCCAGTGCCCCGGCGCAATAGATGCGTGTCTCGCCAACATCGACGAAAATATCGGGGTTCGCGCAGAGCATCTTTAACCCCCTGTTCACACCAGTCCGGATCGTCAGGCGGTAGTCGTCAGGTGTTTCGGTCCGGTCGTCGAACAACCCGGTGCAGACGATGCCTTGGGCGTCTTCCAGCGGCACACGCTCCACGTCAGCGCCTTCGAAGAATCCCAGATCCCGCTCGGGTCCCAGATGGTAGACCTTTCGCCCGATAACACCCGCCTTCAGCGCCTCGCGCGCCGCATCGCCGGAGGATGCGATATCGTGGTAAATCTCTGCCGGAACTCCGAGTGCGTTTAGCTGTTCGCGAACCCCCTCGCGTGGCCGCGGCGAATTTGTCAGCAGTACGACGTACCCCTGAAAGTCGCGCAATGCCGCTATCGCTGCCGGAAACGGCGCGATACCGTTATGAAGGCAGCCCCACAGGTCGACAAAAAGCGCGTCGTAATTCACGCTGACCTCGGACAGGCTGCCGATGATGCGGGTCATTAGAGTTTCAGGTTCGGGATGATCTGCTTTTTGCGCGAAACAACACCTGGCAGCAGCACCGTGTCACCGGTAACGGTTGCCCCAAACGACTTCTCGGCCAGGGTTTTCACCAGATCGTTGGGCACGAACAGGGTGGACCCTTCGCTGAGGATGTCGACCACAAACAGCAGCACCTGATCGACGCCATCTTCGGCGGCAACGGTTTCCATTGTGGCCATCAGGCTGTCTTTGCGCGCCATCACAGTGGCGGGGCTGGTGGTTTCCAGCACAGACACACGGAAGGATGTATCACCAATCTCGTATTTCTTCGAATCCATTCGGATCAGCTCTGCATCAGCGAAGGCGGAGATATCCGATTTCGCCTCGAACATCTCAGCCGCATAGGCTGACATGTCGATGCCCAGATCTTTGGCCAACAGATCAGCAACAAAACGGTCGCGTTCGGTCGTTGTCGGGCTGCGGAATTCCAGTGTGTCGGACAGGATACAGCTGAGCATCAGACCCTTGATCCTTTCTGGCATCTGATTGGTCTTTCCCTTCATCCGCCCGTACATAACCGTCGCGGTCGATGCAACAGGACGGATGGTGATCATGATCGGACCCGATGTTTTCAACCCGCCGGCAAGCATATGGTGGTCGATGATTTCGACAATATTCGCGTCGTTAATGTTAGCGGGCAATTCGCCAGGATTGTTCGTATCTACAACGACGACATCGTCACCTGCAGCCAGATCAGTCAGGATCTCCGGCGTCTCAAATCCCCAGCGTTTCAGGACAAACGCGGCCTCGGTGTTGGGTTCGCCCAGCACATAGGCTTTGGCCGCTTTACCCTTTACCTCGTTCAAGAACCATTCCCAAATCAGGGCGGAACCGGTGGCATCTGTGTCGGGGGCGTAATGGCCGAAAATTTTGATCATCTGAGTCTCTGCAATGGGTGAATTCGGCGCTCTTATAGGGTGGCGAAATCGGAATGTCACCATCGGCGAAAAACTTCATCAATTTATAACATCGCCGGGCTTGACTCACCCGCTGCGCACGCCTAACTACCGCCTGTTAGCACTCAGAGGTGGCGAGTGCTAAAACTAAACTTGGCCACCCTAACTTGGAAACTCGGAGGAGCATCCACATGGCATTCACACCTTTGCACGACCGTGTAGTGGTTCGTCGTCTTGAAGGCGAAGAAAAAACGGCCGGCGGGCTGATCATTCCTGACTCGGCAAAAGAAAAACCATCCGAAGGCGAAATTGTCGCCGTTGGTGCCGGGGCCCGTGACGAAGACGGCGAGCGCATCGCGATGGACGTCAAAGCTGGCGACAAAATCCTGTTCGGCAAATGGTCCGGCACGGAAATCAAGCTCGACGGCGAAGACCTGTTGATCATGAAAGAATCCGACATTCTTGGCATCATCGCCTAAGTCACCGAATATCATTAAGGAGCATCCAAAATGGCTGCAAAAGACGTAAAATTCGACACGGACGCCCGGAACCGCATGCTCAAGGGCGTGAACGTTCTGGCTGACGCTGTCAAAGTTACCCTCGGCCCCAAAGGCCGTAACGTAGTTATCGAAAAATCCTTTGGCGCACCGCGCATCACCAAAGATGGTGTGACCGTTGCCAAAGAAATCGAACTTGAAGACAAGTTCGAAAACATGGGCGCCCAGATGGTGAAAGAGGTTGCTTCGCGCACCAATGACACCGCTGGTGACGGCACCACGACTGCGACCGTTCTGGCGCAGGCGATCGTCAAAGAAGGTCTGAAATCGGTTGCCGCTGGCATGAACCCGATGGACCTGAAACGCGGCGTTGACATGGCAGTTGCCAATGTTGTCGAAGCGATCAAGAAAATGTCCCGCGAAGTCAAAGACAGCGATGAAGTTGCACAGGTTGGTACGATCTCCGCAAATGGTGAATCCGCCATCGGTCAGCAGATCGCGGACGCGATGCAGCGTGTTGGCAATGACGGTGTGATCACTGTCGAGGAGAACAAGGGTCTGGAAACAGAAACTGACGTTGTCGAAGGTATGCAGTTCGACCGCGGTTACCTGTCGCCTTACTTCATCACCAACCCGGACAAAATGGTTGCCGAGCTGGAAGACTGTCTGATCCTGCTGCACGAGAAGAAACTCTCCTCGCTGCAGCCAATGGTTCCGCTGCTGGAAACTGTTATCCAGTCCGGCAAACCGCTGTTGATCATTGCTGAAGATGTTGACGGCGAAGCGCTGGCGACCCTCGTAGTGAACAAACTGCGTGGCGGTCTGAAAATCGCGGCTGTCAAAGCTCCTGGCTTTGGTGATCGTCGCAAAGCCATGCTGCAGGATATCGGTATCCTGACAGGTGGTCAGGTGATCTCCGAAGAACTTGGCATGCAGCTGGAAAATGTGACCATCGACATGCTGGGTACCGCTAAGCGCGTTTCGATCACCAAAGACGAAACAACCATCATTGATGGCGCTGGCGACAAAGCCGAGATCGAAGCACGTGTTGCCCAGATCCGCGCACAGATCGAAGAAACCTCCTCCGACTATGATCGCGAAAAACTGCAGGAGCGTGTTGCGAAACTCGCTGGCGGTGTTGCCGTGATCCGCGTTGGCGGCGCAACCGAGATCGAAGTGAAAGAGCGCAAAGACCGCGTTGATGATGCACTGAACGCGACCCGTGCGGCCGTTCAGGAAGGCGTCATCGTTGGTGGTGGTGTTGCGCTGGTTCAGGCTGGTAAAGGTTTGGCATCGCTGAAAGGCGATAATGCTGACCAGCAGGCCGGTATCTCCATCGTGCTTCGCGCGCTTGAGGCTCCTCTGCGTCAGATCGCTGAAAACGCTGGTGTTGACGGTGCTGTCGTTGCGGGCAAAGTCCGCGAAAGCGACGATACCTCCTTTGGCTTTAACGCACAGACCGAAGAATATGGCGACATGTTCAAGTTCGGCGTTATCGACCCTGCCAAAGTAACCCGCACAGCGTTGGAAGACGCGGCCTCGATCGCTGGTCTGTTGATCACGACCGAAGCCATGGTTGCCGACAAACCTGAGAAACAAGGTGCTGGTGGCGCTATGCCGGACATGGGCGGCATGGGTGGCATGGGCGGCATGATGTAAGGCTGTCTAAACGGACCTACGGAAAAGGGGGCCTCGTGCCCCCTTTTTATTTGATAAGAGTAAACTCCGGAAAGAGTGCCTGCATCTCCTCCAATCTGCCTGGTGGTACATAAGTGCAAATATCGTCCATCAAGCGCCATAAATCACGCACACGCGCGTTTTTGATGCAGGTGGATTTACTGTAAGATTCAGTGACGAGATAGATTTCCACGATTGTCTGATCTGAAGCTCGAATAATATAAGGCGCACGCGGGTCAGCGAGACGCTCCTGAACCAAAACATTATGATGGGCTCGTATTAGTTTTTCCAATTCCCCAGACAGCCCCGGTTTTGGCCGGTAGGCTGCCACTACAACTCTGTTCATATTAATCCCTCAACACACGTAGCAGTATGTCAGATAGGTGAAACTACTCAACTTAAAATTGCATTCGTTAAACCAGATGTGAATATCGACCTCCTGCGCCACAAATCGTTGCGTCAGAGATTCGCTTGCCTTAGGGTGGTAAAACAACGCCAAACCGGGGAGACCTCCCTATATTTCAAGGAGAAAAGGTATGAGCAAACGGGATGATCTGATCGCAGTTTATGCGGCTGACCTAAAAGAAAAATGCGGGGTGAACCCCGATATGGACCTTCTGACCAAGGTTACCATTGGCCTCGGCCCTTCGATTTATAATGACGATGCATCTACGGTTGCAGGAACACAGGAATCAGAGCTGGAGACCGTTAAAAACAATTTCCTGATCAAGAAGCTTGGCCTGTCCGAAAGCCAGGACCTGATGGGGGCGATTGATTCAGCTATCGAAACTTACGGTCGTTCTAACCGCAACAAATACCGCGCTGTGGTATATTATTTGCTGGTAAAACATTTCGGCAAAGAGTCGGTTTACGGCTAAGCCTGCTCAAACCTTTATGAAACGCCGTCCCATTCGGGCGGCGTTTTACGTTTTGGGGCTGATCCGGTTGATATGGCCCATCTTGCGGCCCGGTTTTACCTCTGCCTTGCCGTAAAGATGCACCCCAATGTCCGATGATGTTACGCCAATAACGTCGTCACCAATCAAGTTCGTCATCACCACATCCGAATGCCGCTGTCCGTCCCCAAGTGGCCAGCCCACGACCGCGCGAATATGCTGTTCGAACTGGTCGATCAGACAACCGTTTTGGGTCCAGTGACCTGAATTATGCACGCGGGGTGCGATCTCGTTCACGATCAGACCGCCAGGTGTGACGAACAGTTCTACCCCCAGTACTCCAACGTAATCCAACGCATTCATAATTTGTCCTGCCATCAACACCGCATCCATTTGCAAGGCTGCAGGGATGTTGGCTGGAACGCTTGTAGTATCGAGAATGCCGTCTTTGTGGACATTTTCACCGGGATCAAAACACACGACAGAGCCATCCGCGCCTCGGGCGGCTATAACCGAAATCTCGGCGCTGAAATTTACGAACCCTTCCAGAACGGCGGGCGTTCCGTTCAGCGCAGCAAATGCAGCCTCGGCTTGTGAGGGGTTGGTAATCCTTGCCTGCCCTTTACCATCATAACCAAACCGCCGAGTTTTCAGGATCGACGGCGTTCCGATGGTCGCCAGCGCCGCCTTCAAATCGTCCAAACTGTCGATATTTGCGTATGGTGCGACGGCAAGTCCCAGACCGGATAGGAAATCCTTCTCTGTCACTCGGTCTTGTGACACAGCCAATGCATTGCGACCCGGGCGGACGTTATCCAAGATATCTAGCGCTTCCGCAGGGATATTCTCGAATTCATAGGTCACAACATCTACGGAATCGCGAAATGCCTTCAGCGCAGCCAAATCCGTGTAATCTGCTGTCGTTATGAACGCGGCAACGTCACCCGCAGGCGGGTTAGCGCCCGGTTCAAAAATATGTGTCTTAAACCCCAGTCGAGACGCTGCAACTGACAGCATCCGCCCCAACTGCCCGCCGCCGAGGATTCCAATGACTGAACCTGTAGGTAATGGCGTATTCATACTGTGCTCAATCGTTCTCCGATGGCGTTCAGTGTGGCATTCAGTGCTTCATGCACTTTTGCCTCTCGCAATCCATCTGTCATTTGCAAACTCAATGTCCCCTCCGTGGCCAGCGCGTCGCGTTCTTCGATCAATCGGCCGGCCTTGCCTTTTTCTATGGCATTCAGAAAACCAGCAACAAGCTGAGTTGTATAGTGCTCAGCAGCATCGTTATCTCCGGTTGCCTCGCCAAGCCATGCACTGCCAGTTGCCATCAGATCCAGAATTCCGGGTACCATCGCACAGATTGCAAAATGTGCATTCAGGGCAGCCTCGGTTCGTACCTTGATGACCGGGTTTTCCGGTTCAAACAGCCCAGCAAGCATCTGGTCATCGCCAAACGCTGCCAACGGGCAACCGCCATGTTCCAAATATCCCAACGGGATGGTCTGAACGAACTCATTTACAGGAGCACACAGCTTTTCCAAATCTGCGCGATCAACCCCTGCCATGACCGAAAGGATCTTTTGATCCGCCCTAAACGTCAGGTCGGCCAAAATGTTATGCGCTACATGAGGACGCAAAGATAGCACGACAATATCGCTGGAATCGATCACGACCTGTGCGTTGGTGACGGCAATAGACAATTCCGTCTGCAGCGCAGCAGAGATCTTCGCATTGCGTTCCGTAACCGTAATTTCGTGCCCTTTTCGGTGCAGAAACCGAACCATAGGCGCGGCGATATGACCAGTACCTATGAAACCAATGCGGCTCAATCCTGCGGTTCCTCAGGGATGCTGTCAGACAGTGCCGTGCGCCACACATCGAGCCGTTCAGCCAGCGCCGGGTCGCCGTTTGCCAATATAGCCGCCGCCATTAGGCCGGCGTTCATCGCGCCTGCCTCGCCAATCGCCATCGTTGCCACGGGATATCCACGGGGCATCTGGACAATCGAATACAGGCTGTCGACACCATTCAACGCTTTGGTCTGAACGGGCACACCAATCACCGGCACCCGGGTTTTCGAAGCCATCATGCCCGGCAGATGCGCCGCGCCGCCAGCACCGGCAATAATTGCCTGAAGCCCGCGTGTGGCTGCGGATTTGCCATATTCCCATAACCGGTCAGGAGTGCGGTGGGCGGAGACGATTTTGGTTTCGTACGCGATACCCAGTTCATCCAGAATATCTGCGGCCGCTTTCATAGTGGTCCAGTCAGATTGACTGCCCATGATGATACCAATTTTCGGGTTGCTCATTTGCCCCTCCGCCTCAGGAAGCGCGCACTATAGCCATTGCACCTGTCATCGCAAGCCTCATGCGATAATGTCAGGGGTCAGTTCGTCCTCGATCCGGGTGATTTCGTCTTTGAGCGCCAGCTTCTTTTTCTTCAAGCGCTTCACCGTCAGCGGATCCGCCCCCGGGACTTGGGCGAGCGCATGGATCGCCTCATCCAGATCGCGATGTTCTTGTTTAAGGGTCGCCAGCTCGACACGCAGGATTTCCTCGTGATCCATTTCGCCTGTGATGCGGTCACTCATAGTCTGGTCCGATGGTCAATTTTTACCCTTTGTAAACGAATCCAATTTACCCATAAATACGGTCGAGTTGGGACTTTCGGCTAGTATAAAAAGTAGTATTTAACGAGTCGCCCGGGAGGAGCCCCTCACAGCCCAGCTTTCCATACAAACTTGAAACTTTTTCTTTACCAGTGGGCATATGAGGCCTTATAGTAAAGAGGATAATTTTCGGAACGCTACCTACGGTGGGGGGTTTCGAACAAGAGATGCGCGGGAATCCCTTTCCATCCCGCGCATCTTTTCTTTTTGTGGGGTGTGGATGGTTATTCTGGGCCCGACTGAATGTCGCGTGCTCTTCAATCACACGTCTTATGATCACTTTCGGAACGCGCATGTCTAGCCCCGAACCGCGTATATGCATTTGTTTTGGTTGATTTTGTTTCACCCGTTGCGGCCGCATTGGCATTGACAGCAAAGTCAGCTCCCAATTCTAATGGTCAGGGGTGTGGTGATTTTGTTTACGGATATTTTTGGGGCTCCGTCGTTTCTCGAAAACAACGAAGCCCCGGTCAGCGAAAAGCAGTCACAGATCAATGATAGCCTAAACAGCAGCGATCAGACCCAGTTGCTCCAGTTTCAGAATCACCTGATGAGCGCAATTGTCGACATCAACGCCTTCGGTATCCAAGCGCAGCTCCGGCGATTGCGGTTCTTCATAGGGGTCAGAAATCCCGGTGAATTCCTTGATCTTCCCTTCGCGCGCCAGTTTATACAGACCCTTGCGATCACGGCGTTCGCACTCCTCGATCGACGTTGCGACGTGCACTTCGACGAAGGCTCCGAAGGCCTCGATTTCTTCACGCACCGCGCGGCGGGTTGATGTATAAGGTGCAATGGGCGCGCAGATAGCGATACCGCCATTTTTGGTGATCTCGGATGCAACATAACCGATCCGGCGAATGTTCAGATCTCGATGCTCCTTGGAAAAGCCCAGTTCCGAGGACAGGTTTTTGCGCACCACATCTCCGTCCAGCAGCGTCACAGGACGTCCGCCCATTTCCATCAGTTTGACCATAAGCGCGTTCGCAATCGTCGATTTTCCGGAGCCGGAGAAGCCAGTAAAGAATACCGTGAATCCCTGCTGTGCCCGTGGCGGGCGGGTTTTGCGCAGCTCCTTCACGACCTCGGGGAAAGAGAACCATTCCGGAATTTCCAAGCCTTCGGCCAGACGACGGCGCAATTCGGTGCCCGAAATGTTGAGGATCGTCACGTTGTCCTTGTCGGCGATCTCGTCATTCGGCTCGTACTGCGCACGTTCCTGCACATAAACCATATGTTTGAAATCGACCATTTCGATGCCGATTTCTTCCTGATGTTCGCGGAACAGGTCCTGAGCGTCATAGGGACCATAGAAATCTTCGCCCGCAGAGTTCTTGCCAGGCCCGGCATGATCGCGACCGACGATCAAATGCGTACAACCGTGGTTTTTACGGATCAGCCCGTGCCAGACGGCCTCGCGAGGGCCAGCCATACGCATGGCGAGGTTCAACAGGGACATCGTTGTTGTGGAGCCCGGATATTTATCCAGAACAGCTTCGTAACAGCGAACACGGGTAAAATGGTCGACGTCGCCCGGTTTGGTCATGCCCACAATCGGATGAATCAACAGGTTGGCTTGAGCTTCCTTGGCGGCGCGGAAGGTCAGCTCCTGATGCGCGCGGTGCAGCGGGTTGCGGGTCTGGAACGCCACAACACGACGCCAACCGAGTTTACGGAAATAGGCGCGCAATTCATTCGGCGTGTCGCGGCGCCCACGGAAATCGTAATGGACCGGCGCCTGAATGCCGACTATCGGTCCGCCGAGATACACATTCCCCGCCGTGTTATGCAGGTAATTCACCGCCGGATGCGCCAGATCATCAGCGCCGAACACCTTCTCGGCTTCGCGCGCTTTGTCTGGGGTCCATTTATCGGTAACCGTCAGGATTGCCAGAATGACACCTTCAGGGTCGCGCAGCGCGATGTCCTGATCCAGTTCGATCCCTTCAGCGAATTTTTCAGACACATCCAGCGTGATCGGCATCGGCCACAGCGACCCGTCCGCCAGCCGCATGTTTTCGACAACGCCGTTATAATCCTCTTCCGACAGGAACCCTTTCAGTGGATTGAACCCGCCATTCATCAGCAATTCCAGATCGCACATCTGCCGGGGCGACAGGTCCCAGCTTGGCAGGTCGGCGGCTTCCAGCTTCAGCTTCTCGGCGCTGTCATAGGATACGTATAGCTCGGGGACGGGCGCGGTATTCAGATTTTGCATCGGGGTCTCGTTCTCAGGACTGAAATTCGTCGCCCCTCTAGCGCGAAAAGCTTAAGGAACTCAATCGAAACAATCGGTTTTTGGTAAATTAAGCCGCTTTTTGCGCTGAAAACCGCCTTTTGGGCAAGGGTTCTGTCAGGCGCACAGAAAATAGGACTATGTTCACGATGACCTGTCCGGCGAAGGATCACCCGCACGGCGCACCTTCGGTCCGCCCGCATCATTCCAGCGAAACAGCGTCAGATGTGCCAGATCAGGTTGCGAGCGGGATTCGTAAATCATCCCATCCAGCCCCAGTTCCCGCACACGATCCGAAATGTCCCAAGTAGGAGAGGGTAATCCCTTTGCCCGGATCGTCTGCCAGTTCGCCTGCCGGTGCGTCCGGTCGATCCCAAGTGCGGCGCAGGCGTCCAAATCACGCAAATCAACGACCTCGCCACCCTCTACCGACAATGGAAATATTCCGCGCGCGGGATCATCCGCTTGCCGATATATCCGCGTGGCGATCCGGCACCCCTCGGGCGTTTCGGACAGATACAGCGCCCGCTGCCCACCATGATGCGAACGCCCCTCGGGCGAGCGCACTTGGTTCAGGATATCCTCTGCCTCATGCAGAAACTTCATCCGGTAATAGATACCCGACAGGGTAAGCGTGTAGCTCACGCCTCGGCAGCCAAGAACCGTTCTGCTTCTAGGGCTGCCATGCAACCCATACCAGCTGAGGTCACTGCCTGCCGGTATTTGTGATCAGTTAGATCACCCGCCGCAAACACCCCGGGGATGGAGGTCTCGGTGCTGTCCGGTTTCGTCACCACATAACCCCCCATATGCGTTTCCAACTGGTCCTTGACCAGTTCGGACGCAGGCGCATGGCCGATGGCAACAAACACACCTTTGCACGGGATTTCCGTAATCTCGCCGGTTTTCACATGTTTGACCTTCACGGCTTCGACACCCAGTGGGCTGTCAGCGCCGATGACTTCGTCCAGTTCGTGGAACCAGAGCGGTTCAATCTTGGGGTTTTTCATCAGCCGGTCCTGCAGGATACGTTCTGATCGCAATTCATCCCGACGGTGGATCAGCGTGACCTTGCTGGCGAAGTTGGTCAGGAACAATGCTTCCTCAACAGCGGTATTCCCGCCGCCGATCACGACAACTTCCTGTCCGCGATAGAAGAACCCGTCGCAGGTCGCGCAGGCAGACACGCCAAACCCTTTGAATTTTTCTTCGGACGGCAGACCCAGCCATTTCGCCTGTGCGCCTGTCGCCAGAATAACCGCGTCGGCGGTGTAGGTTGTACCGGTTTCACCCTTGGCGACAAAGGGGCGTTTGGACAGGTCAAGGTCGCTAATATGGTCGGTGATCACCTCGGTGCCCGCAGCTTTCGCGTGATCTTCCATTTTGACCATCAGGTCTGGTCCCTGAATTTCCTTTTCACCTGGCCAATTTTCAACTTCGGTGGTGATGGTCAGCTGCCCACCAGGCTGCATGCCCTGCACCAAAATCGGGTTCAGCATCGCACGGGCCCCATAGACCCCGGCAGTATAGCCAGCAGGGCCGGAGCCGATAATGAGTAGTCGGGTATGGCGGGAGTCGGTCATAGGGGTATCCTCAAATCTAATAAGTTACCCCGTATATATGATCCCACCCCGTGCAAGTGAAGGCGCGAAATTGCCGCCCTTGCGCACGCTCTCGTGAAACTTTATTGCGCAGAATCGCGAAATTAAATAACATCGCAACCTGAAAGAGAGGCGTCATGGCCGCACTGAAGCTCGATTCCATTGATCTGAAAATCCTTGAGGAACTGCAAGGCGATGGCCGCATGACCAATGTGGAACTGTCCAGCCGCGTCGGCATTTCCGCACCGCCATGCCTGCGCCGCGTCCGCGCGTTGGAGGAGGCCGGTCTGATCCGCGGCTACCACGCCGACGTAAATGCTCACGCGCTGGGATTCGAGGTGCAGGTCTTCGCGATGGTGGGTCTGCACTCGCAGGCCGAATCCGATCTGACGGCGTTTGAAACCCACATCAACAACCTGCCCTATGTCCGCGAATGCCACATGTTGAATGGCGAGATTGATTTCATCCTGAAATG
Organism: Paracoccaceae bacterium; assembly: GCA_050302475.1. Taxonomy (GTDB): domain Bacteria; phylum Pseudomonadota; class Alphaproteobacteria; order Rhodobacterales; family Rhodobacteraceae; genus NORP23. Next base: position 90,056 of record JBNLBF010000003.1, read on the forward strand.
TATCGCGCCGGACCTGTCGACATTCCAGACATTCCTGACGAAAGAACTGACCTCGGCCCCGAATGTGGCCAGTGTGAAAACTTCGCTGGTGATCCGCTGTTCCAAGGATCAGCCGGGCGTGCCGTTCGAATTCGTTACAGCCTGATCGCCGACATCAGCCGTCCGTAATCGGCCTCGCCCGCATGTGTGGTGCGGCGATAGGAATAGAATTGCTGCGGCTCGTCATAGGTACAACGCCCGATCCAGCTAGCATCTGCGACGCCAGCCGTGCGCAATCGGTTCAACACAAATGACGGCAGATCAAAGCGATAGCGATCCCCCTCACCATGGGTGAAAAACCGCGAATGGCCAGGGTCTTCATCCATGAAATTTTCCAGAAATTCCGGCCCGACCTCATAATTTCGCTGGCTGATCGTGGGTCCGACCGAGGCGACGATGGCCGACCGCTCGGCCCCCAACGCCTCCATCGCGCCCAGCGTATTTTCGATCACCCCCGTCAACGCCCCTTTCCAACCGGCATGGGCGGCCCCGATAACGCCAGCGTCTTCGTCCGCAAACAGGATCGGTGCGCAATCTGCCGTCAGAATGCCCAGCGCAATCCCGTGCCGGTCGGTCACCATGGCATCAGCCTTTGGCAATTCACTGGCAAATGGTTCAGTAATGGTGATCACATCGTTGGAATGAACCTGATAGACCGACAAAAGAGCCGAGGGCACGATCTCCAGCGCCTCGGCCACTCGGGCACGATTGGCGGCGACCGCCTCGCGCTGATCGGACGATCCGTGCCCGCAATTCAATCCCTTAAAAACGCCCGAGGACACACCGCCAGCCCGCGTAAAGAACCCGTGTTTAATGCCGTCAAATATCGGATCAGTCAGTATCGTCAGCGTCATTGTCAAACCCCGGAGCAGGTGGTGCGGCTTCCGGCAACAGTGCCAGCACCTTAAACAGGCTCCCCATTTCGCCATCATCCGTCAAGCGGTGTAGCGCAGCCGGGATATCATCGGGCGCATTTTCCGCCAGTTTTTCCGCCCGCGCTGCGATCCCCAATCGCGTTAAAAACTGCCCCTGCGTGGTGAAGGCATGCCGACCCATCGCCAACGGTTTGAACCTTACATGCGTCGTCAGGTCGGCGGACCCATGATCATGGTCAAACACATCGACAGGTGCGTGCGCCTGAATCGCCTGCAACGTGTCGCCAATCCCGTCCCACTCGCCATAGTCAATGACCAGCGCCGCGCCGTTCTGGTCAATCCGGTCGCGGATCAGGGCCATGATCCGCTCGGCTTCGGGGTTCACCTCGACCATTCGTGCGTCCGCTGTCAGCGGGAAGGCTTTGTCTAGCGCAGGGTTGGCCTCCGGTCGTGACCAGCCTTCGGTCATGGTTTCACGCACCTGCCGTTCCTGCCAGAAATCGTCCACTTTGCGGAACTGACGCACCGGCAGCGCATCGAAAAATTCGTTGGCGATCAGGAATAGCGGTCCGTCGGGCACATCCTCGATCCGCTCGACATAGGTCACATCGCCGACGGTGTCTTCCTGCTTGGCCTGTAACGCGTTGGAGGTTTCGACCATTGCGACCTTAGCCGCCTCGCGAAACCCCGGTACAATTTTTGTGACCCGCAGGATATCCGCCATCAGCGTCCCGCGCCCAGGGCCAAGTTCTGCCAGCACGAATGGCGACGGCGAGCCCTGATCCATCCAAACCTGTGCCAACCACAGGCCGATCATTTCGCCAAACATCTGGCTGATCTCCGGCGCGGTCACAAAATCCCCACTGACCCCCAAGGGATCGCGGGTGCGGTAATACCCATGTTCGGGATGTGACAGGCACAGGTCCATATAGTCCGCGACACTGATCGGTGCACGGGCGCGAATAATCTCAGTTAACTCAGACATGTCTTTTTTTCGCCATCACAAACAGGGCGATCCCTACGATGATCATTGGAACTGACAATAGCTGCCCTTGCGACAGGCCGAATTCCCCAAGGCGAACCACATGACCCAATGGATTATCCGGTGTGATAAATTGCTGATCTGCCTCGCGGAACAGTTCAACGAACACGCGGGACGCCCCGTAAACCACAAAAAACACACCCATTGCCCGCCCGGGATAGTGCAATATTTTCGACCGATAGGCGAGGATCAGCATCAGAATACCCAGCACGATCCCCTCTAGCACCGCTTCGTAAAGCTGGCTGGGATGGCGCGTACACAGCGGCACCAGCCAATCGGGCGGACATGTCTGAGCAACCGGATCCGGAAAATCGACCGCCCACGGCACCGTTGTCGGCTTGCCCCATAGCTCGGGTTTGATGAAATTTGCGATCCGGCCAAGGAATATCCCCGCAGGCGTGACAACTGCCATGGCATCGCCCACCGACAGGAACGGTGCTTTGTACCGCCGCGTGAACAGAAATGTAGCAATGATGACCCCAAGGAACCCGCCGTGGAAGGACATGCCGCCGGACCAGATCTGCAAAATCTCACCCAGATGTTGCGAGTAATAGTCCCAGTTGTAAAACAACACATAGCCCAGCCGCCCACCCAGCACGATCCCGAAGATCTGCCAGACGAGGATATCTTCTGCGACCTCGGGCGTCAGGGGTGGCCTCCCACCCCAAATATCGTCGCGCCGCATCATCCGCACCAGAATGCGCCACCCGATGATGATGCCCACGATATAGGCCACCGCATACCAGCGCAGCGCCAGATGACGGCCGAACAGCTCGAAGCTGAAAATCTCCGGGTCGATATTCGGAAAGGGCAGTGTCAGCAGCATCATGGTTCTCCGTGCGCCTTGATCTTGCGCGGGGCCGTCAAAGTCAACCCGCCCTTGGCAAATCCTTCGTGAAGGATCATATATGGGTCAGACGAAAGGAACCGCCATGCAGACCCGCGACAAGATTTTTGACGATGTTTCGAAACTGATGAACAACGCGCTGGGTGTTGCCCAGGGTGCTAAGGAAGAAGCCGAAACGGCGTTCAAATCCTGGGTCGACCGCTGGATGGCCGACCGCGATTTCGTCACCCGCGAAGAATTTGACGCGGTGCGCGAAATGGCCGTGAAAGCGCGCGAGGAGAATGCGGAATTGCTGAAACGCATCGAAGCGCTGGAGAAGAAGAAAACGCCAGCGAAGCGGACGACGAAGGCAAAGACGACGTCGAAGTCCTGATCCGCTGGCCCTATTTATCAGGCGCGTTTCACCAGCTTGATTAGGAACAGTAAGATTACCGCCCCAATGGTTGCAGCTATGATCGACCCGATCAGGCCACCGCCCAATCCCAGCCCGACGGCGGGAAAAATCAGCCCGGCGACGAACGCCCCGACGATCCCGACAACGATATTCCCCAACAGTCCAAACCCGGACCCTTTCATGATCTGACCTGCCAGCCAGCCAGCAATGGCACCGATGATGATTGCAACTAACAATCCACTTAACGTCATTTTATCCCCCTATATTGAGCTTATACTCATTAATACGCTACGCTTGCGGTGGGGATATATCAATCGAATGATTGAAACGGTGAGAGCGCCATTGCGCGAAGTGATGTATTGGACGAATATTAATGTAGTTTTCTTGTGCCTCGACATTTCGGGAAACGCTCGCATCCCATAAAAGCTTCCCCGGTTTGTCGATTAGTCCGTTGGACCAATTGCTCGCCACATCTTGGACAATGATTGTCATGGAGTTTACGAGCTTTGAGGTCTCTCAGATGCTGGATGTGTCTGTGTTTCTTTAAATCATCAGTTCGAATCTGAGGGTTCGACAACGCATCGCAAATCGCTTCAATCTCTTTCGCGTTGAATACCACAATAGTCTTGGCTTTTACGAAATTCGCAAGCGCCTCTATATTCCACAGAACATTGGCAGGCATTTCTGTTTTTGGTACGGCGGTGCCGACAAACGTAATGACGTTGTACAAATGGATCGCACGAAAGCCCAACCATTCTTCAACCGCCTTAACATGTTTGAAATTTTGCCGGATTGGATTTTGGAAGCTTAGTTTGTGCTTGTTTTGCACCCGCGTCCAATGCGATTGGTTTTCACCTCCGAATATCCATCCTGCCATATTTTTTGTTTCAATAACAAAGATCCCATATTTGGAAACCAGCACGTGATCAACTTGCGTAGTTCCTCTGAATGAGGGCAGAGTCAGATCGTTAAACAAGCGATATTCGCTGCGATCAAGAAAATGGAAAAGTTCTCTACTAACCCTTTCCTCACCTTGGTCACCTCGACTCTTTAGAGAGCTTCGCGGGCGCTCGTAGCGCCTTTTTTGCGGAGGCGTTTCTAGCGCCTTGCTTACGAAAAGCACGCATGCGCCAATAAACAACAAAACTAAAAGTACTTCGCCCATACCAAATTAATATCGCAGCAAATACAATCCACCAATGTTTATCAAATTATCCGAAAGCGTTTGCAGCACAAATAGTATTCCTGCCTGTCCATTAGACTTCCACCAAAAAAACCTCTTTACACATCCCCTAAAAACCCACACCATATCTCGTAGGGGTAAGCGGGCAAACCGCGATCCTTGGTGAGGTCACCAAATTATTGGGGCCACATCTGCACACCAAAGAGGTAGGCATATGAATACAGTCGAGCATGACCTGACTACTGACGACCTCCACCCCATTGATATCGTTGAACATCTTGCTACCCATAATGAATGGGACTTTGATCGTGTTGCGTATGATCAGATCGCGATGGTGATTGACGGATCATGGACCACCTATTCCCTGTCGCTGGCATGGAGCCCTCAAGACGAGACGCTCCGCATGATTTGTACCTTCGATATGGACCCGGCGGAGGAGAAACTCCCCAACCTTTACGACCTTCTGAACCAGGCCAATGACAAATGCTGGTCCGGTGCGTTCAGCCTGTGGCGTGAACAGAAGATGATGGTCTATCGGTACGGGCTCAATCTGGCGGGCGAGGGTACAGCCACCGCCATTCAGATTGACGACATCGTCGGTCGCGCCGTATTGGCGTGTGAGAGGTTTTATCCCGCGTTCCAGCTGGTATGCTGGGGGGACGAAACACCGGCCGCCGCCATGACGGTCGCCATTGACGAGGCTTACGGCCGCGCATAACCCATCCCGGGCCGCGGCCTGATGGAGGGGATATGTCGCTAGACGCTGTAAAAACCCGCGGGCTTGTGCTGCTCGGCTGCGGGAAAATGGGTTCCGCACTGTTGCAAGGCTGGCTTGACGCCGGAGTACCCGCATCTTCCGTTTACATCATTGATCCGAACCCGTCCGACTGGGTGCTGTCCACGGGCGCTATTGTGAATGGCGATTTACCGGATGCGCCGGCCGTCTGTGTGGTGGCCGTGAAACCGCAGATGATGGGCGAGGCGCTGGGCCAGATTGCGGGGTTCGGGGCTAGCGACACGCTGTTCCTGTCCATCGCTGCCGGCACCGCCATTTCCGCGTTCGAAGCCGCGTTTGGCGTGTCGACCCCCATCGTTCGGTCCATGCCGAATACACCCGCTGCGGTGGGGCGCGGGATCACGGCAATAATTGGCAATGCGCATGTGGACGAAACGGCCCTCACGCTGGCCGAAAGCCTGCTGCAAGCCGTCGGACAGACCGTGCGTTTGACGTCCGAAGATCAGATGGACGCTGTCACCGCCGTATCTGGGTCCGGTCCGGCTTATGTTTTTCATATGATCGAAGCTCTCGCCGCTGCTGGGGCAGCTGAAGGACTGCCTGCCGACATGGCGATGGCCTTGGCCAAGGCCACCGTCGCCGGGTCCGGTGCGCTGGCCGAGGCCGCGGACGAAACGCCCGAACAACTTCGCATCAACGTTTCCAGCCCCGGCGGCACCACGCTCGCCGGTCTATCTGTGCTGATGGCTGACGATGGCTTGCCGCAACTGATGCGGCGCACGATCGCCGCTGCCGCGGCTCGTTCTCGCGAATTGAAAGGATAGCCATGTCTGACCTCTCCTTTGACGATTTCCTAAAAGTCGACATTCGCGTCGGCAAAATCATCGACGCCCAACCGTTTCCGGAAGCGAGGAAACCCGCCATCAAACTCTGGGTCGATTTCGGGCCAGAGATCGGGCAGAAAAAATCCTCCGCCCAGATCACCGTGCACTACACGCCCGAGGGTCTGATCGGTCGCCGCGTGCTTGGCGTCGTCAATTTCCCGCCACGCCAGATCGGCAAATTCATGTCCGAATGTCTAGTGCTGGGCGTGCCGGATGAAAACGACGCCGTGGTGTTGCTGCGCCCGGATCACGACGTGCCCATCGGTGGGCGGATGTATTGACTTTAACGCTGGACGATATCGCCAGCCGCATCGCGGCAAAGCCCCGACCTGATGGCATGACCACAGCGATCATCGGGATTGATGGTTGCGGCGGGTCCGGCAAATCGACGCTGGCGGATCGGCTGGTAGAAACGCTCGACTGCCCCATCGTCCACACGGATGATTTTGCTGAGTGGGACAATCCGCTGGACTGGTATCCGCGCCTGATCGAACAGGTGCTTGACCCGCTGCGCGCTAATCGTCCGGCGCGCTACCAGCGCTATGACTGGGGCAGCAAGACACTGGCTGAATGGCACGACGTACCACCTGCGCCGCACCTGATCGTCGAAGGCGTCAGCGCGTTGCGCGAGGCCTTCCGTCCCTACCTTACCTTCGGCATATATGTCGAAACCCCGCCCGCCATCCGCCTGCGCCGTGGGCTGGAACGTGACGGTAACGAAGCCCTTCCTCTCTGGCAGAGCTGGATGGCGGAGGAGGATGCGTATCTGATCCGCGAAGCCCCTGCCGAACACGCTGATCTGATTGTCAGCGGCAATCCCAAAGCTGATCTGGAACAAGGCAGCGTCGAAATCATTATATGAGGCTATACCCATGACCGACACCTCGCCAAAACCCTCGCACCGCAATCAGGTTCTGATCAAGTTCCTGCTGTTGGTCGCTTTGCTGATCGGCTATTTCGCTTATCTAAGCATTAAATTTGGCCTGCTGACCGGGGGCGTAGCGGCGGCCCTGACCTGGAGCTTCTTTGTCCTCTGCACCCCCATTGCGGATGCCGGTTTCCTGCTGGATTTCCCGTTGCGCCTGTTGTTCGGCATCAGGATGTTCATATCCGAATTGGTTGTCTGGACCATTGCTATCAGTATCAATCTCGCGACCCTTTTCTGGGCGCCTGGCTATTATCAGACGACCTATCTAACCAACCTGTTTCACAAAATCCTGACAACACCTTATCCCTATTGGGGGATAGTCCTGTTGTCAGCAGTTGGAACATTCCTATCCGTCAAGATCGGGGATGAACTAATGGACGTGATCCACCATCGCGACCGCAACTATTTTCGCCGCAATGCGTTCAAGCAAGAACTTGTTCTGATCGCTTTCTTCCTGTTCGCGCTGTTCAGCTATTACGAGCTGATGTCATCACTGGGGCTGGAAATCCCGGTGGAATAGAAAAAGGCGCAACCCGGACGCTGCGCCTTTTACCAGAACACTCGTCAGAAATCAGATTTCCAGAGTACCTTCGATTTTTTTCAACTCGAGACGCGCCAACGCAAGGTTTGCCGCTTTCTTGTCCAAAGCCAGATACAGGAAGACCTGTGGATTTTTCGCCAACGGGCGGATCAGATGGAATTGTTTGCCCAGCGTGATCAAAATATCTTCGATGGAATCGTCAAGACCGAGTGACTGCATTGCAGATAGTTTGGCTTTAACAACTTCCGAATTTACCGCGCCGGCAGTTTCCATATCAAGTTTCCCGCCGCCTTCAGCGACGATAACCATGCCGGATTCACTATCGACGAGGCAGGCTCCAATAAAGCCAGCAATTGAATTAAGACCGGAAATATCCTGTGACATCATATACTCCTTCGTACTTTCGTCAGGTTCATTGTTATTTTTATTCGCCACTGGTGGCTCTGCCCGGGGCTTTCTCTTTTTCGACGAGCCTTCGCTTCGCGACTTACCAAAAATTCGCATTTTCTCGCCTTCTACTTTCTTGTGAGCACAACTCGTTAAAGTTTTATTAAATTTTCGCCCAACAAGGACTTCGTTCGACTTTCGTCTCGGCATTAATCATTCCGAAACGTGTTAAAACTGTGTTTTCTTTTAGATTTGTTCTAAATTTCTGACTGAATGGTTAACAAATTTCCGTGAGATATCGGTTATTTACAACCTATAAGTTAAAATGCATTATTTGAATATATCGGGGCGTTTGTGACCCTGCGTCACCCTGAAATGTGCCGCACCGATGGTGATTCTATTTGCCGACCGCTTCGCGCCAATGCCGCCGACATAAGCTGACATAAGTTTCGTTTCCGCCGATCTGCACCTGTTCACCCCCGGTAAGGGTTTCGCCGTCTGGCCCTTGGCGCACCACCATGGTCGCCTTGCGCCCGCAATGGCAGATCGTGCGAACCTCGCGCATATCGTCGGCCAGCGCCAATAGCGTTGCAGATCCGGGAAACAGGTTTCCCATGAAATCCACCCGCAGGCCATAGGTCATGATCGGCACGTTCAGATCATCTGCTGCGCGGGCCAACTGCCAAACCTGATCCGGTGTCAGGAACTGGGCCTCGTCAATCAATACGCAGGCGACAGGACCTTCGGCCAGCCGTGTTTCGATCATGGCGAACAGATCGCTTTCTGCATCAAACTGATCCGCGTCCGCACCAATCCCAATCCGACTGCCGATCCGCCCCTCGCCAGCACGATTATCAAGCTTCGCAGTGATCAGATAAGTCTGCATCCCGCGTTCTTGGTAATTGTGCGAGGCCTGCAAAAGGATCGTGCTTTTGCCGGCGTTCATTGTCGAATAATTGAAATATAGTTTGGCCATGCCGCTTTTTGCCGTGTGCCGCAGACCGGATCAAGAGGAACTGTGGCGCGAGTCATAGGTTTTCATCCCGACAAGGGTAAATATCCGAAACTGACCCTTAGGCACAGAGCTTAGCTATAGAAGACGTTGCCGCCGAATTGTCCAAGCCGGTTAAGCGTGCCGAACCATCCCGGCGACATGCTTGCCGCGTGAAAGAACAAGGCCCCTCGGGTGATGTCTTCCCCCCGGTTCGACAACAATGTGTGGGCAACAGATTGCGCATTCGCATAGGCGATGGCGTTGGTGAATTCTTCCGGCCTTCCATCGCAGCGATAGGAAAACTGGCATGATCCATTATGCCTTTGATCCACCACACCGCAGATCGTATCGGGAAAGCGCGGATCATTTTTGCGGTTCACGATAACTTCGCCAACGGCCCGCAACCCTTCGAGTCCCGTACCCCTTGCCTCGAAATAAAGAGCTTCGGCAAGGCAGTCAATTTCGCTGCCGCGCACCGACGCGGTCGACACACTTGGGTTTTGTGCGCAGGCGGCAGTCAGTGCCAGGATCAGAATGGCGGCAATTATTTTCATGGCGGCCTGATATACCAGAACTTCGTGTCTGTGAAGTGACATCCCGTCAGACAGAGGCGACGACGGGTCACACCCCCTTGATTTCATTGCGCTGCCACATACTGCTTAATGTCTGAGGCACGAAGGATTATACCTTGAAATTCAATACAGTGATGGTGTGTCGAAAGCTGCTTTTAGCACATTTTTATCCGTCACCTTCATAGGCAATCCTTTGCCTTCTAGTTACACAGTGAAGAAATCGTGAACGGAATTGCAGATTCGCACTGGAACAAACCCGCGCCTTTGGGTGTATAACGGGTGAAATCATCAGAATCGGCAGATGCCGTGTCCAGAATGCCCGAGGTAGATTTATGAAGAAGCATCTTTTAGCGACCGTTGGCGGTGCGATTGTTGGGGTCGCCCTGACAGCACAATTTGCCGGTCCCCTGATCGCACAGGAGCAGGATCGCCTGCAAACGACATATGAACAGCTTGACCTGTTCGGCGATATTTTTGACCGCATCCGCGCAACTTACGTCGAAGAAGTTGACGATGCTGACCTGATCGAGGCCGCGATCAATGGTATGCTAACCTCGCTTGATCCGCATTCCGGCTATCTGCCCCCCAAAGATTTCGAGGAAATGCAGGTTGATACATCCGGCGAATATGGCGGCCTCGGGATCGAGGTGACGCAAGAAGAAGGTTTCGTCAAAGTCGTGACTCCGATGGATGACACACCGGCGTCGCGCGCCGGTTTGGAGTCTGGTGACTTCATCACCGCGATCAATGGCGAGTCGGTGCTTGGCCTGACGCTTGACGAGGCCGTCGAGCAGATGAAAGGCCCTGCTGGTGAGGAGATCACCCTGACCATATATCGCGAAGGTGATGATGAGCCGTTCGACGTCACGATCATGCGGGATATTATCGAACTTACTGCCGTTCGTGTTCGCACCGAAGGGCGCTCGATTGTCGTCCGCATCACCTCGTTCACTGAAAAAACCTACGATGACATGGTTGAAGGGCTGGAAGCGGAGTTGGAAGCCAATGGTGGCATCGACAATATCGATGGCATCCTACTTGACCTGCGCAACAATCCCGGCGGTTTGCTCAGCCAGGCAATTGCCGTGTCAGACGCGTTCCTTGACGCTGGCGAGATTGTTTCCACCCGTGGGCGCTATGCGGAAAACAGCGATCGCTACAATGCGCAGCCCGGGGATCTGGCCGAGGGTAAGCCCATCGTTGTGCTGATCAATAACGGTTCAGCGTCCGCGTCCGAGATTGTCGCCGGCGCCCTGAAAGATCACCGTCGTGCGATTGTCGTTGGCACACAAAGCTTCGGCAAAGGTTCGGTTCAGACCGTGATGCCTTTACAGGGCAATGGCGCGATGCGTTTAACCACTGCGCTTTACTACACGCCCTCGGGGCGTTCCATTCAGGGGCTTGGCGTTATGCCTGACGTCCTGGTTGAACAGCAACCCCCGAAAGAGGAAGGCGAAGAGGATACGCGCCGCACCTATTCCGAGGCTGACCTTCGCGGTGCGCTGGGCAACGATAGCCTGACTGATGAAGAACTGGAACAGCTGGAAGCTGAAAGGCTGGAACTGGAAGAAGTCGCTGCCCGCCGGAACGAAGACTACCAGCTGGCTTACGGCGTCGATATTCTCCGTTCGCTGGCCGTGATCGGTGATCGCTAAGGTGGCAGGGCGGGGTAAGATCCCGCCCTTTTTTACATGACTGAAGAAGAACGCCTCAAACTTCCCTATCGCAGGAATGTTGGCCTTGCCGTTATGAACAGCAAGGGTCAGATTTTTGCCGGGCAACGGCTCGATTCCGATTACGATGCCTGGCAGATGCCACAAGGTGGGATCGATCCAGGCGAGGAACCTTTCCACGCCGCGCTGCGCGAGCTGTGGGAGGAAACCTGGATTTCCCGTGATCTTGTCGAACGCATCGGCGAAAGTCAGGGCTGGCTGCGATACGATTTCCCCGCAGAACTGGCGGCGAAACTGTGGAAGGGTGGTTATCGCGGACAGGAACAGAAATGGTTTCTGCTGCGGTTTCTGGGCCGTGATGACCAGATCAATATCGCCACGGACCATCCGGAATTTTCAGAATGGCAATGGATGGACCCGTCCGAGCTGATCACCCGGATCGTGCCGTTCAAGCACGGGATTTACACAAAAGTCTTCGAAGAATTCGACCAGTTTCTGCGGGCTTAGCCTCGTCAGCACGGAAAATCTGCCTATATTAGACCCATAACCTTTTGTTCTGGATCAAGGATTGTCCCTGTCGGGTCGCTAAGGTCTGGCGAAATAAGGGGGACACATGCCGCAACCGGTTTTCCAAACCAAAGGCGTTACCAAGGTCTATGACACGGGTGACATTCAGGTCTATGCACTGCGTGGCGTTGACCTGACGATTTACGAAAGCGAGCTTACGGTGCTGTTGGGAGCGTCGGGCAGCGGCAAGTCGACATTGCTGAACATCCTTGGCGGGCTGGACACGGCCACCGAAGGATCCGTGTTTTTCAAGGAACAAGAGCTATCGACGATGTCCGAACGGGCGCTGACCGCCTATCGCCGGGACCATGTCGGGTTCGTGTTCCAGTTCTACAATCTGGTGCCCAGCCTGACCGCCAAGGAAAATGTGGCACTGGTCACCGAAATTTCCCGCAACCCCATGCGCCCGGAGGAGGCGCTGGAGTTGGTCGGCCTTAGCAAACGTATGGGTCATTTCCCTGCGGAAATGTCGGGCGGTGAGCAGCAGAGAGTTGCTATCGCCCGCGCCATTGCCAAACGGCCCGAGGTCTTGCTGTGTGACGAACCAACCGGGGCGCTAGACAGCAAAACCGGCGTGCAGGTGCTAGAGGCGCTGAACGATATCAACACTGAACTTGGCACCTCCACCACCGTCATCACGCATAACGCAGCCATTCAGAACATGGCGCACCGAGTAATCTTTTTCGCTGACGGCCAGATCAACGAGGTGAAGGAAAACGCAACCCGCCAGAAACCGTCGGAGATCGTGTGGTAATGCAGACGCTCGACCGCAAACTGTTCCGCGATCTCTGGCGCCTGTGGGCGCAGTCGCTTGCGATCGGTCTGGTGCTGGCCTGTGGTGTCGCCATTCTGGTAGTGATGTATGGGGCGGAGCGGTCTCTGTCGGAAACGCAGGAGACATTTTACGAACGCAACCGATTTGCTGATATCTTTGCCTCCGCCACACGCGTCCCCAACGATGTTCTGGGCGAAATCACTGCCATTCCCGGCGTCAGCCAGGCCGAGACACGGATATCCCAGCATGCCATTCTGGATATAGATGGGCTGGAGGAACCCGCGATGGGTCGACTCTTGTCGCTGCCGGAATTTGGCGAGCCGCGCCTGAACGTGCCATCGCTGACCGAAGGCCGATGGCCGGACAAGGACAAACCTTACGAGGTGGTGGTAAACCAGAATTTTTTCACCGCCAACGAATTTGCGCTTGAGGATACGTTCGAGGTCACGCTGAACGGCCGCAAGCAACCGGTGACGATTGTAGGCACCGCGCTGTCGCCCGAATTTATCTACACGATTGGCCCCGGCGCACTGATGCCCGATGACGTTCGTTTTGGGATCATTTGGATGAACTATCAGACGCTCGCGGGCACCTTCCGCCTGCAGGGTGCATTCAATGACCTTACGGTAAAGACTGCGCTGGGGGCGGATCAGGAAGAAATTCTGGACCGGGTCGAAGATATTCTGGCGCCCTATGGTGGAACCGGGCCCTATCTACGAGAATTCCAGACCTCGCACAGCTTCATCGCCGCCGAACTGGAATCTCTGCGCACCATGGCGCGGGTGCTGCCGCCCTTGTTCTTCGTAATTTCGGCCTTTCTGGTTGGCATGGTGCTGGGTCGCCTGATTGCGCTGGAGCGTGAACAGATCGGGCTGTTCAAGGCGGTGGGATATTCCAACGCGGCGATCAGCTGGCACTATGTGAAACTGGCCATCGGGATCGGGGCGTTTGGCATTCTGCTTGGCTGGGGTGTCGGTGCATGGGGAGGTCATGGGCTGAGCGCGGTTTACGCGCAATATTTCCACTTTCCCTACCTGATCTATATCAGCGGCTGGGACACGTTCATCATCTCCGGCCTTGCCGGAATCGCGACCGTGGTGATTGGCGCGGTGCGCCCAGTGCTGCGCACCACCCGATTGTCACCTGCCGTTGCCATGTCGCCACCCGCGCCGACACGCTATCGCGAAGGCTGGATCGACTGGATCGGGCGGGTGTTACGCGTGCGTCAGCCCACCATGATGATCATCCGCTCCATCACCCGCTGGCCAATCCGGGCAGGGCTGACAGCGTTCGGGATTGCGATGGCTGCGGCGACGATGGTGTCTTCGCTGTTCATGTTCGACGCGATGGACGAACTGGTTGAGAGCGCCTTTTTCCAAGCCAACCGGCAGGAGGCGACACTCAGCTTCATCATTCCGCAAGGGCTGGAGGTGACAGCCGATGTCGAAAATCTGCCCGGTGTGATGCGCGCCGAAGGAATGCGCACCGTTGCCGCCCGCCTGAGCCACGGCCACCTGAGCCGCCTGTCTGCTATCGAGGGCCGCTTGCCCGGACAAGACCTGTCCCGCGTGCTTGACGCCGAAAGTGATGAGGTGATCTTCCCCGAACAAGGCATCGTCTTGTCCAACCGCCTCTCCGGCCATCTGGATGCGCGGGTGGGAGACGTGATCACGGTCGAAATACTGGAAGGCCAGCGCGGGACCTATGAAGTGCCGGTGACCGGCGTGATTACGCAGTATTTTGGCCTCGGCGCATATATGGATATCAGCGCGCTCAGCGCCATGTTGCAACAGACGGAGCTGGTGAATTCGGTGCATGTCGCGCTGGACGACGCGCAGATTTCGGAATTGTATGCGGCTGTGAAAGCAGCCCCTAACGTCGCGGGCATGGTGCTGTGGACGCAAATCCGCAAGGCTTTTTACGACACGATTGCTGAAAGCTCGGGAATTTCGACAACGGTATATGCCCTTGTCGCCAGCCTGATCGTGATCGGCGTGGTCTATAATTCGGCGCGCATCCAGCTGTCGGAACGCGGCCGGGAACTCGCCAGCCTGCGCATTCTGGGATTCACCAAGGCTGAGGTCAGTTACATCCTGTTGGGAGAGCTGATCTTCTTGACGCTGGTGGCTATACCGATGGGCTGGTTTCTCGGGCGGACGATGGCATTCGGGATCGTGACGAGTTTTTCCAGTGACCTATATTCGATCCCGCTGATTATTTCGCAAAACACATATGCCATGACGGCGCTGGTGGTGCTGGGGGCTTCGGTCGGCTCGGCGCTGCTGGTCCGGCGCCGGATCAACCGGCTGGACCTGATTGCCGTCATGAAAACGAGGGAGTGACCCATGAAGTTTCGTAGAATCCTGTTCTGGGGTGTGGCCGCGGCCGTTGTTGGCGCTGGCGTCTGGTATTCAATGCAGGAGCAACCAGTACCGGTTGACTTGGCGACAGTAACCAGCGGCCCGATGGAAGTCACCATCGACGTTGATGGCGTCACCCGCATCCGCAATGAATTCGAGGTTGTCGCCCCGGTTGGCGGTACGGTTTTGCGCAGCCCGGTGGCGGTTGGCGATGCGGTGATCGGCGGGGAAACCGTGGTGGCGTCGATTGAACCGGTGCAATCGGCAATCCTTGATTATCGCTCACGCTTGGAGGCAGAAGCCGCCGTGAAGGAGGCCGAAGCAGCCCTGCGTCTGGCGGAGGCGAATATCGGCCAGGCGGAATCCAATTTCAGCTACGCAAGGGACCAGTATGAACGGATCGAGCGATTGTTCGAATCCGGGACGGCGACGCGAAGCCAGCTGGATCAGGTGAAGCTGGCCATGGAACAAGCGCGATCCGATCTGCAGTTGATATTGTCACAAAGGGCGTTGCGGCAGGCGACGCTTGATCGGGCCAAGGTCGCGCTTGTTGATCCGGAACAGAATGGCGAAGGCCAGACAGCAGTGCATGTCTTTGCCCCGGTGGACGGGCGCGTTCTGTCTGTTGCGTCGATGAGCGAGCGGATCGTTTCCGCCGGTTCGCCGCTGGTGACGATTGGGCAACCCAATGATTTGGAACTGGTAGTGGAGATGCTGTCAGCTGATGCCGTTCGGATTGCCGAAGGGGCAAAAGCCGTCGTGGAACGCTGGGGAGGGGACGGAATACTGTCGGCAACAGTGCGGCGGATCGAACCCTCGGCTTTCACCAAGATATCGGCTCTGGGGATCGAGGAGCAACGCGTGCGCGTTCTGCTGGATCTCGACTCGCCGGCAGCGGATCGCCCGGGGCTGGGTGACAATTTCCGTGTCTATGTCCGCATTACCGAATGGGAAAATCCTCAGGCTTTACAGGTCCCGATCAGCGCCCTGTTCCGCGATGGTGAAGATTGGTTTGTCTTTACCGCTGATGCGGATGGTCTCGCTCATCGGCAGGCGGTCGAAATCGGCCAACGCAACACATTGTTTGCAGAAGTGCTGAGCGGCTTGTCCGACGGGGAACAGGTCGTTACCCATCCGAGTGACCGGGTCGGCGACATGGTGATGATCACGGATCGCGCGACGCTGACCGAATAACCGTCGGGTTACCGATCAGTTGGACAGCTGCATCATCCGCCAGGCGCGAGAGATATCGCGTTTTTCTTCAGGCGAGCGGGACAAGACAGGGAAAACGCGCGCCATCGTGTCAGCATCCGGGTAGATAATCGGATTGCTAATCACCTCCTCGGAAACGTAGGGCATCGAAGCCACGTTTGCATTTGCATAAAACGAGAAGTCAGAAGCCCTGGCGATGTTTTCAGGACGCAGAATAAAATCGATAAAGACGTGGGCTGCGTTCACATGTTCTGTGTCCGCCGGAATCACGAACAGATCAAACCAAAGCGGCGCCCCTTCCTTGGGAACAACATAGCTTACTTCCACGTCGTCCGCGGCAATGCTGTTGGCCAGAAGCGCATCTCCTGACCAAACCATGGCCACACAGGCTTCACCTTTGGCTAGCACGTTATATTGCTCGGTTCCGATGTCTGTCACATGGGGCATAATCGCGTTGATGGTTTCCTGTGCCTCTGTGATATGCGCGGGATCGTTGGAATTGGGATCATGTCCCAGATAGGAAAGTGTAATTGCCATCAGTTCTTCGATAGCATCCGTCAGGGAAACGCCGCACCCGGTGAATTGCGAAACGATCTCGGGTTTCAGCAACAGATCCCAACTGTTCAGAGGCGCATCGGGCATGATTTCCAAAACTTTGTTCCGATCATAACCTAGACCGGTCGTACCCCAAAGATAGGGAATAGAATGGTCAGCGTGTGCATCGAAAAATTCGATACGTTCCATCACATCACCCCACATGTTTTCAAATGTAACCAGCCGCTGATGATCAATTGGTACGATGGCCCCGGCAGCCTGTAGACGCTGCAGATATTCCGAAGAAACAACAACAACGTCATAGCCGGACCCACCGGCTGTCAACATTGTTTCAACCGTTTTACTGTTACTGTAGGTGTCATATATGACGTCGATACCGGTAACTTCGGTGAACTCCGATATAAGATCCAGATCGATATACTCTGCCCGGTTATATACCCGGATGGTCTCAGCTGAGCCCGAAGCCGCGATCAGGCATGGTCCGGCTAGAAGGGAAAGCAGAGTGTGTTTCATGAAATAACCTCGTGATTGGTACGCGTTACAGCAGGTTAAGTGTAGCATATGGAGATGAAGGCATCGGCAGGTTCTGTTCGGAATCCTGAGCGTGATTCATCGACTGAACCGGCAACGATACGGAGAAAATGAATTCAGATCCTTCGTCCAGAGTGCTGTTTACCTGAATCTTGCCACCCATTTGATGGGCAAGCGCCGCGCTGATCGCCAGCCCAAGACCCGTGCCGCCGAATTTTCGTGTCGATGATGTATCGGCCTGCTCAAATTGCTGAAAAATGCGTTCAACCTGATCCGCGGCAATTCCGACACCCGTATCTCTAACCGATACGGTGATATTTTGAGAGCCATGTTCGACCGGATCTGCTTTGACAGAAACAACGACACCGCCGTTTTGTGTAAACTTGATCGCGTTGCCAATCAGGTTGGTCAATATCTGCAGAATTCGCAACTTGTCCCCGATCAGAACATTGGCAACTTTTTCATCATCCTCCCAAATGAATGTCAGCCCTGTTTTCTGCGCCATGGGCGTAAACAGCTTATATAGATGTTCGGTCAGTGCGCGGAAATTGAACGGTGCGGGGTCGAGCACCATTTTGTTGGCGCCGATTTTCGAGAAATCCAGAATATCCTCAATTATTGACATCAGGGATTTTCCGGAATCGGTGATGACCTTCAACATGTCCCGTTGACTGGCATCCAGCGCCGTTGTTTCCAATACTTCCGCCATACCCAAAACACCGTTCATCGGTGTTCGGATTTCGTGGCTCATGTTCGCGAGAAACTGAGATTTTGCGACCGAGGCTGCTTCCGCCTGCTTCTGCTTAGCGCGAATTTCTTCATGCGAATCCAGAACACGTCGTTCCAATGGGGCGTAAATGAACACGCCGATTATCACAATCAGGATAAAAATTGCTGCCATAATAATGTTGTTGACGACCAGCATCCGCTTGTTGGCCCTGTCCAACACCTCCAGCTCTACATTGCTGAGGCGTTTGATCACCGGTAAAATCTGGTCGGTCGATGTTTGCGCCAAGTCAACGTAAGCTTCCGCTTGATGTCCCCAAGGCGATCCAGCCGTGGCAAGATTTTGCATGATTAGTTGCAGATCATTCAGTACGCCGAACAGATCGAGTGTCGGATTGTCGATTATAGCCGCTGCTTGGCCATCAAGCGATCCGTCAGATAGCTTGGTTTCCAGTTTGGCCACAACATTTTCAAGTGCCTCGACAGAGCGACCGATCTTGGAGCGCCCCGGGTCTGATGCAAGACTGTTTTCAATATTTTCGTAATTTTCCAGATTGATATTGGCTTCGATCAGAACTGTTAGAAGTTCATCAAAGATCGTGACGGCTTCGACCTTCCCCATCACATCTTTGAAAGTATTGCGTGACATCTGATGGCCAATCCCAGCGGCGACCAGGATCAAAGTAACCACCAGCATGAACTGGTAGCGCAGGTATTCCTTCGTGATCCTGATTTGCGGCATATGACTTCCTCGAGTGTCAGGAAGTCCTAGCGTTAAGAGATTAATTCATGGTTACGTTGGCGACCCCTGAAGGACTCGAACCCTCAACCTGCTGATTAGAAGTCAGCTGCTCTATCCAGTTGAGCTAAGGGGTCTTAGCGGGCATGATGGCCCGGTAACCGGATATGGGCACTTGTTAGGCCGTTTGGTCGGGAAAGGGCAACAGAAAATGAAACGGATCGGATGGATTGTTGTCGCAGCGTGCCTGATGGCCACGCAATTGTGGGCACAGGAGGTGGAGAGCGTTTACACCCCGCTCGATATGGACGCGGATTGTGAATGGTACGACACGGACATGATGGGTGGGCGAGCGCTATGCACCGGCTACAGTCCGGATTATCCCGTGAATCTGGTCGAAGGTGATCTGCGCATGGGTGCGATGTTTGGAGACATTGCTGAGGCGGAATGGTTCCTCGATGGGTTCACGCCGTTCAACTATGTGAATGACGTTGTCGAATGGCGGGTGGAGGATGGCAAGCCTTATGCGACCATCCTGCGCTGGTTCATTACCTATCTGGACGAGGACGGGATGAATGTCGAAGGGCAGACCCTGGTCGTGTCCACGGTCGCGGATCCGGACAAGCCCAAAGACCAACGCGTGTCCTGTCATGTTGCCTATGTTGATGCGCTGTCCAATCCGGACCCGAACCAACTGGCGCGCCAGATTGCGCATCTGGCGGCTAAAACTTTTCGCTGCGGGGTCGATATTCCCATCTATGTCGGCGTGAAGGGAGAGCTAGCGGGAGGGCAATCCAGTTGGCACCCGGCCGAGTTTGAATGATCAGTCAGTGTAGATTTCAGCAAGCGCCCGGAACAGCTCAATCGTCGGATATTCGTTCGCCTTGAAATCCGCGTCGGCGGAATTTTTAACGATGATGATATTGTTGCGAGGGTTTACATAAATGAACTGCCCCCAGATCCCGATGGCGGAATAATCCCCGCCATCACGTGGCACCCACCAACTGTATTGATACCCCCAATCCTCGTCGATTTGTCCCGGTTGCAGGAACGGTTTGTCGGGCGTGGTTGCGAGATGAACCCAGCCTTCCGGCAATAGCCGCTGGCCGTTGACCGCGCCGTCTGACAACATCAGCAAGCCCAACCGGGCGAAATCATGTGGGTGAGCTTCCAGCCCCCAGAACCCGATTTCTGTGCCGTGAATATCGGTCAGCCAATGGGCCTCACGTTCCGTGCCCAAAGTCTGCCAAAGATTGGTTTGCAGATAGCCGGATAAAGACTGCCCGGATACCCGGCGCAGGATCATGCTCAGCACATGGGTGTTGATGCTGGCGTAATAGAATTGCTCGCCCGGGGTGGTGGCAGTCCCATATCCCGCCGCCAGTGTGTCGATCGAGCGCATCCGGACAAACATCTGGTCATAGATTTTATAGGCGTCGGTCGAGCTGTCGTTATAGATCTCGGTAAAATTCACGCCACTTGTCATTTGCAACAGGTCGGCGATGGTCGCCCCGTCAAAACCGCTGCCGGTCAGTTCGGGCAGGTAATCGGTGACCGGGTCCTCTAGCGAGCCGATCAAGCCCTGATGGACCGCCATTCCGACCAAGGTCGCAACAAATGATTTGGCGACGGAAAATGACGTCGCGAGGGTATCCGGTCCATAGCCCTGAAACCGGTCATCAACGATAATTGTGCCGTCTTTAACGATCAACAAGCTGGTGGTTTTGGTTTGATCCAGAAATGCCGCCAGGTCGCGCGGCTGACCATTTACCACCAATGTTTCCGGAAGCGGCTGAAGCGCGGTCGGCAAAGGGATGGGGTTCGGGCTGGCGGCAATTTCAATTGACGGAAATATCCGTTCCATCCGCGAGAAATTCTGCGCAACCTTGTTTTCGCTGAACAGGGTCATTTTGGGGTAAGCATAAAGCGCCGTGAACAGGCCAAGGGCAATCGCTGCGATTCCGAGGCCGGACAAAAGGAAAATCTTCATCAAGCCCTCAACAGCAGGTCAGCCAGTGGGACAGGAAGTCCAACTGCGCCGCGATTTTGGTTTTGTTGAGGGTGTAAAGTACCTCGCGATCTTTCTTTGTCGCCTCGACCAGCCCGCTGCGGCGTAGCAGGGACAGGTGTTCAGACGCGGTCGAAGGGGCGATCCCCATCCTTTTGGCTACTTCCCCAACGGTGTGGGGCTTCTTGTCGCTCAGCACCTCGAACAGAATGCGTTGGCGGGTTTCGTTTGCGAGACCTCGGAAAAATCCCTGGAGGTCGGCGGGAAGATCGAAGCTGGTCATGGCATCCTATTAATCGTTATTTCGGGAAATAACGATATATTAAGTGCGAAAAAATGCAACCCCGGTCAGGAGGTTGCATTTATAAGGTTAGACGGTTTCCCAGCTACCGCTTTCGCCAGCTTTATAAATCGCGTCGATCAGCTTCTGGTTTTTGATCGAGTCTTCCAGCGTAAAGATCGGATCGCCTTTGCCCTGCACATGGCGCACGAACGCTTCCGCCTGAAGGCGATACTGATCCGGCCCGATGAAGCGGAATTCCTCGACTTTGGAATTGCCCTGATCGTGGAGCTGAATGCGTGGCCCGCCGAATTTGTCGGCGTTGAAGGGGGCGGGGACTTCGATCCGGCCTGTTTCGCCGTGGAAGCACATATGCTGGCGCAGGGCCATTTGCGTCGAAACATAGAAGCTGAGCTCAAACTCACCAAAATCGGCGCGGATTGATGACCAGACATCGGTGCCGAAATTCGGATCACGACGGACCGTGGCCGACACGCGTTGCGGTTCCTGACCTGTAGAGAAGCGGGTGGAGACAGTCGGATAGACGCCGATATCGGGCAGGGCACCACCACCGAGTTCGGGGATGTTGCGCATATTGTCGCCGTCCATGTTGAAATAACTGAACGCACCCTGAACCATACGCACCGGACCGATGGCCCCGTCGGCAATCAGGTCGCGCACCTTCAGCCATTGCGGGTGATAGGTGACCATGAAGGCTTCGCTGACAACGACACCGTTGGCGTCACGGGCTTTGATCACCTCGTCGATCTGGGCGGCATTCAGCGCGATGGGCTTTTCGCAAAGCACATGTTTGCCCGCGTTCGCGGCTTTCACGGCCCATTCGATATGTTGCGAGGTCGGTAGCGGGATATAGACCCCGTCAATTTCGTCGCTGGCAAGCAATTCCTCATAAGACCCAAAAGAAAGCGGTGCGCCAAAACGATCCGCAACCTCGCGCGCGCGAACTTCGTTACGGCTGGCGATGCCGTGGATGACGCCGTTGTCAGATGCCGCAATGGCCGGTAGGACTGCGCCCAGTCCGATATTTGCTGTTGAAATAATGCCCCAACGAAACATGATTCTCTCCCTTATTAGTAATATTATTGAACTAGCGTCCGGCACACGGAAGGTAAAGTTTTCCTTGCCAAGTTTTGCCCTGCCTGTCTTATTCGCTGAAAAATAAAGGGGAGCAAGATGGCTCAACAGTATGCGGATCGCAAAGGTGTATGGGGCTGGATGCTGTTCGACTGGGCCAGCCAGCCGTTTAACACCCTGATCGTGACCTTCATCTTTGCCCCCTATTTCGCCGGAACCGTGGTGCCAGACCCCGTACAGGGACAGGCGATGTGGGCGGACTCGGTGACCGTCGCGTCAATCCTGATTGCGTTAACCGCCCCGTTTCTGGGGGCTGTGGCGGATCAGGTGGGACCTAGAAAACCGTGGATTTTCTTCTTCCTAATCGTGTTTTTCATTGGCTGTTTCGGCCTATGGTGGTCGGTTCCGGGCGATCCAAATCCGACCTTCACCCTGATCATGTTCGCTGTCGCGTTCATTGGCGCGGAATATATGCTGATTTTCACCAACGCGATGCTGCCTGATCTGGTCCCGCGTGAGGATGTCGGCAAAGTCTCAGGCGCAGGCTGGGGGTTTGGGTATCTGGGTGGGATTGTGCCTTTGTTTATCGTTCTGTTGCTGATGTCGCCTTTACCGGGTTCTGACACAACTCTGATCGGGCTGACGCCGATATTCGGGCTGGATGCGGCGGCTGGCGAACCCGCACGGGCCACGGGGCCAATGTCGGCAGTCTGGATGGTGATCTTTATCATTCCGATGTTTCTGTGGACGCCGGACACGGCACGCAAATCTGCCAGTGGCGCCCTGATGCGGGGCGTTAAGAACCTCGGCAGTACGCTTAGAAAATTGCCCTCACATCCCAGCCTTCTGGCTTATCTGATCGGATCGATGGTCTATCGCGACGCAATGATCGCCCTGTTTGCCTTTGGCGGAATATATGCCGGAGGGGTCCTCGGCTGGGGTGCTACGCAGCTTGGGATTTTCGGTATTCTGGCGGCGTTCACCGGAGCAGTGGGGGCCTGGTACGGCGGTTTGATGGACAAGAAATTCGGCCCCAAGCCGGTGATAGTCGTGTCGATTATTGCGCTGGCCAGCGTTGGAATCGTCACGATCTCGACCTCGCGCGATGCGGTGCTTTTCATGGCAGTAGATCCGGACTCGAACGTCGCGGACATCGTGTTCTACATCTGTGGCGGTATCCTAGGTGCTGCCAGCGGGTCATTGCAGGCCGCCAGTCGCACCTTGCTTATCCATCAGGCGGAAGGACGCATTCCGATGACCGAGGCGTTTGGCCTCTACGCCCTGTCCGGCAAGGCAACCGCCTTCATGGGGCCATTCCTGATTGCCGTCGCGACGCGGGTTTTTGCCGATCAGCAACTGGGTGTCACGCCTGTGATTGGTCTTTTCCTTGTTGGTCTGATAATCTTGCGATGGGTAAAAACAGAGCAGCCTGAATAGACCAATGAAAAAGGCACTTTTCCTGATAGCGTTCCTGGCAGCACCGGTTGCCAATGCTGAACCGATCGCCAAAGAACTGTTTGGTGCCCATGATGTACCGAGTGCACAGCGGGCGGAGCCGTTTGGTTCCTATGCCAAAGGATGTCTCGCCGGAGCGACGCAATTGCCGGAAAGCGGTCCGGCATGGCAGGCGATGCGCCTGTCGCGAAACCGTAACTGGGGCCACCCGACTGTCGTGGATTTCCTTGAAAGATTGGGCGCATCGGCGCAGGAGGCCGGATGGGCCGGAATTTATGTGGGCGATATCAGCCAACCCCGCGGTGGGCCGATGCTGACGGGGCATGCCAGCCACCAGATCGGACTGGACGCGGATATCTGGATGCTGCCACCTGAACGTCTCGATCTCTCGCGATCGGAGCGCGAGAACCTGTCGTCAATCTCGGTGGTATCCGGTGACTTTCGCTCCGTGAACAGCAATTGGACGCCAGCCCATCACGCCGTGATTATGACTGCACTGCGCGACCCGGCACTGGCGCGGATCTTCGTGTCCGGCGCGATCAAATTACAGATGTGCGAGGATGCCACGGCTGAAGAACGCCCGTATTTACGCAAACTCCGTCCTTGGTGGGGACATACCGAACATTTCCATATTCGTCTGAACTGCCCGGCAGGTGCGAGCGGGTGTGTGGAACAAGCTCCGCCACCCGCCGGTGACGGGTGCGAAGACGCCATCTGGTGGGTGACCGAGGCGTTGGAACCGCCCGATCCCGATGCGCCGCCAATTGTGCCGAAACCCGAATATGTGATGGCCGACCTGCCCCAACAATGCGAGGGCGTGTTGCGGTCCGAATGATCCGGTTTCTCGTCGCCCTTCTGTTACCGTTTCCGCTGTTGGCGGGATCGCTGGAACCGGCGGGGCGGCTGGTGTGGGATTATGACGCCTCCAGCTTCGGGGGATTCTCGGGCATTTATATCCGGCCTGACGGTAGCCTGCTGATCGTTTCGGACCGTGGCAGTTTCTATTGGGGCGGATCACGGCGTGAAGATGGCGAGCTGGTCGAAGTCTGGATCGACGATCACGCGCCTATCCTTGACAGCAAAGGCAACCCGCTGACAGGCCGTAACCGCGATGCCGAAGGCATGGCCGTTGGGTCGGAAGGCGAGATATACCTGTCGTTCGAAAACAACCACCGCATCATGCGTCACGAGGACGTGTTTGCCGCCGGGATATTCATGCCCGAGGACGAGGATTTTGACAGCTTCCAGGATAATTCCGGGATGGAGGCGCTGGCAATTGATGCAGATGGGCGGCTTTATGTGATCCCCGAACGCTCCGGCCTGCTGGATCGCCCGTTCCCTGTCTATCGTTTTGATGGCATGCGCTGGGTCGTCATTGGCGAGGTTCCGCGCTCAGACGATTTCCTGATTTCCGGCGCGGATATCGGACCGGACGGGCGGCTATATGTGCTGGAACGCGGCTTCAGTGGGCTGCGCGGGTTTCACATCCGGGTGCGTCGGTATGATATCGGGGACGGGATCAGTGGCCCAGAGACGCTTTATGAATCCAGCGCCGGGAATCTCGAAAACTTCGAAGGTATTTCTGTCTGGCAGGACAAGACCGGGCAGCTCCGCCTGACCCTGATCACGGACGACAATTTTAATCCGTTGATGCGAACAATCATCGAAGAATACCGGGTTGTGGATTAAGCAAGCGGATCGGGCTGATCAGTCAGCACCCATTCGTCACCCGTTGTGACCTCCGTACGGAACCGGTCTTGCCACTCGCGATTCAGCGAGGAGCGTTGTTTCTCCGTCTGGTCGTCAGGCAGACGGCCCGGATCAAACGGCGCATCGGTGATCAGGGAATATATCTGCCCGAATATCGCTGCGCGATCCGCCAGAAAATCCTCGTAAGCGATGGAAAGGCGCGGGGATGTAGTGATTTGCTCGCTCATGCTGCCCATCCGCCCCCGGAAAAACCGTTTCCACGCATCATTCTGACGTCGCAGTTTCACGGCGTGATCCAGAATCGTGGCATAACTGTAGCTCGGTGTCGTTTCCGGATCCATTTCAGATATCCACTGACCGGTTTGTTTGGCGATGGCATAAGACACCGCCTGAGCCAATCGGTTGCGGCGATAGATCAGGATCGCGCGGTCGAATGGCAGAATATCCTGCACTTCTTCTCCACGCCCAAGGGCACGCAAATGTGGCCAGTGCGCTTTGACGCCGAAACGGCCATTCGAACTGGTCCGGCGCTGAAACAGTGCCGCGAAGCAGTCCGGAATATCCGTCGTCCCGGTCAGTCGTTTCCATTCGGCCAGATTCGCCGGATTCAAATATTCCAGGGGCACCCCGCAGTCACCCGTGGACCACAGCATATGTCCCAGAAAGTGACTGCCACAACGCGGGGTTGTGGCTATCAGGTACGGGCGCACGGGCGCGTCCGTCTCCGGCAGATCGAAATCCGCCGTGAACTGACGGTCATACAGCTGCATCAGCCTTCCCAGTTTTCAATGATTGCCCAGGCCTCGTCTGCCGTTTCGACGAAGTTGAACAGATTCAAATCCTCGTCCGAAATGGTGCCGGCGTCGGCGAGATTTTCGAAATTGATGATGCTGTCCCAAAAGGATTTACCAAACAGCAGGATCGGCATCGCATTCATGCGGCCGGTCTGGATCAGGGTCAGGGTTTCGAACAGCTCGTCCATGGTGCCGAAGCCCCCGGGGAAGACGGCGATTGCTTTGGCGCGCATCAGGAAATGCATTTTGCGGATGGCAAAATAATGGAAGTTGAAGCACAGCTCCGGCGTCGCGTATTCGTTGGGTGCCTGCTCGTGGGGGAGGACGATGTTTAGGCTGATGCTCTCGCCCCCGGCCTCCATCGCGCCGCGGTTTCCGGCCTCCATCACACCGGGTCCACCGCCGGTGCAGACAACATAGTCGAAATGTTCCTCGTGACAGGAATTGCAGGTGCAGAGATAGGCGAATTTGCGCGCCTCGTCGTAATATTTCGACAGACCCGCCAACGTTTCCGTCCGCGCTTTGTCCTTTTGCGCTGGGTCGGGGATACGGGCCCCGCCAAACAATACGACGGTGGATTCGATCTTTTTCTCCGCCAGTACCATCTCTGGTTTCAGCAATTCCAACTGCAACCGCACGGGGCGTAACTCGTCCCGGCACATGAAATCGTCATCCGTGAAGGCAAGCCGATAGGTAGGCGAGCGCGTTTGCGGCGTATCCGGTGTATCCTGCACATGCTCGATATCTTTGTGCGCGTCGGGAAAACGGTCTTGCTTCCATTTGATCGTTGCCATGTGAAATCCTGTTGTTGCATTGCGATTAGGTTTCATCCGAATTATAGGCAGAGGCCACGCAATGCCAGTCACTTATTGGGGAATGATATGTCGAACGCCGCTCTGGAAACCGCAATCGAGGCCGCATGGGAAAATCGCGATGCGATCACCGTGAATACCCAAGGTGAGGTCCGCGAGGCGATTGATGATACGATGAACGCTCTGGACAGCGGGCGGCTGCGCGTGGCGGAAAAGCGCGGCGACGATTGGCATGTGAACCAATGGGCGAAAAAGGCTGTGCTGCTGTCGTTCCGTTTGAACGACATGGATATAATTCCCGGTGGCAACGGCAATTCCGGCTGGTGGGACAAGGTGCCGTCGAAATTCGAAGGCTGGGGCGAGAACCAGTGGCGGGCTGCGGGTTTCCGCGCGGTTCCCGGGTCGATCGTGCGCCGCTCGGCCTATATCGCGCCGGGTGTGGTACTGATGCCATCCTTCGTGAACCTAGGGGCCTATGTTGACGAAGGGTCTATGGTTGATGGCTGGGCAACCGTCGGGTCCTGCGCACAGATCGGCAAACATGTGCATCTGTCGGGCGGTGTGGGTATTGGCGGGGTTCTTGAACCGATGCAGGCCGGGCCGACGATTATCGAGGATAACTGCTTCATCGGGGCGCGGTCCGAAGTGGTCGAGGGCGTAATTGTCCGCGAAGGCTCCGTTCTGGGCATGGGCGTTTATATCGGCCAGTCAACCAAAATCGTGGACCGTGAAACCGGCGAAGTGATGTATGGCGAGGTGCCGCCTTATTCGGTGGTTGTCGCTGGCTCGATGCCCTCGAAAAACGGTGTGAACCTCTACTGCGCAGTAATCGTCAAGCGGGTTGATGAGCGGACGCGCTCCAAAACCTCCATCAATGATTTGTTGAGGGACTGATGCGCGCGCTGATAGTCATCGACGTCCAGAACGACTTCTGCCCCGGCGGGAAACTGGCCGTGGCGGATGGGGATGCGGTTGTCGCCCCGATCAATGCCATGATGGAGGACTTCGATGCCGTCGTGCTGACGCAGGATTGGCATCCGGCGGATCATTTGTCCTTTGCGTCGAACCACTCCGCCGAGCCGTTCACCACCACGGAAATGCCCTATGGCCCACAGGTGTTGTGGCCCGAACATTGCGTAATCGGTTCGGCGGGCGCGGAGTTTCATCCGGGCCTCGATACAGCCCGCGCCGACATGATTATTCGCAAAGGGTATAACCGCGAGATCGACAGCTATTCGGCGTTTTTTGAAAATGATCAGACGACCAAAACCGGATTAGCTGGATACCTGCGCGACCGCGGGATTACCGACCTGACCTTCACCGGCCTCGCCACTGATTTTTGCGTCGGCTGGTCCGCGCTCGATGCGGTGAAGGAGGGGTTTGATGCCACGGTCATCCTGTCTGCTTGCCGGGCGATTGATCTTGATGGATCACTGGATGCGGCGCTAACCGCAATGCGAGACGCGGGTGTGACGTTAGCCTAGGGCCGGATCACCAGTTTCCCGGCAATCTCTCCAGCGCCCATTCGCGCCAGCGCGTCGATAGCTTGATCAGGCGAGACAGTTTCTCCGATTACGGGTTTCAGTGTGCCATCGGCAAGCAGCCCCAACAATTCGGGCAGGTGTTTCGGTCCTTGTTCAACGCTCAGCATCCCGATTTTGCGTCCCCCTTTGCCATTCATTGGACCGGTGATCAAAATGTTGAGCAAAGTCGGAACAGAACCACCGACCATCATGTAGCGTCCACCTTCAGCCAGCACCGGGGGGATGGTGCGCGCCCGGCGCGTTCCGAAAAGATCAAGGATGACATCCCATGTCTTCCCAAGCGCGGTAAAATCGGTCTGGCGATAATCATAAACCTCCGCCGCACCAGCATCACGCATGACAGTCTGTTTCATGGCATTGTCGATCCCGGTCACCTTCGCCCCTTGGGACACCGCATATTGAATAGCTAAGGGCCCGCACCCGCCGCCGCCGCCATTGATGAGCACTCGCGTTCCTTGTGTGATCCGCCCCGATAACCCTTCAAGTATAATAGCCCCCGACTGCGGCAGGCATGCAGCTGCGGTTGGGTCTATTCCCTCAGGGACAGGCACAAAACGATCCGCTTTGGCAACGCAATATTCGGCGAAACCACCAAAAGTCATGAACGTATCCGCGACAACGCGCTGCCCCGTTTCCAGCACCACGCTCTCGCCAACCGCATCGACGATGCCGACAATGTCCGAGCCGAGAATTCGCGGTCTGGGTCGGAGCATCCCTGCGATGCGCGCGTAGGCGGGGCGCCCGGTTGTAAATTCCCAATCAGATGCATTGGCGCCGCAAGCTTCCACCTGAACCCGAATCTGTCCCGGTCCCGGGATGGGCTTGGGGAGGTCTACGATCGACAGGTTCTCCCGCCCGCCATACCCTTTCTGAAGCAGAGCTTTCACCAAATCTGTCCTTGCGTTGCGACCCAATGGCCTGTTTTAACGTGGCGACACAAATTAGGTGGGCAGAATGACCGATATTGCAACCCGCGTTCATAACCATAATTTCGACATCGATCCGATTGTGCGCTCGGTGTTGGATACGGATTTCTATAAGCTCTTGATGGCGCAGACGGTGCAGAAGCGGCACTCCGACGTGGATGTGACCTTCAGCCTGATCAATCGCACGAAATCCGTGCCACTGGCAGAGCTGATCGACGAAAAACACCTACGCGAGCAGTTGGATCATGTCCGCACACTGTCCTTGTCACGGGGTGAGGTCACATGGCTGCGCGGCAACACGTTTTACGGCAAACAGCGCATGTTCTCCCCGGAATTCATCGACTGGTTCGAAAATTTCCGCTTTCCGGAATATGACCTCAGCCGCAACGGCGACCAGTGGGAGCTGACCTTCCACGGCCCATGGCCAGATGTCATGATGTGGGAAGTCCCGGCGCTGGCGATCCTGACGGAACTCCGCTCCCGCGCGGTGCTGCGCGAGATGGAGAAATTTGACCTGCAGGTTCTCTATGCCCGCGCCATGACCCGCATTTGGGAAAAGATCGAACGTCTGCGCAAGCTCGACGGCCTGTCACTCGCCGATTTCGGCACACGGCGGCGGCATTCTTTCCTGTGGCAGGACTGGTGCATTCAGGCCTGTATGGAGGGGTTGGGCGACAAATTTGTTGGCTGTTCCAACTGCCTGATCGCGCTGCGTCGAGAGGTTGAGGCCATCGGCACCAACGCCCACGAACTGCCAATGGTCTATGCGGCGCTCGCTGATAGTGACGAAGCACTGGCAAAATCGCCATATGATGTGCTGGAGAACTGGCAGAAGGATTATGACGGCAACCTGCAAATCCTGCTGCCCGATACCTACGGCTCGCAGACCTTCTTTGACCGTGCCCCCGACTGGATGTCCAAATGGACCGGCGCGCGGATCGATAGTGGCGACCCGGCGAAAGGGGCGGAAATCGCGATCAACTGGTGGAAGGAACAGGGCGAGGACCCGGCAACCAAGCTGATCGTGTTCAGCGACGGCCTTGATGTCGACAAGATCGAAGAGCTGCACAAACAATTTTACGGTCGTGTGCGCCTCGCGTTCGGTTGGGGCACTTTGCTCACCAATGACTTTCGCGATCTTGTCCCGAGTGACGCGCTCGCCCCGTTTTCACTGGTTTGCAAGGCCGTAGCCGCGAACGGCAAGCCGACGGTCAAACTGTCGGACAATGTTGGCAAAGCCATGGGACCCGAAGCCGAGGTCGACCGTTACCGCCGCGTCTTTGCCCAAACAGAACAATCCCACGCGCCGATCCTCGTATGAGTGAAGATATAACAATAAGTGAGAACGCGACGTTAGTTGTCCCATTCCCCGCACAATAATAATAGGTGATCGCTGCAAGACGCACAGGTGTCCGGCGTTATCAATTGTGGATACAGCAATTGGGATTGTGCTGAACGCCGCGTAAACCTACCTCAATTCACATATCGGTCCCGTCGCAAACGGCAAAACGACTCGTTGCGCGGTTTCACATATAGACATAGCATTCTGTGATTGGCGGTATTCCCGTCAGGAGCATTCCCATGACACATGGTGAAACTATGGCCCCGTTGCAAAGCGGCGTTAAGGTCGCGGCAGAAACAGACCGTTTCGGAACGCCGTTCGAATTTCTTGATGCATGGTTTAATGTAACTTTGTCTGGCAAGGACACGGCGGGTTTAGCCTGTTCGATTGACACCAATCGCCGCCTGAGGGGAGGACCGCCGACGCATGTCCATTCTGATCAGGACGAATGGTTCTTTGTCCGAGACGGGGGATTCGATATTAAAGTCGCCGATGAAACTTTTCATTTGAAACCCGGAGATTCCCTATTAGCGCCTCGCGGTGTTCCACACGCCTTCGCCAACACAACGGAGACCGGGCGAATGCTGGTGACGTTCTTTCCGGCGGGACAAATGGAGGAATTTTTTCATGTAGCGGCGGCAATGATCAAACCGACGCCGCCCGAAATGGCAGCCGTGTTCAAGGATCATGGTATGCTGGTCGTTGGCCCACCTCTTCCGGTTTAGGATGTGGGTTTTCATTGAGCCTTACAGTCGATATGAGGACAGGAGATCGCGTACTCACAAAGGCTGAAATGTCCGAGAAACCTAAAAAACCGCAACAGGTATACACGCTGCTCGTGGAGGTCGGCCGCAAGGACGGCGATGGGCTACCGGACAATGCGACCGGCGCAGCGCTGATGTGTTTTGCTTCAGGTGTGGACGAGGCCGAAGCGGTACGCGAAACGGTGGCTATCTTGAAGCGGGCGGACATGAACCCGCTGGATGTCAGCGGGTACGGCACCCTCGACGAACGCCTCGCCGAAGGGCACGACATTAACGAAGAAGTGCGCCAGCTGATGCAGCAGGCGCTCGACGATAATGCGGTTATTGTGGCGCAGATGACGCCGTTCTTCGACTGATTACCAGCCGCCGGACTGACCCAGCAGATCCTGACAATCCGCCAGAACACCTATGGACCGCGATGATCCGGATAAGGAGAACCAGGCCTGATCAGCGCCAACATTGTTGCGCAGATACAGACGGTTACCACGGGCAACTTCGCCAACCAGATCCATGGCTGCGTCCCAATTGTCAGATGGCAGCGTGAAGAAGATCGAGTTCTTATAGAAGACCGCGTCGGTCAATTCCCACGCCCCACGACGATCAATCTCGACCTCGATATCGTTATAGGATTCATCCTCGCCGAACCATTTGCTTTCAAGGTAGAACTGAAGCTCAACGGTCTGGTCTGGGTAGGTCCAGATAGAGAAACTCTCGGTATCACCCTGCACAGTTGCCTCGCAGGCCAGCGAGCCGTCGTCAAATGCAACAACCTGCACATACCAATGTTTGTAATTCAGCAGGCGTTCGGTATCGATGGCGAAAGCTGCTGCCGGAAAAAGAGAAAGAAAGGCAAGAAAAGCTATTGTTTTTTTGCACTTACTGGCGAAACCACTGAACATTTAATACCTCCAAAACTTCGTAATTTCGTGACTGTCCGCAGATATTTAGTCGGAAAACGCGATTCTCTGCAAACACTAGCCGTCGATTTGACGAATATTTTGCAAAAGTGGCAGGAGTTTGGACATATCTGGGCCATGATCTGCCCCGGTGAGCGCCTTTCTCAGTGGCATAAAAAGGCCGCGCCCTTTGCGGTCGGTGGCCTGTTTGACAGCAGTGGTCCAGTCTTTCCATGTGGTTTCGGTGTAGGGAGCGGATGGCAGCATCGCGAGGGCCTGACGCACATATTCTTTATCCTCGGCGTCGATCACGGGTGTCGCGCCGTCGCGGCATAGCGACCAAAGCGCGGCGAGGTCCGCGCGGGTTTCGATATTTTCGTGGGCCATGTCCCAGAAAGCGGGCGCGATGTCGTCCGGGACTCCGAGCGCGGCAAGATCATCGGCGATTTGCGCAAAATCCATGCCATGCAGCAATTTTGCCGTCATGGGACCAAGGTCATCCGGGTCCAGTTTCGTCGGCGCCGCACCAAAACTGTCCAGCGCAAACCCGTCGATCAATTCCGCCATCGTTTGACGGATTTCAACCGGCTGTGACGACCCAAGCCGCGCCATCAGCGACAGCAACGCCATCGGTTCGACACCCTGTTCACGAAGGTCCTTCAGCGCCAGCGTGCCAAGGCGCTTGGACAGCGCTTCACCCTGCGGACCGGTCAGCAGGGAATGATGGGCAAAGCGGATCGGATTTCCGCCAATCGCGTCGATAATCTGGATTTGCGTCGCGGTATTGGTCACGTGATCCGAGCCGCGCACAACGTCAGTAATGCCAAAATCCACGTCGTCACAGACCGACGCCAAAGTGTACAGAAACTGCCCGTCACCCCGGATCAGTACAGGGTCAGACACGCTTGCCGCATCAATAGACTGGGGGCCGAGGATACCGTCCTCCCACTCGATCCGTTCGTGATCCAGCTTGAACCGCCAATGTCCGGGACGATCCGCGCGTAGCGCGTCGCGTTCCGTATCCGAGAGCGCCAAAGCCGAGCGGTCATAGACCGGCGGCTTTCCCATATTCAGCTGCTTCTTGCGTTTCAAATCCAGCTCGACCGGGGTTTCGAAACACTCGTATAACCGTCCCGCCGCCCGCAATTCATCGGCGGCAGCGTTATACCGATCCAGCCGGTCCGACTGTTTTTCCAGCCGGTCCCATGTCAGCCCGAGCCATTCCAGATCCCGCTGAATCTGGTCAGCAAATTCCTGGGTCGAGCGTTCCGGATCCGTATCGTCGAGCCGCAGAATGAACGTCCCACCCGCCTGCCGCGCAATGAAATAATTGAACATCGCAGCGCGCAGATTGCCGACATGCAGATATCCGGTGGGCGAGGGGGCAAAACGGGTGGTGGTCATGGGCATCTCCTTGGTCCGTGCTTATGACGGATTGAACGGATTTGTCCATAAGTTGTGGATCAGGCAAACCAAGACCGGATCGTTTCGATATCAGTTGTAAAATGGTCCAGCTCCGCCCGCGTTGCACGATGCCCGGACACGGCCATCACGTCTCCGCGCTTGTCCTCAGGCAGCAGATCACCGACCGGAAGTTCACGGATATGCGCGGGTGCTTGCCCTGTGACGTCCTGCAATTCCTGCCGGATATGGTCAGATTGATCCTCGCGGTGATAGCCGCAAAAGGTGACGAAGGAATACGCGCTTAGTCGGTCCTTTAGTTCTATCAGCGCGGTTTTGATCGGATGACCGATACTCATGTCATAGATCGGTGCTATGAACAGAACATGGTCAAATTTTGCGGGGTCGCTGGCGATTGGCGCGATCTTTGGCGTGCGATGCCCCAGAAAATCCATCAGGAACCCCAACAGTTTAAAGCGGCGCTCCGGGCGAATCTCTTCGATATCTGCGCCAGTTAGCTCCGCCAGATGGTTCGCCAGCAGGCGGTTATTTCCGGTACGGGAATAATACAGGATCAAGAGTCTCATTCCGTCCGCCTAACACTTGTGTGGCTAACAGCAATTGATGGAAATCAATCTAGGACTGATCCCGCCAGCGATTGGTAATCGGGTAACGCCGGTCCAGCCAGAAGGCCCGTCGCGTGACGCGCGGGCCTGGGGCGGACTGGAAGCGTTTATATTCGCTGATATAGAGCAAATGCTCCACTCGTTTGACCGTGTCGCGGTCATACCCGGCGGCAACACAATCGGCGACGGAGGCGTCGCCCTCGATCAGCATCAGCAGAATGCCATCCAACACGTCATAAGGCGGCAGCGAATCCTCATCCTTCTGGTTTTCGCGCAGCTCTGCCGTGGGCGGTTTTTCAATGATCCGTGTCGGGATAACCTCACCTTCCGGGGCTTGCATCCAGTCGAAATGATGCTGGTTGCGCCACTTGGCGGTTGCGAAGACGCGGGTCTTATACAGATCCTTGATCGGATTATAGCCGCCCGCCATATCGCCATAGATGGTGGCGTAACCGACCGCGACCTCGGACTTATTGCCGGTGGTCAACAGCATCTCGCCAAATTTGTTGGACAATGCCATCAGCAGCACGCCACGCAGGCGAGACTGAATGTTTTCTTCGGTCACGTCGGGCTTGGTGCCCTCCATCAGCGGCGCCAGCGTATCGGTGATCGCCCCCCGCGCGGCGCTGATCGACAGATTGTCGAGGCGGATTCCCAGCCGCGACGCCACATCCTCCGCATCCTCCAGCGAGATTTGCGAGGTATATTCGGACGGCATCATCACACCGCGCACATTTTCTGCACCCAGCGCATCCGCTGCAATCGTCGCCACAATGGCAGAATCGATCCCGCCGGACAGCCCCAGCAGCACCTTGGAAAACCCGTTCTTGCGCATGTAGTCGCGCATCCCTTCAACCATGGCGCGGTATTCCTGCTCCTCCAGCGAGGGCAGGGTTGCCATCTCGCCATGGTCGGCGCGCCAGCCTTCGTCAGTTTCGGTGAAGGTTACGAGTGTGTCAGATTCGTCGAACAGCGGCATTTGAACGGCCATTCGCCCGGCCGGGTTGAGCACGAAAGAACCGCCATCAAACACCTGATCATCCTGTCCACCAACGGTATTGATATAGACCAGTGGCAATCCGGTTTCGATCACACGGGCGACCATGTGATTCATGCGGCGGTCGAATTTGCCGCTGTAATAGGGTGAGCCATTGGGAATCACCAGAATCTCTGCACCGCTTTCTGCCAGTGTTTCGCAGACATCCTCATACCAGGCGTCTTCACAAATCGGTGTGCCAATGCGGACCGGACCCAGGCTGAAGGGACCGGAAATATCGCCGATATCGAATACTCGGGGTTCGTCGAACACCTTGTAATTCGGCAGATGGTGTTTGCGGGCAACGGCGTGAACGACGCCGTCTTTCAGGATCTGGTAGGTGTTGAAAACCTCGAACTCTTCCATCACCGGAGCGCCGATCGCCAATGCAGGACCGTCCGCACAATCCTGTGCAAGAGCCGTCATATGTGCCTGAACATCCTTCAGAAATGCCGGTTTATGCACAAGATCCTGTGTCTGGTAACCGGTCAGGAACATCTCGGGCAGTGCCACGAGGTCGGCGCCAAGCGCCTTGCCACGTTGATGAGCGGCACGGGCTTTGTCGGCATTTCCGGACAGATCGCCGACTGTTGGGTTCAGCTGACATATCAGCAGACGGAATTTCTGTGGCATGGCAATGTCACCCGAGCTTTTGGCCAGACTTAATACCTTCGCAGGGGGAAGGACAAGCCGGAAGGGTAACGATGCGTTAAATCCTTTGCGACAATAAATAAAAATTGATTGTCACAGCGGCAGTGAGGCCATAATGTTGGAAGCGAAGAACTAGAATGACATATGTCGCAGTGCAAAATAGGGGACCGGGCCAAACGACGCCCGGGATAGAATTTGAACACATCACGACTGATCAGCGCTTTCGCCTTCAGCCTGCTGTCCTCGGCGGCAATCGCTCAGACCGGAGAGGTTGTCACCAAACAATATGACACAGGTGGTGTCTATGAAGGTGAGTTCCTGGACGGAAAGCAACACGGCATGGGAACGTACCGCCTGCCGAACGGCTATGAGTATACCGGGCAGTGGGTCGAAGGACGGATCGAAGGACAGGGAACAGCAAAATATCCTGACGGGTCGGTTTACGAAGGCACCTTTGTGAATGGTCGCCCTGAGGGTGCCGGTAAGATTACATTTGCTGACGGTGGCACCTATGAGGGCAGCTGGATTGACGGCAAGATTGCCGGAACCGGTGTGGCTATCTATGCCAATGGTGTGCGCTACGAGGGCGAATTCGCCAATGCGGTGCATCACGGCTATGGCGTGATGACAGCCGACAATGGCTATCGTTACGAAGGGGAATGGGTCGAAGGTACCAAACATGGTCAGGGCACGATCACCTATTCTGACGGTGCGGTTTACGAAGGCCAGATCGTGAATGGTGTGCGACAGGGTCAGGGGACACTGACGCTGCCTGATGGGCTGGTTTATGTCGGCGAATGGCAGAATGGCCAGATCAACGGCACGGGTGTGCTGACGCAGGCGAATGGTGACCGCTACGAAGGTCAGATGGTTAACGGGCAGCGTGAGGGGCAAGGCATTGCCATCTATGCGTCCGGTGATCGGTATGAAGGCCAGTTCGTAGGCGATCTGCGCCATGGTCAGGGCACGTTTAACGGTGCGGACGGATATGTTTACACCGGTGGCTGGGTTGAAGGCCGGATTGAAGGCGAAGGCGAAGTGACCTATCCCGACGGCTCCGTCTATGTTGGCCAGTTCAAAAATGATGTGGCACATGGGATCGGCACCATTACCTATCCTGATGGCAGCTCTTATGAAGGCGAATGGGTTGACGGGATCATTCAGGGACAGGGGATTGCACGCTACGGCAACGGTCTTGTCTATGAAGGGGAATTCCTGAACGCCAAGAACCACGGCAAAGGCACGATGATTTACCAAGACGGGTATCAGTATACCGGTGACTGGGTGAACGGCCTGCGGCACGGGGAAGGTGTTGCTACCTACGCGGATGGCACGATTTACACGGGTTCTTTCATCGACGGTCAGCGCGAAGGGGTCGGAACGATCACGATGGCGGATGGTTTTGAATATACCGGTGGGTGGCTGGCTGGCGAGATTGACGGAGAAGGTGTCGCCAAATATCCCAATGGCGATATTTACGAGGGCTTCTTTCGCAAAGGACAGCGTCAGGGCCGCGGTCTGATGAAATATGCCAGCGGTGAAGAATATGATGGGTTCTGGGTGAACGGCCAACGCGCCACCGAAGAAGAAGCCGCTGCAGCCGAGGCTGCGCTGTCAGGCAATTAATATCCCA
This sequence comes from Paracoccaceae bacterium, assembly GCA_050302475.1. GTDB lineage: Bacteria > Pseudomonadota > Alphaproteobacteria > Rhodobacterales > Rhodobacteraceae > NORP23. Next base: position 127,589 of record JBNLBF010000003.1, read on the forward strand.
TCGACAGACTTATTTAGAAAGGCGCCCATGAATTGGCGCCTTTTTCATTGGCCGTCAGCGTGGTCAGGTCGCTCTCAGCGCGGTTTGCCGATTTACCGTTATCCAAAGCGCTGACACGATCATCAAATTGATAACCCCAGCGATGGCGGCATTTGCAAATGTCCATCTGTAATCCGCTGTCAGATCGAACATATACCCACCTTGCCAACCGCCCAGACCGTGACCCAGATAGGCGAATGCCATCACGATCCCCAGCGAGGATGCGCGGCGGGCAGGGGCGGTCAGATTGCGTGTTGAGACAATGATCGTTGTCATCACCCCTGCATATCCAAAACCATAAACTGCTGCATACAGATAAAAGGCATCCAGCCGGTGCATGAAATAGAAGCCGAACACAAACACCGTCTGCCAACCGCTCGCCAACAGGTATGACGGCAGTCCACCAATGATATCGGTCAGTTTGCCAAACGCTACACGACCAACAATGGCGACGCTTAGCATCAACATCGCAACGCCACCCGCCTCTGGTGCGGAAAAGCCGCGACCTTGAATAAGCGGCACCAAATGCATCAAAGGCACTGCCATGCAAGTGCAGCAGAATATGACGGCAACCGCCAGCCACAAGGTGATCAGACTGTTCGGTAATCCCGAGGGCGTTTCTTCTGCCAGCGCCGCAGTATTTTTCGAAATCACTGGGTCACGCAGTAACAGCCCAAGTGGAAACAACAGAACCAGGGTCATCAAGCCTTGCGCCAACATGGCATTGCGCCAGCCCCATGCCTCGATCAGGAAAGCCCCGCTAAAGGGCATTCCGCCCTGACCCAACGCTTGCCCCGCCGATGCAATCCCGATGGCCAACCCAGCGCCAATGGTGAACCACGTCCCCACCAGTGCCATGACCGGCGCGGAAATTGCGCCCCCGCCGAACATGCCTGCCAGAAAATACAATACGTAGAATTGCCAGAGCTCCGTCGCACGCGAAGCGAGTGCAATGGCCAGACCCGTTGCGACAATCCCCATCAGTACCACGCGTTTAATACCGAACCTCTCCGCTGCGAATCCCATCAGAATGGACCCGATGGCCAACCCAACCAGACCGGAGGTGTTGACCAGTGCTATATCGCCACGCCGCCAGCCTTCGCTTGCTTCTATCGGCACAAAATATACCGACAAACCATTCACCAATTGGCCCATGGTGACGGCCAGAATGATTGTCGAAACGGCCAGGATCACCCAACGATATTGTTGGACTTGGCCTGTGGAATTTGGCTGGTTCATGTCGATGCTCCCTACACGTATGGCACGTAGGTTAGCGCCTGTTGGGACAAAAGTCGGCAAATATTACGGTTTGCCGGAACGGTCCCGCCGGAATGCCCGACGCTAAACCTGATAATAGTCCCGGTACCAGGTTACAAATTTCGCGACACCGTCGTCAACCGGCGTGTTGGGGCGGTATCCGGTCAACCCCTCCAACAAGGAGGCATCGGCCCAGGTTTCCGGCACATCGCCTTTTTGCATTTCCATGTAGTTGCGCGTGGCTTTCATACCCAGCGACGCCTCCATCGCGGTAATAAATGCCTCCAGCCCGACCTTGTCGGAATTGCCAATATTGACAACACGAAACGGGGCGGCGGGGCTGAGGCTGTCATTTTCCGGAATTCCGCTCCGGTCCGCGTCCACCGACGGCGGCACCGCGTCGATCAACAGGCGGATCCCTTTGACCAGATCGCTGACATAAGTGAAATCGCGGGCCATTTTCCCGTTATTGTAAACGTCAATTGCCTCACCAGCCATTGTCGCTTTGACAAACTTGAACAGCGCCATGTCGGGGCGGCCATAGGGGCCGTAGACAGTAAAGAAGCGAAACATTGTTGTCGGGATATGCCACAAATGCGCATAGGAATGCGCCATCGCCTCCGTCGCCTTCTTGGTGGCGGCATAGAGCGTCATCGGCGTTTCGGTTTTGTCCGTCTCGCGAAACGGCATCTCGGTGTTGGCGCCGTAAACCGAGGATGTCGAGGCCATCAGCAGATGATCCACGCCATGTTCGCGCGTCAGCTCCATCAGGTTGAACGTGCCGATCAGGTTTGCATCGACATAGGCGCGCGGGTTTTCAAGGCTGTATCGGACGCCCGCCTGCGCCGCCAGATGTACAACCACATCGGGTTTTGCCGCCATGTACGCAGCCGTTAGCGCATCGACGTCTTCCAGCATCGCGTTATGGACGCTGAAGCCTTCGTTTTGCAAAAGCATCTGCTGGCGGCGTTCTTTCAGTGTGACGTCGTAATAATCCGTCATCCCGTCGAAGCCGACAACGCGAAAACCGTTCGCCAGCAATTCACGGCACAGATGAAATCCGATAAATCCGGCCGAGCCGGTGACAAAAACTGTGCGCATGGTCCCCTTTCTAGGTCCATCCTCCTTTGCCGACAGCATAATGCGTCAGCCCGGCTTCCTCTACTTCGGCATGAGGGTAAATATTTCGTAAATCGACCAACACCGGTGCCGCAAGCAATTCTCTCATACGTTTCAGGTTCAACCCGCGGAACTCGTTCCATTCGGTCAGGATCACCAGCGCATCCGCTCCTTCGCACGCGGTATAGGGATCATGTTCCCATGTCACGCCCGGCAGCAGGTTGATCGCCTCGCGTTCATGCTGCGGATCACTGGCGACAACTGTCGCGCCGGCGGTCTGCAGCTCAGGGATGATGGTCAGGCTCGGCGCGTCGCGCATATCGTCTGTGTTGGGTTTGAAGGTGACGCCAAGGACGGCAACCCTCTTCCCTTCAACCGAACCGCCGCAGGCATTGATAATCTTTTGCGTCATCTCGGACTTACGGGCGTCATTGACGGCAACAACCGTTTCCACGATCCGCTGCGGCGCACCCAGCTTCTGCCCAGTCTGCACCAGCGCCAACGTGTCCTTCGGGAAGCAGCTGCCACCATATCCCGGCCCGGCATGGAGGAACTTGTCGCCGATCCGCGCATCCAGCCCGATACCCTTGGCAACCATCTGCACATTGCCACCCGCCTTTTCGCAAAGGTTGGCAATTTCATTAATGAACGAGATTTTCGTCGCTAGAAACGCATTGGCGGCATATTTGACGATCTCTGCTGTTTCCAGATCCGTGAACAGGATCGGCGTGTCGCGCAGGCTGAGCGGGCGATAGACATGACGCATCACACCCTCGGCTTTTTCGCTGTCCACGCCAACCACAATCCGGTTCGGACGCATGAAATCTTCGATCGCGGAGCCCTCGCGCAGGAATTCGGGGTTGGACGCCACGCTGAATGGCACCGGCGGATTGCAGGCAGCGATGATATCGTGAACCTCGCGGTTGGTGCCCACCGGGACGGTGGATTTGGTGACGATCACGGTTTCGCTGGACAGATTCTCGCCGATCTCCTTCGCGGTGTCATAGACATAGGTCAGGTCCGCGAACCCGTCGCCGCGCCGCGTTGGCGTACCAACGGCTATAAATACCGCGTCCGCATCGGCAATCGCGGTTTTTAGATCATTGGTGAAGGTCAGCCGCCCTTCTGATACGTTCTTTGCCAGCAGTGCATCGAGGCCGGGTTCGTAAATCGGCACTTCACCCCGAGCCAGCATATCCAGCTTGTCTTGGTTCTTTTCGACACAGACCACCTGATGCCCGAAATCCGAGAAACAAACCCCTGAAACCAGCCCAACATATCCTGCCCCGATCATAACGATTTTCACGCAAATTCTCCTGCGAAATGAAATCTTTGCGGTTCTATGGCACAGAAACTGATGGAGTTTAACGGGTAATTTCACCAATGGTGAAATCTTCACCAGTTAACCCACTGGAAATCCGGTACGAGACATGTAGAGTCAGAACCGAGGCAATAACGGGATGAAACACAAGCGATGGCAGTGACTGTCCAACATCACAGACTCGCAACATGCACCCTGCCTTCCAGCTGGTGTGGCGAGGCTAAGTTTCCTGATAATCTGAAGGGCGACACGCCGTTTATAGTGGATGTGATCCCGGGAGAAGGACGGCTGACGGTTATATTCGGGTCTTATGTCGCAGAATGCGAGGCGTTGGGCGATCTGACCTTTTCCGTTAATGGCACCTCATTAGAGATCATCGAAAGACGCGACACGTTACGCGGGCATATCGTTGAGCTGGCGCTGAATGATGGCGACGCGGACGAGCTGAAAGTAGGGTATCACCGTCACTCTCTATCGGTCCCGATTGTCCGGATTGATCCCGCGTGTAACGGTCTCAACGCTGCACTGCTGGTCGAAATCCAGCCGCATCCCCGTAATCTGGCGGATTGGCTGCGCTATCATGTGCAGGAACACGGGTTGGAAAGCCTGATCCTGATCCGGCGTCTCATGCCGAAGGAACATGCCTCGGCTAAGGCGCGGGCTTTGATCCAGGCTGCCGAAAAAGTCGAGGGGCTGAAACAGTTTGTGTTGCTCGATGTTAAGGCACCGATGGGTCAGGTTGACGGGATTAGCATTCTTGACCGGATGTCGACCCCTGACGGTCCGGGCAAAGGTGATCTGGATCCACCGAAACCTGACCGATACCGGTCCTTTTTTCAGGAACTCGCTCTGCTGGAAGCGATACGTCTACGGCTGCTGACCGATATGCGGGCCGTGTTGATGTGCCAGCTGACCGACCTTGTCTGGCCTGCGGACAAATCCGTCTTTGATGTGGCGGCCAACAGCGAAACTTATGTGCGGTTTCAGGGTCGGCATGTCTATCCGTTCAACAATATCAGCGGCCAGCCGAAATTCGAGGATCACAGCTGCTATAGCTTCGACGGGTCAGCCGCGCCGAATATCTGGTGTGCGAATGCTGCCCATCTGGCCCGCAATCCGGTGATGCGGTTGTTTCGGGTTTCGCCCGTGACCCCCGATCCGGCCAGCGCGGATTTCGGATACTGGCGTTGCGTGGCGGTGCGGTTCCCGGACCTAAAGGTGAATATGCTGGCACCAAAGGCCTCTTTGCGGCAGGCGGACAAACTGGTGGCGACGATGCGGCGAGTTTTCGACGCCGATCCGAAACTCCCACCGGCACCGGAAGAACCACCGTCAGACTTGAAAAACGACAAGATCCTGATTGTCACTACGATGAAGAACGAAGGGCCGTTCATTCTGGAATGGCTGGCCTATCATCGGTCCATCGGGGTGACGGATTTTCTGGTTTACACCAATGACTGCGATGACGGGACGGACAGGATGTTCGACATCCTGCAGAAAAAGGACTGGCTTACCCACAAGGAAAATCCCTATCGCGAAACCGGCGAGAAACCGCAGCACGCAGCGTATCACGATGCTTCGACCACCGATCTGGCGAAGGCGGCGGACTGGGTCATCTGCATGGATGTGGATGAGTATATAAACATCAAATGTGGTGACGGTACGCTGCACGACTTGTTTGCAGCGGTGCCGGATGCCAATGTGATATCCCTGACATGGCGACTATTTGGGAATGCAGAGGTGAACGGGTTTGAGGATCGCTGGATCACCGAACAATTTACCCGCTGCGCCGAAGAATTTGTGCCCAAACCACATCAGGCCTGGGGCTTCAAAACGCTGTTCCGCAATATCGGCCATTACCGCAAATTCGGCGTGCATCGCCCTGTCGGGCTGAATGCGGAATATCTGGATCATATCAATTGGGTGAACGGATCGGGCAAACTCATGCCCGACGATATAAAACGCACCGGCTGGCGGTCGAATAAATCGACCTATGGTTATGATTTGGTGTCGCTGAATCACTACGCGCTGCGCTCTGTCGAAAGCTTTCTGGTTAAACGTGACCGGGGCCGGGTGAACCATGTGAACCGCGATCAGGGCATGGAATATTGGTTCCGCATGAACAATAACGCGACTGAGGATACCTCGATCCTTCGCAACTTGCCGCGCGCGCGAAAAGTGTTTGACGAACTGATGGCCGACCCCGATATCCGCGCACAGCACGAAGCCTCCGTGAAGTCCCATGCCGAGAAGATCGCCGAGCTCAAGGAACGTCCCGACTATCTGGCGCTCTTTGAGGAATTCCAGTCCGACCGGCTGATCGAACTGTCTCGCCATCACCGTCTGATGGGACGCGACTTCTTTCTTAAGGGGCCGGACACCATCCCAGACGATTTCCTTGATCGCGTAAAGGAAGATAGCTGATGCGGCTGATGGTGACCTCGATGCGGAACGAGGGGCCGTATATCCTGGAATGGATCGCCTATCACCGGCTGATCGGGTTCGACCATTTCCTGATCTATTCCAACGATTGTGAAGATGGGACCGATGCACTGTTAGATCAGCTGACCTCGTTCGGCGTCACCCATGTGCGCAATGATAAAATCGGCAAACGTGGCATCCAGTGGACGGCACTGAACCTCGCCAGCAAGCATGATCTGGTGAAACAGGCAAAGTGGGTCGCATTCTGCGATGTAGATGAATTCATCCATATCAAATGCGGCGCGGGAACGCTGGATGATCTGTTCGCCGCCACCCCCGACGCCGACGCTATTGCGATGACTTGGCGGCTGTTTGGCAATAACGAGGTGGTCGAAATCATCGATCAGCCCGTTATCGAACAATTCACCCGCGCCGCCCCCTTTCCCTGCAATCTGCCTTGGCAGGCGAGCCAGATCAAAACCCTGTTCCGCAATGATGGGCATTACGGCAAGCTGGGTGTGCACCGCCCGCGTCAGCCGAATCCTGAAATGCCGCCAGCCAGATGGGTTGACGGATCGGGCAATGCGTTGCCCGAGCAATTCGCCCGTGACGGGATCGTCACCTATGGGAACATTGGCGGGATGGATCTGGTGTGCGTCAACCATTACTCAATTCGCAGCGCCAAGGCGTTTCTTGTGAAGTCCGAAAGAGGGCTGCCGAACCGGTCAGACAAGGCGATTGATGCAGGCTATTGGGCGGAACGGAATTTCAATCAGGTTGAAGAGCTGGGAATCCAGCGCCACCTCCCGTCGGTTTCTGAAGCAATGGCAGAGATGAAAGACAACTCCCGGATTGCTGCGATCCACGATGATGCCGTTGCGTGGCATCAGCACAGGGCAGAGGCGATGCTGGACCATCTTGAACCGTTACAACTGCTGATCGGGATCATCGGGGTGACGCGCACGGATGTGTCGGCTGAAGTCTCGGCACCACTGGTCGCCAAGCGCGCCAAGATTGCACGAGCGATGAAGGCGGCAAAAGGCAACAGCGCCCCGTAACCTGCTTGAGCTTTCACCTGCTGCCGCATAGGGTTGATACGTCGATTCACGAAGGGGCCAGATGAGCGAGACGGATAAAAAACCAGCCTATCAGGTTCTCGCCCGGAAATACCGACCGGAGGGGTTCGGCGACCTTTACGGTCAGGATGCGATGATCCGAACGCTGAAAAATGCGTTCGAGGCCGATCGCATCGCCCACGCCTTTATCATGACCGGTATTCGCGGCACTGGCAAAACCACAACCGCACGGATCATCGCCAAGGGGCTGAACTGTATCGGCAAGGACGGCAAAGGCCGTCCGACCATCGAACCCTGCGGGGAATGTGAACATTGCGTCGCAATCGCCGAGGGCCGTCATGTCGACGTGTTCGAGATGGACGCCGCCTCGCGCACCGGCGTCGGCGACATTCGCGAGATTATCGAAAGCGTGCATTACCGCGCTGCCTCGGCCCGCTATAAGGTCTATATCATTGACGAGGTTCACATGCTGTCGACCAGCGCGTTCAACGCACTGCTGAAGACGCTGGAGGAACCGCCCGAGCACGTCAAATTCATCTTTGCCACGACCGAGATTCGTAAAGTCCCGGTAACGGTGCTGTCGCGCTGCCAAAGGTTTGACCTGCGCCGGATCGAGCCGGAAGTGATGATTGATTTCCTGCAAGGGATCGCGGCCAAGGAAAAAGCGGAGATTTCCGAAGATGCGCTGGCGCTGATCACCCGTGCCGCTGAGGGCTCAGCCCGTGATGCGCTGTCGCTGTTGGATCAGGCGATTGCGCATGGAGCTGGGGAAACATCGGCTGAACAGGTTCGTGCGATGTTGGGTCTTGCTGACCGTGGCCGGATCATGGACTTGTTCGAAATGATCATGCGGGGTGCGGTGGCCGAGGCGTTGGCCGAAGTTGCACAGCAATATGCCGACGGCGCCGACCCGGTGCAGATCATCCGCGATCTGGCCGAGGTCACACACTGGATCAGCGTTGTGAAAATCTCGCCCGAAGCCGCCGACGACCCAACCGTCAATCCCGACGAGCGTGAACGTGGGCAACGCTTGGCAGAAAGCCTGCCCATGCGGGCGCTAAGCAGGATGTGGCAGATGCTGCTGAAAGCGCTGGAAGAGGTCTCCATCGCGCCAAATGCGATGATGGCAGCCGAAATGGCAGTGATCCGGCTGACGCATGTTGCGGATCTGCCGCCGCCTGATGATCTGGTGCGCAAACTCAAAGACCAACCCGCGCCGTCGGGCGGCGGGTCGACACGCGGCGGCGGCGGTTCGGGTGCGCCTTCCGGCGCCCCACGAGCACAGGCGCGCGCCAACGGAGGGCCGGTGGCCGAAACGGCCCCAGATGCCACCCCGCTGGCCAGATTCGAGACGTTCGATCAGGTCGTCGCCCTGATCCGCACGCGCCGTGACATGAAGCTGCTTCTGGAGGTGGAAACCTATGTCCGCCTCGTCAGCTATCGCCCGGGATTCATCGAATTTGAACCTGCCGAAAATGCCCCCACAAACCTCGCCCAACGGCTGGGCGAGAGGTTGCAGAACTGGACCGGCGTTCGCTGGGGGGTTTCGATTGTTTCCTCCGGCGGCGGAGAGACGATTGCAGAATCAAAAAAGCAACAACGTGATTCTCTGATTGCGAATGTCATGTCACACCCAATGGTTGTGGCTGTTATCGATCAATTTCCGGGTGCCGAGATAGCAGATGTCAGGGAATATGCAGCCGAAGACGGAACCAACGAAGACCTTGTTCCTATTGATCCGGAAGAAATGGACGACGACTGGGACCCGCTGGATCCCTTCGACGAATAGCCTCAAGCGATCCAAATATTCACGATTTGTTAACTTTGTCTATTTAACTCTACGTTAAATAGTATTAACAATAAGTGTACAACTTAAACGTGAAAAAGGGAACGCCAATGTTCGTGTTGCTACGTGTAACTGTTACTGCGATTGGAATCGCTTCAACTCTCGCATTCTCAAACCCGCTGCCAGCAAGTGCGAGTGAAATCACTGCGGAAGAAGCCGCGCGTAAGGTTAACCTCGCCGGACGTCAGCGCATGCTTAGCCAGCGGATGCTGATGTCCGCATGTTATGCCACGCTCGGGATCGAAAGCGATTTGCATTTTGATAAGCTCACTGCCGCACATGCGTCGTTTGAACAGGTCCATGACGGGCTGCGTTACGGAGATCCAAGTCTCGACCTGCACGAAGAAGGCTATCGCAGCGTGATGGACGCGCTGACAGCGGTTGACGAACGCTGGGCCGATTACAATGGAATCCTGACCGGCTATATGTCGGTTCAGATGCTCAGCGGCGATGCGCTATACCGGATGAATGAATCCAGCCTCGCCGTGCTGAGGGACATGAACGCCGCTGTCAGCACCATTGCCAATAGCTACAGTGCTGACCTGAAACATTTGCCGCAGATTCTGGCGGTGACAATCGACCTTGCCGGACGGCAACGCATGCTGACCCAGAAAATGGCAAAAGAGCTGTGCCTTGTGAAAGCCGGGGTCGACCCAGAACAGAATCTTCTGAACCTCGCGCAATCCTACGGTCAGTTTAATGCGACGCTGGATGCGCTGGTCGATGGAATCCCGCTTATGGTCGCCCCCGCGCCGACGGAGGAAATTGCCAACAAGCTCGCCGAAGTGCGCGAGGTTTGGCAGGTGCCGGCAGCCATATTTGCCGCTGCAGCCGCAGGTGAACCTGTGGAATGGGAAGATCTGGAAACAATCGTTGCGACCATCGACACGGTATTGTTCACAATGAACGAAGCCGTGGGTATGTACGAAACCGTTGATACTCTACCCAATTATTGATCCGGTCTCCGTTGTGTTTTCCCGCTTGCCGCTCTATGTGACATAGAAACGGCAAGCGGGAGTTTTTATATGTTGAAAGGCCTCGGGCAACTTGGCGATATGGCCAAGATCATGAAACAGGCACAGGAGCTGCAAGGCCAGATGGCTGAAGCGCAGGAGCGTCTAGCAGACATCCACGTTACGGGCGAAGCGGGCGCCGGAATGGTCACCGTCACCGCCAACGCCAAAGCGGAGCTGATCGGGATTGATATCGATCCCACCCTTTTCAACGCCGAAGACAAAGAGGTTGTCGAAGACCTGATCCTTGCAGCGATCAAAGAGGCGCAGGCCAAGGCGCAGGAAGCCGCTCAGACAGAGATGGCGAAAGTCACCGAAGGTCTGCCCTTGCCCCCGGGTATGAAATTCCCGGGCATGTGATGGCCGCAAAATCCAACACGGAAATCGAACGACTGATTGACCTGATGGCTAAACTGCCCGGGTTGGGGCCGCGCTCGGCCCGGCGTGCGGTATTGCATATGATCAAGAAGCGCGCCTTGTTACTGGCCCCGCTTTCTGCGGCGCTCAGCGAGGTTGCGGAGTCTGCACGGGAATGCGTGAATTGCGGGAACATCGGCACAGAAGACCGCTGCCCGATTTGCACGGATACGGAACGGCAGAACGGTCAGCTATGTATTGTGGGGGATGTCGCGGATCTGTGGGCGATGGAACGGTCGGGCTATTTCAAGGGCCGCTATCACGTATTGGGCGGGTTGTTGTCGGCGCTCGATGGCATTGGTCCGGAGGAGCTGCGCATATCCCGATTGATCGACCGTCTGCAAGCAGAGGAGGTCACAGAGGTGATCCTGGCCCTCAACGCAACCATCGACGGACAGACAACGGCGCATTACATCGCTGATCAGCTTGCGGATCGCAGGGTTAGCGTGACCTCACTGGCGCAGGGCATACCGATTGGCGGGGAGCTGGATTATCTGGATGATGGAACCATCTCGGCGGCGTTAAAGGCGCGCAAAGGCTTTTAGAAATATAAAAGGGCCCCGCGGGGCCCTTTGGTTTTGTATGTAGTCCGGATCAGACGAAGACGAAATCGTCGATCGAGAGAACACCGGAAGACATAGTGACATTGATAATGTGGCCATCAACATCCACCTCGTAAACGCCGCCACCGAGGTCTGTGATCGCCACGTCGGTGTCCGTGTATCCATGGATCTCGATAACGTCGACATCGTCTTCAAAGTCACGAATAGTATCGACACCGGAGTCGACAATGTCGTTTTCCTTGAAGATGAACAGGTCAGCACCAGCGCCACCAATCATGATGTCGCTACCGGTACCACCATAAATGACGTCGTTGCCGCTACCGCCCCAGATGGTATCATCGCCGGCCTGACCCTTCAGAACGTCGTTGCCGCCACCACCGCGGATACTGTCGGCACCGTCACCGCCAAGGATACGGTCGCGACCGAGACCACCGATCAGTGAATCCCCACCGTCGCCACCATCGATGTAGTCGTTGCCTTGATTACCAAAGATGATATCGGCTCCGCCGGCGCCTTCGATCTCGTCATTGCCAAAGCCACCTTGAATGTTGTTGGCAACATCGTTTCCGATAATCTCGTCAGCACCGTTGCCGCCGATGGCATTTTCGATGGTAACACCATAGGCGATGATGACATTGCCGATAGCACCAGCAATGTTGGAAATCCCACCTTCGTTAAGATCAATAAGTTGGTCAAACGACGTATCGGAGAAATCTACGGTATCAATTCCGCCAGAGTCGAAAATTGTGAATGTAGCCCATGCTACGCCAGTATCCACAAAGGTCATGAAGTCGTCCCAAAGGCCGCCAGCTGTGGAGTTATACCCATAAACCGTGTCGCCCGTGCGGGTTGTCGTGGGAACCCCATAGATCGCCTGAATTGCCAGAATGTCTGCAATCTGAGGTGTCAGAACATAAGCAGGTGTCGCGATGACATCGGTATTTTCCCCCTGGTGGAAATACGACATGATCGTTGCTTGCCAAGAATCGGTTTCGAAAATGGCATCTGTCGCGTATGTCGCACTACCATTATATGGACCGGCATGACCCAATCCCAGCGCATGACCGATTTCGTGGATGTAGGTCTGCAGTGAATAGGAATCGTTGAAGATTGCATGACCGGTTCCGTCGACGTCGCTGGCAATCCAGGATTCCTCAATTTCGACAAAGGATTGCGTAATGAACCCGCCGCTGACGATGGACTGCGCATAAGCACCGCCGCCAACATCATCATCACCGAACGTAATGTCTGCGGCCCCGCCGACCACATTAAAAATGATACCGGTCACGTCCGACCAGAACTGCAACGCTGCCAACGCGAATTCCTGCCCGGCAACGGAAAGAGCACTAATGTTCACATCCAGCGTGTCGCCAGGACCAACGTCAAATTTACGGGCGGACCGTCCAGTACTTTCCCAATATCCGGAGACCAGATAATCGGCTAGCGGATCATATACAGTGCTCAATTTTTGCTCCTTCAGCTGTGACTTCGTTCTTAATCAATGTGGTGAACGAATAATGACATTTTTTCCAATGGTGTTTCCGACTCAACATGAACAATTAAACCAAAAGCTTAACGGAAACTATGGCTTTTCTGTGATTAATTCCAATGAATTAACGTAACGTCATTTTTTTACTCTAATTTCCCAAAAAGAGAGGTCACAAAGGAATTTGCCATAACGGCGCGCAAAGTGGAGTCTACAACTGAAAGTTCGACCGTTTCGCTCTCATTGTTAGTTCCGGCTTCCCAGGCATCCGCATCGCCCCACTCGATCTTCGCATTTGCTGTGGTGTCGTTTACGATCTGCACTGTGAGCGCAATAATCTGTGTCGCAGCTTCGCCAGTTTCGGTGTAATCCGTAATCTGAGCGTCAGGCCATTTAGATTGCGCCTGTTCACGCAGTCCTGCGCAAAGGGCTTCCGAGAATTGCGGTGCGATATCGGCGTTTTCCACCACGCATTTCAGGGCAATAGTATCGGACATTGGGTTCTGCGACATGGCGGCTCCGGGTGTGGCGAGGGACAGGGCGGCGAGGGCCGCAGGGAGGAGGGTGTGTTTCATCATCCCTCCTACTTAGACTTTCGCTCGCGTTTTTCAACGATGCCGGATTTGCCTTCGCGGCGTTCCAGCTCTCCCAGCACATCCTCCCATTTCACGTCGCGGGAGGCCAGCATGACCAGCATGTGGAACAAAACGTCGGCGGCTTCCTCGGTCAGGTTCTTCTTGTCACCTTTGGCGGCGGCAATGATGGCCTCGACCGCCTCTTCCCCAAATTTCTCGGCGCATTTTTCGGGGCCGCGGGCAAACAGCTTGGCGGCATAAGATTTCTTTTTATCCTCGCCTTTGCGCTTTTCGATGGTGCGGGCGAGTCGGGTCAGAACTGTTGGCATCAGAGTCGTACCGGAATTCCGGCCTCCTGCATATGCTCCTTGGCCTGACGGATCGTATAGGTGCCAAAATGGAAAATGGAAGCGGCAAGAACAGCTGAGGCATGGCCTTCGGTCACACCATCGACCAGATGTTGCAGATTACCCACACCGCCCGACGCGATGACGGGGATGCGCACAGCATCGGAAATGGCGCGGGTGAGGGGCAGGTTGAACCCTGCGCGCGTGCCGTCACGATCCATGGAGGTCAGCAGGATCTCCCCCGCACCTTTCGATTCCACCAGCTTGGCGAATTCCACCGCGTCGATGCCGGTTTCACGACGCCCGCCATGTGTAAAAATCTCCCATTTGCCTTGCGCGTTGGTTTTGGCGTCGATGGCGACGACGATACATTGGTTGCCGAATTTGTTGGCGCTGTCGGCAACAACGTCGGGATTGGCCACAGCGGCAGAGTTGAAGCTGACCTTGTCAGCCCCCGCCAGCAGCAGGGCGCGCACATCCTCGGGCGTGCGCACCCCTCCGCCGATGGTGAGGGGCATGAAACATTGCTCCGCCGTGCGGGTGGCGACGTCATACATAGTGCCGCGGTTTTCGTGCGTGGCGTTTATGTCGAGGAAACACAGCTCGTCCGCGCCAGCGGCGTCGTAGGCTTTGGCAGCTTCAACAGGATCGCCTGCGTCGATCAGGTCAACGAAATTCACGCCTTTGACGACGCGACCGTCTTTGACGTCCAGACAGGGAATGACGCGGGTTTTAAGCATCGTGGCCTCCGTTCGGTTGTTTTCTAATGGCGAGAACCAGTGGGCACAAGCGGGGAAACGCGGCTTCTGCTGTGGTTCGCACCCGGGTTCTCGGCGAAACTACCCGGCGGGCCCCCGCCATCCGAACGCCAGATTCCGCCGGTCTGATTTGGGGTTTTCACCAAAAGCGCTTATATTGGTGACAGGCCCCAGTGGCCGGAAAGGGAGAAACAAATGAGCAAGAGCAAACTTGATCATTCGGACGCCCGCTCGGACGCGCGTCTGAAACAATACACCGAGATTGACCGGAAAACCGCGCCCGAAGGGTCAAATCCTGCCGCCAAAGCTGCGCATCGCCAGACGTTGCACCGCAAGGACAGCAAACGTGCCGAGGAATATGCGCGGATAGAACGAGGAGAGCGGGCCTAGGCCAGCAGGCGGATCGCCTCGGCAAGGTCGATCTTGCCGTCGTAAATCGCACGACCTGATATCGCGCCGTCCAGCGGCGCGCCACAATCCTTGAGTGCGCGTAGATCATCCATCGACGACACACCGCCGGAGGCAATGACCGGGATCGATACAGCGTTGGCCAACGCAGCAGTCGCCGCCACATTCGGTCCCTGCATCGCGCCATCGCGGTCGATGTCGGTATAGATGATCGCGGCCACACCTGCGTCTTCGAATTTCCCTGCCAGATCCAGCGCGGTCACGTCTGTCGTTTCCGCCCAGCCTTCCACCGCCACCATCCCGTCACGCGCATCAATCCCAACGGCAACTTTACCGGGGAACAAGCGGGCGGCTTCCTTCACCAGCGCCGGATCACGCACGGCCACCGTGCCGAGGATCACCCGCGCAAGCCCCTTGTCCAACCAGCCCTCGATCGTCGCGATATCACGGATACCGCCGCCAAGCTGTGCAGGAATGGAACAGGTTGCCAGAATTTCCTCAACCGGCTTTGCATTGACCGGTTCACCGGCAAAAGCCCCGTTCAGATCGACCAGATGCAACCACTCGCACCCCGCGTCCTGAAACGCTTTCGCCTGCGCTGCCGGGTTGTCGTTAAACACGGTCGCCTGATCCATCTCGCCTTTATACAGGCGCACGCAATTACCGTCTTTGAGGTCAATAGCAGGATACAGGATCATAAGGGGCCTCCGTTTGCGAGGGGGGATAGCCCGCTCGGCGGAAAGGTGCAACTGACTTTAGGTTATTCTTGACTCGACTGGGGCGGATCGGGTGCGATGCCCGAAAGTTGTTTGGGAGGACTAACATGAAACATTATCTATTGGCTGCGACGCTGATGATACCGTCGCTTGCATCCGCCGACGTGGTGTCAGGCGTTTTTCAGACAGAACCGGGTGATACTGGCGGTTTCCTGCATGTGCAAATGGGACCGTGTGGCGGCAATCCGGCGCTGACCTGTGGTACGATCCTGCGCGCTTACAGTGCGGACGGATCGCAGAATAACGAATACGAACATCTCGGCAAACCGATCGTCTGGGATATGGAGGATCGCGGTGACGGCAATTTCGGTAACGGTAAAATCTGGGCGCCGGATCGCGATAAAACCTATAATTCCAAGATGCAGCTGAATGGCGGCAACCTGACAGTCGAAGGCTGCGTGGCCTTTATCTGCCGCGGTCAACGCTGGCAACTGTTCCAGTAGTTACCGTATCACGGGCGCGCCCAGTTCGCGCGTCCGCTTAAAAATCTCCGCTGATCCGAACGGGTGATTGATCAGCACCAGCCCGCTACCGGTCATGCCTTTGCCGTCCTTTAACTTAAATGAGACCTCGTCCTTTATCAGGTTGATCTTTAGCCCGCTCAGCAGCTCCACATGACGGCCAGCGGGCAGGATCGGATACCAGATAAGGATCGTCGCCTCAGGCCATTTGGCGGCGAGTTTCATGACGAATTTCGCCGTCTCGGCATATTCGGATTTCACCTCGTAAGACGGATCGATCAACACCAGCCCTTTACGAGGTTTCGGTGGAGAAATCGCCAACACCCCCTCGCGCCCGTCGCGTTGATGGATGGCGGTGTTGTCGGCGCTTGCATTCTGTTTCAAGGCCGCAAATTCCTGCGGATGCAGCTCCATCAGATGCAGTTGGTCGGAGTCGCGCAACAAAGTCTGCGCAATCAGTGGCGAGCCCGGATAGGCATTCGCCCCATGTTTGTCCCGGACGGCGCTGAGCGCTCGCGCATAGGGGCTGTCCGGCAGGGAGAGCTTCGCTATCCCCTCGGCCGCTTCGCCGGTTTTCTGAGCCTCGGCGGAGGTCAGATCATAGAGACCGCGTCCGGCGTGTGTCTCCATATAGGTGATCGGGCGGGTCTTGCGGGTCAGCAGAGATAACAACTCCGCCAGCACAATATGCTTGTGCAGGTCAGCCGGATTTCCGGCGTGATAGGCATGTTGATAAGACAGCATGTCCGGGCCTTTACAAATTTGATCCGCTCGGGAATTGTCCCCACCGTATCGTTGGAATTGCACGAAAGGTCAACGCGATGAAAACCGGTCTGAAACTGCCCGAAGTCACTTTCCACACGCGTGTGAAGGTCGATGGCGGTTATCAGTGGCAGGACCGCACGACATCTGATTTTTTCGTCGGTAAACGCGCGGTGCTGTTTGCGTTGCCGGGCGCATTCACGCCAACCTGTACCAACCAGCAATTGCCGGGATTTGAACGCGGCGCTGACGAGTTCGCGCGTCACGGGATCAACGATATTTACTGCTTGGCCGTCAATGATGCCTTTGTGATGACCAAATGGGCGGAGCAGGAGCGGCTGGAAAATGTCCGGATGATCCCCGATGGCAATGGCCAGTTCACCCGCCTGATGGGTATGCTGGTATTGAAAGAGGGCGCGGGGTTCGGCTACCGCTCCTGGCGCTATGCGGCGGTCGTGAATGACGGCGTGATCGAGGGTTGGTTCGAAGAACCGGGGCGGGGCGACAATACGCTGAATGACCATTACGGTGAATCCGACGCGACGACGGTTCTGGACTGGCTGGCCGAAAACGGCTGAGTCCTGTTGACTCCGTCAATTCCATCTTTATAAGGCCGCAATCCGTTGCCCAAAGGCAGCGGTCATTGGTGTTTGTGGCCCCCGCAAGGGAATGCCTGTCGCCCGAGCCATAGGGGTAAGGGAAAGGAAAGCACCTTTCTTACAACTTAAGAAAGGATCCAGCCGTGACCAAACGCACGTCTGCCAAGTACAAAATCGATCGCCGCATGGGCGAAAATATCTGGGGTCGCCCCAAATCTCCGGTTAACCGTCGTGAATATGGCCCGGGCCAGCACGGCCAGGCCCGCAAAGCAAAGCTGTCCGACTTCGGCACGCAGTTGCGCGCCAAGCAGAAGCTGAAAGGCTATTACGGCGACCTGACCGAGAAACAGTTCCGCCGCATTTATGCCGAAGCTGAGCGTGTAAAAGGTGATACAGGTGAAAACCTGATCGGCCTGCTGGAGCGTCGTCTGGATGCCGTTGTTTATCGCGCCAAGTTCGTGCCGACTGTTTTTGCAGCCCGCCAGTTCGTGAACCACGGACATGTCGAAGTAAACGGCAAGCGCGTCAACATTCCGTCCTACCGCGTAAAAGAAGGTGATGTGATCACCATCCGCGACAAATCCAAACAGATCGCACTGGTTCTGGAGGCTGTCGCCTCGGCCGAGCGTGACGTGCCGGAATATCTGGACGTTGACCATTCCAAAATGACTGCCACCTTCACCCGCACGCCGTCCCTGTCGGACGTGCCGTACCCGGTGATGATGGAACCAAACCTGGTCGTCGAATTCTACGCGAAAAACTAAGCGTTTTTCGCCGTCACACAAAAGGCCGTCCCGAGGGGCGGCCTTTTTTTATGGCTCAAACGTCAGAATATCGCCGGGCTGGCAGTCCAGTGTTTCGCAGATTTTTTCCAGCGTTTCGAACCGAATGCCTTTGACCTTGCCGGATTTCAGCAGGCTGATGTTTTGTTCGGTGATGCCAACCGCCTCGGCCAGTGCGCGGGATTTCATTTTGCGTTTCGCCAGCATCACATCAAGTGTCACGACAATCGCCATCAGATGATCGCCTTGTTGTCGGCATCAACCCGCGCGGCCTCGACCATCGCCCAGCCGACGGTCATGATCAGCCCACCGAACAGGGCCAGCGCGTATGACATACCGCCGATCTGCACCATCAGCTGTTTGGCCCCGGGGGGATTGTCATAGGTAAGGATAAGCACGACAAGGGTCGGGGTGATGATGCTAACAACGCTCATCAAGATCGCCATGCGCCCCAAGGATTTCAGGGTTGCGGCGGCGCTTTCGGTCAGCACCTCTCCTCCGGCATAGAGCCCGAACAGTTGCCAGGACAGTTGCAGGGCACGAAGTGTCGGCAACACCGCCACGATCACCAGCCCAGACAACAATAGATGCTTGGCGATGGTGACCCCGCTTTGACTGATCTGCCCGAAATTCTTGACGATGATATCTTCCATCAATGGCGGCACCAGCACGACGATCCCGATAAAGATGGTGATAGTGACCGCACCCAGCGCCACCATCCAGCGCAGGAACAGGCTGTGTCGGCGAATATGATCCAGTTCCATGATTTCCCCTTTTGCAGTTAAAAATTATCGTATAACAATAAAGAATCACTGTCAAACGAGGAAATTATGAAAATATATGCACTACTACTGCTGGTATGCGTAACGGCTTGTGGTCAAGTCCCGCTCGGCACGCAGGCGGCGCTAAACCGTCTGGACCCTATGACGGCGGACGCAACGGCAATGCGGTTTGCGGTTGAACAACTCGCGGACCTTCCGCTGAATACGACCGCGACCTTGCGTCTGGCACTATCAACGCCAGAGGGGGAGATTGCTGACAGCTTTGTCCTCGACCGCGTGCAACAGCCGGTGAATGACGGCGCTGTTATTCGCACGATCTTTGCCATCGCAACGGCCGATCAGGCCCGTTTCAATCAACTGCGGGATAATATTCTAGCGCAGAAGGCTGCGTATCCCGACGAAAGCGTGGGCTCACTGCGCATTTCCGCCAGTGGCTGTATGACCGCGCAGCCGCCAGTAGGTCCATGGTTGGTCTCGGCGTTTGTCGGCATCGACGGGCAATCCGGCTGGCTGCCACTGATCCGGGATGTGGATATTAAGTCGCTGGGTCCGCAAACGGGCGGGGAGGCGATTACGCTCTGCCCCGCATAAGATTGGGCCGCCTCATCGGCGGCCCTAAATCAGATATCGTCTGCGGAGGTGATCACTCTATCCAGCAGGCCGTAATCAATCGCCTCTTTCGTATCCAGCCAGAAGTCACGCTTCGTATCCTCGGCGATTTTTTCCGGAGACTGGCCGGTGGCTTCGGCGAACAGTTTCTCGAACCGTTCTTTCATTAGCTTGATTTGGGTTGCCTGAATTTCGATGTCCGACACCTTGCCACCCACGCCACCAGACGGTTGGTGCAGCAAGAAGCGCGTGTTGGGCAGGCAGACGCGGTTTTTCTTGTCCGCACCGATGAAGATCAGCGCACCTGCGCTTGCCACCCAACCGGAACCGATACAGGTTACCTCGGGCTTGATGAATTTGATGATGTCATGAACCATGTCGCCGCTTTCGACGTGACCGCCGGGCGAGGAGATGAACACCTTGATCGGATCATCACTGACCGCTGCCAGCGCCAGCAAACGTTCAGAGGTTGCCTTCGCCAGCTTGTCGTCGATCTGGCCGACAATCGTTACCAGGCGGTTCTCGAACACCAGTTTATCGACGGAAAAATCCTTGTCTTTTTTCTTTTTATCGTCGCTCACGACATATCCTCCAAATTCGCTTTGACGGCACTATTGCAGGTTCATTCGGGAATTAAAACCACCCTTTGATGCCCGTCGCATCAGGTTCCAGCCGTTAGAAATTAAGTGGGTTGACCTGCCCCCCGGTTCAACACCTATATCGGAAGACTTCCATCCTGAACGGAGGAAAGAATGAATGATATAAACCGTTGGACCCCGATTGCCTGTGGGCGCCCGATATTGTCCGGCTGTGTGCGGGATGCGCGGGCAACATGATCGAAACGCTGGGTATCGTCGCGGTCTTTATAATGGTGAGCGCTTACGCATTAGAGGATCGCGGAAATGTCTTTGTCCTGATCTTCGCACTTGGCTGTGCGCTGGCGGCGATTTATGCGCTGATCATCGGGTCGGTTCCGTTCGTGATTGCCGAAGGGATTTGGGCGGCGATTGCCTTTAGACGTTGGTATCGGCGGCGCGGCTAGCTTTTGCTTCGGTATTCGGTCGGATTCACTCCCGTGAATTCCTTAAACGCGGAGTTGAAGGCGCTGAGCGAGTTGTAACCAACATCAAGTGCGATTTGGGTGATTTGCAGATCAGTGCTGAGGAGCTCGATTGCGCGGACCATCCGCATTCTGCGTTGGGCTTGGCGCCATGTCATGCCGACCTCGTCCGCGAAGCGCCGGGCGAGAGTGCGTTCGGACATATGCGCTGCGGCGGCGACTGCAATGAAGGGGATGTCTTGATCCAGCATTTCCTCCGTGAATGTCAGTGCCTGTTTCAGCGCGTTGGATTTGCCGAGGGGCACCCAGCTGTTGGCAGGACGGCGGGACAGTTCGTGGCAGGTGAGGCCGAGGGTTTTGAACAATTGTATTGCGTAATCGGACAAGCTGTCGCTTTCGGGTCCGAAGGCGCGGCATTCCAGCACCATCTCGCGGGCCAAGGGGGTCATATCGAACACGACGCCTGAAGGGGTCGGCTCGGGTACGAACCCCTCGGCAAACAGGACAGAGCAGCAAGTGGCTGTGCGCGGGATCTCGACAATGATCGGATCACTGGCGGCGATCCAGGCGGCACGGGATGGGGGGAGGGTCCAGCAACGATCATCGGTGATCAGCCGCAGCGATCCTTCGGAGGCATAAAGCAAATAATGTCGATCGGTCCGGAACGGTTTGGGCGGTTCCGGATCGAAGGTTTTATGGAAACAAAAGGCGGGTAGATCACTCATATCAGTTTCTACCTCGCCTTCCGCTCAGGCGGCAAGTTTTGCTTCAAACGCGCGGCTGGTGGGGGTGCCGACCATTACCGGTTTGATCGTTGCCATGGCGGTGGCGTAGGCTTCACTTTCCTTATAGGCGGCGAAGGCGGCGGCGTCCTCCCATTCCTCGACCAGAACGATTTTGGCCGGAGCGCCATTGATAGCGCAAGATCTGAAGGCAAGGCAGCCGGGCATGGCGAGCGCTTTGGCCCGGTCAGTTTCCAGGGCGGCGACGGTTTCGGCCACAGCCTCGGGTTTGATGTCGACGTCAACGATGATGATAAGCATGATATACTCCTTAAATGGTGGCGTGATAGCCGCAGCTAAGTCGGGCGGGGACGCCGGTTGAAAACGGGTGGGTGGTGATCTGGGCGAAGCCGACATCGGCCAGCATTTGTGCGACACGTGCCGGGCGGAAAGCACGGTGGTGCCAAAGGAATTGCAGAAAAATCGTGCAGATATGCGGCTTGCTGACGGTCAGCAGCAGCTGGCCGCCCGGACGCAGCGCCCTTCGCAAGGTGCGAAGCGCGGCGATTGGGTCGGGGCAATGTTCAATTGCATGCGCGCATAGGATCAGGTCGTAGCTATTCGGTCGCAATGCTTCGAGGGACTGGTTCAGGCAAGTCGGTTGAATATGCGGGGCAACGCGGCTGGCGGCAGTCGCCAGCATCTCGGCGGAGATATCGAGCAGGTCCAGCGATGCCGGACGGCGGGACTGAAGAAGTGCCAGCGCAAAATCCCCACAGCCGGTTCCTGCGTCAAGCGCGTGAGCGGAAGTGACGTCCATCGGTAGTGTCTGCGCAATCAGATCCCCAAAGGCTTCCGGATAAGACAGGCGTTCCAGCTTCTGCCACCAACGCGGGGCGGCTTTGTCGTAGCGGGCGGCGAGGGATTGGTAAGTATCTGTCATGCAGAGCTTTTGCCATGGACCTGCAAGGCACGCTGTCGCCGTTCAGACAGAGATTTGCTCGAAACAGACAAAACGCCCGGACCGGACTTTCCACCGCCCAAACCTAAGCCTGCCCAGCGAAATGTAGGCAGCGTGGAGAGGCGTTTTCATATTGCACCCGACATTTCAGCGTGGTCTATTTCCGTCAAAGGAACCATTTCATGTTCAAACCCAGACGCATCGTCAAACTTGCCGATACCGGTGAGCTGCCTCGCTGGCAGCGCCCAACCTCTTTGCTGATCCTGTTTGCCATCGCCATGCCGCTGGCCTTTTCGACCTGGGTCGCGCTGATGAACAATTTCGTTAAGGAGGTCGGCGGGTTCACCGGTGTGGAGCTTGGCTGGCAGCAATCGATCCGCGAGGTTCCCGGCTTTCTCGCCATCGGCGTCATCGCCATCATCATTTTCATGCGCGAGCAGGTACTGGCGGTGGTTGCGTTGCTGATGCTGGGATTTGCGGTGATGGTGACGGCGCAGTTTCCCAGCTTCTCGGGCATCCTGCTGACCACGGTCATCAGCTCGGTCGGCTTTCACTATTTCGAAACCGTCAACCAATCGCTGCAATTGCAATGGATCGACAAGAAACGTGCGCCACAGACGCTGGGCTGGTTGGTGGCGGCTGGGTCGGCGACCTCGCTGGTCGTTTACGGGCTGCTGGTGATGAGCTGGAAGACCTTCGATTTGGCTTACAACACGGTCTACATGATTGGCGGGGGGGCATCCCTCCTGCTGGTGCTGGTCGCCTGGTTTGCCTATCCGCAGTTCGAGGCCCCGCATCCGCAGTTAAAAAAGATGGTCCTGCGCAGGCGCTACTGGCTCTACTATGCGTTGCAATTCATGGCAGGTGCACGGCGTCAGATTTTTATGGTGTTTGCGGCCTTCATGATGGTCGAACATTTCGGGTTCGAGGTCCATGAAGTCACGGCGCTGTTCCTGATCAACTATGTTGCCAATATGATCTTTGCGCCATTGATGGGCCATGTGATCGCGCGGGTGGGGGAACGCAACGCGCTGACGTTCGAATATGTCGGACTGACGATCGTGTTCATGTTGTATGGCGGGATCTATTATTTTGGCTGGGGTGTGGTACTGGCGGCGACGCTGTATGTCGTGGACCATCTGTTTTTTGCGCTGGCGTTTGCATTGAAGACGTATTTTCAGAAGATTGCGGATCCGGGAGATATTGCGCCAACCGCTGCTGTGGCCTTCACGATTAACCACATTGCAGCTGTGTTTTTGCCCGCTTCCTTGGGATATTTGTGGATCGTATCGCCGTCAGCCGTGTTCATTCTGGCGGCGGGGATGGCCATGACGTCACTATGTCTGGCACTGATGATCCCGCGACATCCCGAGCCGGGGAACGAAACGCGGTTCTCGCGGATATTGGCGACTGCCTAAATCTCGTCCGAGCGGTCCCCCATCAGGTAGCGCGGGCCGGTGCCGCGCGACGCGGCTTTGTCCTCGGGATTATAGAGTTTGCATTTCGCCAGCGACAGGCACCCACAGCCGATACAGCCGTCGAGGTTGTCGCGCAGCCGGATCAGGGTGTCGATCTTCTGGTCCAGTTCGCTGCGAAAACCGCGCGAGATTTTCTGCCAGTCCCGCGCGTTGGGCGTGCGGGCATCCGGCAGGCTTTCGAACTGGTCGCAAATCTGATCAAGGCTAAACCCCAATTGTTGGGCGATGATCACGAACGACAAGCGCCGAATATCCGATTTCAGAAACCGACGCTGCCCGCCCGCGTTGCGTTCGGGATGGACCAGACCCAGTTCCTCATAGAACCGGATCGCAGATACGGCCAAGCCGGTGCGGCGTGCCAGATCGCCGATGGAAATGGTTTTATCGACCATGTGAAAACCTCTTGACCTCAAGTTAACTTGAGGAATTACACAAGGCTCATCGAAACACAAGCGAAAGGAAAAACCCAATGGGAAACACGTTTCTGGAACATGTTAACGCAACCGTCAGTGATCCGGCCAAGACTGCCGCGATGCTGGTCGATGTCTTCGGCTGGCACATCCGCTGGGAAGGGGACAGCATTCATGGCGGCCACACGATCCATGTGGGGACAGACGACAGCTATGTTGCGCTCTATAAGCCGCCCGCGATCACCGCCAAGGAGTATCAGAATTATTACACCGTCGGCGGGCTGAACCATCTGGGGATTGTCGTCGATGATCTGGATGCGGTGGAAAAGAAGGTCGATGCGCACGGGTTCAAGACCCATTCGCATGCCGATTATGAACCCGGGCGGCGGTTCTATTTCCATGATGATGACGGGGTCGAATTCGAAGTCGTGAGTTACGCCTGATCAAACAAGGGTGAAGGCCTCTTGGCGGGAGCGGATGGAAGGGTTACTTTCCTCCCAACCGATAGGAGGCCTTTATGCTGTTTTCCCGCAAGAAATCTGAAATGCCCGCAGCGGCGGATGCATTGCCCGGCCGCGCCGATCCGATCCCGACCGAAACGCATCACTTCGTCAATGGCAACCCATTGAAGGGGCCGTATCCCGAGGGCGCAGAGTTCGCCATGTTTGGGATGGGCTGTTTCTGGGGCGTGGAGCGTAAATTCTGGCAGCTGCCCGGCGTGTGGGTGACGGCGGTTGGTTATGCCGGTGGCTATACGCCGAATGCAACCTACGAAGAAGTTTGCAGCGGGCGAACCGGGCATAACGAGGTTGTGCAGGTTGTCATTGACCCATCCAAGATCAGCTACGAAGAGCTGCTGAAGGTCTTCTGGGAAGGGCATGACCCGACGCAAGGCATGCGGCAGGGGAATGATATGGGGACGCAGTATCGCTCCGGCATTTACACGTTCTCGGATACACAGAAGGTGTCAGCGGAAACGACGAAGGCTGCGTTTCAGGAACGGTTGGCGGACAAAGGCTATTGCCAGATCACAACCGAGATCCTCCCCGCGCCGGAATTCTATTATGCCGAGGATTACCACCAGCAATATCTGGCGAAAAATCCCGCCGGATATTGCGGCCTTGGCGGCACGGGTGTGACCTGCCCGATCGGCCTGACGGCTTGACCTTTTCTGCAGGCGGCAATATCCGCCTGCGGGAAGGAGAGCTATATGACCACCTACACCGCACTGACGACGCTTAACGGCAAGGCGCAGGCAGAGATGCTGGGCGAATTGATGGAGCGTCTGGACCCCGCACCAATCGGTGTAGGGGTGTTTGAGGTCGAAGATGGCTCTGGCATTTGGGAGGTCGGCGGCTATTTCACCGGTCGCCCGGACGAGGCCGGTCTGGCGCTGCTGGCCGTCATACACGACGCTAAACCGTTTGCCGTGTCGAAGGTCGAGGACCGGGATTGGGTCAGCCAGGTGCGGCGCGAGCTGACACCTGTGCCTGCTGGACGGTTCGTCGTTTACGGCGGCCATGATCGCGACGTGATCCCATCCAATAAGATCGGGCTGGAGATCGAGGCCGCAATGGCATTCGGCACTGGCCATCATGGAACCACTCAAGGGTGCCTGATGGCGCTCGATGATTTGGTCACCAAGGGCTATGTCGCGACGAACGTGGCCGATATCGGCAGCGGCACGGGCGTGCTGGCGATGGCGGCAGCCTCCGTCTGGCCGTGCCGGGCGATTGCGTCCGATATCGATCCGGTGGCGGAGATGACGGCGCGGGCGAATGTGGCGGCGAATGGATTGCGCCACCGCGTGGCAACCTGCACGGCGGTTGGCTTTCGCAGTGACCGTATCCGGGAGCGCGCGCCATTTGATCTGATCTTCGCCAATATCCTCGCCAACCCTCTGAAACGACTGGCACCGGATATGGCGCTGCATTCCGCCCCGGGCACGGTCATTATTTTGTCAGGTATCCTGAATCGTCAGGCGCTGGGGGTTGAATCCGTCTATCGCGGACATGGGTTCAATCGTATGGCCAAACGTGTGATCGGCGAATGGACCACACTGACACTGATCCGAAACTAAAAAGCCGCCCGATGGGCGGCTTGGAAAGCGTCTCTCTGATTTGAAAATCAGAGGAAGTTCACGACGTTCGATACGTTGCGGATATCACCGCGTGTGATGCCGATATCGTGCAGCTGAGCGTCCGACAATTTGGACAGCTCGATTGCAGTGCGACGAGCGTTGGAATACGCGCGGATACGGGCGACAATGCCATCTACAAAAGACACAGCTTTGTAGGTTGAAATAGCGCCGAACGGCAGCGCGCGAGTGGTTTCGATGTTGGCCATTTGGCTCCTCCATTAATCTGATCATTACGTTTGCAGCGCGCATGTAGTCCCGTCCTTTGAATTCCACAACAGATGGTTTTGCATAGTCCTCATGCAATTTTTGCATAGCTCATTAACAGCAGAATAATGTCGTCATTTCGGCTTTGACCTCAATCAAAGACATGCGACAGTTCGCTGCTATTGATGGCACGTAAAAAGGGGACAGAATGACGGATCATCCAACAGGCATAGATGCCTACAAACCTGCCGAGATCGAAACGCTGGTCGAAAACGCCGGGATCGCTAAGGCGCGGCTGGGAGTGGTGCAAATGTTCACGCTGGCGGTGCTGGCGGGCGCGTTCATCGCGATGGGTGCGGCGGCTTACACAATGGTCATGACCGGCACGACGCCCGGGTTTGGTCCGGCGCGGTTCCTTGGCGGGATCGTGTTCTCGCTGGGGCTGATACTGGTGGTGATCGCCGGGGCGGAGCTTTTTACCGGCAATGCGCTGATGATTATCGCGGTAGTGGACCGGAAAATCTCGGTTGCCGAGATGGGTCGCGCCTGGGGGATTGTCTATGTTGGGAACTTTGTTGGCGCGATTGGAATGGCCGTTCTTTTCGCTTATTCCGGCGTGTTGGACGGGGCCAGTGAAACGGCGATGAAGATCACCGCCGGAAAGCTGACCTTACCTTGGGATGAGGCACTGATCCGCGCCATTTTATGTAACATTTTCGTCTGCCTTGCGGTCTGGCTGGCACTGGCAGCGCGGACCGTTGTGGGCAAGATCCTCTCCATCATCTGGCCGATTGCCAGTTTCGTGATGCTGGGGTTGGAGCACTCCATCGCCAATATGTACCTGATCCCGCAAGGGTTCTTAGCCGGGGTGACGACGGATATCCCCGGTATGGCGGGCAATCTTTTCTGGGTGACGCTGGGCAATATCATCGGCGGTGCTGGCGGCGTTGGACTGGCATATCGGTTGGCATATGGGAAGAAAAGCTAATCTTCGCTTGGAAGATGTTCTCGTTTCGTGCTATCGCTAATAAAAAAGCGAGAGCAGTATGCGCGTTATAGGCATTGACCCGGGATTGCGACGGACCGGCTGGGGCATCGTGGATGTTGACGGCTCGCGCCTGACGCATGTGGCGAACGGTGTTTGCAAGTCCGAAGGGACGGAGCTGGCCTATCGCCTGTCCAGCCTGTTCGATCAGCTGAACGCAATTTTTACAGAATATGCGCCTGAGACGTCGGCAATTGAACAAACCTTCGTCAATAAGGACGGCGCGGGAACGCTGAAGCTCGGCCAAGCGCGGGGCGCAATCCTTTTGGTGCCAGCGCAGCGCGGCTTGCCTGTCGCGGAGTATTCGCCGAACGCGGTGAAAAAGGTCGTCGTGGGTGTTGGACACGCGGACAAGAAACAGGTCGAACATATGGTACGGATGCAACTGCCGGGGGTGGAGATCGCAGGGGCGGATGCCTCCGACGCGCTGGCGATTGCCTTATGCCACGCCCACCACGCGCGCTTTGCGGGCAAGCTCGACGCCGCGATTGCGAGGGCCGGATGATCGGCAAAGTCACAGGGCGGCTGGATTATCGCGCCGCGGATCACGTGCTGATCGACACGGGCACGGTGGGCTATCTGGTTTACTGTTCCGAACGCACGCTGGCAACGATGCCCGCCGTGGGGGGCATGGTTTCACT
Organism: Paracoccaceae bacterium; assembly: GCA_050302475.1. Classification (GTDB taxonomy): domain Bacteria; phylum Pseudomonadota; class Alphaproteobacteria; order Rhodobacterales; family Rhodobacteraceae; genus NORP23. Next base: position 155,667 of record JBNLBF010000003.1, read on the forward strand.
TTATACCGAGATGGTGGTGCGCGAGGATCTGATGCAGCTTTACGGATTCCCGACCATAGCCGAACGCGAATGGCATCGGTTGCTGATAACGGTACAGGGCGTCGGGGCCAAGGCGGCGCTGGCGATCCTTGGCACGCTGGGGCCGGAGGGCACCGGTCGGGCGATTACGTTGGGCGACGTGAATGCCATCAAATCCGCTCAGGGGATCGGGCCGAAAATCGCGCAGCGCGTGGTGCTGGAACTGAAGAATAAAGCCCCTGACATCATGGCGCTGGGCGCCAGCGGGGCGCAGGCGGCAGAGGCTGACGACAGCGTCGTCATCGAACCTTCGATTAAAGCTGTGTCAAAGCCTGTCGTGACTGACGGATCAGCCGCCGCACAGGCGGATGCGCTGTCGGCGCTGGTGAACCTTGGTTATCAGCAGGGCGATGCGGCATCCGCTGTGGCACAGACCTCGGGCGAGATGCCGGATGCCGATGCCACCGCCCTGATCCGCGCCGCGCTGCGGCTTTTGGCGCCGAAAGGGTAGGCGATGGAACCTGATCCCGATTTGCGCCCCGAAGAACAGCCCGCCGATATTGATCGCGCACTTCGCCCCCAAACGCTCGACGAATTTATCGGGCAGGCGGAGGCGCGCGCCAACCTGCGGGTCTTCGTCGAAAGCGCCAAGCAGCGCGGGCAGGCGATGGATCACACGTTGTTCTACGGGCCGCCGGGTCTGGGCAAAACCACGCTGGCGCAGATCATGGCGCGGGAGCTGGGAGTGAATTTCCGGATGACCTCCGGTCCGGTGCTGGCCAAGGCTGGTGATCTCGCGGCGATCCTGACGAATTTGGATGAACGCGACGTGCTGTTCATCGACGAAATCCACCGCATGAATCCGGCTGTGGAGGAGGTTCTCTATCCCGCGCTTGAGGATTTCGAGCTGGATCTGGTGATCGGCGAGGGACCTGCGGCGCGGACCGTACGGATTGACCTGCAACCTTTCACACTGGTCGGGGCGACAACGCGGCTGGGGCTGCTGACGACCCCTCTGCGCGATCGGTTTGGCATCCCGACGCGGCTGGAATTCTATAACGTTGACGAGCTGGTGCAGATCGTCGAACGCGGGTCCCGGCTGATGGGGGCGAATGCTGATGCTGAGGGTGCGCGGGAGATTGCGCGACGCTCGCGTGGCACACCGCGTATCGCGGGCCGCTTGCTGCGTCGCGTGGTTGATTTTGCGCTGGTCGAAGGCGACGGGCGGATCACCCAACAGCAGGCCGACGCGGCGCTGACGCGGCTTGGTGTTGACGATCTGGGTCTTGACGGCGCGGACCGGCGGTATCTGCGGCTGCTCGCGGAGAATTACGGCGGCGGACCCGTCGGCGTCGAAACCATCGCCGCTGCCCTCTCCGAAGCCCGCGATGCCATCGAGGAGGTCATCGAACCTTTCCTGTTGCAACAAGGCCTGATACAACGCACCCCGCGCGGGCGGATGCTGGCGCATAAGGCGTGGCGGCACCTGGGGATGGATGCGCCGGTGCGCACAGACCAGACGGACCTGTTCGAAGGAAAATAAATGCCCGGCACAAGTATGAGCCCCGAACAGGTGGTGAATATGTTCACCACCAACGGCAAGTATCATTTCGCCCGCTGGGGCCGCCCGATTGCGCCGGTGGTGTTCGGGACGGATGATGCCTCTCTATCGGCGATCAAAGATGCCTTACAGACGGTGGCGCTGCTGGCGGATATGCAGCTGGCCGAAACCGATCCGGAGTTCGGGTCAAACTTTCTGGTGTTTTTCTGTTCCGATTGGGACGAGATCGCCGCCGTCCCAGACCTCGGCCATCTGATCCCTGATCTTGACGGCGTGCTGGATCGGCTGAAGGGACAGAATGCCAACCAATATCGCAGCTTCATGTTTGATGATAACGGCGCGATCAAGCTGAGTGTGCTGCTGCTACGCTATGACGAGGAAATGGCATCCGTGTCCGTGCAAACCCTCGCGACCGCGCAGATGGCGCAGACGATGCTGTGCTGGGGACGGGCGGCGTTTATGTTGAAAAGCCCGATTGGTATGATCGAGGAAAACAACATGGCCATTGTGCGCCCCGTCGTGGCGGCGCTGATTCGGGTGGGATATGACAAGACCATGCCGGACGCGGCGGAAGATGAAAGCCACGCGATCCGTCTGTCTGCACGGGTGAATGCGTTGTTGAAGGAGATGTAGCGCCTGCTACTTAATAACCTCCAAGTATTGCGGGGGAACGGCATCTGTCAGCCAAACTCCATTGTCAGCCTGATAAAACGCAAATCCATCAGCGTGCATGCGTCCAGTTTCAACCGTCAATACAACTGGTTTGCCATGACGCATCCCTACGCGAGTCGCGGTTTCTTCGTCAGCGGATAAGTGAACTTGTTGGCGAGAGCCTGGGACAAGTCCTTTTGCCAAAATGGAATCAATGTTTCGCGTTGCGGTGCCGTGAAACAGGGTCGTTGGTGGCGCTAACTGTTCAATGGCGAGCTTAACCTGAACCGAGTGACCCTGAGCCGCACGAATTTGCGTGCCGTCATCTGAAAGGGTGAAGCGTTTTTTTTCATTTTTTGCGACAATTTCCCGAAGGGTTTCTATGTCGATCGCTCGACCAGCGGTGGCCATTCGCACCAGCAAATCCGCGACCGGAGTCCAGCCGTTCGGATCAAGCGTTATACCGATTTCCTCTGGCTTATGTCGCAGCACAAGGCTCAGAAATTTACTGAGGGACGAATAGTTCTGTTTCACAATATGTTCCTTAATTTCAGCGCTGAGTGGATCATGCTGGGATGAAATTCAAGAAAAGTAATGTTCGGGATACAATTATAATGGGGCAGTGTTCCCCAGACTAACCCAACGTCACATAGCGCAAACGTCACACGCGTGTTACGCTATCGCCATTCTGAAACGGTAACGATTCCCTTTGTTCATGGTCTCAACCAGGGGGTATATCTCATGACAATCCACGCTTTTTCCCGCCGCACATTCCTGAAAACAGGGGCGGCGACCGGTGCTATGGTGGCACTGCATCCGTTCTCGGCGATGGCCGCGGGCAATCAGGCGCATTTGCGTATTCTGTCCACAACGGACCTTCACGTGCATGTGCATCCTTACGATTATTACGCCGACCGGCCCGTGGATGCGCTGGGTCTGTCGCGCACGGCGAGCATCATTGAAGAGGTGCGCGCGGAGTCCACAAACTCGATCCTTGTCGATAATGGCGACTTCCTTCAGGGCAACCCGATGGGCGATTACATCGCCTATGAGCGCGGCATGAAGGAAGGCGATTTGCACCCCGTTATTCAAGGCATGAATGTGCTGGGCTACGATGCTGGGACGCTGGGCAACCACGAATTCAACTATGGGGTTGAGTTCATGGACAAGGTAATCGCCGGCGCGAACTTCCCGATCGTGTCGTCGAATTTTGTTGATAGCCTTGGTGCCAATGCCCGGGCCGATGTGACGCATATCAAGCCTTATGTGATCCTCGACCGTGAAATTGTGGATGGTGATGGCAATGCCCACGCGATCAAGGTTGGCCTGATCGGCTTCCTGCCGCCGCAGATCATGAACTGGGATCAGAAACATCTGGCCGGCAAATTTAACGCCCGCGACATCGTACAGGCGGCTGAGGGCTGGGTGCCGGAAATGAAGGAGGCTGGTGCGGATATCATCGTTGCGCTGTCCCATTCCGGAATCGGCTCCGAAGCCCCGCATGAGGGGCAGGAGAACGCCGCGGTCGGGCTGGCGGGGGTCGACGGGATCGACGCGCTGGTCACCGGGCATTCACATCTGGTGTTCCCGTCGGCAAATTACGAAACCAACGAGATGGTGAATGTCGAAAACGGCACCTTGCAGGGCAAACCCGCGAATATGGGCGGGTTCTGGGGCTCACATATGGGTCTTATCGACCTGATGCTTGAATTGGATGGTGGGGAATGGCGCGTGGTCACACATGAAAGCTCCACCCGGCCGATTTCCGAACGCGGCGACAACGGCACGGTGGCGCTGGTCGAGGATTATCAGCCGGTGATCGACGCGACGCAAGCAGTGCACGAAGAGACGCTGGAATATATTCGTCGCGCCGTTGGTGAAACCGCCGCCCCGCTGCATTCCTATTTCGCGCTCGTGGCCGACGACCCGTCCGTGCAGATCGTGAGCCAGGCGCAGACCTGGTATACGGAGCAGATGATGAAGGGTACGGAATGGGAAGGTATCCCGATCCTTTCCGCCGCTGCCCCGTTTAAGGCCGGGGGACGGGGTGGACCGGAATATTACACTGATGTGCAGCCGGGACCGGTGGCGATCAAGAATGTCGCGGATTTGTACCTGTATCCCAACACCACGCGCGCTGTTCTGATCACCGGGGCAGAGGTTAAGGACTGGCTGGAACGCTCGGCCTCGATCTTCAACCAGATCACGCCCGGTGGGCAGGATCAGGTGCTGCTGAACCCGGATATGCCGTCCTATAATTTCGACATCATGGACGGGGTGACCTATCAGATCGACCTGACCCAGCCGCCGAAATTCAACCGCGACGGGGAGGCGATCAATCCCGACTCCAACCGGATAGTGAATCTCATGTATGACGGAGCGCCGATTGACCCGGCGCAGCAATTCGTGATTGCCACCAACAATTACCGCGCAGGCGGTGGCGGGCATTTCCCCGGCGCGGATGGCTCCACGATCATTTTTGAGGGACCCGACACCAATCGTGACGTGATCGTGCGCTATATCGTTGAGAAAGGCACCATTAACCCGAAAGCGGATGCCAACTGGACCTTCGCACCGGTGCCGGACACAACAGTGATTTTCGAAACCGGACCGGCGGGTGTCGCTTATGCTGACAGTGTGCCCGGGGTTAATATCGAACCGGCGGGCGAGGGGGCAGAGGGTTTCGCCCTGTTCCGCATCACCTTGTAATTGCACCTGAAATAGGACAGCCTTCGGCCATTACTGGCCGGAGGCAATATGCATAAATTCCAAGTCAAAGTTTACTATGAAGACACCGATCTGGCCGGGATCGTCTATTACGCGAACTACCTGAAATTCATCGAACGCGCCCGCAGCGAGGCCGTGGCTGAGGCCGGGATTGATCAGCTGTCGATGCAATCGGATCACGGGATCGTTTTCGTAGTCAGGCATCTGGATGCCGATTTCTTGCAATCTGCAAAGTTTGGAGAGGTACTGGATATCCACACGCATATCACCGAACTGGGCGCGGCGCGATTGCGGATGCGTCAGGTCGTAAGCCTTGAAAACAAAGAGATTTTTACGGCAGACGTGACACTGGCGGTGATGAATGCCCAAGGGAAACCCACGCGGCTTCCGGCGGAAATTCGCCAGAAATTGCAACATCTTGTGACCTGAAGGTGACAAGCCACACTATTTTTTGCACTGAACTGAAAAACAGTCTATGGTTTCCTCAAGCCTTGGGCATAAAATAAGCGAATTAATTCGTTCAGGAAGAGCAGGACATGGAAGCAGATACTCTCGCTGTTGCGCAGCAGATTGATTTTTCCTTTGTGGCGCAATTTATGCGGGCCACTCTGACAGTTAAACTGGTAATGATTGCGCTGGTGATGGCCAGCTTTTGGTCTTGGGCAATCATTATTCAAAAATTCATCAATTACCGGTCAGCAAAACATCAGACCCGAGCATTCGAGGATGAGTTTTGGTCTGGCCAGCCGCTGGATCAGCTGTATGAACGCCTGAGCGACAATCCGCAAAGCGCGTCGGAACGGATATTTGCGGCAGGGATGTCGGAATGGCGGAAATCGCATCGCTCCGATGGCGGGATGATCGCAGGGGCGCAGGCGCGGATCGAACGGGCTATGACCGTAGCATTGGACAAGGCGTCTGATCATCTGAACAAGGGCCTGACTTTCCTGGCGACCGTTGGGGCGATTTCCCCGTTTGTGGGCCTGTTTGGCACGGTCTGGGGGATCAAGCACTCTTTCGAACAGATCGCGGCGCAGCAATCCACCAACCTCGCCGTTGTCGCCCCTGGTATTGCAGAGGCGCTGCTGGCGACCGCAATGGGTCTGCTGGCGGCTATCCCGGCGGTTATCTTTTACAACAAGCTGTCCGGCGACGCAGAGCGTGTTTCCAGCGAATGGGAAGCATTTGCCGATGAATTCGGCCTGATCCTGTCCCGTCAAATTGACGGACCGGGGGTTTAGGCGATGGGGGCAAGCACACTTGATCGCGCCAATGGCCGGCGCAACCGGCGGTCCCGGCATAATTTGCGGCCAATGTCAGAAATCAACGTCACTCCGTTTGTGGACGTGATGCTGGTGTTGCTGATCATCTTCATGGTGGCGGCACCGCTGCTGACCACCGGGGTGCCCGTGAAATTGCCCGAAACTGCGGCCAATCCGCTCCCGGCCGAGGAGCAGCAACCCCTTACCATTACCCTGACCGCCGAAGGCCAGGTCATGATTCAGGAAACCGAGATAGAACTGAACACCCTGATCCCACGGCTTCAGGCAATCGCGGCGGAACGTGATGACGACAAGGTCTTTCTGCGCGCCGACGGGGCTATCCCATACGAAGCCGTGATGCAGGTCATGGGGGCAATGAATGCCGGTGGGTTCAACAATATTGGTCTTGTGACGGATTCCGGTGGCCCGGAACTTTCCGACGCGGAAGAGTAGGTGGTGCATGCATGAAGACCGGAGCGATCATATCCGGCGCGGCGCACGGGTTAATCCTGGTGTTGCTGGTCTTCCGCATACCGTGGCTTAATCCCCCGCCGCCGGACCCGCCTGAGGTTGCGAATGTAACCGTGCTGAGTGTCGAAGAATACGAAGCCTCGCTACGGGAAGTTGGACCGGAAATGATGACGGAAATGGCTGAAATGTTTCAACCGACGACGGAGGCAAACGATGCCGCCCGTCCCGATGATGCCATGGCTGTGAACCAGACCGAAATAGATGTGACCGAGGATCCGTCCGAACGCGACACGGATGCTAATCTTGACGCCCTTTTGCAGCCACAACTGAACGTTGAAGTGGCGGTGGAAAGCGACCAGATCGTTTCGCCCGCGCCCGACATTCAGGACAGCGTGGTCGTCGGGGTCGGAACCGAGGGAACGTCGACGGCTCCATCGCTATCTTCGCCCGCGCCGCCACGATCCGCACCGACAGTTGCAGATTTCTCGGCCCCGGCATTGCCGAACATTAACACCACGAGCGACCGCAATATCGAAGAACAAACCCCGGATGAAACCACCGATGAACCGGCAGAAGAGCCGGAAGAAGCCTCAACCGTAGAAGATACGGTTGCGTCTATCCAGCCGGAGGCACAGCCGGATGTCGAGGAATCCGCTGCACCGCCTCGGGCCGCAGTACCGGTGCGCCGCCCAAGCAATATCGCGCAGACAGCAGCGGAAATCCTGGAACCCGACACACCGGAACCCGAAGAGCCCCCGGCGGAAGAACCGGAGGACGACACGATCGACGATCTGCTGGGCCAGATTGATGAACCGACGGAGTCAGAGACACCGCCCGCAACAAATGTCCAGCTGTCCTCGGGCCAGCGACGTGGGATTGTGGATGCAATTCAAAGCAACTGGAACAAGTCCATCCTGATCGGACGGCCAGACTACGAAACGCTGGTTGTCCGGGTCGAGGTAGATCTGAGCCCGACTGGGGATATCCTAAGCGATGTACGGGCGATTTCACCGCGCAACCCGCAAGGGGATTTCGAAATCGCCTTTGAGGCTGCGCGCCGCGCAATCTTGCGCGCAGGAAATATTCCCCTGCCCGCAGGTAAATTCCCCGACGGCGTAACCCTGATCCTGAATTTCCATCCGCGCGACGGCGTGGGAGTCAATTAAAACTATAAGAGGCAAATGAAATGAGCAGAGCAGCATATAAACTGACATTTCTTATCCAGATTCTGGTGATTGCGGTCTTCGCGATTGGCGCAAAGGCCCAGACACCAACCTTGGAAATCGACATTACCGGCGGGGTTATTGAACCAGTGCCGATGGCGCTTCCAAATTTTGTCGCGGAATCCGCTGCCGCCGGTCAAGTGGCGCAGGATGTGCGATCCGTGATTGCGTCTGATCTGGTTTCGACCATGTTGTTTCGGGAAATCCCAAGTTCGGCGCATATTTCCGGTATCGGCAGTTTTGACGCGCCTATCGCATTTGCCGACTGGAAAGCGATTAATGCCGAAGCACTGATTGTTGGGGCGGTGAATGTGAATGGCGACCGGTTGACGGTGAAATTCCGTCTGTTCGATGTGTTCGCCCAAGCCCCGATGGGGGATGGAATTCAGTTCACCGGCTCGGTCCAGAGCTGGCGACGGATGGCGCATAAGGTGGCGGACGCTGTCTATTCGCGTCTGACCGGCGAGAGTGGCTATTTTGACAGTAAAATCGTCTTCGTCGCCGAGGCAGGCCCAAAAGGGGATCGGCGCAAACGTCTGGCGATAATGGATCATGATGGGGCCGGCCTGGGCTATCTGACCGATGAAAGCACCATTGTGCTGGCGCCGCGTTTCTCGCCCAATAACCGTGACGTGCTTTATACCAGTTACGTCTCTGGGGCACCTCGGATTTACATCCTCAATCTCGATACATTGCAAAGCCGGACGTTTGACCAGTTGACAGGGTCATCCTTTGCCCCCCGCTATTCACCGGATGGCACCAAGATTGTGTTGTCACAGACGTCAGGCGCGAATACCGACCTGTTTCTGCTGGACATTGCGTCGGGCAACATGACGCAGCTAACCACCAGCCCGGCGATTGACACGGCGGCGAGCTTCTCGCCCGACGGAACGCAGATTGTGTTTGAAAGCGACCGCGGCGGCACCCAGCAGCTCTATGTGATGCCGGTCACGGGTGGGGAACCGCGCCGGATCAGTTTCGGATCGGGCCGCTACGGCACGCCGGTCTGGTCACCGCGTGGCGATATGATCGCCTTTACCAAAATCAGTGGCGGGCGGTTCCATATTGGTGTCATGCGTGTGGATGGGTCCAACGAACAGCTTCTGACAGCCAGTTTCCTGGACGAAGGTCCAACATGGGCACCCAATGGCCGCGTGTTGATGTTCTTCCGTGAAAGCGCGGGGGCAGATGGCGCACCGCAGCTTTATTCCATTGACCTGACAGGACGCAATCTGCGCCAGATTCCGACACCGGGATTCGCGTCTGATCCGGCATGGTCTGGCCTACTGCCATAGAAGCCCATTTCGCGGTGAATACAAACGTGATATAGTCAAAAGAAAAACGAGGAAAGAGCATGAACATCCTAACAAAATCAGCTGCCGTGGTGGCGATGCTTGCGGTTTCCGCTTGCTCCAACACCGGCGGTCTGTTTGGCGGCGGCACAGATCCAAACGGAACACCTGGTGGGCCGATTGATGAATCTTCGCTGGCCTATTTCCAGCAGACCATCGGTGACACCGTGTTGTTCGAAGTTGACCAGTCAACTCTGACACCAACGGCTCTGGCTATTCTGGATCAACAGGCTGCATGGCTGAACCAGAACCCGGGCATCACCATCCTGATTGAAGGTCACGCAGATGAGCAGGGCACACGGGAATATAACGTGGCGCTCGGTGCAAAACGCGCAAATGCGGTCAGTGCCTATCTTGTCAGCCAAGGGGTTGCAGATAGCCGGATCAGCATCATCAGCTATGGCAAGGAACGCCCGCTCGCGGTCTGTTCCAGCGAAAGCTGCTGGTCGCAGAACCGTCGTGCCGTGACCATCGTCACCAACGGCCCGTCCGTGTAATCTGTTTTCGGGGGAACCATGCGCAGGGTAATCAGTTGGATGCTTGTCGGAGTGGTGGTTTTTGCCACCCCGACATTCGCACAAAACCAAACGCTGGAAGATTTGCGCCGCGAGGTTGCGCTTCTGACCGAACAGATGGCGCAATTGCGGAACGAATTGCAGACCAGCGGTAATGGCGGCGTTCCCCAGGAACAGGTTGGCACTTTTTTGCAGCGGCTCAATGCGCTGGAAACCCAGTTGGCGGATGCCATGAACCGGATCGAAACGGCGCAATTCCGGATCAACCAGATTACCAATGATGCAACGACCCGCGTCGGTGATATTGAATTCCGCCTGACCGAACTGGAAGGTGGTGATCCAACAGCCCTCGGCGATCCGGTGCCGCTCGGCGGGACCGAGCCGGCAGATGTCAGCACGGACCTTCAGCTTGCAACCAACGAACAGCAAAGCTTCAATCTGGCACGCGAGGCGCTTGACGCGCAGGATTATTCCCGCGCGGCAGAAGGCTTTTCCAGCTTCATCGCCACCTATCCCGGCGGCCCCCTGACCAGCGAGGCGCAATATCTGCGTGGTCATGCGCTGGCAGGTTTGCAGGATTGGGGTGGAGCAGCGCGTAGCTTCCTTGACAGTTTCAGCGGCGCCCCGTCCGGACCTTTGGCGGCAGAGTCCCTGTTGGAACTGTCCGTCAGCCTCGGTCAGTTGCAGCAAATCGAACAGGCCTGTCTGACATTGAACGAAATCAATGTCCGGTATCCGGAACGGGTATCTGATCTTGGCCCGCGCATCGCAGAACAGAAACAGGCTATGAACTGCCCGTGAGCGACCCGTATTCTGATGTGATCAGAACGGTCGCTGACGCGGTTGCGGATATCCCCGAAGGAAAGCTTGCTGTCGCCGTCTCCGGCGGAGGGGACTCCCTTGCGTTATTGCACATTCTGTCGGCTATCCGTGATGTCAAAGCAGTGACGGTGGATCATGCCCTGCGCGCCGAGAGCGCAGCAGAGGCAGAGAGCGTTGCCGGAATATGTGCGGACTGGTCAGTGGATCACGCCGTGCTTCGCTGGGCACATGGGGAGCTGACCGGGAATATTCAGGCAGAGGCACGCAAAGCCCGACGGGACCTTATCACCGACTGGGCAATCAGCGCCGGGGTCACACATGTTGTGACAGGTCATACGCTGAATGATCAGGCAGAGAATTTCTTTCTCCGACTGGCGCGAGGGTCAGGGATCGCGGGTCTGGCAGCCATGCGCAGCGACGTTGCCATCAACGGCATCCACTGGCGCCGACCCCTCCTATCGACAGAACGCGAGACACTACGCGCCTACCTTCGTCACCAAAAGATCGACTGGTTCGAAGATCCAAGCAATCAGAATACAGATTTCGGTCGCGTGAAGATGCGTCAGGCATTGGTGCAGCTGGCGGAAGTCGGGATTGATGCGAAGGCAATTGCTGATACGTCTCAACGATTGGCGGATGCCAATGTTGCGCTCGACTGGTCGGTCAGGCGTCTGGCGAAAGCGGCGCTGCAAATCCGTGCCGACGGCGAGGTTCGGATCAATCGCAAGATTTTCACAGAATATCCCCACGAACAGCAACGTCGGCTATTGAACGAGGTCATACTGTGGATGTCTGGCGCTGACTATCCACCGCGCTATGACACGCTGGCGCCGTTTCTGACCGGAGAGGTCAGCACCCTGACGGTTCAGGGCTGTCTTATGCGCACCGACCAAGATGATTTCATCATCCGTCGGGAACCCGGAAAAACCGCGGGGCCAGGTCCTGTAACAACGCCCCTCTGGGATCATCGTTGGCAGTGTTTCGGGGATACTGATACCGATCAATATATCGCAGCGCTGGGCGAAGAGGGCCTGTCTCAATGCCCCGACTGGCGCGAGTCCGGATCAGCCAGAGAGGCTTTGTTAACGACTCCTACATTATGGTCTGGCGACAATGTGATCGCCGCTCCTTTGGCCGGATTCGACAATGGTTGGCAATGTAAGTTAAAATGTGATCGCGATATTCTGCAGGATGTGGATTTGCCGCGTTGAATCTGTGAAACATACGCCTATGTTACTCTATTGACGCGACACCGAGTCGTTAACTGAAATTTCTATGGGAGGCCGTGCCGTGGGCAATGGCAGAAACCTAGCCTTTTGGGCGATATTGCTTTTCCTTCTTGTCGTGCTGTTCAATATCTTTAACAGTGGATCGACATCGTCTGCGCAGACGATCAGCTTCACCGATTTTCTTGATCGGGTAGAGGCAGGGCAAGTCCAGTCCGTCGAATTAGACGGAGAGATGATCTATATCCATTCCGGCAATCAGGTCCTGCAGACGGTGAAACCCTCGGGGTTGGAAATTGTCGAAGACCTGCGTGATGCCGGTGTTTCCATCGAAGCCGCGCCGCAGGAACAGTCCGGGGTCCTGACCCTGTTGGGCATGTGGTTGCCGTTCCTGCTGCTGATCGGTGTCTGGATTTTCTTCATGAACCGGATGCAGGGTGGCGGCAAAGGCGGCGCGATGGGCTTTGGCAAATCCAAACACAAAATGCTGACAGAGCGTCAGGGCCGTGTCACGTTTGACGACGTCGCCGGTATTGACGAAGCCAAGGAAGAGCTGGAGGAGATTGTCGAATTCCTCCGCGATCCGCAGAAATTCTCGCGCCTTGGCGGCAAGATTCCCAAAGGTGCGTTGCTGGTTGGCCCTCCGGGCACTGGTAAAACGCTGCTCGCCCGCGCGATTGCGGGGGAGGCGGGTGTAGCCTTCTTCACCATCTCGGGTTCCGATTTTGTTGAAATGTTTGTCGGTGTTGGTGCAAGCCGTGTCCGCGACATGTTCGAACAGGCGAAGAAAAATGCCCCATGTATCGTGTTTATCGATGAGATTGACGCCGTTGGCCGTCATCGCGGCGCCGGCTATGGCGGCGGGAATGACGAACGCGAACAGACCCTCAACCAGTTGCTGGTGGAAATGGACGGCTTTGACGCCAACGAAGGTGTGATCATCATCGCGGCGACCAACCGTCCTGACGTCCTAGACCCTGCGCTGTTGCGTCCGGGTCGTTTCGACCGTCAGGTGCAGGTGCCGAACCCGGACATCAAGGGCCGTCAGAAAATCCTCGAAGTGCATGCGCGCAAGACGCCGCTGGGGCCGGATGTGGACCTGCGGATCATTGCCCGCGGAACACCGGGGTTCTCGGGCGCTGACCTTGCCAACCTTGTGAACGAGGCAGCGCTCTGGGCGGCCCGGACCGGCAAACGGTTCCTGACCATGAGCGATTTCGAAAAGCCAAGGACAAGATCATGATGGGGGCTGAGCGCCGTTCCATGGTAATGACCGAAGATGAGAAAAAGCTGACCGCCTATCACGAGGCCGGGCACGCGATTGTCGGGCTGAACGTCCCGCAGCATGACCCGATCCATAAGGCGACCATCATCCCGCGCGGTCGTGCGCTGGGTCTGGTGCTAAGCCTGCCGGAGCGTGATCAGCTGTCGGTCACCAAGACCAAATACAAGTCACAAATCGCGATGGCGATGGGCGGTAAGGTGGCCGAAGAAATGATCTTTGGCGAGGATAACGTGACCTCGGGTGCGATGTCCGACATCCAGCAGGTGACCAAAATCGCCCGCGCGATGGTGACCAAATTCGGGATGTCTGACAAGCTGGGCAATATCGAATATTCCTCGGAGCAGCAGACATATCTTGGCCCTCAGGGTGGTGGTGTGAATGCCGGACCGGAGACGCAGGAAGTCATCGACGCAGAAGTTCGTCGTCTGGTTGACGAAGGCTATGAAACCGCCAAGCGCATCCTGACGGAACAGCGTGAGGATTTGGAACGGATGGCGCAGGGGCTTCTGGAATATGAAACCCTAACCGGCGCAGAAATCACGCGGGTGATTGAAGGCTTGCCGCCGCGCAAGGAACCGGACGAGGATGATAAACCCTCGGGCGGGGAAACCACTTCGGTGACGGCCGTTCCGAAGACTAAGAAAAAGCCCCGGGACGGCGGGATGGAGCCGGAACCCAGCGCATAAGCATTCAGCCCCGCCATTGTGCGGGGCTAAATGTATACATTTGTTTCTGACAGGAAACCCGGTTTCCTGTGTCAGAGCAAAAAGTCGGCAACGACCCCTCCAATGTCGAAAATGGTGTCGCGTCAACGACCGTTTCCCTTTACTCATAGGGAAATTTTGATCAGGGAGGCTCGAATGGCCTATAAATCGGACATTGAAATCGCGCGTGAAGCGAACAAAAAGCCGATCCAAGACATTGGAAATAAACTTGGAATACCGTCGGACGACCTGTTGCCGTTCGGTCATGACAAGGCCAAAGTGTCCGCAGATTTCATCGCGGCACAAGCGGACAAGCCCGACGGCAAACTGATTCTTGTAACCGCAATTAATCCGACCCCGGCTGGCGAAGGTAAGACAACAACCACCGTTGGCCTTGGCGATGCGCTGAATGCGATCGGCAAGAATGCGATGATATGTATACGCGAGGCCTCGCTCGGCCCTTGTTTCGGGATGAAAGGCGGTGCTGCGGGTGGTGGCTATGCCCAGGTTGTCCCGATGGAGGAAATGAACCTCCATTTCACCGGCGATTTCCATGCGACCACGTCAGCCCACAATCTGTTGAGCGCGATGATCGACAACCATATCTATTGGGGGAACGAACTGGAAATTGACGAGCGCCGCGTGGTTTGGCGTCGTGTGATGGACATGAACGACCGGGCGCTCCGCGATATCGTGACGTCGCTGGGTGGGGTCACCAACGGCTTTCCGCGCCAAACCGGGTTCGATATCACGGTAGCGTCCGAGGTCATGGCGATCCTGTGCCTCGCAACCGATCTTGCCGACCTTCAAAGCCGCCTTGGCGACATTATTGTTGCTTACCGCCGTGACCGCACGCCGATCTATTGCCGCGACATAAAGGCTGACGGCGCCATGACGGTGCTGCTGCAGCAGGCGATGCAACCCAACCTTGTCCAGACACTGGAAAACAATCCGGCCTTTGTTCATGGTGGTCCATTCGCGAATATCGCGCATGGCTGTAATTCGGTCGTGGCGACAAAAACGGCCCTGAAGCTGGCGGATTACGTCGTGACGGAGGCCGGGTTTGGCGCGGATCTGGGTGCCGAGAAATTTATGAATATCAAATGCCGCAAAGCCGGGATCGCCCCTGACGCGGTGGTGCTGGTCGCCACGGTTCGGGCGATGAAAATGAATGGTGGTGTGGCTAAGGCTGACCTCGATGCGGAAAATGTCGATGCCGTGAAAAAAGGCTGCCCGAACCTCGGCCGTCATATCGAGAACCTGAAATCCTTCGGCGTTCCGGTGGTCGTCGCCATCAACCATTTCGTCAAGGATACAGACAACGAGATAGCCGCGATCAAGGATTACGTGAAATCGCACGGGTCCGAAGCCATCGTTTCCAAACATTGGGCAGATGGTTCGAAGGGGGCACTGGACCTTGCTAAACGTGTGGCGGAGGTTGCTGATAGTAATACCGCCCAGTTTGCACCGCTTTACCCCGATGACATGCCATTGATGGAGAAAATCCAGACCATCGCCAAACGCATCTACCGTGCGGACGAGGCTATCGCGGACAAGAAAGTCCGCGCGCAGCTGAAACAGTGGGAGGATGCCGGGTTCGGGAACCTGCCCGTCTGTATGGCGAAAACGCAATATAGCTTCTCGACGGATCCGGAACTGCGCGGAGCACCAACCGGCCATTCCGTCCCGATCCGCGAGGTTCGCCTGTCCGCCGGCGCCGGGTTCATCGTCGTCATCTGCGGCGAGATCATGACCATGCCGGGCTTGCCAAGGGTTCCCGCCGCCGAGGCGATTATGCTAAATGATGACGGCCAGATCGAAGGCCTGTTCTAAGGAGTTCCCATGAGCGCGAAAATCATCGACGGTAAAGCATTTGCAGCCGAGGTCCGGGCCAAGGTTGCCACCCATGTTGACCGGCTGAAAGACGTTCACGGCATCACTCCGGGATTGGCCGTTGTGCTGGTTGGCGAGGACCCGGCGAGTCAGGTCTACGTCCGCAACAAAGGCACGCAGACCGTTGAAGTCGGGATGAACAGTTTCGAACATAAACTGCCCGCCGACACGCCTGAGGACGAGCTTTTAGCTCTGATCGACCAACTGAATGCCGACCCGGCTGTACATGGCATCCTGTGCCAGTTTCCGGTGCCCGATCACCTGAGCGAAGAAAAAATCGTCGCGCGGATCTCGCCCGACAAGGATGTGGACGGACTTCACATTCTGAATGCGGGGCGTCTCATTTCCGGTCAGAAAACCATGGCCCCCTGCACGCCGCTTGGCTGCCTGATGATGCTGCGCGAACAACACGGATCCCTGTCGGGACTGAATGCGGTGGTCGTCGGGCGATCGAACCTGGTCGGCAAGCCGATGGCGAACTTGTTGCTGCGTGACAGTGCGACGGTCACAATTGCGCACTCGCGTACCAAAGATATCGAAGCTGTTTGCAGGAATGCAGACATTCTCGTCGCCGCGGTTGGACGCCCGGAAATGGTCACCGCAGACTGGGTCAAACCCGGGGCAACGGTCATTGATGTTGGTATCAACCGCATCCCCGCGCCAGAACGAGGCGAGGGCAAAACCCGGTTGGTCGGTGACGTCGATTTCGCCAGCGCCAGCGAGGTTGCGGGCGCAATCACACCGGTGCCCGGCGGAGTTGGTCCCATGACAATTGCCTGCCTGCTGGCGAACACACTTACGGCCTGTTGCCGCACAAATGGTTTGCCGGAACCAGAAGGGCTGACAGCTTAAGCGTGAAACGCTTCCAACAGGCGTTTGCACCGTCCGCCAGTCTGACAATAGGCCAGAACCGGGAACTCGCCTTTCTTCACGATTCTGGAAAATCCGCTTAGGGTTTCTATGCCGATTCCAGCGTTCCCGATGGGAATATGGTAGAATCTGATACCGTGGGTTTTTGCTGCTTTTTCAATAACTTTTGCGGGCGGTTGATCCGTTGTTTCACCGTCCGGGCGATTGCACATGATAACACGATACCCGGCCAGTTTGATTGCCGGTACGTCGTCAGGGTGGATTTGTCCTGTTACCGCGTACTCGTCACTTATTCGTATAATAAGCATGCTAACCTGATCCATTCGGTGAAATATAATTATAGTTGCAAAATCGCGAGATACTACAACTTCAGATTGTTAGCCGTCAAGCTTAACTCTGCCGAAAAATCCTGACATAGCTTACTGAGTAAACCGTAAAATAATGGGTCCGATTATCCAGATCACGCAGGTGAAAAACCCGAGAATTGGAACATAGATACCGACAGTGAAAACTCCCTCTGGTGCGGGTATCCGTTTGATCTTCAGCATGACAAGGGCCGCATTCACCACGGCAAACACGATCAGGATCAGCATCGTTGTCCATTCGGCTAGTTGCGCCAATGGGAAGAACAGCGCCAGAAGGATTGAAGCTGCCGTGATCAGGATTGTTGCCAAGACCGGCGTATGGGTTCTGGCGTTAACCTCGGCAAGTTTTGCGGGAAGTTTGCCCTTCTTTGCCATGCCATAGACGACCCGTGCAGCCATCACGATTTGAATGATCACACCATTCAGGGTTGCGACTATCGCAATCAGGCTGACCAGCACGGGTGACACGCCGGTCAGACTGCCATACATCACGCTGATTGGCGCGTCGGAGGTGATCAACGCCTCTCGCGGGACAGCCAGAACCGCCACGAGAGCCACGAGGAAGTAAAGCAGGGTTGCCAATAGCAAGGTCCATCCGATGGCCTTGGGCATAATGCGTACCGGATCTCTGGTTTCCTCAACCAGATTGACGACATCGTCAAAGCCAATGAAGGCGAAAAAAGCGATCAGACTGGTGATAAAAACCGCGGAATAGGCTGTTCCCTCGGTAAGCGGGGGCACAACTTCGCCCAATCGCGATATCATGTCCGGGGACTGCCAGAACCCGGCCGCGATGATGACGATCAGTGCAAGCACCTCCAATATGGTGAAAAGCCCCGCAAACATTACAGATTCCCGGATGCCCCAGATGGCAATCAGTCCCATAATGGCGATGACAATCCCGACGGTGATTTGCGCGTTCCAGCCGGTCAAGGCGACGATATATCCCGTACCGCCAAGCGCAATTGTCGATGCGGCAACAATCGCTGACAGGATAATAATTCCACCGGTCAGCACGGTCAGGATTTTCGACTGAAATCCGGCCTGAACGAAGACCGCCTCTCCGGCAGCTTGCGGGATACGTCCGGAAAATTCTGCAAATGTCCCGGCGCTGAACAGCATCACCAACGCTGCCAGCAGAAACGACATGGGCGCATAGGTTCCGGCCTGAGCCACCGCCTGCCCGATCAGGACATAGATACCGGCCCCGATTGTGATTCCCAGCCCGTAAAGGACCAGCATCGGCAGAGTAATAACGCGGGAAAGTTCCGGCGTATCGGACATCAGCGTTTCGGCAGATTCAGGCGCTCTTCCAGCTCTTCTTCAAGCTTAACCAGATCAGCGGGCGGCGTCAGGCCTTGTGCACGCAACTCGGAGATTTCTTCGCGGATGGTTTCCTGGGCTTCGTGCCAATCCTCGGGCTGATGGGTCATTTGCTCCAGCAGCAGGGCGAGGCGGACTTTGAGGTCTTCGAATGGCATATCAGGCTGCGCATTTCGCGCATTTAGGCGCGTAGGGAACAGCGTCGAGGCGTTCTTCGCTTATCTTTTCCCCGCACTCCACGCAGTAGCCATATTCCCCGGCGGAGATACGATCCAGCGCTGCGTTAATTGCCTGAGCCTCGTGCATTTCCACATTTCCGATGCCTTCCAGCACCTCATCGAGTTCGCGTTCAACGGCGCGTTCTTCGACATCCTTGTCGGCGGGTTCATCGAGCTGATCCTCGATTTCGTGCATATGCTTGTCCAGTTCGGACAAACGGGCGCGGAGTTGTTTTTCGCGGTCTTCGACGGTTTTCATAATTCTCCCTTTCAGAGGTTACGGGAAATCCTTCCATCCCTTAATTGTGTAGTCCTTGACCTGCGTCAATCCCCTGCAATCACTTCGGTCAGCGGATCGTCCGAATTTGCCATTCCTTCGATTACCGTGAAATGGTTGTCTCCGGGGGCATTGACGGCAGATGTGTCGAGGAACGGGCTCCAGATATTTGCCAGCAACGCATTCTGCCGTACAAACTCCGGCAGCTCCGATGCACCGACCCATGCCACAAGCGATGGTCCCGGTTTCGGAGGTTTCAGGGCAGGGCTTTCCGCTTCAGCGTCGTTCAGGGACATGCGGAAATCTGCGTTCATCGCTGTGTGGATCAGCGGTCGCAAATCGAACACACCACTGATCGGCACAATCCGCTGGACCCTGTCCCAACAGGTCAGCGACACATCCTCACACGCCATCCGCGCTGCCAGATGCCCACCGGCCGAATGGCCGGATATCCGGATGGGTCCGGGCACCTGTTCCGCGGCAACGTCCAGCGCTGACTGAATTTGTCGGGTGATATCTGCGATCCTCACCTCCGGGCACAATGTGTAACCCGGCATCGCAAAGGCCCAGCCCCGGCTGACCGCCCCCAGTGCCAGATGCGACCAGAGCCGCGGCTCGCGCGAGCGCCAGTAGCCACCATGAATATGAAACACCAGCCCCTTCGGTGTGCCCTCGGGCCAGAAAATATCCATCTGTTCGCGCGCATGCGGTCCTGTCGAAATGGTGGTGAAGGATGCGGTATCGCGATAGGCGGCAGCTTCCGCCTCCCATTTCGGACCAAAGGCGTCCGACCCGAGCACCGCGCCGCTATTGTCATAGGCTTTGTCCCAGTCGATGATCATCGCCCGGTCTTCTCCGGGATCAGACCGCGCGGGCTAAATCGCAGGACCAGCAGCAGGATCAGCCCCATGACGACCAGTCGCATATGTGGCCCGGCATCCAGCAGATGGGATTTCAGTGCACCGTCGGACAGGCCACCGGACAAGGTTTCCATCAGCCAACGCCCGGCGGGTTCTGCCTCCACCCAGACGAACCAGATCAGGAAACCGCCAAGGACAGAGCCCCAGTTATTACCGGACCCCCCGACAATCACCATCACCCAGATCAGGAAAGTATAGCGAAGTGGCTGATAGGTGCCCGGCGTGAATTGCCCGTCAAGCGTTGTCAGCATCGCGCCCGCGATTCCGACGACCGCCGAGCCCAGCACAAACACCTGCAAATGGCGGCGGGTGACGTCTTTGCCCATCGCTTCGGCGGCATCGCGATTGTCACGAATGGCCCGCATCATCCGCCCCCACGGAGATTTCAGTGCCCGTTCGGAAAGCCAGAGGATCACCAGCAGGACAATCGCGAACAGGATGGCATAGGACAGCCGGACATAGATGGACGAGAAGGTAATCGGGTCCGCGCCCAGCGTATTGGCCAGCGACAGGAACCATTCGGATTGTTGCAGATTGATTTCCAACGGCACGGGGCGCGACAGGCCCGAGACATTCTTGACGCCGCGCGCTAACCAATCCTCGTTCTTGATGATGGCGATCACGATTTCCGAAATTCCCAGCGTCGCAATCGCCAGATAGTCCGCCCGCAGTCCCAACGCGATCTTTCCGATCAACCATGCGGCGGCCCCGGCAAACAGCCCGCCCACCAGCCACGAGAAGATGATCGGTAGCCCCATCCCGCCAAGATAGCCGGTCTTGGCGGAGTCTGTTGCTTCGATCGCATCAGTCGCCGGATCAAACACGCTGCGGATCAGGAAATAGCCAACGATGACTGTCACCAGTACTGCCAGATTGCGCCAACGCCCGGTAACTTGTCGGCGCACGAATATTGCCGCCGCGACGGTGCCGAGCAGCGCCAGCAGGCTGAGCCCGATCCCCGCGCCTCCTGCCTTCCACGCGTCAACGACAGGCGGTTGCGAAACCAGCACGGCGGCCAGTCCACCCAGCGCCGTGAATCCCATGATCCCGACATTGAACAGCCCGGCATATCCCCACTGAATGTTTACGCCCAAGGCCATGACGGCCGAGATCAGGCATAGATTCAGGATCGCCAGCGAAACTGACCAGCTTTGAGTGAAACCAACGATGGCAAGCGCGGCGAACATCGCGCCAAACAGGGCAAGATTGCGCGTCATATCACTTTCCCCCTGAAGATACCCGTTGGCCGGATCAGCAGCACCAGCACAAGGATCACGAAACTGACGGCAAATTTATAGTCGGTAGAGAGCAACTGCACCAATCCGTCAGGCGCCCAGCTTTCCGGCACCAGATAGACGAGGAATTTTTTATAGGCGTAGGTGATCGTGACCTCGGAAAAAGCAATCACAAACCCACCGGCAATTGCCCCAACCGGACTGCCAATGCCGCCAACGATAGCCGCGGCGAAAATCGGCAACAGCAGCTGGAAATAGGTGAAGGGCTTGAAGCTTTTGTCGAGGCCATACAGCACTCCGGCAATCGTTGCCAAAGCCGCGGCCAATATCCAAGTGATCATGACAATCCGGTCAGGGTTGATCCCCGACAGCAGCGCTAGATCTTCGTTGTCCGAATAGGCCCGCATCGCTTTGCCAGTGCGGGATTTCTGCAGGAACCAGAACAAGGCAGCAACAACGATCACCGCGATGACGATGGTCAGCCCCTGCGATGTCCGCAGCGCCAGACCTTCGTCCAGCCCGGCCCACTCCTTGAAATCGCGGGCGCGGATGATGAACCGCTCGCCATCGCCGAAGCGCTGATCGTCCGGTCCGATGATAAAGCGCACGATCCCGTTCATCACAAACATCACCCCGACGGAGGCCATGACGAACACAATCGACGGCGATTTCTGTGCGCGGTAAAATTTATAGACGCTCTTGTCGAAGATCAGGACAATCCCGATGGTTGCCAGAATACCAAAGGGCAGGGCGAGCAGGGCCGTCGGCAGCGGCCCGAAACTTATCCCCATCGACTGGAACCACCATGTGACAAGGATCGTCACCATCGTCCCGAACGCCATCGTGTCACCATGGGCGAAGTTGGAAAACCGCAGGATGCCAAAGATCAGCGTGACGCCGAGTGCGCCAAGGGCCAGCTGTGCTCCGTAGGCGAGGCCGGGGACGAAGACAAAGTTCGCGAAGAGTACTAGGGCGTTGAGGATGTCAGTCATGATGTTGGCGCCGCATCGCAGAAACCATAAGCGCTAATTGTGTATGGTTCGACAGGGTCTTCGAACAGGCGATGCGCTGAGAAAATCATCACACCATCGTTGGTAATCGTCATATACCCCGCAGCATATTCATTCATGAACAAATAGCTTTGAGAAGTTGGCGAAGAGCTGACTCGCTTCAGGGGAATCACGTCACCCTCAGGTGTTGTCATTTCCAATATCGTGCCTTTTTTCTTGAAGTTCAGTGTAACGACCTCGATCACGTCGGCTTCGCACGCCGCATCTCCGATGATACATTCTGCCTGCGTTTCACATACCATTTCCTGAGCGTAGGAAGTGAATGGGAAACTGAAAAATGACAATGCAATTATTATAAGATTAACTTTCATCCTCACCCTCCCAAAAAACTCTTGCGAACCTCGGGATTGGCCAGCAAGGCCTCCCCCGTATCCGTAAACCGGTTTTCGCCCTGCACCAGCACATAACCCTTGTCGGCAATGTTCAGCGCCTGACGGGCGTTCTGTTCGACCATCAGGATGGCGATCCCGGTTTTGGCGACCTCGATAATCCGGTCGAATAACTCGTCCATGACAATGGGCGACACGCCTGCGGTCGGCTCGTCCAGCATTAACACTTTCGGCTGCGTCATCAGTGCCCGTCCGACGGCGACCTGCTGGCGTTGGCCGCCGGACAACTCGCCAGCTGGCTGGTGGCGTTTTTCCTTCAGGATGGGGAACAGATGGAACACCTGTTCCATCGTATCGGCAAAATCATCCTCGCGGATATAGGCCCCCATTTCGAGGTTCTCCTGCACGGTCATGGAGGTGAACACATTGTGGTTTTGCGGCACAAACCCCATCCCGGCCTTCACCCGGTCCTGTGGCGACAGCGCAGTGATATCCTGCCCGTCGAGGCGCACGGACCCTTTGCGCAGGGTCAGCATGCCAAACACCGCTTTCATCGCGGTGGACTTTCCAGCGCCGTTCGGGCCGACGATCACGGCAATCTGCCCCTGTTCGACGTCAATCGTGCAATCATGCAGGATGTCCGCCGCGCCGTAGCCGCCGGTCATGCCGTCGCCGATCAGAAAGGGGTTTGTGGTGCCATCGTCCATCGTCAGATTTATCTCACTTGTCAATATTCAGGGCTTCAAGAACAGCGGCATGGCGGTCGCGTGCCACTTCCGCGCTTTTCGTCGTGCCGGTGTTCACGAATAGCAACCATGGCTCGCCGATCACTTCGGTATAGACAGTATAAGTGACTGTCCCGTCATGACCATCATGCGTCATTGTAAGCGTGCGTGCATCAAAACCGGCGAGCGAGCTGTCCTTCGGAACGCCATTATTCAGGGGTTCAAACAAACCATGCGCCTCACGCTTTTCGGCGATCAGGTCAGCCAGCGGCGCGGTCGGGTCACCTTTAAACGCTCCCAGCGTGGCATGTTCGGGATCAAAAATGCTAAAGACGAGGCTTTCATTTTCCTCGGACCCGAGGAAGTAGGCGGTGATATCCGGATGGCTCGACCCGCTTCCAACCCAGCCAAGTTTTTCGCCACAAAACGTGAAATCCTCGGCAATCGCGAAACATCCCTCGGCATCCGGTTTCGGGAACACCACCTGCGCGGCTGCCGCCAGCGGCAAGGCAAACGCCAAGATAAGGAGTGCCAAAGGCTTCACGCGCTGGCCTCCTTATTCTTCAACCCGGTGCCCAGATACGCCTCGATCACCTGTTCGTTGGATTTGACCTCTTCTGCGGACCCTTCAGCCAGCACTTTGCCTTCGGCCATGACGATCACGGGGTCGCACAGGCGGGAAATGAAATCCATGTCATGTTCGATCATACAGAATGTATAGCCGCGTTCCTTATTCAGCCGCAGGATCGCGTCGCCGATCGTGTTCAGCAGCGTGCGGTTCACGCCTGCACCGACCTCGTCCAGAAATACGATCTTGGCATCGACCATCATGGTGCGGCCCAGTTCCAGCAGTTTTTTCTGACCACCGGACAGGTTTCCGGCCAGCTCATCCGCGACATGCGGGATTTCCAGAAATTCGATAACTTCGTCAGCCTTGGCGCGGATTTCAGCTTCCTGCGCTTTCACCTCGCTACCCTTGAACCAAGCGTTCCACAGGGTTTCGCCGGATTGTGCGCCGGGCACCATCATCAGGTTCTCGCGAACCGTCAGGCTGGAAAATTCGTGGGCAATCTGGAAAGTGCGCAGCAGCCCTTTCGCGAACAGCTCGTGCGGCGTCAGGCCGGTGATGTCCTCGCCATCCAGATAGACATGGCCGGAGGTCGGTTTGTAATGCCCCGCCACCACATTGAACAACGTCGTTTTGCCCGCCCCGTTCGGTCCGATCAACCCGGTGATCGATCCCTCGGCAATTTCCAACGACGCACCATCAACGGCGCGGATGCCGCCGAAATGCATGTGGAGGTTGTCTACCCTGATCATACGCACTCCCTTACAGAAAACAGCCCGGAACGCGCCGGGCTGTTTCGATCACTTGTGCCGGATATCAGCGAATCTGAACGTCCTGGAATTCACCATCCACGACTTCGTATTCGCGATACGAACCCGCAGCTTCACCCGGACCGATCAGTTCAACGCCGGTAGCGCCGACATAGTCGACCTCACCACCGTCTGCGAGAATCTGGATCGCTTTGCCCAGCTCACCCGGCAGGATCGGCTCGCCCGGTGCGTTGGCAACGGACAGGATGTTTTCAGCAATGGAAGCCCGGTCAGCGGACCCACCAGCCTGAATCGCCAGCGCGATCAGCGCAGCGGCGTCATAGCTTTCGCCGACATAGGGACCAGCCGGATCGGTCGCTTCGTCAGCAACCATTTCCTGCAGCATCCCTGCGCCTTCGCCAGCGGAGCCCGGAACGGTTCCGAAGGTGCCATTCAGGTCAGCGCCCAGTGCGTCAGTCAGGCTAACGCCATACATGCCGTCACCCAGCACGAACGTGTCAAACGCCCCTGTGTCGAGCGACGTCTGGATGATACCCAGACCACCCTGATCGACGTAACCGAATACGGCGAGGATATCTGCACCAGATGCGGACAGCGCGCCAACTTCGGCCGAATAGTCAGCCTTGCCATCTTCGTGGGCGGCGGAAATTGTCACCGTGCCACCGGAGGCTTCGAAAGCTGCCTGGAACGCATCGGCCAGACCTTTACCATAGTCGTTGTTGGTATAGGTCACCGCGATGCTGTCGATGCCGCGATCATTCAGAATGTCCGCCAGAACCTGACCCTGACGGGCGTCTGACGGCGAGGTGCGGAAGAACAGACCATTGTCGTCAATATCCGACAGCGCCGGAGAGGTCGCAGACGGCGACACCATCACAACACCATTCGGGATGGCCACGTTGTTGGCAATCGCAGTGGTCACACCGGAACAATCGGCGCCCATGATGGCCGCAACATTGTCGGATGTGATCAGACGTTCAGCCGCTGCAGACCCCGCAGCGCTGTCAACGCAGGTAGAATCGGCGCGCACCGATACCAGCACTTTGCCGTCCAGCACACCGCCAGCTTCGTTGATTTCGTTCCACGCGGTTTCTGCGCCCAGCGTCATATCTGGTGTCAGCGATTCAATCGGGCCGGTGTAGCCCAGAATAATGCCGAGATTGATCTCGTGCCCTGCCGCGAATGCGGAGGACGCAACCATCGACGATGCTGCCGTAGCAAGCAGTAGTTTTTTCATCTCAAATCTCCCTGTATTGAGCAGATGGCGCGTATCACACGATATTGCTGTGCTTTATGCAACCGATTCTCGCGGAGAAATGGCGGGTTTACGCGGTGTAACCGGCAGATTTCCGTCAAAATTGAAGGCTTTTCAGTCCACACGTTTCCCCTTAGGTGTAACGACAGGAGGATCGGCATGGAAACGCTGTCACAGGCATGGCAACTGGTGGTCGGTTTCGATCCTGCGCTGGTGCAGATCGTGACCCTATCGCTGCGTGTCAGCCTGACCGCGGTGCTGATCAGCCTGCTGATCGGCGCCCCCCTTGGGGCTGCCCTGGCTATCTGGTCTTTTCCGGGGCGGCAGGTGCTGGTGGTTTTATCCAACGCGATGATGGCGCTGCCACCGGTGGTGGTTGGCCTGGCGGTTTACCTGATGTTGTCCCGCGCCGGGCCGCTCGGGTCTTGGGGGTTATTGTTCACGCCAACGGCAATGATAATCGCGCAGTCAATCCTGATCCTGCCCATCATTCTGGCCCTGACGAGAGAGGCCGTCTTACCGCTGAAACGCGACTATGACGAGCTGTTGACCTCGCTTGACGTCAGTCGCTGGCAACAATTGAAAACGCTGCTGTGGGATGCGCGGTTCGGTGTGGTCACCGCAGTGCTGGCCGGTTTCGGCCGCGCCATTGCCGAGGTCGGTGCGGTGATAATCGTTGGCGGCAACATTAACGGGCTGACCCGGGTGATGACGACGACGATTGCATTGGAAACCTCCAAGGGGAATCTGCAACTCGCGCTGGCGTTGGGAATTATCCTGATCTCCATCGCGATAGCGATCAATGCAATCATCTACGGTGTCAGCCAGTTTGGACGACGCTATCAGGAGGCGGTGTGACCAAGCGGTTCCAAAACCTGATGGTCGACGAAGCGGTGGTTGTCCGTGATGGACGCCAATTGCTCGGACCGGTGTCCCTGACGCTGGACAGTCAGGGGATCACCGCGATCCTTGGGCATAACGGTGCCGGGAAAAGCCTGTTTCTGAAACTCTGCCACGGGCAGTTTTCTCCCGACAGCGGCAGTGTAGACTGGAACGGTAGATCCGCCATCACCTCGCGCCGCGATCGGTCCTTCATGTTTCAGGGTTCCCCGGTCCTGCGCCGGTCCGTTGCCGCCAATGTCGAATACCCGCTGATCGCGCAGCGGTTTGCCCGTGCTGATCGCCAGAAGCGTGTCGCGGCGGCGCTGGAAATGTCCCGCCTGACGGATCGCGCGAACGTCCCTGCCGCCAGCCTGTCGGGTGGCGAACGTCAACGCATGGCATTGGCCCGAGCCTGGGTGACGGAACCTTCCGTCATCATTCTTGATGAGCCAGCGGCGAGCCTCGACCCCGGATCAACAAAAGAGCTGGAAACGCTGGTGCGGGAGATTTCCGCCTCTGGTGTCAAAGTCTTGATCGCAACGCATGATCTGTCGCAAGCGAAACGGCTGGCGGATGACGTGCTGATGTTCGGACGCGGGAAGCTGCTACTGCACGAAAGCGCGGACCGTTTCTTCGGCGCAACACATCAGGGCGAAGTCGCGGATTATCTTAACGGTCGTATTTAACGCCGAAGTTTTGGCAGTAACGCGGCCAGTGCCAGCAAGGCTATCAATCCGACAGTCGTCAGCGTTGTCTCCAACCCGATCCGGCTTGCCAGCCCCCCGAGCATCAGTGCACCAATAGACGTGCCCCCGACGGCGAGGGTCATCCACAGGCTCATGACCCGCCCACGGATATTATCCTCCAGCTGGATTTGCACGGCGGTCTGGAAATTGATCCCGACAATCGCCGAACAGAACCCGATCCCAGCAGTGAAAACCAGCGCGAGCTCCCAGACATGGATCAACCCGATCAGCGCCATCAGCGCCACGCCCGTAAATGCCCCGATCAATCCACGCAGCGGAACCTTTCCGGGCTCCGGCGCGGACAGCATGACCTGCAGGACAGACGCCAGCAACGCCCCGGCACCGACAGAGGCCGTCATCGTTCCCAATCCCGCGGGTCCGCGTTCGTAAACGCCGTCCGCCAGAATGGGCAGAATTTCCAACAAACCGCGTGCAATGACGGAAAAGATTCCGACCACCACAAAGGATATCCAGATTGAACGGTTGCCGCCAATCACCCGCAGCCCGGCATTAAAAGACGACCAGAAGGGTTCGGATATGGCCTGGGATTCCTGTTGGCGCGGTGTCAGACGGCTAAGCATAATTAGGAACGGTACCTGTAGCATGACGACAACGGCCACGGTTGCTGTCTCGCCAACTGTTGCGATCAGCACGCCGCCTATCGCCGGACCGGTCAAGCGGCTGAGGTTGAAATTCATCGCCCCCAGACTGACGACCGAGGACACATCCGCTTTCTCTACCAGCCTTGGCCCCAACGACAGACGCACGGGCTGATACGCCGCCAGAACAACCCCCAGTGCTGCCGCAAAGAATGCCAGACGTGTTGTCGTCAGAAGGTCAAAGAAAAGTACCGCCAGCATCAACAACACCAGCGCGACAATTGTCACCTGCACCAGCATCGCAGCCTTCTTTACATTCGATCGATCAACGATCACCCCAAACACCGGCCCGCCGATCAATACTGGCGAAAAATTCAGAAAACTGACAAGCCCCACAAATGCCGGAGATTGGGTCAGATCCCAGGCCAGCCAACCCAACAGCAATCGCATGATCCAGTTGGCGTTCAGCCCAAACATATTCCCGAACAGATACCGTCGGAAATCCGGTGAGGATAAAGCTGCAGTATTCATAGCTCGTTATACATTGGCCAATGTAACAAGTATGTGACAATAGAAGCTATGCGCGTGGCGCATATCGGGTCTACCGAACTGTGCGTTGTTAGTCGGGGGGCGGGCCATATATACCTTTCCATAACGAAGCGCGGTTAACGCCGCTGACAGACTAAAGGAAATACACGATGGCTTACATTGCTGCAAATACACCTTCAGGTGCTGCTTCGCAGAGCCGCGTTGCAGAATTCTTCGCGAACCTGCGTCAGTCCTTCGCGGACTATCGCTTGTTCCAGAAAACTTACAACGAGCTGAACCAGCTCGCCGACCGCGAACTTGCTGATCTCGGCATCACACGCGGCGATATTTCGAGCATCGCTCGCGAAGCGGTTTACGCAAACTAAAGAATACCGGGGCAACCTCCTCCCAGCCCCGTGTACAGAGCGGCGTTACGATCACCTCCTCCCGATCGTAACGCCGTTTTCTATTTCAGCCCGCAGGTTTTGCGCCCGACCTTGATCAGCGTCGGAATATCTTGGGAAAGCGGCTGACTGCCGCCAAAACTGGATATCGTCGTTAGAATTGACAGCACCTGCCAGACCGCCTGATCGCCATCAAAATCTTTTGGCAAATCACCATCCTGTTTCGCCTGATCAAAGGCAGCGGCAAATCGTGTTTTCACCAGATCCAAATGCGCCGACAGGGCATCGGTGACAAACGGATCATTGCGCAGGTCGCTTCCGGCGGACCGGAACAACAGGCAACCATGATAGTCCGCTCCGACAATCCCGGCTTCCATATAAGTCCAGAAATTTTCTAACGCAGCCAGCCCCGGTGGAGTTAGTTGCGCAAGAATGGGCCCCAATACCGTTTCCCGGTAATAATCCATGACGTCATGCACCAGCGCCGCCTTGTCCGGCCAGGATTTGTAAAGCGCCTTGCGACTCATCCCAGTTGCTTTCACCAGATCAGGGTAAGATGTATTTGCCACCCCTTTAGTCCAAAAAAGACTCATAGCCTTTTCAATGGGTTGAGCTGTATTTATCTGATTTTCCATTGCTCTCTCACACCCGTGACTTGACGGAGAACGTGCGTTCTCCTATATCCAGAGAACGATCATTCTCAGGAGGAATATATGACAAAGCTGATCGAAACTTTCAAGTCCGAAGCCAGTCCCGAGGCCGCGTGGGCCTTGCTCGCCGATTTTGGCAATATTGATTTCTTCAACCCGAACCTCAAAAACTCCTTCTTGTTGGAAGGCAGTGCGGAGCAGGGCGTTGGTACATTGCGTCAATGCAATCTGGCGGACGGCAAGAACTACATCCGCGAGCGGGTGCTGGAATGGAACGAGGGGCAATCCTATACCATCGAAATCTATGATGGCACGATGCCGCTGAAAAACCTGCTGACCACGGTCGGCGTTCGCCCGCGCGGCGCCGGATCGGAACTCTATATGGAGTTCGAATACACGCCGAAATTCGGCCCACTGGGTGCTGTGATGAATGTTGTGATGCTGAAACGCTACGTGCGCAACATGATGAAACGGGTGTTAAGCGGTCTAGACGCAAAGGCCAGCGAACGTCCCATGTTGGCAGCCTAGAAAGGCACCTCGTCTGCCGGGGTGACATAGTTGGCGGCGACATGTTTTTCGCCGGCTTTGTCAAACCGGATGAACAGCTTGTCGCCCTCGATTTCCGCGACAACACCATAGCCGAATTTCTGGTGGAAGATGCGGTCCCCCGGCTGAAAGGCCGGGGAGGCCGTGCTGTCGATCACCATACGAGAGGCCGGCGTCGTATGGGGCTTCTGCGTTCGCGCCTGCATCCGCCGCCAGCCGGGCGAGTTGTAGACATCGGCGCTTTCGGCGCGATCCATCATGTCGCTGGCCGGACCAACCCCCGGAATATTCGCGGCGGCACCATGACTACCACCATAAAGCCCCGGCGGAGTCAGCACCTCGACATGATCCTCCGGCAGTTCGTCGATAAATCGCGAGGGCGGGGCGCTTTGCCATTGGTTATAGATCCGCCGGTTGGCGGCGAAACTGATCGTGCAAATTTCTTCGGCCCGGGTAATGCCGACATAGGCGAGGCGCCGTTCCTCCTCCAGCCCTTTCAGACCGCTTTCATCCATGGAACGTTGCGAGGGGAACAGCCCATCCTCCCACCCCGGCAGGAACACGACCGGGAACTCCAGCCCCTTTGCGGCGTGCAGCGTCATGATCGAGACCTTTTCCCCCGCGTCCTCCTGCGCATTGTCCATGACCAGCGACACATGTTCCAAAAACCCTTGCAGATTTTCAAATTCTTCCAGCGCCTGGATCAGCTCTTTCAGGTTTTCCAGACGACCGGGGGCGTCGGGGGATTTGTCATTTTTCCAGAAATCCGTGTAGCCGGATTCGTCGAGGATAATTTCCGCCAGCTCCACATGACCCATATCATCGGCCTTGTGCTGCGCCATCCAACGGTCGAAATTTTCGATCAGCGTCAGCAGCGAGCCGCGCGCTTTGCCCGACAACAAATCCTCGGCCACGACAATCCGCGCGCCTTCAAGCAGCGACACACCATTGTCGCGCGCAACGCTATGGATCAATTGCTGCGCCTTGTCGCCCAGCCCGCGTTTCGGCGTGTTCACAATCCGCTCGAACGCCAGCCCGTCATCGGGACTGACCACGACACGGAAATAGGCCATGGCATCCCGAATTTCCATGCGTTCATAAAAGCGCGGGCCACCTATGACACGATAAGGAATCCCGATCGACAGGAACCGATCCTCGAATGCGCGCATCTGGTAGGAGGCGCGGACAAGGATCGCCATTTTATCCAACCCAATCGGGTCCAGCCCACGGGTGCCGCGCTGATAGGATTCTATCTCCTCGCCGATCCACCGTGCCTCTTCCTCACCGTCCCAATGCCCGATCAAACGAACCTTCTCGCCTTCGTTAACTTCGGTCCAAAGCTCCTTACCCAGCCGTTGTTCGTTTCCTGCAATTACATTGCTTGCGGCCGCCAGTATATGTGGGGTTGAGCGATAGTTCTGTTCCAATCGGACAATTTTTGCGCCGGGAAAATCCTTCTCGAACTTCAGGATATTGCCCACCTCTGCACCCCGCCAGCCATAGATCGACTGGTCATCATCACCAACGCAGCAGATGTTTCTGTGCCCCCCGGCCAACAGCCGCAGCCACAGATATTGTGCGACGTTTGTATCCTGATATTCGTCGACCAGTATAAACTTAAACCATCGCTGATATTTCTCCAGAACCTCGGGGTAGTTCTGGAAAATCGTGACCATGTGCAATAGCAGATCACCGAAGTCCACGGCGTTCAGGACCTTCAGCCGTTCCTGATAAATCTCGTAAAACTCCGTCCCGCGCCGGTCGTATTTCAGCGCCTCGGACGATGGCACATTCGCCGGTGTCCATGCGCGGTTTTTCCAGTCGTCGATGAAAGACGCCAGCATCCTTGCAGGCCAGCGTTTCTCGTCAATATTTTCGGCGCGGATCAACTGTTTCAACAGCCGGATCTGATCATCCGTGTCCAGAATGGTGAAGTTCGATTTCAGATCGACCAGCTCCGCATGACGCCGCAACAGCTTCACGCAGAGCGAGTGAAAGGTCCCTAGCCACGGCATCCCCTCGATGACGCCACCGACATGGCGACCGACGCGGACTTTCATTTCCTTGGCGGCCTTGTTCGTGAACGTCACTGCCAGAATTTCATTCGGCTGCGCCCGCCCCGTATTGAGCAAATGCGCGATCCGGGCGGTCAGAGCCTTGGTCTTGCCGGTTCCCGCACCCGCCAGCACCAGCACCGGACCGTCTAGCGTTTCGACGGCCTCGCGTTGGGCAGGGTTCAGCTCGTCCAGATAGGGCATCGGCCGGGCACCCATGGCCCGCGCGGCCAGCCCTCCGGCAGCGCGTTCCATTGCATCCGACTCGTCGAAATCTCGGTCATTCATGACCAAATACCTAACGCTACAGGGGGTAAATGAAAAGTATTAATGTTCTACAGATGTTCTCTACTCCAGCAACCGCGCACAGGCGCTGCCGGCTGCCACAACGTCAGCGCGAACATAAGACCCGTCCGACAGGTGGAACCATGGCGGAGACCCCTCGACCGCCTCTACCGAAACCGCCATCATCGACCAGCCCGCGGCCAGCCGTCCAACAGGCGCATTCGCGGTTGACGGATCTCCGCGCAGATTAACAGCACTGTCCGCGATCACTGTGCAGGCCGGTGGACCCTCCTTCGCACGCAGCACATCGACATTGTAATAGGAAATCCAGCTTTCCGATTCCAGCGCGTCAATCTGCACCTCGACTACGTCATCCAGCCCGCCGGGAAGGTCGAACCGCACAAGATCCTGATCCTGCGTGTAGCCCGCCACCTCTCCCAGCGAGATCCGCGTTCCGTCAGCCAGACGCACAGTCGCCGCATAGCGTGTGTCCGAAGCGGGCCACTGCGCCAGTTGCGCAACGACAGCCTCCACCCTAGTCGGCTCCGCCAGTGCTAGGCGCACCCAGACAGGCGGCCCGGACCCGCTCTCCCAAGTGGTGGGCAGCCCGTCATTGAGGTATTCCGGCGGATGATCGGGTAGGGAGCGCTGTGCCGATGCCTCCGCGTCCAGTGCCACATTCACTCGCGGAATATAGTCGCCGTCCAAACAAGCGTCTGGCCGATTGACTGGCGCTAACGCGGTTTCAAATAACCGCCCCGCCATATCGAACGTATAGGGTGGATGTTCATCAACACCCGCAGGAAAGGCATAATATCCCCAATGCAGCCAGCCATCGAACCCTTCCAGACAGCTGGCAACCATCCATTCCTGCTCGGCCCGGACGGCCGTGACGATATTCGGAATAAACGCGGCAGAAGACCCGACTTCCCCCATGATCACCGGCTTGTCGCGATGTTGCAACATCCCGTAATTCTCGGCGATCTTATCAATCGGCAGATCCCAGTCGGGATAGGCATGGAAGTCAAAAAAATCGAGCGTTGCCCCCGCCAGCAAAGGTTCGGTATCGACATACCAGTCCCCGCCGATCCCAGTAGCGTTGGGGAATTGCGGATTAAAGAATCCCATCGTCACCAGCGCATCAGGATCGGTACCCTTGATAATCGCGCTGACGCGTTCGGTAATCAGGATCAAATTGTCCGCCAGCAACGAGCGTTTCTGGTCCGGATCGGACAGGTCATAGCTTTGCCCCGTGCCGTTCTGCACCACGCCAGAGGTCAGTGACCAGGGCGGCTGATCTTTGAATATCCACTGTTCATTCAGCAGCGACCAGCCCAGCACCGCGTTCCATGCCGTGTCACGGGCGGCCAGTTCGGCCATCAGGTCGGTCCAGTAGGCCTCGAACGCCTCGACCCCTGATCCGGTCATGAAATGCGTGTTGCGATAGCCTTCGAACATGTCGCTGGCATCGCGGTTTGCGATCTCGCCATAGCCGCCGAAATCGGGAATGTCGTTGGAAGTGAGGATCAGATAAATCCCATATTCATCCGCCAGCCGCGTGAACGCGGCGAGGTTGTCCAGATAAGCCGGGTTCAGCCCTCCGCGTCCTTCGTCCGTCAGGCAATAGGACCCCACATTGCAAATGTCGAAAAACAGGCGAACCGCGTTGTAGCCAAGGCCGGACAGGTTTTCAAACGCCGTGCGGATGCGCCCCTCGTCATAGACATCGGTTGCCAATGCGCTGTCGAACGTGGCCCAGCCATGGGACTGCATGTCGACGTAATTCACGCCGCGTGCGACGAACCGCTCACCGGTGACGGTATTGTAAAACTCCCCCTCGCCATCGACGACCCGCACGCCGATGCGCTCATTTGCCGACGCAGCAACGGCCAGCATACATGCGAAAATTATACCCCCAGACATTTTCATGGGAACAGGATGCCACAAATCCACTATTCTGAATAGCGTGGGCGCAGTTACTCCGGCTCGTCTTTGGGAACGGGGCTCGTAAGGACTTCTTCAATCTGATCGACATAGCGGACAAAAAGGCTCGAGAAGGTGCGGATTTCTTCTGGCGTCCAACTTTCGTAAATATCTGCAATCAGCTTCCATTTTTCCTGCGAAAAGGCGCGCAGGAACTCCTTGGTCTTCGCCGTCAGCACAAGATTGGTGCGCCGTGCATCCGACTGGTCCAGCTCTCGCGTCAGGTAACCGCGTGACACAAGCTCCGATACGATGCGCGACGCCCGGGACGGGTCGACTGACATCCGTTCGGCAATCGCGCCGATGGTCGGGGGCTGCGGGATACCCCCCAAACCGCTGGCGATCTGTGCCGCGGCCAAGAGGCCCTGCAACATGGCCGGTTCCAGATTGGCCCCGATCAGTAGGGTCAGGCGATGGATAAATTCACCCTTTTCGGCCAAGCGTCGCCAGCGGAAATTGGCCATATCCATCTGAAGCAGAGCATCAATCTCGGCCTGAGAATGGCCGCGCTCCTCCAGATATGCGGAGGCATCCCGGTGAATATGCGAAAATCCCGATGGGTGATGCGATGATGTCATGGTGCCGTGCTTCGCAGATTTGTATGAGTAAGTCAATTAGATGATAACAACATATATGTGCTATTGACATATAAATGCCGCGGGCATATAGAGCGGTTCCGTCCGGTTTAAATTCTCGGGCAGAAAAGGATATATATGACCCAATCATCGTCTCCCCTCCCGTCCCAAGCGCATGCCGATGAAAGTGAAAGCGCCGTCGGTCTGGTTATTGGATCGGTTGCCATTCTGCTGCTGTTGGCCGCTCTGGACCAGACGATTGTGTCTACAGCGCTGCCCACCATCGTCGCCGATCTTGGCGGGCTGGAGCATCTGAGCTGGGTTGTGACTGCCTATATCCTCGCCTCCACCGTGGTAGCGCCTCTTTATGGGAAGTTCGGCGATCTTTATGGACGCCGGAATACCGTGTTTATTGCGGTAACACTGTTTCTAACCGGCTCGATCCTGTGCGGCCTGGCTGAATCAATGGGGTTTCTGATCGCGGCGCGGGCGTTACAGGGCATCGGTGGCGGAGGTTTGTTCGTGCTGGCGCTGTCGATCATTGGTGACGTGATCCCGCCGCGCGAACGGGGAAAAATACAAGGCGTGTTTGCCGGGGTTTTCGGAATTTCATCGGTTGCCGGGCCGCTCATTGGCGGCTGGTTTGTGGACGCGCTGTCCTGGCACTGGATTTTCTACGTCAATCTTCCCTTTGGCCTGCTGGCGCTCGCAGGATTTTTCTATGGGTTCAAGGCCCATCCCGAACGGGTCCAGCACAAGATCGATTATGCCGGGGCCGCGACCCTGTCCTTGACGCTGGGTTCGCTGGTTTTGGTCACCGCGCTGGGTGGGCAGTCATTTGCCTGGACTGATCCTCAGGCGCTTGGGCTGTTTGCACTCGCTGCCCTGTCGCTGATCGCGTTCTTGTGGATAGAGACGCGGGCGGCGGAACCGATCCTACCCCTGTCGCTGTTCCGTCAAAATGTGTTTGCCGTGACCTCAGCCGTGTCGTTCATTTCCGGCGCCATGATGTTTGGGGCGCTGACCTTCATGCCGGTCTATCTGCAAATGGCCAAAGGGGCGACACCGACCCAATCTGGGCTACAACTGATCCCGATGACGATCGGCATTCTTGCCTCCTCCACCCTGTCGGGCCGGTATATGAGCCGGACCGGACATTACCGCATTCTACCCCTGATCGGCACACCTGTTGCGACACTTGGCTACCTCGCACTGACGCAGATTTCGCCTGATTTTTCAACGCCGCTTCTGTGGTTAAGCCTGATGATGATCGGGGCAGGGATGGGCACCATTTTCCCGGTGGTGACAACGGCGGTGCAGAACTCGGTACCGCGTCGTCAGATTGGCACGGCCACCGCTGCGGGTCTGATGTTCCGGCAAGTTGGCGGCTCTATTGCGGTAGCTCTGTTCGGGGCACTATTTGCAACGCGGATGGCATCGGCACTCGCGGGGGCGCCAGTGGGCGAAACCACAGCGGCGGCTCAGCTTGGCCCGCAAACGCTGGCGCAGCTTCCGGAACCTGTGCGGCAGCTTGTTGCCTCGGCGGTTTCCACCTCGCTGCATCCGATTTATGCAATTGCGGCGGCACTGGCGGCGTTGGGGTTCTTTGTCTCGCTCCTGTTACGCGAAGTTCCCCTCAGCGGTCGCGGACCCGAAGCAGCTGGAGCCCCATCTGAGGGATGATAAACAAGTCGAGTTATCTTGTCTGATTGCCCGACAAGTATCCGGGATTGACCTCAATTTATGCAGATACGCGGATTTTCTGCAAAGGGAGCAGCGGGATCATTGTAAATCGTCGGACGCGCGGGTAAGAAATAGGTAAGGGACGCTAACCCAGTTCGACAAGGGGCATCGACATGAAAGACTTCCGCAAAATCCTGATCGCCAACCGGGGCGAGATCGCCATCCGCATCATGCGTGCCGCGAACGAGATGGGAAAGCGGACGGTCGCCGTTTATGCCGAAGAGGATAAGCTGGGCCTGCATCGCTTCAAGGCGGATGAAGCCTATCGCATTGGCGAGGGGCTGGGTCCTGTTGCAGCCTATCTGAGCATCGAGGAGATCATCCGTGTGGCCAAAGAATCCGGCGCGGATGCGATCCATCCGGGCTATGGCCTGCTGTCCGAAAATCCTGATTTTGTGGATGCCTGTGACGCCGCCGGGATCACCTTCATCGGTCCCAAAGCCAAAACCATGCGTCAGCTGGGCGACAAGGCGTCAGCCCGTCGTGTGGCGATCGAGGCGGGGGTGCCCGTCGTCCCGGCCACCGAAGTTCTGCCCGACGACATGGACGAGGTTCGCCGTATGGCGAACGAGGTTGGCTACCCATTCATGCTCAAAGCCAGCTGGGGTGGTGGCGGTCGCGGGATGCGCCCGATCATGAATGAATCCGAGTTGGAAGAAAAAGTCCTCGAAGGCCGTCGCGAGGCTGAAGCAGCGTTTGGCAACGGCGAGGGGTATCTGGAACGTCTCGTGCAGCGCGCGCGTCACGTGGAGGTGCAGATCCTCGGCGATCAGCATGGCGAGATTTATCATTTGTGGGAACGCGACTGTTCCGTTCAGCGCCGAAACCAAAAGGTCGTCGAGCGCGCGCCAGCGCCCTATCTAACGCAGGAACAGCGCCAGACCCTCTGCGATCTGGGTCGCAAAATCTGCGCCCATGTTGGCTATGAATGTGCGGGTACCGTCGAATTCCTGATGGACATGGATACCGAGGAGTTCTTCTTCATCGAAGTTAACCCCCGCGTGCAGGTCGAACATACGGTGACTGAGGAAGTGACCGGCATCGACATCGTGCGCTCGCAAATCCTGCTGGCGCAAGGCGCGACAATTGCCGAGGCGACTGGCAAAGCCTCGCAAGCCGAGGTGCAGTTGAACGGCCACGCCCTGCAATGCCGTATCACGACCGAAGATCCGCAGAATAATTTCATCCCCGATTATGGCCGCCTGACCGCCTACCGGTCGGCGTCTGGCATGGGCATCCGTCTGGATGGCGGTACTGCCTACAGTGGTGCAGTGATCACACGTTATTACGACAGTCTGCTGGTGAAGGTGACCGCCTGGGCCGAAACGCCCGAGGTCGCGATTGCGCGTCTGGACCGGGCGTTGCGGGAATTCCGTATCCGTGGGGTATCGACCAATATCGCGTTTGTCGAAAACCTGCTGAAGCACCCGACCTTCCTGAACAACACTTACACGACGAAATTCATCGACTCGACGCCCGAATTGATGGAGTTCAAAGCCCGCCGCGACCGGGCCACCAAAATCCTGACTTATATCGCGGATATCTCGGTGAACGGTCACCCCGAAACCGAAGGCCGTGCAACGCCGCCGGCGCATGCCCGCAAGCCCAAAGCGCCGAAACATGCCTATGACGCGCCCGCCAAAGGCACGCGGAATCTGCTGGAGGAAAAGGGCGCGAAGGCCGTCGCTGACTGGATGTTGGCGCAACCGCAACTCTTGATGACCGACACGACGATGCGCGACGGGCATCAGTCGCTGTTGGCCACCCGTATGCGCTCCATCGACATGCTGAATGTCGCCGAAAGCTATGCGCATAACCTGCCGGAATTGTTCAGCGTCGAATGCTGGGGCGGGGCGACCTTTGATGTGGCGTACCGTTTCTTGCAGGAATGCCCCTGGCAGCGCCTGCGCGACCTGCGCGAGCGGATGCCGAATATCATGTCGCAAATGCTTTTGCGGGCATCGAACGGGGTGGGCTACACAAACTATCCCGACAATGTCGTCCAATTTTTTGTGAAACAGGCCGCCGAAAGTGGCGTCGATGTGTTCCGCGTCTTTGACAGCCTCAACTGGGTCGAAAACATGCGCGTCGCGATGGATGCCGTCGTTGATACCGGGAAAATCTGCGAGGGCACGATTTGTTACACTGGCGACATCCTCGATCCCGACCGCGCCAAATATGACCTGAAATATTACGTCGCGATGGCAAAGGAACTGCAGGCCGCCGGGGCGCATATTCTTGGCCTCAAAGACATGGCCGGACTGCTGCGCCCGGCTGCGGCCAAGGTGTTGATCAAGGCGCTGAAAGACGAGATCGACATCCCGATCCATTTCCACACGCATGACACATCCGGTATCGCGGCGGGCACCATTCTGGCCGCTGCGGACGCTGGTGTTGATGCGGTTGATGCGGCGATGGACGCGTTTTCCGGCGGCACTTCGCAGCCATGCTTCGGTTCGATTGTCGAGGCTATGGCCCACACCGATCGCGACACCGGCCTTGATATCAAATCCATCCGCCAGATCAGCGAGTATTGGGAGGCCGTGCGCGTTCAATACACAGCCTTTGAATCCGGCCTGATGGCCCCCGCGTCGGAGGTTTACCTCCATGAAATGCCCGGTGGCCAGTTCACCAACCTGAAAGCACAGGCGCGCTCCATGGGGCTGGAGGAACGCTGGCACGAGGTCGCACAGACATATGCAGACGTTAACCAGATGTTCGGCGATATAGTGAAGGTGACGCCGTCGTCGAAAGTCGTCGGCGACATGGCCCTGATGATGGTGTCGCAGGGTCTGACCCGCGCCGATGTCGAAAATCCAAAGATTGATGTCGCCTTCCCCGACAGCGTTGTCGACATGATGCGCGGCAATCTCGGTCAGCCCCCGGGTGGCTTCCCGGATCTGATCGTCAACAAGGTGCTGAAGGGCGAAAAACCCAACACCAACCGCCCCGGCGCATCGATGAAACCTGCCGATCTGGAGGCCGTGCGCCAAACGGCGTCAGAGGCGCTGGACGGGATTACGATTGATGATGAGGACCTCGCCGGATACCTGATGTATCCTAAAGTCTTCACCGACTACATGACCCGCCACGCCGAATACGGCCCTGTGCGCACTCTGCCTACGCCGACCTTCTTCTATGGCATGGAACCGGGTGACGAAATCAGCGTTGAAATCGACCCCGGCAAAACGCTGGAGATTGTCTTGCAAACCATCGGAGAAACGAACGAGGACGGCGACGTCCGCGTCTTCTTCGAGCTAAACGGCCAGCCGCGCGTGATCCGCGTGCCCAACCGTAAAGCCGTCGCTACGGCGGAAAAACGCAAGAAAGCGGACCCCGCCAACGACAAACATGTCGGCGCCCCGATGCCCGGTATGGTCGCCACCATCGCCGTCAAAGTGGGGCAGGAGGTCGTTGAGGGCGAGCAGCTTCTGACCATCGAAGCCATGAAAATGGAAACCGGGATCAATGCCGAGAAGGGCGGGAAAATCGCCGCGGTGCATGTCTACCCCGGCGATCAGATTGACGCAAAAGACCTGTTGATCGAATTCGAATAACTTACGCCGGAATCACCCGTCGTGGCGTCCGGCGTAACCACCATTCGGCAAAGATCAGGTTTGGGACCCAACAGGTCCAAGCGACAATGTTTGCCGCCTCGACATATTCCATGCCGCCCATAAACAGGAACGGCAGTTGCAAACGCAATGTAACCGCCGCGAATGTCAGGGCGAAGGACCGGAACATCCAGCGTTGATGCATTGCGAACTCCCGCCGCATCGCTGCCGAAATCCCGAACACCGTGACCCCAACCCACAGCACAGCCAATATTCCGAACCCTAGCCCCGCGACAGGGCGTTCTGCCATTATCCCCAGCGCCATGATCAGTCCGCCAATGCCGCTCATCACGATCGCCACGCCGAAGATACGGCCGGACCAATGATGCAGCCTTGGGCGGGTTTGGCGCAGGTTCGGCGGGAACTGGAAGAACCCCAGCGCCAGCGCGATGGGTGCCCCGATGATATGCATCAGGAACCAGACGCGGCGATCAAAAATGTGCCCCTCCATTCCCTGAAATGCGCTCTCCAGATCCATGAACAGGAACCGGTAAGCCGTTATCGCGATCCCGATGCTCAGGAATCCCGTGACGAATACTAATATCTTTTTACCGGTCATCCGACTCGCCTTGACAGTGTAAAGTTCGAATCGGATAACGTATAAACTTGACAGCGTCAAGTCTTTGGATCATGAAGGCTTTATGACCGCGAAAAAGAAACCCCATCATCACGGCGACCTGCGCAACGCGCTGATCCGCGCCGGGGTAGAGATTTTGGACGAAAAGGGGTTGGAGGGACTAACCCTTCGCGCCTGTGCGGCGCGCGCCGGTGTGTCCCACGCAGCCCCGGCGCATCATTTTGACGGGCTGTCCGGTTTGCTAACCGCCGTGGCCTCCGAAGGGTTCGATACGTTCAGCGACTATATGCTGCGCGCCCGCGAAGCTGCACCCAAAGACCCGCGTGAACGTCTGATCGCGATCTGTCGCGGCTACATGCAATTTGCCCGTGACCATCCGGCCATGTTCAACCTGATGTTCAGCGCGGATTTCAATCCAAAATACCGCCCGGAGACGCAGAATTCCGGCGATACGGCTTATGGTATCCTCAGCGAAACCTGTGCCCCATTTGCGCCGGTATCCGAGGCGCAGGACAGCACAGAGGTTATGATCTGGTCCCTGATCCACGGCCTGACGGAGCTGACGCAATTCGGCCGTCTCAAACGCCCCGGTGACATTGCGCCACCTGACATTGCCGACATCCTGCCGCCCTTAAAACTGCGGGACTAACGCCCTGTGGCTGCCGCGCGGTTCAACCGGTCAATAATATCCTGAATCCCGTCATCCTCGACCTGCCCGTCAGCGGCGGCGACGGCCTCCACCATCCGGACCATGTCAGGGATTGTTTCCGTTCCGCCCAGCGAGATCATGCGCTTATACAACCGCCGCACCGTCTCGTCCCGGTTGTTGCCTTGCGAGGCCAGCCAGCGCCCAAAGACGATCATCTCTTCCGCCTCCGCCTGCCCGCAATTGAAGACCGAGGCCGCCTGTTCCACCATCACCCGTTGCTCATTCGCGGTCACATGCCCGTCGATCTCCGCCGCAATCGCCATGATTCCGGCAGCTGCCAGCCGCGCGTCGTCCACGCCGTCAATCGGGTGCGTCGAATGTTTGCGTTTATAAGCAAAACGCCGCGCCGCCAGCCGCACGTCATTTGCCATTTCAAACATTTCACCTGCTGCATCCTTGGCGGCGCGAATGCGGTAAAACCAGAAACCAGCAGCGGCAACAATTCCGATCAAAGCAATAAGGGCTGGCATAAAAAATCTCCTGAAAATACGCGATATGTCAGAAGTTTATCTAAAATTTTCTATCCCTCAAAGTTTTTTCGACTCCACCGCCCGAACCGCGCCAGCGCCGCCAGCGTGCAATAGGTAGAGAAGGTAAATCCGATAAATCCCAGATACCATAGCCGCCCGGCGGACGCGTCCTCGGCGTAGGATCCGACAAACCCGGCTTTGCCGTAACGTGATACTGCGAACGCAATTACCGCCAGCAACAGGAATACCCCCGCTTGCAGCATGGTGGATTTCAGCGACTTGGGCAGAATGAAATAGGCAAGGCTGGTTACAACCACGCCACCCGCAATCCCGAACCATGTTGTTGTACCTGACCACCAGGGATGCGCGCCCATGCTGACCCACAATCCTGTCCAATGTGCCGCCAGCATTATTCCGGCTGTCACCGCCAGAACCAGTAAAAAGTTATTAAGCTTCATCCGTCCCTCCCGTTTGCCGGAGTTTCTCGCGCGAACGGGTCGGGGTCAAGAAACTCCGTTACACGTCGCTTCACATTTCCGCAGTCGCGTGACGATTTTCCCCTTGTGCATCTTTTTCGAATCCGTATATATCCGCTCACCCAAGGATGCGGGCGTAGCTCAGGGGTAGAGCGTCACCTTGCCAAGGTGAATGTCGTGAGTTCGAATCTCATCGCCCGCTCCAATTTTTCCGGATCAAAAACAAATCTGATTGCCTTTCAGCGTAAATCCTTTAACGCTCAGGTATGATTTTTCGACCCCGCCGAACAAATAATCGTCTGACTTACAATCTGCGCTGCCTCGCGCGTCAGCTCTCACCCGATGTATTCTATCGCTTCAGATTGCAATCCCATCTGGAGCGGTTGCAGGACAGTCTGACACCACATCAGCACCAGCGGCTCGATTTCTATTGCAAGCTCAGCGACCCTGTCACCTTGCCCGAGAGCCAGCCCGACATCCGGCACCTGTCACGGGATCGAAGCACCTTTTATTGCGACTTGGCTGCCTTCACCCGCTATTACGACCCGTCATTGAAAATCAGCGCGGTCTATGGGGATATCGGCTCCATTGACCAGATTCCCGC
The DNA here is from genome assembly GCA_050302475.1 of Paracoccaceae bacterium. Lineage (GTDB taxonomy): Bacteria > Pseudomonadota > Alphaproteobacteria > Rhodobacterales > Rhodobacteraceae > NORP23. Next base: position 198,747 of record JBNLBF010000003.1, read on the forward strand.
TTATCCGTCTATTATGCAGTCCCGTCCGGTGGGGGGGGAAACTCAAATGGCAGTGATCTTCAAGATGGATCAGGTCCGGCACAATTTCCGAATGAAAGATACGCAGGCTTTTGCAACGAAATCGGACAAGGCCGTCTGGCGCGGCGTCGGGCATACGGTGCAACGGTGCGATGCGTCGCGCATGTATGAGGGGAATACGCGCGTGGATATCGGTCTCGTCGGAGAACATGGCGAGGGCGTGTTTAAACCCCGCATGTCCATTGCCGAGCAGTTAACCAACAAGTTCGTCATTTCCATGCAGGGGGTGGATCTCGCAACAAATCTGCATTGGATCATGGCTTCCAATTCTCTGTGCGTAATGCCGCCTCCGACAAGTGAGGGCTGGTCGATGGAAAGCTGGCTGGTGCCGGGGGAACATTTTGTACCCGTCGCTGACGATATGTCCGGGATCGAAGAACAAATGGAATATTATCTGTCCCACCCACGGGAGGCTGAAGAGATCATCGCCAATGCGCAGAATTACGTTGCACAATTCTATGACAAAGACTCAGAGTTCGCCCTACGCTTGCTGGTCTTACAGCGGTATTTCCAGATGACCGGTCAGATGTGAAACCCGATATTAACCATTCCGCGCTATAACCCTGCGCTGTCAGGCCGGACTTGAAACGTCCATCGGGGTTATTCGCGCCGGGCAGCAAAATACCAAATTTCCACCTGTCCGACTGCGGTCGTCACGTGGCACATGGCAACCGCTCCGTCTGGAGTCGGACGCCCGGCGCGAAAACCTTTCGCCAAGATTGATCTTCAAACCCCGAAGATCAGAGCCAGAGGGTTTGGCACCCTCCCCCGAGATATTCGCGAAATTCAGGTGCTGTCCTCGGCAGATGCCTCTTTTTTCGTGCCATTTCCAATTGGCACCCGCCCGGACTCAAGGCGTAGCCGCCGGGCGGTCACCAGCTTTAGATCAGGGAGACATTATCCGCCGCACATCCCCGCTGCCAAAGGGGTTCTCCGCCCCGACTGTGATCACTCACCTGATAAAGCCCGATAATTTCGAACTCGAAATCATAAGTCAGACTGTCCGACAGCCCGCCGGTGAAATCACATTACGTTACCTCGTAAAGTGCCGAGGCCTGAATGTTCCACGCATTACTGACCCCGCGATCAATCCCGCTGTCACAGCCTATCTCAACAAAATTCGCCTCACTCCGTCTGCCGCAAAATTTGCCGCATGACAGTGCGAGGCGCGATGATATCCATCCAGTGTTGTATTTGTAGTCTTTAACGAAAAAGGCCGCCCCAGCGGGACGGCCTTCACAATCTATCTGGTACGGTTAGTCTGTAAAGATATACACCGCGCGCATGAACTCGTTCGGATCGTAGAACGGTTCTTTGCCGCCATTGCCAAACGGAATGGTCAACCCGACTTCAAAGAAGGCCTCGTCCGAAGGGTAGTCCGGACTGAAGTGATAGGACACCTGACCGTAAATCTCCGTGTTATAGAAAGACGGGATGCCATATGACGCGCGAGCGGCGATCATGCTGGTGGAATCAAAGTCGTCTGCGAACCATGCATAGATCCCGTCAACATCAAAGGCCCCGAAGTCATAATTCGCCCGCAACACCGCAAAGGTCGCATCAGCGCCGAAATGGACCGTGGAACCGGCTTGTGCTTCGATCATGTAAGCACCCAAATCGTACTGAATTTCGACACCGTAGGTAGCAATATCGTAGTAGTCTTCCCACTGGGTGGAACTGCTATAGAAGACACCTGCCCGCAGATCGGGGCTGATATTGTAGATCCCGTGGATGTTATAGTTGTAATCGGCGTAGCTGTAACCGCCGCCGTAATCCACATTCATATAGCCGGCACCAACCTGAACGTCGAAGGACGAACCCAGCGAGAAAATCCCAAAGGCGCTTACGCCAATGTCGGACGCTATAGAGCTTCCACCGCTCCATTTTACGCCTTCATATGACAGCGTGACGCCACCATTTTCAAAGCCTTGTGCCTGTGCGCCGCCTGCAATCACGAGGGCTGCCACAGTCGAAACCACATACTTTTTCATATGAATCATCCCTTCCGTTGATGCCGGTTGGTTAACACAGGGTTAAGCCAGAGGGAAGTATACTGCGTGGAAATTCGAGATATTTTGCGACCTGATGCAGCGTGGTATTACGCCAGCAGGAACCGCGCTGCCCATTTGCCAATCACCTTCCCGTCCGAGCCGCCATCAACCTCTCGCCGCGCTTGATCCAGAACGTCAACCGCGACGTCCTCGCCCGCATGTTGGAAATAATTGTGCATATAGGCGGCTGACAGCTCGGGATGGAATTGCAGGGACAGGATATGATCCCCTTTCACGGCCATGACATTCTGACAGACATCACTGGTGCCGATCAGTCGCAGGCTGGGGGGCAGTTTGACCACCTGTTGGAAATTGCCGGCGAATATCCGCGGTGCGTCCAGGAACGGGTCCATCCAGGGGTGTCGTTCCAGCACCTGCATACGCGGCGCGCCCAGCACCACGTCCCGGTAATCAACCTCTCCGCCCAGTGCCGCGGCCAGCGCCTGATGTCCAAAGCAGACCGCGAACAGCTTTACCTCAGCGGCATCTATCATCCGGATATGTTCCAGCAGGCGGGACAGCCAAGGCGGATTATCCGTCACATTGGCCGAGGACCCGGTAATCACCGCCCCGTCAAACGCCGTCGGATCGTCGGGGAAATCACCCTCGACCACATCGAAATGCTGAAACACGGTGTCAGGCATATGCGGTCCCAACAGCCGTTCGAACTTCACCGCATAGTCAACAAAACCGGCCACGCGCGCGTCGCGCCAAGTGTCGGTCAGATAAATCGCGATGGTTCGGGGCATATGGTCAGGCTTATACGAAAAAGGCCGCCCATTTGGACGGCCTCTTCAATCTAATGTTTTCGTCAGTCGAGGTAAATCCCCGCGCGCCGAAGTTCGAGCGAGGGGTTATCAAACGGTCGGCTCGACCCGTTGCCAAACGGTATGCGGTAACCGACTTCGAAACGGTTATGTCCGTATCCATAAAGGTCGGAATATATGTAGCTATATTGCGCGAACAGCTCCGAATTCATGAAAGACTGAAGCTGATAAGCGACTCCAAGATTGAACCCAAGTGTACTCGGGTTGCCGCTTCCAAGGTCAACGTAGCTTATGCCCCCACCAAAGGTGAAATCTCCGTATGCGTAGTCAGCACTTGCGATCGCGAAAACTGTGTCCACATCGTATACCATCCCCGAACCGACCTGAAGCTCAAGAAAAACCGGTCCCGTTACATACTGCAGTTCCAAACCAAAGGCTTCGTTGTCGAAAGTTTCCCACAAGCCGTAGTTGGTATAGAACAGACCAACCCGGGTTGACGCACCGAAATTATAGATTCCGTGGATTCCATAGCCAGTATCGTCATAGTTGTTGGTCGACTGATAATATAAATGGGAATATCCGCCATCGACCTGAACCTGAAACCCGGACGACAGGTCAAAAATCGCGAAGCCATCGATTTCATATTCGCTGTAGGACCCGCTCCCGGCGACATCCCAGTTGAAACTGCTATATCTGATCTCGACGCCCGCGTTGGAAAATCCAACCTGAGCGAAAGCGCCTGTTGAGAATGTGACAATTGCCGCAGCAATGAGTGCCAGTCGTTTAATCATTTGAATCCCTCATCTTATTTCGGGCATTAAATAGCAGTTCCGGGAATAGATTTCCACACCGTTGGATCAAAAGGCAGCGCGTTGTGGGAAAAATATCAAAGAGTGGTACGCCCTAGGGGAATCGAACCCCTCTTTCCAGGATGAAAACCTAGCGTCCTAACCGATAGACGAAGGGCGCATGCCACTCTGTGGAGGGCTATTTACGGATTCGGGGCTGGGTACGCAAGGGGGTATTTGCGCCGTCATGCGGAATTTATTCCGGTTTGGCAGCGTCTTCCAGCTTCAGCTTGGCTTTGCGCCGTCCACCCCATTCGTCCAGCTCCAGCCGCCCGGCGAAATGGAAGGGTTGCCCGGCATGGTTTTCCAGCATCGGACCGAGGTCGGATTCGTATGCCCTGAACGCAATTGCGTCGAGCTTCGCGCCACCGTCCGACAGGGTCAGGCGCAGGTGGGTTTCACCTGCGCGTTTGGCGAAACTGATCCGGGTGGACGCAAACGCAAAGCGGGGCGCAGGGGAGGACGCCCCAAACGGCCCGGCATTGTCCAATTGTCCCAGCAGATCAATCGTCGCCCCCGCCGGCGTCAGCAGCCCGTCGATCCGCAGATCCTGCGGTCCACCCGCCGCCGCCCCCTGTTTGTCCAGTAGCGCCTCCAAGCGTTCCATCGCGGCTTCCAGCTTGTCGGCGGCTACAGTCAGCCCGGCGGCCATCTTGTGTCCGCCCCCTTTCAACAACAAACCCTCGGCCGTCAGACGTGCGATGGATGATCCCAGATCAATCCCGGGGATCGACCGGCCCGAGCCTTTGCCCTCGCCACCATCCAGTCCGATTACGATAGCCGGGCGGTTGAACGCCTCTTTCAGGCGGCTGGCCACGATCCCGACGACGCCGGGATGCCAGCCATCGCCCGCGGCCCACACGAGGCCGCCATCCGCGCCCCGCGCCTCTGCCTGTTCGGTGGCCCGTGCCAGCACGGCGGCTTCAATCTCCCGGCGCTCAGTGTTCAGCGCATCCAGCCGCGCCGCCAGCGCCTGCGCTTCTGCTTCGTCCGCCGTCGCCAGCAACCGCGCCCCAAGGTCCGCCGCACCAATCCGCCCGCCTGCATTGACCCGTGGTCCAAGGATATATCCCAGATGATAGGCCGACGGCGCGGTGGCAATTTTCGCCACATCCGCCAAGGCCACCAGCCCCGCTTTCTCGCGTGCGCCCATGATGACCAATCCCTGGCGCACAAAGGCGCGGTTCAACCCGATCAGGGGCGCCACATCGGCCACCGTCGCCAGCGCCACCAGATCCAGCAGCGAAATAAGGTCCGGCCTCTTCGTCCCTTCCGCCCGCAGCAGCCGATTCACCGCCGCCAGCATCATCCAAACGACGCCCGCCGCGCATAGGTAACCCAGGTCACCGTTTTCATCCTGACGGTTCGGATTCACCACAGCCACGCAATCCGGCAGCGTCTCACCGCCCAGATGGTGGTCCAGCACAATCACGTCACAGCCAGCCGCCGCGATAGGTTCGTGGGACAGTGTCCCGCAATCCACGGCGACGATCAGGTCATGGGATTGTCCGAGTGCCTCCATCGCCTCCACCGACAGGCCATAGCCCTCGTCAATCCGGTCCGGCACGTAGAGCGTTGGCGAAATGTCAAACGCCCGCAGCCAATGGACAAGCAACGCCGCCGAGGCCCCGCCATCCACATCATAATCCGCAAAAATCGCGATCTTCTGCTTGTTGCGAACTGCCGCCAGATACCGCTCCGCCGCGGCATCCATGTCTTTCATCGAGGACGGATCCGGCATCAAATCCCGGATCGTCGGCGTCAGATATCCGGCAGCTTCTTCGGGCGCGACCCCGCGCTGCGCCAAAATCTGTCCAACGATATTTGGCAACCCCGCCGCCTGCGCAATCGCCATGCCCATCCGCTCAACCTCCGTCCCCGGACCCACCCAACGGCGGCCCATGGCGGAGGTTTCGACGTTAAGGAAAGCGGTCATGTCAGGATATCCGTGCTCCGAACGACGGTGCAAAACTCGCCATGTAAATGCGCCAGCGCCATGTCATGCACCACTTGCGGCGGGACATTTCCAGTCCCTTTCCATGACATATCCGCGTTCGAGGTGAAGGCGGCACAGGCATCCTCCACCAGTTCCACGTCGAAGCCTAAGTTAGCCGCCATCCGCACTGTTGTGGACACGCAGTGTGGAGTGGTCAGGCCGCAGATGGTCAGGTCTTTGATCACGCCACCGCGCAGCTGAGCTACCAGATCGGTGTCGATGAAGGCGCTGTTGACGGATTTCTGGATCAGGACCTCGTCACCTTCCGGCCTGAACCCATCCAGAAACGCCGCAGCGTCGCCGCGAAACACGCCGCCCTCGCCCGACAGATGCTGCACATGAAACACCGG
>JBNLBF010000004.1:0-182599 GCA_050302475.1 Paracoccaceae bacterium
CTTCGAGGTCATCCAGACGCTCGCCTGTCGCTTCATCCCGACTGTCGATGATCCAGCGATAGGCGTGAAGCAAGGCAGCGGGGCCAAGATAACGGTCACCGTTCCACCAATAGCTGGGGCACGCCGTCGAGCAGCTTGCGCACATCACGCATTCATAAAGCCCGTCCAGCTTGCGCCGATCGTCGATCGATTGGCGCCATTCTTTCTCCGGCTGATTGGTTTTCGTTTCCAGCCACGGCATGATGGAGGCATGCTGCGCATAGAAATGCGTCAAATCAGGAACAAGGTCTTTGACAACCGGCATGTGAGGCAGCGGGTAAATCTTGATCTCGCCCTTGATCTCATCGAGCCCGTACGTGCAGGCCAATGTGTTCTTCCCATCGATATTCATCGCGCAGGACCCGCATATCCCCTCACGACAAGACCGACGGAAGGTCAGGGTCGGATCAATCTCATTCTTGATCTTGATCAGCGCATCCAGAACCATCGGCCCGCAATCGTCGAGGTCAACATGGTAAGTATCAACCCGCGGATTTTCCCCAGTGTCCGGGTCCCAACGATAGATTTTAATGGCACGGACATTTTTCCCGTCGGGCTTAGGCCAGGATTTTCCTGCCGTCATACGGGAATTTTTGGGGAGCGTTAATTCGACCATGGTGCATTTCCTACGATTAACTTGTCTTTATCAACTCATGTGGATTCCGACAACGCAATAATTTTATCCAACTGTGACTCAATGTCCGGATAAAGTTTCGATACGTTATTGCAAAACGAGATGTCATATCGTGCTAGCTCGGCGATTGCTCTGAAGGCGGGCTCCCCTGACAGAGATTTCCATCTTTCTGTAAGGCCGGTTTCAACGCTGGTTCCAACCGAGTGTTTGAAAGATGACCCGCCACCATATTCCGATTGCTTGCCTGTAGAATTGTCAATTTCTTCAATTTCCAACTCTTGTAGCAGTCTCGCTCGATAAGTTTGATCTGATACCCAAAGATCAAAATCTATCATAACAAACTTCGTCGGAGCTGAAGCGGCGACATACGACATATTCTTGTATAACTGTACGAAAGGTACAATTGCCATAGGCCCTGAAACACCGCGCTTCGTGTCAAATTCCTCGACCATTAGCAAATTATAAAAGGAGGCGAGCCAGTTAGGAAAACTGCGATAGACGATCACATTTTTCCAATCGGTTTCTCTTTGATAACCTTGGGTTAACTTATGGAGTTTTTTCAGATTTGGTGGCTGATCTTCGTATGAAACTACGTGGTGCTTCCAGTCTTCTCTATTTTTCTTAAGTTTCTCGGCGCGATTTCCACGGTTTCGAAATGGCGTCCCATACTTTCTTTCATTGAGTTCGATATATTGAAAGCTGTCAAGCGGATCCCCGGCTAAGCAATCGTTTATAAATAAACTTGGCTCGCCAATATTTCTCCGCAACCAATCAATTACGGCGTGGTTACCGCTGCGTCTCATCCCGAAAATACGAAAGCGGTGACCAGGATCGTTTTGCATTTCAACCTTCAGTATTTTGACTTTTCAGGCGCGAAAGTTGATGGATGTATCCTCTCTCCGGAAAAGCAGGCCAAAGGCATCCGATATTTTGCCGAACTGAGAAGAAAGGGTCTGACTCGGTTGAGTGACCCTTTCCTAGCTTTTTACTTATCGCCCAGCGACGAAATCAGCGTGCCGCCATTCTCGATGAACAGGATCGCGCGTTCCTGTTGCGCCGGGGTCAGGTCTTGCCAAATGCGCAATTCATCCGGGGAAAGGTTCAGCGCCGATACCCGGGCATTGTAGGCGATGGATTCCTCGGTCGGGATGTCACACCCGGCAAGGACAGAGGTTGCGAGCAGGGCAACGCTGAGCGTTACGAATTTCATGATGGAGCTCCTATTATTTGTCCATTCTGTTCCAGGTCATTCATGCACCGGGCATAGACCGCATCCGGGTCGTCACCGCGAATATATGAATCGCTGATAGAAATGCCTGCTGAGAAACTTGGTCCGCCAGTCCCGACCCCAATAGCAACATTGCCTTGTGGGCCACGAGCAGCATCGGCTTTGTCTTCGCAAAGCGCGCGTGCCTCGGCAAATGTATATTGCGGTGGTGTACAAGCGGCCAAAGCCAGCCCGGTAACCGACAACAAAATCATATTACGGAGCATAGTCTCCCCTCCTCAATACACCCTGGCTTTTGGGGCGATCTTTTTCAGATCAATCCCGCCCTGATCCTCGGGTGTTAGCGGATCAAGGTGAACATCGCGATAAGAGAGCGTAACCTTACCCTTGGAGTCAAGTCTCGCAAGCGTATGTTTTCGCCAGTTTTTATCGTCCCGGTCGGGGAAATCTTCGTGCGCGTGGGCGCCGCGGCTTTCCTTACGGGCCTCAGCCGAGACAATCGTCGCCAAGGCGTTTGGCATCAGATTTGTCAACTCCAGCGTCTCCATCAGGTCGGAATTCCAGATCATGGAGCGGTCCGTGACCTTGATATCCGACATCTGATCGGCCACCGCCGCCATACGTTCCACACCCTGTGCAAGCGAGTCAGACGAGCGGAATACCGCTGCGTCATCCTGCATGGTTTTCTGCATGGTGAGGCGTAAATCGGCTGTCGGGACGGCCCCGTCGGCATAGCGAAGCGAATCGAAACGCTCCATTGCCTGATCAACACTATCGGAATTGAGCGGCGCATTGGGCGCATTCGGGTCGACATATTCACCTGCACGAATTGCTGCCGCACGGCCAAAGACAACGAGGTCGATCAGCGAGTTTGAACCCAACCGGTTCGCTCCGTGAACGGAGGCACAGCCCGCCTCGCCCACCGCCATCAGGCCGGGCAGAACACGATCATGTTCTTTGGCAGTTGGGTCCAGAACCTCGCCCCAATAATTCGTCGGGATGCCACCCATATTGTAATGGACCGTCGGCAGAACAGGGATCGGTTCTTTGGTCAGGTCAACGCCTGCAAAAATCTGGGCGCTTTCGGAAATGCCCGGCAAACGTTCCGCCAAGGTTTCCGGCGGGATATGGTCCAAATGCAGGAACACGTGATCTTTGTTCGGCCCAACGCCGCGCCCTTCGCGGATTTCGATGGTGGAACAGCGGCTGACCACATCACGAGACGCGAGGTCTTTGTAGGTCGGCGCGTAACGTTCCATGAAACGCTCGCCCTCGGAATTCGTCAGATACCCGCCTTCGCCGCGCGCCCCTTCGGTGATCAGGCAGCCTGCGCCATAAATGCCGGTTGGGTGGAATTGTACGAACTCCATATCCTGAAGCGGCAGACCCTGACGGGCCACCATGCCGCCACCGTCACCTGTGCAGGTGTGGGCCGAGGTGCAGGAGAAATAGGCGCGGCCGTAGCCGCCCGTTGCCAAGACAACCATCTTGGCGTTGAACCGATGCAGCGTGCCGTCATCCAGTTTCCACGCCAGAATACCCTGACAGGACCCATCCTCAGCCATGATCAGATCGATCGCGAAATATTCGATGTAGAATTCAGCATTATGTTTCAGCGACTGACCGTAAAGCGTGTGCAGGATTGCGTGGCCGGTGCGGTCGGCTGCGGCACAGGTGCGCTGCACGGGTGGACCTTCGCCATATTCGGTGGTGTGGCCGCCGAACGGGCGCTGGTAAATCTTACCGTCTTCGGTGCGGCTGAAAGGCACCCCGTAATGTTCCAGCTCGTAAACCGCCTTTGGGGCTTCGCGCGCCAGATATTCCATCGCGTCAGTGTCGCCCAGCCAGTCGGAGCCCTTAACCGTGTCATACATATGCCACTGCCAGCTATCGGGTCCCATATTGGACAAGGACGCAGCGATCCCGCCCTGCGCTGCAACCGTGTGCGAGCGGGTCGGGAAAACCTTGGTGACACAAGCTGTTTTCAGCCCCTGTTCTGCCATGCCAAGCGTTGCGCGCAGACCGGCACCCCCGGCACCTACGACAACAACATCGTAAGTATGGTCGATGAATTCATATGCGGCCATGGGATACTCCGGTTATAGGGCAATTTTGGCGATGGCGAAAACGGCTGTCAGGCCAAAGAGCCAACAGAACAAAACATTCGCGATCAGGCAGAAATTGCGCATGAATTTTCCATGCACGTAATCTTCGATCACAACCTGCAGACCCAGTTTCAGATGGGTGAAAGCTGTGATGAAGAACAGGATGGCGATGATGGCGTTAATGGGGTGAGAGTATGCCTCGATCACCCGGTCATGCGCCGCGCCGACGTTATAGGCAAACGGGATTACAAACAGGATCGCCAGTGGGATCAGGGCAAGAGCGGTGATGCGTTGTACGATGAAATGATGTGTCCCATCCTTGGCAGATCCAAGTCCGGTCACGCGTTTTCTGTCGGTCAGATAGCTCATACGATCACCAATGTCAGAATGGTCAGCAGGACGGAGCAGATGATCACCGCAACGCCAGATTTGGCGGCCGGTCCATTTTCAAGACCGATGATAACATCCCACAGAAGATGCCGAATGCCGTTGCAGAAATGATACCAGAGCGCCCACAATGATCCGACAAGGATCAGAATGCCAAACCAGCTGGTCAGAAACGCGTTCGCCGTGGCGTAATATTCCGGTCCGGTGGAGGCGGCAAGAAACCACCAGACGACAAGGACAAGTCCAAGTGCCATTCCAACGCCGGTGATCCGGTGTACGATTGAGGTGAACATCGTTAGTCCGAAATGATATACGGACAAATGCGGTGACAGTGGGCGGTTTCCGCGATTGACGTCGGCCATGCTTGCTCCCTGCTTTGCTTGCTGGCTTCTTAGGGCGTTTTTAAGCGCATTCCAAGGAGAATACCAGATCAGCGATTGGCATTAGGTGCGACAATTTCTTCAATCCGGCGGGACAAAGGCGGGACAAGCTCGTTGCACATGAGGATTTTCGACCCGGACGGATCATAAAACGCATTGTCCTCTCCGCATTCCGTCAGACGAACGCGCACCTTTGATCTCAGAGCAAATTGTTCGTTCAGCATTTTTACGGCGTCTTCGACAACGCGATGTGATTCCAGAACATATTTATTATTGGATTCAGCATATTCGTCGATCACCAGCCAGTCGAAACCCGGTTCTTCGCGTACAATGGACTCTATTACTTCTCCCCAGGCGCGCTCAGCCATCCAGCGCTCTTCCTCGCAGGTTTCCATACGTGAGGCAGGCAGCCCGTTTTCAATCGCGAAATCATCGCGCAGGTCCACATCGCCGCCGTAATAAATGCAGATCGTATTATAATATCGCACCAGATCCAGCGAATGCACACCTGCATAGTAAGGGTCAGCGCGCCCGAAGCGATGATTGGCTTGCAGAAATTGATCCGCTGACGCCCATGTGACGAGTTCCGCCTGATCTTCGGGCAATAAATATTCCGTCAGGATCACCGCAAAATAATCTGCTGCGTCCTCTTCCCGCGCATAGATCGGCAGGTTCAGCTTATCGATCAATGCGTGCCCAACCTCGTGAAAGAAGGTCGCAAGCACGTTTGCTTCGACATAGCTCATAACCTCGTCACTGAAAGGCGATTCCGCCGACCCGGCGGAGCTCTTGCTGGCCGGATTTGTGATGTCCTTGGCGCTCAGGCTTCCGGCAAAAAGGTAGGCGATCAGGAAAATAGTGAAACGAAACATATGTATATCCGGTAGATGGGTTCCCCTAAAGAAACCGCAGAAAACCGATTCCCGCAAGGATTACAGACTGCTGAGCTTCATTTCCGGAGAATATTCCTGATCCCCGACATCCTTGATAACGGCTTGTGCGCACCGCATCACTCCGCGTTTTTCGTCAAATGACATGGTTGGGCTGCCATGCAGCACCCAGCCTTTGGACAAGGCTTCGGTCACTTTGTGGCAAAACGCCGATGTGTCATCTTCGGTCAGCAGTCGGTAGGCATACATGTCTATCTCCCGGGCAGTGGTGATGGTCCCAGATATCCGTGAAGGACCACAATTATCACATATATCGGAACCGTCATAGCCAACGCCAGAAGGTCTCCCTTCATAACGCCCTGAGTACGGTCCGCCCAGGTGCCTTCGCGAATGTTGATCGCCATTATTTCAGCATCCGCCCAGGCTGCGATTCCAGCGAAAAGCACGATTGAGGCAAGATCTCCGCGGACAAATAAATGTGCCGCCGCCCAGAACATCGCAGCCAGCAGCATCGGGTGGCGAAGTCGCGCTTTGACAAATCCGGTGCCATAGCTGGATACGAGCAGGAACAGCGAAATCGCCATCAGGGACATGTTGACATGAACACCCCAGGTCGGGGGGGTGTAGACTGGCTGAAACGCGGCAGATTTGTAGCCGAAGATCATCAGCGCAAACCCCGCCATCAGCAACAGTGAGGTCAGGCCTTTAACCCGTTGTTCGCCGATTGAACCGCGTAAGGCTGCGTATCTGACTGGGACCAGTCGTTTGAACAGATGGACGAATGCCCACAACAACAATCCAACAACCAACATTCCCATGACGCCCCCCCCTTTAGGTCAGTGCGTCATATATGAGTTTCGCGCCTGTAATAAGCAAGAAAGTATATGCCAGCATGAAAAATATCCGGTCCGACATTTTCTTGTGCAACCATACACCCAGCAAGGTCCCGGTGATGGCCACAGGCGACAGGGCGGCAACAGCCTTCACCGTTTCGGTCGTGAACATCCCCAGCAGAAAGTAAGGGCCGAACTTGATCAGATTGATCCACCAGAACACCACCACAGTCGTCGCCTGAAATGTGAACTTGTCCAACCGTTGGCTCAGCAATTGGATCGAGGCCGGCGGCCCACCCGCGTGGCTGATAAAGCTGGTAAATCCCGCCAACGCCCCCCAGGTGCCGCAAGTCGTTGGATTGAACGGTTTATGTGGGACCTCAATCCAGCCCCGCGACCGTGCGAACTGAAACAGGACGAAGGCAACTGCAACCGAACCAATCAGGAACCGCAAAACATCAGGGTTTGCGATCCGAAACAGGGCCCAGCCCAACAGAACACCCGGTATCGCGCCGATCATCAGCCATTTGGCATTCTGCCAATCCCAGTGTTTCCAGTAAGCTTTGATCGCAGATATATCCATGATCATCAGCAAAGGCAGCATAAGTGCCACGGCCATTTCCGGCGGCAGGATCAGCGCCAGAAAGGGTGTCGCCGCGAATGCCGCACCAGACCCGAATCCGCCCTTGGAAACGCCTGCGAACAGTACGGCCGGAACTGCAAACATAAAAAACGTGAGGCTTAACTCCATCGCGGCGGGCCTTGTATTATCGATAATTGTCTGGTGGGTTTAATGCGAATTGTCGCAGAGCACCAGAACCCAAATCGTTTCTCCTTGCGGAAAAATGTGATAGCGGATAGCAAACGCGCCAAATTGAACCTGACAGGGAGTAATACCATGGCCAGAGCAAAAATCGCCCTCATCGGAGCCGGACAGATTGGCGGCACTCTTGCCCATCTCGCGGCAATGAAAGAACTGGGCGATGTTGTCTTATTCGATATCGCCGAAGGCATTCCACAGGGCAAAGCCCTCGATATTGCAGAATCCGGACCGGTAGATGGATTTGACGCCACCATGGTCGGTGCCAATGATTATACGGCAATTGCCGGTGCAGACGTTTGTATCGTAACTGCCGGTGTGGCCCGCAAACCGGGGATGAGCCGCGACGACCTGTTGGGTATCAACCTGAAAGTCATGAAGTCCGTGGGCGAGGGTATCAAAGAACATGCGCCAAACGCGTTTGTGATCTGCATCACCAACCCGCTTGACGCGATGGTTTGGGCTTTGCAGAAATTCTCGGGTCTGCCCGCTGAAAAAGTTTGCGGTATGGCTGGTGTTCTGGATAGCGCCCGCTTCCGCCATTTCCTAGCTGACGAGTTCGAAGTTTCCGTCAAAGACGTCACCGCCTTTGTGCTGGGCGGGCATGGCGACACGATGGTGCCGCTGACGCGCTACTCCACCGTTGCAGGAATTCCCTTGCCTGATCTGGTCGAAATGGGTTGGACCACTCAGGACAAACTGGACGCGATTGTTCAACGCACCCGTGATGGCGGCGCAGAAATCGTTGGCCTGCTGAAAACAGGATCCGCTTTCTATGCGCCTGCAACATCGGCCATCGAAATGGCTGAGGCTTACCTGAAAGATCAGAAACGCGTTCTGCCTTGCGCTGCTATGGTCAAAGACGCCTATGGCCTTAAAGAGATCTATGTTGGTGTTCCAACCATTATCGGGGCCGGCGGCATCGAAAAAGTTGTCGAGATTGAGCTGAATAAAGAGGAACAGGCGATGTTCGATCATTCGGTTGACGCCGTGAAAGGACTGGTCGAGGCCTGCAAAGGAATCGATGGCTCGCTAGCCTGATCAATCCATCAGTTTGACTAAGCGCGGCACATAGTTCAGCCGCGCTTTTTTCTTGTCTGCAACACTCCGTAAACACTTGCACCTGCCACCAAAAGTCAGCATGTCTTGCCCATGAGTGAACGAAGGGGTGTCATTTATGCAGCGACCGGCGCGCCATATGTGCGTATGGCCGAAGATTCTGCCCGTAGTTTACGTGCTCAGTGTCCGGATCTCCCGATAGATTTGTTTACCGATCAGAGTGTCAGCAGCGACCTATTTGATCGGATCGTGCAAATAGATGGCACTATCCCGCACCCCAAGTTGGAAGCGATGCTTCAGACGCGGTTCGAACAAACTTTGTTTCTGGATACTGACACATTCATTACGGCGGACATCAGCGATATTTTCTTCATCCTCGACAGGTTTGATCTGGCAGCCGCGCATGACCAATACCGAAATTCGCAAAGGGGAACGAACCCCCTGAGGATGGTGATCCCAAATGCGTTTCCACAATATAACAGCGGTGTCGTCGCCTTTAATCGAACAGACAGTGTCATGAAGTTGCTGACGGACTGGCGGCGCACCACGCTGGAGTTGGAAACATCGAGGGATCAGCCCACATTCCGCGAACTGCTGTACCTATCCGATTTACGGATCGCGACCTTGCCAGAGGAATATAACCTGATGAAATATGATGCGGTGGTTCGATGGACCAACGAACAGTCCGCTCCGCGCATCATCCATCACAGAAGCAATGCGCGATGGCGCGGCAACGGCGGCAGGATAACGCGATTGAGGAATGCCGTTGGATGGAAGCTGGCGCGCCACATCCGTCTGCTTTCTACAACCGACCGGCAGTTGGCCAGCAAGCCCTCGGGACACCAAGTCAGCCCAATTCCGTTTCATATCGGGGATGAGTCTGCGACAACTACATCCGGGGGGTTTCGGCGCTGGTTGCAGAAACCGGCGATTATTTTACGGTATTTTGTCCAACAGTTCAGATAATGTGATCACAAATATTTTTATGTGATCACAAAATGAAAAATCTTTCGCTACTCCGGTTTGGTTACAGCCCTTTTACTTCTAAACTTTAGTGATTCGTGCATTCTGGATTTCGAAACACCAAAGGGGACGCCCGATGAATATTCATGAATACCAAGCCAAACATCTTCTGAAAGAGTATGGGGCGCCCGTTTCGGATGGCCGTGCCGTCCTGCGCGCCGAAGAAGCCAAAACCGCCGCCGGGGAACTGGATGGCCCGCTCTGGGTTGTCAAAGCGCAGATCCATGCCGGGGGTCGCGGCAAAGGCAAATTCAAAGAAGAAAGTGCTGGCGAAGGTGGTGGCGTTCGTCTTGCCCACTCGGTGACCGAGGCGGCTGATGAAGCCAAGAAAATGCTGGGACGCACCTTGGTCACTCATCAGACCGGACCAGCTGGCAAGCAGGTCAACCGGATCTATATCGAAGACGGATCAGGTATCGAACGCGAACTTTACCTCGCATTGCTTGTGGACCGGAACTCCTCCCGCGTGTCGTTTGTCTGCTCGACCGAAGGCGGAATGGATATTGAAGAGGTCGCTGCCAAAACACCTGAAAAAATCCTCAGCTTCAGCGTCGATCCGGCGTCTGGCATCAGCGGTTTTCACGGTCGTCGTGTCGCGTTCGCCCTGAAACTGAAGGGCCAGCAGGTCAAACAATGCGTCGCGCTTGTGAACACACTTTATAAAATGTTCATCGAACGCGATATGGAGATGCTGGAAATCAACCCGCTGATAGTCACTGATGGCGGTGATTTGAAATGCCTCGATGCAAAGATGGGGTTTGATAGCAACGCGCTCTATCGTCAGCCCGCGATCCTCGCACTGCGTGACGAGACAGAGGAAGATCCAAAAGAACTTGCCGCCTCGAAATATGACCTGAACTACATCGCTCTGGATGGAGAGATTGGCTGCATGGTCAACGGTGCAGGTCTGGCGATGGCCACGATGGACATCATCAAGCTATATGGCGCGGAACCGGCCAACTTCCTTGACGTTGGCGGTGGCGCCACGACTGAAAAAGTGACCGAAGCCTTCAAAATCATCACGTCGGACCCGAATGTGAAAGGGATCCTCGTGAACATCTTTGGTGGCATCATGCGCTGCGACATCATCGCCGAAGGCGTGATCGCCGCCGTGAAAGAGGTCGGTCTTCAGGTCCCGCTGGTTGTCCGCCTCGAAGGTACGAATGTCGAAAAGGGCAAAGAAATTCTCAACGGATCGGATGTGGATGTGATTGCCGCGGATGATCTGGGTGATGCCGCACAGAAAATCGTAAAGGCGGTTAAAGGGTGAAATCGCGCATTCTGATATCTGCTGCCTTTCTGCTGGCACCGCTTGTCGCGCAAGCGCAGCAAGCCCCGCCGGCGGCGAGCACCATGGATGCAACTTTCCTTTATACGATGTTCTGCATTGATAACCTGCCAGATTTCGAAGGCACGGTACCTGCGCTCGAGTCGAACGGCTTGTATGAAGAGGCAGACACCGGAACCATGTATCACCAGAATATCGATCTGTCTTTCAAGGTCTTTGAGCACGAGGGCGCGACGGTTTGCTCGATGGTGTTCAAAGCCAAAGAAGATCAGGGCATGGCCAGCATTATGCTTGGCGCCTATATCGATCTAAAATCAGAAGAGCTTCGCAAGACTCATCCCGACGCGGAGCTAATCCTCAACCCTTCGACAGACTACCCGGGATATTACCGGATTGGTCTAATCATCGAATAACCGAACTAGGAAGAACTATGGCCGTACTCGTAGACGAAAACACCCGCGTTATCTGTCAGGGGCTGACCGGTTCCCAGGGCACGTTCCATTCTGAACAGGCCATCGAATATGGCACCAAAATGGTGGGTGGGGTCACGCCGGGCAAAGGCGGGCAGACGCATATCGGTTTGCCGATCTTTGATACCGTCGCCGAAGCGCGTCACGCGACCGAGGCGAACGCCACGGCTATTTATGTTCCGCCGCCTTTCGCTGCAGACGCTATTCTGGAAGCAATCGACGCTGAAATGGAGCTGATTGTCTGCATTACCGAGGGCATCCCGGTTCTGGACATGATGAAAGTGAAGCGCGCGCTTCAGGGGTCGAAATCGACGCTGATCGGTCCGAACTGCCCGGGTGTTATCACGCCGGACGCCTGCAAGATCGGCATCATGCCGGGCCATATCCACAAGCGCGGCTCGGTCGGGGTTGTGTCGCGTTCCGGGACATTGACCTACGAAGCCGTTAAACAGACCACCGATGTGGGTCTGGGCCAGTCGACGTGCGTCGGTATTGGCGGCGATCCGATCAAAGGGACCGAGCATATCGACGTGCTGGAATGGTTCCTGGCCGATGATGAAACCCAGTCAATCATCATGATCGGCGAGATCGGCGGCTCTGCCGAAGAAGAGGCTGCCCAGTTCCTGAAAGACGAAGCCAAGAAAGGCCGCAAAAAGCCGGTCGCCGGGTTTATTGCCGGCCGCACCGCCCCTCCGGGCCGCCGCATGGGCCATGCCGGGGCTATCGTTGCCGGTGGCAAAGGTGGCGCGGACGACAAGATCGAAGCGATGAAATCCGCCGGGATCATCGTGGCCGACAGCCCCGCAACGCTGGGCGAAGCTGTGTTGAAGGCGATCGGCTGATGTGCGGGTGGCGGGTCTTGGCGGCAGGTCTGTTACTGACGGCGCTGTCGGGCTGCTACGTTACGAATGTTCCGAACATCTCGGGCATTCCCAGCCCTCCGCAGGAACAGGCGGCAACCGGACCGGACGTATCGCTGGATGCGGCCGGCTATTGTGCAGATATAGGTCGCCCATGTGCGACCAAGACAAGCTAAGTATCGAACACCATTCGGGATAAAACCATGACCGAGTCATCAAACGCCAACTTTCATTCGCAGTCCTTCCTGCAAGGGCATAACGCCGAATATGTGGAACATCTTCAGGCCCGTTACGCGGACAACCCGAATTCCGTCAGCACCGACTGGCAGGAATTCTTCCGAGCCCTCGCCGCTGATCCCGTCGACGCGAGGCGCGAGGCCGAAGGGCCGAGTTGGGGGCGTACGGATTGGCCGCCAGTCCCGAATGACGATCTGACTGCAGCATTGGATGGCCAGTGGGCCGAGCCAGAAAAGCAGGTCGAGAAGCTGAAAGAAAAAGCGCAGGCGAATGGGGCAGCGATCAGCGAAGGACAGGTTCGTCAGGCGGTGCTCGATTCCATCCGCGCCCTGATGCTGATCCGCGCCTATCGTATTCGCGGCCACCTGGCGGCGGACCTTGACCCGTTGGGGCTGAACGCCGCTCAGTCGCACCCCGAGTTGGAGCCGGAGAATTACGGCTTTACCGAAGCCGACATGGACCGCCCGATTTTCCTCGATCAGGTGCTGGGTCTGGAAACCGCAACAATGCGCGAGATCGTCGCCATTGTGAAACGCACCTACTGCGGCACCTTCGCACTGCAATATATGCACATCTCCGATCCGGAAGAGGCCGGATGGCTGAAAGAACGGATTGAGGGCCTCGGTAAAGAGATCGAGTTCACCAAGAATGGCCGCAAAGCAATCCTGAACAAGCTGGTCGAGGCCGAGGGGTTCGAAAAATTCCTCCACGTCAAATATATGGGCGTGAAACGGTTCGGCCTTGATGGGGGCGAAGCCCTGATCCCCGCGATGGAGCAGATCATCAAGCGCGGCGGCGCTTTGGGTGTGAAAGAGATCGTCATCGGCATGCCGCACCGTGGTCGCCTGTCGGTACTGGCCAACGTGTTGGAAAAACCCTTTCGCGCGATCTTCAACGAGTTTCAGGGAGGCAGCTTCAAACCCGAAGATGTCGAAGGCTCGGGGGATGTGAAATACCATCTTGGCGCGTCATCTGACCGCGAATTTGACGGAAATTCTGTGCATTTGTCGCTGACCGCAAACCCGTCGCACCTCGAGGCGGTTAATCCGGTGGTGATCGGGAAAGCCCGGGCCAAGCAGGATCAGGTCTATAACCGCGAACGCACCGCCGTTCTGCCGATCCTGCTGCATGGCGACGCGGCCTTTGCCGGTCAAGGTGTTGTAGCGGAATGTTTTGGCCTGTCAGGGCTGGTCGGGCACCGCACTGGTGGCACCATTCACCTGATCGTCAACAACCAGATCGGCTTTACCACTGCCCCGCATTTCAGCCGCTCGTCCCCATATCCGACAGACATCGCGCTGATGGTGGAGGCCCCGATATTCCACGTAAATGGCGACGACCCAGAAGCCGTCGTTCACGCCGCCAAGGTCGCGACGGAATTCCGCCAGAAATTCGGTAAAGATGTTGTGCTCGACATGTTCTGTTATCGCCGCTTCGGCCATAACGAAGGCATCGAGCCGATGTTCACGAACCCGGTGATGTATAACACCATCAAGAAACACAAAAGCACGCTGCAGCTTTATACCGAGCGCCTGATCAAAGACGGTCTGATCCCCGAAGGCGAAATCGAAGATATGAAGGCCGCTTTTCAGGCACATCTGAATGAAGAATTCGACGCGGGTTCGGAATTCAAACCCAACAAAGCCGACTGGCTGGACGGTCGCTGGTCCCATCTGGACAAGCAGGGGCATGAATATGAACGCGGCGAAACCGCGATCCCGAAAAAGACGCTTGCAGAAATCGGCAAGGCCCTAAGCCTGAAACCCGCCGATTTCAAACTGCATAAAACGGTTGAAAAACTGCTCGACACCAAAGCCGAGATGTTCAAAACCGGCAAAGGGTTCGATTGGGCTACAGCTGAAGCCGTGGCTTTTGGCTCGCTCCTGACCGAAGGCTATCCGGTCCGTCTATCTGGTCAGGATTCCACTTCGGGCACATTCAGCCACCGCCATTCGGCGCTGATCGACCAGACCAACGATAACCGGTATTATTCGCTCAATCATATACGTGAAGGGCAGGCCCAGTATGAGGTCATCGACTCGATGCTGTCCGAGTACGCTGTTCTTGGCTTCGAATATGGCTACTCGCTGGCCGAACCGAACGCGCTGACCATGTGGGAAGCCCAGTTCGGGGATTTCGCCAACGGCGCGCAAATCATGTTCGACCAGTTTATTTCCTCTGGCGAGCGCAAATGGCTGCGTATGTCGGGCCTCGTCATGCTGTTGCCCCATGGGTATGAGGGCCAGGGGCCTGAGCATTCCTCGGCCCGGCTGGAGCGTTTCCTGCAAATGTGTGCCGAAGATAACTGGATCGTCGCCAACTGCTCGACACCAGCGAACTATTTCCACATCCTGCGCCGTCAGATCCACCGCGACTTCCGCAAGCCGCTGGTGCTGATGACGCCGAAATCGCTACTGCGCCACAAGCTGGCCATTTCCGATGCCGACGATTTTACCACCGGCAGCTCGTTCCACCGGGTGCTGTGGGATGACGCCGAAAAGGGCCATTCAGACACAAAACTTGTGGCAGACGACAAGGTCAAACGCGTGGTCATGTGCTCGGGCAAGGTCTATTTCGACCTGCTGGAAGAACGTGACGCCCGGGGCATCGACGATATCTATCTGATGCGGATCGAACAGTTCTATCCGTTCCCGGCAATCTCTTTGGTCAAGGAATTGGAGCGGTTCAAAAACGCCGACATGATCTGGTGTCAGGAAGAGCCGAAGAATCAGGGCGCCTGGACCTTTATCGAGCCGAACCTCGAATGGGTGCTCAACCGCATCGGTGCCAAAATCAAACGTCCGACCTATGTCGGCCGCGCCGCCTCCGCCTCGCCGGCCACGGGTCTGGCCAAGCAACATAAAGTCCAACAAGACGCGCTGATTAACGACGCGCTGACAGTGTAAGGAAGAAACTATGTCCGAGATCAGAGTCCCCACGCTGGGTGAAAGCGTCAGCGAAGCCACCGTGGCTACCTGGTACAAGAAAGTCGGTGAAAGCGTCGAACGTGACGAGATGTTGTGCGAGCTGGAAACTGACAAAGTTACCGTCGAAGTCCCCGCTCCTGCCTCTGGCGTCCTGAAAGAAATCGTTGCCGAGGAAGGTGCCACCGTTGAAGTGGACGCGCTGCTGGCGCAATTCGAAGAAGGTGCCGAGGGCACTGCCGCCCCCGCTGCTGATGCGCCCAAAGCTGAAGCCCCTGCCGCAGCACCCGCGCCTGCCGCGACCCCGGCTGGCAAAGACGTGGAAGACGCACCTTCTGCCAAGAAGATGATGGCCGAAAAAGGTCTTTCCCCGGATCAGGTGCAAGGCACCGGTAAAGATGGCCGGATCATGAAAGAAGACGTGATGAAAGCGTCTGCCGCCCCTGCTCCGTCTACCGCAGGTGCGCCGACGGTCAGCAATGAGACCCGCGAAGAACGGGTCAAAATGACTCGCCTGCGCCAGACCATCGCCAAACGCCTGAAAGAAAGCCAGAACACCGCCGCCATGCTGACGACCTATAACGAGGTCGACATGTCCGCGGTCATGGCTATCCGCAACGAATATAAAGAGCTGTTCCTGAAGAAACACGGCGTGAAGCTTGGCTTTATGTCCTTCTTCACCAAGGCTTGCTGCCACGCGCTGAAGGAAATTCCGGATGTGAATGCGGAAATCGACGGGACCGACGTGGTTTACAAAAACTACGTCAATATGGGTATCGCCGTCGGAACCCCGACGGGTCTGGTTGTTCCGGTTGTACGCGACGCGGATCAGATGTCATTCGCGGATATCGAAAAGTCGATCAACGCGCTGGGCGTAAAAGCGCGCGACGGGAACCTGTCGATGGCGGATATGCAAGGCGGGACATTCACCATTTCCAATGGTGGTGTTTATGGTTCGCTCATGTCCTCGCCGATCCTGAACCCGCCGCAGTCCGGTATTCTGGGCATGCACAAGATCCAGGAACGCCCGATGGTCGTGAACGGCGAGATCGTCATCCGTCCGATGATGTATTTGGCGCTGTCCTATGACCACCGGATCGTGGACGGTAAAGGGGCGGTGACCTTCCTTGTCCGCGTGAAAGAGGCACTGGAAGACCCGCGTCGACTGCTGATGGATTTGTGAAGAACATAGGCGAAGCGGAGCAATTTGAAGTGGATTTCAAGCTCATTCGAAAACTGGAGCAACGGGCATTGGATATCCAATCTCGGGTTGTCGAAGGCAGCGGAGCTATTCTGAGTAGCGAGAAGTCCAACGCAGATCTTAGTCCTATTGAGTTTACTCGCCATCCGAAACCTGAGGGCACGGTCGTTGCATTTGGTGGCATTTCAGTAGGTTTCGGTATGCCCGTCAAAGAATTCTTTGGCACCCTATCTGACTTGCCCCTGCACAAGGTCTTCATCAAAGACTTCAAACAGAACTGGTACCAGAGTGGTTTGCTGGGATGTACTGACTCTCGTTTCCAAACAGTCGAGTTGATGTCCAAAACGCTGAAGCGGTTCAAGCGACCTTGGACCTTTGTCGGGGCAAGTGCGGGTGGATTTGCTTCCATATATTTTGGACAGAAACTTAACGCAGACAAAATTGTTTCGATCGGACCACAGACACTTGTGAACCGGAAAGTTTTTCTTCGATTTGCTGGTGTGCCACCTTGGATTAGAGACTTCGACGTAAATGATCCAGAAAATGATTTGCTAAATTGTTTCGAAGATCAGCAAGAATGTACAAGTCCTGTAGAAATTTTCTATTCAGCCAAAGAAAAAGTAGATACTGCTCAGGCGGCCAGGTTGGAACACATTAAAGGCGTTCGCTTGTTCCCGGTAGATACAAAAACACATAATACCGCCAAATATTTACGCGACGCGGGTATTTTGCCATCCATCATATCGGGAGAGTTCCAAGTGAAATTCAAAGGAGACAAAAATGTCCGACTATGACGTCATCATCATCGGTGGAGGCCCCGGCGGCTATGTCTGTGCCATCCGCGCCGCGCAGCTTGGCCTGAAAGTCGCCTGTGTCGAATCGCGCGAGACGTTGGGCGGGACGTGCCTCAATGTCGGGTGTATCCCATCAAAAGCGTTGCTGCACGCCTCGCACTCACTGCACGAGGCGGAGCATAATTTTACCAAGATGGGCTTGATGGGCAAATCGCCATCTGTCGATTTTGGAAAGATGATCGACTATAAGCAGTCGGTGGTGGACAGCAACACCTCGGGTATCGAGTTCCTGTTCAAGAAGAACAAGGTCGACTGGCTGAAAGGCTGGGGCAAAATCACCGGCAAGAACGAGGTCACGGTTGGCGACAAAGCCTATAGTGCAAAGAATATCGTGATCGCGACAGGCTCGGAACCTTCGGCGCTGCCGGGGGTCGAAGTTGACGAGAAAGTCGTTGTCACCTCCACCGGGGCGCTGGAACTGAAGAAGGTTCCTAACAAGATGATCGTGATCGGCGCTGGCGTGATCGGGCTAGAGATGGGCTCAGTCTATCAACGTCTGGGGACTGAGGTCACTGTTATCGAATATCTCGACCAGATCACACCCGGCATGGATGGGGAGGTCTGCAAGACCTTCCAGCGTATGCTGAAAAAACAGGGGCTGAATTTCATCATGGGGGCCGCCGTTCAGACGGTGTCAGCCACCAAGACTAAGGCGAAAGTGACCTACAAACTTCGCAAGGATGACAGCGAGACGACGCTTGATGCCGATGTCGTGCTGGTCGCTACAGGGCGTCGCCCATATACCGAAGGTCTGGGACTGGCCGATATAGGCGTTGCCATGACGGATCGCGGCATGATCGAAACCGACGATCACTGGCGCACCAATGTCGAAGGGATATATGCCCTTGGTGATGTGATCAAAGGCCCGATGCTCGCCCACAAGGCCGAGGACGAGGGCATGGCCGTCGCCGAAACCATTGCCGGTCAGGCGGGGCACGTGAATTACGATGTGATCCCTGGGGTTATCTATACCTCGCCCGAGGTTGCCTCCGTCGGCAAAACCGAGGAGCAGCTGAAGGAAGAAGGGCGGAAGTACAAAGTCGGCAAATTCTCTTTCATGGGGAACGCGCGCGCCAAGGCAGTCTTCCTTGGCGACGGGTTCGTGAAAATGCTGGCTGACGCGGAAACGGACCGCGTTCTGGGCTGCCACGTCATTGGTCCTGCAGCCGGTGAACTGATCCACGAAGTCTGTGTTGCGATGGAATTTGGTGCAGCGGCCGAGGATATCGCCCGCACCTGCCATGCCCACCCCACCTATTCCGAAGCGATGCGCGAAGCCGCGCTCGCCTGTGGGGACGGCCCTATTCACATGTAACCCCAGACCCGCGCGTCAGCGCGGGCTGCACCCAACAAAAAAGGCGCCACAATGCGCCTTTCTTTTCGCGGGAGCCCTCGGTTTACTGGGTCATCCCATCCCAGAATTTCTTGACTTTGCCAAAGAAATCCGAGGTTTCCGGCGAATTCTCGTTGCTCAGCTTTTCAAACTCGCGCAGCAGTTCCTTCTGCCGCCCGGTCAGGTTGACCGGGGTTTCCACCGCCAATTCGATATACATATCGCCTGCCCCGGACCCGCGCAGCGCTGGCATCCCTTTGCCGCGCAGCCGCAGCTGTTTGCCTGATTGCACACCCGACGGGACCTTCACCCGGGTACGCCCGCCATCCAGCAACGGCGCTTCCATCTCTCCACCCATGGCAGCAGTCGTCATCGACACCGGGATGCGGCAATAAAGGTTCTGTCCTTCGCGCTCGAATATCTCGTGCGGGCGGACTTCGATAAAGATATACAAATCCCCCGACGGCCCACCGCGCAGACCGGCTTCGCCCTCACCCGCCAGACGGATGCGGGTGCCGGTTTCGACGCCAGCCGGGATGTTGACGTTCAGGGCGCGGTCTTTCTCCATCCGCCCTTCGCCACCACATTTGGCGCAAGGATTGTTGATGATCTGCCCGCGACCGTGACAGGTCGGGCAGGTGCGCTCCACTGTAAAGAAGCCCTGCTGTGCGCGAACTTTACCCATCCCCGAACAGGTCGGGCAGCTGGTCGGTTCTGCACCACCTTCGGCACCGGTTCCGTCGCAGGCATCACACTGGACCGAGGACGGCACATTGATTGACGCCTGTTTGCCGGTATAGGCCTCTTTCAGGTCAATACGCAGATTGTAGCGAAGATCGGACCCGCGAGTCGCGCGCTGACCGCGCTGACGTGCGCCGCCGGTGAAGCCGCCAAACAGGTCATCGAACACGTCGGAAAAGGCACTCGCGAAGTCAGCATGGCCGCCACGGAAGCCACCGCCAGCTCCGGCGCTTGCCCCGGTACCACCTTCGAAAGCGGCATGACCGAACCGGTCGTAAGCGGCTTTCTTTTCAGGGTCCTTCAGGATGTCATACGCTTCGTTGACTTCCTTGAACTGGTCCTCGGCTGTCGGATTGTCCTTGTTCTGGTCGGGATGCAGGGCTTTTACCTTGCCGCGATAGGCTTTCTTCAGTTCGTCCGCAGACGCACCTTTGGATACCCCCAAAACTTCGTAATAATCACGCTTTGCCATCGAAGATCATCCTTTCCGCCAACAAAACAGCCCGCCCGTCATTGGGCGGGCCACTTGTTGGGCGAAGCCTGGTTAAGCCTTGTCGCCTTTGTCCAGATCTTCGAAGTCGGCGTCGACAACATCGTCATCTGCTTCGGAAGCCGCTTCGCCGTCACCTACTTCACCGCCTTCTTCCTGCTGAGCGGCATAGATCGCCTCACCAAGTTTCATTGCGGATTCGGTGACGTCCTGCGTGCGGGCTTTGATCGCATCAGCGTCATCGCCTTCCAACGCTTCCTTCAGGTTGGCAATCGACATTTCGATCACTTCAACTGTCGTCGGATCAACCTTGTCGCCATGCTCCTCGACGTTTTTCTCCGTCGCGTGGATCAGGGCTTCGGCAGCGTTCTTCGCTTCGACCAGATCACGACGTTCCTTATCGGATTCGGCGTTTTCCTCGGCCTCGCGAACCATCGCTTCGATATCCTCATCCGACAGACCGCCAGAGGCCTGGATGGTGATCTTCTGCTCTTTGCCGGTGCCTTTGTCTTTGGCGGACACGGACACGATACCGTTGGCATCAATGTCAAACGTCACCTCGATCTGCGGCACACCACGCGGGGCGGGCGGGATATTTTCCAGATTGAACTGGCCCAACATCTTGTTGTCCTGCGCCATCTCGCGCTCGCCCTGGAATACCCGGATCGTCACAGCGTTCTGGTTATCCTCGGCGGTCGAGAAGACCTGCGATTTCTTCGTCGGGATCGTCGTGTTGCGATCGATCAAGCGGGTGAACACGCCACCCAGCGTTTCGATACCCAGCGACAGCGGCGTCACATCCAGCAACACCACGTCTTTAACGTCGCCCTGAAGGATACCGGCCTGAATAGCGGCACCCATGGCCACAACTTCGTCCGGGTTAACGCCTTTGTGCGGCTCTTTACCGAAGAATTTGGTCACTTCTTCCATGACTTTCGGCATACGGGTCATACCGCCAACCAGAACCACCTCGTCAATGTCACCTTTGGACAGGCCAGCATCTTTCAACGCGGCAGCACAGGGTTTCATCGACTGCGTGATCAGGTCACCCACCAGCGATTCCAGTTTCGCACGGGTCAGTTTCATGACCATGTGCAGCGGCTGGCTGGTTTTGGGGTCCATGGAAATAAACGGCTGGTTGATTTCCGTCTGCGTGGACGAAGACAATTCGATCTTGGCTTTCTCGGCAGCTTCTTTCAGACGCTGCAGGGCCATCTTGTCGTTCTTCAGATCGACGCCATGCTCTTTCTTGAATTCGGTCGCCAGATAATCAACGATCCGCATATCGAAGTCTTCACCACCCAGGAACGTGTCCCCGTTGGTCGATTTCACTTCGAACAGGCCGTCGTCGATTTCCAGGATGGAAACGTCGAACGTACCACCACCAAGGTCATAAACCGCGATGGTTTTGCCACCCTCTTTGTCGAGGCCATACGCCAACGCAGCCGCGGTCGGCTCGTTGATGATACGCAGCACTTCGAGGCCAGCGATTTTACCGGCGTCTTTGGTCGCCTGACGCTGTGCGTCGTTAAAGTAGGC
The DNA here is from genome assembly GCA_050302475.1 of Paracoccaceae bacterium. Classification (GTDB taxonomy): domain Bacteria; phylum Pseudomonadota; class Alphaproteobacteria; order Rhodobacterales; family Rhodobacteraceae; genus NORP23. The sequence goes on from JBNLBF010000004.1 coordinate 21,336, forward strand.
AGGCACGGTGATAACCGCCTGCGAGACTTTCTCGCCCAGATAACCTTCGGCGGTTTCTTTCATTTTCTGAAGAATGAAGCCCGAGATTTGCGATGGCGAATATTTCTCGCCCTTTACTTCGACCCAGGCATCACCATTGCCACCGTCAACGATGGCATAGGGCACGAGGTCCTTGTCTTTCTTCACCATCGGGTCGTCGATACGACGGCCGATCAGGCGTTTGATGGCGAACAGGGTATTTTCCGGGTTGGTCACAGCCTGACGTTTTGCGGACTGGCCAACCAGTCGCTCGTCATCCGTGAAGCCAACGATCGAAGGTGTAGTACGTGCACCTTCGGAGTTTTCAATTACTTTGGCCTGCGCCCCATCCATGATGGCAACACAGGAGTTTGTCGTACCAAGGTCAATTCCGATTACTTTCGACATGCGTCTTCCTTTCTTGCGGCGATATGAGGTTCGGGTCCGCTCCGGCCCCCAAGCCTCTTCCCATTTTGTCAGACTCCCCGAAGGGATGTTGTTGCTGCGCTATATAGGTGGGCGGTCAGGGGCCTGCAAGCGGCTGGCACCCCATTTTTTATCGTTTTCGTGACAGTTTTTGCTGATCTCAGGATGGCTTGGGCGGTAAGGGGCGTTTTGCCCCGTCCTCGCCAATCGCGACATAGATGAAAGTTGCCTCCGTCACGCGGATTTTTTCCAGCTTCGGACGCCGCGTGGACCACACTTCTACCTCCACATGCATGGAGGTTGTCCCCTCTTTCACCAGTTTTGCGTAAATTGACACCAGATCACCGACGGCAACAGGTCGGTGAAAAACCATCGAGTCCACAGCAACGGTCACAATCTTCCCTTGCGCCCGGGCATATGCCGGGATCGAGGCCCCCAGATCCATCTGCGACATGATCCAGCCGCCAAAAATATCCCCGTTGTAATTGGTGTCCGCGGGCATGGCGACAGTTTGCAGGACAAGCTGTCCCTCAGGCGTTTCCGACATCAGAGCATCGACCTCTTACCCCAGCTAGCGCTCATATGCCGACGCAGCCAGTATTCAACCAGCAGCGCAATCAACGTCGCCGCAAGAATAAAATGAAGCGGGTAATCCATATTGGAGTTTCTCGGGAAATAGTTCACGAAGACCGCCCCTCTCGCCTGATCAATCGCGTGGAATAGCGGATTCCAATCAAACCAGCTGACCATTGATGCGCCCATGTAATTTGCCGGCATCATTTTGCCGCTGGTGATAAGATTGGCACGCCGATAGACCAACGACAGCATCTGAACAAGTTTCGGCGCAAATGGTCGCGCGACCAGAAACAGCAACCCGACGGCGACACCGCTACCCCAGGCATACAGGAAAGGCAGAAGCGCCCCGATGGGATCGTGAATCTCGATCCCGCCTCTAATGACATGTAGTCCGAACAAAATGATAATCAGCGACAGCACTTGCAGATACAATTGTGTGAACGCCGTTGTCAGAATTGCCAGAAACGTGTTCATCGGGGCATGCATCATCATCGGATCGGTTGGGCGCGCAGACCCGGCAACCGTATTCACAGCGGTGTTGTGCATGATGAACAGGAAGATCCCTGACAACAAATACAGCACGAAATCCCCGCGTATCGCCATACCGCGGAGTCCCAGAACGGAAAACATCACGAAGAATATCGCAAGCATCGCAAGGTTTTGCGCAACGACCAGCAGCAGACCAAGCGTTGCGTTACCACTCTTTTTGCGAACGTCGCGGACGATGGAATGATAGAGCAGCTCCATAAAGGAGAACGTAACCGACAGTAGGTTCCGATGAACTTTGGGTTTCGTCAGAAGCACGGGTTCAGCTCCAAATCACGGGGCATCTTGCCCCTTGTCTATAGTCTGTCCATAAAGGCATCGCAGATATTAATAAAGGGCTGACAAATGTCGAATGAAATGATCGTGCGTACAATCCGGCGGCTTGCACTGCAGGCTGGCGAGAAAATTATGGAAATTTATAACGCGGATTCTTTCGATGTGGAGCTGAAATCAGATAACAGTCCGGTCACGGTTGCCGATCAGGCAGCAGATGCCCTGATTTATGCCGGATTGACCGAAGCCTTCCCCGACATTCCTATCGTGACCGAAGAACAAAGCGACAGCCACTCAGTGCAGTCTGATCGTTTTTTTATCGTAGACCCGTTGGATGGAACAAAGGAATTTATCCATAAGCGCGGCGATTTTACCGTGAATATTGCCCTGATCGAAAACGGCATTCCTACACTTGGCGTTGTTTATGCCCCGGCCAAAAACCGTCTGTTTTATACCGATAAGGATGGGGCCTCCGTCGAAGAGGACTCACCGCAATTGGACGCAGTCGGATCCCTCAAACGGCTGAGCGTTAGCAATGCTGACAATACCGCGCTGGTTGTCGTTGCGTCGAAATCTCATCGGGATCAGGCAACGGACGACTACATCGGCAAATATTCGGTTAAAGAGTTCCAAAGCGCCGGTTCATCCCTGAAATTCTGTCTTGTCGCCACGGGGGAGGCAGACCTCTACCCGCGGTTAGGCCGGACTATGGAATGGGATACCGCAGCCGGGCATGCTGTATTGTTGGGCGCCGGTGGCAAGGTCGTGCGTTTCGACACGCATGAACCCCTGACATATGGCAAACCAATTTTCGAAAACCCGTTTTTCATTGCCTCCGCACCCTCCGTTTCGCTGAAGGCCGCCTAAATGCCAACCCTGATCGCCATCCCAGCGAGATATGCCTCCACCCGATTTCCGGGTAAACCCTTGCAACCGCTCAAAGGGGCAACCGGCATTTCGAAAACCCTCATCGAACGCAGCTGGAAAGCCGCCCTTGAAGTGGATGGCGCAGACAGGGTCGTCGTCACCACGGATGATGACAGAATTCGAGACGTTGCCGAAGGGTTCGGTGCAGACGTGGTAATGACATCGTCCGCCTGTCGAAATGGGACAGAGCGTTGCGCCGAGGTCGCTGCGCAATGCCCGGACTATGACATTATCGTCAATCTGCAAGGTGACGCCCCCCTGACACCTCCGTGGTTCGTCGAACCTCTGATTACGTCCCTTCGTGACACTCAGGAAATCTCGGTGGCGACACCTGTGCTTCGTTGTGATGCGGAAACGGTGAATAGCTTTGTGGAAGATCGCAAACATGATCGGGTCGGCGGCACGACAGCCGTTTTTGATCGCAATAACAACGCCATGTATTTTTCCAAGGAGGTCATTCCCTACACCGGAAAACAGTTCGCGGAAGGTGAAACGGTGCCGGTGTTTCATCATGTTGGTGTTTACGCCTATCACGCCGACGCTTTGCGCGAATATATCAAGTGGCCCGAAGGCTGGCTGGAACAGAATGAAGGTCTGGAACAGCTGCGTTTCATGGAAAACGGGGCCGTCGTGAAATGCGTCGAAGTGAGTGCCAAGGGTCGTAAATTCTGGGAACTTAACAATCCGGTAGATGTCAGCAGGATCGAAAAAATTATGCAAGAACAAGGGATTGAGTAGTGAGCCCGCCTTCGGTCAGCGTGGTGATTGTAAGTCATTCCCGCCCGTCTGATCTGAAAGATTGTATCGCTTCGCTGGCACATCAGACCTATGAGAATTTCGAAGTGGTCGTAGTGGCGGATTATCAACCGGATATTTTCCCTGAATCCTATAAGTTCGCCGAACTGTCCGAACAGAATATTTCCCGTGCGCGGAATATCGGAATATCTTTGGCGGCCGGAGAGATCATCGCTTTTTGTGACGATGACGCCCGGCCCGATCCCGTTTGGCTGGAACGGATGGTTGTTCCGTTTCAGCTGGAAAACATCGCCTCGGCGGCAGGGTTTTCGCGCGGTCGCAACGGGTTTTCGCTACAGTGGCACGGATACCGATTTGATCGCCGGGGCGCGGACTTACCGCTTACACCCGAACCGTCGCCGCCATACACTGTGTACCCGGCCGACCCGGAAACTCCGGTCAAGCTCATCGGTACAAACATGGCCATTCGACGGGCTGCGTTGGAACAGGTCGGGGGATTTGATGAAAGTTATCGCTTCTATCACGAAGAAACAGACCTGAAGCTTCGTCTTGACCTTGCGGGCTACAGTTGCGCGATTGTCCCTGAAGCCCAGATTCACCACGTATTTGCCGCCAGTCCACGCCGGCGCGCTGATCGGGTTCCGACAGATCTAAGCGAAATCGCCGCGAGTGCTGCGTATTTCATCAACCGATACAGCTCGGATTTTGCGGCTGACGTAGAGAGATTTCGAAACCTTCGCAAGACGTGGCTCTCCAGGCTGATACGGCGAAAAGCGATTACCAAGGAAGAGTTTGCCAAACTCTCGCACGATCTGGATACCGGGATCGAAGCGGGAAAAGCGCGGCAGCAACAACTTGCGACGCTCGATGCCGCCCCACAGCCGTTTTTACCGTTTTCACCCCGCTTTACGCCTCACGTCGTGGTCGTGGCCCGGTATTCACAAATCAAATGGGCGCGGGCATTGGCAAGGTCGTTGGAAAAGAACGGCGTCAGCGTGAGCGTGATCCATATCCGTGCGAGTTACAAATCCTTCAGGGCGCGTTTTGACACTGGAATATGGATGTTCGCAGGGGGGGTATGGGGCAAAATAGATAGAAACAAATCTAGACCAATTTTAACCAATTCGCAAAAACGCCTTTCAGAAATTCTTCAACATGTGAATAATATACATCCTGTAAACCTAGTCGTTTCAAAGAAACCGGGTGACTTCAGTTCCAAGAATGGCAAGTTTTTGCCTCTGAATGGTCTAAAAGTTGATCTAGTTCGTGCAAATGACACAGTGATGAGTTAATGAAACCGTAACGAATAAAAGGTTGGGCAGTTTGGCTAGCAGAAATAATCGCTGACCCAATGAGATGAGGGCTCATGAAACGTAGAGTGACAAAAGCAATCTTCCCGGTCGCCGGGTTGGGTACGCGGTTTTTGCCGGCCACCAAGTCAATTCCCAAGGAAATCATGACATTGGTTGATCGCCCGTTGATCCAATACGCGATCGACGAGGCAAGAGACGCTGGCATCAAGGAATTTATTTTTGTCACTGCGAAAGGGAAAGGGGCACTTGAAGACTATTTCGACGCCGCCCCCGAACTTGAAAAGCAGCTTCGTCGCAAAAACAAAGTCGATCTGCTGAAAGAATTGCGTGCAACGGATATGGACAGCGGCGCGATCGCCTATATCCGCCAACGTCAGGCGCTGGGTCTTGGCCACGCCGTGTGGTGTGCACGTCGTCTCATCGGAAATGAACCGTTTGCCGTTGTTCTGCCGGACGATGTGATCGCAGCGGAAAAACCCTGCCTCACCCAGATGGTCGAACAATATAGTGCCACTCCCGGCAATATTATTGCCGCCATGGAAGTCCCGATGAGCAAGGTAAACGCCTACGGAATTCTGGCCCCGTCCGAAGATATGGGCACCATCGTGTCCGTCAAAGACATGGCCGAAAAACCCGAAGCCGAAGACGCACCTTCAAATCTGGCAGCTATCGGCCGCTATATCCTTGAACCCGATATCCTGAACCGCCTGAACACAATTAAAAAAGGCGCTGGCGGAGAAATTCAGCTGACTGACGCCATCGCGCAAGAGGCGCGTGAAGGCGGAACCGTTTACGGGTATCGCTTCAACGGACAGCGTTACGATTGCGGATCAAAAATCGGATATCTTCAGGCAACAATCGCGTTTGGGCTGGCACGCGACGATCTGCGCGAGGAATTGTCGCAATTCCTCGACACCGTGAACAACATTCGTCGTGCCGCTGAATAAACCGGAATACTGACATGGAAAACATACTTGTCACAGGTGGGGCGGGCTATATTGGCTCGCATGCCTGTCTGGCCCTGGCCGAGGCCGGATATAACCCTGTCACCTTCGACAATCTGTCCACCGGCTGGCAGGACGCCGTGCAATTCGGCCCGTTCGTTCAGGGTGATCTGAATTCCTACGCTGACGTCGCCGCCGCATTTGAAAAATATACACCCAGCGGCGTCATGCATTTTGCTGCGTTCTCCGACGTTGGCGAAGCCTCCCGCAATCCTGCGAAATACTGGCAGAACAATGTGAACGGCTCGCTGAACTTGTTGCGCGCTGTTGCCGAATATAACGTTCAGAATTTCATTTTTTCCTCGACCTGTGCCACCTATGGCGATCAGGACAATGTTCTGCTGGATGAAACCGCCCGCCAGACTCCGACCAACGCCTATGGCGGATCGAAACTGGCGGTCGAACATATGCTACGGGATTACGCGGATCGGTTCGGTTTTTCCTATGTCATTTTCCGCTATTTCAACGTTGCCGGCGCAGATGATCAGGCCCGGATCGGCGAAAACCATGATCCCGAAACCCACCTCATTCCGCTGGCGATCAAATCCGCACAGGGCAATCGACCGCCCCTGACGATTTTCGGCAGCGACTACGACACACCCGATGGCACCTGTATTCGCGATTATGTCCATGTCTGTGACCTCGTGGATGCCCATGTGGCGGGTCTTTCCTATCTGGAACAGGGCCAGCCCTCGCGTGTGTTCAATCTGGGCACAGGCCACGGTTTCTCGGTTCGCGAGGTCATCGAAGCTGTCGGGAAAAGCACCAGCATCGCAGTCCCCACTGAAGAGGGGGCCAGACGTCCCGGCGATTCCACATGTCTGGTCAGCGGCAGCAGTGACGCCCAGAAAGTGCTAAACTGGTCCGCCAAACGCTCGACGCTTCCGACAATGATCTCGGACGCGTGGAAATGGCATTCCGGTCCGGGCTATCGTAAGTAAATGCCACCCGTTCTCCTAGATGTCGCCAGAACGCTTTCCCGGGCAAGGAAGCGTTATCTGACCGGCATTGACCGGGTGGAACTGGCCTATATCGAGCATTTTCTCGCGACACGTCCGGACACATTATTCTTTACGAAAACGCGCAAACAGAACCTGATCTTTACAGCCGATGACTTTCGGCCCCTCTTCGACCTTATCGCCAATGGCGGACCATGGCAGGACGCCCAGCGCAATTGGTTTGCCAAAGAGAAACACCACCATGCCCGGTCCGTCGACCAGACTTTTTTGAACCACGCTACCTATGGCACCAGGGATAATCCCCTCCCGGATGGGCTGATCCCCTCTGATACCCAATATATCAATGTCGGACATAACCATTGGCTTCAGCCCATCCGTTCCTGGTTGGATCAAATTGGCGTTCGTCATCGGACCTATATGATCCATGATGTGATCCCGCTGGACTTCCCGCAATATTGCCGACCGAAAAACACGCGGCGGTTTCGGCGGCGGCTGAAAGCCGTGTTAAAGGACGCTGATCGGCTGATTTTCAATTCTTCCGATACACAGGCGGCGACAATGGCATGGGTGGATAAATGGCAGATCAATCACCCGGACTCGCATGTCATTTTGCTGGGTGCTGATACCGGCGCAAGCATACCGTCGCCGACTGACGATGATCAGATTCAAAATCACTTTGTCATTCTTGGCACGATTGAACCCCGCAAAAACCATAAACTCCTGTTCGAGGTCTGGCGGAAACTGGCGGCAAAAGGTGACCCGAAATCAATCCCCAAACTGACAATCATTGGCGAGCGTGGCTGGCTAAATCAGGATGTTTTTGCCTTCCTCGATAGTGACCCGATTGCTAAAGCGCATTTTGTTGAGGCCGGGAAGCTCAGCGATGCGGAAGTCGTCGCATCCATCAGATCTGCGCAAGCCTTATTGTTCCCATCCTTTGCCGAGGGATATGGCTATCCCCTCGTGGAAGCCCTGCAATTGGGGACACCGGTCATCTGCTCCGATCTTCCGGTATTTCGCGAAATCGCAGCCGATAAACCGATATACCGGCAACCGACTGATGTTGAAGGATGGTGCGATGCCATTGAAAATCTTTCACTTTTGACTAATAAAAGGACGGAAATTCGTTCGAGTGACTTAAATCTCCCCAGTTGGAAAGAACATTTTCACAAATTGGACGGATTAATTGGTGTTGAGTAATCAGTAGACCTATAAAAAGCGAGCGATGGGATTTTTTTACAGAACTAAGCATGCTTATTACCTCCGTTGGCAACGGAGGATCAGGCGTCTGCGTGCCCTGCGAAAGCGGCACGAGCTGAAAGTCGTTAAAAATCGAACCGGGAACAGGAAGCCTTCGGACGTCTATTTGTTCGCAACGGTCCACAATGAAATTTTGCGCCTGCCCTATTTCCTGGAATATTACCGTAAACTCGGAATCAGTCACTTTTTCCTGGTCGATAACAACTCCGACGACGGGTCCCGGGCGTATCTGGAACTGCAGCCGGATGTGTCCCTATGGCACACAGAAGGCAGCTATAAACGCTCGAAATTCGGGATGGACTGGCTCAATTATCTGATGCGGAAATTCGCAAAGGGGCATTGGATTCTGGTCGTCGATGTCGACGAGTTTCTTGTCTATCCCTATTGTGACACCCGCCCGATCAACGCGCTGACAGACTGGCTGGATGCGTCCTCCATCAAATCCTTCAGCGCGATGTTGTTGGACATGTATCCTGAGGGCGCGATGGAATCTCAGAAATATGATTCCGGTGAAGATCCCTTCTCCGTCCTGACCCATTTTGATTCCGGTAATTACACGCAGAAACCCAATCCTGTTTACGGAAATCTGTGGATACAGGGCGGCCCCCGTCAGCGAAATTTCTTTCGCGAGTTTCCCAATCAGGCGCCAGCCCTGAATAAAATCCCTCTGGTCAAATGGAAACGTGGAAATGTGTTTGTAAGCTCCACACACACGCTGCTGCCCAGAGGTCTGAACAAAACTTACGAGGACTGGGGCGGCGAGAAAATCTGTGGTGCGCTTTTACACGCCAAGTTTCTGCCGGATCTGGAAACCAAGGCCGAACTGGAAAAGATACGGCGGCAACACTATGCCGGCGGTCGCGAGTATAAAGCCTACAACAAGAAGCAGAAGAAGCAGACCGTTCTGGCACATGAAAATTCCACGCGTTTTGAAGGCTGGCGTCAGCTTGAAGAGCTTGGGCTGATATCCTACGGAGGTTGGGCATGACCTTAGCCGTCGTGATTCTCGCCAATAGCGGTCTGGGCCGTGTCGAACAGGTCGCGCGCTGGTTGTCACGCTCAGGTGTTTATACCTGTATTCATGTCGATGCAGACGTGCGCGACAAGCGATTTCGCCGGATCACCAAATCACTGGCACACTTGCCCAACATCCATTTCTGCAAAAGAATTTCCTGCGAATGGGGGCGTTTCAGCCTTGTCGAGGCTGAAATAATCGCGCTTGAGGAAACCCTGAAAAAATGGCCCGACGCTAGCCATATCCAACTGATCAGCGATGACAGTTTGCCTATCAAGCCCATCGCCTACATTGAAAAATTCCTGTCGGAACATCCGGAAACCGACTTCGTCGAATCCGTTGCGGTCGAAGAAAACAATTGGATCGAAGGCGGATTGGGGCAGGAAAGGTTCACGCTTTACTTCCCGTTTTCCTGGAAAACGCAGCGTTGGCTTTTTGATAGATGGGTAGACATCCAGCGACGCCTGAAAATTCGCCGCCGTATTCCCAGGGCACTCGATCCGCATATTGGCTCGCAATGGTGGTGTCTGACACGACAAACCGCCGAAGCCATCCTGACGGATCCGAATGCCGCGAAATACAAAAAGTATTTTGCGCAATGCTGGATACCGGATGAGTCCTATTTCCAGACGCTCGTGCGCCTTCATTCAAAGAAACTGCAATCCCGATCGTTGTTGTACTCGAAATTTGATCATCAGGGTAAGCCGACGGTATTCTACAATGATCACCTGAAAATGCTGCGCGAAAGCACCGAACTGTTTGTCCGCAAGGTCTGGCACGGGTCGGATCACCTTTACCAAGGCTTTCTGGAATCGTCGGAAAATACTGAACTGCCAGCATCCAACACAAACCTGACACAACACATTGATCACGTTGCAGCGCGGCGAAAAGTCGGGCGCACCGGCCTGCGAATGCAAAGCTCTCATCCGAACCGCTGGCACGAACCCTTCGCGCGTTCGGCAAGCAAATATATTGTCCTGTCGGGTTGTGAAGGATTCTTCCCGAACATCTCCGACTGGGTTGAACAGAATACCAAGCTGATCCCACATGGTCGGTTGTTTCACAAAAACAAAGCGCATTTCCGAAACAATGGTGACACTGGACCCGGCGGTCTGTCGGCACATTTCGCTGTCCGGGATACCTCTCCTGAATGTTTCTTGTTGAATCTGCTTTGGAATTCGAAACCGGATCGTTTGTTGTTTCACTACGAGGTCGAAGATAATCCCGACATCTCCAGAACAATCCTGAACGACCCGAATGCGACCGTATGTCTTGTCAAAAACGGTTGGCTTCCGGGATTGTTGAATGAAGGCATCGAAAATCCTGACCTTCTGAAACGCAAAGCCAACCTTATGATCAGCAAAGAAAGCCAAATGCTCGCCATCGCGCAGGAGGCAACACCAGGGTGTGAGCTCAAAACCATCGAGATCAGGGACCTGATCGGACAGGCTGATCTGCTCCTTCGCCAGATCCTTAAGGCTGCGGGAAAACCGGATCCGTCCGCGGTCTTTGTTTTACCGGATATTGCTGACGTGAAACCAATTCTCGACTTCGCTCAGAAGTTAATGAATATGGGGATTCCAGTTGAATTGGATCGAATCCTCCCTGACAGTAAGCAGAAACATAATGGAACTGTCCGGCTTATCCAGAAATGACCACGCAGACTTTTAAGTACTTCATTCTTATTGGCACAATGCGCTCCGGCTCCAATCTGTTGGAGGAGGCGCTAAATCAATATTCCGACATATATTGCCACGGGGAGCTCTTTAACCCGCACTTTGTCGGTGGGCCGAAAAAGGAAGATTACCTGGGTTTCACCGTCGCAAAAAGGAACAAAGACCCCAAAGCTCTGCTTAGCGCCATGCGCGACCAATCAGACGGAAATATCCCCGGATTTCGGTATTTTCTGGATCATGATCAGCGCATCCTGAACCATTGTTTGTCCGACCCGGAATGCGCCAAGATAGTTCTGCGAAGGGACCCGCTGGAAAGCTATGTTTCCCTGAAAATCGCGCAAGAGACTGATCAATGGTTGCTGCGAAATGTGCCCGATCGAAAAACCAAAAAAATTCAATTCGACCTGCAGGAATTCCGGAAATACCAGCAGGAGCAAGCGGAATTTTATGACGATGTTGACCACCGGCTGAAAGCCAGCGGGCAGACGGCTTTCCAGCTTCAGTATCCTCAGCAAAAGGATGTGCAGATTCTGAACGGTTTGGCGAAATTCCTCGGCAGTTCCGATGAATTGAAACTGCTGAAAAGCAAACTGGTTCGCCAAAATCCTGAATCCCTCCGCGACAAGGTCGAAAATTTTGATGAAATGCTCGAACAATTGGGCAAAGAGCAGATAACGACAGACAGCGCCCCAGCCGCACCGCATCGGACAATGCGTGCCAACATTCCCAAAATGGTGACCTGCATGTCAGCACCATTGCTGTTTGTCCCGATTCCCGGCGGTCCCAATGCGGAGGTGCTGTTGTGGATGACGCAAATTGATGGCGAGACATCAAGCCCCGATACGCTCGATCAGGATATCGAGGACGGTCGGATCCTGCATACCGGCCACAGTCAACGCACCTTGTTTGAATGGATGCGTGCAAATCCCGGGGTGCAGGCATTTACCGCTGTTCAGCATCCGCTGGTGCGGATTTACGAAACCTTCATGACGAAGATTTTTCGCACCGGCCCGTCCACCTATGATGCCATACGCCAGCAATTGATCACGGATTTCGGACTGGATCTGCCGCCGATTGCCGACATTGACCGCGACCGCCAGTATTTTGAAGATATCGCATATGATGTCAGACGGCACCGCAAGGCGTTTCACGAATTCCTGAAATTTGTACGCGCCAACCTGAACGAACAAACCAACATTCGGATGGATGGGTTGTGGATGCAGCAATTTGCATTCCTGCCGGGATTCAACTCCGCCGTACCGCTCTCGGTCATTGCCTATTCAGGTCAGATGGACAGCGCGTTTCGATATCTGGAAGATAAAGTTGGCGTTGCCTCACCCGAACTGGGACCGCCTGTCACAGAAACTTTCGCGTTTTCCCTTGACGAGATTTATACCCGCCAGACCGAGAACCTCTGTCGGAAGGCCTACGCGCTAGATTACGAGCGTTTCGGCTTTGACGATTATCAGGCCGCTTTGGAAGAATAATCCGCCGTCAGGATCGCGAACAAAGCTGCCGGATTGTCTGACGAGCGCAGCTTTTCGCAGACTTCGTGATCACGCAGCAATCTGGACACACGGGCCAGCGATTTCAGATGTTCTGCACCGGCACCTTCCGGCGCCAGCAGCGCAAACACCAGATCTATCGGCTGACCATCAACGGATTCATATTCGACAGCTTTGTCGAGCCGCAGAAAAATGCCTTTGACCCGGTCGATACAGGACATGCGCGCGTGCGGAATCGCAACGCCATTCCCCATGCCGGTCGGCCCCAAAAGCTCGCGTGCCTGAAGGGCGTTGAAAACATCCTTCGAGGGCAAGTCATAGACTGCTTCGGCCGTTTGGGCGATTTCCTGCATCAGGCGTTTTTTGCTGCTGGCAGATAGATGTGCATTCACTGCGTCAGGCGACAAAATATTAATCAGATCCATTACGGCCTCTTTACTCCAGTTATTCCGAAGAATTACTTAATGTTACGGGGGTCGATCCAACCGATGTTTCCATCCGCCCGCTTATGGATCACGTTCACGCCACCATGCGTCGGGTTCCTGAAGACCAGCAGCTCCTGACCCGCAATTTCCATCTGCATGACGGCTTCACCAACAGACAGCGTGGGGATTGTGGTCTCCATCTCGGCGACAATAATGGGCTGGAGGGTTTCGGGTTCCTCCTCCTCCACATCGGAACTGGAGGCAAGAACATAGCTGGATGCGCCGATCATCTCGATCGGGTCGATCCGGTCTTTGTGGTGGTTTTTCAAACGCCGTTTATAGCGACGCAATTGCGTCTCCAGCCGATCAGTGGCGCTCTCGAAGGAGTCATACACATCGTTCGCATGGGCTTTGGCCTGTGCCGTCATCCCGGTCGAAAGATGCGCCGACACATCACAGACGAATTCGTGGCGGTCCTTGGAGAAAGTCACAACAGCATCAACAGGATGTTCCGAATATTTACCAACCACATCGTCAAGACGCGTGTCGACATGGGTCCGCAGAGCATCCCCTACATCAATATGTTTTCCGTTGATCTGAATTCTCATTCCATTTTCCCGTATTAGGCCGAGGATGTCGGCAGTGGATTTCATCCCTAGGCGACGGAGCGCGGAACCTAGGGGTAAGACCTGGAACTGTCAATATCGTGACATTGAATCTGCAATAATCATCGTTTGACCCTCACATTGAACTGCGGGAGCGGGTATCTTTTGATCCCCAATCAAAGAGGTTCCAGTAGCCCATCGATTTTGCTCCTTTGCGAGTCGTGTAACTTTAGCACAAGAATCGCGCGATTTCTTTCTAATCGTTACGCGGGAATACGGCATTTTAGTGTCTTCGAACCTTTGCGCACGTTGCCGTATTTTTCTTTCATCTCTCGATCCGTTCCGACAGGCCATCCGTCAACGTCATCTTGAAACAGCCCATTCTGCCGCGTTTTGCCGTGTCGATCCTGTCTTCACCGACAGATTGGACTGACCTCGAACAAATTGATTCGCCGCTGCAACCGGTTAGGTCGCGTCAGCGGCTGATCGGAATTCTAGTATTTGAAAGTCTCGCCCAAATAGACCCGACGCACATTTGAATCCTGCACCACTTCTTTCGGTGTTCCGCTTTTCAGCACCACCCCGTCATGAAGGATGTAGGCACGATCCACAATATCCAGCGTTTCCCTGACATTATGGTCGGTAATCAACACGCCGATCCCGCGATCTTTCAGATGGGCGACCAGATCCCTGATCTCGCCCACCGCAATCGGGTCAACACCGGCGAACGGTTCATCCAACAGCACATAGTTTGGCTGGTTGGCCAGACATCTGGCAATTTCCACGCGGCGCCGTTCCCCGCCCGACAGGGACACAGAAGGGGCGCGCCGCAAATGGGTGATCGAAAACTCCGCCAGCATTTCTTCCAGCATTTTTTTGCGCATCCGACGGTCTTTGACCGACAGTTCCAGAACCGCGCTGATATTGTCCTGCACGGACATGCCACGAAAAATGCTGGCCTCCTGCGGCAGATAGCCGATACCAAGCTTCGCTCGGCGATACATTGGCAGCTGCGTCGCTTCGTAGCCGTCGATATAAACCGCCCCGGTATCCGGCAGAACCAGCCCGGCGATCGAATAGAAGCACGTGGTCTTGCCCGCCCCGTTCGGGCCTAGCAGCGCCACGACCTCGCCACGATGCAACTCCATTGAAATATCGCGCAAAATAGGGCGTTTGCCGTAGGACTTCCCGAGTCGGGACACAATAAGCCCCGAGCTCCCCTCGGCGACAGTCAGGTTCGGGGTATCTTCCACGTCAGTTCTCAGCCTGGAATATCGTTTGCACACCACCTTCAATGAGGGCGGTGCCAGCATTCAGATCAATGCGCAGCCGCTCCCCGGACAAGGCGTTGTTGCCCTGGGTCAGGATCACGTTGCCTGTCATCAGAACCATACCGGATTCGACATCCAGATCCGCCAGGTTCGCCTCGGCGGCTTCTTCACCGTTTGAGAATATAACATTCCCGGACGCCACCAAACGCGAGATCGGGCCGGTCCCCTCTTCCGAAGAATCGGAATATATAACCTCTACTTTGTCAGCTGACAGGCGCATCCCCTCGATGCCAATCACAACATTGCCCGAAAACACGGCTTTGCCAGTCGCCTGATCGATGCCAAGCGAGTCTGCGGTGACCTCGACAGTGGTGGTCTCACCCGATTGCAGCCCGACAAAGGGGACTTGAGCGCCTTGCGCGAAACTCATTACCGGCAGAGTGACCGCCAGCAAGAGTGACAGAAGAAACGCGGGATTTTTCATTCGCCTTCATCCTCCGTTACAGGCGCTTCGTCTAGATAGAACACAAGCTTAACGCCGTTTTCAAACCAAATCATCCGGTTTTCCTGATTTTCGGGGTCCAGCGTTTCCAAACGCATGAGTCCCGCCTCGATCTTGCCCATTGGGCTAAGGGCTTCGACCGCCCCGCCGGTGACCAACTCCCCTTCGGACAAATGTGCAATCAGACTATCGGTTGTCGCCCTGAATCCGTCAGAGATGACCACCGAAATGCCGTCAGACAGGTCGAGAACCCGGTTCACCAGATCAAGCTCGGCCTTTCCAGCATTCAACAGAACCCGGCTCCCTTTAAGGAAACGTATTTCTCCGGACAGGGATTCCACAAACAGCATGGACGGATCGGGGGAATCCGGCGCCAGATGTTCAGCAGAAAACAGGAAACTGTCGCCAATCGCATTGCTGCCCGAAAAGCGGGGACTGGACACCTGAAGCCCGGATTTCAGATCACTCAGATCGGCCTCCGAAAACCGCAATGTCGCTTCGAGCGTTTTGTCCTTTGTAAAAAGGAACAGCGTCGCCAGCATGGCAAGGGCAATCAGCGGTAGCACAACTTTGGCAATCGCCACATACCGCGAATACAGGCGTGGATTTCTTTGTCGGCGTTCAGCCAAGTCCCGACCTCAGACAATCATGCAGATGTATGATCCCGACCAACCGTCGGGGCTCGCCCTCGGGGGTAACAAACAGCGTTGTAATTTTACGCTCGTTCATGCGTGCCAGCGCTTCTTCGGCAAGGGCGGTTTCCTCAATTGTTTGCGGATTAGCCGTCATGACATCGCTGGCCGACAGGTCCAGCAGGCCAACCATATGACGGCGAAGGTCACCGTCAGTGATGACGCCAACCAACTGATCTTCGTTGCAAACCGCCGCGACGCCGAACCCTTTCTGGGTGATCTCCAACAACGTGTCCGACATGGGATTGTCCGGGGTTACAATCGGGACCTCTGCCCCGTCATGCATCAGTTGCGATACTTTATTTAACCGCGCGCCAAGAATTCCGCCGGGGTGGAAAACCTTGTATTCCTCATGCCCGAACATGCGGCATTCCATCAATGCAACCGCCAGAGCATCGCCCAGCGCGAGTGTCATCGTCGTCGAGGTTGTCGGCGCTACGCCGACGCGGCAGGCTTCTTTGGCATTTGGCAGAACCAGTGCGATATCCGCCTGTTTCAACAATGTGCTGTCCGGTTTCGACGCAACCCCGATCATCGGGATAGAAAAGCGCCGCGTATGGGCGATCACGTTCGCCAATTCCGGCGTTTCGCCGGAGTTGGACAGGATCAGCACCACATCTTCGGGGGTCATCATGCCCATGTCACCATGGCTTGCCTCGCCGGGATGTACGAATTGCGCCGGGGTTCCGGTAGAGGCGAGCGTCGCCGCAATTTTACGGGCCACATGGCCCGATTTGCCCATGCCAACGACAACCACCCGTCCGCGGGTTTTCAGAAGTAATCTCACCGCATTGGCAAAGGACTCATCCAGATCTTGGGAAAACTGCGTCAGCGCATCGCTTTCGATCCGGAAAACCTTGCGGCCCGTTTCAATCAGAAAGTCGTCTGTAATTTCGTCCATCATATCAGTGCGCAAAAATGTCTTCATCCGGCCAGCCTGCCAGATCAAGTAGCGCCCGCTGCGGCAGGAAATCAAAACACGCTTGTGCGATCTCCGTGCGCCCTTCGCGCGCCAGACGCCGGTTCAGTTCATCCCGCAGCTTGTGCAAATGTAACACGTCAGAGGCCGCATATTCCTTTTGCGCCTCGCTCAACTCTGCCGCCCCCCAATCGGAGGATTGCTGCTGCTTGGAGATATCCACCCCCAGCAATTCCTGAACCAGATATTTCAGTCCGTGCCGATCCGTATAGGTCCGCACCAGTTTCGAGGCGATCTTGGTGCAATAGACCGGGGTCGCGAGTACCTGAAAATGATTATACATCGCCGCAATGTCGAACCGTCCAAAATGGAACAGTTTCTGGATGGATGTATCCGCCAGCAACCGGCATAGGTTTGGCGCCTCCGTATGGTCCTGCGGGATTTGCACCAGATGGGCCACACCATCACCGAAAGACAGTTGAACCAAACATAATCGGTCGCGATTTGGGCGCAGGCCCATCGTTTCGCAATCAATGGCGACACTCTCGCCAAATTCCAGATCGTCGGGCAGGTCGCCAATATAGTGGTGAATCATCATCTTCCCTTGTCGTCATGCGCCCCGGTAGGCCGGGCCTTCGCGTATCGCGTACCAGGGAATTTGGTGCCCAGGAGAAGACTCGAACTTCCACGTCCAAAAGGACACTGGCACCTGAAGCCAGCGCGTCTACCAATTCCGCCACCTGGGCAGGTGTCGTGCGAAGCGGATGTATATAGGGTTGGCATTTCTGTCAACGCCCAGATTCCCCTAGGCACGAATTTTTGCGCCGCGATAGGCGCGCAACCGCGTAATAGCCAATATAGACAGCCCCAGAACCAGTAGAGCCAGCACTATCCACTTAACGATCGTCAGTGCCGAAGTGGTGTCTACGAAGGCGGCCGTCAGCTCTTGGATGTCATAAAGGATCATGCCGAGTCGCAGATTCTCGACATAGTCGAGCAAGATAACCATGATCGCCAACGCGGTTCCGATCCAGGCGAGCTTTGGAAATGCGTCCTTACACAGCAACTCCCACGCCATAATCGCGCTCAGCCCATAGAAAAACGGATAGACCATATCCAGACGCCATGCCCTGTCGCGATAGATATGCAGACCCTCTTCTCCCATCGCGGCGAGGGTTTCGCGCACGACGCTCAGATCATAGCCGGTCACCATATAGTCAAACATATTGCCGCCCAGCTGCTTCATGCGGAACTGCAGATAGAAGAACACGCAGGAAAACCCAAACGTAACCGCCGCGATCACAGCCAAATGCCAGATTTTCAGGTTTTTGGTCATGGTTTGACCCCCGATTTCGTCCCTATTCTGTCTTGTTCATATCGCGCATGCAGGCTATCACCAAGCAGATTGCAAATCCGGAGAGTCAGCATGTCCCAGTCTCAGCCTCTTGTCACCATCTTCGGCGGGTCCGGTTTTGTCGGCCGCTACATCGCTTTCAAGATGGCCCGCGAGGGTTGGAGGGTACGCGTCGCCGTGCGTCGCCCGAACGAGGCTCTGTTCACCAAGCCCTATGGCGAGGTCGGACAGGTTCAGCCAATTCTGGCAAATATCCGCAATGATGCCTCCGTCGCTTCAGCGGTTGCAGGGGCTGACGCAGTTGTTAACGCGGTGGGTATTCTGACCGAAGCCGGCAAACAGAAATTCGACACCATTCATGCCGACGCCGCACGCCGGATCGCGAAAGCGTCCGCCGGGGCCGGGGTGAAAACGCTTGTTCATCTCTCTGCCATCGGGGCTGACGCGGACAGCGACAGCAAATATTATGCCTCCAAGGGAAAAGGTGAGATTGCCGTCACCGAAGAATTCCCGGGCGCCTATATCCTGCGCCCCTCCATCGTGTTCGGACCGGAGGATGAATTCTTCAACCGTTTCGCAGCGCTGAGTCGTCTGACACCAGTGCTGCCGATCACCGGGGCCGGGTCGCTGTTCCAGCCTGTCTTTGTCGAAGATGTCGCTGACGCAGCCAAAGCGGTTATCCTGACCACTCCGGCAACGACGCTGTTCGAACTGGGTGGGCCGGATGTTGAAACCTTTGGGCAGTTGATGGATCGGATGTTGGAGGTCACGTACCGCAAACGTATGGTTATCAATATGCCGCGCTGGATTGCGTCGATGATGGGGTTCGGGTTCGAGGTTGGCGGCTGGTTGACCGGCGGTCTGTTTACACCTCCCCTCACCCGGGATCAGGTAAAGCAGTTGCAGACGGACAATATTGTGTCGGACGGCGTGGCGGGTCTAAGCGATCTGGGCGTCAGCGCGACAGCAATGTCCGCGGAACTGCCGGATTACCTCTACAGCTATCGTCCGGCCGGGCAGTATACGCAGATCACCCGATCCGGCGGTGACCTTCAGGGTTAGGCATAAAGCCAGATCAGAAGCGCCACTCCCAGTATCAGTCGATAGATCACGTAAGGTGTGAAACTGATCCGTTTCAGCAGTCGCATCATCACGGTAATCGCCGCCAATGCGGCAAGGCAGGAAAGCACGGTTGCAATCGCCGCGTCTTTCAACTGATCCCATTCGGCGGCGGAAACGGCCTCTGCCCCGATCAGAATACCTGATGCGGTGATTGTCGGGATCGACATTAACATCGCATATCGCGCCGATTGTTCGCGCCCGAACCCGATTGCGCGCGCACCGCTGATACAGGCACCGGAGCGCGACGTGCCGGGGATCAGTGCCAAAGCTTGCCACAAACCTAGGATCAGCGCATCCCGCGTGGTCCACTCGGACCGCTCGGTCCGTCCGAACCTGTCGGTCAGATACAGGACAATCCCGAATATGATCATCGTCCAGGCGATAATCTTCGGGGAGCGCAGATAGGGCACAAGGTCAAAAACCGCGATCAGCAGCCCGACAATCACAACCGGAATCGTTGCGATGATCAGCCGCAAAAGCAATTGGGATTCAGGGGTTGATATGTTCGCACTCAATAGATGCGGAACGCCTCGGACCAGACGGACCACCTCGGCCCGGAAGTACAGGCAGACCGCCACCAGCGTCCCGACATGGACAGCCACGTCGATTAGCACGCCCTGATCCTGTGCCTGCAGAATATTTGGCAATAAAATGAGGTGCGCGGACGATGAAACCGGCAAAAATTCGGTTAAACCTTGTATCAACGCCAGAATGATAAGGTAAGTTAGGGGCAAGGGTAGCTCTGTCCGATTCGGTTGGACCAACTATATTTGCGTTTATTTGCAATGTATTGAAGTATTTTAAGTCAGTGTTAATTACCTAATTATGGAGAATTCTCCCCGTCAGCTTGAAGTTTCCCTTGCAAAACCGCATAAATAAGGTAAGTAGTCCTGCCTTTATCGACTCATCCCAGAGGTGATAAAGGGTCGGTTAGGAGGGAATATGCTTCGATTTGTAGATGTGTCTCGGGAGATGCCATCCAAACGGTCCGTTGAGGATCGGGCAGATGATTTTGGAGAGATTTATCGGGAGTTCTCGGCCGAAAAGGCCAAGGAGCAGGCAAGCCGCTGTTCGCAATGCGGGGTGCCCTACTGTCAGGTGCATTGCCCGTTGCAGAACAATATCCCCGACTGGCTGATGCTGACCGCCGAAGGGCGGCTGCAAGAGGCTTATGAGATCAGCCAGGAAACCAACACATTTCCGGAAATCTGTGGCCGTATATGCCCGCAGGACCGCCTGTGCGAAGGCAGCTGCGTGATCGAGCAGTCAGGGCACGGCACCGTCACGATCGGCTCGGTCGAGAAATATATCACCGACACAGCCTGGGAAAACGGTTGGGTCACACCCACCACACCGTTCGAGGAACGCACCGAAAGCGTCGCGATTATCGGGTCCGGACCGGGCGGTCTCGCCGCCGCCGAGCGGCTTCGCCGGGCTGGGGTTCAGGTCACGATCTATGAACGGGCTGACCGTGCGGGCGGATTGCTGACCTATGGCATTCCGGGTTTCAAACTGGAAAAAGATGTGGTCATGCGCCGCATCAAGCTGCTGGAAGACAGCGGCGTCAGCTTCAAATGTAATACCGAAATTGGCAAAGACATCAGCTTCGAGGAGCTGCGCAAAACCCATGATGCGATTGTCATCGCAACCGGTGTTTATAAATCCCGAGATCTACAGGCTCCGGGCTCCGGCCTGTCTGGTATCGTCAAAGCCATTGATTACCTTACCGCTTCCAACCGCCTGAACTTCGGCGACACCGTACCGGAAATCGAGGATGGTTCGTTGGATGCGAAGGGCAAGAATGTCGTCGTGATCGGCGGCGGCGACACGGCGATGGACTGCGTACGCACAGCTGTTCGTCAGGGCGCGAAGTCGGTCAAATGCCTTTATCGGCGCGACCGCGCAAACATGCCGGGATCCGTCCGCGAAACCCAGAATGCCGAGGACGAAGGCGTCGAGTTCGTCTGGCTGTCAGCCCCTAAAGGCTTCACCGGTGACGATACTGTCAGCGGTGTCATGGTGCAGAAAATGCAGCTGGGTGCGCCCGACGCAAGTGGTCGCCAGATGCCCGAAGAAATTCCGGACGCCGAATATACTGAACAGGCCGATCTGGTCATCAAGGCCCTGGGTTTTGAACCCGAAGAGCTGCCGACGCTTTGGGATCAGCCGGAGCTGGAGCTGAGCCGCTGGGGTACGGTTCTGGCGTCGAACACGCACGAAACCAAACTGCCCGGCGTCTACGCCGTTGGCGACATCGTGCGCGGTGCAAGCCTGGTGGTCTGGGCGATCCGGGATGGACGCGAAGCCGCCGATGCGATCGTTGTCGAGATGAACACCAAAGCAGCGATTGCGGCGGAATAATCATGGTCGCCTGGTCTGACATGTCGGGACTTCACCGCTTCCGGAAGCTTGTTAACGCTTTCGGCGCCCGGTCGGAATCCGGTATGCGGGCTCAGTGCAGTGTTCATGCTGCTTCCTTACATAATTCCCCTCATTCGCCCGAGGCCAACCAGCCTAACCCCTCATTAACTGCGTCAGAGCGTCTGTCCCAAATGATGGTCGAGCCTGAACAACCGGTTAATTCATTGCCCGTTTGCGGGTTGAGGATGCTGCGATGAACAAGACCGGAAAATGTATGTGCGGCGCAGTCAGCTTCGAGATTCGCGACGTCCAGACCGAGTTCGGCTGCTGCCATTGCGAGATGTGTCAGCGGTGGGCGGGATCGGCCCTGCTGGGATTTACGGTTCCGCAGGACACCGTGACGTTTGAGGGGATCGAAAATGTCGCAACGTTACAAAGCTCCGACTGGGCGGAACGGAGCTGGTGCAGCAAATGCGGTTCGGGCCTTTGGTACCGAGAGACCGCAACCGGAACCTATCACATGCCGGTCGGCCTGCTGGATGATCAGACAGGTATGAAACTGGTGACAGAAATTTTCAGCGACTGCAGGTCCCCTGCCTTCAGCTTCGCGAATGACACAAAAAAAGTAACCCGTGCCGAGATTATCGCTCGTGCGCAGGCAGCCAACGAGGAGTAGGCCCGTGACCAAATTTGACCAGAACTGGATGGCCGAAGAAACCAAACGCCGCGCGGAATTTGCCGAAAAAAGCATGTATCGCGAAGATTTCGAACATGCCTCCTGCGGGGTTGGGCTTGTGGTCGCGATCGACGGAAAGCCGCGCCGGCAGGTGGTCGAGAGCGGTATCGCCGCGCTGAAGGCGATCTGGCATCGCGGGGCTGTGGATGCGGACGGCAAAACCGGCGATGGGGCCGGTATCCATGTACAAATCCCGCGCGCCTTCTTTGATGATCAAATCGCGCGTACCGGTCACGTATCTGATGACAATCTGATTGCCGTGGGTCAGATCTTCCTGCCGCGCACCGATTTTACCGCACAGGAACGCTGCCGGACTATTGTGGAGTCCGAGGTCCTGCGCATGGGGTACTACATCTATGGCTGGCGCCACGTGCCGGTCGATGTGTCCTGCCTTGGCGAGAAAGCCAACGCCACACGGCCCGAGATCGAACAGATCCTGATTTCCAACAACAAGGGCGTGGACGAAGAAACATTCGAGCGCGAGCTTTACATCATCCG
Source organism: Paracoccaceae bacterium (assembly GCA_050302475.1). Lineage (GTDB taxonomy): Bacteria > Pseudomonadota > Alphaproteobacteria > Rhodobacterales > Rhodobacteraceae > NORP23. Next base: position 44,075 of record JBNLBF010000004.1, read on the forward strand.
TCGCCGGATCGAAAAAGCCGTCGCCAAGGCACAGGTGCAGAATTTCTATGTCTGTTCGCTGTCCTGCCGGTCGATCATCTACAAAGGGATGATGCTGGCCGAAGAGGTTGCGGTTTTCTATCCCGACCTGATGGACGAGCGGTTCGAAAGCGCGTTTGCGATTTATCACCAGCGCTATTCGACCAACACTTTCCCGCAATGGTGGCTGGCGCAGCCCTTCCGGATGTTGGCCCATAATGGCGAGATCAACACGCTGAAAGGCAACGTCAACTGGATGCGCAGCCACGAAATCCGCATGACGTCAAACGCATTTGGCGAAATGGCCGGGGATATCAAACCGATTATTCAGCCGGGGTCCTCTGATTCCGCTGCGTTGGACAGCGTGTTCGAGGTCATGGTCCGTGCCGGACGCAATGCGCCGATGGCGAAAACCATGCTGGTGCCGGAAAGCTGGATGAATGCGTCGAGTGCAATGCCCCAGAAATGGCGCGATATGTATGCCTATGCCAACTCGGTTATGGAACCGTGGGACGGTCCCGCCGCGCTGGCAATGACCGACGGTCGCTGGGTTTGCGGCGGGTTGGACCGGAACGGTCTGCGCCCTATGCGCTATGTGGTGACGGGTGACGATCTGCTGATTGCCGGGTCGGAAGCCGGGATGGTTCCGGTGGACGAACTGTCAATCAAAGAAAAAGGTGCGTTGGGTCCGGGGCAGATGCTGGCTGTCGATATGACAGAGGGCAAACTGTGGCATGACCGTCCGCTGAAAGACATGCTCGCCGGACATCAACCGTTCAGTGAATGGGTCGGGCTGATCACCGATCTGGAAGGTGTCGACGAAGGCAAAAGCGAACGCCCGATGTTTACCGGCGAAGAACTGCGCAAACGGCAGGTCGCAGCAGGCATGTCGATTGAAGAACTGGAAATGATCCTGCATCCGATGGTGGTGACAGGGAAAGAGGCGATTGCCTCCATGGGAGATGACACGCCAAGCGCAGTGCTGTCGGAACAGTACCGGCCGCTCAGCCATTATTTCCGCCAGAATTTCAGCCAGGTGACCAACCCGCCAATCGACAGTCTGCGTGAACATCGGGTGATGAGCCTGACGACGCGGTTCGGCAATCTGAAAAACGTGCTGGATCAGGACAGCAGCCAAACGGAAATCCTGACGCTGGACAGCCCATTCGTGTCGAACAAACGGTTCGAGGCGATGGTGAAATATTTCGGCGAGGGCGTGCTGCTGATTGATTGCACGTTCGATGTTGATGATCCGCAGGGCATGCAAAATGCGCTGGATATGATCCAGACGCAGGCCGAAAATGCCGTGCGCTCTGGCACAGGGCATATCGTTCTGACCGACGAGCATCAGGGGCCGGACCGGGTGCCGGTGCCGATGATCCTTGCAACCTCGGCCGTGCATAGCTGGCTGGTGCAAAAGGGTTTGCGGACCTTTACGTCGCTGAATGTACGTTCGGCGGAATGTATTGACCCGCATTATTTTGCCGTGTTGGTCAGCGCGGGTGCGACAACGGTAAACGCCTATCTGGCGCAGGATTCCCTCGCGGATCGGATTGACCGCGGGCTGCTGGATATGTCGCTGGATGAGGCGATGAAACAGTATCGCGAGGCGGTTAATCAGGGGCTGCTGAAAATCATCTCGAAAATGGGAATCTCGATCATTTCGTCCTATCGTGGCGGTCTGAATTTTGAGGCTGTCGGCCTGTCCCGCGCGATGGTGGCTGAATATTTCCCGGGAATGCACAGCCGCATTTCAGGGATCGGTATCGCCGGCATTCAGAAGAAACAGAAAGAAGTCCATGCCAAAGGCTGGCGGCAGACCAAAGTCGTGATGCCCATCGGTGGATTTTACAAGTCCCGCGCCAAGGGAGAGACCCATGCGTGGGAGGCGACATCAATGCACCTGTTGCAGACGGCGTGTAATCTGGGTTCCTACAAGACATGGCAGGAATATACGAAAGTAATCCGCGCCCGCCCGCCGATCCATCTGCGGGATCTGTTGGATTTCAAACCGGATGCCAGCCCGATTCCCTTGGAGCAGGTCGAAAGCATCACCGCGATCCGCAAACGGTTCGTGACGCCGGGCATGTCGCTGGGGGCGCTGAGCCCGGAGGCGCACAAAACGCTGAATGTTGCGATGAACCGGATCGGGGCGAAATCCGACAGTGGTGAGGGCGGCGAGGATCCGGCACATTTCTCCCCGGAACCGAACGGGGATAACCCTTCGGCAAAAATCAAACAGGTGGCCAGCGGGCGTTTTGGCGTTACCGCCGAGTATCTGAATCAGTGCGAAGAGCTGGAGATCAAAGTCGCGCAGGGCGCCAAGCCTGGCGAGGGTGGCCAGCTGCCCGGCATGAAAGTGACTGAGCTGATCGCGCGTCTACGCCATTCCACACCGGGGGTGACGCTGATCAGCCCGCCGCCACACCACGACATCTATTCGATCGAAGACCTTGCGCAGCTGATTTACGATCTGAAACAGATCAACCCGCGCTGTAAAGTGACGGTGAAGCTTGTGGCCTCGTCCGGCGTAGGCACGATTGCCGCCGGGGTGGCAAAGGCGAAGGCTGACGTTATCCTTGTTTCCGGCCATAATGGTGGCACGGGCGCCTCGCCGGCGACCAGCATCAAATATGCGGGCTTGCCGTGGGAAATGGGCCTGACGGAAACCCATCAGGTGCTGGCGCTGAACAATCTGCGCGACCGCGTCACACTGCGTACCGATGGCGGCCTTCGCACAGGGCGTGACATTGTTATTGCCGCGATGATGGGCGCTGAGGAATTCGGGATCGGTACTGCTGCCCTGATCGCCATGGGCTGTATCATGGTGCGTCAGTGCCAATCTAACACCTGCCCCGTCGGCGTCTGTACGCAGGACCCTCGTCTGCGGGAGAAATTCACAGGCAATGCGGACAAGGTCGTCAATCTGATTACCTTCTATGCGCAAGAAGTGCGGGAGGTTCTGGCCTCCATCGGGATGCGGTCACTTGGTGAGGTGATTGGGCGCGCTGATCTGCTGACGCAGGTTTCGCGTGGCTCGGCCCATCTTGATGATCTGGATCTGAACCCATTGCTGATCTCCGCGAGTGAAACCGGGGCGATCCAATTTGACCGGAGCAGAGACCGTCAGGCGGTGCCCGATACGCTTGACGCACAGATTATCGCGGATGCCAGCCCGTTCTTTACAGATGGCGAGAAGATGCAGCTATCCTATGCGGTGCAGAACACGCACCGCACGGTCGGCACCCGCGTTTCCAGCCATATCGTGAAACGCTTTGGCATGAATAACGAGCTGCAACCCAACCATTTGACCATCCGCCTGACCGGGTCGGCGGGGCAGTCCTTGGGGGCATTTGCCGCGCCCGGCCTGAAGATCGAAGTCTCGGGCGATGCGAATGACTATGTTGGCAAGGGCTTGTCTGGTGGTTTGATCACCGTGCGCCCACGGCTGGAAAGTCCGCTGGTGGCGGCCGAAAACACCATTATCGGCAACACCGTCCTTTATGGTGCGACCGGCGGCAAGCTGTTCGCAGCAGGTCGCGCGGGGGAACGGTTCTGCGTGCGGAATTCCGGTGCAGAGGTCGTTGTCGAGGGCTGCGGTTCGAACGGGTGTGAATATATGACCGGCGGCGTTGCCGTCATCCTTGGCCGGATTGGCGACAATTTCGGGGCCGGGATGACCGGTGGTATGGCATTCATTCTGGATGAAAGCGGCGATCTGCTGACCCATTGCAACATGGAATCATTGGTAAGCCAGCCTGTCGATTCCGCCCATTGGGAAGGCGTGTTGCGATCCCTGATCGAGCAACATGTCAAGGAAACCAACAGTGTCAAAGGCGCGGAAATCCTGCGCCTGTGGTCCAAGATGTTGCCAAAATTCGTGCAGTTCTGCCCGAAGGAAATGATCGACCGGCTGGAACATCCGCTGTCGGACAAAATAGCCGCAAAATCCGCGTAACTTGCGGAGAATACACACTTATTGCCCCGCCGCAGAACTGTTGCTAGTCTGCGGCGGTTATGGCTAGACGACCGATAGTTGAAAAACCCAAACGGCGGATCACCTTTAAAGGTGTGATCTGGTCGCTGACGCGTTCTCTGTTCAGGATCGTGCTGGCGGTGTTCCTGCTGGTGTTGCTGGTCGTTCTATTCTATCGCGTGTTCAATCCCCCTGCGACCTACTACATGTTTACGGAGTTCCTGCGGATCGGGCATATCCGTTATGACTGGGTCGATCTGGAGGATATGAGCCCGGCAATTCCGCTGTCTGTTGTTGCCGCCGAAGACGCCAATTTCTGCGCCCATAACGGATTTGATTTCGATGCCATCGAACAGGCGCTGGAAGAGGGGTCGCAGCGCGGGGCCTCGACCATTTCGCAGCAGGTGGCGAAGAATGTGTTCCTGTGGCCCGACCGCAGCTGGGTTCGCAAAGGGATGGAGGCCGGGCTTACCGTTCTGATCGAGGCGCTGTGGCCCAAACACCGCATTCTGGAGGTTTATCTGAATGTCGCAGAGACCGGTGACGGAATATTCGGTGTGCGTAATGCATCGTTTGAGTATTACAACAAACCACCCGATCAAATGACCCGAACCGAAGCTGCCAAACTGGCCGTTATCCTGCCCAACCCGAAGGATCGCAATCCTGCAACCTTGCAGGGATCGCTCTGGCAGCATTCGAATCGCGTCGCGGCGGGCGGCGATGATTTGCGCATTTCGGGGCGTGCGGACTGCTTCCTTGATTTCATGACGCCTTGAATTTCTGGCGCATTACAGTCAATAGTCAGTCGGAATAATTTGGATCATCCACATGAATCGACTCTATCACCTTCCGCTTTCTCCGTTCTGCCGCAAGGTCCGGCTTGTGCTGGCTGAAAAAGGCATTGACGTCGAACTGATCGAAGAACGCCCGTGGGAGCGGCGGCTGGATTATCTGCGCCAGAACCCGTCGGGCAAGGTGCCGATGCTGAAGATCGACAAGCTGACCCTGGCGGAGTCAGGACCGATTTGCGAATATCTGGAAGAGAAATATCCCGAACCAGCCCTGATGCCCACAGACCCGGGGGCACGCGCCGAAGCGCGGCGGTTATCCATGTGGTTCGATGACAAATTCCATCAGGAAGTCACGATTAACCTGCTTTATGAGCGGGTTAACAAGAAGATGATGAATGCCGGGCCACCGGAAAGTGCGTGGATCAAGGCGGGCCTGACCAATATCAAATATCATCTGGACTATATGGCGTGGCTGCTGGACCAGCGTAAATGGCTGGCAGGGGATCAGATGACGATTGCCGATTTCGCAGCGGCGGCGCAGTTGTCGTGTCTGGATTACATCAGTGATGTGGACTGGGCGCGTCAGCCAGTGGTCAAGGATTGGTATTCCAAGATCAAATCCCGCCCGGCCTTCCGGCCTATTCTGGCTGATTTGGTGCCGGGATTTGTGCCACCCGCGCATTATTCTGACCTCGATTTCTAATGGGACGCGCCACGGCAGATTTGACCGAGGCGCTGCGGGAAAAAGTTGCGGCAGAAGGCTTCGCCGATATGGGGATCTGTGCGCCCGACGCCATCCCTGAAGCCGTCGGGCGACTAAAGGCATTTATCAATGCCGGATATCACGGACAAATGGGCTGGATGGAGCGCCGTATGAACTGGCGCGGCGATCCGACGGCGCTGTGGTCGGAGGCAAAATCGGTCATCATGCTGGCAGACAATTACGGACCGGTGGAAGATCCGCTGCGGTTGCTGGAAATGCCGGGGCGGGGGAGCATCTCCGTCTATGCCCGGGGCAAGGATTATCATGACGTCGTCAAAAAACGGTTGAAGCGGATCGGGCGCTGGCTGATTGAACAGGGCGGCGGCGAGATCAAGGTCTTTGTCGATACCGCCCCGGTGATGGAAAAACCGTTGGGTCAGGCTGCAGGTGTCGGCTGGCAGGGAAAGCACACCAACCTGGTTTCGCGAGAGATCGGCAGTTGGTTCTTCCTTGGCTGTATTTTCACGACGCTGGACTTGCCGCGATCCGAGGTGGAGGTGGACCATTGCGGGTCCTGTCGGAAATGTCTGGATATCTGCCCGACGGATGCCTTCCCTGCGCCCTATCAGCTGGATGCGCGGCGCTGCATTTCCTACCTGACCATTGAACATGACGGGCCGGTGGACGAGGACTTGCGACCCTTACTCGGCAACCGTATCTATGGCTGCGACGATTGTCTGGCCGTTTGCCCGTGGAACAAGTTCGCCCGCGTCGCCCGCAATGCTGCCTACTGGGCGAGAATCGAGCTGTGCTGCCCGAAACTGACGCATCTGTCGGCGCTGACAGATCGAGAGTTTCGCGACATATTCAGCGGATCACCTATCAAACGGATCGGGCGGAACCGGTTTGTCCGAAACGTTCTTTATGCCATCGGCAATTCGGCGAAGGCTGAGCTGCGGCGCTCTGCCGAAGCGCAGACAAAAGACCCGGATGCAACGGTGCGGGATGCGGCGGAATGGGCGGTGGCGCGACTGTCGGACAGCACATTCCCAATATGAAAAAACCCGGCGCTGGGCCGGGTTTTTACGATAATTTATTTCGATTAGTGCAGCTTCGCGCCGACCTCTTTGATCGAATCGTCGATCAGGCCGCCTGCATCGCTTGCGGACATGCTTTTGGCAATGACGTCGCCAGCCGCGGCGATTGCCACATTGACAGCTTTGTCCTTCACGTCGCGAATGGCGGCCTCTTCAGCCGATTTAATCTGATCTTCAGCCGCCGCCAGACGGCGGGCGATGGAGGCTTTCAGGTCTTCCTTGGCGGCCTCGGCCGCCAGTTCGGCCTCTTTCTTCGCGTGTTCGATGATGCCGGAAACGTGGGTTTCAACCTCTTTATGCTTGCGCTCGAACCCGGCCAGCAGGGTCTGGGCCTCTTCACGAAGCGCGCGGGCTTCGTCGATTTCAGCTTTGATCGTCGCCGCCCGCTGATCCAGCAAGCCGCCGACAATTTTCGGCACTTTGAAATAGATCAGAGCGCCAACGAACAGCAGGAACGCGATAAGCACAACGAAGTTGGTATCGTTGAGGCTATACCACGGATAATCCCCACCAGCGGCCAGCGCCGGAGAAGCAATCAGGGTTGCGAGTATGAAAAGTAGTCTCATCATCTTACCCTTTCAGCCGTGCGGTGATCGCGGCTTTCAACGCCTTGGCATCAACTGCCGACGGCATAACCGCTTTCACGATTTCTGCGGCCGTGTCGTTTGCGACCTCTTCCACCGATTTGGCGGCGCTGTCGCGGATGGCACGGATATGCTTTTCCGATTCCGCTGTCTGCGCGGCGATTTCCGCGTCGGCCTTGGCGACCGCTGCGTCCACATCTTTCTTGATCTCGGCTTTCGCCTCGTCCGCGATGCGGTTTGCTTCGGCGCGCGCGTCGGCGAGGGCCTTGTTATAGGCTTCCTCGGCCTCTTCGGCCTTGCGTTTGAAATCCGCCGCCGATTCCAGATCATTGGCAATTGCACTGCGACGGTCTTCAAGAACCGACCCGATACGCGGCATGGCGATGCGGGACAGCACGAAATACATGATCACAATAGCGACCACCAACCAGAAAATCTGGTTCGGGAACGTTTCGAAATTTAGCTGTGGCATGCCAGAGGCATGTTCAGCTTCTGCACCAGTTGCCATTGCAACCCTCCGTCAGCTTGTAACCCTTCGGCGCCCCGGATCGGGACGCCCGAACAAAATCAGGTTCAGCTTACTGAGCGTACATCAGCAGAAGCGCAACGAGGAACGAGAAGATCCCCAGCGCCTCGGCAAACGCGATACCAATGAACATGGTCGCTGTCTGGCCGGATGCCGCATTCGGATTACGCAGAGCGCCGGACAGGAAGTTACCGACAACGTGACCCACACCAACGGCTGCGCCGCCCATACCTGTACATGCAAGACCCGCACCGATCAGTGCGCCCATTTGTACCAGATCGCCTTCTACTGCCATTTGAATTCTCCTTATGAATGGCTGGAATTGATAACTGCCTTAGTGGCCCGGATGCAGAGCATCGTTCAGATACACACAGGTCAGAATGGTGAATACGTAAGCCTGGATAACGACCACGAGGGACTCCAGACCATAGACCGCCATGATCGCCACGATCGGGGCAATTGCACCCAGACCGAGCGCCCCGGCAAAGCCTGCGAACACTTTGATAACCGCGTGACCGGCCATCATGTTACCTGCCAGTCGGATCGAGTGGCTGACCGGACGGACGAAGTAGGAAATAATCTCGATGATTGCCAGAACCGGACGCAGCGCCAGAGGGGCGTCGGAAATCCAGAACAGGCTGAGGAATTTGGTGCCGCTTTTGACGATACCCAGAATGGTCACCGCCAGAAACACCGCCATCGCCAACACGCCGGTCACGGCGATATGCGAGGTGAAGGTAAAGCTATAGGGCAACAGGCCCAGCACGTTCCCGAACAGGATGAACATGAACAGCGTCATGATGTAGGGGAAATATTTCAGGCCTTCTTTGCCCGCGATATCTTCGATCATATTGCGGACGAAACCGTAAATCATTTCCGCAACCGACTGGGTGCGTGTGGGCACCAGCGCGCGGCCGCGTGTGCCGATGATCAGCAGAAGGATCGTGGCGAGGATCGCCAGACCCATCCATAATGTGACGTTTGTCGGAGTGTACCAGTGAATCTCGCCACCAAAGAGCGACTTGATCTCGAACTGGTCCATCGGGTGGATGTTGAAACCGCTTGCTTCGTGTTCCGTCTCAGCCACGTTTAACCCTCATCATTTGCCCGATCGGGCGCCCTTGTCTGTTTCTGCTGCATTTCTGTTGCCGTGCGCATCATCGTGCGGACCCCGGCGGCAAAACCCAACAGTGAAAAGAGGATCAGGAAGATCGGGAGCGTCCCGAACAGGCTATCCAGCCCAAATCCAATCCCCATGCCCATGACCATTCCGACCACAAGCTCGATTACCATACGCCAGGCGACGTTCAGCCTGTCATATTTGGTTTCGGCCTTCGGGATGCGTATCTGAGAGGCTTTTGCCGCCGCGATCCGCGCTTCCAGAGCCTCAAGGTCGTCGAGTTTCGGGTCATCGGTCATCCGTATTCCCCCTTTTCCGCGCCCCTTTGCCCCTAGAATCCCTCCAGTGCGAAGTTGCGCGGAACATAGAAACGGGGGCGGGTTGTGTCAAGCGGAGTCTGCGGTTGGTCGATATGCGGTAAGTTTCTGTTTTTATTGTGTTTTTATCTCATGCGTCAGCATAGCACATTTGACGGCAATGCGGTGGCTCAGACGCGATAGTTAACCCATCGGTTGACCGTAGAATTTCCGGAATTATAGTCAATCATATGGTTGACGATCCGGATTCCCGCCTTGATGCGATCTTTGCTGCCTTGTCCGACCGGACCCGGCGGATGATCCTGCTGACATTGCTGGAGGGCGACCAGACCGTGAAGGCACTGGCGGAGCCTTACGACATGTCGCTGGCCGCCGTTTCGAAACATTTACAGATATTGGCGCAGGCGGGGCTGATCTCGCAACATAAGGAGGGGCGAGAGAAACGCTGTCAGTTGGAGCATGACGCGTTCAAAACAGCGGCCTTCTGGATCGAAAGCTATGGCGCTTTCATTGATGACGGGTTTGACGTGCTGGAACGGGCGCTGGCGCTGCAGACGGACAGCGATTATCTGGCTCTGACCGATTCCGAGGAGAGCTAAATAGCCTTCTCCAGTTGCAGCGATGTCGGATACGGAATTTCGATTTTGGCTTTGTCGAACGCTTCTTTGACAGCGCGCTGCAAATCACATTTGAAATCCCAATAGTCCGGTCGGTCACACCAGACCCTGATCTGGAAATCGACCGAGCTGTCACCCAGATTCACGACTTTCACCCACGGTTCCGGATCCATATGCGCGCGCTCGTCCTTCTTGATGACATTGCGCAACGTTGTTTCTGCCTTCTTCAGGTCCGTGTCATATGACACACCGAACGTCAGGTCGATCCGACGTGTTTCGAAATAAGAGAAATTCTTGATCGAGGACGCCCAGATATCGGAATTTGGGACTGTGATCTGGATATTATCAACCGTCACCAGTTCCACGGTAAACAGATGGATGGAGGCGACAGTACCTTCCTCCCCGGCGGCGGACACGTAATCGCCAACTTTAAAGGGGCGAAACCCCAGCAGCATCACCCCGGCGGCAAGGTTCGACAATGTCCCCTGCAACGCCAGTCCAATTGCCAGACCGGCGGCACCGATAATCGCGACCAGCGAGGTTGTTTGCACGCCAAACTGCGACAGCACAAAGACACCGGCAATGATCAGGATTGAATAGCGGACAAGGCTGGCGAGGAAGCTGAACAGGGTTTCGTCCAGCTCTTCATGCTCTTTGCTGAACTCACGCAGTTTCCGGCTGATGAAGCCCGAGGCCCAAATGGCCGCGACCAGAATTACACCTGCGACAACGATGTCTTTCAGTAGCTCAAGTACCCAACTCATCAGACAATCCTCTTATCCTATCTTTCCTTGATTTTCACCGATCTGCCCGCGATGCAGCAACAGATGATCGAGAACGACACAGGCCATCATCGCCTCGCCCACGGGGACGGCGCGGATGCCGACGCATGGGTCGTGGCGGCCTTTGGTGATGATCTCGGTTTCCTCGCCGGATTTGGTAATCGTCTTGCGCGGAGTCAGGATGGACGAGGTCGGTTTGACCGCAAACCTGCACACCACATCCTGTCCTGTCGAAATACCGCCAAGGATCCCGCCAGCGTGATTGCTGCTGTAAACAGGCCCGTCCGGTCCCATGGTGATTTCGTCGGCGTTTTCCTCGCCCGTTAGGGTCGCGGCCCCCATCCCGGCACCGATCTCCACCCCTTTGACGGCATTGATCGACATCATCGCCGCCGCGACATCGGTGTCGAGCTTGGCATAAACCGGTGCTCCCAGCCCTGCAGGAACGCCCGAAGCCGCAACCTCGACCACTGCGCCAACCGAGCTTCCGGATTTGCGCAGACCGGACAGGTAGCTTTCCCATTCCTCGGCAGCAACCGGGTCTGGCGTCCAGAACGGGTTCTGATCAATTTGGGCCATATCCATGCGTTTGCGGTTGATCAGATGCGGTCCCATCTGCACCATGTATCCGGTGATTTTGAGATCGGGCATCAAATCCGCCAGCACAGCACGTGCCACGCCGCCGGCAGCCACACGCGCCGCCGTTTCACGCGCTGACGACCGTCCGCCACCACGATAATCGCGATTTCCGTATTTCTGATAATAGGTGATGTCAGCATGTCCGGGGCGGAATTTTTCGGCAATGTCGCCGTAATCTTTAGAGCGCTGATCTGTATTGCGGATCAACAGCTGGATAGGTGTCCCGGTGGTTTTCCCCTCAAACACACCAGACAGGATTTCGACCTGATCGGCCTCCTGCCGCTGAGTCGTGAATTTATTCTGACCCGGTTTGCGCTTGTCCAACCACGTCTGGATCATCGTCTCATCCAAAGCGACATTCGGTGGGCAGCCGTCAACAACCGCCCCCAGCGCAGGCCCGTGGCTTTCGCCCCAAGTGGTGACACGAAATAGATGGCCGAAAGAATTCATCGACATGGGCAAAACTCCTCAATCCGTGCTTACCCGATGGGTCGCGCGGGAAAAAGCCCTATTCTGCGGCGATATCCAGCGATTTGGGCTTTGGTGACGGGCCAGTGTCGATGCGCATATTGGACATCCGCGTGACGGGGCGCAGCTTGGAGGCTTTGCCGCCGCCCTCGCGCCAGATCACGAATATCCCGCTGGCGATGATGATCGACGACCCGATCGCAACCCATTTGTCCGGCGTTTCATTGAAAAAGAAATAGCCAAAGGCGACCGCCCACAAGATTTGCGAATATTGCACCGGCGCAACAATGGCCGCTGGCGCCGCGCGATAGGCTGCAATCATCGCGATCTGCGCGCCTATCACTATCGTCCCGATCAATGCCATGACACCAAGATCCGGCAGCGCAACAGGTTTATAGACAAACGGCATCAGAGACGCCATCACCAGCACATTGGTGATCATCGGGATCAGGATCAGAACAGCACTGCGTTCATCGCCACCGATCTTACGCATGATGATATTGGCCATTGAGCTGACAATCGCCGCAGTAAGGGCCGCCGCATGGCCCAGCGTAAATTCCGCCGTGCCGGGACGCAGTACAACCATCACTCCGATGAAACCGACAACCACGGCGATCCAGCGACGGATGCCAACCGTTTCCCCCAGAAACGGCACCGACAGCGCTGTGATCAGCAAGGGCATCGCGAATAACAGCGCATAAACCTCGGCCAAAGGCAGGGTGGTAAACGCATAAAACGCGCAATTTGCCCCAATCAGCGCCAGTAGGGTGCGCAGCGCCAGCCACCAGGGATGATGAGGGCGGAATGTGCCTTCTTGCTTGTCGGCCATCATGACGACAGTCAGGGGGACAAAAGCAAACAAGGTCGCGAATAGCAGAATCTGAAAGACCGAGTAGCTGCCGCCAAGTGATTTGATCAACGCGTCATGCGTGGCAAAGATGCCAAAAGCAATCAGCCCCAGCAAAAACCCGCGTGTTGTGTCCTGTTTGCGTTCCATCACCTGATCCGTTTTGGCGGACGATAGCACGGGCCGGGCTAAGCGCAATCCATATCCGCTTGCACTCAGCCCGGCTTTGCCTATGTTTGGTCATACCTCGGGGTGCCCAGTCGGGCTGAGATGCAATTCCGCGAACCCGTTGAACCTGAACCGGATCACACCGGCGTAGGGAAGGTGGGGCGCAAGCCCATCCTCCATACGTCGCATGTAGGAGGATATAATGAACAAATCCCTTCTGACTGCGGCTTTTGCTACCCTTTGCGGGGCAGCTTCGGCGCAGACACTCACCGTTTACACCTATGACAGCTTCATTCCGGCCTGGGGTCCTGGCCCCGCCATCGAAGAAGCGTTTGAGGCCGAATGCGCCTGTGACCTTGAATTTGTCGCCGCTGGCGATGGGGCGGCCATTTTGGCCCGCCTTCAGCTGGAGGGCGAAAACACCGATGCTGACATAGTGCTGGGCCTCGACACCAGTTTGATTGCGGCGGCAAAGGAAACCGGGTTGTTCGCACCTCACGCGGGCGTTCCCGACACTCTGACCCTGCCGATCATGTGGACGGACGACATCTTTTTGCCCTTCGACTGGGGGTATTTTGCCTTTGTCTATGACAAAACAGTCGTATCGACCCCACCTAGCAGCTTCACCGATTTGGTGCAGGGCGACTATACGCTGATCATTCAGGACCCGCGATCCTCGACCCCCGGGTTAGGTCTGATGCTGTGGGTGAAACATGTCTATGGCGACCGGGCTGGCGAAATCTGGTCCCGCCTTGCCCCGCGTATCGTGACCGTCACCAAAGGCTGGTCCGAGGCCTACGGCCTGTTCCTGGAGGGTGAGGCTGATCTGGTGCTGTCCTACACCACCTCGCCATTGTATCATCAACTTGCCGAGGGCGACGACACCAAACCCGCCGCGATATTTGACGAAGGGCATTACATGCAAATCGAAGTCGCCGCGAAACTTGCGAGCACCGATCAGCCGGAGCTGGCGGATCAGTTCCTCGCCTTCATGGCGACACCCGGGTTTCAAGCGGTGATCCCTGAAACAAACTGGATGTATCCGGCGGCAGGGAATGGGTTCGACATCGACCCGGCCTTCCTGGAAAGCCTGTCGGGAATCACCCCCCTGCTGTTTGACCCGGCAGAGGTCGAAGCCATCCGTGAAGCGGCACTGGACGAATGGCGCAACGCGCTCAGCCAGTAATCACGGTCCTTGGGATCGGCGCGCTGGGTCTGACCGTCGCGCTGATCCTTGCGCCGCCGATCACATTGTTGATAGTGGCCGACGGTGGAGGATTAACGTCCGCCGACTGGTCCGCAATCCGTTTCACGCTGATGCAGGCGACCCTGTCGGCGGTGATCAGCGTTTTACTCGCCATACCTGTTGCCCGGGCGATGGCGCGAAGGTCATTTCCGGGGCGAGGACTGTTGGTCACACTGTTGGGTGCGCCGTTTCTGCTGCCAGTAATTGTCGCCGTGATCGGGCTGTTGATCGTCTGGGGACGCTCGGGCTGGGTGTCGGACCTGATCGGCACGCCGCTTTCGATCTATGGGTTGGGTGGTATCCTGCTGGCACATGTTTTTTTCAACCTGCCGCTCGCCACGCGACTGATCCTGCAAGGCTGGGGTCAAATCCCGACGGAGCATTTCCGCCTCGTTGCACAGCTGGGTTTCCGGCCCCGGACGGTGTTCTGGCATCTGGAATGGCCAATGCTGCGATCCGTTCTGCCCGGGGCTTTCCTGCTGATTTTCCTGCTCTGCATCACCAGTTTCGCCGTCGCGCTTACACTGGGGGGCGGACCACGTGCCACGACTATCGAGCTGGCGATTTTCGAAGCCGTGCGCTTCAGTTTCGATCTATCACGCGCGGCAATCCTGTCGCTGATCCAGTTTGCGCTATGTGGCGCGGTCGCTTTTCTGTCGCTGAAGATCAGCCTCTCGACCGGGTTTGCCAGTAGCAGCCTGATCCGCACGCCACGATGGGATGCGGACAGCGCTGTTCAGCGCGGTCTCGATATCGTCGCCATTCTGCTGGTCGCGCTGTTCATGTTAGCGCCGATGTTGGCACTCACGGTGCGCGGGCTGGCTGGGTTCACGGATATACCGCCGATTGGTCGTGCAGTTACAACCAGCCTTTTGGTTGCCCTTGGTTCCACCGCCTTCACGACGCTGACCGCACTGGCACTGGCGCAATGGATCGACCGGCTACGCGCCGGAGGGACCCGACTTGCCGCATTGTCCGAGGGGATCAGCCTGATCACCCTCGCCGCCTCGCCGTTCGTTTTGGGGACAGGGCTGTTCCTGTTGATCCGCAGCATTGCGAACCCGTTTGCCTTCGCCCTGCCTGCAACTGCGCTTGTCAATGCCACCGTCGCGCTGCCTATTGCGTTGCGGGTCCTGTTGCCGGCGCTGGAACAATCGCGCCTGACCCATGGGCGTCTGGGCGAGAGCCTGTCGATCACCGGCTGGTCCCGGTTCCGCCTGATCACATGGCCCGCCATCCGAGCGCCTTTGGGCTTTGCCGCCGGGATCGCGGCGGCGCTGTCGATGGGTGACTTGGGCGTGATCACCTTGTTTGCGCCCCCCGATGTGGAAACGCTTCCCCTTCTGATGTATCGCCTGATGGGGTCGTATCAGACACAGGCTGCGGCAAGTGTGGCGCTGATCCTGATTGCCCTGACCCTGGCCTTGTTCTGGCTGTTTGATCGTGGAGGTCGCCTTGGACGTCACCCTTGATACCCTGCTGATCCGGTTGGGAGAGTTTACCCTGTCTGCGGATTTCACCATCCCAAACGGGATCACGGCCGTGATCGGGCCGTCAGGCGGGGGGAAGTCTACGTTGTTACTGACGGTTGCCGGGTTCATTGATCCCGTCGAAGGCGCGGTGCGGTTCGATGGTCAGTCCGCGGTTGCAAACCCGGGCGACCGGCCGGTTACGATGCTGTTTCAGGAACATAATCTGTTTCCGCATATGACCGTCGCCGCCAATGTTGGACTGGGTTTGCGGCCTGATCTGAAGCTGTCATCCGCTGAGCATCAGCAAGTTGAGGCCGCACTGACAGAGGTTGACCTTGCCGGGCTTGGTCTTCGCTACCCTGCCGATCTGTCAGGTGGGCAGCGCCAGCGGGTGGCACTGGCGCGGGCGCTGTTGCGGGATAGGCCGGTGCTTCTTCTGGATGAACCCTTCGCCGCCCTTGGTCCTGCCCTTCGTCGCGAAATGCTGGATCTGGTGCACAGGATCCGAGACCGGCAGAACGCCAATCTGTTGATGGTGACGCATGATCCGGAGGATGCGCTCCGGATTGCAGATCAGGCTATTCTGGTCGCGGGTGGCAAGGCGCATCCGCCGCAGCCGATCAAACCCTTGTTCGATAATCCGCCGCCTGAATTGCGCGATTATCTGGGTCAATGAAAAAGGGCGGGGAAATCCCCGCCCTTAAATCGAATGTCGATAAGATCAGTTTTTGCGCTTGTGCGGCGCCCAGAGCTGTTTGTTCGTCAGGTATAGCAGTCCCGCCAGGAACACCATGAACACGAACACGTAGAAGCCGGTTTCTTTGCGGGCTTCCATCTTCGGCTCGGCAGCCCACATCAGGAACGCGGAAACATCCATCGCCATGTGATGAATATCTGCCTCGTGCCCGTCTGCATATTCGACCAGATCGTCAAACAGCGGCGGCGGCATCGAAATCCAGCCGCCCGGGAAGGCGGTGTTTTCATAAAGTATGGTGCCAGCCTGCTCTTTTTCCTCGCCAGTGTAACCGGTCAAGATCGAGGCAATATATTCCGGGCCGCCCATGCCTTTGATGATCTGATTGATCCCCAGACCGGCAGGGCCATGGAATCCGGCGCGCGCTTTTGCCATCAGCGACAGATCCGGTGCACCATCATACTGAGAGGTGCCGAACTTGTCCGACGGGATCGCGGTGCGGAAATCGTCGATTTCAGGATCGAAGGTTTCATACAGTGCCGCGTAAGCCTTGACCTGTTCTTCTTCCATATGCGGACCGCCCTCGTCACCGAGGTTGCGGTAATAGACATATTCCAGACCGTGGCAGGCGGCGCAGACTTCGGTATAAACCTGAAGGCCGCGCTGCAGCTGGTGTTGATCATAAGTTCCGAACGGACCTTCGAAGCTGAACGCGAAATCTTCGACGTGGCTTTCCCCACCGGCAGCATTTGCCCCGGTTGCCAGGCCCAGCGCGATGGTCGCGGAAAGGAGGGTGCGTTTAATCATTCTCTTATCTCCTCTCACTCATTCAGCCGGTTTCGGCGGATAATGCGCATCGAAATCTTCTTCGATCGTCGCAGGCGGTGTTTTGGGTTTCTCGATCACACCCAGCAGCGGCAGGATCACAAGGAAATATGCGAACCAATAGGTTGCTCCGATCAGAGAGATCATTGGAACGATCCCCTCAGCCGGCTGCGAACCACACCAGGTCAGGATGACAAAATCGATCACCAGCAACCAGAACCACCACTTGAACTGCGGACGATATACACCCGAACGTGTCCGGCTAGTATCCAGCCAAGGCGCGAGTGCCATCACGAAGATGGATGCAAACATCGCCAGAACACCGAAGAACTTCGCCGTGATGATGCCGCCAGTGATGAAGCTTGCGAACATCACCGCCCAGACGTCAGCCGTGAACGCGCGCAGGATCGCATAGAATGGCAGGTAGTACCATTCCGGCACGATGTGGGCAGGCGTTACCAGCGGATTTGCTTCGATATAGTTGTCCGGATGACCGAAATAGTTCGGCATGGTCCAGATCACGGCGACAAAGATCGCCAGAACAACAACCAGCGCGAACAGGTCTTTGATCACGAAATAGGGCCAGAAGGGCAGCGTGTCTTTCTCAGCTTCCTCTTTCGAGCCACGGCGCACCTCAACCCCTGTCGGGTTGTTGTTGCCTGTCGTGTGGAAGGCCCAGATATGAACGATGACCAGACCGGCAATCACGAACGGCAGCAGATAGTGCAGCGAGAAGAACCGGTTCAGTGTTGCGTTACCAATCGACGGTCCGCCCATCAGCCATTCCTGAATGGGAACACCGATGCCCGGGATCGCCCCGAAGAATCCGGTGATAACTGTCGCGCCCCAGAAGGACATCTGACCCCAAGGCAGAACATAGCCAAGGAAACCTGTTGCCATCATGGCAAGGTAAATCAGCATCCCGATGATCCATGTGACTTCACGCGGGGCCTTGTAGGACCCGTAGTACAGGCCGCGGAAAATGTGGATGTAAACAGCTGCAAAGAACAGCGATGCGCCGTTCATATGCGCGTACCGGATGGCCCAGCCCGCATTCACGTCGCGCATGATATGTTCGATCGACGCAAAGGCCAGATCAACATGCGGCGTATAATGCATCGCCAGAACGATGCCGGTCACAATCTGCAACACAAGGCAGAATGCCAGCACAATGCCCCAGATCCACCACCAGTTAAGGTTCTTCGGTGTCGGGATCATCAGCGTGCCGTAAATCAGGCCAACAATCGGAAGACGTTCATCAAGCCATTTTTCGAAACCGGTTTTCGGCTCGTAATGGTCGTGTGGAATACCGCTCATATCGTCCTCCCTCAGCCCAGTTTAATTACAGAATCGGAGATGAAGGCTGCAACCGGAACCGGAAGGTTCTCGGGTGCTGGGCCTTTGCGGATACGGCCGGCGGTGTCGTAATGTGACCCGTGACACGGGCAGAACCAACCGCCAAAATCTCCGGCGTCACCCAACGGCACACAGCCGAGGTGGGTACAGACACCCATCATCACCAACCATTCACCTGCCTCATCAAGCGTGCGGTTCTGGTCCTCGGCGTCAGCCTGATCACCTAGATTGCTATTGCGCGCATGATCGTCCGGCAGACTTGAAGGGTCGACCGCACGGGCGGCGTCAATCTCTTCTTGCGTCCGGCGACGGATGAAAACGGGTTTACCTCGCCATTTCACCGTGATCTGCGTGCCGGGCTCGATACCAGAAACATCCACCTCGATGGAAGCCAAAGCCTGTACATCAGCACTGGCATTCATCTGGTTGACCAGCGGCCAAACCGCCGCCCCGGTTGCGACAGCACCAGCCGATGCTGTTGCAAAATACAGAAAATCGCGGCGTGAGCCTGTATCTTCTTCTTGCGACAAAGGATACTCTCCCTCTCTGTCTGCCCCTGAAGGGGTGGATAAATAACTGAGTCCGCTTGCACAGCCGACAAGGTTTGTGCCCAAATACACTTGCAAAAGCAACAGGTCCAGCGGACTTTGCGCCGCAGCCGTTACTAATTTGGAAAAATCCCTCTATGACGATCCGTCTGGCAGCGTTTCAGCCTGATATTGCACAAAATTTAGGGGGCATGATTCGCCTCGCGGCCTGTATGAATATCCCTATAGAGGTAATTGAACCGTGCGGATTCCCCTTTTCGGTTAAGGCTTTGCGACGTGCGGCAATGGATTACGCCGATCTGGCGCAGATAGAGAGACACGATTCTTGGTCCGCATTTCAGGCTGCATCCAATGGTCGCATCGTTCTGATGACAACCGAAGGCGCAACTGATCTGTACGATTTTACCTTTCAACCCGATGATATCATCCTTGTGGGTCGCGAAAGCGCCGGGGTGCCGCCTGACATTCATGCTGCTGCCGATGCGCGTATTCGGATTCCGATGCCGGGGGGCGGGCGATCGCTGAATGTCGCCATGTCGGCCGGAATTGCAGTGGCTGAAGCCTTGCGCCAGTTACGTTAGCGCGGATATTTCGCCCGCATATCTTTGACCGAGGTTGCGATCAGATCCTCCAACACTTCCAGATCAATGTCTTCGAGCTTGTTAATATAGAGGCAGGACTTCCCCGTCTTATACTTGCCCAACTTCGCCAGCTTGTCCGCATATGCGTCAAATCCCGGCATGATATAGACGGATAAAGAGGATTTGCGCGGCGACAGGCCGGTGATCATCCAGTCACCGGTTTTACCGCTTTCATATTTATAGGTGTAGGTGTCGAATCCGATAATCGCACTGCCCCACATTTTTGCGGGCGCACCGGTCACCCGTGTCATGATGTCGGCCACCACTTCGGCATCAGCCCGGCGCTTGTCATTTTCGACCGAAGCCAGAAATTCTTCGACTGCCTGATCCGTTTGCTTGGTTTTCGCTTCCGCCATATCGCCCCCTATGTTCGGGCGTAGATATCCTCGTAGCGCACGATGTCATCCTCGCCCAGATAGGCGCCAGATTGCACCTCGATCAGGTGCAAATCAACCTTGCCGGGATTTTCCAGCCGGTGAACAGCGCCAAGGGGAATATAGGTGGATTCGTTTTCGCCCAGCAATTTAACCTCCTCACCGACGGTTACATTTGCCGCGCCGCTGACGACAACCCAATGTTCCGCACGATGAACGTGACTTTGCAGCGACAGTTTCGCGCCGGGTTTCACCATAATGCGTTTGACCTGAAACCGCTCGCCCAGTGCCAAGGTTTCGTACCAGCCCCACGGGCGATAGCATTTCGGGAATTCGACGGCTTGCTTCTCGCCCGCCTGTTGCATGGCCTTAACTGCATCGCGCACCTCTTGCGAGCGATCCATGTCCGCGACCAGCACAGCGTCACCGGTCGCCACCGCGACGATATTATTCAGCCCGATACCAACCATCGCCATGTCCGGATCGTCGGATCGTAGCAGTGTTTCCTTACAGTCAATCGCCCAGACATTGCCCTGTTGCGCCACGCCCGAGCTGTCCGGATCACTTTCCTGCCAGACCGTGCGCCACGTCCCCAGATCGTTCCAACCCGAATCCATCGGCACAACTTTACCGCCGCTGACCCGTTCCATAATCGCATAGTCGATGGAGATATCTTCCGCCTGCGCGAAAGCTTCCGACAGCCGTTCGAAATCCAGATCGGATTGACGGTTATTGACCGACTCTGTCACCGGTGCAATCAAATCAGGCGCATGTTTCTCAAAGGCTTCCAGAATACTTTTGGCGGAAAAACAGAACGACCCCGAATTCCACAAATACCGACCGGAGGCGAGCATTTCTTCGGCGCGCGCCGCATCAGGCTTTTCCACAAACCCGAGGAAATCCTGCGCCGACTCCGACACTTCACCCGGCAGTTCAATATATCCAAACCCGGTTTCAGGGCGCGTTGGTTTGATCCCGAACGTCACCAGATGCCCCTCTGCCGCGGCAGCGATCGCTTTGTGAACGGCGGACAGATACGCCGCTTCGTCATGATGCAAATGATCAGATGACAGAACCACCATGATGCCGTCTGGGTCCTTTTCGGCGATGATCTGCGCTGCTGCCAGAATGGCCGGAGCCGTGTTGCGAGCTACCGGTTCGATAATGATCGTGCCGCCCTCAACCTCCGCCGCTAACATCTGTTCCGCAACGGTGAATCGGAAATCATTGCCGGTCAGCAGGATAGGCGGCTGAAACCCGTCCATCATGCGCCGAAGCGTTAGCTGAAACAGCGAGGCCCCTCCGGAGAAAGGGACAAATTGTTTGGGAAATGATTTCCGTGAAACCGGCCATAATCGCGTGCCGCTACCGCCGCACAAGATTACAGGATAGACCCCCAGGTCCGAAAATAATGCTTTGCTCATGCAGAAGCCTTGTCAGTATCCATTTAACAAATGCTTTACCACGAACGAAAATATAAAGGCACCCGTTTCCAGGTGCCTTGCAATAAGCTCAGGTGGCTTGATTTATCCCGCTACGACAGCCGGTGTAGGTGTGTCGTCGTCGTTCTGAGAAATCGCCAGAGCGATCAGGGCAATTGCCAGGAGCGGGATGATCCAGAAGCCAGAGCTGCCCATGGATTCTGTCGATTCTACCATCGGAGCAGCCGGTGCAACATAAGCAACCGAACCTGCCATAGCGGTTCCAGCCAGTGTAAAGAATGCCAGAACAGAAGCGATAAGTGTTTTCATTGGTATTTCTCCCTTTCAACGAGTGATGTGCCGCGTATAGACCGTTTTATTAACAATTGCAGTGTGAATTATAACTTGATGGGGGATTCCTGCCGAAACCGTTGCAATTATGCATACACAACGGCGCGAACCCTCTTATAGAGACGATAATCTCACACTCAGCGCGGGCTGCGCTTTGCCAAAATGCGCTGCAAGGTACGGCGATGCATATTTAACCGACGGGCGGTTTCGGAAACATTTCGGTCACACAGTTCATAAACCCGTTGGATATGTTCCCATTTCACCCGGTCCGCCGACATCGGGTTTTCCGGTGGCGGAGGTTTCCCCTCGTCAGGTGTTAACAATGCGTTGGTAATGTCGTTGGCATCCGCCGGCTTCGAAAGATAGTCGGCCGCGCCAATCTTGACGGCAGCCACCGCCGTGGCAATGGCACCATATCCGGTCAATACCACGATTTTTGAATCCGGACGGACTTCGCGCAGAGCCTCAACAATATCCAGACCGCTTCCGTCTTCCAGCCGCAGATCAACGACCGCATAAGCAGGTGGATTTTGTGTAACCGCTCGCCGCGCTTCCTCAACTGACAAGGCTTGAGTAACGGAAAATCCGCGTTTCTCCATCGCGCGCGCCAATCGGCGCAGGAATGGTTCATCATCGTCAAGAAGTAAAAGGGAATTGTCTTCGCCGATTTCCTGCAGGCCGGTATCAGGCATTACTCACTCCCTTCAAATCTGGAAGTATTCTAATCTGTCGATTCCGGCAGGTCCAGCCCTTCACATTCAATTCGTTATATCTTCACCCCGGTTTCCGTAGCGAAACCCGGTTATTGGCACTAATTCTTTGACGTTCCAGACCACACTGATAAACCATATCCATGCAAAGACACGCGCAGCCCAACCTCCTTTCATCCAATCGCAACAACTGGATGCGGCAGCGAACGTTTGTGGTTCTGCGCTGGGTGGCAATCCTCGGTCAAATTACCGCAATCCTGATAGCCAGCCTTTGGATAGGACTGGATTTGCCGCTGGAACTCTGTCTGGCGGTGATCGGCATATCCGTTGCCTTGAACATTGTGGCGACAATTTTGTTTCCGGCTAACAATCGGCTGTCTGAAAAAAATGCGTTTTACACGCTGTCATTCGATCTTCTGCAACTGGCCGCCTTGCTATATTTGACCGGAGGATTGTCCAATCCATTTTCGGTGCTGCTTCTGGCACCGGTAATTGTTTCCGCGTCTACCCTGTCAGCCCGCTCGACGGCACTCCTTGGAACGGCTTTCGTTATCCTTAGCGCTGTATTGTTGGAGTCGTATATCCCGCTTCAATTATCGGACGGAACGTTGGTATCTCCGCCCAGATTGATGATATTTGGAAGCTGGGTTGCGCTTACGGTCGCGGTGGTTTTTCTGGCGATCTATGCAAGACGCGTAGCCGTCGAAACCTACACAATGTCCGAAGCCTTGACCGCAACGAGGCTGGCCTTGGGGAGGGAGCAGCAGCTAACCGCCCTCGGCGGTGTGGTCGCCGCTGCTGCACACGAGTTGGGGACGCCGCTCGCGACGATCAAACTGGTTGCGCGGGAGTTGGCAGATGAACTGTCCGATATGAAAGAGCTTTCTCAGGATGCTGAACTGATTGCCAGTCAGGCGGATCGCTGTCGTGATATTCTTAGGGGCATGGGGCGCCGTGGCAAAGACGATATTCTGGTGCAATCCTCCGCCATTTCCGTGATCGTTGAAGAGGCGGCAGAGCCGCATATCGACAGGGGAAAGCAGGTGCATTTCCAGTCTGGCGCGATGGGGAAACCGGAATCTCCGGCACCGCAACCTGAAATCCGGCATATGCCCGAACTGATCCACGGATTGCGCAATCTGATACAGAACGCTGTGGATTTCTCGTCGGCCAATGTCTGGATTGATGTGAGCTGGGACCAATCGGATTTACGGATTACCATTTCCGACGACGGTTCCGGATATCCGCCAGAACTTCTGGGTCGTATCGGTGATCCTTTTTTGCACCGGCGCACAGGTGTCATTCCACAAAAGGATCCCCGCAAAGGATACGAAGGGATGGGTCTAGGCCTGTTTATCGCGAAAACGCTTCTGGAAGGGAGCGGAGCAGACATAAGTTTCGATAATGCCGAAGATTTGGGGAATGCTGCGGTTCACAGCTCAACAGGGGCAGTCGTCACCATTGAGTGGAAGCTTAGCGATATAGTTGTCCCGAAATCGGAACGCCGCGGTCCTTTGGGCGATAACCAGCCGTTTACTTATTAAATTCTCATTAATCATGATGCGATACGAAGATCCTTCGACCAAGGAGGTGATTCCTGATGTTATCCCAGACGTGAGATGGTGCGGCCAGTTGGGTGCAGGCTATCCTGCCAAATACCCTGTTCACGGTCCTGATCTGGGTCGCTTTGGTGGCTGCGGGAGGACTGGCGATACCTTTGATCAAACGTTTTCAACGTTTGATCACAAGACGTTCGAAACTTGACTCGCTAGAAACCGGACCCGTTCAACATCTGAGCCGTGCGATTACCACACAATCGCTGCCTGTCTGGATGATGGACAAAGACGGGGCATTCACCTGGGGCAATCAGGCATTCCTGAATCTGGCACAGGAGCTTCACGTAACCGAGGACGCACTTGCCGATATTCTGAATCAGATATCGCCTGCCGATCTGCCGCACAATATTGACGACCAGAAACTACTCTATTCCGGATCGGTTACCGAATTCGAGGGCGGAAAAATCGGAATTGCTTTGCCGGGAAAAGACCTTGTTGATTCTCGTAACTCTTTGAATCGTTTGATGGAGACCCTGTCGGTGACGTTTGCCAACCTCCCTGTTGGTCTGGCAATTTTCGACAAGGACGATTGTATTTCACAATTTAACCCGGCTCTCACCCAGGTGCTTGGGCTGGATCCGACCTGGCTGGCAAGGCGACCAACCTTTAAGTCTGTTTTGGAAAAACTGCGCGAGGCGAGGCGTCTTCCACATCAACGCGACTTTCTGTCTTGGCGCAGGTTGCTGACGCGCATGTCAGAAGTTGAAGACGGCAACAGCTATTCTGATCTTTGGTATTTGGCCGACGGTACGGTGCTGCAGGTGAGCGGTCGGGCCCATAAACAAGGGGCGCGCACCTATCTGTTTGAAGATATCACAGCACGCGTCACCCTGGAACGACAGCATTTCGCGGAAACCTCGCTGAATCAGGCCGTGCTGGATCAGATTTCTGATGGCGTGATGGTGTTGAACACCGCTGGCAATCTTGTATTTGCCAATACGGTTTGCGATCGGCTTTTGGATATTGATACGGCTACGACGGTGGAAAACGTTCAATTGAGCCTGTTCGAAAACCGCTTCCCTCTTAATAATCATGAGTTCTGGGCGGAGCTAAGAAACTATCTGTCGGCAACAGAAAACCGAACTCATTGGCGGTCTCGGGTCTGGACGGACAGGTATGTACCTGTAGATATTTTCCCCATGCCTGATGGGTCAACGCTACTGCTTTTCAGCGCCCGGAAAGAAGTACGTCAACCCGTCGAGCTTGTCGAAACCGATCAGGCAAAACGATCACAATCAGCCTAATCAGTGGCGCGAAAGCGTGCGCTCAATCACGTCTTTCCATCCTGAATATTTGTTGTGACGGACGTCCTCCGGCATCGTCGGCGCAAATGGGGTGAAATCCCGTGACATCGCTGCATATGACTGCGCGTCGGGATAGACGCCTTGCTTCATGCCTGCCAGCCACGCGGCCCCAGCAGCGGTGGTTTCCAGCATCTCGGCGCGATCCACTCCGACGTTGCAAATGTCCGCAATGAACTGCATGGCCCACCCGTTTCCGCCAAGCCCGCCATCGACGCGGATCCGATTTATCGGGGCGTCAGGCCAGTCGTCTGACATTGCCTCCAATAAGTCACGGGTCTGATAGCCTACGGATTCAAGCGCCGCCCGCGCCAGTTCATCAGGACCAGTATTCCGGGACAAACCATGGATCGTCCCGCGACACTCGGCATCCCAGTAGGGCGCCCCCAATCCGGTAAAGGCCGGAACCAGATAGACAGGCTGTTCGGCATCGGATCGTTCTGCCATCGCTTCGGTTTCCTGCGCATGGTCGATCAAACCCAACCCGTCCCGCAACCACTGAACAACTGATCCAGCCGAAAAAATCGATCCTTCCAGCGCGTATGTTACCTTACCATCCAACTGATAGGCGATCGTCCCCAACAAGCGATTGGTCGAGGTCACCAGCTGCTCGCCAGTATTCAGCAGCGCAAAACAGCCCGTCCCATAGGTAGATTTGACCATGCCAGGCTGCATACAGGCTTGTCCCAGTGTGGCCGCCTGTTGGTCGCCGGCAATGCCCCGGATGGGAATGGCGCTTCCAAACAGTTCAGCGCTGGTTTCACCAAAATCCGCGGCACAATCGCAAACCCGGGGGAGCATCCCGGTCGGGATCGCCAGCGCCTCACAAATCTCTGCGTCCCAATCACCTTTGGTAATATCGTATAACATCGTGCGTGCTGCGTTTGTGGCATCTGTCGCATGAATCTTTCCCCCCGTCAGTCGCCACAGTAAAAAACTGTCGACGGTGCCGAAAAGCAGGTCACCAGCTTTGGCCGCATCGCGCGCACCATCTATGCTATTCAGCAGCCAGGCGATTTTTGTGGCCGAGAAATAGGGGTCCAGAACCAATCCAGTGCGGGACTGGATCAGCGCCTCCATCCCGTCTTTTCGCAGGTTCTCGCATATTCCCGCCGTGCGTCGGTCCTGCCAGACGATGGCGTTGCTCAGGGGTTTGCCGCTGCTCCGATCCCAGATGACCGTCGTCTCGCGTTGGTTGGTAATCCCTATCGCGGCGATGTCACTTGCCGCCAAATCAGCGCTTTGCAACGCCTCATGGCAGGTGGCGAGAGTGGATGACCAGATTTCTTCCGGGTCATGTTCGACCCAGCCTGATTTCGGGTAAATCTGCGTGAGTTCCTTTTGCGCGACCGTCACCGGAGCGAGAGCATCATCGAAGACAATTGCCCGGCTGGAAGTTGTGCCCTGATCAATTGCGAGAATGCTCATCGCTGCCTCCCTCTGCGCCTGATCCGGCGCTGTGTATGGAAAGTCAGCCTAGGACCACGCGCGACGATGGGTCAAGCGCGGGACCAACGATTGCATAATGAATTCGGACATATGTCGAATACAGCCTATTCCGCCGCATCCATCCCGATAAATCCGCCAGACTGACGATTCCAGAAATTTGCATACAAACCGCCCTTGGCCAGAAGCTGGTCATGCGTGCCCTGTTCCGCGATCCGCCCTTGATCCAGCACCACGATCCGGTCCATATGCGCGATGGTCGACAGACGGTGCGCGATGGCGAGGACCGTTTTCCCTTCCATCACCGCATCAAGTGCGCGTTGGATGTCGGCTTCTACTTCAGAATCCAGCGCCGAGGTTGCCTCATCCAGCACCAATATCGGCGCATCCTTCAAAATCGCACGCGCCAGCGCAATCCGTTGCCGCTGGCCGCCGGACAGTTTCACGCCGCGTTCGCCCAGAAAGGCCTCGAACCCCTCGCGGCCTTTGTGATCCTGCAAGTCGCCGATGAATTCCATCGCCTCGGCCCGACGGGCGGCTTGTTCGACTTCTTCCATTGAGGCGTCCGGGCGGCCATAAAGGATATTGTCCCGCGCCGTGCGGTTAAACATCGCCGTTTCCTGTGTCACCATCCCAATGGCAGAGCGCAGGCTGGCCTGTGTCACCTGACTGACATTCTGCCCGTCGATCCGGATCTCGCCACCCTCCGCGTCATACATCCGCAGCAATAGCGACACGAGCGTGGATTTTCCCGCACCTGATGCGCCTACAATCCCCAGTTTCTCCCCGGGTTTGATGGTCAGGTTGATCCCTTCCACCCCGCCGGTCTCGCGACCATAGGCGAAAGTGACATTGTCGAATTCCACCTGCGCATTTTCCACCACCAGCGGTTTCGCACCGTCGGCATCGACCAGCGTATGTGGCGGGGTCAGGGTCCCGACTCCATCCTCGATCTCACCGACATGGCTGTATATCTGCATCAGCGAAAAACTGATCCAGCCAACCATCTGCCCCAGCCGGATCGAAATTGCGCCGGCCGCAGCGATTTGGCCTTCGCTCGCCAGCCCCTGGCTCCATAATATAGCCGTGCCGCCAATCATCACCGCCGGCAACATCCCCGCGAAAATCATCAACATCATGCGGAACCATACGGTCAGCGAGGCCCAGGCCAGCGCCGTTTCGCGGAAGCCGGCAACCACACGATGGGTGGCCTGATCCTCCATCCCGTCGCGGGCAAACAATTTGACGGTTTTGATGTTGGTAATTGTATCGACGATTTGTCCGGTCACATTCGCCCTTGCATTGGCCCGGTTCCGCGCACGTATCCGCGCCCGCGGTAAAAACCAGCGCACGATAAAATAATAGCTGACGACCCACACGGCCACAGCCAGCCCCATCAGCGGATGGATCGACAGCGCCAAAATGACCGATGCCCCGGCTGACACCAGCCCATAGGCAATCGTGTTGATCGTCTCTACCACCACCTCGGTCGTAGAGTTGGCGACCTGCATTTCCTTTTGCGCAATCCGACCGGCGAAATCATTGTCGAAAAACTGCACCGCATGACCAAGAGTATATCGTGACACACGCGACAAGGTCTGCGCCCAGACGTTCGGTCCCAACACATATTGATTAAACAGCGCGCCCAGCGCGATCATCAGCGGGCGGAGCACAACGAAAAAACCGATCAGGCCGACCAGCAGCCAGATATTCTCACCCACAAAATCCGCCGGACCGGACGCCACTACTGCGTCGATAACCATGCCGAGGATGATGGCCGTAAACGCCTCCAACGTGCCCACCGCGCCCGACAGGATCGCGGCCAGCACCATGATAGGAAAGGTGCCCTTCAGCGCCCATGCCAGAAACCTCCCCAGTGTGCGAGGCGGCGGTCCGTCGGCGGGCGTATAAGGTTTCAGAATATCCGCGAGGTTCATGTAGTATCAGTCCCGATGAAGCCCCCAGACTGACGGTTCCAGAACGCGGCGTAAAGGCCGTTTTGGCTCAACAATTCGTCATGGGTGCCTTCCTCGGCAATGCGCCCCTGATCCAGAACGATAATCCGGTCCATATGCGCAATGGTGGACAGGCGATGCGCAATCGCGATCACCGTTTTGCCCTCCATCACGCCATAGAGTGTTTCCTGAATGGCGGCTTCAACCTCACTATCCAGCGCTGACGTCGCCTCGTCCAAAATCAGGATCGGTGCATTTTTCAGGATCACCCGCGCAATTGCGATCCGCTGGCGTTGTCCACCGGAAAGCCGCACACCGCGTTCGCCGACATGGGCATCGTATCCGGTGCGTCCCTCGCGATCCTTCAGCGTTTGGATAAATCCATGCGCCTCGGCCTTCTGTGCCGCCGCTTCAATCGCCACCTGATCCGCAGCGCCTTGCCCGAACGCAATATTGTCGCGAACCGAGCGATGCAGCAGCGCCGCCTGTTGCGAGACCATGCCAATCGCAGCGCGCAAACTATCCTGATTGACCGTCGCAATATCCTGCCCATCGATTTCAATAACACCGCGTTCCGCCGCATGAAACCGCAGGATCAGGTTCACCAGCGAGGATTTCCCCGCCCCCGAGCGCCCGACAATTGCGACCTTTTCCCCGGGCGCAATGCGCAAGCCGATCCCGTCCAGCCCATCGCGATCACACCCGTAATGGTGCGACAGATCACGAATGGTGATCGCGCCACCCGTCACGGCCAGCTTAGGCGCATCGGGGTCTTCTGCCATATCAATCGGTTGTGCAATCACTGCCAGCGAATCCCGCAAGCTACCCACATGCGCAAAGGCCTGCGCAACAGCATCCACCAGCCATTCGGCGACTGACGTCACTTTCAGGCTCAGCGCCAACGCCGCACTGACAATCCCGAGGCTCGCCGCCCCTGACTGCCACAGCACAATCGCATAGCCGACAAGGCCGACCATGATCAGCCCCTCCAGCCAGTTCACCAGCGCGTTCAGGCTGACCTCCACCCGCTGCAAACCGATGAATTTCACCCGCGTCGCTTCGAATTTCCGTTTGGCGTCGGCCTCGTATTCAGCACTATCAGCGAACAGTTTCACCGTGTCGAAATTGGAGAACGTATCGACCAGTTCGCCGGTCAGATCGGCGCGTGCGGCATGAAAACTCTCATTCTCGCGGTCAAATTTCGGCACAATCACCCGCATCAGCACCGCGTAGAGCACAAACCAAGCCACAATCGGTAGGGCGAGGCGAATATCCACCGACCCCATCAGGATCAGGATGCCGGCCATATAAAGCCCCACATACAGCATCGTATTCAACGCCGCATATATCGCCCCCGCGGCGTTGGACCCGGATTCCACGACCCGCATCGCGGTGCGACCCGCCAAATCCTGCTGGAACCAGCCCACGGACTGTTTCGCCACTTGCTGAAACGCCCGCCAGCGGAACAGGGTCGCGGCATTGGGCTTGAATCCCAAATCGTTCAATGCTTCCCGCGAGATATAAAATATCGGCCGGATCAACAGGATCAGCGCGGCGACGCCTGCCAGCTCCCACCCATATTCGGCCCAAAGCTGTCCACGCTCCACAACCGCCAGCGCGTCAATCAGATGGGCAGCGTAGCCTACCAGCCAAACCTCGATCCCGACACTGATCGTTGTAAAGATCAGGCTTAGGATCATCGGCAGGCGAAGCGGGCGCATATTCTGCCACAGGAACCGCCAGACATTGGGTGAAGGCGGATGATCGGCGGGGGCGTAGGCATCGGCTGTCCGCTCAACCAGCGCAAAAAAACGGCGGAGCATTACTCCGCCGCCTCCACACCGATAAAGCCGCCAGATTGCCGGTTCCAGAACCCGGCATAGAGGCCATTCTGACGCAACAGCGCCTGATGCGTGCCCTGTTCCGCAACCCGTCCACCGTCCAGCACAATGATCCGGTCCATGGCCGCGATGGTCGACAGGCGGTGGGCAATGGCGATCACGGTTTTGCCTTCCATCACGCCGTAAAGCGTGTCCTGAATTGCGGCTTCGACTTCGCTGTCAAGCGCTGACGTCGCCTCGTCCAAAATCAGGATCGGCGCATCCTTCAGGATCACCCGCGCGATCGCGATCCGCTGGCGTTGGCCACCGGACAGCTTCACGCCCCGTTCGCCAACAAACGCATCATAGCCGCGTCGCCCTTTCGGGTCCTCCAGCGCCTGAATAAAGTCATGCGCTTCGGCCCGCTTGGCGGCTTCGATCATGTCAGCCTCGGTCGCGTCGGGCCTGCCGTAAAGGATGTTCGCCCGGACCGAGCGGTGCATAAGGCTGCTATCCTGCGTCACCATCCCGATATGGCGGCGCAGACTGTCCTGCGTCACCGCGCTCACCGACTGCCCGTCAATCAGGATGTCGCCGGATTCCGCATCACGGAACCGCAGGATCAGATTCACCAACGAGGATTTGCCCGAACCTGAACGCCCGACGATCCCGACCTTCTCGCCGGGTTCGATGGTCAGGCTTACATGGTCCAGCCCACCTTCGCCCTTGCCGTAATGGTGCGACAGATCACGAACCTCGATCCGCCCCTTATCCAGCGCCAGTGGCGTCGCTTTTTCTGCGTCAGTCACCGAGTGCGGGACCGAGATCGACTGCAATCCTTCGCGGATTGTCCCGGCATGTTCAAACAGGCGGATCGTGACCCACATGATCCAGCCGGTCATACCGTTCAAACGGATTACCAAGGCCGAAGTCGCCGCGACCTCACCCACCGTCACGATGCCTTGGGTCCACAGCCAGATCGCGGGACCGATCACGCCAACCATCAGGATACCGGTAATCGACACCAGCCCAAAGGTCAGCCGCGTCATCAGCCGCAAGAACCGCTGGAAGCGCAACCGCTGGCGCTTCATTGCACTCAGCGCATAGTCTTCCTCGCGCTTACCATGGGCAAACAGTTTTACGCTCTCGATGTTGGCATAGCTGTCGACAACCCGCCCGGTAACCAGCGATTTGGTTTCCGACATTTTTTCCGACGCACTCGCCACCCGCAGCGCAACGCGGCGCGTGTACCAGATGTAAAAGCCCAACCAGATTACCATCGGCAGCGCCAGACGGATATCAATCTGGCTCAACACAATCAGCGCGCCGCCGACATAGACGACGGAATACCAGATCCCTTCGAACGCCATATAGATGGAGTCCTCGACCGCAGGCCCCATCTGCATCACGCGGTTCGACAGCCGCCCCGCAAAATCGTTCTGGAAGAATTCCGACGACTGCCCCAGCAGATGCTTGTGACTGCGCCAGCGCGCCTGCTCCTGCATGTTGCCGGCCAGCGTCTGTTCAAGAAACAGGTGGTTCAGGGTGATCAGAACGGGCCGCAGGAACAGGATAAAAGCCGCGGCCAGCCCCAGCTCCAACCCATGTTCCGCCCAGATATTCTCCGCCCCGGCAGAGTTCATCAGGTCGATCACCCGACCGGAATAGAAAATGATCCCGCTTTCCACCAGCGCCACAATCAGACCCATCAACAGCATGATCGGGATCAGTTTGCGGAACGGGTGAAGCTGAGTTTTGACATATTCCCAATAGGTCGCGGGCGGCGTTTCGCTTGGAACGTCGGTAAAGGGATCAATCAGGTTTTCAAAATATTTGAACATCTCGGATGCCTATCGTTTGGCAGTATGCAGGAAAGAATGGAACGGGGCCAGACACAGGCCCGCCGTCGCTGGGCCTAATTCAGACTGGCAGGTAGCGCGGCGTGTTTTCCATTCAGTTGACCTCCAAAGTCGAGATTTCGGGTTCTATAGCGCAGCAACCTACTCCGGTCATCCGTTTTATTGTGACCGATACAAATTTTTGCCTGTTTACGATGACTCGATCCACGGGCAGAGCTTGACCGGAGCGAGATGCCACCGTAGAGGGCAAGTAAAATATCCTGAATACTTTCAAATACTGTCTGTGCAGATTGAATCAGACGGTTCAAACACGAGCCATTGAGTGCTCGTCATCGTTGACCCACACTTCCGTTTTCCTGATAGTTTTGCAAGCAATGGGAATTGTCGAAACGGTTTCCAACAACTTCTCCGCAGGAGGCAGAAATGGCCGATCACAACCAATCATTCGAAGGTGGATGCACCTGCGGCCATGTCCGGTATGAAATGACCGCGACACCGCTGATCGTTCATGGGTGTCACTGCCGGTGGTGCCAGCGCCAAAGCGGGGGTGCATTTGCCATCAATGCGTTGATCGAAGCCGACAATGTCATCGTGACCCATGGGGAGCCTGTGGATGTTCTTGTGACCTCGCCCTCCGGAACAGGGCAGAACATTGTCCGCTGTCCGAAATGTATGGTGGCGGTGTGGAGCAACTATCTGATCTTTCAAGGCAACCTTGGAAAGCACGTGCGGTTCGTCAAGGTCGGAACCTTGGATGACCCGGATCGGTTTCCCCCTGACGTGCATATTTTTACGTCCACAAAACAACCGTGGCTGGAATTACCCGCCGATGCCAATGTCTTCGAAGAATATTACAGCACCGAGAAGACCTGGTCGGAAGGTAGCAAACGGCGTTTGAAAGCATTGAAGGCAAAAGTCGGGAGCTAGTCGTGCGCCATCTGGTATTGCGTGTTGTCAAACTATTATTTACCTAATAAGTTAATTAACGAATCATTTAACTGAAAGCGCCATGCCTAATCTCCCGACAACTTTCGCAGCCCTCGGCGACCCGACCCGCTTCGCGATTGTCGACCGCCTTCTGCGTGAGGGGGAAAAACCTGCAGGCGACCTTCTCGACCTCGCCAACATTTCCGCCCCCGCCATGTCCCGCCACTTCAAGGTCCTGCGCGAGGCAGGGATCATCCAGCAGCGCATCGACAAACAGCGCCGCCTGTATTCCGTGCGCCCCGAGGCCGTGCGGGGGATCAGCGACTGGACACTTAGCTACCGCCAATTCTGGGATCAGTCCCTCGCCCGCCTTGCCACCAGTCTGGAGGAATAGATGGCCACTTTAACCATGGAACGCACCTTCAGCGCCCCGCTGGAAAAGGTTTATGCCCACCTCACCCGGACGGAGCACCTGCTGAATTGGTGGGGACCCGAAGGCACGACAATTGCCGAGCACAACCTCAGCTTCGCCGATGCCGGCCCGTGGTTTGCCGTGATGGTCAGCCCGTCAGGTGAACCCGCGAAAGTTGTCGGCGAGGTTCTTTCCGTCACCCCGCCCCGTTCCGTCGAACTGACGCTGGCGTTCGAAATGCCGGATGGCACGGCGGGTGAGTCCACAACCATCCGATTTGACCTCAATCCCATAGATACGGGTGACACGCATATGTTGCTGACACAAACCGGCGTGAACCCCGACTATATCGAAGACATGCGCAACAAAGGCTGGAATTCCGCCTTTGACCGCCTATCCTCCCTGCTAACCTGAAAGGAAACCCAATGGCACAATTCGTAATCTTTTATATCGGCGGCAAAGAGCCGGAATCGCCCGAGGCTGGCCAAGCCCACTTCGCCCGCTGGCAACAATGGCTGGGTGACCTCGGCCCGGCGGTGGTGAATCCCGGCCAGCCGTTGAAAGGATCCAAAACCATTTCGAATGGCAAGGTCACCGACACGCCGAAAATGCGTGCCACCACCGGCTGGACTATTGTCGAGGCCGCAGACCAAGACGCCGCCCTCAAAATCGCCGCCGACTGCCCGTTCACCGAAATGGGCGATCTGGAGGTTGCGGAATTGCAGCAGATGAATATGTGAGCACCCTCACAGCCTGACACCAAAGCGTGGCGGATCATTCGCCACGCTTTTTTGTATGCAGCACAATTCCACCGCTTGCCGCCGCCAATGGCTTCGGGCACATACTCCACATGACCTCCGACCAACGAACGCCATTTCTGCTGATCGCATTGCTCTGGGGGGCTGGACTTGGTGCGGCCGGGCAATTCGCGAAAATCTCGGTCATCTTCCCGCTGATACAGCAGATTTATCCAGACGCGGGCGCTGTGATGGGTTTTGTGGTGTCGCTGATCAGCTTCCTCGGGATTGTGTTCGGCCTGTTCGCAGGCCTGATCCTTGCACGGGTCAGTTTTCGTAAATTACTGCTGTTTGCGCTGCTGCTCGGGGCAGTCCTGTCCGCCTTGCAATCAACCTTCCCCGCGCTCCCCCTGATGTTGGCCAGTCGCCTGATCGAGGGGATTTCTCATCTGATCATCGTGGTCGCGGCACCTACCCTGATCGGGCAATTGAGTGCCCCACGCCACCGCAATGCCTGCATGACGATCTGGAGCACGTTTTTCGGCGTGACATTTGCAGTTGTCGCGTGGCTGGGCATTCCGTTTGCCGCGAAATACGGAGCGGACAGCCTGTTCATCATCCATGCTGTTTATATGGCGGTTATGGCGGTTCTACTGGCGATTACCTTGCCAAAGACACCCGCGCCGAGTGATGTTCCTGCCTTCGGCCTGAGGCAGGTTCTGCGCCTGCATCTGGACATATACCGCTCCCCATACACCTCCGCACCGGCGATTGGCTGGCTGTTTTACACGCTGACCTATGTGTCGCTGCTGACCGTCCTGCCCGAGTTTGTTGATGAAGGCTCCCGCACCATGATCGCCAGCCTCCTGCCGCTGGCAGGGCTGGTTGTGTCGATCACCGCCGGGATGTTTCTGTTACAGTATTTCCGCGCAGTGAATGTTGTCATAGCCGGCTTCTCCCTTAGCCTGATGACGGTGATGTTCCTCGCGCTATTTCCTGACGCCGCGTGGCTGCTGGTTGTTCTGGTTGGTGCGCTTGGGCTGGTACAGGGGGCGAGCTTCGCGGCCATTCCGCAACTGAACGATCACGCCGTGGATCAGGCACATGCCAACGGCGCGGTCGCACAGCTTGGTAATCTCGGCAATACACTTGGCACCCCGATTGCGCTTGCTGCCCTTGCGGCCTTCGGTTTTTACGGGTTGCTGGGATTTTTGGCACTTTGCTACATCGGTGGCGTCGGCATACATTTGTTGCAACGCTATCGCCGGAACCAATGACCGGCACCAATCACAAAAACAAACCCCGCCGAAGCGGGGTTTTTTGTCAGATCAGCAACTGAAGGTTAACGCCTAGCGTCACCGCTCCTATTTTGCGGCCCGTATCTGGGTCCCTGATCGGGAAGGAGACCTGTGCCTGATAGGCCTGGGTCGAGTCGTCAAACTCCGCTTCGCTGATATGGATCGGGTATCCGCTGGCCTGATAGGTTTCCTGCCATTTGGCCTCGTCACCCTGCCAGTAATCCGACGTCACGGCGCTCTGCGCGACGTTCAGCCCTTTATCATCCATGATAAACACTTCGGTCACGAACCCGGCAGCGCCACGCGTTTTTTCGATTAGGTACAGCGATGCTTCGCGCGATAACAAATCTTCAATCATCGGGCCGGTACCTTCGGCAGCTTCTGCGCGCCAGGTCTGATCCAGCTCTTCAATCGCATTGCTGTCGATGGAAGCATGTTCGATATTCTGGGCTTTGATCGCTTCGATCACCAGCGGATCGTCGAACCAGCTCATCAATTCCTGCTCAGCATAGGCCTGCAAAGGCACACGATAAATATTCTCGCTACCCGGAATAGACAGCAGGTACCGCGACACAACGTTGTTCATATGAAGGAGCAGGGATGCGGACAATTCATCAACAAGCGGCAGATCCGCTGCACCACCCGATGCGAGTGCGTTCAGCTCTGACTTCAGCGCTTCCCATTCCGCCCAAGAGGTATTGAGCTCGTCCTTGATACCCTCATTCGGCGGTTCTTTGAGGCCAATCTCGGGCAATCCATCGCGCAGCGCTACCAATGAGCGCTCAAACAGTCCCATTGTTTCGGAAAGTGCAGCCTGCGCATCCGCATTGGCGGGATCCAGCGCCAGCTGGCAGGCGGATTCTTTTAACTGCTGGGTAAAACTGCGCTGCCGTCCTGCCAGACCGATAGCCATCGCGTCGCGCTGATTGACCTCGTTCGGGTTCGCGTAAAGGCCGACAATCTCCGTCGCCAAACGGTTCGATACATCAGCAAAGGGGGCAACGTCGGCTTGCAGCGCCTCGTAGGCGCTCAAATCCGACTGTGATTGCAGCGTCGCCAGATCGCTATCCATACCGGCCAGAATTGTCGAAAGTTCATCCAGCAATTTCTTCGCCCGCGAATTGTCTTCAGGTGACGGCACACCCAGCAGGCGGTC
Organism: Paracoccaceae bacterium; assembly: GCA_050302475.1. Taxonomy (GTDB): domain Bacteria; phylum Pseudomonadota; class Alphaproteobacteria; order Rhodobacterales; family Rhodobacteraceae; genus NORP23. The sequence continues at coordinate 80,893 of JBNLBF010000004.1, forward strand.
GCCATTTTCCAAGGCATTCAGGATTCGGGTCAACTGTTCCTGACTGATCGATAACGCTTCTTGCTGTTCAGCGACGGCTGTTCCACTGGCAATGTAGCAGGATTGTGCCGCAACCGTTTGCACAAGCGTATGCAGGCGTCCGGACAGACTGATCCGGGATTTGCTGCCTTCGTCCACATACTCTTGCTGTGCGCTGACTGGTAAACCGGTAACCGGCAGGACAAACCCTGCCAACAAAACTAGGCCGCTGATACGAAGCGGTTGAAATTTCGACGTGAGTCTCTGCATAGTTTGACCCCTCCCATACTCAATACATTAGAATCGGCGCAAAGTCCGACGAGCCCTTATCCTGTCTCTGGAATGAGATTGAATTATGACCGAACGGTAAATTTGTCGGTCGGGAACTGTGTCGTGGTAAATGCTTGGTTGCACAAGAAATTTAGCGTACCCACGTGGCGCTTTCCGGTTGCGAATGCTGAAAGGGCTAGTTTTGGCCACATTCCGGTTCCTGGTCCTGATGGTGCTTGGCAAACGTGGATTGTGGGATTAACCCGGTTTGGTGATGGCGCGAAGGCTACGCTGTACCGGAATGCCAGCACCGGTTTTCGCGTGTTGACACCCCAGATATGGACGCCACCATAAAAAATCGTCCAAGTCTGCCCATTTCTGAGAATGGGGGATTTGGAATTTGGTGAAGTTCAGAAGATAAATATGTCGTCAAACCTGACAGCAGATAATCCGTGTGACTTGCGCTTCGCGATCCTCCAGCGCAAACCAGAAATCGCTGCCCTGATGGTCCACGAAACGAAAGGTGGCGTAACCCCGAGGCAGTGAAAAATCGAACAGCTCGCCGGTTTGTAAATCCAGCAGCTTTTCACGTCCCTTCCAATCATCCGAGGATTTGAATTTGCCAGATAGCGCGCAGTAAAGTCCTGACGATGAAAAAGTCGTTTTCTTTCCAAATTTCCGAAAATCCGACGCCGATTCATCGCGCCGCAAGGACATGTAATCCTCAAAATACACATGGTGTTGCGGGGTACCATCCGACCCGATCTCAGACACAGCCGCATGTTCATCACCAATCTTGGAGTTTCTTATGGGCCCGCAAGAGCTGACATAAACACATCCGTTTCTGACCAGTCCGTTATTTACGGCATATGTGTAAGGCGTTGCGGCGACTCGCGCTTCGGCTTTTTGCCAACGTAACCAGCGCCCGCGTTTAGGGGATTCACTCTTACTGAAACTTGCGCTCGGATCTGGCCAACTTTGCCACTGCGCGGTGAATGGATTTTCGGATAGCTTCAAAAACGCTAACATCGTGGGTGCAACGGCGGTTTCGCCCACCATTGCTGCGACGATAGCGTCAGGACAAACAAGATGCCCGTCCACATAAATGCGATCGGCGTCGCGTTCGTTTTGCTTGGGAGCGTTTGGAAGAACAACCTTACCTTCGACAGCAATCGTTTTGGCGGCACCTAACCCGAAATCTGCAAGGAGTGTAACCTGATCCAGTCCGTTTATCAGGACCACGGCGTCCTTAAATCCAACCGGATGTATGGTTCTTCTATCTTTCTTAAACGTAGGCTGAACCACCTCAGGAAGCGTACGCGCATCTGCCCTACCCTCCGACAGCGCCGCAAGAAACGAGACGTCCACCGTATCGTCAATGTGATGGTAGGAGCCGAGTGCACAATGGACGCTCATCCTGCCGTCCCCAAACGCCATATAGGTCCAGAACGGGTGCTCCCATTCCTCACGCTCCTGACGGATCAGCGCAGGCGACAGATTGTATTCTTCCTTAATCTCGAATTTCATCTCTGCCCCCAATCCGCAGAAATATGCGACCTTCGGAATATTCCTGCAATGCCAATCTTGGCAACTAGGTCAGGGCACCCTAAACAGGCGGCAGGATAAAGGATCAGATTATGGACACCGAAAAAGCCCGTGCCGCTGCTTGGTTCACCAAGCTTCGCGACGATATCTGCGCTGCGTTTGAAGCACTGGAAGACGCGCAATCCTCGGGACCCTTCGCTGACCTGCCCGCCGGGCGGTTTGAGCGCAAGGAAACGAAACGTGCCTCCGACGATGGATCAGATGCCGGTGGGGGTGTCATGTCAGTCATGCGCGGTGGGCGCGTGTTCGAAAAGGTCGGTGTCAACGTCTCCGAAGTCTACGGCACCCTTGGGCCCGCTGCCCAGCGCGCCATGTCGTCGCGTACGGGATTGGAGGGAATCGCCGATGACCCCCGTTTCTGGGCCTCAGGCATCAGTCTTGTCGCCCATATGCGCTCGCCAAAAACGCCAGCCGTTCATATGAACACCCGCATGTTCTGGACCCCACATGGCTGGTGGTTCGGGGGTGGTGCAGACCTTAATCCGATGGTGGAGGTGCCGGAAGACACCGCCTTTTTCCATGAGCAGCTGAAAGCGGCCTGCGACGCCCACGATCCCGCCTATTATCCGCGCTACAAGGCTTGGGCAGACGAATATTTCATGATCAAACATTGGAACGAACCACGCGGTGTTGGCGGCATTTTCTATGACGATCATTGCACCAATGACTGGGAGGCGGATTTCGCCTTCACCCAGGATGTCGGTCGCGCCTTCCTGAAGGCTTTCGTTCCGCTCACGGAAAAGCACATGGGCGAAAGCTGGACCGAGGCTGAACGCGAATGGCAGCTGATCAAGCGCGGACGCTATGCGGAATTTAACCTCGTTTATGATCGCGGCACCCAGTTCGGCCTGCAAACAGGCCATAACCCCGAAGCCGTGCTGATGTCCCTCCCGCCCGAGGCGAAATGGCCCTAAAATGGCTGCTCACCCGACTGGCATTTCTAGCGGGCGGGGTGAAGATTTATGTCCATTTCAATCAGACGTTAGGATTCTTGCGCCCTCGGTTGACAGAATACGGAAATCACGGACAATTCACCCAAAGGAGTCCGCTATGTTCCGCATCCTCACCGTCTTGCTGATCGCCGCCCTTCCAGCCCGCGCCACACCGCCGGACATGATTTACATCGACGAAACCCTGTTTGGCGTGAATGACACCCATGTGTTTTTCCTGCGCACCGTGAATAACAATCTCGGCCTGCATATGTATGGAATGACGGACACATATCTTGTCGCAAAAAACGTCGAAACCGGGATGGACGAAAACATCTGGCCAATCCTGCGCCAACATGGTGCCCCGGATTATGATACGGACGGAAATCCGTTTCCGGTGATTCAAACCTTCCCCTTGAAAGATGCAAGAAATCCTTACGCCATTCTGTCTGAGCTCGGCGGGATTCTGGTCGCAGACGGTAGCTACCATCAGAGCGATCCCATTCCGCTGACGGCCGACGGCGTGCGGCTGAATGAATATGTCCTCAATGGGCCCGACCTAGAGGCTCAAATGGAGTATTCGGTCCATATCACCCTGAAATCAATGCAACCCTATCCGCGCGAAGGATATGTGCAGATGACCTTTTCAACGCCTGCTGATCTGCTCGGCAATTGGCAGGTTGAAGCGCAGAATTGCGAAATCATGGATGCCCGGATCGTTAATCCGGTCTATGGCATGCGAGAGGTCCCCCTCGCCCGCCTCTCCTGTTGGGACAGCACCAATGAACAGCCCGCCAGTTTTTATGTCGTCCTGAAGCCAGACGAACAGGCCGATTGATGCGGATCGCCATCCTTGGTTGGGGGTCGCTGATCTGGGACCTCGACACGCTCGCCCCTTATGTCACCGGCGACTGGCAGATGACTGCAGGACCCCGCCTGCCGATGGAATTCTCTCGCATTTCGCCCAAACGCAAAATGGGGTTGGTTGTGTGTCTTGACCCGGAGGACGGCGAAGCCTGCACGACCCATGCAATCCGCTCGACCCGAACGGATATCGCGGCCGCGGTCACCGACCTCGCCCAGCGCGAACGGGCACGTGATCATATGATCGGAGCGGTGACGGCGGACGGATTGCGCAAAGGCCGCATGGCGGAGGTCTGTACGATTGTCGCCAACTGGTGTGACACCAACGGCTGGGATGGCGCAGTCTGGACAGATCTGGAAGCGAATTTCCACGCCCAGACCGCGCGCCGGTTTTCCGTGGACGAGGGGATTAGCTATCTGCGCACACTTCCGGATGAAAACCTGACCGAAGCGCACCGCTATATTTCCAACGCGCCTATTCATACAGACACACCGCTCCGTCGCGCACTGTCCGAAGATGACTGGTGGCAAAGCCTCAATCTTGTTTCCGGTGACTAGTTCATGGCCACACGACCATCGCAAAGCTTGCCGACCGGCATTTTTCAAATAATTTCCACAAATTTTCCAAGGATTACCCCCCGGACAACGTCCAACACCCATCTGCAACGCAAAGAGGCTGTAATGACAAATCCGAACCTTGATCCGAAACCCTATCCGCGCGACACTCATTCAAACCGAACAACCGGAGGTATTATTATGCGTGGTCTGCTTCTCTCGACATCCATTCTGGCGCTGGCAAGCACCGCGCATGCGGAGACGTTTCAGCTTTCCAGCAATGTCGATGCAGCAACGGTCTATCCGTCCGGCGCGACGATCACCCGTTCCGTGACACTCGACCTGCCTGCCGGGTCGCACCGTCTGCTGATCGGGGACGTGCCACAGGACTTTGATCCCTCCAGCCTGCGGATAAAGGGCGGCGAAGGCCTGATCATCGGCGCAACCGCGATCCGCACTGATCGTCTGCCCCCTGATGACCGCACCATCGCCGCACGTCAGGAGATTGAGGACAAAATCGATGAGCTGCGTGATCTGATCAATCGTCGCATTGATTACCGCACCGCTATCGGGCTGGAGGTCGAGGCCGCCGAAGCCCAGATCACCTATCTGGAATCGCTTGCTGAAGGGCAGGAAAATGGTGGTGATACCCCACCTGCCAGCGTGCTGGCCGAATGGGTTGGGGTGATCGGTGCGCAAACCCTGTCCGCGCTGCAGGACGCCCATGACGCAAAACTGCGCATGGCCGCTGTTGACGAAGACATCACCGACCTCAAAGAAGAAATGGCCCGCCTGCAACAGGAACTGGAGGCCGTCGCCCTGCCGCTGACCGACCGCGTGATCGTCAGCCTTGATGTATCGGCTGAGGCCGCCGTCACCGGGTCGCTGCAAATCGAGTATGTGACCAACAGTGCGGGTTGGCTTCCGGTCTATGATGTTCGCCTCGCCACCACGGACGAAGCGCTGACCATCACACGCCAGGCGATGCTGACCCAATATACCGGCGAAAGCTGGGATGCTGTCACCGTGCAGCTTTCCACTGCCCGACCAAATCTGCGCCTGTCCCCGGGAGAGATTAACGCCCAGCTTGCCTATCTTTACGATCCGTTCAGACCCGGGCGGGATGTCATGACCTCTGGCGCGGTCGCAATGGATCTAGCCATGGAGGCGCCAGCCGAACCTGTAATGGAGGAAAGTCGTGCCGAGTTCGCCGCCGTTCAACTCGATTTTCAGGGTCTGACGGCCGTCTACTCCCTTCCCGGTGGCGTCACGCTTGATGGGGACGGTACCGAAAGCCTGTTCACCATCAACAGCACCGATATGGAGGCGGAACTTGTCGCGCAAGCAACCCCGCTGCTCGACAGCAGTGTTTACTTGATGGCCGACTTTACCAATGACAGCGCCGCCCCATTCCTGCCGGGTCAAGCCAGTTTTTATCGTGATGGTGCCTTTGTCGGCAGGCTCGGCTTCCCGATGATCGCAGCGGGCGAGGACGCAACCCTCCCCTTCGGCGCGATAGACGGGTTGTCAACCGCACGCCTGTCTGCCTTCCGCCAGACCGGCGAAAGCGGCGTGATCACCACCTCCAACGACCGGCAGGAACGCTATCTGCTCAGCGTCGAAAACGCGACATCCCGCGCGTGGGATATCCGCCTGATCGACCGCGTCCCGTATTCCGAGGAAGAGGATCTCGAAATCGCCGCCAATTCCACGCCCACCCCGTCAGAAACCAATATCGACGGCAAACGCGGCGTTCATGCCTGGGACTTTACGCTGGAACCCGGTACGGATCGCGAAGTTGAAGTCAGCTTCGAAATCATCTGGCCCGAAGATAAAGAGCTTGGCTTCCAGTAGGCCCCATAAAACGCAGCCATCGGCCCGGCAAGGGCCGGTGGTAATTTGGATGAAACCGAATTGGAAATGCGCTTGAACAGGGGCTAAACCGGCTTAAACCGCCCCTCTTCCGAGTTGTAATATTCCAGTTCACCATCGCGAATGTCGTTCCACACGCCATGCAGGCTTAGGGTCCCGTCTTTCACAGCTTCCTCGACAAATGGGAACGTCATAAGGTTTTCCAGACTGATGATGACCCCTTGCTTTTCCATCGCCATCTGCTTGTCCGGTGCATCGCCGATCCGGTCATAGCCCGGTCGCAGCATGTCGATCCACTTGCCGATAAAGGAAGAAGAATCCTCGAATTCCGCCCCATGGCCTTCGCACATCGACACACAAGCCGCGACACCGCCGCAATCGGAATGCCCCACGACCAGCAGGTTCGACACTTTCAGATATTTCACCGCATATTCAATCGCTGCCGAAGTCCCGTGCAGCTCTCCGTCAGGCGCGTGGGGCGGGACGAGGTTGGCAATATTGCGGTGAATAAAAAACTCGCCGGTTTCTGCCCCGAAAATACCGGTGACGTGAACGCGGCTGTCGCAACAGGATATGATCATGGCACGCGGCCGCTGCCCTTCGTCGGCGAGGCGGGCGTACCAAGCCTTGTTTTCCTGAAACTGGGTGGCTTTCCACCCGGCGAAACGCTTGGACAAGTAAGTCGGCAGAGGTTTGGCATGTTTCATCAGCGTCTCCTTTTTCCCCCTGCTTTTGCGGGGAAATTCGAAAAATTTCAACCCTCCGCGCGAGCATCAACACTTTCTTTAGACATGATTTCTATGGTGACCCTTGCGAGATGGAGGGTTGTCAGCAATGAACCAGGTCTATGAAATGAAAACAGCCGAGGGCGCACTGGGCGCTGTGGACCCTCAGGTGATCCAGACCCTGCGCAATTCGGTGGGAGAGGCCCGGTATCAGGAAATTGCTGAAGACGCCGCATTTATGTTGGCAGAACGCATGGGGCAGCTGGATCGTAGCCTGCGCGAAGATGATTTCACCATGTGTTATCGACATGCGCTGAATATTTGCGGCATCTCCAGCCAGATCGGCATGCTGAAAGTCTCGAACATCGCCCGTGACGTGATGAAATGCGCCCGCGCCGAAGATCGCGTCGCGCTGGGGGCGGTAACCGGGAGGTTAAACCGATTGGCTGAAGCCTCGCTTGCGAAAGTGTTTGACGATGACGCCTGATCTATTGATCGACGTCTTCATCGCTACCCTTGTTGTGGTCCCGCTGATCGGATGTGCTGTCCTGAAATGCCGCATGCGGGATGCCGTTAGGGACGCGCGTCAACAACATCCGCTTACCGACTAGGGCTGGCAGAGTTTCCGGCACGGCAAATCGTCCCGCCGTGTCGGAATTTCCAATAAGACTTGCACAGGAATTTCCGTTCGATAGGCTGTCGGCTGCCTTATACGGAGGAAACGCATGACCGCCCGATTTGCCGAACCCACAGAATTCGCCACCCCGATCCATGTCATTCCCAAAGATCAGCGCCTGCCTGATGAACTGAAACAGTCCGCCGGCTGGATTGCTGCGCATAAATTTGATGGCGGTCTGGGACAGGTGTTGGTGGTTCCCGGCAAGAAAAAACCGGTCGAGGCGGTGCTGGTTGGCTGGGGCAATAAATCGGATCGCACGCGTGGTCGTTTCTTTTTGGCGCAAGCAGCACAGAAACTGCCCGCGGGGCCATATTACATTTACGCCGGGCTGACCAAATCGGAGCAGGAGATCGAGACCCTCGGTTGGTTGCTGGGTCAGTATAAGTTTGACCGCTACAGGCAGAACACTGCCGAACACGCCGAACTCATCGCGCCCTATGACCTCGACAGCGCCCGGATCGAGGCGCTCGCGTCAGGAGAATATCTGACCCGCGATCTGATCAACACGCCAACCAACGATATGGGACCCGAGGCTCTGCAGGTTGCGTTCGAAAAGCTCGCCGGGGATTTCGGCGCACAGGTGGAGGTCACAACCGGTGATCGTCTGCGCGATGGTTTCCCGATGATCCACGCGGTCGGTCGCGCCTCTGATCAGGCGCCGCGGTTGCTCGACATGCGGTGGGGGGCTGTGGATGCGCCCAAAGTAACATTGGTTGGTAAAGGAGTGTGTTTCGACACGGGCGGACTGAATATCAAACCCGGTGCCTCAATGGGTCTGATGAAAAAGGATATGGGTGGTGCCGCTAATGTACTGGGCCTTGCCCGGATGATTATGGCGCTGGGCCTTCCGGTCCGGCTGCGCGTTCTGGTTCCAGCGGTAGAAAATTCCATCAGCGCCGGGGCGTTTCGGCCCGGGGACATCCTGACCTCGCGCAAGGGTCTGACGGTCGAGATCAACAACACCGACGCCGAGGGGCGGCTGGTACTGGCTGACGCCTTAACCTATGCAGACGAGGAATCCCCCGACCTGCTTTTCTGCATGGCCACCCTGACCGGCGCGGCGCGTGTGGCGCTAGGCCCGGACCTGCCGCCGTTTTACACCGACAATGATCCGCTCGCGCAGTCGCTTAGTGCGGCGGCCAACCGGATTGACGACCCGCTCTGGCGGATGCCGTTTTACAAACCTTACGAGGCAATGATCGAACCGGGGATTGCCGATCTGGACAATGCGCCGAAGGGCGGGTTTGCCGGGTCTATCACCGCCGCCTTGTTCCTGCGTCGGTTCGTCAGCAAATCCAAAGGCTTCGCGCATTTTGACATTTACGGATGGACGCCGGACCCAAAGCCCGGGCGCCCGAAAGGTGGTGCGGCACAGGGGATTAGGGCACTGCTCAGTGTGCTGGAGGACCGTTACAAATCCTGAAGCCCGGCCTTCAACCGAACTTTGTCAGCGCCCGTCGGATACCTCCAGTCGATTCCATACAGGGCAGCCTCCATCAGGTTACGGCGATTTTGTCACATATAATGTCGAGCGCCCGGCGGCAGAGCGGCGGCAGGACGCGATCACCAAGCGTTATGATATGATACGGCGCAACAACGATATTCACGCTGGTTAGAATCGGCCTGATCCATAAAGTGCCTGCGAGCATATCCAAAACTTCGGATGTCAGCACAGCGATCGCGTCGGAATTTCTGAGATAACCCATCGTATAAAGTAGCGAAGCCGTTTCGATAATATCGCCGGGGACTTCCTGATCATGGTCGATAAAGGTTTGTTCAATGGCCGCACGGATCGGCATGCCGGTCCGCTGGATGAGCCAGGTGTGATCGGTCAGGTCCGAAAGCTGAATGTCACGGTGCGACTGCAGGGGATGATCGGCGTTGGTTACGAAAAGGATTTTCTCGGCACGTCCCCGGATGATGTGCAGTTTGCGAGGGTCGACGCGCGGCGGGATTCTGGACAGGATGATGTCAAACTCGCCGGAGAAAAGTCCGTCGACGAGGTCAACACTCGGCGCAACTTCGACGGCGATTTCGGCGCGCGGGACTTCGGCTTTCAGTTGTTGGATGGCAGGTACGACATAGGCGATTGCTGGACCGGTCACCGTGCCGATCCTGACGGATCCCGCGCTGCCGGCGCGAAACGCATCAAGATCATGTGCCGTTCCTTCAAGTTCAGACATGACCGCCGCAGCGCGACGGATTACCAGCTCGCCAAACGGGGTTGGGGTCAAACCCTTTGGGTGCCGTTCGAACAGAGGTTCCCCAATAAGGTTTTCAATTTCGGACAGCGTGCGGGAGGCAGCGGGTTGCGTGATCGAGAGCGCCTCCGCCGCGAGCGAAAGCTGCCCTGTTTTGACGATCGCCTCGATGAGACGAAACTGCCGGAGATTAAATCGGGAAATCGGAATAGACATGAGGCCACATATCAAAATTGGTATGAAGATTGCAAATAAACTGAATTGTAAGCTATGAAAATACACCAAATGATGCTTTCAGCTGTCCTGTGGCAGCGAATGCAAACAAAAATCATGCGGCGAGCATCATCTGATCGCAGCTGGGAGGAAAATATGAAATTTTTGACAACAGGGCTTACCGCCCTGACAATTGGCCTTGGTGCGATGTCCGCACCTGCCCTGGCACAGTATGTTGGCATCGCGATGCCAACCAAATCGTCAGCACGCTGGATTTCTGACGGCGAATCGATGGTTGCACAGTTCGAAGCAGCGGGTTTCACAACAGACCTGCAATATGCCGAGGATGATATCCCCAACCAGCTTGCGCAGATCGAAAACATGATCACAAAAGGCGTGGACGTACTGGTCATCGCGGCGATCGACGGTACGACCCTGTCAAACGCGCTTGAAAATGCGGCGGCCGCCGGGATTACGGTTATCGCCTATGACCGACTTATCCGCGACAGCGAGAACGTTGATTACTACGCTACCTTCGACAATTTCAAAGTTGGCGTTCAGCAGGCCGAAAGCCTGGTACGCGGACTGAACGAGCGGTTCCCCGATTCCAAACCGTGGAATGTAGAGCTGTTCGGCGGATCGCCGGACGATAACAACGCTTACTTCTTCTATGACGGTGCGATGAGCGTACTGCAGCCGATGATCGATTCCGGCGACATCGTGATCCCGTCGGGTCAGATGGGTATGGACGTGGTTGGCACGCTGCGCTGGGACGGCGCGGTAGCACAGTCGCGGATGGATAACCTATTGTCTGCCTACTATGGCGATCAGGACCTGCACGGTGCACTGGCCCCTTATGACGGGCTGTCCATCGGTATTCTGTCCTCGCTAAAAGGTGTGGGCTATGGATCCGGCGGCGTGGAAATGCCGATCGTAACCGGGCAGGACGCGGAAGTACCGTCGGTGAAATCCATGCTTGCTGGCGAGCAGTATTCGACAGTGTTCAAGGACACACGGACGCTGGCCGGTGTAACGGTTGGTATGGTTCAGGCTGTCATGGACGGCGGAACGCCGGAGATCAACGATACCTCGACCTATGATAATGGTGTCAAAGTTGTCCCGTCTTATCTGCTGGAACCGGTTTCGGTTCATCTGGATAACTGGGAAGAGGCCTTGATTGGATCGGGCTATTACACCAAAGATCAGATCGAGTAAGTCTAAATCATCAAATCCCTGTCCGCCTTAGGGTAGGCGGGCAGGGATTATTTCTGGTCGGTATATGAACAAACTTCTTGAAATGCGGGCAATCACCAAGACCTTCCCGGGGGTCAAGGCGCTGGATTCCGTTAATCTGTCCGTAGAATCCGGCGAGATTCATGCGCTGGTTGGCGAAAATGGTGCAGGCAAGTCAACGCTGATGAAAGTGCTTTCGGGTGTCTACCCGGCAGGCAGCTACGACGGTGAGATCCTTTATGACGGCGAAACGGTTTCATTTCGCGATATTTCCGACAGTGAAAATGTCGGGATCATCATTATTCATCAGGAGCTGGCGCTGATACCGCTCCTGTCCATCGCGGAGAACCTGTTTCTGGGCAACGAGATCGCACATCGCGGTTTCATCGACTGGAAAGCCGTCTTTTCGCGCACCGAAGAGCTTCTGAAAAAGGTCGGGTTGCAGGAACCGCCGGGTCGGTTGATTGACAAGATCGGGGTTGGCAAGCAACAGCTTGTCGAGATTGCCAAAGCGCTGGCCAAGGATGTGCGGCTGCTGATCCTCGACGAGCCGACCGCGGCGCTTCAGGAAAATGACAGCCAGGCCTTGCTGGACCTTCTGCTGGAGCTGAAGGCGCAGGGGATTACTTCCATCCTGATCAGCCATAAACTGAACGAAGTGCGTCAGGTTGCAGATCGGATCACTGTTCTGCGGGACGGGTCCACGGTTTCAACAATCGATTGTCGCAGCGAAGCAATAAGCGAGGACCGGATTGTCCGCGACATGGTTGGGCGCGACATGGCCCACCGGTATCCTGAACGACATCCGAAAATTGGCGACACGTTGCTGGAGGTTCGGAACTGGTCCGCGCGCCATCCCCAGCATCACGACAGGGAAATCCTGAAGAATGTGAATTTCAAAGTTCGCGCCGGGGAAATCGTGGGCATTGCCGGGCTGATGGGGTCCGGACGGACCGAGCTGGCCATGACCCTGTTCGGGCGCAGCTATGGGCAGAATATCACCGGAGAGGTCTATATCGACGGACAACCCGCCGACGTTTCGACCATCCCCAAGGCGATCAAGGCAGGGCTCGCCTATTGCACCGAGGATCGCAAAGAGCTGGGCCTGATCCTTGAGGATAACATCGTGAACAATATTACCCTGTCCAATTTGCAGGGTATCTCGGAAAGAGGAATTGTTTCACGCCACGAGGAACAGAATGTGGCCGAAGGCTATCGTGAAGCGATGAACATCCGGACGCCCAGCGTCTTTCAGCGCACGGTAAATCTGTCTGGGGGTAATCAGCAGAAGGTTGTCCTGTCGAAATGGCTGTTTGCGGACCCCCGTGTGCTGATCCTCGACGAACCCACGCGCGGCATTGATGTCGGGGCGAAATACGAGATTTACATGATCATGGACAAGCTTGCCGCCGAAGGCAGGGGCGTTGTCATGATCTCGTCCGAGATGCCGGAGCTGCTGGGTATGTGCGACCGGATCTATGTGATGAATGAAGGGAAGTTCGTCGGAGAGCTCCCTGCCAGTGAAGCAAGCCAGGAACGAATAATGTCAATGATTGTAACCGAAGAAGAGAGAGTGGCATGAGCGAGACTAGTCAGGTCCAGGGAGAGGGCACCGACCGTAGCCTGTCGGCTTATCTTTTGGCCAATATGCGCGAATATGGCCTTCTGTTTGCGCTGATCGCCATCATGGCCTTTTTCCAGATTGTGACCGACGGAACGCTACTCAAGTCGGTGAATATCACCAATCTATTCCTGCAGAACTCCTACATCATCGTTATGGCGCTGGGGATGCTGGTGGTGATTGTCGCCGGGCATATTGACCTGTCTGTCGGATCCGTCATGGGATTCATCGGGGCTTTGGCGGCGGTGATGATTGTGAATTGGGACATGCCGGTCAGCGTGACAATCCCGGCCTGTCTGATAACCGGGGCATTAATCGGGGCGGCGCAGGGATATTGGGTCGCCTACTGGAAAATCCCGCCCTTCATCGTGACGCTGGCGGGAATGCTGGTTTTCCGTGGCCTGTCGCTGTGGCTGCTGGAGGGACAATCCGTTGGCCCGTTCCCGCGCGAATTTCAGGCGATTTCGACCGGGTTCATCCCGGACATCTTCCCGGCCTCTTTCAGTGAAAGTCTGGCGAACATGTTCGGATTGCGCCGCTTCAACGGCGGGGCGTTTGCTGTCGGGATCATGGCGGCGACGATTGTTGTCTGGCTGAGCATTCGCGGTCGTATCCGGGATCAGAAATTCGGGGTGGAAGTTGAACCCACCAGTTTCTTCTATGCCCGCAATGCCATCATCGCGGCGGTTCTGATCTTTGTCAGTTTCAAGCTGGCAAGTTTCCGTGGCCTGCCCAACGTGCTGGTTACCATGACAGTTCTGACGATCCTTTACGTGTTCTTTACCGAGCGCACGACAACCGGACGGCGTATCTATGCGCTTGGCGGGAACGAGAAGGCAGCGAAACTCTCCGGGGTCAAGACCGAGCGTCTGACCTTTCTGTCCTTCACCAATATGGGGTTCCTAGCGGCTCTGGCCGGGCTGATTTTTGCCGCACGGCTGAACACAGCGACACCGAAAGCCGGCTTCGCGCTGGAGCTGGACGTAATCGCCGCTGTCTTTATCGGCGGGGCTTCCATGTCCGGTGGTGTCGGGCGGATTGTCGGGGCTGTTGTCGGGGCGTTCATCATGGGGGTCATGAATAACGGCATGTCCATCCTCGGGATCGGCATTGATTATCAGCAGGTCATCAAAGGTCTGGTGCTGCTCGCCGCCGTGATTTTCGATGTCTACAATAAGCAGAAACAGGGCTAGCGACAGACTGGAGCTAAGCATCTAAGAAACATATCCCGGGCCAGAAGACGGCCCGGGATATGTCATCATTTTCAGGTTCAGACGGGGAAGGTGGTGGTCTATTTGACGTCGCCGGTGCCAACATTTCCGCAATATGTGGCCAACGCCCAATATGACCGAAACGGCAGAAAATCTAATCAAGTCAGCGGCATAGACAATATCACGATGAATCGCTTGACAGGTTAAAAGTATTATAATCATATAGTATTACTTTATCGTGCAAGGTTACCTTCATTGACCTTGTCGAGTTCATTGGGAGGAAAACATGAAACTCATTCACACCGCCGCCGGTGCTGCACTGGCATGCCTGTTGTCTACCGCTGCGTTCGCACAGGATTACACCATCGGCTTCAGTCAGGTTGGCTCTGAGGGCGACTGGCGTCCGGCATTTTCGCAGAATATGCAGGACGAAGCCGGCACCTACGGCGTCGATCTGAAATTCGCCAACGCACAGGGTAAGCAGGAAGAACAGCTGCGGGCCGTTCGTGCCTTCATCGCACAGGGTGTTGACGCCATCATCATCGCACCGGTTGTTGTGACCGGTTGGGAAGACGTTCTGGAAGAAGCCCGTGACGCTGAAATCCCGGTCTTCCTGGTTGACCGTGACGTTGAAGTTGACGATCCGTCGCTCTATGTCACACGCATCTCCGCTGACTTCAATCTTGAGGGTAAACTGGCAGGCGCATGGCTGGCAGCAGAATCCCTTGGCGATTGTCAGATTGTCGAAATGCAGGGCACAACCGGTTCGGCACCGGCCATCGAGCGTAAAGGTGGTTTCGAAGCCGTGATCGACCAGTTCCCGGCGATGGAAATCGTTGCAACGCAGTCCGGTGACTTCACAACCGAAGGCGGCAAGCGCGTTATGGAAGCATTCATCAAGTCGACAAATAACCTTGAAGGTATTTGCGCGGCTTTTGCCCATAACGACAACATGCAGCTGGGCGCTATTCAGGCCATGAAAGAAGCCGGTCTGAACCCGGGCGAAGATGTACTGATGGTGTCGGTTGACTATGTTCCGGCTATCGTCGATGCGATGAATGCAGGCGAGGCAAATGCCTCCGTTGAGCTGCGTTCCGCTGTCGCTGAGTTCATTTACCCGGTTGTTACCGGTTATCTGGATAATCCGACCGAGCTCGACAAATGGATCGTGATCCCATCGGATCTTCACGTCGCTGAATAAGCTCAGCACCGTGAAGCAATAAAACTTACCCTGCCCAGCAAATTCGGGCAGGGTAAACGCTACACATCTGATAAGATGCAGCACACTATCCGGGGCGAGTGAATATAATGGCGGAAGACTCCAGACAATTACGGGTAACCATGCGCGGGATACGCAAAGCCTATCCAGGGGTTCTTGCGCTCGACAATGTGGATTTTGATCTGAATGCCGGCGAGGTCCACGCGCTGCTGGGTGAAAATGGTGCCGGGAAATCGACCCTGATCAAAGTGCTGACAGGCGCGCTGGTGCGCGATGCCGGCGATATCGAAATAGATGGAAAACCGCAGAGTTTTTCGACAACAGGCGAGGCCCAGAAAGCGGGTATTTCGACTGTTTATCAAGAAGTTAACCTAATTCCGGCCATGTCGGTTGCACAGAATCTGACCTTGCAGAAAACTGGCAACCGTTTTGGCGTGATTTCCTGGCGGCAGATGCGCAAAGAGGCGCAGGCGAAACTTGACCGTCTGGGGCTGGATCTTGACCTTGAACGCGCCGTCGGCAGCTATTCGGTGGCGATCCAGCAAATGGTGGCAATCGCGCGGGCCCTTGATGAGGGCACGCAGGTGCTGGTGCTGGATGAACCCACAGCGTCGCTTGACGCAGATGAGACCGCTGCGCTGTTCGAGGTCGTACGTAGCCTGAAAGCGAACGGAATCGCGATCGTTTTCATCACCCATTTCCTTGATCAGGTCTACGAGATCGCTGATCGTATCACCGTCTTGCGCAATGGCTGCAAGGTGGGCACCGGGAACGCCGCAGAAATATCACGTAAAGAGTTGATCGCGATGATGATCGGTCGCGAGCTTGGCGAAGTCGAAGCCGCCTTCGCTGGCGATCACCGCGAAAAAGAAGGTGACGTTGTACTGGAGGCCAAAGGCGTCGGGCGTAAACGTGTTCTTGCACCTTTTGATGTCACCTTACGCAGCGGTGAAGTTGTCGGCCTGTCGGGACTGCTTGGTTCGGGAAGAACCGAGCTTTTGAAAATTCTGTTCGGGGACATCCGCCACGACAGTGGCGAGATAACGATGAAAGGCGGAAGTGCGGGCGCTAATCCGCGCGCCTCGATTGACGCTGGCATCGCACTGTGCCCCGAGGATCGGAAACTGGAAGGTTTGGTCGGCGAGCTGTCCATACGCGAAAATATCGTGCTTTCCATGCAGGCCAAACAAGGCTGGCTGCGGAAAGTGCAGCGTGCCGAGCAGGAAAAGATCGCCGACGAAATGATCAAGGCGCTGGCCATTGCCACACCGGACGCGGACAAGCCTGTCCGCCAGCTGTCCGGGGGCAACCAGCAAAAGGTTGTGCTGGCCCGCGCGCTAGCCTCCAGCCCGCGCATCCTATTGCTGGACGAACCGACGCGAGGCATCGACGTGGGCGCCCATGCCGAGATTCTGACGTTAATCCGAAAACTGTGTGATGAAGGGATGGCGCTTTTGGTGGCGTCATCGGAAATCGACGAGGTTGTCGCCTCTTCTGACCGTGTCGCCGTTCTGCGCGACCGAGAAAAAATTGGCGAGCTTTCCGGATCCGACATCTCGCGGGACAAGATCGTAAAAATGATTGCAGGTGAACATGGCTGAGGCAGAAATGACGTTCCTCCGACGTGTGATGAGCGGGCGTGCCATCTGGCCGCTGCTGGCGTTGGTAATAATCCTGATTGTTGACGGATTTATCTCTCCGGGATTTTTCAACATCCGTATTGTTGAAGGCCGGTTGTTCGGCAATGTGATCGACATTTTCTATCGGGCTGTGCCGACGGCAATGGTGGCAATTGGCATGGCTGTGGTCATCGGGACCAAGGGGATTGATCTGTCTGTGGGCTCGATTGCCGCGATTTCCGGGGCGATGATCGCCTGGCGCATTCAGGCCGGCGACCCGCATGGGCTGGTGCTGATCTATGCGCTGTCCGCCAGTCTTCTTTGCGGCGTCTGGAATGGATTTCTGGTGGCGATACTGGGCATTCAGCCGATCATTGCGACCCTGATCCTGATGGTGTCGGGTCGCGGGGTCGGAATGTTGATCAACCTGATCTATGGCGGCACGGACCCAAGCTTCCAAAGCCCGTTCCTACAGGGGCTTTCGACGGGTTCTATCTTCTATATTCCGACACGTCTTTACGTGTTCGCCGGTGTTTTCTTTGCACTTTGGCTGCTGATCCGTCGCACAGCATTGGGCCTGTTTGTCGAGGCAACGGGCGGCAATGCGGAGGCGTCGAAAATCGCGGGGGTAAATGCGCGTTTAATCACTTTCGTGGCCTATCTGATTTGTGGCCTGATGGCCGGTTGGGCGGGTGTGATCCTCACTGCGGATACCCATACGTCCGATCCGGTTTCGGTCGCGCTTTATATCGAGCTGGACGCCATTCTGGCGGTCGTGATCGGTGGAGGGTCGCTCGCTGGTGGACGCATCTATCTTGGGATGACCGTAATTGGTGCGCTGGTGATACAAGCCCTGACCACCTCGATCCTGATTTCGGGATTGCCCCCTGAATATAACCTGATCATCAAAGCGCTGGTTGTGCTCTTTGTGCTTGTTCTGCAATCCGACAATGCCCGGCAGGGGATCATGTCGAAATTCGCCCGGAAAACGTGATGTCTATACTGCTAAACAAAAAATATCTGCCATTTTATGCCACTGTTCTGGTGTTCATCGCGATCTTTTTGATCGGTGGGGCGATGTATAAAAACTTCCTGTCGATGCGGGTGTTGGGCAATATTCTGGCGGATAACTCTTTCATCATCATTGCTGCCATCGGCGCGACGTTTGTGATCCTTTCTGGCGGCATTGATCTGTCGATCGGGTCCATGATCGGGTTCGTCGGGGTTTCGATGGCGATGCTCGACAGCCTTGGTTTCGACCCGCTAACGACCGCTATCCTGATGCTGATGTTCGGCTTTGCCTTTGGCGCCTTTCAGGGATGGGTGATTGATGCGCTGGATATTCAGCCATTTATCATTACCCTTGCCGGATTGTTCCTGCTGCGCGGGATGTGCTTCATGGTGACGATCAACTCAGTGCCGATCAACCATGAATGGGCTGATCTGTATTCCGATATCAAGATCAGACTACCCGGCAAAGGACTGCTGCGCTCCTCCGCAATCGTTATGCTGATCAGTCTGGTTGTCGCTATTTTCATCGCCCATTTCACCCGCTTCGGTGCCAATGTCTATGCGATCGGCGGCGACAAGGAATCGGCGCGGCTTATGGGGGTAAATGTGCGGCGGACAACCGTGCTGATCTATGCTGTTGGCGGGATTTATTCGGCGCTTGCCGGTGTGGTTTATGCGCTCTACACGAAATCGGGTTATCCGCTTGCCGGGTCCACGCTTGAACTCTCTGCCATTGCGTCGGTGGTTCTGGGTGGCACATTGTTGACCGGCGGGGTTGGTTTGGTTGCAGGGACATTGTTTGGTGGTATGATCCTTGGACTGATCTCTACCCTGATCATTTTCAACGGATCGCTGAACTCGGCCTGGATTCTGATCAGTAGCGGTGTGTTGCTATTTGTTTTCATGGTTATGCATCGTTTCCTTGTTGGATCGTTCGGATTAGGGAAAGATGGCTGATGACAAAGCAAAACCAACCCGGATGAATGTGATGCGTGGAACTGAATCTACTGCCAATCTCTTCGAGGCCAGATCGGGGAGCTCGAACCCGCTGAATACGCTTGGCCGCGAAATTGTGTCCGGCGCCTATGCGGAGGGTACCGTGTTGCCGAACGAGGCAGCGATGCTCCACAGGTTTGGCATTTCCCGAACGGTGCTGCGGGAAACCTATTCCAAGCTGACCGCCAAAGGCTTGTTGCAGGCCCGGCCCAAAGTCGGCACCTCGGTCAGACCCCGCGCCAATTGGAATATGCTCGATCATGACGTTCTGGCCTGGCATCTGCAGGCGGTTCCGGCGGATGACATTGCGACCGACCTTTATGCGCTCCGCAGAATGATTGAACCTTCGGCGG
Source organism: Paracoccaceae bacterium (assembly GCA_050302475.1). Taxonomy (GTDB): domain Bacteria; phylum Pseudomonadota; class Alphaproteobacteria; order Rhodobacterales; family Rhodobacteraceae; genus NORP23. The sequence goes on from JBNLBF010000004.1 coordinate 100,087, forward strand.
CTGAGTTGGCAGCGCGTATGCGAACAGACGAAGACCTGATCAATATCGAGGCGGCGCTGGAGTCGATGCACAATCATGCCCTCGAAGAAGCCGCCTTGGTCGAAGCTGATTTCAGTTTTCATCTGGCGATTTTGACAGCAACGCATAATCCTTTCGTCAGCGCATTTTCGTCCCTGATCCGGGCCGCCATGATTTCCGTCTTCGAGCTGTCGTGGCGCGGCGCCGAAGTCATCAAGGACCATCGTCTGAAACAGCATGCCTGGGTCGCGCAGGCCATCAGGGAAAAGGATCCGGCCAAGGCCCGCACCATGATGGAAGAACTGCTGGACGAATCCATCAAGGACGCCAAAGGAGCGGCGGCAGCAGCCGGGCAAATTCCGCAAAACCCTATAACTGACGAGGATCAGGGATGAGCTTCAAACCCGCGTCTTGGCCACGCCGCCTGCGTTCGCAGGAATGGTATGGCGGAACATCGCGTGACACGATTTATCACCGCGGCTGGCTGAAAAATCAGGGTTATCCGGATGATCTTTTTGATGGACGACCGGTCATCGGCATCCTCAACACATGGTCGGAACTGACGCCCTGTAACGGCATCCACATGAAGGAACTAGCCGAAAAGGTAAAAGCCGGCGTCTGGGAGGCCGGGGGCTTCCCGGTCGAAGTTCCGGTCTTTTCGGCCTCGGAAAACACTTTCCGTCCTACGGCGATGATGTTCCGTAATCTCGCCGCGCTGGCGGTGGAGGAAACCATACGTGCCCAGCCGATTGATGGCTGCGTATTGCTGGTGGGCTGTGACAAGACCACGCCCAGCCTGATGATGGGCGCGGCTTCGTGCGATCTGCCCTCCATCGTGGTGACCGGCGGACCGATGCTGAACGGCTATGTGAATGCCAAACCTGTTGGCGCGGGCACACATTTGTGGAAATTCTCCGAAGCGGTGAAAGCGGGCACAATGACCCAACAGGAATTCCTGGATGCCGAGGCCGCCGTGACCCGATCCACCGGGACCTGCAACACCATGGGCACCGCATCGAGCATGGCCTCGATGGCGGAGGCCCTGGGCATGGCCCTGTCCGGCAACGCCGCTATCCCGGCGGTCGATAGTCGTCGCCGGGTGATGGCGCAGCTGTCGGGGCGGCGCATCGTGCAGATGGTCAAAGATGATCTGAAACCCTCGGACATCCTGACCAAGCCGGCCTTTGAAAATGCGGTGCGCACCAACGGGGCGATTGGCGGGTCCACCAATGCCGTTGTGCATCTTCTGGCGCTGGCGGGACGGGTTGGGGTGGATTTCACGCTTAACGACTGGGACAGGTGCGGGCGCGATATCGCAACGATTGTGAACCTTCAGCCCTCGGGCAAATATCTGATGGAAGAATTCTTCTATGCCGGTGGTCTGCCGGTTGTCCTGAAACGTCTGGGCGAAGGCGGGCAACTGCACAAAGATGCGCTGACCGTGTCCGGCACCCCCATCTGGGACGAGGTTAAAGACGCGGTTAATCATAACGAGGACGTTATCCTGCCCCTTGAAAAGGCGCTGACCCAACAAGGCGGCATCGCCGTGCTGCGCGGCAATCTTGCGCCCGACGGGGCGGTGATCAAACCCTCGGCCGCGACGCCCGATCTGTTGACCCATCGGGGACGCGCCGTCGTGTTCGAGGATATCGATGATTATAAGGCGCGGATCGTTGACGAGGATCTGGATATCGACGAAACCTGCGTGATGGTTCTGAAAAATTGTGGCCCCAAAGGTTATCCGGGTATGGCAGAGGTCGGCAATCTGGGCCTGCCACCAAAAATTCTGCGCAAAGGCATTACCGATATGGTGCGGATTTCCGATGCGCGCATGTCGGGAACGGCCTATGGCACGGTTGTGCTGCACACCGCGCCAGAGGCCGCGGCGGGTGGTCCCCTCGCGATCGTTCGTGATGGCGATATGATTGAAATTGATGTGCCAAACCGTCGGCTGCATCTGGATATCTCGGACGCGGAAATTGCCAGCCGTCTGGAGGGCTGGAAACCCAGCCACGAAAAGGCCGAAAGCGGCTATGCCTGGTTACATCAATCTCATGTCCAGGGTGCCGATACGGGCGCTGATCTGGATTTCCTCAAAGGCTGCCGCGGGGCAGAAGTTGGAAAGGACAGTCACTGATGACAACACGTCAGATCGCGTTGGCGGGGATCGGAAAGATCGCTGTCGATCAACATATTCCGACCCTCGCGGACAGCCCGGACTGGCAGCTTGCGGCGGCCGTGTCCCGGCACCAGAAGGTCGACGGCGTGCCAAATTACACGGATTTTCAGGAGATGCTTCAGAAGCATCCCGAAATCGGTGTTATTTCGCTTTGCCTGCCGCCTGTCCCGCGTTTTGACTACGCCCGGGATGCTTTGCTTGCCGGGCGTCATGTGATGCTGGAAAAACCTCCGGGCGCTACACTGGCCGAGGTTAAGGTGCTGGAACAGCTCGCAAAATCCAAGGGGCTGACCTTATATGCCAGCTGGCATTCCCGCGCGGCCCGCTTTGTGCCGGCAGCGAAAGCCTGGCTTGCGGATAAGCGGCTGGAACAGCTGACAGTGACGTGGAAAGAAGATGTGCGCAAATGGCACCCCGGTCAGGATTGGGTATTCGAACCCGGCGGGATGGGCATTTTTGATCCCGGTATTAATGCACTGTCTATTGTCACCGAAATCCTGCCGGATCCGATGCATCTGCGCGCCGCAACACTGGATTTCCCGGAAAACAAGGACACACCGATTGCTGCCCAACTGGACTTCGTCCATCCCCACGGCGCCGAAGTGCGCGCAGATCTGAACTGGGATCATCAGGGGCAGGATATCTGGCAGATCGACGCAGTCACGGATGGTGGCACGCTGACCCTGCGGGGCGGTGGCGCGGTGATGGAAATCGACGGCGCACCTGGTCCTGATGCGGCCGGGCTTACCGGCGAATATCCCGCGCTCTACGCTTACATGGCGCAACTTGTTGCAGAGGGTCGGTCAGATGTTGACCTCTCGCCTATGATCCATGTCGCTGATGCGATGACACTGGGCAAACGCAATCAGGTTGCCCCGTTCAACTGGTAACCAACAAACAGGTGTTCACAATGAAAGAAGCTCTTACCGGAATTTTGCCTGTTGCCCCGACGCCATTTCATGATGACGGGCGGGTTGACGAAGACGGCATGCGCCGCGTTCTTGACTGTATGATCGACCAGGGGGTCGATGCGATCTGCATTCTGGCCAACTACTCCGAGCAATTTCTTTTGTCTGACGAGGAACGCGCCACCCTGATGCGGATCAGTCTGGAACATGTCGCGGGACGTGTGCCGGTAATCGTCACCATCAGCCATTTCTACACAGGAATTGTCGTCGAACGCGCCAAATCGGCAGAGGCGATGGGGGCCGCGATGGTGATGATGATGCCGCCCTATCACGGGGTTGGGCTGGTCCCGGGTGAGGCCGGGATACTGGAACATTTTCAGGCAGTTAGCGATGCGATTTCTATCCCGATCATGGTACAGGACGCACCGCTTTCGGGTGTCTCCCTGCCGGTACCGACACTGGTTCGCATGGCGAGCGAAATCGAAAATGTCAGCTATTTCAAAATCGAAACCCCGTTTGCCGCAGACAAGCTGGCGGCATTGATCGAGGCCGGTGGCGACCATATCGTCGGCCCGTTTGATGGCGAGGAAGCGGTGACCCTGCTTGCCGATCTGGACGCCGGTTGCACGGGGACGATGACCTCCGCATTGCAACCGGAAATGATCAGACCCATCGTGACGCATTTCCTTGCCGGTGATGCCGATACGGCGCTAGAACAGTGGAAGCTGTGTCTGCCCTTGATCAATCACGAAAACCGCCAATGCGGGCTGCGGGCTGCGAAAACGGTGATGATGGAGGGCGGGGTGATCGGTTCCGACCATGTACGCCATCCCCTGAAGCCGATGAGCCAACGCACCAAGGAACGTTTGCTGCAACTGTCTTCGGAATTGGACCTGATTGCGCTCCGCTGGGGGAAATAAGGCCGGACCCTGCAATCACTGTGGTTTCGGCACCCGAAACGGTGCCGGATCCATTAGCGGCATTCTCACTGCAAGACCGCTACAAATCCTGAATCCCGGCCTTTAGACGGTCTTTGTCAGCGTCCGTCAGATGCCGCCAGTCGATCCCTTGCAGGCCTGCCTCCAACGCCCAGAGGAAATTCAGGCTGACGCGGTTCTCGAAAGTGAATTTCAGGCGGCGATAGGCTTCAATCGCCCCAATCTCCTGCAGATCTTCTATCGTTTCGATTCCCACCTCCGCCAGCATCCCGGCCGAGGTCGGACCGATATTGCGAAGTCGCCGGACCGGTGTCATCCGTTCTCGCGCAGGACAATGCCAGCCAGATATAATGAGCCACAAATCAGAATGCGGGCCGTCGGGTCTTGGGCCACAATGGCACGAACGGCGCTTTCCACATTGGTGGCGATCTCGGCCTCGATGCCCTCAGCTTCAGCAGCGGCGACAGTTTCTTCGGCGCTAAGCGTGGCTTGCTGTTCGGGGATGGTCACGCCGTAAAGCCGTTGGGTCAGGTCAGCAAGCGGGCGCATATATCCCCGCACATCCTTCGTGTTCAGCATTCCGCAAATCAGGTAGGTCGGCTTTTCCGGCAATCGCTGCAACGCTTCGCGTACGGCAGCAGCCCCGGCGGGATTGTGACCTCCATCAAGCCAGAGCTCGGCAAGACCCGCCGGCCCGGCCGCCTGCAACAGCGGTCCCGAGCGCAGGCGCTGCATCCGCGCGGGCCAATGGGCCTCTGTCATCGCGGCGGCACAAGCGGCCTCATCTTTGCCCAGCGCCCTGAGGGCCGCCACCGCCGCACCACCATTCTGCACCTGATGTGCGCCCAGCAGCGCAGGCATCGGCAGGTCTAGCAGTCCGTTCTGATCCTGATAGACCATACGGCCATGTTCTTCCCAAACATGCCAATCCTGCCCGTATTTCAACAGTGCCGCGCCAACTTCGGCGGCTTTTGCCTCGATCACATCCATCACCGCGTCTTCCTGCGGACCGACAACGCAGTAGACTCCGTCCTTCAGGATGCCGGCTTTCTCGGCAGCGATCTCTTCGATTGTATCTCCAAGATAGCTTTGATGATCCAGACTGATCTGGGTGATCACGCACAGGCGCGGCGTTTCAATGACATTTGTCGCATCCAGCCGTCCACCAAGCCCAACCTCAAGAAGGGTATAATCCGCCGGGGTGCGCGACATCGCCAACAATGCTGCAGCTGTGGTGATTTCGAAATAGGTGATCGGCTCTCCGCCATTCGCGCGTTCGCATTCGTCCAGCACGTCGCTCAGCGCCTCTTCGGAGATCAGCTCTCCGGCGAGCCGGATCCGCTCATGGAACCGTGCCAGATGTGGCGAAGTATAGGCGTGGACCTTATGGCCCGAAGCTTCCAGGCCCGCCCGGATCATCGCCTGAGTCGAGCCTTTGCCATTCGTTCCCGCCAGATGAATGACCGGAGGCAGAGCTCGTTCCGGATGGTCCAGTGTCGCCAACAGACGCCACATCCGATCCAGCGTCAGATCGATAATCTTGGGATGAAGCGACATCATCCGATCAAGGATGACATCACTATGTGCCCGGCTCACGCTTTCGCGTCCGTTTCGCTTGCTGCGTCCCCCTCGGCTTCTGCCGGCTCGGGTGCAGGTTCGGCTTCGGGTGCAGGTAGGTCACCTTTGACATGAGGCGGCTGTTTCGTCAGCATCCGCGTCAGGGTGATCAGCTCTTCGCGCAGTTCGGTCCGGTGTGTCACACGGTCCAGGATCCCGTGATCCAGCAGATATTCGGAGCGCTGGAACCCTTCGGGCAGTTTTTCGCGGATCGTCTGCTCAATCACGCGCGGCCCGGCAAAACAGATCAGCGCGTTGGGTTCCGCGATATGGATATCCCCCAGCATCGCGTAAGAGGCGGTAACACCGCCCGTCGTCGGATGCGTCAACACCACGATATAAGGCAGCCCGGCATCCTTCACCATTTCGACCGCAACGGTGGAACGCGGCATCTGCATCAAGGACAGGATCCCCTCCTGCATCCTTGCGCCACCCGCCGCGGCGAACAGGATAAATGGGGCTTTCAGCTTCACGGCCCGTTCGGCCGCTGCGATGATGGCGTTGCCGACATACATGCCCATAGACCCGCCCATGAAGGAAAAGTCCTGTCCGGCGCAAACAACTTTCACACCACCCAGATCGCCCTCGGCGACCAGCATGGCCTCTTTTTCGTTAGTTTTCTTGCGGGCTTCGCGCATCCGGTCGGGATAACGTTTCTGGTCCTTGAAATGCAGCGGATCGGCGAGCGGTTCGGGCACGTCCACCTCGACGAACACACCATTGTCGAACAGCGCGGTAAAGCGGTCGCGGGGTGTGATATGCATATGGTGGTTACAGTTCGGGCAAGTGTTCAGCGCGTCCGTCAGTTCGCGATGGAACAGCATATTTCCGCATTCTTCACACTTCGTCCACAGATTATCCGGCGTTTCGCGGCGCGAAAACAGCGAGTTGATCTTGGGGCGGACGACGTTCGAAATCCAGTTCATGGAGGTGCGGACCCTTTTTTAACCTGTTCCCATCTACCTAATTCACCCCAAGGTGATTCACAAGCGGCGGCGTTTCCAGATCATTAAGAACACGCCATATATCGCCAGCATAAGGATAATCGCCATCACCATTCCCGTCGCCGCTTCGGGTGCTTTTGGGTCCATGTCATAAAGGAACAACGAGACTCCGCTAGCCTGACCTCGCACGTTCAGGAAGATGAACACGATAATATTATTGGCGAAATGGATGCCCAGCGCCGCCGAAAGATTCCCCAACCTCGCCGTCAGGTCCCCGGCAATGAGGCCAATGGTTCCCGCCACACACATGACCAACCAGAAATTATCTCCGAACGTCCCGGGATTGTAATGCAGTGACCCAAACAGGATTGATGGAATCACCAGCCAGACCCAACGCGTTTGAAACCGCGCGGCGAGCTGTTGTTGCAGGTATCCGCGGAACACCAGTTCCTCGGAAGCGGTTTGCAGAAAGACGACAAATGTTGCCGCGAGGGCGAGGGGCAGCCACGTGCCAAATGTATGTTGCTGTTGAACCTCATGAGAGGAAAAGGTCAGAATTGCATCAGCGATTCCAAACAGCGCAACGACGATCGCCCCGATCTGCCAATAGCGCCAGTCAATCCGGCGATCCGGTGAAATCAGCGTCCAGAAACTGCGTTTATGCAGGAAACGGACCACCAGCCACAGTGCCGGGATAATAAAGATGATCACACCAACCAATGTGAAGGTCGCAAAAACAGACGTTCCTTGTTGCAACATGAACAACAACCGAAAGCCCGAACCCGTTGATCGCAATTCGCCAATCAGTACGACGAGCGAGGACAAGCCAAGCGTAAGCCCAAGGAACACAATGGAGACCAGCGCGAATCCCAGCAGCGTCCGCCACCACTCCGAGCGCGCGCGCGCCGGTTCGACATAGGCGTCAAACGCCGGGGGGTATTTGGTTGGCATGGAGTCCTCGCGATCTGCTCCGGCGGAACTTATCAGGGGAAAAATCTGCCCGCAACGCTTGAGAATCCCGATCCGCTTGCCTAAGGATTGTCCCAGCCACGTCTTAGGGGGAGTAACCAGCAGATGACGACCGCAAAATTTGACAAATCCAAATGGCCCAGCCGCCATGTAACCGAAGGTCCGGCACGGGCGCCGCATCGTTCGTATCTATACGCGATGGGCCTGTCGGAGGAAGAAATTCATCGCCCCCTGATCGGCGTCGCCACCTGCTGGAACGAAGCAGCCCCCTGTAACATCGCGCTGAACCGTCAGGCACAGGCCGTGAAACTGGGCGTGAAAGCCGCCGCAGGTACGCCACGCGAATTCACCACCATCACCGTCACCGACGGGATCGCGATGGGGCACGAGGGGATGCGATCCTCGCTCGCCAGCCGCGAGGCAATCGCTGACACGGTCGAACTGACGATGCGTGGCCATAGCTATGACGCGATTGTGGGTCTGGCCGGGTGTGACAAATCCCTGCCCGGCATGATGATGGCGATGGTTCGCCTGAACACGCCATCCGTTTTCATGTACGGCGGCTCGATCTTGCCGGGTCGGCATAACGGCCATGACGTGACCGTTCAGGACGTGTTCGAGGCAGTCGGTCAGCAGCAAGCAGGCACATTGTCCAATTGCGAGCTGGAAAAGCTGGAAAGGGTTGCATGCCCGTCGGCTGGCGCTTGCGGCGGTCAGTTTACCGCCAACACCATGGCCTGTGTGTCCGAAGCCATTGGCCTCGCGCTGATGAATTCCGCCGGTGCACCTGCGCCCTATGAAAGTCGCGATCAGTATGGCGAGGCCTCGGGCCGCGCCGTTATGAACCTTATCGAGAAAAACATTCGGGCGCGGGACATCGTCACCAAGGAAGCGCTGATCAACGCCGCACGTGTTGTGGCGGCGACAGGTGGGTCCACGAATGCGGGCCTGCATTTGCCCGCGATTGCGCATGAAGCCGGGATTGATTTCACGCTGGACGATGTTTGCGACATTTTCAACGACACACCGTATTTCGTCGATCTGAAACCGGGTGGGCAGTATGTTGCCAAGGATCTTTACGAAGTCGGCGGCGTCCCCGTCGTCCTGAAAGAACTGCGTAAAGCCGGTCTGATCCATGAGGATTGCATGACCGCCTCCGGCCGCACCATGGGTGAAGAGCTGGACATGATCGAAGGCGATGCCGACGGCAAAGTGATCTATCCGATCTCTGCCCCCTTGTCGAAAACCGGCGGGGTCACGGGCCTGAAAGGCAACCTCGCCCCCGATGGCGCGATTGTTAAGGTCGCGGGTATGAGCGACGAGCAGTTGGTCTTCACCGGTCCGGCCCGCGTGTTCGAATGCGAGGAAGACGCCTTCGCCGCCGTGCAGAAGCGCGAGTATGAGGAAGGCGAGGTTATCGTCATCCGCAACGAAGGTCCCGCTGGCGGACCCGGGATGCGCGAAATGCTGGCAACCACCGCAGCCCTGTCGGGCCAAGGCATGGGCAAGAAAGTCGCGCTGATCACCGACGGTCGATTCAGCGGTGCCACACGTGGGTTCTGTGTCGGCCATGTCGGGCCAGAGGCTGCGCATGGCGGACCGATTGCTATGTTGCGCGATGGGGACTCGATCACGCTGAACGCGCTGACCGGGGAAATCTCCGTCGATCTTTCGGATGAGGAACTCGCTGAACGCAAGAAAGGCTGGAACGGTCCGCGCGACACGATCTATGCCTCGGGTGCGCTGTGGAAATATGCGCAGCAGGTGGGATCGGCACGGCTTGGTGCGGTAACCCATCCCGGTGGCAAAATGGAAAAGCATGTCTATGCGGACCTTTAAGGGTCAAATCAGGGGCGGCGCGGTTGCCGCCCTTTTGGTTCTGATCGGCTGCGCGGGCGGACAGGAACATCTGTCACCCGGTATTGATCCGGTGCCGCGTGCGGTATCGGTCACCGCCGGAGGTGCGCCACTAACCATCGCCGCCCCTCAAGGGTTTTGCGTGGATCGCGCAACAATTGATGAAAACCCGAATGGCGTGTTTATGTTCCTTTCGGACTGCCATATTCAGGAAAATGGCCGTGGTGCGCGCACACCGATCACCGCAATCCTGACCGCGAGCGTTTCGCCCACCGGTCTGCCAGGGGTAGAACAAGGGTTGAAACCCGCGCTAACCGCCCTCGCGCGGTTCCTTGAAACGCCTGTCGGGACCTTTACGCTGTCGAAAAGCAATGTCGAAGGTGCGGTGAGCATCCTGCAATCCAAACAATCCGAACGTGCGCTTTATCTGTTGATCGAGGACGCCGCCTTTGTGGACGACGCCGGGGCTTCCAACCGGTTTTGGCGGGCCTTTACCGAAGTTAACGGTCGCCTCGTCGCCCTGTCTGTCACGGGCTATAAGGATAACGATCCGGAAGAGGAACGCGCTCTTCGGATTATCCGTGCCTTCATGCAGGCAACGTTGGATGCGAACCAGATGGTGGTCAGTCAGTAATGCTCAAACCCCGGAAATCAGATCCCAGAAGCTTCAGTATCGAGGTCCCGGCGGGCTTCGCCCTGCCACCAAAAACCCAGTGGGGCTACACGCCGAAACTTTGGGAACATAACCTTGATACAGGTATCTCCGGCAATATTTTGACGGGCACCGAGCTCGCCCCGCGAGTCACGCTGCATCATGACGGCGATGATAATGATATTTCCATAAATGCCGGCGCGGCAGAGGGCAGCATGTCTTTCGACATCCGCAAGTTTCCGGGCAGCTTCCTGTCGGTAGCCTTCGGGTTTCCGGAAGAGGACGCCAAAGCCGTCCGTCGCAACAATCTGATCCGAATTGCCGTGGACTCGGAAGCAGCTGAGCCTTTTCAGGCCTATGCCCGTCTCAACCTGCGACATGGCCCGAACAATGAACAGATCGTACGCATGCTGGATATCGGTCATGATGGTTTCGCGGAGTTCGACATTTTCTACACGGAATTCGAACCAAACCGCGCGTCCGATGCCTGGGTCGACCTGATTATTAATGAACCCGAGGGAAAGAATTTCACGATCAATCAGGTGGTTATTTTGCGCAGGGTGCGCGCCACGCTTTAGGAAACACTTGATCGGCGGAATCGCCCCGACTAGGGTTTGCCAAACCATCAATCGGGGATTTGGTATGGCATTTTCATTGAAGACTTCCGCATTACTTCTTGGCCTCCTGGCTGGCAGTACGGCAAATGCACAATCTGTGCCGTGTGGCGGGGACTGGGGCAGTTTCATCGCCAATTTGGGGGCTGAGGCTGCGCAGCGTGGAATCAATCAGAACGCTATCAATGCAACCCTGTCAGGCGCGCGGCTGGATCAATCGGTCCTGAATCGTGATCGGGCGCAAGGGGTATTCAAACAGACATTCCTCGAATTTTCGCAACGCTCAGTATCCGGTTACCGGATGAATAACGGTGCGGCGAATATGCAGAAATTCGCCTCCGTCTTTCAGCGCGCTTACGACCAGTTTGGCGTCCCGCCCGAGGTAATTACCGCCTTTTGGGCGCTGGAAACCGATTTCGGCGCGGTGCAGGGGGATTTCAACACGGTGAACGCGCTGGTGACGCTGGCCTATGACTGCCGCCGCCCGCATTTGTTCCGCCCACAGATTTTTGCCGCGATGGAACTGGTCGCGCATGGTGATCTGGACCCCCGCAACACGACCGGCGCATGGGCTGGTGAAATTGGCATGGTCCAGATGCTGCCCCACGACATACTGACCAAAGGAATCGACGGGGATGGCGATGGCCATGTGACGCTGAAAACCTCTGCTCCGGACGCGATCATGACGGCGGCGAACATGATCAGCTCGCTCGGCTGGCGCCCGCGTGAACCCTGGTTAATCGAGGTCAGCGTGCCGCAAAACATTCCCTGGCAGCAATCCGGGCTACACACGAGACTGCCGGTGCAGCAATGGACGCAGATGGGAATCACAGCGCGCAACGGAAATATGCCATCGTCAGGTCAGGCGTCTTTGCTTGCGCCGCAAGGGCGGCTGGGGCCGACTTTCCTCGCCTTTCCGAATTACGATGTCTATCTGGAATGGAACCAAAGCTTCATTTATTCCACTACCGCAGCCTATTTTGCCACCCGTCTGGGCGGGGCGCAGCGTTATAATGCGGGAAACCCGGAACCGGGGTTAAGCGACAGCCAGATGCGCCGCCTGCAGGAGATTTTGCAGTCACGCGGCTATGATGTCGGTGCAATCGATGGGATCCTCGGGAGCCGCACCCGGGATGCCGTTCAGGCCGAACAGCAAAGGTTGGGCATGCCCGCAGATGCGTGGCCGACGCAGGCGCTTCTGAACAGATATTGACGGTAAAGGTCCCGGTTTTAGGGCAGGTCGTCATATTTGCGCAAATCGCGCTCCAGATTGCGGATTTCCCGGCGGATCGCGCGCAGCTGGCTTAGTAAGGATTGTTGCAAAGCCAGCTGCTCGGGTGTCAGCTCTCCGGTGAATTCCGTGGCTAGGCGGTGGAGGACGTCGTCTTCTACGTCCTCCAGATCGTCAATTTCATCTGAAATCTCCGCAAACCTCCGACCATAGAAATTCGCCAGTCGCAGATAGTCCCGATTCGCCTCGCAAACCGGACTTAAGTCCCGACCACGACGCCCGACCGCATAGGCATTTTCCGGCGTGCAATATTCCTGCAACCCGGCTTCACGAGCAGCTCGCCATTCCTCCACATCCGGTGATATGCCAAATTCTGCACAGGCTTCGATATGCTGGTTAATATAGCTCAGTAACTGCCCATTCGCCCCGTCACGATACCCGATGGAGGCCCAGTCTCCGCCGCGGCATGAATCCTCGGACAAGCTTGCGCATGAGGCGAGGATTGGCAAAATTGCCACAAAAAATAACCTGCGAACCATCGGTTTAGACCTCACTTTTGCCATATAATCCTGTAATACAGCCCAAGAATAAGCAACTTTTAAGGAAATTCCCAAGAAAGTTATTCATAACGGGAACGCAAAAGAACGTGTAAATGAGTATTTCATGGCGGCAATCCGGGTGGATATTGGTGAGTTCAATCGCCTTTTTCACCGTGCTGTTTCTAAACTTTCCGGAAATCGACCTCTGGTTTTCCGCGATGTATTTCAATGGTGACTTCGCCCTTCGCGACAACACCACTTATGAATTCATCCGCTATATTTTCATCGATGGCCTTAAGATTCTTGCCATCGTCAGTGTGATTCTTCTGATTTACAGCGCGTTGATCGGTCGCGGGCGGAATGTTCCCATTCAGGTCTGGGCTTATGTGGTGGCAACGTTCATCACCGGCCCGATCATCATGACCAACGGGATATTCAAATCCTACTGGGGTCGCGCCCGACCGGCGGAGATCCAATATTTTGGCGGCAGCAGCGATTTCACCCCGCCGATCCTGATCGCTGATCAGTGCGAGAAGAACTGCTCCTTTGTTTCGGGCGAGGGCAGCGCCATCGCAACCTTCATCATCGTCTTCGCCGTTGTTATCTGGCCCAACCTGAGCCGGCGCTGGAAGGCCGCGGTGCTTTATGCCGGTTTACCCGCCTGTATCATTGGCATTTCCCTCAGGATCATGACGGGGCGGCACTTTCTGTCTGACACGATCTTTGCCGTGCTGTTCTGCGCCGTCATCGCGTGGGCATTTTTCCATATTTTCGACATGCAGCTTTACCGCAAGTCGCTGACCTGGCAGGCGTTTAAGAAGGATCTGTTAAAGCTGAAGCCCGGCCACAACCGCAGCGTCTCCGGGACTGGCGAGTAAGGCCACCGCGTCGCGGGGGGACATCCAGACCTCCGTATGATGGGCTTCCGTCGGGGCGGAGCGTTGCAGCACCGGGTGGCATAAATAAATATGACACAGTTTGCGCGCCCACAAATCATAGTCGGGCATGTAGGTGAACCGTTGATATGTGGTCAGCTTGCGAACGGGGGCGATGACCCAGCCGGTTTCCTCGCGCACCTCACGATGGAGCGCCTGTAGCGGACTTTCGCCGGGATCAATCCCGCCGCCGGGCAACTGGAATTCATTCACGTCAGATTGCTCTTCGGTCACCAACAGCGACCGGCCCGACAGGATAACGGCATAGGCTCCCGGCCTGTCCCGATATGTCTGTCCGCGTTTAATCTGCCCAAAACGTCTCATGTCGTCTGTCTGGCATATCCTTCACAGGGTTTCACGCGATTTTCGCGAGCCGTGCGATCAGAAACGCCTTTTCGGCCTCGTTCTTGCTCAATTGGATCGCCTGATCATAAGCCACCGCTGCCTCCGCCCGCCGATGCAATCGTGCCAGTAAATCTGCCCGCGCCGCATGATAGGGCTGGTAACCCGACAGGGCATCGCCCAGCGCTTCGACCGCATCAAGCGCATCTTCCGCCGGACCCACTTGCGCCATCGCCACCGCCCGGTTCAACGCGACAACCGGCGAACCGGTATATCGGTAGAGCGCCGCGTAAAGATGCAGAATTTGTGGCCAGTCTGTTGCCTCCCAAGACGGTGAACTTGCATGCAGTGCCCCTATCGCCGCCTGTATCTGATACGGTCCGGGTTGCGCTTTTTTCATCACCGCCAGCAGGAAAGCCTGCGCGGAATCAATTGCCGCATGATCCCACAACCCCCGATCCTGTTCCTCCAGTGAAACCAGCGCGCCATCAGCATCGACCCGTGCCAATCGGCGCGCATGGTGTAGCCGCATCAGCGCCAGCAGGCCACCCGCCTCTGCGTCCGGTAACAGGCGGAACAGGATATCTGCCAGCCGGATTGCCTCGTTTGCGAGATCTTCGCGGGTCAGGGACTGTCCTTCGAAAGCCGTATAGCTTTCGTTATAAATCAAATAGATAACCGAAAGAACGGACTGTAACCGGTCAGCAATATCTTCAGTTTCCGGAAGCTTATAGCTGATCCCCGCATCCCGGATTTTTGCCTTTGCCCGTGTCAATCGCTGGTTCATTGTGGTTTCGGATGTCAGGAAAGCCCGCGCGATTTCTCTCGCTGTCAGGCCACATAAGGTGCGCAATGTCAGGGCCACGCGGGCCTCTTCAGACAAGGCCGGGTGGCAGCAAGTGAAGATCAGGCGCAAGCGCTCGTCAAGGATGGTGTGATCCGTTTCGGACATTTCGTCCTCCTCCGCCAGAAGGCGGATTGTGTGTTCAGCCTGTTCGGATTGCCGTGTTTTTGCCCGGCGCAGGCGGTCGATCGCGCGCCGTCGGGCAACGGTCAGCAGCCACGCACCGCCATTGTCCGGGACGCCGCGATCAGGCCAGACCCGTGCGGCTTCGGTCATGGCATCGGCAAAGGCTTCTTCCGCCAGATCGAAATCACGTAGCGTCGCGATCAGAGCTGCCAGCACCCGCCCGGATTCCTGCCGGAATATCCGGGCGAGCGCAGTATCAGCGTCAGCCAAGAACCATGACCGGGCGAACCTCAATCGTGCCATGTTTGGCACCGGGGATCTTTGCGGCCCATTTCAAGGCTTCGTCGAGATCTTTGCAGTCGAGCATATAGTACCCGCCCAGAACCTCTTTGGTTTCGGCAAACGGTCCGTCAGTCACCGTGGATTTGCCGTCACGCACACGAATGCTACTCGCAGTCGATACCGCCTCCAGCGCGTTGCCGCCAACCATGACCCCCGCTGCACTGGCTTCGTCACCAAATGCGAAATAGTCGGCCATCATGTCGCCTTCATAGTTCGCTTCGCTGCCTTCTTCAGAATAGATCAGACATAAAAATTGCATGTTACTTCCCTTTATTAGCCAAAGCCGCATCTTCGCGTCTTCTGCCCATACGACGTTCAGGATTGGCGATTTTCGACAGATACGCAAAAATATTATTAAAAATCCGCCAACGACCTTCCCGCCTCGCGGATAATCCTTTAGGTTCCTCGGGCAAATCACCAAGAAGGGCACAATGGCGAGAATCTGCTTTTTACTGCTGTGTCATAAAAACCCCGCACAGATTATCGAGCAGGCGAAGCTGCTGACCAGTGCGGGTGATTATATCGCGATCCATTTTGATGCGCGCGCCCCGCAGACTGCCTATCAGGAGATTCGGAGCGAACTGGCAGACAACCCAAATGTCCGTGTCGTCAGTCAGCGCGTGAAAGGTGGTTGGGGCGAATGGTCGCTGGTGCAGGGATCATTGAATGCGCTTCGTCTTGGCTATGACAGCTTTCCGGATGCAACGCATTACTATCTGCTAAGCGGAGACTGTATGCCGATCAAACCTATCGGCTACATGCACAATTTCCTCGATAAGGTGCCGAAAGACTATATTGAGCATCACGATTTCTTCGAAAGCGACTGGATCAAAGTCGGCTTTAAGGAGGAACGCCTGATCTATCGCCACTGGTTCAATGAACGCGCCAACAAACCACTTTTCTATTTTTCGGCAGCCGCGCAGAAATTCCTGAAAATGGAGCGTGACCTGCCCGAGGGATTGCAGATCATGATCGGCTCGCAATGGTGGTGTTTGCGGCGGGATACGATCACCAAAATCCTCGACCTGATCAAGGCGCGCCCCGATATTGTGAAATTCTTCAAGACCACGTGGATTCCGGACGAGACGTTTTTCCAAACCCTCGCGCTTCATGTTGTGTCACGGAACGAGGTGGAGTCCCGTACCCTCACCTTCCTGTCATTTTCCGATTATGGCATCCCGACGGTATTTTACGGCGATCATCTCGATTTTCTGAAATCACAGAACCATCTGTTTGCCCGGAAAATCTCGGCCAACGCGAAAAAGCTGCAGCGGGCGCTGGCAGAGGAGTTCAAATCCGACAATGAGGTCCATATCGGCCCCGACGGGCGGCAGCTTATCACCTATCTGACGTCGCGTGGACGCATAGGAACGCGATTTACCGAGCGGTTCTGGGAACGTGGTGGCCGAATTGGCCGGCAGAACACATTGCAACTGATCCTTTGCAAGAAATGGCATGTCGGCAAAAGATTCGCCGACAGGTTCAGCGAGATCACCGGCGTCCCGACGCTGGGCTACGTGTTCGATGAGCCGGGGTCGAATATGCCTGATCTGGGAGAGCTGGAGCATTCCGATCAGAAACGTAACCGCCATCGCCGCGCGATCCTTAAGCTGCTGTTTGATCGGTTAAACAGCAATCGTCTGATCATTTGTATGGATCCCAGCAATCTTGAAACGCTTCATGATTTCGCTGGGGATCGGTGCGAATTACGTGTGTTGGACGTTATGTGCGATTTTGATGATGACTATCTTGTCGGGCATGCCCGCCGGATCGGTCTCGCCGATGGGTATGCGACGGTGGAAACAGCTGGATCTTTGCTGTCTACGCTGCGCAACACAATCCGGGTGGAGCATGAAGATCTGCAGGAAATGGAACTTCCCAGCCATTTCGAAGTGCACGAGAATGCGTCTGACGACAACAACGCTGTGGCTCTTGCCGGTTTCCTGAAAATCCCGCAACATCGCGCCGAAGACATCGCCAAGCATTTGTCATTTGAATAGGGGGCAACATGGCCTACGACTACGACGACCAGAATATTTTTGCCAAAATCCTCCGGGGTGAAATTCCTAACGATACCGTCGCAGAGACCGAACACGCACTGGCGTTCAACGATATTGCGCCGCAGGCACCCACCCATGTTCTGGTGATCCCGAAAGGGGCGTATGTGAACTACGATCATTTCGCGTCGGAAGCATCAGACGCAGAAATCGCCGGTTTTTCGCGTCTTGTCGCCAAGATTGCGCAAGATCTGGGTGTTGCGCCGGGCGGGGACGGTGAAGGCTATCGACTGATTGCCAATAGCGGTCTAAATGGTCATCAGGAAGTGCCACATTACCATATTCATATCCTCGCCGGCCGGCCTCTGGGCCCGATGCTGGTGAAATAAGGAGGGTTACATGACAATCGAAGCACCCGAGACCGTAGAGGTCGACAAAAAAACCGTCGCTTGTGACGGCGGCAATGAACACCCGCGTGTCTGGCTGACAATCGGGGATGAGGGCTTTGTCGAATGTCCCTATTGCGACAAGAAATTCGTCCTGAAAGAGGGCGCAGGCCACGGCCATTAATATGGCATTTGGCAAGGGGCATCACCTGCATCTGATTGACGGCTCGGGATTCATTTTTCGGGCTTTTCACGCCTTGCCACCGCTGACGCGGAAGTCTGACGGATTGCCAGTGGGCGCCGTGCAGGGGTTCTGCAACATGATCTATAAAATGGTCGAGGATAACGCGGGGCCGGACGCACCGACCCATGTCGCAGTGATTTTCGACTATTCCGGCAAGTCGTTCCGAAATGACATCTATCCGGAATACAAGGCGCATCGCCCGCCAGCGCCTGAGGATCTGGTCCCCCAGTTCCCGTTGATCCGGGACGCCACCCGCGCCTTCAATCTGCCCTGCATTGAAATGGAAGGGTTTGAAGCCGACGACATAATTGCCACCTACGCGCGTCAGGCGCGCGAGGCCGGGGGGCGTGTAACTATTATCTCGTCGGACAAAGACCTGATGCAGCTGGTTGGCGGCGGCGTCGAGATGGTCGATGGGATGAAGAACAAGCGTATCGGGATCGAGGAGGTCGAAGAGAAATTCGGCGTCGGTCCGGATCGGGTAATTGATGTTCAGGCGCTGGCCGGAGACTCGGTCGATAACGTGCCGGGTGCGCCGGGGATCGGGATCAAAACCGCCGCGTTATTGATCAACGAATATGGAGATCTGGAAACGCTGCTGGAACGCGCGGAAGAGATCAAACAACCCAAACGCCGCGAGACGCTGATAGAAAAGGCGGATCAGATCCGGATGTCGTATCAGCTGGTGACGCTGGATCAGAATGTACCGGTGGAAACGCCACTGGAGGCACTGGAAGTCCGCGATCCGGTGCCCAACGAGGTGCTGGCCTTTATGGCAACGATGGAATTCCGCACCCTGTCGGCGCGTCTAGCTGAAAAGCTGGGGGTTGAAGCCCCGGTCATCGAGGAACCCGCCACCGGGGCATCGAGCCCGGCTGACGGCGGTGCGGACGTTGCCGCGCTCACCGCTGCGATTGATCCGGCGGGATACGAGACCGTCGCCGATTCTGATGCATTGCAGAAATGGATCGACGCAGCTTATAGCCGCGGCTGGATCGCGGTCGATACGGAAACCACCGGGTTGGACGAAATGGTCGCCGAAATTGTCGGCATCTGCCTGTGCGTCGAACCCGGCGAGGCCTGCTATATCCCGCTGGCCCATATCAAGGGCGAAGGCGATCTGTTCGGCGGGCGCGAATTGCTGGACGGGCAGTTGGACCGCGAGGAAACGTTGGCGGCGCTGAAGGCGATGCTGGAGGACCCCTCGATCCTGAAAATCGGGCAGAATATGAAATATGACGCCAAGATTTTCGCTCGCTACGGGATCGACATCTCCCCGATTGATGACACGATGCTGCTGTCCTACGCCATGCATGGCGGGCTGCACCGCCATGGGATGGACGAATTGTCCGAACGCTATCTGGGGCATAAGCCGATCCCGATCAAGGAATTGCTGGGGTCAGGCAAGTCGATGAAGACCTTCGACATGGTCCCGATAGATGACGCCACGAAATACGCTGCCGAAGACGCCGACATCACGCTGCGCCTGTGGAAACTGTTCAAACCGCAACTGTCAGCAAACCGGGTGACCACAGTTTACGAAACCATGGAGCGCCCGCTGATTCCGGTACTGGCGGAGATGGAGATGAACGGCATCAAGGTTGACCGCGATCACCTGTCGCGCATGTCGAACAATTTCGCCCAGTCCATGGCGGGGCTGGAGGATGAGATCCACACGCTCGCCGGACAGGATTTTAACGTTGGTTCTCCCAAACAATTGGGGGAGATTCTGTTCGACAAGATGGGACTGCCCGGCGGGAAGAAAGGCAAAACCGGGGCCTATTCCACCGGGGCCGACATATTGGAAGACCTTGCCGCCGAGGGGCACGAGCTGCCTGCGAAAATCCTCGACTGGCGACAGATGTCGAAACTGAAATCGACCTATACGGACGCGTTGCAAACCTACATCAATGCCGAAACAGGCCGCGTGCATACGTCCTATGTCATATCCGGCGCGTCCACCGGACGGCTGGCCTCCACCGATCCGAACCTGCAAAATATTCCTGTGCGCACCGAAGAGGGGCGCAAAATCCGCGAGGCATTTATTGCCGAGGAAGGAAACCTGCTGGTCTCGTTGGATTACAGCCAGATCGAGCTGCGGATCCTCGCCCATATCGCCGATATCGACAGTCTGAAGCAGGCGTTTCACGATGGGTTGGACATTCACGCAATGACTGCGTCCGAAATGTTCAATGTCCCGATTGAGGATATGGACCCGATGATCCGCCGTCAGGCGAAAGCGATCAATTTCGGTGTGATTTACGGGATATCCGCTTTCGGACTGGCGCGCAACCTGCGTATCCCGCGTGAGGATGCCAAGAAATTCATCGACACCTATTTTGAACGGTTCCCGGGTATTCGCGAATATATGGACAGCACTATCGAGGGCGCAAAGAAGGTTGGCTATGTCGAAACGCTATTCGGCCGCCGTATCCACACGCCGGAAATTAATGCCAAAGGTCCCCATGCCGGGTTTGCCCAGCGTGCGGCAATCAACGCGCCGATTCAGGGGTCCGCCGCGGACATCATCCGCCGCGCCATGATCCGGGTTCCCGACGCCATCAGCCACCTGCCAGCAAAAATGCTGTTGCAGGTCCATGATGAACTGATCTTCGAGGTGCCCGAGAGCGCCGTCGACGACACGATCAGCATCGTTCGTGACGTCATGCAGTCCGCCAGCCTTCCGGCTGTCAAACTAGACATTCCGTTAATTGTTGATGCCGGAACCGGTGCGAACTGGGCTATCGCGCATTAATACGGGCGGGCGGCGTCGTTTGGTTTCCAAGAGAATTTGCCCAAATCGATGACCAGTGCCAGCACCCGCCGCGTCGTGCCGTTTTCGTTCTTGATGGCGGCGAAGTTGACAGAGGCCCAGACCTCTTTCCCGGTTTTGCCGACATAGCTGCGTTCCATGTGGTTCACCTCGCCTGCGGCGATCCGGTTCCATTGACGTTTGTCAGCCATCAGATGCCGGGGGTTATTGCCGCATAGCGTAAAATAGTCCTGTTTCAGGATTTCATCGGCACCATAGGCGAACAAATTCAGCGCGTTGGGATTGGCATCGACTATGACACCGTTCGCGTCAAACCAGATCAGGTTCTGCGAGGCATCCAGCGCGTCCATCAAACCGCGCCGTTCGATACGGTTAGATTGACCCCGACTGATCTCGGGTTCTTGCGCAACTGCAGAAATCATAGCCATTACCCTTCCTCCTTACACTGCGCGTTACCCTCGCAGTGATTCGCTAAGAAAAGGTTAGAAATCCGAAACGATGCCCTTTTTTTCCCAATCGCCGTAACGGATCGGTTCTGGACCGTCACGGCCTCCCAACTCCTTAGGAAGCTTCTTTACAGGGCTATTGCGGCGTCTCTCCTCGGCCTCTTTCAGCGCACGCAACGCTTCGGGGGACAGTTTAGACTTATTTTCGGATTGATTTTCAGCCATGAATGCAAATATGCGGATTTATTACCGCTCTTCAACGGGTGAGAGATGAATTTTCTGAAAACCATGTCGCTATTGGCGGCATTGACGGCATTGTTCATGGGTATTGGCTACCTCATTGGCGGATCAACCGGTATGGTGATCGCGCTGGGCATTGCTGTGGTTATGAATGTCTACGCCTATTGGAATTCTGATAAGCTGGCGCTGAGCATGCATGGGGCGGAGCCGGTATCGGCAGCAACAGCCCCGAAACTGACGGAGATGGTCCAACGCCTAGCGGCCGAGGCACGGATTCCGACACCTAAAGTTTTCCTGATCAACTCCGCTCAGCCTAATGCCTTTGCCACCGGGCGCAGCCCTCGCAAGGGGACAGTGGCGGTGACGTCTGGGTTACTGCGACTGCTAAGTCAGGACGAAATCGAAGGAGTCATCGCGCATGAGATCGCCCATATTCGCAATCGCGACACACTGACCATGACAATCGTTGCAACCTTCGCCGGCGCGATCTCGATGCTCTCACAATTCGCGATGTTCTTTCGTAACGGCCAACGCAGCGGTCTGTTTGGAGTTATCGGTGTCTTGCTGGCCGCTATTTTCGCGCCCTTCGCGGCGGCGCTGATCCAGATGATGATCTCGCGCACACGGGAATATTCCGCCGACCGTTACGCGGCAGAGATCAGCGGTAAACCCCGCAGCCTAGTGTCTGCTTTGCGCAAAATTTCGAAAGGGGCCGCGCAAATCGCGATGCCCTCGGCCGAGCAGCATCCGACAACGGCACATATGTTTATAACCAATCCATTAACCGGAAGAGGGATTGATAATCTCTTCTCGACTCATCCGAATGTAGAAAACCGCATCGCCGCGCTGGAAGAAATCGCAGACCAGCTTCCTGCCTCAACCACCGTGCGTCGTCGCTGATGTCGGTCCCCGGGCTGGCCGCGCGACAAGCGGCGCTTGAACTTGTGCAGGGTGTCACGGCGCAACAACTGATGATCTCGGAAATTATCGACGGGGCGGAAAGCCCGTTGCGGGATCTTGAGCCGGGTGAAAGCGCGCGCGCCCTGTCGCTGGCCCGCACGGTGTTGCGTAACCTGTCCCGGCTGGATCGCGTGATCAAAACCTTTGTTAACCGCCCCCCTGCCCCAAAAGTGCAAAATGTTCTGCGGATTGCCACATGCGAATTGCTGATAGACGGGATCGCCGATCACGCCGCCGTCGATGGTGCGGTGCGTCTGGTGAAACAGTCCGGCAAAACCCGTCACCAATCGGGGTTCGTCAATGCTATCTGCCGCCGGATCGCGGCTGATGGTGCGGATATTTTGCCGCCTGCCAAGGGAGAGCCATTGCCAAAATGGATCGCCGAACCCATCCGTGACCGCTGGGGGGCAGAGGTCCTGAGCGCTATCAAATCCGCCCACGCCCTAGCACCTCAGACCGACCTCAGCTTCAAATCTGCTGCTGACTGCGACGCGCTGCATAAGCAAATCGGTGGGGAGATCCTGCCAACCGGAAGTTTGCGACTGAGCGGACCGGTCCAGATTACCGAACTGCCGGGATACAAAGACGGCGCCTGGTGGATACAGGATGCGGGGGCATCCCTTCCCGTTCAGATGTTGGGAGATGTTGCGAGGCAAAATGTCCTCGATTTATGTGCAGCACCGGGGGGCAAAACCCTCCAACTGGCCGCGACAGGGGCATCCGTGACGGCGCTGGATATTTCGGCGCCCCGGGTCAAACGGATCGAACAGAACCTGACCAGAACTGGATTGAAGGCTTCGATTATCACCGCAGATGCCCTGAAGTGGGAGCCGCCGTCACAATATGATGCGATCCTGCTGGATGCACCCTGTACAGCCACCGGAACTATTCGCCGCCATCCGGATCTACCCTTTGTGAAGTCAGGAAAAATCGACACGCTTCTGACCCTGCAACGCGCCCTTCTGGATCGCGCATTCACTTGGTTGCGGCCCGGCGGCGTGCTGGTGTATTGCACCTGTTCCCTCCTCCCGGCGGAGGGGGAAGATCAGCTGTCCGCGTTCCTTTCAGCGCATGAGGATGCAGGGAAAGAGGTGCCAACGGCCCTTGCCTCGCGCCTGCCTGACGGCTGGATCAGCTCCGAGGGAATGTTGCGCACACGCCCCGATATACTGCCGGAACAGGGACATATCGATGGATTCTTCGCTGCTGCGATCAAAAAGCTTCTTTAACCGGACGATTTTCCCTATATGAAGCAGGTAATGCTTGCGGGATTATTTGTTTCGAAATGTCAGTCTTTACGTGGAAAATACGGGCACTGCTGACACGGTTGGACCGTGCCAATTCGTCTGCGTGGAACCGTATCCGTGCCCGCAAGGCGATGGCGCGGAATATTCCGGATGGCTTTCGGTTCTATCCGGCCTCTCGCTCTGTTGGCTCGTTTGAAACCGGCCAGCAGATTTTGCAGGGCGAGTTCTCCTATGCCGGGGAGCCGGTCAGAGGCAAAAGTCGTTCCATCTGGACGCTGGATTCGCCCGCCCCGCAATTCACCCATGACATCCATGCCTTCACCTGGCTCGACGATCTCGCCGCGATTGGCAACAAGGATGCCCGCGATTTGGCACAAGCCTGGGTGCTGGACTGGATTAACCGGTATGACAGCGGCGCGGGGCCCGGATGGACCCCGGCGGCGACCGGTCAGCGGATCGTGCGGATATGTTCACATGCGCGGTTTCTGTTCAAAGGGCTGAACCCGATATTTGCCGAACATATTTTCCGGTCGATTGCACGACAGCTAAACTATCTGCGCCGCGCGTGGCGCACCTCCAACCATGCCCAGCAAAAACTGGAGGCGCTGGCCGGTCTGGTCTTTGCCGGGTTAGCGTTCGAGGGGCGTGATGCCTCGTTGAAACAAGCCAACAAAGCCATCGGGGCGGAGGCCGCAAGGGTTGTCGGCGCGATGGGTGATATCCCAACCCGCAATCCCGAAGAGCTGATGGACATTTTCGCCCAGCTCATCTGGGTCCAAAACGTGATGAAAGAGGCTGACTACTCCCCCGACGCCCGGCTTGTCGCGGCCATTGAACGTATCGCACCTACCTTGCGGTCGCTGCGGTTGGGGGATGGCGCACTGGCCCGGTTTCATGGTGGCGGTCGCGGGCAGCAAGGGTTGCTTGACCAGCTTTTGTCCGACAGCGGCGTGCGCAGCAATCGCGGGGGCGAACCTGCAATGGGCTATCAGCGTGTGACCGCTGCCAGCGCTGTTCTGATCGTCGATTGTGCCCCTCCGCCGGTTCACATGTATTCTCATCACGGCCATGCCAGCACACTGGCCTTCGAATTTTCCACCGGGCGTCAGCCCGTCATCGTCAATTGTGGTGCCGGGCAAAAATTCGGCGAGGAATGGGAACGAGTCTGTCGCCTGACCGGTGCACACAACACGCTGACAGTGGCAGATACATCCTCGTCCCGGATTGCCCGCAAAAGTTATATCACCCAGACATTTGGCGAACGCCTTCTGCAGACGCCCCAGCACGTCACTGCCGAGAAATCCACCGACATCGAGGGCACACGCCTTTCGACCAGTCATGACGGCTATGTGGCGAATTTCGGAGTCATTCACCAACGGCGCCTATATCTTAGTCGGAACGGTCTGGAATTTCGCGGCCAGGATCGATTGTTCGCCAAGGGCACCGCAGCCAGTACTGCGATAGACAAGGCCAAGGTCAACGGCATGCTGCTTTATGACATCCGATTTCATATGCATCCCGATGTCGATGCCACCGTTGCCGCCGACGGAAAGACCATACAGCTTATCCTGCCGAACGCGGAAATCTGGAGCTTCCGTTCGGATGATCAGGCGGCTGTCAGCCTCGAAGATTCTGTTTACCTCGATCAGTGGCAATTAAAGCCCCGGGCAACAAAACAGATCGTGGTATCCGGCAGAATTATGGAGTATGCGGGGCGCACGAACTGGATATTCAAGCGCACACGCGCAGGGGAACGGAATTTCGCCTCGCTTCGAAAAGAATATCCCACAGAATGACCCGAGCAGGAGCTGCAATTTATGTCCGATATCATCCCCATCAAACGCGCCCTTTTTTCCGTCTCTGACAAGACTGGCCTGATCGAACTGGCAACCGCACTTGATGCGCTGGGGGTGGAGCTTTTGTCTACCGGTGGTACTGCCCGCGCCATCCGCGAGGCCGGTTTACCGGTACGCGATGTCTCGGAAATCACCAATTTCCCGGAAATGATGGATGGCCGTGTCAAAACACTGCATCCGATGGTGCATGGCGGATTGCTGGCGCTGCGGGATAATCCCGATCATGTCGCTGCCATGAACGAACACGGGATTGGCGAGATAGACCTGTTGGTGGTGAACCTCTATCCGTTCGAGGCGACAGTTGCAGCGGGCGCGGGTTATGATGACTGTATCGAAAATATCGACATTGGTGGTCCGGCGATGATCCGAGCGGCAGCCAAGAATCATGGTTTCGTAACCACCATCGTTGACGTGCAGGATTATGGTCCGCTGCTGGCAGAGGTTTCCGAAAATGGCGGCACGACTTACACTTTCCGTCAGGCGATGGCGATGACCGCCTATTCGCGCACCGCCGCCTATGATGCCGCGGTGTCCGGCTGGATGGCAGATCAGATTGGCGACGACTCGCCTGTCCGCCGAGCTGTTGCCGGATCATTGCAACAGACCCTTCGCTACGGTGAAAACCCGCATCAGTCGGCGGCATTTTATGTCGATGGATCGGACCGTCCGGGCGTGGCGACCGCTGATCAGCATCAGGGGAAAGAGCTTTCTTACAACAATATCAACGACACCGATGCTGCGTTTGAACTGGTCGCAGAATTCGACCCGGCTGACGGTCCGGCTGTGGCAATCATCAAACACGCTAACCCTTGCGGCGTCGCGCGCGGGGCAACCCTGCTTGATGCTTACAAGGCTGCCTATGACTGCGACCGCACATCAGCCTTCGGCGGGATCGTTGCATTGAACCAGACGCTCGACGGCGACACCGCGCAGGAAATCACCAACATCTTTACCGAAGTTGTCATCGCCCCCGACGTAACAGACGAAGCCAAAGAGGTTTTTGCCGCCAAGAAAAACCTTCGCCTGCTGACCACCGGTGGCCTGCCCGACCCGCGGTCCAAGGGCCGCACATGGCGGCAGGTGGCGGGTGGTTATCTGATTCAGGACCGTGATAACGGGCATATCGCGCTCGACGACCTGAAGGTCGTGACTAAACGCGCCCCGACGGATGCAGAACTCGCCGATCTGCTGTTCGCCTGGCGGGTTGCGAAACATGTGAAGTCCAATGCCATCGTCTATGTCAAAGACGGCTCAACGGTTGGTGTCGGCGCGGGCCAGATGAGCCGCGTAGACAGCGCCCTGATCGCCGCCAAAAAAGCCGAACGTATGGCCGACGCCCTTGGTCTGCCCCAGCCGCTCACCATCGGGTCCGCCGTGGCTTCCGACGCGTTCTTCCCCTTCCCCGACGGGTTGATGGAGGCTGCCGCCGCCGGTGCAACCACCGTTATCCAACCGGGCGGATCGATGCGCGATGACGAGGTGATCGCCGCCGCTGACGAGGCTGGTCTCGCCATGGTCTTTACAGGGATGCGCCATTTCCGGCACTAAGGGCGAGTGAAAAGCTATATCATCCATCTGGACCGCGCCACGGCACGAGAGGATCGCGTCGATCTGCTGCGCACCCAACTGCCCGGCGAGGTGGAGGTCATCTCTGCCATTGACGGGCAGGTTCTGACGGACGATCAACGCGCGCACTATCAGCGCAACCTATACCGCCCACGCTACCCGTTTCGTCTTCGCGACAGCGAAATCGCCTGTTTTCTAAGCCACCGGAAGACATGGCAGCAGATCGTCGATTCCGGTGATGATTACGCGCTGGTGGCCGAGGATGACATCCTCCTCGACCCAGACCATTTCAACCAAGCGCTGGCGCTTGCCACGGCACATATGACTGCCGACAGGCTCATTCGATTCCCCATAATCAATCGAGAAATTGCTGCGGAAATGCTCGCGGAAACGGACGATATTCGCCTGTTTCAGCCCAAAATGACCGCGTTAGGAATGCATTTACTACTAATTGGGCGCAATACCGCCGAAAGATTGCTGGACTTTACCCGTAGGTTTGACAGACCAGTCGATACTCTGCTTCAGATGGTGTGGGAAACAGGGGTCAAGCCCTACACGCTTTGGCCATCAGGAGTTAAGGAAATGGATACTGATATTGGTGGTTCCTTAATCGGTTCGAGAAAGTCATTTAGCGAAAAACTCTGGCGCGAAATCGGGCGCCCGCTTTATCGCTTGCAGATCGCGACCAGAACCGGACGCTGACATGCTACAAAATATGATGCCTTTGCGCGGCGATCGCTTGGTGATCGTCGCAGAGATCAATGGTCACGGCCTGACCCGTGACGCTGAAATCCTACGCGATCTGCTGACCCCGTTGGGTTGGCAGGTCGACATTGTCCATCCGCGCAACCGTCCGACTTACCGTCGCTACTTCCACCGACAGGACTATGACGTTGCGCTGCATCTGGAAACTTACCACCCCAACTGGACCAATGTTGCACGTCTGCAATATCTGATCCCGAACCCGGAATGGTTCAAACCGAAGCGCCTGCGCTGGTTGAAACATATCGATCAGGTGCTGGCCAAAACCGAACAGGCGGTGGAGCTGTTCGAACCGTATGTGAGTGACATCACCCGCGTCGGATTTACCAGCGAAGACCGCTACGACCCTATGGTTCAGAAAGACTGGAACAGCTTTTTCCACCTCGCCGGGGCGAGCTTCCTGAAAGGGACCGAGACCATTCTGTCTCTGTGGGAAAAACACCCCGAATGGCCGGAGCTGCTACTGATCCAGCGGGAAGAAAACGCCCCGGACTATTTGCCGCAAAATGTGCGCTTGATCAGCCGCCACCTGCCCGACGAAGACCTGAAAATCTTGCAGAATCGCGCGGGTATTCATCTGTGTCCGTCGCGGTCGGAAGGTTGGGGACATTACCTGATCGAGGCCATGTCCGTCGGTGCGGTGGTCGTGACGACCAATGCGCCGCCGATGAACGAGTTCGTGACATCCGACAGCGGCATCCTCGTCCCGTTCGATCATACGGAACCGCGCAAAATGGCTCAGAATTACTTCGTTTCTGAATCCGAACTGGAACGGCAGATCGAACGTCTGCTTGTCATGCCGGATACTGAAAAAATGGAGATGGGTGTCCGTGCGCAGGAACAGTATCGGTGGCTAGATGCTGGTTTCCGGAACCGGCTTCCTAGGCTGTTGCAGCCGTCTATTATGGCAAATGTTGCATAAAAAAAGCCCCGGTCACTGCCGGGGCTTTTTGTTTTCCGTATTCGATCAATCTTCCTGTTTGATCTCTTCGCCGGTCTCCTGATCGACGACTTTCATCGACAGGCGCACCTTGCCGCGGTCATCAAAGCCCATCAGTTTAACTTTGACTTCCTGCCCTTCGGACACAACGTCCTTCGGGTGGCCAACGCGTTCGTTCGCCATCTGGCTGACATGAACCAGACCATCGCGCTTCCCGAAGAAGTTCACAAACGCGCCGAAATCCATCAGCTTGACGACTTTACCAGTATAGATCTGGCCAACCTCGGGCTCGTCCACGATCTCGCCAATCATGGCGCGGGCTTTTTCGATGCTGTCCGCGTTCGGCGAAGCGATCTTGATCACACCATCGTCGTTGATGTCGACCTTGGCGCCGGATACTTCAACGATTTCGCGGATAACCTTACCGCCGGATCCGATAACTTCACGGATTTTGTCGGTCGGAACAGTCAGCGTTTCGATACGCGGCGCATGGACAGAGAATTCGCCAGCCCCGGTCAGGGCTTTGGACATCTCGCCC
The DNA here is from genome assembly GCA_050302475.1 of Paracoccaceae bacterium. Lineage (GTDB taxonomy): Bacteria > Pseudomonadota > Alphaproteobacteria > Rhodobacterales > Rhodobacteraceae > NORP23. The sequence goes on from JBNLBF010000004.1 coordinate 129,097, forward strand.
AGAATGTGCAGACGGCCATCTTTGGCCTGTGCCAGCGCCTGTTTCATGATCTCCGGCGTAATCCCGGCAACCTTGATATCCATCTGGAGGGAGGTAATCCCGTCCTCGGTCCCGGCCACTTTGAAGTCCATGTCGCCTAGGTGATCTTCATCACCCAGAATGTCGGTCAGGACGGCGAATTCCTCGCCCTCAAGGATCAGACCCATCGCCACACCGGCGACGGAGGCTTTCAGCGGAACACCCGCATCCATCATGGACAGCGAGCCGCCACAAACCGACGCCATCGAAGACGATCCGTTCGATTCCGTGATCTCCGACACCACGCGAATGGTGTAAGGGAAATCCGTTGCTGCGGGCAGAACCGCCTGCAGCGCACGCCATGCCAGTTTACCGTGACCAATCTCGCGACGGCCAGGGCCCATCATGCGGCCAGCTTCACCAACCGAGTACGGCGGGAAGTTATAATGCAGCAGGAAGTTGGAATAGTACGTACCCGTCAGCGCGTCGATCATCTGTTCGTCGTCGCCGGTGCCGAGCGTTGTGACCACCAGACCCTGCGTTTCGCCACGTGTGAACAGGGCGGAACCGTGAGTACGGGGCAGAAGACCAACTTCGGTTTCAATCGGACGAACCGTTTTCAGGTCACGACCATCGATCCGTTTGCCGGTCTTGATCACGTCACCGCGCAGAACCGAGCTTTCCAGCTTCTTGAAGCAGTTGCCCAGCTGGCTGTCTTCTTTTTCTTCGTCCGACAGACCTTCGATGACAGTTTCGCGTGCTGCGGAAATCGCGGCCTGACGGTCCTGCTTGTCTGTGATCGCAAAGGCTTTGCGCATCGCGTCTTCGCCCAAACCCTGAACTTTGGCATACAGCTCGGAATAGTCTTCGGGCTGGAAGTCGAACGGCTCTTTCGCTGCAACTTCGGCCAGCGAGATGATCAGGTCGATCACCGGCTGCATTTGTTCATGACCAAAGGTCACCGCGCCCAGCATTTCGTCTTCGGACAGCTCGTAAGCTTCGGATTCCACCATCATCACGGCGTCTTTGGTGCCTGCAACAACCAGATCCAGACGCTGTTCAGGGTTGTTCCGCAGGTCCTGCATATCGTCGACCTTCGGGTTGAGGACATATTCCCCACCGGTATAGCCAACGCGACATGCACCAATCGGGCCACGGAACGGTGCACCCGACAAGGTCAGCGCAGCCGAGGCCGCAATCATTGCCACCATATCCGGATCATTTTCCAGATCGTGCGACAGAACCGTACAGATCACCTGCGTTTCATGTTTGAAACCGGGTACAAACAGCGGGCGGATCGGACGGTCGATCAGACGGCTTGTCAGCGTCTCTTTCTCCGTCGGGCGGGCCTCGCGTTTGAAGAAGCCGCCCGGGATTTTACCGGCGGCATAGTATTTTTCCTGATAGTGAACTGTCAGCGGGAAGAAATCGAAACCTTCTTTCGGTTTCTTTTCAAATACAACGGCACACATGACGCTGGTTTCGCCCAACGTCGCAATCACGGTGGCATCTGCCTGCCGTGCAATTTTTCCCGTTTCCAGTGTAAGAGTTTCGCCACCCCATTCGATGGACTTTTTATGTTCATTAAACATATCTTCGTTTCCTTCTGCGACCCGCCCCCTTGGACGACCCGCCTGATACGGCCAATGCCGCAGACCCCCGTTTCATATCATCCCGCGGCCCACCGGGGTCAGGTGCAGGCCACATACGGACATAGCAAAACGCGCCCGTCATTGGGCGCGTTTTTGTGTTTTAGCGGCGAATGCCGAGGCGTTTGATCAGCGACTGATAGCGCTCTTCATCTTTGCCTTTGACATAGTCCAGCAGCTTACGACGCGTTGCGACCAGTGTCAGAAGCCCACGGCGGGAATGGTTATCCTTCTTGTGGGTTTTGAAATGCTCGGTCAGCGTGTTGATACGGCTGGTGAGGATCGCAACCTGTACTTCCGGAGACCCTGTGTCGCCGTCTTTGGTTGCATATTCTTTAATGAGGGCCGCTTTGGCCTCAGGTGTAATCGACATCATATTTTCCTTCTGATTAAGGTTTGAATTCCTTCCCCGGTCCGGCCAATGCCAAGATGTCGTCCAGCATGGTCACAACGAAAAAGGGCCGTTTCAGGGAATCCCCCGGACGGCTGGGCGGTGTATGGACTGTTTTGGGGTGGAATGGAAGGGTTTTTTCGCTCACTTGTTTTCTGTAGCCTACGCACCAGATACACCGAATTCCTGATCAACGGAGCCTCCCCATGATCGACCTCCTCACCTCCCCCGAAGCCTGGGCCGCCTTTGCTGCGCTTGTCACGATGGAGATCGTGTTGGGGATCGACAATCTGATCTTCATCTCCATCGTCGTGAACAAACTGCCTGCGCATCAGCAGCCCAACGCGCGGCGGATCGGGATCGGGCTGGCGCTGGTCATGCGGCTGGGGCTTTTGTCCGTTATCGCGTGGGTCGTCGGGCTGACGGCGCCGGTTTTCGACCTTGGCATCACCGGTCCCCTTGGCAATCATGGCGAGCCGTCGTTTGAAACCGCTTTCAGCTGGCGCGATCTTATCCTGATCGCTGGCGGTATTTTCCTTGTCTGGAAGGCCACGACCGAGATCCAGCAGAAGGTGCAACCGCAACCCGCCGACACTTTGTTCAAATCAAAGGCCACCGCGGGCCTGACCGCAGTTATCATCCAGATTATCCTGCTGGACCTCGTGTTTTCCGTTGATTCCATCCTGACCGCCATCGGCATGACCAATCACCTGCCGATCATGGTTGCCGCTGTCATCATCGCCGTTGGCGTGATGTTCGCCGCCGCTGGTCCCGTCACACGGTTCGTTCATGACAACCCCACGGTGGTGATGCTGGCCCTCGCCTTTCTGCTGATGATCGGCATGGTCCTGATCGCCGACGGGTTCGGCCGCCATATCCCCAAAGGCTATATCTACGCCGCCATGGCCTTCGCCGCCTTTGTCGAGAGCCTGAACATGTTAGCACGAAAACGCGCCGCGCGGTTGGCATGAGGGAACCTTTCGCCAGCCTCCTTACACTTGCCATTGGGGCGGTGGGGGCTGTCGTCGCTTGGGCATTACATTTTCCTGTTTTCCTGTTGACCGGTCCGGCATTAACCGTGGCGACCGCCAGCCTTCTGGGGTTGCCGGTCCGCATTTCACAGCGCGTGCGCGACTTTGCATTCCTGTTCATCGGGCTGGGCATCGGCACAGGTGTTGATGCAACAGCGCGAGAGGCTATCTTACGCTGGCCATTCGCCTTTCTGGCGTTGGGCGCGATGCTGGTGGTGATGCTCACCGCCTCCCAAGCCATGTTGCGGCGAGGTTTCGGGTTCACGCCTGTAACAGGAGTGCTGGCGGCCACACCGGGGCATTTGTCATTTGTCATCGGTCTGGGCGAGTCGATGCGCGCCGACACCGTCCAAATCACGGTAACTCAGTCGGTGCGCATTCTGGCGCTGACGCTGACGGTCCCGTTCATCGCGATGCTTCTTGGCGTCGATTTCAACGCCGGGATATTGCCGGAAGGCGCTATAATGTCCGCGCTGCATGTCCTGATCCTGTTGGTTATCGCCATCCCATTCGGATTGGTTCTGAAGCGCTTGAACGTTCCTGCCGGGCTGTTGATTGGCGCGATGATAGTGTCCTCGGTCGGTCATCTGTCGGAAATTACACCGGGTCGCCTGACCCCGTGGATCGCTCTGCCGGCCTTTGGTGTGGTGGGCACGTTGATCGGGTCACGCTTTGCGGGGATCACGCTCAACATGCTGCGCCGCTATGCGCTGGCCGGTCTGGCAACAACGGCGCTAACGGTCAGTGTTGCAGTGCTGTTCGCGATTCCCCTCGCCCCATTCCTGAATATGCCGCTCGCCCACGTCCTCGTCGCCTTCGCCCCCGGCGGGCTGGAAACCATGATCGCCATGGGCGCGGTCCTCGGGGCTAACCCCGGCTTCATCGCCGCCTGCCATGTCGGGAGGCTCCTGTTCCTGACCCTGCTGGTCCCGGCCATATTGATGCGGGCGCGGTAGCCTTTCAAAGAGGATCAGATAAAATGAACGAAGAATTAAACGAGCTTCTACAACTCCTAGGCTGGACCAAAACAGAGACGGAAATGTCGATCACGCTAAAGGACCAACTGTCCCGAGAAATCTCGCCGGACCATCCGCTCTACCCGGAAATGGATTCATTCACGGTCGTCGCTAAGGCGACGAAAAACGATGACATTCTTTTGTCAGATGGAGTCCAAAGATTGGTCATAGTGCATCTGGCTTGGCAAAGCACTCCATCGAGCAATCCTAATTTTCCAGAAACGGTTCACTTCGCGGACATTGACCAGCTGAAAATCTGGTTGGAGGCTAATCACTAGCACTTATCACCAGTCCTCCGGCTGCACATCATACCCGATATAGAGCGGATGTTTCGGATGCCCCGCCTTGGACAGCCCCAGATGCTTCGGCGCAGCGCCCGCGCCACGCAGCAATGCCTCCACCGCCGGACCGCGGCCCAGATGTTCGCCGTGCGTGCCCCAGGCCGCGACCACCTCGTCAGCCCAATCGACGCCTTCGAGTATCGCTGCATCATTCAGCGGCCCGACAGGATCAGCCTGCGCCCGCATATCGCGCGGATCGGTCGCGCGGTAGGCAAAGATATTGCACACCCGAAACGCCCCGAAGCCCAGCGCGCGGGCGCGGCGTTCGCAGCGTTCCACTGTCGGGTCGTTCTGAACCTCCGTCGCGGTGGACGGGTTCAGCATCACGAACAAGACCTTGCGCCCCTCGCCCCATACCCGCGTCAGCGCATAGCGATAGGCCTCGCAATCCGAATAGGTCGCCACCGAATGCGCGTCCCCTTTCTGGAATTCGCGGGTGATCATGCCTCCGGAAGTCCCATCTTCATCGCCAGACTTTCAATCTGCTGACCATCTTCGAAATTTTCCGGCGTCAGCCACGCCACGAACCCGTCGCGCAGTGCTGGCCATTCCGAGTCAAGGATCGAGAACCACGCCGTGTCGCGGTTCCGTCCTTTGACGACAGCCGCCTGTCGGAACAGTCCTTCGTACCGGAAGCCCAGACGTTCAGCCGCCAGCATCGATCCTTCGTTCATCGCGTTGCATTTCCATTCGTACCGACGATAGCCCGCATCAAATACATGCTGCATCATCAGAAACATCGCCTCAGTCGCGGCGGCGGTTTTTTGCAGCGCGGGGGAAAAATTGATGTGCCCGACCTCGATCACCCCGTTTTTCGGGTCAATCCGCAAATAGGACGCCATGCCGACGGCATTGCCGGTCGCCGCATCAACAATGGCGAAAAACATCGGGTCGGGAGTCAGGCATGTGTCGGCCAGCCAATTCTGAAAATCAGCCAACATCCGGAATGGCCCATAGGGCAGGTAGGTCCAGATCGCGCCGTCGTCGTCCTCAGCGAAAGCTTTGAACAATTGGCTGGCATGGCGTTCGATGTCGAGCGGCTCAACCCGGCAATAGCTGCCTGTCATCACAGCGCGCGCGGGCGGATCGACCGGTGCCCAGTCCACAGGATCACCAATCGGTTGGCCGAGATCGTTAACGTAAATCTCCATCAGTCCCCCAAGACAAACACGCGGCTGGGGTGCAGTTCCCCCGCCTTATAGGTCCCGATCGCCACCGGTTCCCCGTTCAACGAGGCCCAACATTCCTCGCCATATTCCACGTCTGAAGCGATCACCATGCCGGGGTTGCCATTGCGCAGTTTCGCCGCGCCCTCAGCCGTGCAGTGCAATTCTTCAAGATCATGCACGCCAGCGGTCAAGGGTAGCAAATGTTCATCCAGCGCCGGATTCTTCGCCAGCTTATCCAGCAAGTCAAACTCCACCGCGTCCGCCAATTCAAACGGTCCCGCCCAGACGCGCCGCAACGCCACCACGTGGCCGTAACAGCCCAGCGCCTGCCCCAGATCACGGGCAATCGAACGGACATAGCCGCCCTTGCCGCAAACCATTTCCAGCACCGCGTGATCGGCATCCGGCATCTTGATCAATTCCAGCGATTCCACGAATAATGGCCGTGCCGTCAGTTCCATCGTCTCGCCATCGCGTGCCAGTTTATAGGCGCGTTCCCCGTCCACCTTTACGGCGGAAAATTGTGGTGGCACCTGCATAATATCGCCGGTAAAGGCCCCAAGTGCCCCGCGAATATCGTCGGCCGAGGGGCGCTGATCGCTTTCCGCAATCACCTCCCCCTCGCCATCATCTGTATTCGTCGCCTGTCCCAGCCGCACCGTAAACCGGTACGCCTTCATCGAATCCGTTACATAAGGCACCGTCTTGGTCGCCTCGCCAAAGGCAATCGCCAGAACGCCGGTCGCTTCGGGGTCCAGCGTCCCCGCATGCCCTGCCTTCTGCGCATCAAATGCCCACTTTGCCTTGTTCACCACGGCGCTAGACGTCATGCCCAGCGGTTTGTCCACCACCAGCCAGCCATGCACTTTGCGACCTTTTTTACGACGCGCCATCAATCCACCAGTTTCGGGGGCTGACCATTTGCGAGCCAGCCTTCGCGTACCCGCTGATACAGCGCCTGATCACGCGGGTAAACTGCCCGAATTCGGTCGGCAAATTCCGGCGTCAGGATATCGTCCTTGGAGACAGGCTTTTCCGAGCGGTTATGTTGTTCCATCGACTGTAGAACAGCCTCCAACCCAGCAATCCGGCCATTGGCCACCTGCACCAGCTGTGTGCGAAAATCGCTTAGAAGGATCGGTGTCATCCCGAACAGCGCCGCCTTGCCGGTGACCGCGAATTGCGGCTTCCAGTGTGGGTTCACCTTGCCCTTGTCGCGCCGGATCCGGAAGGCAACAAACTTCAACAGCGAGTCGCAATTTTCCCGATGCTGATCAATCGTCAGATTGTCGCCATCATGGAAAACCCGATGCGTTTTCAACCGCTCCGCCACCCAAGGGAAAGCGTTTGGCCCCTTGCCGATTACCTTCTCGAAATACAGCGAGAAAAACCGGTCCACCGGGTCGCGAACGACGAAATAACTGACACCATCCCGCAGCTGGTCACGCGTCAGTTTCAGCGTCGTTGTAACCTCCGGCGTGTGTATATTCATCGGATCGTCGAACTCTTCGCCGGTTTCCAGAATATGCAGCATGTTGCGCTGATAGGTCCGCCCGCATTTGTTGACCGTCACGCAGTAAATCGGGTGGCCTTTGGCGGTCATAACATTGATATGCGTATTGTCCGCCGGTACCAAATCGCGCCAAGGTTCCCATTCCTGCCGCGCAGCACGATAAAGCTCGACATCCGTGGAATAGACGTCCTCGATCCGTGCCCGCAAGGCATCATCCATAAGGTCAGTATTGGAAAAGGGACGCGGGATACGGTTACGTTCCTTCACGGACTGCATCGCCTCGCGAATATCCGGAACCACCTCACCGATGAGCACGGGCAACTGCCAGTCCAACCCATCGAGCGTCAGATGTTTCAGGTTCAATCCTTCGACCCGTTTCAGACGAGAGCTTTGCCGCCGCCAGTGCGGGTTCACCGGCTCTTCGGTCTGGAAATCAAGATTCAGCGCCAGCCAGTCGATCAGTTTACGGCAATTCTCGCGATGGGCAGCAGCATCAAGGTCCCGCGACAGATCCAGTCCGACCTGCTCCGCCAGCAACTGGCGAACATCTTCGAAATTCCGCGGCCCGTCACCCCAGATTTTGTCGAAATAGAGCGATGCAAACCGGTCCACCGGATCGCGCAGGACCGTGAAAGCATGGGGACTGCTGGCGATCTTCGCTTCATCTTCGGATGTGCCTTTCCACAAGGCCCCGGCGGCATGGTGAATGTCGGCACCACTTTCGTGTTCTTCGCCGCTATCCAGATAGTGGAAGAGGTTCTTCAAGTATGTGCTGCCGCATTTGGTGATCGGTAGGTAATAGACGTCGGCGCGGCGCAAAGTCGTCATACGCTCTGCGGGGGAACGGCGATCCTCCGTCTCGGGCTTCTTGCGAAACCAGCGCAGCAAGGTCAATCGCGCCCCAGGTCACGGCGGACCTTTTCATCATCCAGCAGACGGCGCGTCTCGTCCATCTGATCAAAACTCGGATCGGGGATGAACCGCAATTCAGGCGAGAATTTCAGGCTCACCGCCTTGTTCACCGCCCGGCGCAATTCGCCCGTATTGCGATTAAGCGCCGCAATCACGCCATCCGTGTTCACACCCCCCAGTGGCAGCACAAATACCGTTGCATGACGCAGATCGGGTGAGGTCCGCACCTCCCCCACTGTCACGCTGACATGTGCCAGCTCCTCGTCATGGATATCACCACGCATCAGCGTATCCGCCAGCGCGCGGCGGATCAGCTCCGCGACCCGAAGCTGGCGTTGGGTGGGGGCTTTGCCCTGATGTGATTTCTCTTTGGCCATGGCCCGTAATCCCCCCACGCCAAAGCGAAGTCAAGCCATCCCCCCTTTGCAATGGTAAATTTCGGCGGTAAACCCGTCACAAAGGGGAATGGAATGACAGAGACAATCGGGATGGCCATTGCCGGGGTTGCGGGCCGGATGGGGCAGATGCTGGCGCGTGCGGTCGACGAGAATCCGGCAACACATATCAGCGGCGCAACGGTGCGGCCGGGTCATGACTGGGTGGGCAAGGACCTTGGCGAATGCCTTGGCGGCGGCGCAAACGGTGTCATCGTTCAGGACGATCCGTTGGAGGTCATCGCCCATACCCATGCGCTATTGGATTTCACCACACCTGAGGCCACGCTCGCCAATGTCGAACTGGCCGCACAGGCGCGGATCACTCATGTGATCGGCACCACGGGATTTTCGGACGAGGATCTGGTGAAGCTTTCCCCAGCCGGGCGACATGCTGTGATTGTCCGGGCCGGGAATTTCTCGCTGGGCGTGAACCTTCTGACCGTGCTGACGCGTCAGGTCGCAGCAGCACTGGGGTCTGACTATGACGTGGAAATTGTCGAGGCTCATCACAAGCACAAGGTCGATGCACCCTCTGGCACCGCGCTGATGCTGGGCGAAGCGGCGGCCGAAGGCCATGGCGACGCACTGAAAGATGTCGCTGACCGCGCCCGCGATGGCATCACCGGTGCCCGCCAACCCGGCGCCATCGGCTTCCACGCCATCCGTGGCGGGTCCGTGATCGGCGAACATGACGTGATTTTCGCCGGTGAAGGCGAGCGCTTGATCCTGTCCCACAAGGCCGACGACCGCCTGCTATTCGCCCGCGGCGCTGTCAAAGCTGCCCTATGGGGTCAGGACAAAAAGCCCGGCGAATACAATATGTTAAACGTGTTGGGCTTGGAATAAGCTTACCCTGGTACTACAACCTAGGCGCGATTGATATTCTTATAATGCAATCTTTGGTGTAATATTGTTGCGCTAAACCCCGTTAACCCTTTAACAATATTTCTTAATAAAACCTTAATTTTATTCTCAAACCGACGAAAATTTTAGACAAACCTGTAGCTGTTCGTAACCAGTTCAGGTGTTGTCATGAGTATCTTTTCTTCTGCCGCGCGGGCAGTAAAGCCGCGTACCGTTTCTATCATCCTCGGCTTGGCCATTGTTTCAGGCTGTTCAAATATGGGTCCCGGCGCGGATAAGATTGGCCATATGGCGGCCGGTGTAGCGGCATCAAAATATGTCACCCAACAAACCGGAAGCCCGTTGGCGGGTTGTGCCGCGTCTCTGTTTTTAGGTATCGCAAAAGAAGCTTACGACAGCACCGGTCGTGGTGTCGTGGACCGCAATGATGTTTATGCCACCATGTCGGGGGCAGGTTGCGCGTTCTCCTTTGCTTTCTGAGGCCAAGAGCCTTCGGAGAATTAGGCGCTGCGGTTGCGAAAAACAGCCAGACCGACGCTCACCAACGCGCTACCCAAAAAGCCAGCGACCAGCGCCACAATCAGATTGGTGCCGCCCAGCGCCAATGACGTGATGACGTAAGCCGCCGCCCCGTCCAAAAAGCCGGTGACCGCCTGCTATTCGCCCGCGGCGCTGTCAAAGCCGCTCTATGGGGTCAGGACCAGAAGCCCGGTGAATATGACATGCTGGACGTGCTGGGCATGAAATAAGGCCGCCCCGGTGTGGGACGGCCTTAATGCTTTGGATCAGAACTTATAGCCAACCCGAAGCTGTGCTGAATGCACAATTGACGTCGATACCTGTCCGGGATTGTTAGTATCTCCGCTTACATCTCTGATCAGATATTCAAGACCGACAAACATGCTTGGCGAAATCAGATAGTCTACGCCAGCTCCGTAATTAAAGCCGGTGACATCCCAATTGGTGCCACTTGGGTAAGTATAATTACCCATCGTTCCACCTACGACACCATAAATCAGCGCGTTCCCGGCAACGTATCCAACGCGCGCCTTCGCATCTGCAAGGTAGGTAAACTCTTCTCCGGGAAAGCCGCTTAGCTCGGCGTCAGCCGTCGAATATGCAACTTCGCCACCATACACAAACGAGCCGTTCTGGAAGTTGTAACCGGCAAAAGCACCGTAGGACGCTGCCGGGACAAATTCGTATTGAGTTGGGATATCATTATACTCGTGATCTCCACTATCGTAACTAACCATACCTCCAGCATAAAACCCGCTCCAGTTCGTCACGCTCGCCATGATCGGAGCAGGTGCAACAGCAACCGGAGCCGGTCCATCCGCCAATGCAGAACTGGCGGCTAGAAGGGTAAAAGTGAAAATTTTCTTAAACATGATTTATCCTTTCAAAAACCTATTACCTGTCATGCCGCCAATTTATGCGACAATCTTAGTTGGCGATAAATGTAGCAATTTTCATAAAATTTTCATATGAGAAACGCGCTCTTCGACAGATTCTGATTTCCCTGTGTCATATAAGTTTCATCGCCCCTAAAATATGCCCATTTTTTCCGCAGCATTTCTACCATTGGAAGAGCGTTAACGCCTGCGGAAATACCGCCGGATTGTAAAACAAACTCACAATAAGACTTTTTTAGCTTTCCCCCTTTATTTCTCTGCGCCTATCGCCATTTTTCCGTCGGTGGTGAGTGTGCAGGAGTGTTTATTATGGCCGATGGTTCTATCGTCCTGAATGCCAATCAGATTCTTACGGATTTCGACATTGGCACCAAAAGCGAGGGGCATGGGCAAGGGGAGTTGACGGTAAATTCCGGCAGCAGCGTCTTTGAATCGGACGATATTATTGTCATCAATATGCAGGGTCTTGACGGCGATGGTCAGATCACACCCGACAGCCGGACTTATTCAGTTGTCGTCTATGATAATGTCGCTGACTACCATACCGAGACGCCGAAATATTCCTATATCTCGCAAAATGCCGTGGGTCAGAATATCCAAAGCGGGGTCAGCGGTCTGGGCGATAGTTATGCGCGATTGCATGTCAATGCGTTCAACGCGTTCCCGCCCGATGCGCCCGACCTGAACCAGATGTTTATTTTCGCGATCGACATCCATTCGGCGCTGGCATCCGGACCGGTGCGGTTCAAAACTATCGAACCGGGGGGTGACGGAAATTTCAACGGCGACTCCACCCCGATCTGTTTTTGCGCGGGAACCCCGATCCTGACCGAAACCGGTTCGCAGCTGGTCGAGGAATTGCGCATCGGGGATAAAGTCTTAACCCGCGATCATGGTTATCAGTCGATCCGCTGGATCGGACACACAACCCGCCCGGCTTTCGGGAAAATGGCCCCGGTGGAATTCGCTGTTGGTACCATCAGCAATGATGCGCCATTGCGTGTCTCTCAGCAGCACCGCATCTTGCTGACCGACTGGCGCGCCGAATTGATGTTCGGGGCCGATGCCGTTCTGGTCCCCGCCAAAGCCCTGATCAATGATCAATCCGTCCGACTGCGCGAGGGCGGTCATGTGGACTATTTCCACATTATGTTTGATCGGCATACACTTGTGATGGCCGCCGGGTGCTGGTCCGAGAGCTTCTATCCCGGTGACACGGGTATCACCAGTCTTGACCACGATACCCGACAGGAGTTGTTGACCTTGTTCCCGACCCTCCCGAACGCACGCAAGCCTACGTCCACGATCCTTCCGGTTCTGAAACCCTATGAACTGAGTGCGATTTACACACATTGAAGGCCTCTGCCGTCCAGTAGCTCACATGCAAAGACCGCCCTGATTTGGGCGGTCTTTCAAAGATTTTAAGCGATATCAGAAGCGGTAACCAACTCGCAATTCGATAGACTCAAGCGGCGCCACGATCGAAAACGGCGCATAAATTACGAAATCACCTTCAAGGTCACGGATCAGGTATTCGGCCCCTACAAATATGTTGTTGGTAACCATGTAGTCCACCCCGACTCCATAGCTGATCCCGCTGGTCGTGATATCTTCCGGGGGTCCTCCTGTTGGGTCGTTCCATTGTCCCATCGAATATCCAAGCGAACCGAACAACAGCGCATCGCCAAGCGCATAGCCAACGCGGCCTTTCAGATCAAGGACACCCGTATAACCGGAATCGATAGACGAGCGAACATCTCCGGTCAGATAGGCAATCTCTGCACCGTATACGAGGCTGCCCGACTGGAAATTATACCCTGCAACGACTCCATATTGGGTCGCGTCACCCTCCCACGGTCCGTTAGCGAATGCACCGCCTACGTAATAGTCTACCGTAACACTGCTGCTGGCGACGACTCCGCCAACATATGCGCCGCTCCAGTCCGTCACACTCGGTGCAATCATTGGCGCGGCGACGGCGACAGGTCCCGGACCATCAGCGGCGGCTGTGCCAGCGACTAATATTGCTGCCAGAAAAGACTTCTTGAACATAATATTCCCCTCGTTGGATCTGCCATAACCTCCGAGGTTCGTGGAGACATAGCAACAAAAGGCCGCGACCTCCGGCCATTATCCTTGGTCACTGTTACGCTACGGCAACAAAAAACGGGCCGAAAGCCACCGCTTTCGACCTATTTCATGCAAATATCTGGGATCTTCAGTCCTCGCCGCTACCTGTCCGGTTGCGGACCACGCCCAGACCGACCCGGATCAGCGCGCCACCCAGGAACCCGGCGACAAATGCCACGATCAGGTTCGTGCCGCCCAGCGCCAGTCCGACGATCACGTAGGCCACTGCACCACCCAGGAACCCCATGATCGCATTGCCGATAAAGCCGAATGATTTATCCTCGCCGATCGGGGGAACCAACACGCCCGCAATGACACCGCCCGCAAGGCTAAGGATTAGAAACAAATACATTGTTATCTCCGTTTTACTCTCCCTCACCGGTCTTTGCCGGTGCGGCAACGCTAACATGTGACCCAACGTCATGCCAAAGCTTTTTATTCGCCCTAGAGTTGATTCTGCTGACGCTGCGTTGTGCGTGACATTATTGCAACCTTGGGTCATTCTCCGGATATGACTGCTTTTCCGCATCTTCTGGCGCCTCTCGACCTCGGCTTCACGACGCTGAAGAACCGGGTGCTGATGGGGTCGATGCACACCAATCTGGAAGAGTTGGGCGACTGGAACCGCATCGCGACGTATTACGAGGCTCGCGCCGCAGGTGGTGTCGCCCTGATCGTCACGGGTGGCATGGCCCCAAACGAAGAAGGCGCCGTGTTCCCGGGGGCCGCGGGTTTGTTTTCTGATCAGGATATAGCCAATCACCGGCTGGTCACCGACCGCGTCCATGCCGCAGGTGGTAAAATCGCCATGCAGATCCTGCATGCGGGTCGATATGCCTATAGCCCCAAGGCAGTCGCGCCATCGGCCATCAAATCGCCGATCTCGCCCTTTCCGCCGAATGAGCTGGACGAGGGTGGGATCGAAAAGCAGATCGCCGATTTCGTAACCGCCGCCACCCGCGCCCGCGAGGCAGGCTATGACGGTGTCGAGATCATGGGGTCAGAAGGCTATTTCCTCAACGAATTCCTCGTTACCCATACCAACAGACGCACAGACCGCTGGGGCGGATCATACGAAAACCGCATGCGCCTGCCTGTCGAGGTCGTCCGTCGCGTCCGCGAGGCGGTGGGTAAGGATTTTATCATCATTTACCGCCTGTCGATGATCGACCTGATCCCAAACGGATCCACATGGGACGAAGTCGTCCAACTCGCCCAAGCTATTGAAAACGCTGGTGCTTCCATCCTCAACACCGGGATCGGCTGGCACGAAGCCCGCATCCCCACCATCGCCACCTCAGTCCCGCGAGCGGCCTTCACATGGGTCACGAAAAAACTGATGGGTGAGGTCACAATCCCCGTCATCACCTCCAACCGCATCAACACACCAGAGGTCGCCGAAACCGTGCTTGCTGACGGGTGTGCCGACATGGTGTCGATGGCCCGCCCCTTCCTCGCCGACCCCGATTTTGTGAAGAAAGCCGCAGAAGGTCGCAGCGACGAAATCGCTCCGTGCATCGCCTGCAATCAGGCCTGTCTGGATCACACGTTCGAGCTGAAAACCTCCACCTGTCTGGTCAATCCGCGCGCCTGTTACGAAACTGAAATCACCCTCGCCCCCGCGACGAAACCCAAATCCGTCGCTGTCGTCGGGGCTGGCCCCGCGGGCCTGTCCACCGCCATAGCCGCCGCCCAGCGCGGGCACAAAGTTACGCTATACGAAGCGGCCGGCGAGATCGGCGGGCAGCTGAACCTCGCCAAACAGGTTCCGGGGAAGGAAGAGTTTCACACCCTCCTCGCCTATTACCGCCGAATGCTCGAAGTCCTACAAATAAGCGTTCAGCTAAATACCAACGTCACCGCCGACATGCTGACGGGGTATGACGAAGTGATCATCGCCACCGGCGTCACCCCGCGCGATCCGGGCATCCTAGGTCAAACGCAACCCCAAGTCCTGTCCTACATCGACGTCCTGCAAGGCGCAGCAGTCGGTGATCGTGTCGCCATCATCGGTGCGGGCGGAATTGGCTTTGATGTAGCGGAATACCTGACACAGCAGGGCGAAAGCGCGACGCTGAACCTGACCGACTGGCGTTCCGAATGGGGGGTGGGTGATCCGTCCGAGACCCCCGGCGGCCTAACAACTCCAACCCCCGATGCGCCTGCACGGCAGGTCACGCTATTGCAGCGCAAGGCAGAAAAACCGGGCAAACGTCTGGGCAAAACCACCGGATGGATTCACCGCGCGGCGCTGAAAGCCAAAGGTGTGAAGATGCTCAGCGGGGTCACGTATGACGAAATCACTCCACAGGGTCTGCGCATCACCCGCGACGGAAACACCGAAACACTTGAAGTGGACGCAATTATCCTCTGCGCTGGTCAGGAACCGAACCGTTCTCTGGCAGATGAACTTGCGGCTAAAGGGCTAACCGCACATGTGATCGGCGGTGCGGAAGTCGCGGCAGAGCTAGACGCCAAACGCGCCATCAATCAGGGCACGAGGCTGGCCGATAGCCTTTAGGCGACAGCCACGCCATACCCCGTCTGCGCATTCCAGCGACCCCCGCCACTTGCCCCAGCAATCAATTGCGCCTTTAGTGTCGCAGAGTCCGATGTATCACCGGCTCCGCGAAGCCCGGCCAGTAGGCCGGAGAACATTGCGCAGGCGGTGGATGTTCCCGTGTTCAGAATCGACGGATCCTCATCCTCGGCGAACCACGACGGGGCGCACAGATTAGGTTTCTGGTTGGTGCCCGATCCATCCGCAAGCAAGCTTTCAGGCGCGGGCCCCTGCGAGGACATGCCAATCGCAACCCCGTCACCCCGGACCGCGCCGATGGTGAACACTTCTTCCAACCCGTTCGCGCCCCAAATCGACCGCCCATGGCCGCGATCATAGGCTCCGCTGAACCGCGCCGGATCAAACACACCGCTGTTGCCAGCAGCGAAAACCACGTCCACGTTGGGCATATCCGCCAACCGCAGAACCTGCCGGTTCAGCCGGTGCTGCCGGTCCGTAGCATAGCGGAAATGCGGAGAGTTATCGGCAAAACTGGTCGCCACCGCCCAGGCGTTACACAGGATCCAGTGATCATGTTGCGGGAAATTCGGATTGTTGCCAGCATTTTGAATCACCCGCCGAATTGCTCGTAAGGCGCCAACAACATCTGATGAGAACGCTTTCATATTGAACACACGTGGCGGCAGGATTGGGGCGTCATACAAAGTAACGCCCGGCGCGACGGACAGGATATTGCGGGCAATCATATTGCCATGCAGGTCTGCGTCGCGTTCATGAGGATCTATCATCCGCCCGACCATGTCCGCGCTGACCCGGCTGTTGGACCAGCCGCCACCATAATGTCCCGGCCCTGCGATTGCCTCGATATAGTCGCGGTTGAACCCGGCATCGAGGATGATAACCCCCACATCCGCCCCGTCCGACCCCGGTTGACCAACCAGTGCTTTTGCCCGGCGGCGGGTGGAAAATGTTGCGCCTGATCCGGCATGTTGCCCGGCATCTGTCAGCGTGATCGGCACATCCACATGTACGTCTTCCCCTGCAAGCTCCAGCGCCTTGGCATCCTCGACGCTCAGCTCGGTGACAAATTCCTCAGGCTCATCCTCCCCGACAGCATGTTCCGCACCATCAGTACTGACGAATCGCCAGGCTCCGGCGGGTTTCGCCGATTCCATGTGGTTACGACGCGACTTTTCAGTGATTTTCCCAAAAAAACGTGCGTTCTTCATTGACTAGCCCTCGCAAATTCTGAACCTTCGCTTGTGTAATTAGTAAACGGTTGGTGAAAAGTGGTAAACCTCACAGACAGTGGGCGGTGACGCTGGGGTCAGGGCGCGTGCCCGGACTGGGACAGGAAGCTGAATTTGGACAGTGTGCAACAGGATATTCCTATCTGCATCGTGTTTGCAGATATGGTCGGCTATTCCGCGATGACCGCGCGGAGCGAGTCCCAGACACACACAATGTGGATGGACTTCACCGAAAGCTGCCTGAAACCTGTCGGGGCTGAACACAACGCCCGTATCATGCGCCTTTTGGGTGATGGTTGTCTGATCAGCTTCGAACACCCTTCAGAGGCGCTGAATTGGGCGCAGGGGGTGAGGGCGGCAATAATGTCGGACAGGGCCAAAACTTCGCCTCGCTGGCCGGGAATATCAATGCGGTTCGGACTGCACTACTGTGACGTGATCCACGATAATGCTGAGGTTTACGGCGATGGCGTAAACACCGCCAAACGTTTGCAGGAACGCGCACAGGCCGATGGCATTCTGCTGACCGACAGCGTTCATGAACAGCTCGACGCCGAACCGGGCGAATTTCGCTTCCTCGGCACGTTATCCTTCAAAAACCTTGAACAGACCGTCCCGACTTACGAGGTTATCTTCGCCGACGCCGATCCCGTGCGACGTGACAGCGGCAGCGAACTGCCCAGCATCGCCGTTTTGCCTTTCAGAAATCTGACAAATAACGACGAATATGACTATTTCGCCGAAGGAGTCATAGACGACATCATCTTTTCGCTGTCAGGGCTGAAGGAACTCCATGTCATTTCCCGCGGCTCCACTGTGGCATTTGCAAAGAAAACCATCGACCCGCGCGACGCCGCCCGGCTTCTGTCAGTGCGCTATATCCTGCAGGGTTCAATCCGTTCCGTCGGCGAAATCGTGCGCCTTTCTGTATCTTTCGAAGATGCCCAAACCGGAGAGACGATATTCGGCGAGAAATGTGAGTTTCCTCACAGAGAGCTGTTCGACATCCAAGACAATATCGTTCGTAAGATCGTCTCTCGCGTGGCACCCAATGTCCGCGCACTGGAACTGGAGGGCGCGTTGCGCAAACCGGCAGGCAATTTCACAGCCTATCAATGCACGCTAAGGGCGTTAGACCTTATGCGTACGCTCAACCGTGAGGATTTCCTGAAGGCCAAAGAGCATCTGGACCGCGCGATGGAGCTTGATCCGGATTTCGTATTGCCAATTGCGTGGGCGGTTCGTTGGCATACGATCAATATCGGCCAGCATTGGAGTAATAATCGCATTGCCGATATCGAAGCAACCCGCGCACTTGCCGCCAAAGCCGTCAATATTGACCGCCAGAATCCGCTGGCATTAGCCGCATACGGCCACGTGAAATCCTATCTGGAACGCGACTATACAACGGCAATGGTTTATTTCGACCGCGCCCGTCAGGTTGGACCCAGCCATGCCATTGTCTGGATTCTGTCCAGCGCAACACTTGCCTATCTTGGTAATGGAGATGAGGCCGTGCAGCACGCCCATCGCGGGTTGGAACTGTCCCCGAATGATTACGAACTGACCCAGTTCTATTCATTCCTCTGTTTCGCACATTATTGTAATCGCGATTACGAAGAAGCCTATACCTGGGCGAAACTGTCAGAATCCGAAAACCCCTATTTCTTCTCCACTACGATCCTCCAGATCGCGTGCAGCACAGCTTTGGGACTGAAAGATAAAACTAAGGAACATGTGAAAAGCCTGCTTGCTTTTGATCCGACATTTACTGTCGCGAAACACATGAAAACATGTCCGATACAGGACGAGGCGTTCAGGGAATCCTATTTCGGACACCTAAGCCAGTCCTCATTGCCACAAGAATAAATATCAGCGAGGGAAAACATGCCAAGTCTTGTCGAAAAACAGAATGTTGTAAATGTCGTGAACGTGGTCGATTCCGCCAACGTGGTGGATTCTTCAAACGTTGTTGGTGGGGGTGGCGCCGGAGGTGGGGCAACCACGTTCCGTCATATTGGTATTTCACCGGACTATGACGCGGTAGAGGCCGACACAGGCGGACTGTCCGCATGGCCCGGCAATCAATGGCCCTCTGTGACACCGGTCGTGAAAGCCTCCGACAGTGACCACTATGCGCCGCTTCATGAGATATATCAGAATTTCACTGACCCGATGCCAGAATTTACCACCAATCATTGGTCACCGCAGAATTTTTCAGCCGCCTTTCTGGCAGCTCAGGATGGACTGGTCCCATCCCCAACAGATACAGCTGACGACGGCGACCTGATCGTTGGTCCTTTCCCGACCGGTGCCGCGCTGGATGCCGAACTTGAAGAGCTTGTCGCCCTGATGGAATACCGTCCCGCAGTCATGTCGGAAGCGCTAAGCCAGGCTGTAGCGATTGACGGGTATTATACCGGCATTCTGCCGTTCAACCGGTTCACCCATCCCGCCACAACCCGCCTGTTTTCCGTCGCTCTCGACCTCGCCACCAGCGCCGTCATGCGGTTTAAATTCCATTATCAGCGTCCGCGCCCGAACCAGCTTTGCCCGGCACTGATGCCACCAATCGCCAACCCGCAGCACGCCGCTTACCCGTCGGGACATTCAACGCAGGCGCATCTGATAGCGCATATCATGACGGAAACCGTCGGCGCCCGGGCCAACACGCAGCACATCAAGCATGGGACCACCGACCCGATCACCCGCAACCCCTATTTCGACATGGCCGAACGTATCGCCCGCAACCGCGAGGTACTGGGGCTGCATTATCGCAGTGACTCGATGGCGGGAATGCGGCTCGCGGCGGAATTGTTCCGTCGTCTGAAGGCTAACGCCGACTTCAATGCCGAGCTGAATATTGCACAGGTGGAGTGGGGTTAAGGCCTAAGCCTCCGCCAGAACAATCTCTCGTAGGCGGGGTACATTCAACACAGACAGCTTCTGCCGACCGGTTTCCACGATCCCGGCGGCAGCCAGCGCCGACATCTCGCGGCTGACGGCTTCACGATGAGTCGACAGGCGTGTCGACAATTCGTAATGCGACGGCGCCGGGTTGATCGAAACGCTGGGGGCGCCGGCATCTGCCGCTTCAGCCAATCGCAGCAACTCCGCACAGATCCGGTGACGTACGCTCATCGTGGTGTATTCGTAAATCCGTTCTGTCAGCTTGCGGTTTTTCGCAATCAGATGTTCGGACAGCTTCAGGCCCAGACCGGGAACTGTTGCAACAAGGTCACGGAACTGCTTTCCGATCAGGCTGGCGATAACACTCGACTCAACCGTTTGAACGAAGGCAGAGCGCGGCTGACCATCGATCGCAGAGAATTCACCGAACAGGTCTCCGGCTGATATTTCGGAATATGTGACCTCTTTCCCCTCGCCAGAGAAGCTTTTGACAGCCACCCGGCCGGAGACAACGAAAAACACCGAATCCGAGTTATCTTCTGCAGATAAAACAGTTTTTCCGCGCGGCAGGTCGATCCAATCGCACATTTGCGCAATTGCTTCACGCTGCTCATCGCCGATGTCGCGAAACAGCGAAACCTTTTCTAGACTGTGACGCATACTCAATCCCCCAAGGTTGACGCCTCGTCATCTTTCTGCCGCGAGATATTGCAAATTGCAAATCTTTTGGCTGTGAGATTTCTCACATACGAATTTATTCGTTTATCAAATTATAGACCTAGCGAGAATAAACGGGAACCCAGGGATGACGATTTTCAACGGCTACGGCTGACCAGATATCCGGCGGACAACAGTTGTGTAACCAGTGAGCGAGACCTCCGGGAACCTTATGTCCACGAGGTTCCCGGTATACTCCGAGCCGCCATCCCTCCCCTTTCGCAAAATTTTCCGGCCAGTTTCGTGGGGTTACTGGCCGGAGCATGGTCGCACCTCACCGTATTTACTCCGTCGGCGGGGGCGACCATGCACGGAACGGATGGCGGCCCGTGCTTGCATTTCGTCGCCCATAGTAGGGGTGGGATTTTCCCACCCCTTATTTATTTCGGCTCCCAAAGCTCGATCTTGTTGCCTTCGGGGTCGATGACCCAGGCGAACAGCCCGTTGGGGTAAGCCTCCGGCGAACGTTCTACAGAATTTCCATTGGCTTCCAGCTGCGCGACCATCGCATCCATGTTCTGCACCCGAAAGTTCACCATGAAGGCTTTGCCCGCGCCGAAATATTCTGTGTCTTCGGGAAATGGCGCGAATACGCAGGTCCCCGCACTGGTTTCCCAAGCTTTTGCGTCATAATCCTGCGGAACCTCGTCCACGCCCAGATTGTCGCGATACCAACGCGCCAGCGCCGCCGGGTCCTTGGCGCGGAAAAACACGCCCCCGATACCGTCAACTTTTTCCATAAATGCCCCCTATCCTAAAAAATCAGACCCCAACGCTAACACCAAAGCCGGGACAGGTGAAACGCCAATCGCAATCGCCAGAAAGGTAAGCGGGAAGCGGAACAATCGGCTGGCACCAGCCATAAACGCGATCCCCCCACCGCCACCGATCACTGTATTGCCGGGAATGTTAATTGCCACCGCCACCGCCAAATACCGGTTGCGCAGCAAGAACGGGACAATTCGATCCGGCGCACGGGCGGTCAGCATTGCCATACGATCCTTCACCGGTTTTTGCATCATGTCCTTCAGCGCCGCACTGATCCGCGTCAGCCCCAGAAAATCGAAACAACCGCATATGATCCGTTCCGGCACAAGCCGCCCGGTGGCAAAGCCAAGGCTCAACCCGCAGACAGTTGAGATATAAACCGGCAAGGCCATACTCGCCCCGAACATCATCATCAGGCCAAGGCCGATTTCCACACCCGGCACAAACGGCACCGCGATCAAAAGCGCATAAAGCACAATCGCTGCCGCCGTCATGCCAAAGATCAGCCCGCGATTTTCGTCGGTGATTTCCATTTTCAGTTTGCTTGTCAGCCAGTCGCCGATCTGGTTCGCCAGATACGCAAACGCGATCAGCACCAGCAGGCACAGACCGATACGCAGCACCGTGCGGGTGCTCACTTATCGGTCTTTCGGAAGGTTATCCATGAAATTCAGCAGCTCTGCCGCGATGGCAGGTTCGGACATTGCATGACCACCCTTCACTAGCCGTAGCACCGATCCGGGCCAAGCTTTGTGCAGGTTATATGCCGTGTGGGGCGGACAAACCATGTCATACCTCCCCTGCACGATATAGGCAGGCAGATGTGCGATCTTGGGCAGGTCATTCATGATCTGCCCATCCTCTCGCAGCCAGCCATTATGGGTGAAATAGTGGTTTTCGATCCGTGCGAAGGCTCGCGCATAATAGGCAGACGGCTCATGACCCACGCCATTTGTATCCATCGTCGCCAGCGCATTTTCCCATCGCGCCCAAGCACGGGCATGGCGCACCAACTCACTGTCATCCTCGCCAAACAGGCGTTTGTGATAGGCAGCCACCAGATCATCGCGCTCATCTTCCGGGATCAGGTCAACAAACGTTTGCCAGGCCTCTGGGAAATAGCGCGCTGCTCCGCCAGCATAGAACCAATCCAGTTCGGCCTGCGTCATGGTGAACACACCGCGCAGGATCAGTGCCCGTGCCCGGTCGGGATGGGTTTGCGCATAGAGCAGCGACAGCGTCGCACCCCACGACCCGCCGAAAACCACCCATTTTTCAATGCCCAGCGCATCGCGGATCGTTTCAATGTCACTGATCAAATCCCACGTGGTGTTATTATCAACTGACGCATGGGGCTTTGACTTCCCGCATCCGCGCTGATCAAACAGCACTACGCGATAGCGATCCGGATCGAAGAATCGCCGCATCCCGGGATGGCAGCCACCCCCGGGTCCGCCATGTAAAACCACGACCGGTTCGCCATTTTTCTTGCCCGATTGTTCCAGATAGATCGTGTGGCCACCAGAAACTGCGATCTCGCGCTTGTCGAACGGTTCGACAAGTCGATGAAGTTGTGCCCCTTTGTCACTCGCTTGTTCCAGCATGTTTGATCTATAGTCACATCATAATCGTAGGAATCTATGCCAAGCATGGCAGGAACAGGAAATGAGCGCAACGCAAACCAAATCAACTGTCGATGATGCCGAAATTGCCAAGTTCGAGGCGATGGCCGCCGAATGGTGGGACCCCGCGGGGAAATTCAAACCGCTTCACCTGATGAATCCAGTGCGGTTGGGCTATATCGTTGATCAGACTACGGCCGAGTTTAATCGTGACGCGACTTCCCTGACACCGTTCGAAGGCTTGCGCATTCTGGACATCGGCTGCGGTGGCGGCTTGCTGTCCGAACCCATGGCGCGTCTTGGCGCAACGGTTGTTGGCGCTGATGCTGCCGAACGCAACATTCCTGTAGCGCAAATCCATGCTGAACAGTCGGGGTTGGATATCGACTATCGCCACACAACCGCCGAGGCGCTGGCCCAGGCTGGTGAGCAATTCGATGTTATCCTGAATATGGAGGTCGTCGAACATGTCGCCGACCCGCTTGCCTATCTGACCGCCTGCCAGCAACTGCTGAAACCCGGCGGATTGATGGTTATGTCAACGATCAACCGCAACCCCAAAAGCTACATCATGGCAATTTTCGGGGCGGAGGTTGTGATGCGCTGGCTGCCGCGCGGCACGCATGAGTGGGACAAATTCATTACGCCGGATGAATTGTTCGATCTGATTGAACAGGCGGGGTTAAAACCGGTTGATCGCAAAGGGTTCGTCTTCAACCCCGTGAAATGGAGCTGGTCCATTTCGGATCGTGACCTATCGGTGAATTACGTGACGGCCAGCGTTAAACCCTGACCTTGCACCCGCCCGCAAGGCATCCTAAATAACCCGCACCCCGCAATCGTGCGGGGCAACTCTCAGGGCGGGGCGAAATTCCCCACCGGCGGTGATAGTCCGCGAGCGCTTTGCAACGCAAAGGTCAGCAGATCCGGTGTAATTCCGGAACCGACGGTTAAAGTCCGGATGGAAGAGAGCGGGAAACGGCGGCGCAAGCTGTCCGTTAACCTGTAGCCCTGATTCAGACCGTCCTAGGAGGGACAGATGGATCAGATACTTACCAAATCACCGGCAGTACGCGGGGCCATGTATATGGTGCTGGCGGGCATTGCGTTTGCGGTGGTCAATACTTCAGTGCAGATGGTGACGATGGGGATGGGCATGGCCTCTCCAGCGGCGGCCTTCTGGCAATATTTCGTGGCAATGATGTTCAGTCTACCGATTGTGGTCCGGTATGGATTGCGCCAATTGCGGTCCGAACATTTTGGCTGGCATTTGGTGCGGGTCGTTTTGTCGGTGCTCGGCATCCAGTTCTGGGTCGCGGGCTTAGCCCATGTGCCAATTTGGCAGGCGATTGCGCTGGTCATGACCTCGCCATTTTTTGTGACGCTGGGGGCTGTTTTGTTTCTGGGCGAGAAGGTAGAGCCGCAACGCTGGCTGGCGACAGCGGTCGGATTCGCTGGAGGGCTGATTATTCTGGAGCCATGGGCCGAAGGATTTTCGACCTACGCGCTACTGCCCGTTGCGGCGGCTATGCTGTGGGCGGGGTCATCCGTCATGATGAAACGCCTGACCCGGTTTGAACCGGCAGAAAAAGTCACGGTTTACCTGTTGGCGCTATTGCTACCAGTCAACGCGATCTTTGCCGGAATCGGTGGCGGGTTCGGCGTGCCAGGGTATGACGCGATGGCGCTGATTTTGGTGGCCGGACTGCTGACCGCGCTGGCGCAATTCCTGCTGGCGCGGGCTTACGAGGTTGCGGATGCGTCCTATGTCCAGCCGTTCGATCATCTGAAACTGCCGCTGAATGTGCTGGCCGGATTTCTGGTGTTTGGTTATCTGCCGACAGGAAACCTGTGGATCGGGGCAGCAATGATTATCGCGGCATCGTTTTATATCATGCAGCGGGAAAGGTAGGGCGAGGACTAGCCCGGTCGGGCGGGCAAATGCTCGCCCGGCAGTTACACCTCGAGTCCAGACAGATGACGCGGGGTATTAAGTCTGCCCAATGAACACCCGTAACTCCCGCAATACCGGCAGGATCGCGCGGATTTTTTCCGGCCCCAGACTCTCGACCACATCATCAAACACGGGCGCAATGGCGCGAACCGCCTCGTTCCGCGCCTTTTTGCCTGCCTCGCTGATCGACACAAACTTGCGCCGCCCATCATCCCAATCGGGGCGGATATTGATATATCCGGCGGCTTCCAGCTTCGACAGCGTGTTGGTCATCGCGCCCTTAGTCACATGGAAAATCCGCGCCAGTTGCGCGGGCGTCTTTTCCCCGCCTACCCCAGCAAAATGGTTCAGAACCGAGAAATGCGACAGCTCCATCCCATCCGGCAAGGCGCGACTGAATTTGGTCCGCGCCATCTGGTCCACAGCAGTGATTTCCCCGAAAAGGGCGATGGCTAGCGGGTCGCTGGACAGTTTATCCGACATCGGGTGGCTCGAAATCCTTGTCATGTTGCAGCGACGGGATGCGCCGCCGTGCCTCTGTCACTTGGTTAAGGTCAAGATCGACAAAAGTCACGCCTTCTGTGGTGCCGCCATCCGCCAGAACCTTGCCCCACGGGTCCACCGCTAGCGAGTGCCCATAGGTTTTACGCCCGTTCGGATGTGTACCCGTCTGCGCCGGGGCCAGAACGTAACTGCCCGTTTCAATCGCCCGCGCGCGTAACAAGGTTTCCCAATGCGCCTGTCCTGTTGGAACCGTGAAAGCCGCCGGAACGGTTAAAATTTCCGCCCCCGCCTGCGCCAGCTGGCGATACAGCTTTGCAAACCGAAGGTCGTAACAGACCGACAGGCCCACCGTGCCGATAGCCGTTTGTGCCAGCACCGCCTGATTGCCAGCCTGAATGGTCGCCGACTCGCGATAGCTTTCGCCATTGCCCAGCTCCACATCGAACATGTGGATTTTGTCGTATTTTGCGACCGCAGCCCCATCCGGACCGATTAGGAAGGATCGGTTCGCCAGTTTGTCTCCGGATTTCACGGCCAGGGAGCCAATCAGCAGCCAAATCCCCAATTCCGCCGCCACTGCACTAAGCCGCGCCAGCGTTTGATCGTCGTCCTCGACGGTCAGCCGTTTCGCCTGTAGGTCGCGATCAAAGGTGATGATGTTGGTGTTTTCCGGCGTCAGGACGAATTCCGCACCACCTTCCGCGGCTTGACGGATCATGCGTTCCACTTTGGCGCAGTTTTCGGCCGGATCTTCGCCCGCCGTGATCTGCACCAGCGCCACACGCATCAGGCTAACATCGGGTCCAGTTTCCCGGCCCGTTCCAGCGCATAAAGCTCATCACAGCCACCGATTGGCGTTCCGGCAATAAATATTTGCGGCACCGTGCGCCCGCCCATGGAGCGCTGCGTCATCTCTGCCCGCTTTTCGGGGGTCCGCATTATATCAATTTCGGTGAAGGTGACGCCTTTCTGCGTCAGCAGACGTTTCGCGGCGGTGCAGAAACCGCAAATAGGTGTAGTGTAAATCTCGACCTGTTTCATGGGGTGCTCCGATATATCGACCTAAATATAGAGCTTTATTCCGGTCGCGCAACGCGGGCGATTACAAGGACGTTGATCTGTGCCGCGCCCGCTGCGCGTAAGGCTTCGGCACATCCGGATAGCGTTGCACCCGAGGTCATTACATCGTCGATCAGCAGGATATTCTTTCCCACAAAGTCACCATCGCGCACAGCAAATGCGCCAGCTTGGTTTTCAAACCGCTCCTCGCGCGTCATCCCCTCTTGCGGGACGGTTTTACGAGTACGGGACAGCAGGTCGGGGGTAAATTGGCAGGGTCTTCCCCTGGCAAGAAACCGAGCCAGTTCTGCAGATTGGTTATAGCGCCGATATAAACCGCGTCGCCAATGCAAAGGCACTGGCGCAATGATATCTGCCTGCTCCAGCATATCCGGCGCTATCCGCGCCAGCCACTTTGCCAGAGGCACCGCCAGATCGGTCCGATCACCATGTTTCAAGGACAGGATCAACCGCCGCCCGGTCCCGTCATAGAGCATCAATGCCCGCCCCCGATCCCAGGCTGGCGGGTGATGCAGACAACCATCACACTGCACGCCCGGCTCCGGCTCGATTCCCGGCAATGGCGTCCCGCAAGTTTCGCAAACTGTTCCGGTGATAAAGCTTGCCTCGCGCCAGCAGGCAGCACAAAGATGCGCCGCTTCGGTGGTGATTTCTCCGCAGGCAATACAGCGCGGCGGATAGGCGATATCAATCAGATGCCGAAACCCGCCCTTCCCCTTTGCTGACAGGCGGTTTATCTGTTCGGCGAAAGGAATTTGGGAATATGCCGACACCGCCGCTCCTGTTTGATCGGGATTTGTTAACCACACGCCGGGCCAGAGCAACAGAGAGGGGGGACTTCCTCCATCGGGAGGCCGCAGCGCTTGTCAAAGATAGACTCAACGAGGTTAATAAACCGTTTCAGGACGGTGTGGTGATCGGACCACAAGCGGATCTGTGGAAAGACCTTCTGGGCTTACCGCTGCAATCCGTCCCAGATACCGATATTCTGAATCTTTCCGAAACCTCCCACGATCTGGTGATCCATGCGCTGGCGCTGCATTGGGCGAATGACCCGGTCGGGCAGCTCGTTCAGATGCGTCGCGCGCTCAAACCCGATGGGCTGGCGCTCGCGGTGCTGTTTGGCGGCCAGACCTTGCATGAACTCCGCACCGCTTTCGCCGAAGCGGAAACGGAAATCGAGGGCGGCCTTTCCCCGCGCGTCGCGCCCATGGGGGAAATCCGTGACCTCGGCGCGCTGGTTCAACGTGCGGGCCTCGCCCTGCCGGTTGCCGACTCCGTTGAAATCCCGGTCAGCTACGAAACACCCATCCACCTGATGCAGGACCTCCGTGCGATGGGGGAAACCAACATCATGCTGTCCCGTCGCCGCACGCCTTTGCGCCGCGCAACTCTGCTCAGGGCGTGCGAAATCTATGCTCAGAATTATACGGTCAATGGCCGGATCGAAGCCACGTTCGACCTGATCTTCCTGACCGGCTGGGCGCCGCACGAAAGCCAGCAAAAACCGCTACGTCCGGGGTCAGCGCAAACGCGGCTGGCAGATTTTCTGGGAACCGAGGAAAAGAATCCCGAGGATTAATCCTCGGATTTCTCCTCGACCTTTTCCGGATTGCTGGAAACGCCAACCTGCGCCGCACGCAATAAACGATCCCCGACAATGAACCCGGTCGCCATCACCTGAATAATGGTTCCCTTCACCGTCCCCGGCACCGGGGCTTCGAACATGGCCTGGTGTAGTTTGGGGTCGAATTTCTCGCCGATCTCAGGATCAATCACGTGGATGTGGTGTTTCTCGAAAACATTCAGCAACTCGCGCTGCGTCAGTTCGATCCCTTCAACCAATGCACCCGCGCTTTCGCGCAGATCATCGTCAATCGCCCCCAACGCCCGGCCCATATTGTCATGTACCGACAGCAGGTCGCGTGCCAGCTTGTTGCCACCATACAATTCTGCCTCGCGCCGGTCACGTTCAGCCCGTTTTCGGACATTTTCCAGTTCCGCATAGGCGCGGATCAGGCGGTCCTGCAGCTGGTCGCGCTCTTCGATCAGGCTTTCAAGGTCCGGCTCGGCGAGGACATCTTCCTCCGCCTCCATCTCTGCCTCGACCTCTTCGATATCGTCCAGAAACTCTTCGTCTTTCTTCGCCATTCCAAATTTCCTTACCGGGGCTGGCGGGAAATCAGCCGCCCCACAAGTTGTGCGGTGTAATCAACGATGGGAACGATCCGGCCGTAATTCAGCCGCGTAGGTCCAATCACGCCCACCGCACCGATGATTTTTCTTTCGGCGTTCATATAGGGAGAGACCACCAAAGAGGAACCCGAAAGTGAGAAAAGTTTATTCTCTGACCCGATAAAGACGCGGACTCCGTCGCCCTCTTCGGTCAGATCAAGCAAATGTGCCAGATCGCGCTTCCGTTCCAGATCATCAAACAGCTGCCGGATGCGGTCCAGATCAACGCCTGATTCGTCCAGCAGGTTGGATCGCCCCCGCACGATCAGACGATCATGCCCATCGTGATCGTCAACCCAGATCGCCGTGCCGTCCTCGATCAGATGTCGCGCCAGCTCGTCCAATTCCTGTCGGCGCTGTTTAATCTCTCGCGCCACAACTGTCTGGATTTCAGACATGGTGTGACCCTGCAGGATATTGTTTAGGAAATTCGCGGCTTCGCGCATGGCGCTGGGGGTCAGACCAACGGGCGGTTTGAACAGGCGGTTTTCAACATGGCCATCTGCGGTGACCAGAACCACCAAGGCCTGCTCCGGCGAGAGCGAGACAAATTCCAGATGCTTGATCGGCGCTTCGGTTTTCGGCGCAAGCACCAGTGACGCCCCATGCGTCAGACCAGACAGCATGTCCCCTGCCTTGTCCAGCAGCCCGCCAATATCCTGTTCGTTGCTGTTCAGCGACCGCTCGATCTCGGTCCGTTCCTTGCCGGACACCGACCCAACCTCCAACAGTCCGTCAACAAACAACCGTAGTCCCATCTGCGTCGGCACCCGCCCGGCGGATGTGTGTGGACTGTCCAGCAGGCCCAGATGCTCCAGATCCTGCATCACATTTCGGATCGTCGCCGCCGATACTTTCTCCGGTAGCGTCCGTGTCAATGTACGCGATCCCACGGGTTCGCCATTCTCCAGATAAGATTCGACTATCTGGCGGAACACTTCGCGGCTGCGCTCGGTCAGGTCTGCGATCGGGGTTTGTTCGGTCATCACGACTCCCTAGCCAGCCGCGAAAATAGGAATTCGCGGGCGCGGGGTCAATCACCGCCGTAGACGCATGGCCAAGCATTCGTTAAACCACGCGAAAAGAGGAGATATTTATGCGCCCTTCCGGCCGAGCCACCGACGCGATGCGCGACATCGTTATTGAAACCAACGTAACCAAACATGCTGAAGGGTCGTGCCTGATCAAATGCGGCGATACGCATGTGCTTTGCACCGCATCGTTGGAGGAACGTGTGCCGCCGTTCCTGCGCAATTCCGGTCTGGGCTGGGTCACAGCCGAGTACGGCATGTTGCCCCGCTCCACCGGATCGCGGATGCGACGCGAGGCGACGGCGGGCAAACAGGGTGGCCGGACTGTGGAAATTCAGCGTCTGATCGGACGCTCCCTGCGCGCTGGTGTTGACCGCGTCGCCCTTGGCGAACGTCAAATCACCGTCGACTGCGATGTTATTCAGGCCGATGGCGGTACCCGCTGTGCCTCCATCACCGGCGGCTGGGTCGCGCTGCGACTGGCCGTCAATAAGCTGATGGCGGCTGGTGACGTGACAACCGATCCGTTGACTGATCATGTCGCTGCTGTTTCATGCGGTATCTATGCCGGCCAGCCCGTGCTTGATCTGGATTATGCCGAGGATTCCGAAGCCGGCACAGACGCAAATTTCGTCATGACAGGGTCTGGCGGTCTGGTGGAACTGCAAGGCTCTGCTGAAGGGGCAACTTTCAGCCGCGACGAATTTAATCAGCTGATGGACCTCGCCGACAAAGGTGTGGCCGAGCTGATCGCTGCCCAGAAAGCCGCCACTGCGTAATGCGGAAATTCACCGAACCGAAGCTGCTGGTGGCGACCCATAATCAGGGGAAACTGGAAGAAATCGAACGCCTTCTGGAGCCCTATGCCATTGAAATCACGTCGAATAAGGCGCTGAATCTGCCTGAGCCGGAAGAAACCGAAGACAATTTCATCGGCAACGCACGGATCAAGGCACATGCGGCGTCGAAGGCATCTGGTTTGCCTGCTTTGGCGGATGACAGCGGCATCGAAATCGACGCGCTCGACGGTGCGCCGGGTGTCTACACCGCCGACTGGGCCGAAACGCCCAATGGTCGTGATTTCCCGATGGCCATGACCAAGGTGCATGACAAGCTGGAGGCGATAAGCGCCCCCCACCCCAGAACCGCCCGTTTCCGCTGCACACTGGTGCTCGCATGGCCCGATGGTCATGACGAAGTGTTCGAGGGCAAAATCGAAGGCCGTGTCACTTGGCCAATGCGCGGTGATCAGGGTCACGGCTATGATCCGATGTTTATCCCAGAGGGCTATGATATAACGCTGGGCGAAATGGATCGGTGGAAGAAAAACGAAATCTCCCACCGTGCTGACGCTTTTGCAAAACTTGTGAAAGGATGCTTTGCATGAAACGTATCTCCTCAGGCTCGCCATTTGAAAAAACCGTCGGCTATTCCCGCGCTGTGGTCAAAGGTAACTGGTGTTTCGTCGCCGGCACCACAGGTTACGACTACACCACTATGGAAATGCCGGAAAACGTCGTCGACCAAGCCCGCAACTGCTGGAAAACCATAAACGGCGTATTGGCAGAGGCCGGTTTCACCATGGAGGACATCGTCCGCGTCCAATATACCGTCACCGATATCGCGCTGGTCGACGAAGTCACCCCCGCCCTTGGCGAAGCGATGGGCGAGATCCGCCCCGCCGCGACAATGGTCATTGCCGGGCTGGTCAAACCGGAAATGAAGATCGAAATCGAAGTCACCGCGTACCGCGAATGAATGACTGGCAAAATGCGGGCTTCGGCATCTATGTCCACTGGCCCTTCTGCCTGCACAAATGCCCCTATTGTGACTTCAATTCCCACGTTTCGCGCGAGATTGATCAGGATCGTTGGCGTCGCGCACTGGTTCAGGACCTGACTACCCAAGCCCACGAAACTTCAGGCCGCACCGTCGACACCATCTTTTTCGGCGGCGGCACCCCGTCCCTGATGCCGCCCGAAACCGTGGCCGCAGTCATCGAAACAATCGGTAAAGTCTGGACACTGGCGCCGTCAGCCGAAATCACGCTGGAGGCCAATCCGACCTCTGTTGAAGCTGCGCGCTTCGCGGCCTATGCCGACGCCGGGGTCAACCGTATCTCCATGGGAATCCAGTCGCTGAACGACGACCATTTGAAGGCGCTGGGCCGGATGCACACCGTCGCCGAGGCCCGCGCCGCCTTTGACATCGCCCGCGACCAATTTGATCGTGTCAGTTTTGATTTGATCTATGCCCGCCAGCGCCAGACGCTGGCAGACTGGCGCGCCGAGCTGACCGAGGCCCTAGACATGGCCGTCGATCACCTGTCGCTGTATCAGCTAACTATCGAAGACGGCACGCGGTTCGGGGACATGTATACCGCCGGAAAACTGCGCGACCTGCCCGCAGACGACCTCGCCGCCGACATGTATTTCGCCACGCAGGAGATTTGTGATCACAAAGGCCTTCCCGCCTACGAAATATCAAACCACGCCCGCCCCGGTGCGGAAAGCCAGCACAATCTGATCTATTGGCGATACGGCGACTATATCGGCGTGGGCCCCGGCGCACATGGCCGTATTACTAAACAAAATCAACGCTTTGCGACAGAGGCATACCGCTCTCCAAACCGTTGGCTCGACACAGTCGAGGCCCAAGGCGACGGCCTATCCGAAACCACGCCCCTTACTGCCGAGGATCAGACGACCGAGTATCTTTTAATGTCCCTCCGCCTGACTGAGGGAACCGAAATGGACCGTTTCACGGCACTTGGCGGTCAACTCGACACCGCACGTATCACGCCTCTGATTGACGATGGCTATCTTGAGATGACTAACCGCCACCTCAAGGCCACGACCAAAGGTCGCCCCGTCCTCAACGCCTTACTCCGCGAACTGCTTTAGTCGGTCAGTTTCCGGCACAGTGCATCAAGCTGCTCCAGATCACGATATTTGATCCGCAGCTCACCCGCCTGCCCGCCCGGTTTGTGATCAATCACAACTTTCGCGCCCAGATGCGCACTCAGATCGCCCTCCAGCGCCTTCGTGTCCGCATCTTTTTGCGGCGCGGTCTTCGGTGCTTTCTCAGGCGTGGTATCGCGCTTGCGCATCAGCGCCTCGACTTCGCGCACCGACAGGTTGCCCTTTATGATCCGGCGCGCCAGCTCCGCCGCATTGTCCGCATTAACCAGCGCCCGCGCGTGTCCTGCTGTCAGTTTCCCATCACGCAAGTAGCCCAGCACCTCGTCAGGAAGATTCAACAATCTCAATAAGTTAGCAATATAGCTCCGCGATTTCCCCATCGCCTGCGCCATCTGCTCCTGCGTATGCCCGAACCGCTTCATCAGATGCTGATAGCCTTTGGCCTCCTCATAGGGGCTCAGGTCTTCACGCTGGATATTTTCAATCAGCGCGATTTCCGCAACCTCCATATCATCGAGATCCCGGACGATGACGGGCACTTCATGTAGCTCCGCCAACATCGCCGCCCGCCAGCGGCGTTCGCCGGCGACGATCTCCCAGTCTCCGGCCTTTTCCGGATGCGGTCGCACGATCAACGGCTGGATGATCCCCTTTTCCATGATCGAGCGTTTCAGCTCGCCCATTTCTTCTTCTGTGAAACTCCGCCGCGGCTGCTGAACGTTCGGATGCACCTTCTCGATAGGCAGGCTTCGGTCCGCACTTACCGGCATAGATTTGGTTTCGGGTGACGCGTCCATATTTACGTCTGCCAACAATGATGACAGCCCGCGTCCCAGTCCCTTATTCTTTGGTTTTTCAGCCATTTATCAATCTTTTCAATATGTTAGCTACGCTGCAACGTTATCTTCCATCCGCCGCAACAACTCTGCCGCCAGCTTCTGATAGGCAATCGCACCTGCACTTTTGTGGTCGTAGATCAGCGCTGGCATCGCGTGCGACGGCGCTTCAGACAGGCGCACATTGCGCGGGATAATCGTTTCATACACCAGGTCACCGAGGTTATTGCGCACGTCGGCCTCCACCTGCCCTGACAGATTGTTGCGCTGATCATACATGGTCAGCACGATCCCCTGCATCCGCAGCGACGGGTTCTGCGTCTGTTTGATTTCACGGATGGAGGTCATTAGCTGCGACAGTCCCTCCAGCGCGAAAAACTCGCATTGCAACGGCACCAGCACGGAATCCGCTGCGACCATTGCGTTGATCGTCAGCAAGTTCAACGAGGGCGGACAGTCAATCAGCACGTAATCGTAAACATTCGCCCTTTCCAGCGCGATCCGCAACTTTTTCAGGCGCTGCGGGTCGTTCATCAGATCCATGTCAGCCGAGCTCAGATCCTGTGTTGAGGCCGTAATATAAAGGTTAGGCACCTGCGTTTCCGTCTCCACCGCCGATAGCGGCGTACCGGTCAGCAGGTCATACGTGGTGTATTCGGCATCATCCTTGTTAACCCCCAGTCCCGTCGTCGCGTTGCCCTGTGGGTCAAGGTCGATCAGCAGCACCTTGCGCCCCACAGCCGCTAGCGCCGTGCCAAGGTTGATCGCCGTCGTGGTTTTCCCCACGCCACCCTTTTGGTTCGCCACGGCAATGATCTGGGGCTTGCGGGTCGCGTCAGGCACGTTTCATCTCTCCGATACGGAGTATGACAGCGTTCGAGTCGGTCATACTGGGAAATTTCTCTGCTGAAATATGCCAAGATGCAGCCGCCGAGGTCAATTCCGAATCCGCATTTGCGCCTTTCATAAAAAGGCATATTCCATTGGGGTTTCGGTGCTGCTCGGCGAATTCCAGCAGCTTTTCCAGCGGTGCAAGAGCGCGGGCAGACAGAATGTCGGCGTTTTGCGGCGCAAGGGATTCGATACGTTCGGACAGAATTGTCGGACTGATCCCCATCTCTCGGGCGGCGGTTTGCAGGAAAACACCTTTCCGCTGATCGCTTTCGACAAGGGCAATTTGCATGTGTGGCGCCTTTTCTGCTGCAATGGCGGCGATGACAAGACCCGGAAATCCCGCACCGGAACCAATGTCCAACCATCGTTGTGCCTGGGAGTCCGCCAAAGGCCATATCTGTGCTGAATCCACTATATGTCGTTGCCAGGCATCTTCGATGGTGGATTTAGCTACTAGATTTATCCGTGGGTTCCATTTGACAAGAAGGTCTCGGAGCGATTCGAGTCGGGCAATTGTTTCACGTGAAACATTGAGTTGGTCGATCATGCCGACTTCCGCGCACCGGACTGCTTGATATGCGCCAGGATCAGGGTCAGCGCCGCTGGCGTCATCCCTTCCATCCGCTCCGCTTGGGCCAGAGTCGCGGGTCGCGCTTGTGCCAGTTTAGCCCGAACCTCGTTCGACAGCCCAACCACGTTATCGTAATCAAATCCTTTCGGAATGACCAAAGCCTCATCCCGCCGCATCGCTTCGACGTCGGCTTTCTGTTGGATGATATAGCTGGCATAACGAGCATCATTTTCGACCTGTCGGGCAATGTCTACAGGGATGTCTGACAGGTTCGGCCAAATCGCTGCCAGGCTTTTCAGCGACATATCCGGATAGGCCAGCAACTCCAGCGCGTTTCGCCGTACCCCATCCTGACTCATTTTCAGCCCGTGAGAGGCCGCCTCGCGCGGCAGCAGGGTCAGGCTTCGACAAATCTCGTTAGCCGACTCCAGCGCTGTCATTTTGGCTTCAAACGCCTGTTTACGCTCCTCAGAGACACATCCAACGGCGATTCCCAGTGGGGTCAAGCGTTGGTCGGCATTATCGGCCCGCAGGGACAGACGGTATTCAGCGCGGGAGGTGAACATGCGATAGGGTTCAGTGACGCCGCGAGTGGTCAGATCGTCGATCATAACACCGATGTAACCGTCGGCGCGGTCGAAGAAAATGGGATCTCGATCCAAAGACGCCAGTGCGGCGTTCAGGCCGGCAACCAATCCTTGGGCGGCGGCCTCCTCATATCCTGTGGTGCCGTTGATCTGACCCGCTAGATATAGTCCCTCCACCGATTTAACAGACAAAGCGCGCGTCAGAGCCCTAGGGTCCACATAATCATACTCGATGGCATACCCGGGTTGTAGGATCACGGCATTCTCCAAACCCTTCATGGAGGCCACATAAGCCTCCTGGACCTCAACCGGCAACGATGTCGAAATACCGTTCGGGTAGATCGTATGATCGTCCAGCCCCTCGGGTTCCAGAAACACCTGATGAGAATCCTTGTCGGCGAACCGGACAACCTTATCCTCAATCGACGGGCAGTAGCGGGGGCCAACGCCCTCAATATTGCCGCTATACATCGCAGAGCGGTGGATATTGTCGGTGATGATCTGATGTGTGCGATCATTGGTGTGGGTGATCCCGCAGGCGATCTGACGGTTCTGAACGCCCTTCGACAGGAACGAGAACAGCACCGGATCGTCATCGGCTGGCTGGCTTTCCAGCACCGACCAATCAATCGTCCGACCATCCAGCCGGGGTGGGGTGCCGGTTTTCAGGCGACCCAGCGGCAGGTCCATACTGTCGATCCGCTCGGCCAGCTTGACGGAGGGTTTATCACCGATCCGGCCGCCGGGACGATGCTCGTCGCCGATATGGATGACGCCACGCAAGAAGGTGCCGGTTGTGAGCACCACGGCACGGGCAGGGACTTCGGATCCGTCCGCCAGAATCACGCCAGAAACAGCGCCGTTTTTCATAAGGAAATCAGAAACTTCGCCTTCGATCACGGACAGATTATCGCGCCCCGTAAACTCCCGCTGCATAGCCTGACGGTAGAGCTTCCGATCGGCCTGCGTACGCGGACCCTGAACGGCGGGACCCTTGCGGCGGTTCAGCAAACGGTACTGGATCGCGGCGGCGTCTGCGACGCGGCCCATGACCCCGTCGAGCGCATCAATCTCGCGAACCAGATGGCCTTTACCAAGGCCACCAATGGCTGGATTGCAGGACATCTCGCCTATCTTGTCGAACCGGTGAGTCACCAGAGCCGTACGCGCACCCAGACGGGCGGCGACCTGAGCGGCTTCCGACCCGGCGTGACCACCGCCAATGACAATGACATCAAACCCATGTTCCACGTGAAACACCTATTTCCCGATACAGAAGCTGGAGAATATCACATCCAGCACATTTTCAACATCCACCCGACCGACCAGCATATCGAGCGCCCGAAGCGCCTGGCGCATCTCTTCGGCGGCGAGCTCGGCCCATTCGGACCCTGCCTCTATATGAGATTCAGCGCGATCCAAAGCAGAAATTCCACCCGCAAGCGCCAGTCGATGTCGTTCGCGCACCAACGATGTGGCCCCAGCCGCGCGGGAATCAAGTTCGGTCGTGAGGGCCGCCAGAAGTTCATCGATGCCAGCGCCGGTTTTGCCGGAGATCGCCAAACCGCTCGCGTGGGCCAGGTCCGCCTTACCGTGGGCAATAATATCGCCAGGCAGGGGGGTGACGCCGAGCGGCTCTAGACCCGCATCATCCAGCAGGAATATCCTGAGGTCGGCGTCGTCTGCACGCTGCTTGGCGCGGGCCACGCCAAGGGCTTCGATCTGATCATCCGAGTCCCGCAGTCCTGCGGTATCCAACAGGGTAACGGGTAGGCCACCAAGGTCCATTCTGACCTCGATCACGTCACGGGTGGTGCCGGCAATTTCCGAGGTTATCGCAGCCTCACGACCCGCTAACATATTGAGAAGAGTAGACTTTCCAGCATTTGGACGCCCGAGGATTGCGACCTCAAACCCGTCGCGGATGCGTTCGGCAACCGCCGCCCCAGCGACCTGTTCCTGCATCGATCCGCGCGCACGGCGGAGGCGGGTGAGGACCTCTGGCATGACGTCAACAGGAACATCCTCGTCAGCGAAATCGATGGTGGCTTCCAGCAGAGCGATAGCGTGGACAAG
Source organism: Paracoccaceae bacterium (assembly GCA_050302475.1). Classification (GTDB taxonomy): domain Bacteria; phylum Pseudomonadota; class Alphaproteobacteria; order Rhodobacterales; family Rhodobacteraceae; genus NORP23. The sequence goes on from JBNLBF010000004.1 coordinate 166,460, forward strand.
GTCCTGCCGCCAGGTTTCGCAAGCATCCGACAAGGTTCCGCGCATGATACGGAGCGCCTGCCGTCGCTGGGCTTCGGTTTCTGCGTCAATCAAATCTGCGAGGCCTTCGACCTGTGCGAGGTCAAGGCGGCCATTATTCAGCGCGCGTCGTGTAAATTCACCGGCATCGGCGAGACGCAGTCCGGCGTCTGACAGGGTGCGGAGCAGGGCGGCGACAACCGCAGCGGATCCGTGTGTATGAAATTCGACAACCGCCTCACCCGTGAAACTGGCGCCTTTTTCGAAGGTCAGGATTAGGGCTTCATCGATGGCTGCGCCGTTAAGATCGCGGATCACACGAACGCCACGGCCGTCAGGCAGATCGGACATCAACCGGGCAGAGGCAGAAAACGCATCTGGCCCGGACACGCGAATAACGGCCACTCCGGACCGCCCGCGTGCGCTGGCTAATGCATATATCGTATCCATATCAAGCCCTTGATATTAAACAAAAATACCCGAGCGATTGCCCGGGTATCTAAGCGGTACATGATACCCGTCAGGTATTCATGGAATCGAAGAATTCCGCGTTCGACTTGGTCTGTTTCAACTTGCCGAGCAGGAATTCGATCCCGTCCGTTGTCCCCATCGGGTTGAGGATACGACGGAGGACGAAAGTCTTGGTGAGGTCACCCTTGTCGACCAGCAGATCCTCCTTCCGCGTACCGGATTTGAGAATGTCGATGGCCGGATAAACGCGTTTGTCGGCGATCTTGCGATCCAGAACGACCTCGGAGTTACCGGTACCTTTGAATTCCTCGAAGATAACCTCGTCCATACGCGAGCCGGTTTCGATCAGCGCGGTGGCGATAATGGTCAGCGATCCACCTTCCTCGATATTTCGCGCGGCACCGAAGAAACGTTTCGGGCGTTGCAGGGCGTTGGCATCCACACCACCGGTCAGAACCTTGCCAGATGATGGCACAACCGTGTTGAACGCGCGGCCCAGACGGGTGATGGAATCCAGCAGTATGACCACATCGCGTTTATGCTCAACAAGCCGTTTGGCTTTTTCGATAACCATTTCAGCAACTTGCACGTGACGCGCGGCAGGTTCATCAAACGTTGACGCCACAACCTCGCCCTTCACGGAGCGTTCCATGTCCGTCACCTCTTCGGGCCGTTCATCGACCAGAAGCACGATCAGGAAACATTCCGGATGGTTCTTTTCGATGGAGTGCGCGATGTTCTGCAGGATCACGGTTTTACCGGTACGGGGCGGGGCCACGATCAGGGACCGCTGGCCTTTACCGATGGGTGCCACCAAGTCGATGACGCGCGCGGTCATGTCCTTGATCGTCGGGTCTTCGATTTCCATTTTCAGGCGCTCATCCGGGTAAAGCGGCGTGAGGTTATCAAAGTTGATCTTGTGTTTGGCTTTTTCCGGTTCCTCGAAATTGATCGAGGTAACATCAACCAGTGCGAAATAGCGTTCACCTTCTTCGGGCGCCTTGATTTCCCCGTCAACCGTGTCGCCCGTGCGCAAGGAGAATTTGCGGATCTGTTCGGGGGAGACGTAGATATCTTCGGGTCCGGCCAGATAGTTGGCGGCGGGGGAGCGCAGGAAGCCGAAACCGTCTTTCAGCACCTCCATCACGCCATCGCCGTAGATCTGGACACCTTCCTCGGCCATTTCTTTCAGGATGGCGAACATCATGTCGCCCTTGCGCATGGTGGAGGCGTTATCGATCTCCAGCTCCTCGGCCATGGACAGCAGGTCAGCCGGGGTCTTCGCCTTTAACTCGGCGAGGGAAAGTTGTTTCATATCAAAGAGGTTAGACATATTTTGTGCCTTGTAGGGGAGTCATTTTTTACGTTCGGAAACGCACATACTGGGCGAGGACCGCCCGTGCTTACTCGCCTATATGATCGAAATTTTGAAAATGTCAATGATTCAGGGTTTGAGGACAACCATGAACACGATGATCAGCATCAAAACCGTCGGGATCTCATTGGCGATACGGTAGGTTTTGCCAGAGCGGGTGTTCTTGTCCGCAGCAAAATCTTTACGCCGAGCCGATAGCCAGCCATGGAAGCCGGACATCATGATCACCGCAGCGCCTTTGACCCAGGGCCATATGGAGGACCAGTCGACAATGCCGGGGGTAAAAACCAGCATCAGGCCGAAGATCCAAGTCGCAGCCATCGCCGGATTGATGATGACCCTCAAAAGGCGATATTCCATGAGCTTGAAATTCTCGGACATGTACGAGCCTGGCTCAGCCTTTTCGGCGTGATAGACAAACAGGCGGGGCAGGTAGAACATACCGGCCATCCAGCTGATCACGGAAACGATGTGCAGCGCGAGCGTCCACGGGTAAAGTGAGGCAAGCAGGTCAGACATGTTAACCCCTTATAACTTTTAGCATTTTTTCAAGGTTCTTCGGATCTGCATCAGGTGTGATCCCGTGACCGAGATTGAAGATATATGGGCCTTGCCCGAGAATATCTAGCAACCGTTTGGTTTCGTCCTCCAATGCCTGACCCCCCGTCACCATATGCATCGGATCAAGGTTGCCTTGTACGGCGACTTTGGGTTGCAACACGTCACGAGCCCAGTCCGCAGGGATAGAGGTATCCATGGCCAGCGCGTCGAACGCACCGCTGTTGGCGAACGACAGGTAACCACCCCCGGATCCGCGTGGGAATCCGATAACGGGAAGGCCGGGATGACGGGATTTGAGCTCGGTTGCAATGCGGATCGCTGGTTTCAAGGCAAAACGTTCAAACTGAGACCCGCCCAATGCACCGGCCCAGCTGTCAAATATCTTGATAACCTCAGCCCCGGCATCAACCTGTCGCGACAGGTATTCAATTGTTGCATTAGTCACGCGCTCAATAATGGCGGCAAATCCTTCGGGATTTTCATACATCAGACGCCGCGCCGGCGCCTGATCCGGAGTCCCGCGACCGGCAATCATGTAGGTGGCAACTGTCCAGGGCGCACCAGCAAATCCGATCAGGGTCGTTTCAGCGGGAAGCTCTTCGGATAAACGACCGACCGTTTCATAGATTGGGTTCAGCGTCTCGTGAATATCATCCTTGCCGCGCAACTGATCAACGGAGCTGATCGGGTTCAGGCGCGGGCCTTCACCGGTTTCGAACCACAAATCCATGCCCAGCGCCTGCGGGATCAGAAGAATGTCGGCAAACAGGATCGCAGCGTCGAACCCGAACCGGCGGATCGGCTGCAATGTCACCTCGGTCGCGAAATCGGGATTGTAACAGAGGTCCAGAAACCCGCCTGCCTGTTCACGCACTTCGCGATATTCCGGCAGGTAGCGTCCTGCCTGACGCATCACCCAAACCGGAGGGGTTTTCAGGCTCTCCCCAGCCAATGTGCGAAGCAGGGTTTTACTCGGACCGGTCATGTTCCCTCTTATATAATATATATTTAAGAAAGTGGTGGTGGTTAGTAGGTGACGTGGAAAGTGTGGATTACCGCGTTTCCAAAGTTTTGCACAGGGTTTTCCCATCATTATTCTGTATATTTCCCTGACAGATACGGATTTGATCCACAGTTGGATCGAAAACTCACCCACAGGGAAAAACCGCGTATGGAATCCGGACAGAACCGGGAAAAACGTGACGATCAAATTGCCCTGTGGATACCCACCTGATACCACAGCAGTTACCAACGGATTTATCCACAAGAGGGTCGGGTGGAGAAAAGCTATAAAATCGTGCTGATTTCAGATTCGACCGGGGGAACCGTGTCCGCCGCGGCGAATGCGGTAAAGGCACAGTTCTCGGGAATGCAGTTTGAAACCCAGCTGCTGACTTTCGTGCGCAATATCGAGCGGGCGAAAACCCTGCTGCCCCATGTGGACGAGGCAGATATTGTCCTGCACACGGTAATTGACCCGGCGATTGTCGATCTGTTTACAACAGCCTGCGAGCAGGTGGGGACACCGATTATTCCTTTGCTGGATCATGTGACACAAGCCTTTGTCGGGTTGGAGGGGAAGCAGCCCTCGCGACAGCCGGGGCGGCAGTATCAGGTGGATAAATCCTATCTGGACCGGGTGTTGGCGATTGACTACGCGATTTCCCATGATGACGGGCTGAGTGCCGATTACCTGAAACAGGCGGATGTAATCCTTGTGGGGGTCAGCCGGACGTCGAAAACGCCAACTTGCATTTACCTGGCCTACCAGGGCATTCGCGCGGCGAATGTGCCGCTGGTCCCGGGGCAGGAGCTGCCGCCCTCTTTTGACGAGGCGCTGGCGGCGGGTGTTCCGGCGATTGGCCTGATCGCCAGCCCGACACGTTTGACGCAGGTACGCCAAACCAGGCTGAAAGCACTGGGCAATCCGGATGTGGATACCTACGCAGGGCGGGAGGATATTCAGGAGGAATTGTCAGCGGCGCGCCTGTTCTTTGAAAAATACAAAATGCCGGTGATTGATGTGACACGGCGGTCGATTGAGGAAACGGCTGCCGCAATCCGGGCAATCTTGGCGGAGGGGGAATAATGCTGGTGCTGGCATCCGGGTCCGAAGTTCGGGCAGAAATGTTGCGAAATGCCGGGCTGGAATTCGATATTGACCCGGCAAGAGTTGATGAGGGTGCCATCCGAGAGGTGATGCTGGACGAAGTTGCCCCAGTGCGCGACATCGCCGATGCGCTGGCAGAGGCCAAAGCCAGACAGGTCGCGGTACGCCGACCCGACGATCTGGTGATCGGTGCGGATCAGGTTCTGGTGTGCGAAGGACAACTATTTGAAAAACCCGGAGATTTGGATCAAGCGGCAGAACAATTGCGGTTTCTGCGCGGCAAAACGCATGAGTTGTTGTCGGCAGTCGTGATCTATGAAGAGGCCGCGCCGGTATGGCGCAATATCGGTCGGGTGCGGCTGTCGATGCGGAATTTCTCCGACGCCTTTCTGGCGGACTATGTGGCGCAGCAAGGGGATGACCTGCTGACGACGGTCGGGGCTTACAAGCTGGAAGGTGCAGGGGCGCAGCTATTTGCGCATGTTGAAGGGGATTACTTTTCAGTTTTGGGTCTGCCATTACTGGCGGTATTGGATTTTCTGCGTAGCCGAAACATTGGTTTGACATGACATTAAAAGCGGGCGTGATCGGCTATCCGATCAAACATTCAAAATCACCGATCCTGCATGGCCACTGGCTGAAGAGATACGGAATCGACGGAACCTATGAAAGGGTGGAGCTATCGCCCGAAGCGTTCGCGGACGGTGTACGTGATTTAGCGACGAAGGGTTGGCGCGGGGTGAATGTGACGATCCCGCATAAGGAGGCCGCAGTGGAACTGGCCGACAGTGTGACGGATCGTGCGGCACTGATCGGGGCGGCGAATACGCTGTATTTTCATCCCGACGGAACGATCGGGGCAGACAATACCGATGGGTACGGTTTTATCCAGAATCTGCGGGCCGGTGCGCCGAACTGGGATCCGGCGGCGGGTCCGGCGCTGGTTCTTGGGGCAGGCGGCGCGGCGCGGGCGGTGGTGGAATCGCTGCTGGAAGCCGGGGTGCCGGAGCTGCGCTTGACTAATCGCACCAAATTCAGGGCCGAAACCCTGGCGGATCATTTCGGGGCGCGGGTGAAGGTCGTCGAGTGGCATTTGCAGAATGATGCCGTCAAAGGGGCAAAGACCATCGTGAACACAACCTCGCTGGGGATGGAAGGGCAGGGAGAGTTGAAACTATCGCTCGACGAAGCCCCGGATGGGGCGCTGGCGACGGATATTGTTTATACGCCGTTAATCACACCGTTTTTGGCGCGGGCAGAAGCGCGCGGGCTGCAAATTGTTGACGGGTTAGGGATGTTGCTGTGGCAGGCGGTCCCGGGGTTCGAAGGCTGGTTCGGGGTAACGCCGGTGGTCGATGAAGAGCTGCGCGCGGCGGTGCTGGCGTGAAATATGTGCTGGGACTGACCGGAGTGATCGGGTCGGGGAAGACCACAACAGCAGGATTTTTCCGCGACGCCGGAGTGCCGGTTTGGGATGCGGATGCGGTTGTGCATGATCTATATGCCAAAGGGGGTGCCGGTGTTCGGGCCATCGAGGCCCTTACCCCGGCAGCCATTGTTGATGGCCATGTTGATCGCAGTCGGTTGCGCGAGGCAATACTGGCGGACCCCGGCTTGCTAGCGCAGGTCGAGGCGGTGATCCATCCGCTGGTGCAGGCAGATAGAGCCAGATTTGTAGCCAATGCCGACGGGCTGGTTGTTTGTGACATCCCGCTGCTGTTCGAAACTGGCGCGGACGCGGAGATGAACGGGGTTCTTGTTGTTACAGCCGCGCCGGATGTGATCCGCGAGCGGGTAATGGCCCGGCCCGGCATGGACCAACGCGCCTTCGAGGCTTTGCTGGCCAAACAAATGCCGGACGCTGACAAACGTTCGCGTGCCGATTTCATCATCGACACGGGGAAAGGGCTGGACCACGCCAGCGCGGCGGTTCATGATCTGATTGAGGAAATCAGGAGCGGCCATGCGTGAGATTGTGATGGACACCGAAACCACCGGGTTCGACCCGGATGGCGGCGACCGGATCGTGGAAATCGGGTGCGTGGAGCTGTTCAACCATGTGCCCACCGGCAAGACATATCACCAATATATCAACCCTGAACGAGATATGCCGGAAAGCGCGTTTCAGGTGCATGGGCTGTCGATTGATTTCCTGAAGGATTACCCGGTTTTCGCCCATATCGCGCAGGATTTCCTCGATTTCGTTGGCGATGCGAAGTTGGTGGCGCATAACGCCTCTTTCGACATGAAATTTCTGAATGCGGAGCTGAAATGGGCATCGAAACCACAACTTCCCCCCAGCCAATCCGTCGATACGCTGGAAATCGCACGACGAAAATTTCCGGGGGCGCAAAACTCGCTGGATGCGTTATGCAGACGGTTCGGGATCACGACGGAGCGCGAACTGCACGGGGCGTTGCTCGATTCCGAGATACTGGCCGAGGTCTATCTGGAGCTGATCGGCGGACGGCAGCCGGGGCTGGTCCTGTCGTTGGTGTCAGGTGGTGCTGATGCTGATGGTGGCGGGGACTGGACGCCGCCGAAACGACCGACGCCGTTGGCAGAACGCATTACCGATGCGGAACGCGCGGCGCATAAAGAATTCGTGGAAAAGCTGGGCGACGCGGCGCTTTGGTGAAGGGTGTAGATCACCCGCCTTGCGCCGAAAGCTTGGGGGATCGCGTAACGCCCCAATAAAAAAGGCGACCCGAAGGCCGCCTCATCTTCAAAACATCTTTCGTATCAGGACACAGTGGCGTTTTTCGCCTGCTCCTGTGCGCGGCGCGTCAGTTCGTTCCGATACAGCGTTGCATAGTCGATATTGTCGAGATTGAGCGGCGGATAACCACCGTCACGCGTCAAATCGCCAACCACGCGGCGCAGATACGGGAACATTAGGCGCGGGCATTCGATCATCAGGATCGGGTGGACCTGGTTCTCGGCAACATTTTCGATCTTGAACTGTCCGGCATAGTCGATCTCGAGGATAAAAATTTCTTTGTCATCGGCGGTGCCGGTGACTGTCAGCTTGTTGATAACCTCGTAATTCTCGCCAACCTTGCGGGCGTCGAGCGCCACCTGGACCTTAAACTGCGGGGTTGCACCGGGCTTCATACCCTTTTGCATGGCGATATTCTCGAAAGAGAGATCGCGGATATACTGGTTCAGGATCTGAACTTTGGGTGGCAGCGGCGGCGTGGCGGGCGCAGCGCCATTACCTTGGGTTTCTTCGGCCATATTGGAATCCTATCGGGTTAAATTCATCGGCAGCGGGCATAGCAGACAAGGGCAGAGGCTACAACCGCCTTAGTCGTCGCGCCGCCATTTGCTGTCGTCTCGTCGAACGGTGGGCTCGTCAATAATTTCGTAATCCGCTTCAACGGTTGTTTCCGACGCCGGGCGCGCGTCAAAACCGCTTGTGTAAACCGTTGCCGAAGCCCGCAGCCGGTCCGCCATCTGTTTGATTACCATGTGCCGAATCGGCGGAATCAACAGCGATAAGCCAAGCGCGTCGGTGAAGAACCCCGGCGTCATCAGTAAAATCCCGGCCACGAGGATAAACGCCCCGTTGGCAATCGGATCCATGGGATTGCGCCCTTCGTTGATCGAGTTCTGCAGATTCTGCATCGTCATCATGCCTTGCGTGCGCAGCAGCAGCGATCCGGCCAACGCTGTCAGCACCACAATCCCCAATGTCGGCCACAGACCGATAAAACCGCCGACCTGAATAAACAGGGCGATTTCAATGATTGGCACAAACGCCAGCAGTAAAAATAACCACATGTGAACCAACACCTCTTTTATGGCCGTATCCCATGGTGGACTTGACCCGTTACCATGCTTACATAGGGACCAAATCGCCGAAATTCCACGGCTGGCCCGATTTTTCGAAAGGACCCGCGAATGAATTCGCCATTACTGAATATCCTGATCCTAGCCGCAGTTGCCCTATTTCTGGTACTGCGTCTGCGCAATATCCTGGGAACCCGTGACGGGTTTGAAGGACAGCCCAAGACGGCGCCCAAAACCACTAAGCGCAGCCGGGATCAATTCGAGGTGATCGAAGGTGGGGGCGAGGATCGCGATATTGCCGATCATGTTGATGTTGACAGTATCGCCGGCAAAGCCCTGGCGGCAATGAAACGATCAGAGCCGTCATTTTCCGTATCCGAATTCGCCCATGGCGCACGGCAGGCTTATGAAATGATTCTGATGGCATACGAAAAAGGCGATCTGGAGTTTCTGCAGCAATATCTGGCACCTGACGTTTACGAGTCTTTCGCCGCTGCGATCAATGACCGGGCGGATAAGGGCCTGACAGTCGATGCCAGTTTTGTTGGTGTCCGCGAAATAACCTTGCGGGATGCAAAATTCGACGCCGACAACAGCGAGGCCGAGATTACGATGAAATTTGTCGGCGAGCTAACCTCGGTTGTTAAAGATGCCGAAGGCCGGATTGTCGAAGGGGACCCGGATACAATCAAACGTCAGACAGATATCTGGACGTTCGCGCGCCTGATGGGCGGTGAAAATCCGAATTGGCTGCTGGTCGGCACGGGGGAATGAACTTGTGCGGCGTCGCGGAGGGAAGCTGAGCGAAGAAGACCGAGAGGTCTGGTCCCGCGTCGCCCGGACCGCCACGCCTTTGCGTGACGGATTCGACTATGTTCCTGACGAGGTCGAGCCGCCTTCACGCCCGCCGCGCCCGATCAAACCTCTGACACGGATTGGCGGGCATCGGGCAGAACCGAAAATCACAGTTTCACACGGAGCGGAACCGGCTTCCACCCCGCAGATGGATCACAAACATTATCAACGTATGAAGCGCGGCAAACTGCGCCCGGACGCACGGCTGGATCTGCATGGCATGACGGCGGCTGAGGCGCAGACAGAGCTGACGCATTTTTTGCTGCATTGCCACGGGGCGGGGAAACGGCTGGCACTGGTGATCACCGGAAAAGGCAAGCACGTGGCGGATGACGGGATCATGCCGGTGCGGCAGGGTGTGCTGCGGCAAAGCCTGCCTGAATGGGTGAAACTGCCTACGCTGCGTCCTCTGGTGCTGGATGTGGTTCCCGCGCATAAACGCCATGGCGGCGGCGGGGCGTTTTACATTTACCTGCGGCGAAAGCGATAAAAAAACCCCGCCGGGATGGGCGGGGTTTTAAGAGTTAAGGCGTCAGCCTATCACTGGATCGGTTGTCCGTTGGCAAAGATGCCCTGTTCGTTCACAGTGATTTCCGAAGTGAATTTGTCGTCCCCTTCAGCTTTGGCAAATGCCATCACCATACCCATGAACATGCCAGCCTGCATCTGGTCAACCAGACCCAGCTCCACCAGCGCATTCGCCAGACCCTGAGCCCCTTCGAGCGTCACATTGACAGACCCGTTCGGCATTGGCATCGGGCCGGAATTGTCGAAGGTCATGCCACCTTCGGCGTTCAGCAGTGCGCCACCAATGGTCAGCAGGATCGTATTGATGTCGAGGCTGTGAATGGTTCCGGCGTCAAACGGATTGTCCGCGCCTTCCATCATCGCCTTCATCGCATCAACCTGAACCATCGCTTCGAGGTCGATATCCAACGTTGCCGGATCACGCGGGATGGTTTTCCCCGGGTCGATCATGCTCCACAACCCTTCGCCGACTTCCAGTTCAGACAGAAGAATGTCGATCACGGCTTCGGCTGGAGTGCTTCCGGAATTCATCGGGAAGATCATCTTCCAGGCAAATTCGCTGAGCGCAATTTCAACCGGCGGGATTGGCATACCAGCACCCGGCGTCACCGTCATATCAATAGCGCCATTGGTGATGTCATAGGTCAGCGTGCCATCGTCCATGGCGATACGGCCTTCACCGCCGGCAGTGGTGCCGGCATAGCTCAGGTCGATCCCGGCAAATTCATCCGAAATCGAGGCATCAAAAACGCTTTCGCCGCTGGCGAACGTGATGAAACCATTTTTGGAACCGTCGAGGAAGCCAACCGCATCCTCTTCACCCTGCGGAACATCAAAGGCAAATGCGATTTCACCCGATTCAGTCTGCTGGTCTGCCGTTTGTGTCTGACCGTCGATGGTCATGTCATATTTGGCGTCCATCTTGCCGATGGACAGACCGCCTTCGGCAAACATTTCGATCAGATCGACGGTGGTCGAGAAGCTGAGATCGTTAAGCACGACATCAATGGCCCGCAGCACTTCGCTGTTTGGGTCTCCGCCTTCAACAGCCAGCGAGTCAGCGTTGATCGCCGCATTCACAGTGGTTGCGCCGGTCGGTTGAAACAGCAACAGGTTGGTCACGATTTCCAGATCGTCGGAATTGATGCTGAAATCAATTTTTTCGCCATCCACATTGCCATCAATCGTGATGACATCCGCCACCGTGAAGGTCACGGTTGCCGGATCATCGGAATCAGGAACGCCTTTCAGCCAGTCGGTTGCAAAAGTGATGGCACCGTCCGGATCAGTGATCGACAGATCGCGATATTCAACGCTACCGTCATCCCCGAGAATACGATCGGAATAGGTGATCTCCGCCCCTTCCTGACCAGCGCCGGCTTCAATCATGACGGCCATGTCGGTCAGGGTTTGTGCTTGCACAAGTGATGTGGTTCCCGCCAAGACCACGGCTGTGGCGGTTACTCCCAGTTTTCTCATAATTTGAATACTCCTTAACTCAGACTCGGTCTGAATGCAGTTTACGCCCGGCAGACTAGCCCGGCAACGGATTCGTATATGTGAGTTAAATCACAAGCTTATGACTCGATCTAGTTGCGAATCTCGCCCGCGCCGACGCCCCAGACATCACTTTTTCGTACCCAGCCTTCGTAACTATCGGCTTCGATCATGCACCAGTCGGGGACGCAGTCGCCCAAGCGGGCGATCACACCTTTTTCGGCCAGCGCGACGGTTGGGGATTCATCATTCGGGGAATCGTGCATCGCCACCCGTTCTGCGGTGATGACCACCGTGCGCACACCGCTGAGCAAAGTGTAATGAATCCAGCCCCCGGCGCCGTCCTGATCCTGCACGCGTCGCCAATGTTCATATTCGGCAGTAATCTGAAGCGGTGTGCCGCGATGCATCAGGATCCAGTCGATCCGATGGCTTTGGCTGGGACCTCGCCGCACGTTGGCTTCGGTTGCTTTCAGGCTGACAAAACGGGGAAGGGGCAGATTGGTAACAGGGCCAAGCGCGTCCTGTTGCGCGGATACGGGCAGGGCCATCGCAAGGATGGCCAGCAGGATTCCCGCCCTGACCCATATTTTCACCATGTCTCTGCCCGTCGCGTTGTGCGATTATCGTTGGTACAGTGCTTGCACCAGGCGCGGTGAAATATCAAGCGTTCTGGTGTGTGCCGCAAACCGCGCAGTCATCGCGGCGCTTCAGTTTCAGCTTGCGGGCGTCGGCGTACAGCGCGTCATAAATCAGCATTTCCCCCTGCAATGTCTGACCCGCGCCCGTTATATATTTGATTGCCTCGGTTGCCATCATTGACCCGATGACCCCGGCCAGTGCGCCCATAATTCCGGCTTCCGCGCAAGACGGCACCAGACCATCTGCGGGGGCTTCGGGGAAGATGCAGGCATAACACGGGCCACTCGTAGCAGGGTCGTAAAGGCTGATCTGACCTTCCCACTGGCTCATTGCCGCCGCGATGAGCGGTTTTTTCAGGCGTACACAGGTTTCGTTAACCAGATACCGGGTAGCGAAATTGTCCGACCCGTCGAGGATAAGGTCATAGTCGCCGAGAATGTCGGCAGCGTTGCCTTCGTTCAAACGGGTTTCATGAGGTTGCACCGTCACTAGCGGATTGATCCGGGCGAGGGCTTGAGCGGCGGAGGCGGTTTTCGCCTGTCCGACGCTTTCAGTATCATGCAGCACCTGTCGTTGCAGGTTCGAGAGGCTGACCACGTCATCATCAACCACCCCCAACGTCCCAACCCCGGCGGCCGCCAAATACATCAGCGCCGGGGACCCCAGTCCACCGGCCCCAACCACCAGCACCTTCGCGGCCAGCAGTTTCTGCTGACCGGGGCCGCCGATTTCATGCAGCACGATATGACGCGCGTAGCGTTCGAGTTCCTCGGGCGTCATGGGGTTTCCTTGCGGTTATCCAATCCCGTCAAACAGTGCCGTCGACAGGTAACGTTCAGCGAAGCTCGGCAGGATGACGACGATTTTTTTGCCCGCCATGTCGGGTCGCGTGCCGATTTCGACCGCGGCGGCGAGGGCCGCACCTGACGAAATGCCAACGGGAACACCCTCGATAGCGGCGACCTTGCGGGCGGTTTCGAACGCGGTTTCGTTGGCGACGGTGACAACCTCATCATAGATGTCGGTGTCCAGAATGGCGGGGGCGAAGCCTGCGCCGATACCCTGAATCTTGTGCGGACCGGGTTCACCGCCGGACAGGACGGGGGAATCCTCGGGCTCTACCGCGACGATTTTCACGTCGGGATTACGCGCTTTCAGGACTGAGCCGACGCCGGTGATCGTGCCTCCCGTACCAATTCCGGAGATGAACACATCGACGTCACCGCCAGTGTCGGCCCAGATTTCCTCGGCCGTGGTGGCGACATGGATCGCGGGGTTGGCGGGGTTTTCGAATTGCTGCGGAATGATCGCGCCGGGGATTTCGTTAACCAGTTCTTGTGCCCGCGCAATCGCGCCTTTCATGCCTTTGGCCCCTTCAGTCAGTTCCAGCTGCGCACCCAGCAGCGCCAGCATCTTGCGCCGTTCCACCGACATGGTTTCCGGCATGGTCAGGATCAGCTTGTAACCGCGCGCCGCGCAGACGAAGGCCAGCGCGATACCGGTATTGCCGCTTGTCGGTTCGATCAGCGTGCCGCCGGGTTTCAGCTTGCCGGAAGCCTCGAGCGCGTCGATCATGCCAACGCCGATCCGGTCTTTGACCGAGGCGAGCGGGTTAAAGAATTCCAGCTTGGCAAGGATTTCCGCATTCACCCCCTGATCCTTCGCGAAGCGTGAGAGCCGGACGAGCGGGGTGCCGCCGAAGGTTTCAGTGATGTTGTCGTAGATTTTTCCGCGCGGTGGTGTTGGCATGAGTTTCTCCCTTAGCTGGGAAGAGTTTTGCACGATTCAAAAGGTTCGGCTAGGGGATTCGGGAATGATTATATTCTACATCTTAAAAGTGTATTTAAGAGCGCATGCTTATCCCTCGGGCAACTCGACCGCACCACCGGCTTTTTTCCAGCCGCTGAAACCTTCGGTAATGTGGGCGGCCTCGAACCCCATTTGCCTGAGCGTGTCCACCGTCAGCGCCGACCGCCAGCCGCTGGCGCAGTAGAAGACGAACTTGCGATCCTCGGCGAATATGTCTTTGAAATAAGGGCTCTCCGGGTCGACCCAGAATTCCGCCATGCCACGCGGGCAGTGGAAAGACCCGGGGATGAATCCTCCGCGCTGGCGTTCGCGGATATCGCGCAGGTCAACGAAAGTGACGTCTGTCAGGGTGATGGCGGTGGTCGCCGGGATTTCCTCGATCCGGGATTTCGCGGCGGCGACCATGTCGGCAGTGGATATTTTCAAAGTTCTCATGCGCGGGTCGACCTCATCCCTTTCAGGATTTTTGTATCAGGCGCGGCACTCAAACGGTCATATTCCGGGCTTCCCGCCGGGTATATCGCAATTTTGCCGTTGGCGTCATAATGCGCGCCCCAGCCATACCGCTTCACCAGGGCCGAGGCCCGCATACACGGTCGTCCCTTCGAAAGATATTCTTCTCGACCCTCCGGACTCGCGTCTTTGTCGGCGCATTGAGCGACATAGACGGCGTAGTTCAGATCGTCATGATCAAGCGTATAGGGGGCCTTGATTAGCAGATCATATTCAATCTGCGCCTTGGTGCGTTTATCTTTCCACACGCCGGGTTGCTCGCCAATCTCAGCAGGGCAATCATCAGATTTAACGATAAAACTGTTCGTATAGGACATGTGCGCACCCTCCTAATTCAACAGCAGAAATACCACTCCGGCAGCGATCAGACCACCCATGGTGAGGCTGAAGAGGCGGAACCGCAGTTCAGTCGATAAAAACCGTTGCAACGCCACCCCCAACAGCGCCCAGCCATTGGCCGAAGTTATGCCGCAGAAAAAGGCGATACCTGTGGCGGTCAAAGCCTCGGTCATCTGGTTCTCGCCGGTCACAAACTGACCCGTGACACCGATGATCATCGCCCAGGCTTTGGGATTGATCCATTGGAACGCCGCCGCCTGCCAATATTTGAACGGCTTACCCACGGTTTCGGTTTTGGTGGGCATCTTGGCGGTCGCCACCTTGAACGCGAGGTAAGCCATCAGCGCCGCGCCGCCATAGGTCATAATCTGGCGCAACAGGTCAGAGCGTTCAAACACCTGCCCCAGTCCCAGCGCCACCGCAAACAGCATCAACGGAAATCCCGTCGCCACGCCCAGCACATGCGGCAAGGTCCGCCGATAGCCAAAGCGCGCGCCTGACGAAGATAACATCGCATTGTTCGGCCCCGGCGACCATGTCGCGGCCAGCAGGATACCAAGTAAGGCGAGAGCGGATTCTAAGGGCATAAAACCTCCGGCAGGAAAGTTACTCTGTCAGTCGCCGAAGGACACGTCGTATTTTGTGATCAGGATCATCACGAGCCGTTATTAGCTGCGCAGGTGATACCCGGTTTTGACTATCCACCAGATTGCGCTGATCGTAATGGCAAAGAAGACGCCGATCATGGCGAGACTGACCAACGGATCAACGTCAGCGATTCCAAAAAACGCCCAGCGGAATCCGCTGATCAGATACACAACCGGGTTGAACATCGCGACGGTCTGCCATGCCTCCGGCAGCATCGATATCGAATAGAAACTGCCGCCTAGGAACACGAGCGGTGTCACCACCAGCAACGGCACCAGTTGCAGTTTTTCGAAATTATCCGCCCAAATACCGATGATGAACCCCAGCAACGCAAAGGAAAATGCGGTCAGGAACAGGAAGAACAGCATCCAGAACGGATGCAGGATGCTCATCGGGACGAACAGGTAGGAGGTGGCGAGGATGATCAGGCCGATCATAATCGACTTGGTCGCGGCGGCCCCGACATAGCCGAGGATGACCTCGAAGAACGAAACCGGTGCGGACAGCAATTCATAGATCGTGCCGACAAATTTCGGGAAGTATATCCCGAAAGAGGCGTTGGAAATCGACTGCTGCAAAAGGGTCAACATGATCAGCCCCGGGACGATGAAGGACCCGTAGGACACACCCTCTACCGATTCAATCCGGCTGCCGATGGCCGCACCGAACACAACAAAATACAATGATGTCGATACAACCGGTGAGACGACGCTTTGGAACAATGTCCGCGCCGTGCGCGACATTTCGTAAATATAGATGGATTTTACGGCCTGGAAATTCATGCGTCTTCCTTCACCAGATTAACGAAAATATCTTCGAGCGAACTTTGCGAGGTCTGCAAATCCTTCATCACCAGACCGGCCTTGCCAAGGTCCGTCAACAGTGCGGTGATCCCGGTCCGGTCGGCATTGGTGTCGTAGGTATAGGTCAGTTTTTCGCCTCCCTCCGACAACGCCAGACCATATTTCGACAGGCTGTCGGG
>JBNLBF010000005.1:0-148396 GCA_050302475.1 Paracoccaceae bacterium
CGGCACAAAAGAAGGCTGTAACGAGGGCGACTGTGGCGCATGCACGGTGTCAACTGCCGCGCTTGAGGCTGGTCATCTCACGCACCGTGCCGTCAACGCTTGCATTCTGTTGCTGCCACAGCTTCACGGCAAATCTGTGCGCACGGTCGAAGGGATTTCTTCGCCGGACGGCGAGCTGCATCCCGTGCAGCAGGCCATGGTTGATCATCACGGCTCGCAATGCGGGTTCTGCACGCCTGGATTTGTGATGTCGATGTATACCGCGCATCGCGACGGGCGGACGGATTTCGATGATATACTGGCGGGGAACCTGTGTCGCTGCACGGGTTACGCGCCGATTGTGCGTGCGGCTGAGGCGGCATCGGGCATGGCGCAACCGGCATGGTTGTCGGATGAGGTAGAACGCATTGGCGCGCTGGATGACGGGCAGGATGTGGAATTGGACGGCGGGTTTTTACCCGCAACACTGGACAGTTTCGCCGACTGGTACGCGGCCAACCCTGACGCAACGATTGTGGGCGGCGCAACGGATGTTGGCCTGTGGGTCACCAAGATGCTAAAAAATATCGCGCCGGTCGTGTTCCTGCATCGCCTTGAGGAGTTGCAGGAGATCAAAACCACCGACAAAGGCACCCGTATCGGCGCTGGCGTTTCCATCGCGCGGCTACGCGGGGCCATGGCCGGCCTCCACCCTGATTTCGCCGAACTGCTGCGCCGCTATGGTTCGGTTCAGGTCCGCAACTCCGCGACCATCGGCGGCAACATCGCCAACGGCTCGCCCATCGGTGACAGCCCCCCCCCGCTGATTGCGCTGGGCGCGACCGTGACGCTCCGCCACGGCAAGGATCGTCGCGAAATCCCGCTGGAAGAGTTCTTCATCGCCTATGGCAAGCAGGATCGCCAGCCGGGCGAATTTGTCGAAAGCATTTTCATCCCCGCGCAGTCCGACACGCTCAAATGCTACAAGATTTCGAAACGTTTCGATCAGGATATCTCGGCGCTCTGCGGCTGTTTTGCGATCACGGTCGAGGGTGGCAAAGTCACGGCCGCCCGCATCGCATTCGGCGGCATGGCGGCCACGCCGAAACGCGCCAGCGCCGTCGAAATCGCTCTGATCGGCCAGCCATGGACCAAAACCACCATCCGCGCCGCCATGGATAAATACGGGGCTGATTTCCAACCCATCAGCGACATGCGCGCCAGCGCTGACTACCGCCTGAAAACGGCGGCAAATCTGCTGATGCGCTATTTCGTGGAAAGCGATCACAAGCTCGCCGAAACCCGCATTGTCGGACGGGGGGCGGCATGATGTTTAAAAAAAGCCAACCTGTATCCGATCCCGAAATTCGAAGCGATTTTGTGTCAGCAATCGCAGATTCTGTGAACATGTCCGTATATCAAATCGACATTAGCCAGTTTGGTGCCGAACTTGGCGGAGAAGAAGAACAACGAATCCGTAGAGCAATGTTTGAAGCTGCCAATGCGGCGGTTTTTGGTGTGATGAATCTGCTTGATGGGACGGGTGATTTTAGTGAACGAAACGGCATGCCGAAACTACTGTTTGAAGACTTCGAAACAAAACGCCAAATTCTCCTAACAGATGAATCGTCAGGATTTCTACATGATGACGTCATGGGCCTGACCATTCGTTGGATGGAAGAAAACTTCGAAGGATCGAACAATTGAGCGTCGCCAAACCCAATCCGCATGACAGCGGCCCGAAACATGTGTCGGGGCAGGCGATCTATGTCGATGACATCCCGCTGCCCGCCAACACGGTCCATCTGGCCTTTGGCCTGTCCGACCGCGCCCATGCCAAGATCACAAAACTGGACCTGACGGCGGTTCGCTCCGCCACGGGTGTCGTCGACGTGCTCACCGCCGACGATCTGCCTTACGCCAATGACGTCTCGCCCTCCGTCCACGACGAACCGCTCTTGGCGACCGGAGAGATTCATTTCCACGGCCAACCGATTTTCCTCGTTGTTGCCGACACGCACCTCAACGCCCGCAAAGCCGCGCGGTTGGCGGAGATCGCGTATGACGACCTCCCCGCGCTGCTGACCATTGACGATGCGATCAAGGCTGACAGCAAGTTCGAGGAGCCTGTCATCTGGCAGGTCGGCGATCCCTCGACGCCCGCACCACACACGATCACGGGCAGCATCGAAATGGGCGGGCAGGAGCATTTTTATCTGGAGGGGCAGGCGGCCTCCGCCGTTCCGAACGAAGGCGACATGATCGTCCATGCCTCCACCCAGCACCCAACGGAAATCCAGCATAAGGTGGCCGAGGCGCTCGGCAAACCCTTCAACGCCATCCGCGTCGAAACCCGCCGGATGGGCGGCGGGTTTGGCGGCAAGGAATCCCAGGGCAACTCGCTGGCCGTCGCCTGCGCCATCGTCGCGCAACGCCTGAACCGCCCCGCCAAGATGCGCTATGACCGCGACGACGATATGGTCATCACCGGCAAGCGCCATGATTTCCGGATTGATTATACGGTCGGTTTCGACACAAACGGCCGCATCGAAACGATCAGTTTTGATCAATACACGCGCTGCGGCTGGGCGCAGGACCTGTCGCTGGCCATCGCCGACCGCGCGATGCTGCATGCCGACAATTGCTATTATCTGCCGAATGTCCGCATCACCTCTCACCGCCTGAAAACCAACACCGTGTCCAACACCGCCTATCGCGGCTTTGGCGGCCCGCAAGGTATGCTGGCGATGGAGCGGGTGATTGACCATATTGCGCATAACCTTGGCGTCGATCCGTGGGAGGTTCGCAAAGCGAATTTTTATGGCGAGGGGCGGGACACGACCCCCTATCACCAAACGGTCGAAGACAATATCGCGCCCGAGATGATGGAATCACTGGCCGCCAGTGCTGATTATGCGGCGCGCAAGGCCGAGATCGCCGAATTCAACGCCTCCAGCCCGATCCTGAAGAAGGGGATTGCCTTCACCCCCGTGAAATTCGGCATCAGCTTCACGCTGACCCATCTGAACCAAGCGGGCGCTTTGGTGCATGTCTATGCCGACGGCTCGATCCATCTGAACCATGGCGGGACCGAGATGGGGCAGGGCCTGTTCACCAAGGTCGCGCAGGTCGCGGCGGAGGTGTTTGGCCAGCCATTGGAGGCCGTGAAAATCACCGCGACCGACACCGGCAAGGTGCCGAACACGTCGGCGACCGCGGCCTCGTCAGGGTCGGACCTGAACGGGATGGCCTGCAAAAACGCGTGCGAGAAAATCCGCGACCGTTTGGTCGCCTTCGCCGCCGAAAAATGGCAGGTGAAACCCGACACGATCCGCTTCAAGGACGGAATCGTCGAAATCGGCGACCAGCCGATCCCGTTCGGCGAGCTGACCAAAGCTGCCTATGAAAACCGCGTGCAGCTCTCCGCGACCGGATTTTATAAAACCCCCAAAATCGAATGGGATCGCCGCGCCGGCAAGGGCCGTCCGTTCTTCTATTTCGCCTATGGTGCCGCCATTACCGAAGTCATTATCGACACGTTGACGGGCGAGAATCGCATCCTGCGCACCGATATCCTCCACGATGTCGGCAAATCCCTGAACCCCGCCATCGACATCGGCCAGATCGAGGGCGGATATGTTCAGGGCGCCGGTTGGTTGACGACCGAGGAACTGGTGTTCGACGATCAGGGCCGCCTGCGGACCCACGCACCCTCCACCTACAAAATCCCTGCCTGCGCCGATAGGCCCAAGGAATTCAACGTCGCGCTTTACGATAATGAAAACCGCGAGGACACGATCTATCGCTCCAAAGCCGTGGGCGAGCCGCCGTTTATGCTCGGCATCTCTGCCTTCCTCGCGCTGTCCGACGCCATCGCGACCTGCGGCGACGATTATCCGGTGCTCAACGCCCCCGCCACCGCCGAACGGGTGCTGCGCACGGTGGACAAAGTGAAAGGCCAGCCATGGTAGGTTTGGACCTTGATCAGCTTCGGAACGCCCTCGCCGACGGCCCGCTGATCCGCATCGTCATCGCTGACCACGCCGGTTCCAGCCCGCGCGAAACGGGCGTGTCAATGCTGGTCACGGCGACCGCAACATACGGGACCATCGGCGGTGGGGCGCTGGAATTTGAAGCCATCGACAACGCACGACGGATGCTAGGGGAGGGCCGAGAAAAACACTTCGTGAAAACGCCGCTTGGCCCCAATCTCGGCCAATGCTGCGGCGGCACCGTGACGCTGTTCTTCGAGCGCCACACACACTCCGATATAGACGGCGCCACTTATGCGCGCAGCACAACCAGCACCGACATGCCCCTGACGGTCCGCGCCCACCTCCGCGCCATCCGCTCCGGCGCAACGCCGAACGCGCCTCGCTTGATCGACGGTTGGTTCATCGAACCCGTGCAGCCACCCCGCCAACCCGTCTGGATATACGGAGCGGGTCACGTGGGCCGCGCGCTGGCGACCGTCCTCAGCGATCTGCCGTTCCAAATCACGTGGGTGGACACCTCTCGCGAGCGTTTCCCTGAAACGCTCCCGCCCTACACCGACATGCTGGTCGCGGCCAATCCCGCTGACGCCGTGCGCCATGCGCCCGATGACGCCACGCATTATGTCCTCACCTATTCCCACGCGCTTGATCTTGAAATCTGCCAGCGCGTCCTGACCCACCCGCACCGCCATCTTGGCCTGATCGGCTCCGCCACCAAACGCGCCCGCTTCACGCGTCGTCTGACTGCCGCCGGGATAGACAGTTCGCGCCTTGAATGCCCAATTGGTGAGCGTTCCTTGGGCAAAGAGCCCATGGCCATCGCCATCGGCGTTGCCAGAAGCCTGATTTCACGCCAATCTGTTGTCGATAGTAACGAGGAGAAAACCGCGTGAGTGCTCTGCTGGAGATCAAATCCCTCTCCAAAGCCTATCCGGGCGTGCAGGCCAACGATTCCGTGTCCTTCGAAATCCAACCCGGCGAAATCCATGCGTTGCTTGGTGAAAACGGCGCGGGAAAATCGACGCTGGTGAAAATGATCTATGGCCTTGTGCGCCCTGACAGTGGCGAGATGACCCTGCACGGCCAGCACTATCTGCCCCACAAACCCGGCGAGGCGCGCGCCGCCGGGGTCGCCATGGTCTTCCAGCATTTTTCCTTGTTCGAGGCGATGTCGGTTGCCGAAAACATCACGCTGGGGATGGAGAACGCGCCTGCGCGGTCCGAATTGTCGGCCCAGATACGTAAAGTAAGTGCCGAATACGGTCTGCCGCTGGATCCGGATCGTCTGATCGGGGATCTATCCGTCGGCGAACGTCAGCGCGTCGAAATCGTCCGCTGCCTGCTGCAAAATCCCAAGCTGCTGATCATGGATGAACCGACTTCGGTTCTGACCCCACAAGAGGTGAACACCCTCTTCACCACACTGCGCAAGCTGTCGTCCGAGGGGGTTGCGATCCTCTATATCAGTCACAAGCTGGACGAGATCAAAGCCCTGTGTAACTCCGCCACCATCCTGCGCGGGGGCAAGGTCGTCGGGACCTGTGTGCCGGAAAATGAAACGGCGCGATCCATGGCGGAAATGATGATCGGCGGCGAACTTGCCATGCCTGCCGCCCGCGATTTCCAACCCGGCGAGACGTTGCTGGAACTGACGGGCCTTAGCCTTGCCTCGCTTGATCCGTTTGGGACCAGTTTGAAAGACATTAATGTCAGCCTTCGTGCTGGCGAAATTCTGGGCGTTGGCGGGGTGGCCGGTAACGGGCAGGACGAATTGCTGCTGACCCTGTCAGGCGAACGCCCCGTTGCCCCCGACATGATCCGCCTGAAGGGGGAGCCCATCGGCAACCTTGGTCCCGTCGCGCGCCGAAAACGCGGTATTCTGGCGGCACCAGAAGAACGCCTCGGGCACGCGGCTGTGCCGGATATGTCCTTGACCGAAAATGCTTTTCTGTCAGGGCGCGTACGTAACGGGCTGGCGAACCGTGGGTTCATTCTGGCGAAGAAACGAGACGCCTTTGCGGACGAGATTGTGGAAAAATTTGATGTGCGCACGCCATCGATCATGAACCAGGCGAAATCGCTATCCGGCGGTAATTTGCAAAAATTCGTCATTGGTCGCGAAGTCCTGCAAAACCCCGCCGTTCTGGTCGTGAACCAGCCGACATGGGGCGTTGACGCCGCCGCCGCGGCCGCCATCCGCCAAGCCCTGCGCGATATGGCCGAGGCGGGTGCCGCTGTCATGGTGATCTCCCAAGACCTCGACGAGTTGATGGAGATGTCCGACACGTTTTCGGTCCTTGCCGAGGGTCGCCTGTCCGCCCCACAACCCGCCGCTGGCCTTAGCGTCGAGGAAATCGGCCTGATGATGGGCGCTACGCATAAGGAGGCGGAGAATGCTTAGGTTAGAGCGTCGCCGCCAGTCCTCGCGCATCATGTTCTGGACGACGCCGCTGATCGCCGTCGGCCTGACGCTGATCATAGGTGGCATTCTGTTTGCGATCCTTGGCGTGAACCCGTTCGCGGCAATGAAAATCATTTTCCTCGATCCGTTTTTCCATGAAACCTACGGACCCTATTCGCGCACGCAATTCCTTGTGAAAGCGGTGCCGCTGATCCTGATCGCGACCGGCCTGTCGGTTGGTTTCCGCGCCGGTATCTGGAATATCGGGGCCGAAGGGCAGTTCGTGATGGGTGCAATCGCCGGGTCGGCTGTTGGCCTTGCGCTCTATCCCGCCGAGGGCTGGTGGGTGCTACCGCTTATGGCCATCGTTGGCGCGTTGGGTGGGTTCCTCTGGGCGATGATCCCGGCGATCCTGAAGATCAAGTTCAACGCGAACGAGATCCTCGTGTCGCTGATGCTGGTTTACGTCTCCTATAATTTCCTCGCCGCAATGGTCACCGGACCACTGAAAAACCCCGACGGTTTCGGCTTCCCCGACAGCCGAAATTTCACCGATGTCGAGGCCACAACCCTACCGCTGCTTTACGAACCGCTGGGTCTTTACACCTCGGGCGTCGTGGCGCTGATCGTTGTGATCGCCGCCTATATCCTGATGGAAAAGCACCTTCTGGGCTTTCAGGTGAAAATCACCGGGCAATCCCCACGCGCCGCGAAATTTTCCGGCGTCAAACCCGCCCTGATCATCGCCATGTGCCTCGGGCTGTCCGGTGCACTCGCAGGGCTGGCCGGGCTGTTCGAGGTCACCGGACCCGCCGGAAAGCTCACCACCAATTTCCCCGTGGGCTACGGCTTCACCGCCATCATCGTCGCCTTCCTTGGTCGCCTGCATCCCATCGGGATCATTATCGCCGGGCTGTTGATGGCGCTCACCTATATCGGCGGGGAGCTGGCGCAACTGGTCCTGAACCTGCCTGCGCCCGCCATTCAGGTCTTTCAAGGCATCATGCTGTTTTCGATCCTCGCGGTCGAAGTCTTCATCAACTACCGCCTCGTGTGGAAGAAGGAGGCCGTCTGATGTTTGCTGACCTGTCCATCGTCTCACTGATCGTCAGCTTGATGATCGCCTCCACCCCGATCCTGTTCGCCGCCACGGGCGAGCTGGTTGTCGAAAAAGCCGGGGTGCTGAATTTGGGCGTCGAGGGCATGATGCTGATCGGCGCAATCTCCGGCTTTGCCGTCGCGGTCAGCACTGGCAACCCGTTAATTGGTTTTATCGGCGCCGCTGTGGGCGGGGCTATCGCCGCGCTGATCTTCGGAGTCCTTACGCAATATCTGCTGTCCAATCAGGTCGCCACAGGTCTGGCGTTGACGCTGTTCGGCACCGGCGTTTCCGCCCTGATGGGACAGCCCTACAATGGTCTGAAACCGCCCGCATCCCCGCGCCTTGATCTTCCGGTCCTCAGCGACCTGCCGGTTGTTGGCCCGATCCTTTTCAGCCATGATATCATGCTCTATGTTTCGCTGCTGCTGGTAGCCGCTGTCTGGTATTTTCTTTACCGCACGCGTGGCGGCCTTATCCTGCGCGCGGTGGGCGAGGATCACCATGCCGCCCATTCGCTGGGCTATAATGTCATCCTGATCCGCCTCGGCGCGATTGCCTTTGGCGGGGCCTGTGCCGGGGTCGGGGGGGCCTATCTGTCGCTGATCCGCGTCCCGCAATGGACGCAGGATATGACGGCCGGGGTGGGTTGGATTGCGCTGGCGATCGTGGTGTTCGCCTCGTGGAAACCCTACCGCGTGATCCTTGGTGCCTATCTTTTCGGCGGGGTCACGGTATTGCAGCTTAATTTGCAAGCACTTGGGGTGAATATTTCTGCCGCTTATTTGTCGATGACTCCCTTCATCGTCACGATTATCGTACTTGTCATCATGTCGGCCAACCGGCGCAAGACGAGTCTGAACGCGCCGGCCATGCTGGGCCGGATTTTCCATGCCTCGCATTGAGGTCTCAACGGGCCAAAAGAGCCCATTACGGAGGTTTAAATGAAGTTTACAACATCTCTTGCCGCAGCAGCTGCGCTGGCCCTTGGGCTGGCTGGCGGTGCGTCTGCGCAAACCAAGGCGGGATTCATCTATGTCGGCCCGGTCGGTGACCTTGGCTGGTCTTACGAACATGATCAGGCCCGTCTGGCGGTCGAGGAACATTTCGGCGATGCGGTTGAAACAACCTATGTTGAAAGCGTTCCCGAAGGCGCGGATGCGGAGCGCGTGCTGACACAAATGGCACTGGGCGGCGCGGATATTATCTTCACCACCTCGTTTGGCTATATGGACCCGACGATCAACGTGGCCGAGAAATTCCCGAACGTCATGTTTGAACATGCCACCGGATACAAGCGTGCCGACAACGTGTCGACCTATTCAGCGCGTTTCTACGAAGGGCGTCATGTGATCGGTCTGATTGCCGGGGAAATGACCGAAACCAACACGGTTGGCTATATCGCGTCCTTCCCGATCCCGGAAGTTGTGCGCGGCATCAACGCCGCTTATCTGGCTGCCAAATCTGTGAACCCCGATGTCGAGTTTAAAATCGTCTGGGTCTATAGCTGGTTTGATCCGGGTAAAGAGGCGGACGCCGCTAATGCGCTGATCGAACAGGGTGCCGATGTGATCATGCAGCACACCGACTCACCAGCTGCAATGACGATTGCCGAAGAGAAGGGGATTTATGCCTTTGGTCAGGCCTCCGACATGATGCAGTTCGGCCCGAATGCGCGCCTCTCCTCGATCATCGACAACTGGGCGCCGTATTATATTGATCGTGTACAGGCGGTTATCGACGGAACATGGGAAAGCACGGATACCTGGGATGGTATCGGACCGGGCATGGTGAAGATCGGTGACTTCTCCGACAAGATCCCTGCTGAAGTTGCCGCCGAGGCGCAGGCAGCTGCCGACGCGATTGCGGCTGGCACGTTGCATCCGTTCACTGGCCCGATCAACAAGCAGGACGGCACCCCGTGGCTGGCTGCGGGTGAGGTTGCTGATGACGGCACGCTTGCCACGATGGACTTCTATGTCGAAGGGATTGTCGGCGAACTGCCGCAATAAATCCAACAGTGCAAACGAAAAGCCCGGCCATCGCGCCGGGCTTTTTTATGTCCGCAGCCTTTTCCGAACGGCTCAGCCGCTCGATGCGGTGGCCTCCACCGTTTCCTCCATCTTCGGCACCCGGATCAGCAGAACAAGAGCCACCAGCGTCAGCGCCGCTGCCACCAGGAACGGAGCGCCGGGAAGATAGAGGATCGTGTCCTCTTTCGTGAACACGCGGAATGTTAAGGGCATGATCAACAGCGAGATTATCATGCCAACTGAGGCGAGCGAGCCCAGCACGCCCTGCAATTCCCCCTGTTCATCATCACCCACCCGGTTGGCCATCATCGCCGAGATCGCCGGTCCGGCGAGCTCCGCAACAGCCAGCACCGGGATGAAGACGAAAATCATCCAGCCCTCGCGTATAAACACCAGGACGATACCACTGATAACTGCCGCCAGCAGGCCGACTTCGGTTGTGCGCCGCTCGCCGAAATATTTGATCATGGGGCGGATAACACCCCCCTGCATGACGACCACAGCAACCCCGTAAGCCGCCAGCGATATCCCGACCATCCCTTCGGACCAGCCAAAAGCCTCGATTGTGTAGAAGCTCCAGATGGCCGGGTAGACCATATGTGCGATGTCAAAAAACAGGATGACGATAAATAGTCCCAAAAGCGCGGGCATCTCGCGGATCCTCATGAAAGCCCCAAACGGATTGGCACGTTTCCATTGGAAAGCACGACGGTTATGCGGTTTCAGGGACTCCGGCAGGACGAAATAACCGAACACCGCATTGACCAGCGCCAGCGCCGCCGCCGCATAAAACGGCGCGCGCGTGCCGTATTCGCCGAGCGGTCCGCCAATCGCCGGACCGATGATGAAACCAATCCCGAAAGCGGCCCCCACAAGCCCAAAATTCGCAGCGCGATTTTCCTTGGACGAGACATCCGCCAGAAAGGCCGTCGCCGTTGTGTAGGTTGCGCCCATAATCCCGGCGATGATCCGCGCGAGGAACAGCAGCCAGATCGTCGGCGCAATCGCGTGGAGCAGGTAATCCACGCCCATAATGAACATCGACACCAACAGCACGGGCCGCCGCCCGATCTTGTCGGACAGGTTGCCGACGATGGGCATGAACAGGAACTGCATGATAGCAAAGGTGAACATCAACGCGCCACCCCAGATGGCCGCACCCGAAATGGTTTCACCGGTCAATTCACTGACAAGGGCAGGGGTGACCGGCATGATCAACCCAACGCCCATAGCGTCGATGATCACGGTGATCACGATGAAGATGAAAGGAAGCCTGTCCCGCATGTCTCTGTCCCAAGAAGTTTGGTGTCAGGTAGGGGCAGGGTGCGGGGCATACAAGCAAAAATTTTATTTGCTGGCGTTTTGAGGATTGAAACATAGTAATAAGTTACTAAGTATGCGGTGCTGGTCGATACTTCTGTTGGCCAGACCGAATGATAAGGATTAAACATGAACAACACTCACTACACCTTCGTTTCCGTTTCTACCGCCAAAGAGGGGCGGTTCGACGATCTTGTCCGGATCACGCAAAAACCTCCGGTTTTGATGAATGACGCAATTGACGGCGTGCGCGCCTATCAGGTTAGCGCGGATCGCGAGCGGAATTCCGTGATCGTCTGGGCGACATTTGACGACAAGGAAACATTGTACGACTATCTTGCCACCGCCAAGGGGAACGAAAACCATGGCGATCCGAAAGAGATGGAGGAAATCATCGAAACGTTCGTCATGTACGACCTTGAACCGATTGTGGAGCGTCTGACCGCGTGACCCTGTCCCGTGCAAGAGAATTGGCGGTCCTGTCGGTGCTGCACGCGCATCCGGCCCATGGATACGCCATTTCCAAAGCATTTGACGCTGGCCCGCTGGCCCTATTGGGGCTTTCGCGTCACGCGATTTACCGGATCATTGACCGGTTTCAGGGCCGGGGTTGGGTGACGGGCGAGGTTGACAGCACCAAGGCCTTCCCAGATCGCGAAATCCTGACCTTGACCTCGGATGGCCAGCACGCGTTTCAGGACATGCTGACCGAGGTCAGCGACGGCATCCCGCATTCCGTCTCGCCAATATTGGCGGTGACAATGGTGTTGGATGCCGGCCAAACCTTGCCACGCGACACATTGCAAACCCTGCTGCAATCCCGGATCGAAACCCTAACCCGCATGCAAGATGATGCACATGCTGAAACCCTGTCCTTGCGCGTATCCCAAAATATCCTTCGCGCCGAAATCGAGGTATTGCAAACGGCACTCGCAGCGAAGCCGTAGCTGGCGTGGTTCTGCGGTGTGCTGCCGCCGCTATTCCACCGTCACCGACTTCGCCAGATTTCGCAGCTGAAGTCGATGAAGCGCATCTGAAAATCACTTCAGATCACTCAGTATTTCGATCATTTCTTCCCTGAAGAAAACAAACTGAAGCGGAACGATAATTTGGTCCAAAACAGGATGGTCCAGAATTCCATACAACCCATACAGGGATTTCCACTCTGGATGACCACCTGGATAGTGTTCGCTGATCTCGACCCAAAACGAGGTTAGGCAATAACTGCCGTCGTCAGAAAGGCTTTGCGCGCAGAGTTCACCGTCATCGACATACCAAACACGGAATTGGCTGGAGTCAAATAACCCGATTTGCTCGGCTTTTAAGCCACAAAATTGAAGGTTATGGATGATACTCACACCGGTATCGCAGCCAAATCCCCCGTCATGATGTTCGCACCAAGACGGAAATACCTGCTGAGGGTTGGCGAATAGCTGCGCCGCATATTTTCCGGGGTTCTTTGCAAAATCCATCTCTTCATCAATTCCTAGCGCGGCGGCGACCGCTTCGAAATTGTCAGCTGATGCCCAAGGGGAACTTAGGCAACGCCCGTCAAGCGGTGTGTCTAAACCGGGAATGTAAAAGTCTGAAGAGTAGGTTGCTTCGGGAATAGGCGCTTGGGCGGACATCATACTGACTGAGAACAACGAAAAACCGATACTTGCATATACCAGCCGTAGCATTATTCCACTGTCACCGATTTCGCCAAATTCCTTGGCTGGTCCACATCGGTCCCTTTCTCGACCGCTGTGTAGTAGGCGATCAACTGAGCAGGGACGGCATAGACCATTGGTGCGACAAGCGGGTCGCATTCGGGCAGGATAATGGTTTTCCAGACGCCTTTGCTGACCTCCGCCGCGCCTTTGGCGTCCGTCACCAGCAGGATTTTTCCGCCGCGCGCCATGACCTCTTCCATGTTGGATACCGTCTTGTCGAACAAATCGCCCGACGGCGCGAAGACGATCACCGGCACCTGATCGTCGATCAGGGCGATTGGCCCGTGTTTGAGTTCGCCTGACGGATACCCCTCGGCATGGATGTAGGACAGTTCCTTCAGCTTCAGCGCCCCTTCGAGCGCCAGTGGGAACAGAGAGCCGCGGCCAAGGAACAGGATGTCGCGGGCTTTGGCGAGATCGCGGCTGGCGGCCTCGATTGCTTTTTCCGCCGCCACGGCGTCCGAAACAAGACGCGGCGCGGACATCAGGGTTTTGACCAGCGCGATTTCTTCAGCATTGTCGATCACACCGCGTTGGCGGGCGGCGAGGATCGCCAGCGTTGCCAGCACCGAGAGCTGACAGGTGAAGGCTTTGGTCGAGGCGACCGCGATCTCCGGACCGGCCATGATTTGCAATGTGTCGTCCGCCTCGCGCTCCATCGAGCTGGCTGGCGTGTTGACGATGGCGAGGGTTCTGGCTGCCTTGCCGGTTGCGTATTTCAGCGCCGCCAGCGTGTCGGCGGTTTCACCGGATTGCGAGATCACGATCATACATTCGCGGCCATTCAGCGGCGGCTCGCGGTAGCGGAATTCGGAAGCGATGTCGATTTCGACCGGGATGCGGGCGATCTGTTCGAACCAGTATTTCGCGACATTGGCGGCGAGGTACGCGGTGCCGCAGGCCACGATCACCAGACGGTCATAGCCGGAAAAATCAAGGGAAACGGGCGGCTGCACATTCTCGCGGTCCTGCGTCAGGTAATGCGACAGGGCGACGGCCATTACGGAGGGTTGCTCGTGAATTTCCTTGGCCATGAAATGGCGGTAATTGCCTTTGTCGATGCGCACGGCGTCGACATTGACCAGCTGCAACTCGCGGTTGGCGCGGTTGCCGAGGGCGTCATAAATCGTCGCACCGTCGCGGGTGAGGACGGCCCAGTCGCCTTCCTCCAGATAGGTGATTTTGTTGGTCATCGGGCCAAGCGCCATCGCGTCGGACCCGATGAACATCTCGCCGTCACCATGCCCGATGGCGAGCGGTGAGCCGCGACGGGCGGCGATCAGCAGGTCCTCTTCACCTTCGAACAGAAAGGCGAGCGCAAATGCCCCTTCGAGACGGGCAATAGTCGCCCCGGCAGCGTCGATGGGGGCCATGCCATCGGCCATCAGATGGGCGCAAAGCTGGGCAACGACCTCTGTGTCGGTTTCGGTGTTGAACACCACACCCTCGGCGACCAGTTCGTCGCGAAGCCGCGCAAAATTTTCGATGATGCCGTTATGGACGACCGCCACAGGGCCAGCCTTGTGCGGGTGGGCGTTGGTTTCATTGGCCGCGCCATGTGTGGCCCAACGGGTGTGGCCGATACCGATCAGACCCTCAACAGGATCGGCGGACAGGACAGATTCCAGTTCCGACAATTTGCCAACCGCACGGCGGCGTTGCATCTGACCATTGTGCAGCGTCGCGATCCCCGCGCTGTCATAGCCGCGATATTCAAGCCGCCGCAGGGTCTCCACAATGGTGGGGGAGGCTTCGGATTTGCCCAAAACGCCAATAATGCCGCACATATTCTGCTCCTCAAATGCCTCTGTCGGGCGGTTGTCGGTAACTATGCCCGATGTGGTGCGCGAGGCAAGTGGCAGATCACGCAATGGGCGGTGATGTCACCTTTTGTGAAGTTTGTGCAGATTTTGCGCAGGCGGGTTAAGGTTTGGTAAACAACGGCAGCGCCCGACCGTAGGAAGGGTCGGGCGCGGGCCAAGCGGTGCTTGGCCCGGATTATTAATTACGCCGCTTTCTGGTCCGCGTCGAACCGCCCGTAGAAGCTCTCGCCCTTATCGGCCATTTCGCGCAGCAGTTTTGGCGTCGTGAACCGCTTGCCGAACCGCTTCGTCAGATCGTCTGTGATTTCGACGGCTTTGCCTGCGCCCAGAATATCCAGCCAGCTGAACGGTCCGCCAGACCAAGGCATGAAGCCCCAGCCGAGGATCGCACCCACGTCGCCCTCGCGGATATCCATCAGCACGCCTTCTTCCAACGCGCGTACGGCCTCCAGCGTCTGGATCATCGCCAGACGGTGCTGGACAGTTGTGAGGTCCGGTTGTTCGTCCGCCACGGGCCAGTAGTCGCCCAGCGTCGGCCATAGGCCCTGACGTTTGCCAGCCTCGTCATATTCGTAGAAACCCGCTTTGGCTTTGCGCCCGGCGCGACCTTCGTCGAACATCTTGAACAGGACGGCGTCCACGTCGTCATCGGGATAAGCATCCCCCATGGCGGCTTTGGTCGCCTTGGCGATTTTTACGCCGAGGTCCAGCGAAATCTCGTCCATCAGCTGCAATGGCCCCAGCGGCATACCCAACTGACGCGCGGCGTTTTCGATCAGCGCGGGGTTTACCCCTTCGGCCAGCATCCGTGCGCCTTCGTTCAGATAGGGAATGATACAGCGGTTGGCGTAGAAGAAGCGCGCGTCATTGACGACGATCGGCGTTTTGCGGATCTGGCGGACATAATCCAGCGCCTTGGCCACCGCGCGGTCGCCGGTTTCCTTGCCGCGGATGATTTCGACCAGCATCATCTTGTCGACAGGGCTGAAGAAGTGGATGCCGATAAACTGATCGGGGCGCGAAGACGCCTTTGCCAGTTCCGAAATCGGCAAGGTGGAGGTGTTGGTCGCGAAGATGCAATCCTCGCTGATAATCGCTTCGACCTTCTGGGTCATTTCGGCTTTGACTTTCGGGTCCTCGAACACCGCTTCGATGATCAGGTCGCAGCCTTTCAGCGCGTCGAGATCGGTGGTTGCGGTGATACGGTCCAGCACTTGCGCCTTCTTTTCCTCCGTCACCTTCTTGCGTTGGATGCCCTTGTCGAGGATGCCTTCGGAGTAGCTTTTCCCACGATCGGCGGCCTCCTGCGCCTGATCGATCAGCACGACTTCAATCCCCGCATTGGCGGAGACATAAGCGATACCAGCCCCCATCATGCCCGCGCCGAGAACGCCGACTTTTTTCACGGTCTGATCTGGCGCGTCGGGACGCACAGCGCCTTTTTCCAGCGCGGATTTGTTAATGAACAGGCTGCGGATCATGGCTGACGACGATGGGTTCATCAGCACGTTGGTGAACCAGCGGGCTTCGATCTTCAGCGCCGTGTCGAACGGAACCAGCGCCCCTTCGTAAACCGCACTCAGCAGTGCCTTGGCGGCGGGGTATACCCCTTGCGTCTTGCCATTCACCATGGCCGAGGCGCCGACGAAGGTCATGTAACCCGCCGGATGATACGGTTCCCCGCCCGGCATTTTGTAGCCCTTCTGATCCCACGGTTTGACCGTGTCAGCCTCTGACGCGTTCAGCACCCAGTCGCGTGCGTGGGTCATCAGCTGATCGGCGGGCACAACCTCGTCAATCAGGCCGGCGGCCTTGGCGCGGGCCGGGTCTACGGTTTTGCCTTCCAGCAGGTAGGGGGAGGCCGCCATGGCTCCCATCATCCGTGTCAGGCGGGTGGTGCCGCCAGCGCCGGGGAAAATGCCAACCATGATTTCGGGCAGGCCGATCTTGGCCTTCGGATTGTCCGCGGCGATGCGGTAGTGGCAGGACAGCGCCAGCTCGTATCCGATCCCCAGCGCCGTGCCGGGGGAGGCCCAAACCGTCGGCTTGCCACCCTTTTTGGTTTTGAAATCCATCCCGGCGAGTTCGATTTTGCGTTCGAGCTTGTGGAAGCCCATGATCCCTTCGAATAGGCCTTTGGCCGGTTCATCGCCCGCGTCGTCGCGCATCTTGGCGATGACCTTCAGGTCCATGCCCCCGGCGAAATCGGCTTTGGCCGAGGTCAGGATGATGCCCTTCACGGAATCGTCCGCGTGCGCCTTGTCGAACAGGTCCGACAGTTCCTGCATACCGGCGTAGGACAGGACGTTCATGGATTTTTCCGGCACGTCCCACGTGATGGTGGCGATGCCGTCGGCGTCAGTGGCGTAGTGGAATTCTGACATGGTATTCTCCTATATTTCAGCGCTAACGGAGAGCGCTTCGTCAGGATGCGTTTCTGAGAGTTTATTTCGAACCTCGGTCAATATTTGACCGAGAAGATTCTGACCTGGCCATTGATCAGGTGTTGTTTGTTTGGCGTTGGCCTCATCCAGTCCGATACCCCAAATAACATCCATAGGGCTGGCTTCGACGAGGAATTTGGGAGCGGTTTGAAATAGCTTGCGCCGCAGCCCTTTGTTTTGTGAAAACTTCGCCAGATTGATTTCCGTGACTAAGGCAACTTTGTTTGCATCCCATATTTCGTCTTTGAAATTGCGGACCTGACGGCCGAGCGCTTTTTGTTTGCCCGGTTCGGTTTCCCGAATAATTTTTTCTGCCGTTTTGTGATCATTAAAGAGCATGGCTTTTGCGTACATCATCGCCTGTTCGGCGGTGACGAAGCTATGCCCTTCGTACTCGAAGTTGCTCTGATACCATTGGCTAAAGGGACCAGACCAAAAAAAGTGGACAGTGTCAGGACGTGGATCCACCAATCAAACCCGCTCGATAATGGTTGCGGCACCCATGCCGGACGCGATGCACAGCGTGGCGAGGCCGGTTTCCTTGTCGGCGCGTTCCATTTCATCGAGCAGTGTGCCGATGATCATGGCGCCCGTGGCTCCCAGCGGGTGGCCCATGGCGATTGCTCCGCCATTCACGTTGACCTTGTCGTCGGACACGTTGAACGCCTGCATGAACCGAAGGACAACGGCGGCGAAGGCTTCGTTGACCTCGAACAGGTCGATGTCCGAAATGCTCATCCCACTCTCGCGCAGGATTTTTTCGGTCGCGGGGACAGGGCCGGTCAGCATGATGGTGGGGTCAGTGCCGATCTTGGCGGTGGCTTTGATGCGGGCACGGGGTTTGAGGCCGTTCCGCTCGCCAAATTCCTTGTCGCCGACCAGAATGGCCGCTGCGCCATCCACGATGCCGGACGAGTTACCCGCGTGATGCACATGGTTGATCCGCTCAAGATGCGGGTATTTCAGTATGGCGACTTTGTCGAAGCCGGGCATGACCTCGCCCATCTGCTGAAAGGCGGGGTTGAGCGCGCCGAGCGCCTGCATATCCGTGCCCGGGCGCAGATATTCGTCGCGATCCAGAATCGTCAGGCCGTTCTGATCCTTCACCGGCACCACGGATTTGGCGAAACGGTTGTCTTCCCACGCGGCTACGGCCCTTCTCTGGGATTCCACGGCCAAAGCATCGCAATCATCGCGGCTGAAGCCATATTCGGTGGCGATAATGTCTGCCGAAATCCCCTGCGGCACAAAATAGGTTTCCATCGCCAGTGTCGGGTCCACGGCAATCGCCGCACCGTCCGAACCCATCGGGATACGGCTCATCATCTCGACCCCGCCAGCGACATAGGCATGACCCGCGCCGCCTTTGACTTGGTTGGCGGCCATGTTTGTGGCCTCCATGCCGGACGCACAGAAACGGTTGATGGAAATCCCCGGGACACTTTCGTGGAAATTCGATTTCAGCACGGCGGAACGGGCCAGACAGCCGCCCTGTTCCTTCACCTGCGTGACGTTGCCCCAGATCACATCTTCGATCTGGGTGGTGTCCAGATTGTTGCGCTCCTGCAATGCGTTCAGCACATTCGCGGACAGGCTGACGGCGGTCACTTCATGCAGCGATCCGTCGGCGCGGCCTTTGCCACGGGGGGAGCGGACGGCGTCATAGATATAGGCTTCGGTCATGTTTCCTCCGGTTCAGACGACGACCGGTTTGGTCGGCATCAAATCATATGGGTGTTGCCAGCCGGGTTGGGCCGCGATGCGGTCCAGCCAGGCGTCAATATTTGGGTAATCCTTGCGGTCAAACCCGAACGGTTCGGGGTAGAACAGGTAGCCGCAGCAGGAAATGTCGGCCAGCGAGATGCTGTCGCCGACCAGCCAGTCGCGGTCGGCCAGCGCCATTTCCAGGGTGGCGAGCGCCGCCTTGACGCGCCCCTGCATGAAGGCAATCGCCTCGGCCGGGCGTTTGGCCTCGGGCAGGAAATTCATGATGAACCGCGTTGCCCCGGCTTGTGAGGACATTTTGTGATTGTCCCACAGGACCCAGCGCAGGACCTCGTCTTTTTCCTCCTGCGTCTTGCCGTCGAATTTCCCGGTTTTGCGGGCGATGTGATATTGCATCACGCCGGACTGGGTGAAGGTGCGGTCGCCGTCGATCAGCACCGGCACCTCGCCCATCACGTTGATCTTGCGAAATTCGGGGGTGCGGGCTTCGCCATTGAAGAAATCGACAAAGATCGGTTCCCACTCGACATCGGCAAGGGCCAGCGTCAGGGCGGCTTTGTAGCTGTTTCCGGACTGGCCGAAGCAATATAATTTCATCTCTCTCCCCCTTCGAGATTTTAGTCTGGTGCGCCATATTCGGCGATGAAGTCATCAAACACGGCGTCCAGTTTGTCAGCGTCCGCGAAATCGTCCAGCCGTTCCAGCAGCACCGTCAGCAGATAGTTATTGCCGAGCTTGTAGCTGTCATTCAATTGACGGAGGCGCGCATAGGCGTCCTCCGTCAAATTCATCGAGCGTTTGACCGGCAGTGTCAGGCGCTTGGGCATTAAAAGGCTTCGGCGGTCAGCGACATAACAGGCTCTGCACCGGACTGGATACGGGCAAGGCAAAGCGCCGTTTCCGGCAATTGCCGCGCCATGTAATAGCGCCCGGTCACCAGCTTGTTTTCGTAAAACGCTGTGTCAGATGCGCCATTTTCAAGTGCTTCCATCGAGGCTTTCGCCATTTCCGCCCACATCAGGCCCAGACAGACATGCCCGAACAGATGCATGAAATCGCTGGATCCGGCGAGGGCCGCGTGCGGGTTTTTCATGCCTTCCTGCATGAAATACATCGCGGCTGCTTGCAGGTCCTTGGACCCGGCTTTCAGCGGGTCGAGGAAGTCGCGCTTCAGATCGGCGTTATCTTCGTTTTCCTTGATGAAGGATTTCACGATGTCAAAGAAGGCCATTACATGTTTGCCGCCATCTGCTGCCAGTTTGCGCCCGACAAGGTCCAGCGCCTGAACGCCGTTGGCCCCTTCGTAAATCATCGGGATGCGGGCGTCGCGGACGAACTGGCTGGCGCCGGTTTCTTCGATATAGCCGTGGCCGCCATAAAGCTGTTGCGCCTTGACGGTTGAATCGAACCCTTTGTCGGTCAGGAAACCTTTGATGACAGGTGTCAGCAGGGAGATCAGCCCTTCGGCATCCGCGTCCTGTGCCCGCGCGGCGCGGTCGATCAGGGTGCCGCCGTAAAGAATGAAGGCACGGCCCCCTTCGACAAAACTTTTCTGATCCATCAGCGCGCGGCGCACATCGGGATGCACGATAATCGGGTCCGCCGGACCGTCCGGGTTTTTCGGGCCAGTCACATCGCGGCCTTGCAGCCGTTCCTTGGCATAGGCCGCGGCGTTTTCATAGGCAATCGCCGCCATCGCAACCCCTTGAAGACCCACGGAAATGCGGGCTTCGTTCATCATGGTGAACATAGCGCGCAGGCCCTTATGTTCTTCGCCCAGCAGATAGCCGGTGGAGCCGTCATAGTTCATCACGCAGGTCGAGGAGCCATGAATGCCCATTTTCTCTTCCAGTTTGGAACAGACGACATTGTTGTGATTGCCGAGGGAACCATCCTCGTTGACGATAAATTTCGGCACGATAAACAGGGAGATTCCTTTCACACCATCCGGTCCCCCCGGGATTTTCGCGAGTACCAGATGGATGATGTTGTCGGCCATGTCATGATCACCGGAGGAGATGAAAATCTTCGTCCCCGTGATCGCGTAAGTCCCGTCATCCTGCGGCACGGCCTTGGTGCGCAACAGGCCCAGATCGGTGCCGGAATGCGGCTCTGTCAGGTTCATGGTCGCGGTCCATTCGGCAGTGACCATTTTCGGCAGGAAGGTGTTTTTCTGTTCTTCGGTCCCGTAAGCATGGATTGTCGAATATGCCCCATGCGTCAGGCCGGCATACATGTTGAGGCCCATGTTCGCGGATACCTGCATCTCGCCCACGGCGGCGGACAGAATGTAAGGCATGCCCTGACCCCCATATTCAGGATCGCAATCCAGCGTCGGCCAGCCGCCTTCACGCAGCTGATCGAAGGCCTCCTTGAACCCGGTCGGCGTGCGGACGACACCGTTTTCCAGTTTGCAGCCCTCGACGTCGCCAATGGCGTTTAGTGGGTGCAGTACGTCGCGGCAGAGCTTGCCGGATTCTTCCAGCACGGCGGAGGTGAAATCGGGTTCCAGCTCGTTATAGCCGGGAATGTCACTGTCCTGCACCTTGAGGACGTCGTGGAGAATGAAATGGAAATCCTTGAGGGGCGGGGTGTAAGTGGTCATTCGTGCCTCCGGTTATTCTGCTGCGAGTTTAACACCGCGGTGTGACAGTTCGGTTTCGAACCAAGTCAGTTGTTCTTTGAGGTCGTCGATCGCCTCGTTCAGCTCGTCGCGCTGCTCCTCCATGACCTGCAGGCGTTCCTGTGCCAGTTCATAGGTCTTGGTCAGCTGCGTCGTCTGCTGGTCGCCCAGATCGTAAAGGTTGAGCAGCTGGCGAATTTCTTCGAGGCTGAAGCCAAACCGTTTGCCTTGCAGGATCAGCTTCAGGCGTGCGCGGTCGCGTTTGGTGAACAGGCGTTTCTGTCCCTCGCGGATTGGGAAAATAAGTTCTTTGGCTTCATAAAATCGCAATGTGCGTGGTGTTACATCAAATTTGTCGCACATCTGGCCGATGGTCATCAGATCGTCGGTCATGCAGAATCTCTCCGTGGTTAATGGTTGTCCTTTACGTCAACGTAAGCTTCACGTGCTGATAATTCAACTCACGGTTTCGTGAACGTCGCGTCAACCTGCGGGTTGGCAGGCTGACAGCGATTTTCAGCAATTCAGAATGATTTCGACCAACACTTTCATAGCGCAGTTACGCGCGGCCGTGAGACACTTTCGCGTCGATACAAGGGGGCTGGCTGCCGTGCACCCGTGTCGTCGAAGGAGGATATTTCTCCATATACTTGGCCGGGCGGTGGGGGCGGCGGGTGAAATCGCCGCCGCAGTTCGGGCATTTGCCACCAAGGCGCGTTTCCACGCAATCGGCACAGAAGGTGCATTCGAAGGTGCAGATCATGGCGTCGGTGGCCTCGGGCGGGAGGTCTTTGTCACAGCATTCGCAGTTGGGTTTAAGGATCAGCATTTTGGGCTCCTTTCATTTGCCCTAGAATATCGAACGGGCATGTGGCATAAATGACAGTATGACCTCGAAAACTGCCAAAGCTGTTGTTTTTGTAACCTACCCGGGTGTGAAGCTGCTGGATCTGACGGGACCGTTGCAGGTCTTTTCAGATGCGGCGCTGCATCACGGGTCAGGGTATGACGTCGAAGTCGTGTCCCAATCCGGTGGGATGGTGCGGAGTGATACCCCGATGCCCGTCGCCACATTGCCGTTTGCGGATGTGGCGGACAGCATCGATACATTGATTATCGCCGGGGGTGGCGGGGTTTTTGACGCTGTGAAGGATGCGCATTTCCTTGATGGCATTCGTGCGCTTGCCGCCCGCAGTCGGCGCATCGGCTCAATTTGCACAGGGGCTTTTGCCTTGGCGCATGCGGGATTGCTGTCGGGGCGTAGGGCGGTCACGCACTGGGATTCCTGTGATCTGTTGCGCGAGACGTTCGCAGATATCATTGTGGAAGATGACGCGATTTTCGTCAGGGACGGGCATATCTGGACCTCCGCCGGGGTGACCTCGGGGATAGATATGAGTCTGGCGATGGTGGCCGATGATATCGGGCGTGGGCCTGCGTTGGCGCTGGCGCGAAATCTGGTCTGTTACATGGTGCGCCCCGGTGGGCAGTCGCAGTTCAGCACGTCGCTGCAACATCAGCTGGAAAGCGCCACGGGACGGTTCGAGACGCTGAATGCCTGGATCACCGACAATCTGTCCGCCCCGCTGACGGTCGAAGATCTAGCCGACAAAGCGATGATGAGCCCACGCAATTTCGCCCGTCTGTATCGGTCAGAAACCGGAATAACCCCCGCCAAAGCGGTGGAGCGTATGCGGGTGGAGGCTGCCTGTCGTCTGCTGGAGGAATCCGATTTGCCCTTGGCCACAATCGCCAGTCGCTGCGGGTTTCATGATGATGAGCGGTTCCGCCGTGCGTTCGCGCGGGCGCGAAACATTGCGCCGGGGGAATACCGTCAGCGCTTTGGCCACGCCAACTGATCAGTTCATGAAGCCGGGCGCAAAGACATAGAAGCCATAGCCCACAATCACCGCCGGGATGGTCGAATAGAGCGTCGCCATAATCGCGGCCTTTGGGCTGAGTGCAATTGCCGGGAACAGCGCGTCGCCATCATTCGAGATCGCATTACCGATCAGCGCCGCAAACGGGATTAGCCCGTTGATATAGAGTGTCGTCACCAGCACCTGCGGCCCACAGCCAGGGATCAGACCGATCAATATGCCCATCAGCGGCAGTAGCGGCGCGACAGAGGCGAACAGCGCCTGCAAATCCACGCCTGTGAAGGTCACGATATAATCATAGGCCAGATAAGCCCCAATAACCCAGACAGAGATAAAGCTCGTTTCCTCGGCTGCACGGGTGAGGGGGGAGTCGGAGTCATTTGTCATCGCCTGTACAGGCGAAGTCGTCCAGACATAGAGTCCAATGGCCGTCCCCAGCAGGCCCACAATGGGCATGAAGACGCCATATGTGGCTTCCAGATCCAGCTGCGCCAGCTGCGAGATGCCCATGATCAGGCCCGGGATGACAACGGCAACGTAGCCGAGGTCCTTCCACCGGGTGCGCCCGATGAACGGGGCCAAGTCGCCGGTCGCAAACGCGCTGCCGCGATAGTCAAATTTATTAAATTTATCAACAATATAACCGGTGATGATGCCGACAGCGAATGATAGCGGAAGAACCACCATCGCGGCATCCGGACGGGTTGCAATCAGCAGGAACGCCGCATCCCCCATCGTGGCCGTCAGCGTGGCGACAACCGCCCCAAATCCGACATTACCGGAGGTATAGGCCGCCACCACGACAACCGCGCCACCACAGCCTGGTGTTGTCCCAAGCAAGGCCGCCAACGGAACCTGAAATCCGCGTGCATTTCGCAGCGCGTTGCCCAGATTGAACCGAAACAGCCGCTCAGCCCCGTAAAAGATCAGCAGGGTTGTCGCCACGAAGGCCGACACCTGCACATAGGCGTCGGTCATCAGGCCGCGGGTCAGGGCGCCCAGTTCCCCCGGCGCCGCCGCCAGCGCCAGAAAAGCCATCGAGACCAGCAACCGTTTCGTGCGAAACGGGCCAATTTTCTCGGGTAAACCGATGGAGGATTTTTCTGTGACGATGTCCGTCGGCATTTTTATCAAACCTGCACTTGCGAATTATTCTCAATTGCAAAATAGTGATTTGGCTGGAATATGCAAGCAGAATCATCACACACTCACCAATCGGTGACATCGGGGCAGGGTATGAGCACAGAAAATCAGCAGATCACCAGCAAACGCGTGCTGAATGTCGCAATTCCGATTGTGATTTCGAATGCCACCTATCCGATCCTCGGTGCCGTTGATACGGGCGTGGTCGGCCAGATTGGCGAGGCGGCACCTATCGGCGCCGTTGGGATCGGCGCGATCATTTTGTCGATGGTGTTCTGGATATTCGGCTTTTTACGGATGGGAACAACCGGGTTGGTGGCGCAGGCACGCGGGTCAGGGGATATCCCGGAAACCGGCGCACTGCTGGTGCGTGGCCTGATGATCGGGTTTGCCGGCGGTCTGCTGTTCATCCTGCTGCAATTGCCGCTGTTCTGGGGCGCATTCCAAATCTCTCCCGCCTCGGTGGAGGTCGAAGGACTGGCGCGAGATTACCTTGGTATTCGCATCTATGGCGGTCCGGCGGCGATTGCGCTTTATGCGATTACCGGCTGGCTGATTGCGCTGGAACGCACACGGGCGGTGCTGCTGTTGCAGGTCTATATCAACGGCATGAACATCCTGTTGGATGTGTGGTTCGTGCTCGGCCTCAACTGGGGTGTCGAGGGGGTGGCGATTGCCACGCTGATCTCTGAGTGGAGCGGGCTTCTGCTTGGGCTCTGGCTGTGCCGCGCGGCCTTTGCCGGGGATCAATGGCGTGACTGGGCGCGCGTGTTTGATCGGGTAAAGATCAAACATATGGCAGCGGTGAATGGCGACATCATGGTACGCTCGCTGCTGCTGCAAGCCAGTTTCCTGACCTTCATGTTCCTTGGCGCCGGGCTGGGGGATGTGACGCTAGCCTCCAACCAGATCCTGATGCAGTTCGTATCGATCACAGCCTTTGCGCTGGACGGTTTTGCCTTCGCGGCTGAGGCATTGGTCGGTCAGGCGCTGGGCGCGAAAAACCGGGCGCAACTGCGTCGGGCAGCGCTTTTGTCCAGCTATTGGGCCTTTGGGTCAGCGATTGTGCTGGCGGCGGGGTTCGCACTGATCGGGCCGTGGATGATCGACGTGATGGCCAAAGCGCCGGAGGTCCAGGCCGAGGCGCGCATATATCTGTGGTGGATGATCCTGTTCCCACTGATCGGTCTGCCCAGCTGGATGTTCGACGGGATATTTATCGGCGCCACCCGCACCCGCGACATGCGGGTGGCGATGTTTCAATCGGTAATGGTCTATGTGCCCAGCCTAGCGATCACTGTGCCGCTGATGGGCAATCACGGCCTGTGGCTGTCGATGTTCGTCTTTGTCGTCGCAAGGGCGCTGACATTATGGCGCTACTACCCGGGGTTGGAGGCAGAGGCTACAGGATCGCCATCACCGACTCCGGCGGGCGGCCAATAGCGGCTTTGCCGTTCGCGAAGACCACCGGACGCTCGATCAGTTCGGGGTGCTGGACCATTGCATCGATCAGGGCGTTCTCGTCGGCGTCGGCCAGGTTCAGCTCTTTATATATGGCTTCCCCTTTGCGGATAAAATCGCTGGCGGACATGTCCAGCAGTTCCAGTGCGCGGACCAGTTCCTCGCGTCGTGGCACGTCGACCTTGTAGGGGACGACGACCGGGGCTTCACCGGCGTCTTCCAGCAGGGCGAGGGTCTGGCGGGATTTGGAACAGCGCGGGTTGTGCCAGATGATCGGATTTACAGCCATGAATCTCTCTCCGTTCCGACGGCTTGTGCGACACTGTCGAACCCGTCTCGTTTCAGCAAATCGTCAAGCCCGCGGGCGATTTCTGCCCCAAGCGTTATGCCGTGATAGACCATCGCGGTATAGAGCTGCACCGCAGACGCTCCGGCGCGGATCTTGGCATAGGCTTGTTCCGCCGAACCAATCCCGCCGACGCCGATAAGGGGCAGATCCGTGAGGGTGGACAGTTTCGCCAGAACGCGGGTGGACATATCGAACAAGGGCTGCCCGGACAGACCGCCGGTCTCATCGGCCTTTGGGCTTTGCAGGCCATCGCGTGACAGGGTCGTATTGGTGGCGATAATCCCACTGATGCCGGATCGATTGGCAACGATGGCGATGTCTTCGATGTCATAACTCGACAGGTCCGGCGCAATTTTCAGAAAGATCGGCAGGCCGAATTCCGCATTCGCTGCCATCACCCCTGCCAGCAGTTCCGACAGAGCTGCCTTACCCTGCAAATCGCGCAGCTTTTCGGTGTTGGGAGAGGACACGTTGACCGTCGCGAAATCCACGTATGGACCACAGCGGGTCAGGACAGTGGCGAAATCAGCGGCGCGGTCCTCGCTGTCCTTGTTGGCGCCAAGATTGATCCCGACAATCCCCTCTCGCGGTTTGGACAGGCGGAGGGCGACCGCGTCCATCCCGTCATTATTGAAGCCAAAGCGATTGATTGCGGCCTCATCCTCGGGCAGGCGGAACAGGCGGGGTTTGGGGTTGCCGGGCTGGGGGCGGGGGGTGACTGCGCCGACCTCGATAAAGCCGAACCCGCTCGTCAACAACGGGCGGACGGCGACGGCGTTTTTGTCAAAACCAGCGGCCAGACCCACCGGGTTAGGCAGGACCAGCCCGGCGATGTCGGTTTCCAGCCTCGAAGACCGTATCGGTCCCGGGCGCGGCGTCAGCCCTAACTGCAATGCCGTCAACGCCAACCCATGCGCCGTTTCCGGGTCCAGCGACCGCATCAATGGCATCCCGAGGTGTTGCAACAACGCCCTCACGTCATGCCCTCGGGGAAAATATGGCCGTTCTCACCCATTGGCAGGGGTTTGTCCCAAACCACATCGGCCATCCGCAAAGGACGATATAGATGCGGGAACAAGGCCCCGCCGCGCGATTCCTCCCAACGGAGGTCATCGCCGAGCGTATCCGCCTCCACCGCCAGCAGAACCAGCCCCTCCTCGCCAGCGAAATGCTTCGCCGCGGTTTCTGCCGCCTGATCCGCGGTCGAGAAATGCACATAGCCATCGGCAACGTCCACCGGCGCTCCGGCGGTTTCGTTCCTTGCTTGCAAATCGGCCCACTCAGCGGTCCGGAATATCTTGTAAATCAGCATATGCTCTGAATGATCCAGCCGAACCGAGCCGTCAAGCGTGAACTATTTGCGAATAAAGGCAAGTTTCCGGTACGGCAGGTTTGCGCGACTCGGGAATAGGGTGTTTAATCCCCTTATCATACTTGGAGGGTACTCAATGAAAACCAAACTGCTCTTATCAGCGGCGTCGGTGGCTGCGTTATCCGCAACCACGGCTCTTGCTGATTTCGAACTTACAATTCTTCACACGAACGACTTCCACGCACGCTTTGAACCGATCAGCGCGTTTGACAGCGGATGTTCGGACGAAGATAACGCCGCCGGCGAATGTTTCGGCGGCACTGCGCGTCTGGTCACGGCAATTGAAGAAGCCCGTGCCCGCGCGGAAAACGTCATCCTTGTGGATGGCGGTGACCAGTTCCAGGGCTCGCTGTTTTACACCTACTATAAAGGTGCGATGGCTGCCGAGTTCATGAACAAGCTGGGCTATGACGCGATGACCGTGGGCAACCACGAATTCGACGATGGGCCGGAAGTTCTGCGCGGGTTCGTGGACAGCGTTGATTTCCCGATCCTGATGTCTAACGCAGATATCTCGCAGGAACCCCTGTTGGCTGGTGCCATCAAGAAGTCCTATGTTCTGAATGTCGGTGGCGAAATCATCGGCCTTATCGGCCTGACACCGCAGGACACGGATGAACTGGCAAGCCCAGGTGACAACGTGAACTTCCTCGATCCCGTCGAGTCGGTTCAGCATCAGGTGGATGTGCTGACCGACATGGGTGTGAACAAGATCATCGTTCTGTCCCACTCCGGCTATGGCGTTGACAAGCGTGTTGCGGCGGAAACAACCGGTGTTGACGTGATCGTGGGTGGTCACACCAATACCTATCTGTCGAACCTTGATGAAGATGCAGCGGGTAAATATCCGACAATGGTTGGCGATACCGCCATCGTGTCGGCCTACGCCTACGGCAAATTCCTGGGCGAGCTGAACGTCTATTTCGATGACAACGGTAAGGTGCTGAGCGCCTTTGGTGAGCCAATCATCATGGATGGTGGCGTTGCTGAAGACGGCGACACCGTTGCGCGTATCGACGAGCTGGCCATTCCGCTGGACGAAATCCGTAACGAGGTTGTGGCACAGACCGCAGCCCCGATTGACGGGTCACGCGAAAACTGCCGTGCCATGGAATGCGAGATGGGTAACCTTGTCGCTGACGCCATGCTGGACCGTGTTGCCGATCAGGGTATCCAGATTGCCTTCGCCAATGGTGGTGGGCTTCGTGCTTCCATCGACGCGGGTGAGGTCACTATGGGTGAGGTCCTGACGGTGCTGCCGTTCCAGAACACCCTTGCGACCTTCCAGATTTCCGGT
Organism: Paracoccaceae bacterium; assembly: GCA_050302475.1. GTDB lineage: Bacteria > Pseudomonadota > Alphaproteobacteria > Rhodobacterales > Rhodobacteraceae > NORP23. The sequence goes on from JBNLBF010000005.1 coordinate 28,660, forward strand.
GCCGGCGTTATTGCTGCGCTGGAAAATGGCGTGAGTCAGATCGAAGAGGGCGCAGGCCGTTTCCCGCAGGTTGCGGGTATGACTTTTGCGTTTGACGCAGCCGCCGAAGCTGGTAGCCGTGTCTCCGACGTGATGGTTGGCGGCGAGCCGATTGACCCTGATGCGATCTATGGTGTTGTGACCAACAACTACGTTCGCGGCGGCGGTGACGGCTATTCCATGTTCGCAACGGATGCGATGAACGCCTATGACTATGGTCCGTCGCTGGATCAGGTTGTGGCGGACTACATGCTCGAATCCGGTGAATATACGCCTTACCTCGACGGCAGAATCACCGCAAAGTAAATGCGGTTTGAACACAACCAGAAAAGGCGCGTTTTGCACGCGCCTTTTTTGTATTGCAAAGGAGTTTTCGCGTTCCGCGAGAAACCTGACATTTTTCCGCCCCAATTCGGTCCGAACTGTCACAATCAAACTGTCGATTTCCAGAAATAACCTTTTTTCGGTCGTTCGGTCGCCCTGTTCAATTGCGATAACAGACTTGCAAACAGAGGCGGATGTCTACAGTCCCCCAGTAAATAGTTTCGCCTCTGTCTGCACCAGTGTGTATCTAGTGTGTAAGTGGTACGTGGGTCTATGTCGTAGTTAGGACGCGTATCGAGTGAGCAGAGTTAGTCCCTTTTAATCTGTGCTTGCGTAAACAGTTTCGAGTATCAGAGTACCCGTTGTTGAAATAGACAACTTCGCCGATAGCCGCAGCCTTTTCGCTGCGGCTATTGCTTTGTGGCTACCACTATTCCCCGAATAATCTGCTTGTTTGAGACTGTGATGGTCTGACACATTATTTATTTTCCATATTGCGTATATACCGAATCAGGAATATAGAGAGGGCATGAACATGCACAAAATCTTTCATGCTTTATCTGAACCGCATCGACTGCAGATGCTGGATCGCCTGTCCGCAAGTCATTGCACCGTCGGCGAACTGTCTGAAGCTGTCAAACTTGGTCAGCCGCAAACCTCCAAACATCTTCGCCTTCTGAAGCAGGCGGGGCTGGTGACCGCCCGTATCGATGGGCCAAAACGTATCTATTCGCTGCGCCCCGAGGCGCTGGGCGATATTCACCTTTGGCTGGATCGGTACCGCGCCATTTGGGGCGCACGATTCGATCAATTGGACGCGCTGTTGGCAGATGAAACACGCCAAAAACGAGGAAATGATAATGATACCTGACCTGACCAAAAATTTCCGGGTGGAACTGACCTCCGACACCAGCCTGACATTGGTGCGGCATTTCAGGGCCACGCCTGACCGCGTGTTTCGCGCGATGACCGACCCTGACACGGTCCCGAAATGGTATGGTCTTGCAACCTTGCCGATGGTCAGTTGCGAAATAGACCTGAAACCCGGAGGTCGCTGGCGTTACGTGCTGTTTTCCGAAGACGCAGGAGAACATGCCTTCACCGGAACCTACCGGGATATCAATGCGCCCTCGCAGTTGGTGTATACGGAACTCTACGAACCTCTGGGACCGGATCATGAAACGGTGGTCACCGCTTCATTCGTCGCTGATGAGGGCGGGACGCTGTATCACGGCCGGATCGATTACAAATCCAAAGCGGACCGCGACAATCACATTGCTTCCGGTATGGAGGGCGGGGCTGAGCAATCCCTCGACCGGCTGGAGGCTATTTTATCCGAAACACAGGACAGCTGACATGACTGACACATCAATCCCCCAAAAATCCGGTCAAATCGCTGCCCGATTGGCCGTGGCGGCCCCGATTGGTTTTGTCCTGCTTCTGATGCTCTTGCATCTGATCCGCCCGGATGTGTCGCCTTCGTGGCAACCAATCAGCGATTATGCGCTGGGTTCAAACGGCTGGATAATGACGCTGGCGTTTCTGTGCTGGGGCATTGGGCCTCTGACGCTGGCTTTGACTCTTTGGCCAAGGTTGCGAGGGATCGGTACCCGAATTGGGTTGAGCCTGTTGCTGCTGGGCACGCTGGGGCCGTTTCTGGCGGCAATTTTCCCGACAGACCCGACAGGAACACTTCCGGATCAGATGACCACCGGGGGAATGATCCATGCTAGCGCCGCCGCGTTGGCAGACCTGATCGTGCTGGGCGGTCTGATCCTGTCGATCATCCATTGCCGAGAGGGTCAGATATGGCAGGCGTGGCGTCGGGCAGTTCTGGGCACTGCCATACTGGCGATGCTGCTGTTGATCGGGTCAGGCGTAGCGCTGGGAATGTTGATGCCCGAAAGTGGCGTTATGGGCCCTGAGGTTACTGTCGGGTGGATCATGCGGGCGTATGCGGTTGTGTCGAACCTGTGGGTGATGGTCGCGGCTTGGGCGACATATCAGGCGGGGCGGTAGGGGTCAGAACCCCGCGCCCGTCGTATCTCCGTTCAGATAAACCAGATACCCGATGACTCCCGCCAGGATCGCCGCTGCGATCGCGGCAAACAGGATTTTCCAGACTGACCAGGGCCGATCCCCTTTCACCGCACCGGTGCGGGCGTTCACCACGAAGCGGTAGGTCTTGCCACGATACTTGTAGGCCGCCAGCCAGACCGGCAGCAGGATATGTTTGAAGGTCACGTCTTTTACGGTCGTATCAATATCATGCACCCGCTGACGATCCCCGCCGATATCGAATTTGACATCGCGCAGGATGGTGCGGTTCATGATGTCCCGGGCCTCGACAAACCCTTCCTCCAGCGTGACGGCGTACCCTTCGGCGCGAAATCCCGCCAGATATTCCGGGCTGTAAGGTTCCAGCGCGGACAGGTCCCACGGTGCCAGTGCATCAGTGTAGGCTTTCGGCAGGCTGCGCGAGGCCAGAACCAGCACATCATCAAAGAACCGCGCCACACGGCCCGATTTCGGCGTCCAGCGGATTTTCGGCACCTGTTGATTGCGGGTCTGGCGTTTACCATTGATGGTCACGGTCACGCGGCGGGTTTCGTAATAGACCGTTCCGCGTTCTCCGCGGTAGCTGGATTTCGTGTCCGCGTCATATGTCCAGAAGGGGACATAGATCCCCTGCATCCGCCGTCCGGCACGGACATATTGTTTCATACCATTGGGGGCAAACCAGAGATTGCCCATCCAGCGCGTCATGGCGTGACGCGCATCGCGTTCACTCAGCGCGAAGGGCAGGACGCCTTTGGGTTTAATATGCCGTTGCGTGCCGGTGCCAATGACCACGGGCGTGGCGCAGAACGGGCATTCGCTGGCATGATCTTCCCCGGTAAACTCCACCTCCGCCCCGCAATTGGGGCATTTGGAGATGCGGGTCTCCTGCATCTCGGCGTCGGGCAGGTCAGCGGTCAGGGCGCGCCGAAAGTCCAGTTCCTTGATTGCACCACCGCGCCAGGGACCGTCATCGATTTCCTCGACCGCGCCGCAATGATCACAGGTCAGGTTGCCCGCATTCGGGTCAAACCGCATATCCGCGCCACACTGGTGGCACGGGAACCTGTGTTCTGCTCCGTCCTCGGCCATCAGAAATTAGCTGGCAGGTGGGGGCGGGGGCATAACAGTGAAAAGCTGTGCCAGCTCCATGATGTCCTCGGCTGGTTTCCAGCCATCCTGACCGGCAGACCAGACAAGGGTTTCGCGGGTGAAACTGCCATCCGCGGCCATCCGGCCCAGCGTGGCACGGGAAAACGGCCCTTTGGCCTCGCCACTTTCGGCGATATGCCAGACCTTCTCGGTCGGGGGAGGCGGGGGGACCTGAGTGGCAGGGGCGGTTTGCTGCGCCATCTGATTGGCCATCATCATGCCCATCCCGACACCCAGCCCTTCGCCCATACCACCACCGGCAGGGTTCTTGGCGGCTTCGGTCATCGCTTCGGCGGCCGAGAACTGCGTATACCGTCCCAGATCGCCAACAATGCCCATGGAGGTCCGCTTGTCCATCGCTGCTTCGACTTCTGCGGGCAGCGAGATGTTCTCGATGTAGAATTCCGGCATCTCCAACCCGTACTCGGCCAACTGCGGGCTGACCTTGGCAGCAATCAGCTTGCCGAGGTCCAGAGTATTGGCCGCCATATCCAGCACCGGAATGCCACTGCTGGCCAATGCATTCGATGACAGTGCCACGATGATGTTGCGGATCTGGTAGCTGATCTCGTCGGTGGTGAACTCGCCATCCGTCCCGACAATCTCGCGCAGGAACTTCGCCGGGTCCGTCACGCGGATGGTGTAGGTGCCATAGGCACGCAGGCGTACGGGGCCGAATTCCGGGTCACGGCACATGATCGGGTTCTTGGTGCCCCATTTCAGGTCCTGGAATCGGGTCGTATTGACGAAATAAATTTCCGATTTGAAGGGGCTTTTGAACCCGTGATCCCAATGCTGCAATGTCGTCAGGATCGGCATGTTGTTGGTTTCCAGCATGTAAAGGCCGGGGGTGAACACATCGGCCAGCTGGCCTTCATGCACGAACACGGCCGCCTGTCCTTCGCGGACCGTCAGCTTGGCCCCGTATTTGATTTCATGCCCTTCACGTTCGAACCGCCAGACGAGCGTGTCGTTCGTGTCATCCGTATGATGGATGACGTCGATAAACTCACCCATCAGAAAATCAAGAATTCCCATCTTTCACCTCTCGTCGTTAGTTTCTGCCCACGGCGTCGCGGGCTATCTGTGGCAGTAGGGGACGGACCTCGGCGGCGTTCATCCCTGCCCGTAATCTGGGGTCGTATAGCATCCGAAGCAAGATTTGATCGTGCAATGTCAGCAAAGCGAATTCTTCGTCATCGTTGAAAATCGACGGGCGCGCGGTGCGGCTGTCGTTGGACAGACCCATCGCCTGCGCCATTTCCTCGTTGATGCAGGATCGGCGCATCAGCTCGTTATGCTCGCCTTTGATCAGGATGATCGCTTTTTCGTAGACGCCCCGGCTCCCCGGTTTTGCAAAGGCAAAGGCGGCGCAGAAAACATTGATCGGACTGTTAAGGAAAGAGTCGATAACCGCCGGACCAACATTCGGGAACAGGCGTTGCAGCTCCGGCACGAAGGCTTCCTGCTCCGGTTTGCTGAGGAACAACACATGGATGTCAGCATCTTCTGACTGTGTCATCCCCATATCCAGACCGGTAAGCCCTGCGAGCTGTCGCGTGAACTTCGTCACATCCCTGATGTCGCGGTTGCGCTGCGCAGTCGAGGTCGACGGACCAAACACTGTCCTGACTGTCACCGGGCCTTCCCAGCGGCGAATATATGTCGGCGTTTCGCGTTGAATATACTGGCCATTCGAGATGGTATATTCGTCAAACAATGCGATCCGTTCGAAATTTCGCTCCAGATCGGCATAGGTAAACTGTGCATCTGCCGGTGCGGTTTCCGTTCGCAACCGGCCATCGGCCAGCAGGCTACGCGTCGCCGCGTGGTAAAACGCCCCGATTGCGTCATCACCAAGCTGTGGCGGCGGCTGCGGGATGGGCGAGGGCTCACATCCCGTCAGGGCAAGAACAAGCGGCAATATGGCGATACGCAGATGCTTCACAATGGAATCCAGTTGTGGTGGCCCCCGAAGGGGCGACCGATGTTACTCGCCAAGGCTTTCGCCGATATTATGGCCTGAACCTGTCCCGGCAGCTTTGGCGGAAGCGAGCTTGTTTTTCAGCTCCTCCTCCATGTGCTGCAGTTCCTTCTCGGCCTCGGCCCGTTTGGCTTTGCCTTCGTCGGCGATGCGCAGGCTGTCCTCGATCGTTTCGATCAGGTTGGCGTTGGCGGCTTTGATGGCTTCGATGTCGAACACACCGCGCTCCATCTGCTCGCGCACTTCAACGTTTGCCTGCTTCAGGTTTTCCGCGTTCGAGGTCAGCAATTCGTTAGTCAGGTCACTGGCCTCTTTCACTACGGCGGCGGCCTCGCGCGAGCGGTGGATGGTCACGGCCTGCGCCAGTTGGGTTTCCCACAGCGGCACCGTATTGACCAGCGTGGAGTTGATCTTTGTCACCAGTGACTTGTCATTTTCCTGCACCAACCGGATGGAAGGCAGCGACTGCATTGTCACCTGACGCGTCAGTTTCAGGTCATGGACGCGGCGTTCCAGATCGTCGCGGGCGGCGCGCAGATTGCGAAGCTCCTGCGCTTTGATGACACCCTGATCTTCGGGCGCAGCCTCGACCTCTTTCTCCTTCGCTGGGATGTCGTTGGCATCCAGCAGTTTCAGCTTTTCTTCGCCCGCAGCGATGTAAAGCGCCAGTTCGTCATAGAAATCGAGGGTTTTTTCATAAAGCTTGTCCAGCGATTTGATATCCTTCAACAGGATGGTTTCATGGCTGTGCAGCTTGTCTGTGATATTGTCGATCTGGCCCTGAACGCTTTCATATTTCGCCATGAACACGGCCATGGGTTTGGCACGGCCCAGCAGTTTTTCCCACCAGCTTTGCTTGCGGTTGGGGTTCAGCTCATCAACGGAAAACCCGCGCAGCGAAGTGACCATCTCCCGCAGACTGGCGCCGGCCGGGCCGACATCCTTGTTGCGTACGCCGGATAACATCTCCTGCGAGATCACCTGCAATTCCGCTTGCGCGGCGGACCCGAACTGGATGATCGACTGGGTATTTGTCATGTCCAGCTCTGCCATGCGTTTGCTAATGGCGGCTTTTTCTTCGACGCTGGCGCTTTCCACCACGATCAACTCGCCCTTGGGTTCCGGCAGCAGGGTGGCGGTGACGGCTTCAACTTCCTTCAGCGTGGCCTCTGCCTTGGCGCGGATATCTTCACTCATAGTCTGTCTCCTCAGCGGGCGGGAAGCCCTTCTCTTTCCAGTCTTTCACGAAGCACTTCGATTTCGATCTCAAGATCATCCTTGTCGTCGAGCAGAAGCTTCTCGCGGTGGGTGTTGAAGCTGACCGAAAGATCGTCGAGCAGCTTTTCATAATCGGCCTTTGCCGCGGCATCGCGGGACCGTTCATTCAGGTTGGCATATTTGATCGTCGCGTCGCGCGCGCCCTTCAGATAGACGCCCAGAAATTTTCGCGCCCGGGTCAGGTCGCGGGGGTCTTCCTCGACCGCTTTGAACATCTCGCGCACCGATGCGCCGAACCGTTCGACCTTGGCCTCCAACGGGCGGTCCTTGATCCGGCTGGCGGCGTCGTGCATCTCCTTCAGCGTGACCTCGGCTTTTTCAATCGCGCGGGCGGCGCGATCAACTTCGAATTCGTTTTGCTCGGTCATGCCCTTTTTCTTCATCGGGTCCAAACCGAAGGCAGCCAGATGTGCCGCCGCCGCAATCAGCCCCATCCCCAAAGCGGTCGGGAAGGGTTGTAGCATCGGAATATACGCAGCGATCAGAACGCCGATCCCCGACAACACTGCCGCAAACAGCTTGCGCGGTATCATCGGCGGACGGGCGATCTTGCGCTCGTTATAGGCTTCCTCGGCTTTCAACCCGTCACGCAGCAACCAGGCTGACAGCAGCAGGATAGCCAACGCGCCCAGCTCAAACGCCGCGGTGAAAGGATTGGACCGCATCAGTGATCCGATCCCGGCAAATAACAGGGGCAGGGGGGCAAGGAACATGAGCCCGGCGCGCACATTCAGTCGTGTTGCCTTGCGACCACGAAATGCGTTCACCGGCCGGGCGTTATCCGGGGAGCCTTCGGGGGAGTGCGGACCGCCATAGGGTTCAGCCATCAGATTCCCCCCAACGAGCCGAATGAGACGGTGGCGACAATCGCGAACACCACGATAAAGGCGATCCAGCGCACTGTATTTTCGGTCAAGACCCCCTCCGTATTACTGTTAGAGGGTAATATAGGCACTCAACCCCTTGTTATCCAGTGAAAGATTCCTGACGGCGATCTGTCGCTAATGTCCGGCAGTTGGCCCCTGTTCCTGCAGGCGCTCCATCGCCAGTTTCTTCTGATAGCGTGACTGGATGCCCTGCACGATAAACAAGACGGCAACCGAGAAGTAGAATGTCGATTTCGACATCGGTTCAACTGCAAAACCAAAGAATTTCAGATGCCCCTCATGCCCGCCTTCGCCCAGCAGAACAACGCCAACGATCAGCAGGACAAACAGGCCCAACACCTCGTACATACGGTTCTTCTGAATGAAACGGGTCACGCCGTCCGCCAGCATCAACATGGCAACGCCGGACAGAAGGATGGCAAAGGCCAACACCGGGAAGACGTCAGTGATCGCCAGGGCCGACAGGACCGAGTCAAAGCTGAATATCAGGTTCATGAACACAATCAGCGCGATAACGGCCCAAGCGGACTTATTGCTGTCTTCGTTCAGATCTTTTTCGAGATGCTCGATCGACAGCAAATGCGCGATTTCTTTGACGGCGGTGTACATGATGAAGGCGCCACCGAACAGGAACACAAGGACGGAGAAGTTGAATGATCCTTCCAGCACGCCAACCCACTGGATTTCGAAGAAGGGGGTCGAAAGGGCCTCGATCAACTGGATCATGATGAATAGCAGGACGATCCGGAGCGCCACCGCGATCAGAATGCCCCAGCGCCGGACCTTGGCCTGCTCCGCCTTCGGTGCCCGCTGGCTCTCGATGGAGATATATAACAGGTTATCAAACCCCAGCACCGCCTGAAGAAAGATCAGAACGCCGAGGTTGCCAAGGTTGGTGAGAGTTAGAAGATCGCCCATAGGTTTGCTCCGTATTGCCGTTTGCATTTTATTGACCACAGGCTTCGGGTCAAAGCAAGGTTTTCAGCCTGCATTGCGCTTCGCAATTTATTTTGTGGAAATGCTGGATTTCTGGTATGGTTGCCCCCGCGTCAATTCATCCGGGGCGTTCCCGGAGCGCGAGACTAAGGACTGCTTGTAATGGCAAAAGGCAAAGTTAAATGGTTCAATCCCGATAAAGGTTTTGGATTTATTGTTCCCGAAGATGGCGGCAAGGACGTGTTCGTCCACATCACCGCGCTTCAGGAGGCAGGGCTGACAACCCTGCAGGACGACCAACCCATCGAGTACGAAATGGTCGAGGGCCGAGGCGGCCGCGAACATGCGGGCAATCTGAAGGTCTGAGGGCCCCGCGGTTTGGGCCGGTTTTAAAGGGTAGCGATGGCTATCCGGTGGTCACGTCTTGCCTTATTTGGGCCTGACCTCGCAGGGCCAGCTTTGTTCGGTCCGCAGGACGAAAAGGTCTGAACCCCGTCGCTCCTGAATCATGTTCGGGTCGAGAAAGTCATCCAGATCACACGATATCCCATTCGGGGCCAGCGCTTCGGCGCCAAGGTCTTGTAAGGCCTGAACGGTCTCCGGCAACGTATTGGGACTTTCTAAAAACAGACGCCAGAACAACGCCGTCGCCCCTTCGGCATCGGTCGCATTGATATCTGCGCCATTTTCGATGAACCACTTTATCAGCGACAGGTTCGGCACGTTGGATGTCAGTTGGGGTAATTCGGGGACTGCCGTGGTCCTGCCATATCGCAGCGCCAGATAAAGCGGTGTTTCACCCGTTCCGTTACGCAGGTCAATCTCGTCAAAATAGGGCAGCAGGATATCAAGGTCCTGAACGGAGGGTTGCATGGCGGCGACATGCAGCAGACTGATATCCGGCCCCACCAACAGCGTTGGATCAGCGCCTTCGTCGACCAGACGATCGAACAGTTTCGGATCAAAGTCCCGATTGATGAAGAAAAAGTGCAATACCCCCGCACCCGTTGCACTGGTGGCGCTGGCATCCGCGCCTTGATCCAGCAGCAAGGTCATCACGTCCGACAGGCCGCTTTGCGCCGCCAGCATCAGCGGTGTGCGACCAGTGCTGTCGCGCATATCCGGATCCAGTCCAAGCGCAAGCAGATGGCGGATTGGCGATACCAAATCATAGGCTGGCTGGTTCTGATCCTCCGCCAAAAGATTGTTTAGATAAACAATTCCGGCAGCCGGGATCAAGGCATGCAATAACGTGTCACCATCTTCATTCATCTGCGTCGGGTCAGCCCCTGCCGCCAGCAGTTTTGAAAACATTTCAGGATTGTCCAGCGACAGTAGCAGAACGTCAAAGGATTTCGCGGCGATTGCCTCATCGAATTCTGGAAACTGTGCCAGCAGATCAAGCACTCGTACATCACCGATGACACCTGCATGTGTGACAGCTTTTTCCATGTCGGGCGGCGTCGAACCCTCATCTGTTAGCACCGCAAGTTTCGCGAGCATTTCGTCCGAACCTGGTAAGTCGGTGCGATCAATCGATTCCTGTCCGAAATAACTTGCTCGCTGCGCCCATTCCGACAGTACTCCCTCCAGCGGATTATCCCCGCCATTCGGATCTGCCCCACGTGAAAGCAGCGCCGCCACCTGATCGGGAGTTCCATAGACGGCGGCGTAGTAAAGTGCCGTACGTCCATCTTCATCCTCTGCATCGACACGAGACAGGGACGCGATTGTGTCAAGGGATCGGGCAATATCCGCTTCCTGCCAATACTCTGGTGTACACATCACCGTGCATCCGACGGACTGAAAGCTGATCTGGGCGGACGCGGACGTGCCCAAAAGCAGGATCGAAAAAATAAATCCGCGCATCACGCGCTCGAGTCTAAAAATGCCATATCCCTGATATAGGGCGATCGGGCCCTTTGAAAAGCCCACAGCCTGAGAACCTACTGCAACTGCCGATATACGTTCGGGTTCCAGTCGCACGCAAAACCGTCGCCGTCACCATCAAGGTTCAGCGGGTCTTCCTGCGGGCCGCCATTGGCTAGGAAGTAGCGCTGGGCGTCGTCCACCGTGCCGAATTTGTTACATTCGGACCGGCGCGTACGGATCACCGGGCGGCGGTAGACGCGTTCACCCACCGGATTGCTGGTGGTGCGGGCAAATTCTGCGATATTCACCCCGGCAACCGCCTCGGGTAGCTGACCCGGTTCAATGACGACGCGGTTGGCCCGTGCCTCTTCCAGAAGCCGGGCGGCTTCGTTTCTGTCGACAACCTGCTGATCCAGCGAGAACTGGTTCAGGTCGATCGATCCGTCATCTGTTACGATCGCAGCACCGGTAGTCGGGTCAATCGGTTGCCCAACAGACGGAGTTGTCGGATTGGTCGGAGCCGTCGTCGGCGACGTGGCGTTCAGCGCATCATTCACGGCGGTCGTCAGCGAATCCGTCATTGTTTCCGGCTGCTGAGGCTGAGATTCTGGGACCATTTGCGTCGGATCCTGAACAGGCGGCGGCAGCGGTGCCCCGACTGCATCAAAATAACCGCGCCCACCAGCCGGTTGCGTATCATCGCATCCCGCCAATATCAGCCCGGCAATCATCAAGCCCGTAACTTTCCTCAGCATGTCCTGCTCCTCTTCACTCCGGCTTACCACCATTTAGCAGGTTTAACGTCGAAACCGGAAGCCTGTTCCAACGCGTAAGCGGTATTCAGCATATCCGCCTCACCCCATGGCTGTCCAATCAATTGCAGCCCAAGCGGCAAGCCCTGATGATCGACGCCTGCTGGCACCGACACGCCGGGCAATCCGGCGAGGTTGACGGTCACAGTGAATACGTCATTCAGATACATCTTGATCGGGTCGGCATCAGCCATCTCGCCAATACCGAACGCGGCAGACGGGGTGGCAGGGGTCAGGATCTGGTCGATCCCGTCGGCGAACACCTTTTCGAAATCCTGCCGGATCAGCGTGCGCACCTTTTGTGCGCGAATGTAATAGGCGTCATAGAAACCTGCCGACAGCACATAGGCGCCGATCATCACGCGGCGCTGCACCTCGTCCCCGAACCCTTCGGCGCGGGTGCGTTCGTACATCTCGGTAATACCTTCGCCCGCTTTGATCTTGGCGCGGTGACCGTATTTGACGCCGTCATATCGGCTGAGGTTCGATGATGCCTCGGCTGGCGCAATCACGTAATAGGCGGGCAACGCGTATTTGGTGTGTGGCAGGGAAATATCCACGATCTCGGCCCCAGCGGCTTTCAGCTTCTCAGCCCCCTGATGCCACAGGGTTTCAATTTCTTCGGGCATCCCGTCCATGCGATATTCTTTGGGAATACCGATTTTCTTGCCGCGAATGTCACCGGTCAACGCGGCCTCGAAATTCGGCACAGCAAGATCAGCCGAGGTCGAATCTTTCGGATCATGGCTACACATGGTTTCCAGCATGATCGCGGAATCCCGAACCGTTTTGGTCATCGGTCCGGCCTGATCCAACGACGACGCAAACGCCACCACACCCCAGCGCGATACGCGACCATATGTCGGTTTCACCCCGACAATCCCGGTAAACGCCGCCGGCTGACGGATCGATCCCCCCGTATCCGTCCCCGTCGCCGCCAAACACAAGTCCGCCGACACAGCCGATGCTGACCCACCGGAAGATCCGCCGGGTGTCAGCGCCGTATCATCATTCCCGCGCCGCCAGGGGCTGATCGCAGGGCCGTAATAGGAGGTCTCGTTCGACGAGCCCATGGCGAATTCGTCCATGTTCAGTTTGCCCAGCATGACCGCGCCCGCATTCCACAGGTTTGTGGTTACAGTGCTTTCATATTGCGGCTTGAACCCGTCCAGAATGTGAGAGGCCGCCTGCGTCTGCACGCCTTCAGTACAGAACAAATCCTTGATCCCCAGTGGAATGCCGCACATGTCCGGCGCATCGCCAGCGGCCAGCCGTTTGTCGGCAGCCGCTGCCATCTCCAACGCCTTCTCCGGCGTTTTGGTGGAATAGGCGTTCAGAGCATCCGCGCCCTCAACCGCATCGACATAGGCCTGCGTCAGTTCGGTCGCGGTGTAATCGCCAGCGCGCAACGCGTCACGGGCATCTGCAATGGTCAGTTTCGACAGATCCATGACTTACTCCACCACTTTCGGCACTGCGAAAAACCCCTCGCGGGCATCGGGTGCATTGGCGAGGATCTTGTCCTGAATATTGCCGTCCGTGACCTCGTCAACGCGGCGTTTCAGTTCCATCGGCGTGACCGAGGTCATGGGGTCCACCCCGTCGATATTCACCTCGTTCAACTCTTCCATGAAATCGAGAATTTTGGACAGAGAGGTCGCGAGCGGCTCCAACGCCTCCTCAGCCACTTCAATCCGCGCCAAATGCGCAACACGGCGCGCGGTTTCTTTATCAATCGACATGGGTCATTCCTGATGGGTTTGCTTGGGTCGGAGGTTTAGCGGGGAGGGCGGTTGGGTGCAAGGGTTGGATGCGGTCGAAAAGCACTCCACTACGTCAAAGGGCGAGCGCATGCCCGTGGGCAGACGCTCGCCCGGCGGCTGCACCTTCTTTGAAGCGATATAGAAAGCCTATCCCAGTTTACTGACCTGGTGCGCGACGCTGATCGACCCCGCAAAGGTTGAACGACGTGCAAACCTGACAACCGTTTGACCCACATCAATGCGCTGTCGGGGGGAAAGGCTACCGTCACTTTGCACTCATTCACATTGATGGAGATTCCCATGGAAGATGTAGAACGGTTGTTAAAGAGTTCCGTATTAGAACTGGAAAAGCTGCTGAACGCCAAAAATGTTCTTGGCGATCCGATTGAAAAGGATGGCGCGACTGTTATTCCGATTGTCAGCTACGGCTTTGGATTTGGCGCTGGCGGGTCCGACGGCGGCAAGACCGGTCAGGCCGGTGGCACCGGGGCAGGCGGGGGGATCCGTCCGCTTGGGGCGATTATCATTGATGGCGATGGCGCAAGGGTTGAAGGCGTTAAAGGTGCGATGACCAGCGTTGCCGAAGTGGTGGCCGAAGCCGCCTCCAGCGCGATGGAGAAAGCCGCGACCGACAAGATCAAAGATACCGTCAAGTCCTGATCCGTGCTGACGGCTCTGATCATCCTCGGATGGGTGTCGCTGGCCCTTTTAGCCCTTCTGATCCTGTTGCTGGTGACACCTGTAAAATTGCGGATGCGGGGAACAACTGACCCGCACCCGCATTTCCGGGTCGAGGCCCGCCCGTTCGGCGGCCTCTTCCCTGTGCCTGTGGTTGACAGCCACCGGAAGAAAACCAAGGCCGAGAAAAAACCCAAAGCCGAGAAACCCGACAAGCCGAAACACAAACGCCGTGCCTTAAACGGGGCGGAGGCGATAGACGCCATCCCCGACCTGATCCGGCGGCTGATCCGTGCGATCCATATCGAGCATCTGCGGCTAAAAGGCGTGTTTGGCTTCACCGACCCGGCCAATACCGGACAGGTTTATGGGATGCTGACCCCGTTCATTTATGGCTTCCAAGGTCGCACCGATGTCACCATCTCCCCCGATTTCAACGCCAAACGGCTGGAGGGCGAGGTCGATGCGGCCCTCAGCATCATCCCGATGGCGTTGATCATGCCCTTCCTCCGGTTCGGCTGGGTGTTGTTCAGGCCGTTCAAATGATGGTTCTGGGCGATATCACCCGAGTCGGCGATACAGTGGTCGGCGTAATCGCTGAGGTTTCTGTTGATGGCGTGAAAGCTGGCGATGGGCTGGTGGTTTCGGGGCGGAAGGTGCCGAAATATGTGCTGGTGAAGGGTGAAGGGGAGTGTCAGGTATTTGGCCTGGAAGGTGAAAACATACCGAATGCCGAAATCGAGCCAGAGGCCGCCGACCTCATAGCAGATTTTTCCTCCTCATCGATTTAGTTTGCCGAAGTTTCCTACCGATAAAATGCCAGCACTGGGCTGAAACAGAGGGCGAGCGCCTGACCGTGGGATAGCGCTGAGAGGTTGGTGACTGGCACTTTATGGCTGCTTCAGCATCCTCCCTTAAACTATGGCACCCCGCTGCCAAAGCGCCAGCCCGCCGGGTAGCGGTTTTGCTACGCAAAATCCGCCTTGGTCAGGCGCTCGCCCGGCGGCTACGTCTTGATTCCGGGCGGGGATCACCACACCCGCTCAAATGAACCCTTCAGCAAGACCGCCGCCTCACCCACTCGATCCGCCATACACCTCCGGTTTACGACGCACTTTGCCGATAGCATCACCCTAGGTTAACTTCGTTTAGGATTTCTTCCAGAAATGCACGCACCTCATCAACGGTATCTGCCTGACGCATATGGCTGGATATCTCGTCTTCAGTTTTCGAAATGAAATGAAAACGCAAAAATATGTCCGGATTGAATCGTTCGGAAACCGTTCCCAGAACCAGCCGAAGCGACGAGAGTAAATCTTCACCTCTGTGAGATGTATGGATCATATAGACAGGCTTCCCAACAAATTCGTCGCGAGATACCATCCAGTCGATCGCATTTTTTAACCCGCCGGGAATGGCGTGTATATATTCGGGACTTGAAAACAAAAGAGCATCAGCGTTGGCAATCTCTTGTGCCAGCGCGCGCACTTCTGGTGGGGTTGCGTCCCCTTCCAGATCAGGGTTGAAAATCGGCAACTGACCAAGGCCGTTATAAAGGGAAATTTCGATTGAGGTAGGAGCGCATCGAGCTATCTCGCGTAAGGCGGCCGTGTTAGTCGATGACGCGCGAACGCTGCCAGATATTGCCAGAATTTTCACCGCACTCCCTCAAAAAACACCTTCAGCAACGCCGCCGCCTCAGCCTCACCAATGCCTCCATACACCTCCGGCTTGTGGTGCGCCTGCGGATGAGAGAATACGCGCGGCCCTTGTTCCACGCCGCCGGACTTCGGGTCCGCTGCGCCGTAATACACCCGCGCCACTCGCGCCGCTGCAATCGCCGCCGCACACATCGGGCAGGGTTCAAGCGTCACGTAGAGATCACAGCCCACCAGCCGCTCTGACCCCAGTGCCGCGCAGGCTGCGCGGATCGCCAGCATCTCGGCATGGGCTGTCGGGTCCGCCAGTTCCCGAGTCCGGTTGCCCGCCACTGCCAGTACGCCGTCGGGGCCGACGACAACTGCACCCACCGGCACTTCGCCGCGGTTGGCCGCCGCCCGTGCTTCGGCCAGCGCGTGGTCCATATGGGATCGAAATTCACTCATGCCGCCAACCTGCCCCGCGCGCGCCCACTTGTGCAAGCCTCAACAGCGGGTGTATGGGGCGGCATGAGCAATTCTGACTATAAGGGCGAGCGGATCGCCAAGCGGCTGGCCCGCGCCGGGGTTGCGTCCCGTCGCGAGGTGGAGCGTATGATCGAAGCCGGGCGGGTTTCGGTTAATGGCAAGCTGATCGACAGTCCGGCGCTGAACGTTACGCCGGGCGACAAGATTCTGGTTGATGGCAAGCCGGTTGCCGCCGCCGAACCGACACGGTTATGGCGCTACCACAAACCTAAAGGGTTGGTGACCTCGGCGGCGGACGAAAAGGGCAGGGCGACGATCTTTGACAAGCTGCCCGCAGATCTGCCGCGCGTCATAACGATCGGGCGACTGGATCTGAACTCCGAGGGGTTGCTGCTGCTGACCAATGATGGCGAGCTGAAACGCCGACTTGAACTGCCCTCCACCGGCTGGTCGCGCAAATATCGGGTCCGGGCGAACGGAACGCCGGATGAAGCGACGCTGAAACCTCTCCGCGACGGGATCACGGTGGATGGGGAGCATTTCCAGCCGATGGAGATCACGCTGGACCGGCTGCAGGGCGCCAATGTCTGGATGACCATCAGCCTGCGCGAGGGTAAGAACCGCGAAATCCGCCGGGCGCTGGAGGCGGTGGGCCTGAAAGTGAACCGCCTGATCCGGGTGTCCTACGGACCATTCCAGATAGGCGAATTGCCGGCCGGTGCGGTCGAAGAAATCCGCCCGAAAATTCTGCGGGACCAGCTGGGGATCGAACGCGTCCCCGATCCTAAACAGGCTCCGGCGGCCAAATCTCCACGCGCCCGCCACATACGCGCGTTAGATCCGTCGAAAAGCCTGCGAAAGAAACCGCGAAAGAAATAGATGCCTGCGCGGACCAGTTGCAATATATTGGCGGTATGAAGCCCCTTTTCCTCATCGCCGTGCTATTCCTTGCGGCCTGCAACACCGATCCTGACGCCGACAAAATCGCTGCGTGCGAGGCCTCAGGTGGCGAGTGGCGAATTGCCGGGTTGATGCCGGAGCCCGCCTGCATTCCGAACTATTCCGACGCGGGCAAAACCTGCGAAAAAGCCACGGATTGCCAGGGGACTTGTCTGGCGGACAGGAACGAATGTTCTGCCTCGTGGGTGTTCGGCTGCCATTCCCTGCGTGATGAGACCGGCGACGTGCTGGAAATCTGTGTCGACTGACGCGTCGCCAGCAACATTCGTATTACCGTTAACACTTGCATCCAGCTTCAAGCTCGCATACCCCTCCGACAACAGTTTACGGAGGAAATGATGAAAACGCGCATTCTAGGGAAATCGGGAATTGAAGCCTCGGAAATCGGCCTGGGTTGCTGGCAATTGGGCGGCGACTTTGGCCCAATCGAGGCCGAGCGCGCCACCGCAACCCTACAGGCAGCACAAGACGCCGGGATCACCTTTTATGACACTGCCGATGTCTATGGTGGCGGATTGTCGGAACAGCGCGTGGGCGCATTCATGGCCGACAAATCTGGCCTTTCTGTCGCAACGAAAGTCGGGCGTTCGGCGGATTTGTTCACCAGCCCCTTCGCATATGATGTCGTCAAAAAACATCTGCAGGAAAGCTGCGAGCGGTTGGGCGTCGACACCCTCGACCTGATCCAGCTGCACTGCATCCCGCCCGCGATCCTGGAACAGGGCGACATCTTCGCCACTATGGACCGCCTGCAATCCGAAGGGTTGTGCCGGAACTGGGGGGCATCGGTTGAAACGATTGCCGAAGGGCTTTTGTGCATGGATCAACCCGGCTGTGCGTCCTTGCAGATCATCTTCAACCTGTTCCGGCAGGACGCTGTGACCGATCTGTTTCCGAAAGCCAAGGAAACCAACACAGGCATCATCGTGCGCCTGCCTCTTGCCTCCGGCCTGCTGACCGGGAAATTCACTGCGGACACGAAATTTGCCGAAAGTGACCACCGTAACTACAATGCCGACGGCGCGGCCTTTAGCGTGGGCGAAACTTTTTCTGGCATCAAAATGTCCAAAGGGGTCGAATTGCTCAACCTCATCAAACCCCACGTCCCAGAAGGCATGACGCTCGCCGACTTTGCGCTCCGCTGGATATTGGACCATGAGGCGGTCACAACCGTCATCGCGGGCTGCTCAACGCCCGAACAGGTCCAGCAAAACGCCCGCGTCAGTGATCTGCCATCATTGTCAGCAGAAACGCACGAAGCACTCGCCGAAATCTACCACAAGGAAATAAAACGCCACATTCGCAGCGAAGTTTAACGGCGAAATGTTCGCAAAATGTTGAACTTAGATTTGCTGTTTGACATTGTGGCACAATGGGCATTTTCGCAAATCTTTTTGGGACATCGTCTGGTGATAGCACTGGCGAAAATCTTTATTATTTCCAGCCAAACAATAGCAACTCAATGGGTTATATTGATGTTCACGGGCGTTGGCAGATTAAACCCAGGTTCCTGACTGCCAGTCCGTTTTCAGAAGCTCTCGCCGCCGTTCGTCAAAATCATAAATTGGCGTATATTCATCCTTCGGGACGGGCGGCTTTTAGAATTCCGTTTGTTTCCGGGTCTCGGTTCAAAGATGGCGCTGCGAAAGTAGCAAACGGCGATCGGAAATACGGGTTTATCGACGCTTCGGGTGTAACGATAGTTCCGCCACAATACGCCCAAGCTTGGGATTTCTCCGATGGGCTGGCTGCGGTTATGCAAACCCGTCGCGGAAAGATAGGGTACATCAACAAATCTGGGGAAATGGTGATCCCTTTGCAATTCGATGAATCCTATAGTTTCAATAATGGCGTCGCCACCGCCAGAGCAGGCGAAAATTTCTTTCATATTGATAAAAGCGGACAACGTATTACGCCTCCCGACATCGACAATGCTTATGGCTTTGTAAATGGCTACGCGACAATTGAAGTCGGAGGGAAGCGCGGGATCATCGACCAAAACCTTGATGTAGTAATCGCGCCAAAATACGACTCTATTGGCCCTGTCGATAATTTTGGCAGGTTTTCTTTTACCGAGAATGGCAAGAATGGGATCGCCGAACTCGCTGGAAATATTGTTATGAGTTCTAGCAAGGGTACGATCACTCTTGCTGGGAAGAGGCATGTAATGTTCAAATCCGGTAATAAATTCGGGATCATGGATTTTGATGGTAATCAGATCATTCCTCCGGAGTTCCCTATTCTGCAGACTTACGGCGATGATCTCTTGATCGCGTCAAAAGATGGCAAAATGGGCGTTCTGAACATGAATGGTGACTGGATTATTGACCCGAAAGTCACAAAAATCGACCGTGACCGCGACCTCTTTCGCGTGGGGTTTGGACTTTTCGGAACCTATCGCGGGTTCATGACGCTCGATGGTCAGCCGGTAACCTTTACGTGGAATGAGTTTGCAAAGGCAGAAAAACCGGGTGCCCCGAGAAATACGCCCGTGACGATCGGATGACGGTCAAATCAGGATCAGAATTGACGACCCGCCACAAACCCCCTACATCCCGCCTCATGCGGATGGCCGGATGACCGCGCGAATGCGAGGAAAGTCCGGACTCCACGGAGAATTGGCGCCGGGTAACGCCCGGCCGGGGAAACCCGAGGGATAGCGCCACAGAAAGCAAACCGCCTTTGGCGTTGCTACGCAACACCTTGGGTAAGGGTGAAACGGTGGGGTAAGAGCCCACCGCGGGGTCGGCAACGGCTCCGGCACGGCAAGCCCCGCCGGGAGCAAGGCCAAATAGGGATCGCGCGCCGGGAACGGCGGGCCCTCCGACCCAGCGATCCGGGTTGGCTGCCAGAGCGCCCCGGCAACGAGGCGCCCAGACGAATGGTCATCGACGGGCGCAAGCCCCGAACAGAATCCGGCTTACAGGCCATCCGCATAAATGTTGCCCGAATATGACACCAATCCCAAAATCGCTGTGATCAACTTGAAGTTATACCCACAGATGTTAATGCTGTTGCGCAGATACGAATGGAGCCACCATGAAAAAACTTGCATATTTCGTTACCGCCGCTGCGATCGCAGCATCCCCTGCTCTGGCTGACGGACCAGCACCGGTCGCAGTCGTGACCCCGGTTATTGCACCCACGCCAAGCGTTACGGATTGGAGCGGCTTCTATGCCGGTATTGGTTACCTCTATGCCTTTGGGGATGAGCTTCGATATTCTGATGGCGGCGTCTTCTCGCTAGGCGGGGACATGTTCGGCGGCTTCGCGGGCTACAACATGCAAAGTGGTTCGCTGGTTTATGGTGGCGAGATCACATTTTACAGTGGCGCGGTTGAAGAAGATGAAAACAGCCCTATTTTCAATTTCAGCCAATTCGCAGATGTGAAAGGCCGAGTTGGTTACGTTTTTGGCGATGCGCTGATCTATGGATCTGCCGGATGGACATTCGGTGTGTGGAACGAAGCCGGGTTTAACGCGCCATCCGACGGGTACAACCTAGGTGCTGGGATCGATTATCTGATCACCGACAGCATTTTTGTCGGGGCAGAATATGTGTATCGTCAGCAGAACGGGACATGGAACTCGACACCGCCCAACAACACGTTGGAAGCAGATATCCATTCGGTTCAGCTGCGGGTCGGTATGACGTTCTAATCGGTATTGTCTTGCAATAGCCACCCCCGCCCATTGTGGCGGGGGTTTTTGTTTCAGAATATCACGAAAGCAACACGCCGCTTAACGGACACCTGAACCGGCGTGTTTTTGAATCTGCAGCTATCTCCTCTAACGTGACCTCAGCTCAAACCGAGGGGACAGATATGCTAATTCGCAGTTTCATAATCGCCATGCTTCTGATGACAGGGGTTTTCGCAACCGGCAACGTGATGGCGCAGGAAGACCCGGCGCCCGATCCAGCTGAAGAAGAAACCATGGATGATACGACCATGGAAGAAACCGGTGAGGAAACGCCCTCATCGCTCGAAGAATTGGTCGAAGCCGATCCGAACCTCGCCATGGTTGAAGGCGAAGATGACGAGATGGAAATGCTCGCCGATGTTCTTTTCGCATTCGGCTCCGCACAGCTCAACGATACCGCGATTGAATCGCTCTCCAGCGTTGCCGCTATCATTGATGAATATCCCCAGGTTCGCATCGTTGGTCACACTGATTCCATAGGGTCGGACGAAGCCAACCTCGCGCTGGGTCAGTTGCGAGCGGAAGCCGTGCGCGCTTATCTGATCGCCAACAGCGAAATGACCGAAGACACGATCATCGTCGAAAGTGCCGGGGAGACCGAGCCGAAGGCACCCAACCTAAACGACGACGGAACCGACAATCCCGACGGTCGCGCGGTGAACCGCCGCGTCGTCTTTATCTTCGACATGATGGAAGAATAACCACCCGTTACGCATCACCGCTTAACGGACTCCCTGAACGCGCCGGTTTCCCCCTCCGGCGCGTTCGCTTTTTCGCAAATGCCACAGCCTATCCTTCTCTATGTGGGAATACGCACAACTTTAAGGTGAGTCATCGCACAGAGAATCGCTCCGATGCCCCCTAAAACCAACTGTGCCGCTCCGTGGGGGATTGGCCGGAAAGCAGGGCAATTGGAGAAAGCGAAATGAGTAAGGATTTCGAAGCAACAGTAAAAGCGCTGGAGGAAATGTCGAAAGACAAAGCCGCGCTCAGTGACATCGGTAGCCGTCTGGTCAAGCAGGTGGCGCAAGCGGTGGCGGAAGAAAAGCGGGGGCTTCAGATTGACGATCCCGACATGGAAGTCGCCATCCGCAAAGGGGACATCGTTCCCGCCCAACTGGCCGACCGGGTGAAAGTCGACGCCGCGGGCCGCGCGTTGGAGGATTTCACCGCACAATTCCAGAACCTCGCCATCTGGCTGCGGATCTGGGTTCGTATCTGGGTCCGTATTGGCGGCATCATCTGGCGCGATACACCGCTTTACCGGTTCGAGGAATTCGCAGACCGCATCGCCTTTGACGACGCTGAAGTGAAACTGCTGAACCGTCTTGGCAAAATTGCCGGTTGACAGAAACGGGTGAGGCGTCCCGCGCCTCACCCCCTTAACGGAGGGGATATTATGTCCGGCTCACTGAACCTGATCGTCAAGACCACCCGCAAATGCAATCTGCGCTGCTCCTACTGCCATGACTGGCGCTCGCGCGGACGGCCGATGGATTTCGACGTCCTCGCCAACCTGACGGCCCGTGCGCTGAAATATGACGGCCAGAAAGTCGTCAATTTCATCTGGCATGGCGGGGAGCCGTTCCTGCTCGGCATCGACTATTTCCGCAAGGCCATGTCGCTGCAGGAGCATTTCCTGCAACCCGGCAAATATGTCATCAACTCGATCCAGACGAACGGCACGTTGTTGACCCGCGAATGGTGTGAGTTTCTGAAACGCAACCGTTTCACCGTCGGTGTCAGCATCGATGGTCCGGCGGAGTTACATAACCTCAACCGGTCCTACGCGAACGGGAAGGGCAGCTATGACGACATCAAGGCCAAGCTGCAATTGCTGCGCGATGTTGGCGTGAATTTTGGGATGCTGATGGTATTGAACCAGAACACCGCCCGTCTGACGCCCGAACAGATTTTCGATTTTATCGTCGGCGATCTTGGGGTGAAGAATTTTTCCTTCCTGCCCGCCGTTCCGGATAACGTGCCCGGCGAAGCGACAGGCGAGGACGAGGCTACCGACTTTTTCCCGATGGAGGAATATTCCGGCTTCATGAAAGGGATATTTGACCATCTGATGACGCTGGATGATCCCGAGATCGAGATCCGCGAGATTGACGGGCTGATGCGCTCTGCGATGGGCGGCAAGCCGGGTGTTTGCACGCTGGCCGGGGCCTGTATCGGCGACAATTTCCATATCGAGGCGAATGGCGACGTCTATCACTGCGACAAATATGTGGGGCTCAGGGAATACCACCTCGGCAATGTGATGAGCGACAGTTTCACCGAGATTAAAGAGAGCCGCAAAATTCAGGGCCTGATCGCCGCCGAGGCGCAGAAACTGGAGAAGCTGAAACGCTGCCCCAACTTCGCCACCTGCAACGGCGGCTGCCCGCATGACCGGTTTATCGCGGAACGGTATGACACGGGCTTTACGGGTGAATGCTGCGGCCAGTCGGAGCTGATTGACCACATCAAGGACAGGATGACGGCCGAGGTGCCTGTTGAGGGGGAGAGGGTGCCCGCGCTAGCGTGATCACCCTCAATGCAATGGTAGCGCCCTCCCTCGGGGTGGAGGCGGGCGCGGGCCAAGCCAGGGCTCGACCCCATAGCGTGGACGTGGTGTTTCGAGGGTTAATGAGTCTTCTGCATTAACGCAGAACTTTGATCCGGCACCTAAATCTACTGCCCCGCCAACCGTTAAGAAACCAAATCCGGCGGGTCGGCACACAGCTTTTTCAACTGCTCGAACGGTGTGTGGGGCTGGGGTTCGTGGGAGGATTGAATGCGCTGGCCCGTCTGTGCATTTCCTTCGAAATCATACCGCACATAATCGATCCAGAACCCCCATTGGTCAAATGTGGTGCAGTCCCGGTACCAGAACACCTCTTCACCATCTAGTATCAGATATTCCTCGGAAATTTCGATATCGCCATAGAGGTAAGAGGTCCGGTAAACCTGATCGACACGTCCATCTTCCCAGTAAAGCGTATAGGTGCAATCCCCTTGTCCCGGCGCACAATCATGCGGTTCGAAGGATCGAATCCCGTTCACCGTATCCCGCCGCACCAGCTGAGACTCCCGGTTGGTCCAGATACGATCGGTGACATATTTATCCTTTTGAGTCGGATGGTGGGATTCCAGCAACCATAAATCGCCATCCCTCCCGACATAGGTCACCGTCGTCAGCCCTCGCTCGCTCTGCGAAACGAAGCTGAAATCAGAGGGCAAGGTCATCATGTCGATAACCTGCGCACTACCCAGCACCGGCGCCCACAAAAGCAACAGGAAAAGCAGCGCACGATTCATCATGTCAGGTGCTCTTATCCGAGGAAAAACTGCACAATTTGCGCAACTGTTGGTAGGAGGATACGTCGCCCGGGTCGTGACTGGATTGGGACCGTCTATCCCAGGAAATCACCCCTTCGAAATCGTATCTGACCGCATCGACCCAGAACCCCCATTCGTCGAAGGTGACGCAGCTTTGACTGTAAAGAATTTCGTCCCCCGACTCGTCGATGATATATTCGCGTCCTATTTCCACATCACCGATGCGGAATGCGGACCGCATGAATTTGTAAATCTCACCATCCGGCAGTTCGACTTCGTAATGGCATACACCAACCCCGGGGGCGCAATCATTGGGGCTGAACAGGGTCTGCCCTTCGGAATCCTCGTAGATTACCGTCTGACTGGCACGGTTGGTCCAGACGATTCCGGTTTCTCCTTCTGCGCGGGTATCGGGGGTTGAAAAGCTGAATTTGAACAGGTCGCCATCGGGGCCGAGATATTTGACGATCGTATCCCCTTCAGGCGCGCTGGAGGTGAAATTATACCCTTCGGGCAGCGTGGATAGATCAACGGTCTGCGCCGCGAGCGGCATCGGAATGGCGATCATGATGGTCAGGATCAGGTGTTTCAATTAAGTTTCCCCATCACGTTGTCATATACTCTGTGGCAGACCTCGGCCATCTGTTCTGCAGATATAAGCGCAACCTCGCCTGTCGAGGAGTCCACCCGCCTTTGCCACAGCGTCAGTCCTTCGTAGTCTATCTGATAGAAGTTCAGGGCAAATCCGTAGCGTCCGGGGATCAGGCAATCGAGATACCAGAAATCCGGACCGCTATCATAGACGACATAGGTTTCGCGGAACATGTATTTACCGTGATACCAGGTGTAGGTCACCGCTTCGTTCGTTGCGCCGTCTGACCATTCCACGAAATAGCGGCACTCACCTTCAATATGGTAGCAGTCCGACGGGGTGTAAGTGGTATAGTCATTTGTATACCCCTCGCGTAGCCCCGGTCCAAACTGCGATACCCACAAACTGTGATAAGGCGTTTGCTCGCGGCCGCCGTCCGGATCGTAGGAGTCAAACCGATAAAGGCCATTTTCCACACCGGCGAAGCGTACCTCGTAAGGGACAGTATCGGTTTCCGAAATATAGTAGAAATTATCCGGGATATTGAGCAGTTTGACCGGTTTGGCCTGAGCCGTTCCAAAAAGCAGAGAGAGTAAAATGACGAGGCGTAGCAACATGATATTCCAGATCAACAGTTGCCGGAATGGTCGGTTGAAACGCGTGACCTGTCAAGCCGTGCTTGCTGGGAAATTCTGACAATTTCGGGAGGGGGAAAGTGAAGGCTTCTGTTGCCAGGTGCCTTCGAACCCCGCCTTACGCGGCTAGGCGCAAGGGCTTAAGTTTTGATATTTCCTACTGCTTACGCAGCAAGAGCCATCGGAGCTTTGTTGTCATTTGCAACTAGCTTTTTTGTACCGATAACGGTGGTAACTCACCGGGCAAAAGCTAACATCTTTAGACGTCCGTCGATCCTATTTCGGCCCCATGATCCCCAAATGAAGGATGTTTGGTGGAGCCGCCGGGTACCGCCCCCGGGTCCGATCCGTTTATTACATGCGCGTTTATCACCATAGTCCCCGAAGGAACGCTTTAGATATAGGCGTCGGATCGGTGAAATGCAATATTCCCCCAAGCCCGAAAATATCCACCTTTGTCCCTTGGAATGTCGTCGACCTAACCCATATCAGCGCGAACGGGTTTAATTTTATTACAAAAATATCAACCTGCCTCGGGGGCATTATAATGGAAAAGAAGTCTAGATTTTTTCGATTTATCCAGTTTCCTTTGGTTCGAATCCTGCTTGCAGCAATACTGGTTTTGAGTCCCGTCGCTGCCGTTCAGATCGGCACGTCATACCTGCCGAATATCGACAGCCTGCCAATGATGGTATTGGCAAATCTGCTTATCGGGGCGACCGCAATTGTGGCCTATTGGGGCTATGTTCGACTGATCGAGCGAAGAAGGGTGTCCGAGATTGGCACTAACCGGGCTGCTCAAGAGCTGGGACTGGGATTATTGATCGGCGCTGGTCTATTTTGCGTGGTGATTGGGATATTATGGACGCTCGGGTATTATCAGGTCGACGGCATGAATCCGGTGGTTAATGTCCTGCCGGTTCTGATGATCGCAATCGCGGCAGGGATCGTCGAAGAAGTTCTGTTCCGCGGTATCTTGTTCCGGATTTTTCAGGAATGGTTGGGGTCATGGATCGCGCTGACCTTATCAGCAGTGCTGTTTGGGGCGATACATTTTGTCAATCCAAACGCCAGCCTGATGGCGGTAGCAGCGATCGCACTAGAGGCCGGGATATTGCTGGCAGCCGCCTATATGCTGACGCGTCGCCTGTGGTTGGCAATTGGCATTCACATCGCGTGGAACTTTGTGCAAGGCGGGATCTTTGGTGTTGCGGTTTCTGGCAACGAGACGTCCGGTCTATTGCAGGGGCGCTTGGACGGCCCGGTCCTGATGACAGGTGGAGAATTTGGGGCTGAGGCATCGGTTGTCGCGGTCATCGCCTGTGGACTGGTTGGGGCGATTTTCATTGCACGAGCCGTTCGTAAAGACCATTTGGTCAGACCGTTCTGGACGCGATGACTAGGTAGCGCCCCCCTCGTGCTGTTCCTGAAACTCCTGTGTGGAGTTGCTGCGCGGAAAGGGTGTTTCGGGCACGGGGACGTTGAGGAAATTGCAGAGCGGTTCCCAACCCTCGCGCACGTCAAAGGTTAGCAGGCGCTCGGGGGGGATTGTTGCCTGAACCTCGGCGATGTGGTCGTTAAAGATTTTGATCGCGTGATCATGGTCGTCCAACCGCCCGCCAAAGGTCTGCACCCAGACCAGTTCGTAGGCCATGAAGCCAATGCGATTGCGGACCTCGGACTCGCGGGTGCCGCGCGCGGATAGGCCGGGGATGATCGTGTTCTGGACCGAGCGATACCAGCTTTCGGGATCACGCACGGACAGCAGGATTTTGGCGCCCGGAAAATGGTCTGCCAGTTCGCGCCAATAACGTGCGCCGGGCCAGTCGACTTGTGCCTTATATCCGGCGAACACCGCGTCCCAGTCGACGGTTTCGCCACGCGCCAAGGCTTCCCAATATGGGAGCTGCGCATCGGGGTTGTCGCGAACTTCGAACATGTGATGTGTAGGCGCAAAGCCCAACTGTTCCAACGCCAGCTTTAGTGAATTGGTGCCCGTGCGCCCAAAGCCGGCGCCGATAACTTGCAGGCTCATTTACCTATCTCCGTCGTTTCCTGAAATTCCTTTGAGGAATTGGTGTTAGGGAAGGGGGTATCCGGCACCGGAACGCCAAGAAAGGCGCAAAGCGGGTCCCAGCCTTCGCGCACGTCGTAGGTCAGCAGCCGTGCCGCAGGGATGGTGGCCTGCACCTTTGCGATATGATCCAGATAGACCTGTTTCAGATGCCCGGGCGTGGTGAAATCGCCGCCGAAGGTCTGGTCGGCGATGATCTTATAGGCCATGTCGGCTTTTTGGTTGCGCATATCGTCACCGTGATTGCCGCGCTCGGCAATATATGGCGCGATGGTAGCCAAAAAGCTGCTGACCCAAGCATCAGGATCGCGCACCGACAGGATGACTTTGGCGTCCGGATAATACTCCGCCAGTTTCTGCCAGTATCGACAACCGGGCCAGTCGACCTGTGATTGATAACCGTCAAACACCTGATCCCAATCGCGAAGCGTTCCGTCAGCCACCGCGTTCCATTTGGCGATTTGCTCGGGGTTGTCATCCGAGACCTCGTACATGTGATGACAGGGGCCGAAGCCCAGTTCATTCAGGGCCAGGCGCAGCGAGTTTGTGCCATTTCGCCCGAAGCCGGCGCCGATCACCTTTAATGACATCTGGTCCCCAATGATTGACTTAACCCTGATCCCACATAAGCATGAAGCTAACATCCGGGGAAGGAGAATTCGTGATGCCAGGGAGAAAGGGCCAAGGAACAGCGCCGGGCTATCCGTTCACGCCCTTTGATATTGAATCGCGCCCGCTGGAACCAATCCACGCCCGGTCCGTGCCTCTCGATCAGCAGATAGATAACGCCCTGCAGATGCGCCCGGGCATTTCAGACGGGGCGGTGCTGATCCCGGATCGCGAAACCTTTGAGCTTCTCGCTAGTCGTGACGATGTCCCCGGGGCGCTGGGCGTGCGGGAAGTAAAATTCGTGATCGTCGGTATCCAGCGGCGGGATGCGCGGATATTCTTCATGAATTCGAAAAACCACCAATTGCACGCCTATTTTGCGCGTGATGTATTGAATATGCCCATGTCGGCAGCGGAATTTACACGCCTCAGCTATTTCACCCGCAGCCGCGAAATGCTGGCGGGAACGATCATCGCACATGACAATTTTGGACTCCCGGGGGATCCGCCGGGGCTCTATGCGCTCGAATTCTGGCCGACGGACCCGGTGCATGCCGATCTGGTTGTCCGCGCCTATGAGCTGACTGTTGCAGCCATGCCCTTTGCGGCAGAGACGTTGGCCTACCACCCAAGCGGCGCCACTCAGGAGGAGCTGTTTATCGAAGAGGCCGACCAGTTCGCAGCTGCCAACGTAGCCACCGTTTCCACGGACGAGATATTCGAGAATATCAGCTACAGCCCGCTGAACCTCGGGATTGGATTCGGGCGCTTGCAGGTGTTTGATGGCGGCGAAGCGCGGCCACCATCGGTGACGGATATCGTAATCTATCCGACATTGCCGAACGATCTGCCGCATGTTGCCGGCGTCATTAGTGCTGAACCGCAAACACCCCTGTCGCACGTCAATCTACGGGCCCGCCAGGCTGATATTCCGAACGCTTATCTGGACAACGCCGAAAGCGATCCGTCGCTGGCCCCGTATATCGGCAGGATCATTCGGCTGGAGGTTACGCCGGATGCCCTGTTCACACGTGAGGCCACGCAGCAGGAAATGGAACAGCATCTGGATGCGTTGCGTCCGCGCCAAACCCAATATCCCGAGCGGCAACTGTCGCGACGGGACATCCTGCCGCTGGATACACTTGGGCTGCGTGATATCGGGGCGTTTGGCGGAAAGTCGGCCAATCTGGGGGAATTGCGGAAAATCCTCCCCCCGGAACTGGTCCCGAACGGCTTTGCGGTTCCGTTTTCATTCTATGATGATTTCATGATTGCCAATGGATTTTACGATCTGATCCGGGCTGAGATTTCAACCGATCATTTCCAGTCCGACATCGCCAATCGCAATGATGTTCTGAAAGATATTCGCAAAAAGATCAAAAAGGGCGATATGCCCGCAGATTTGCGCGATCAGCTAGGTGAAATGCACGCCAGTTTTCCGGCCGGGACAACGCCACGCTGCCGTTCAAGCGCCAATAACGAGGACCTGATCGGGTTCACCGGGGCAGGGATCTATGACAGCTACACCCATCGTGAAGACGAAGGCCATATCGAGAAATCGATCAAGCAGGTCTGGGCCAGCTTGTGGAATTTGCGCGCGTTTGAAGAACGCAGTTTTTACCGTATCGACCAGTTTACAGCTGCCATGGGCGTGCTGGTGCATCCGAATTTCGATGACGAACTGGTGAATGGTGTGGCGCTGACCAAAAACATCTATTTCCCGAATTTCGAGGGCTACTACGTCAACTGTCAGGTCGGTGAAGATATGGTCACGAACCCCGAAGCGGATTCCGTCGCCGAAGAATTTCTTGCCCTGCGCGATATCAATTTCGTGTCGAGCGGTCCGTTTGAATATGTCCGGATCCGGAAATCCAGTCTGAAAGACGGCAATGATTGGGTCATGCCTGAGCATCACCGAGATGCGCTGATCCAGCAACTGCGGGTGATCCACATCCATTATGCGGCAATTTATGACCGACAGGATGACAATACCTTTGCCATGGACGTAGAATTCAAAGTTGATCGGGATGATCAGTTAAGCATCAAACAGGCGCGACCCTGGGTGGTCTGAACGTTCGGTTAGCGCCTGACCGCGGTTTCACAATTCACTTAGCTGCCAGGTCCCAAGTTCCTTCAGCAGTTTGCGGCGCATAGTGTCGGCAACGTCTCCATAGCCTCTGGCCCATTCCACAAATGCCCCCTGACCGTGTATGACATTCCTTTCGTAATATCGCACGATTTCCGCATCACCGATGGCAAGGCCGTTGACCGTGATATTCCTGAAATCGAACATCTCGTAGATGCGGCGGGGATTTGTCGCCTCGTTGTTGAGGCCATCGCCAGATATATCCACCGTTCTCGCGGCGCATTCAGGGATGTCATCGAACTGACGCAAGGCATACGCCAGTGAAAACCCTATTGCCGTTGGCATATCCGCCCGGCTGCGATTATGCGCGGCCAAACGAGCCGTCAGTTGCTGAAGATCCGCCTCGCTGCGCAACAGGATCCAATCTGACAGGATTACCTGATCGTAACGCCCGCTCCATTCATAAACCATGATGGCAACCGGGGCTGTCGGTACGGCAAAGATCGCATCGCGGACATCGTCTTGATTCAAGGCCCATATCAGGCCCTTACGCTGCAGTTCATATTCCTCCGCATCGACCGACGACGACACATCCAACGCCAGAACAAGCGCCAATCTGCAGGCCTGTGCGGGATGCGCACATATCAGGACCAGCAGGAGGACACGCAGGATCATGTCGTTGGTTTTATCAGTTCTTTCAGTAATTTGCGACGGATGGTTTCCGGATAGGACAGGTATCCACGCGAGGTTTCAACGAAACCGTCTTTGGTGATAACGAAGCGACGATAGAATTCGGTGATGCTCAATCCCATCTCGTCAATCGCGAGGCCGTTGATTTCGATGCCTTCAACCTCAGCCCGGCGGCGCTCCGTTGCGGTGTCGATTCCGGTGTTTTGCGCCCCATCACCTGACATGTCGATAACCTTGCGCTCGCAGTCAAAGACCGGTCCGAATTGTTGAACCGCGAAGGCAATCGCATTCCCATTTGCGGTGGAGGATTTGCTCCATAACCGGGGCATGGCGCGGACCCGGGCGGCAAAATCCCTGATTTCTGCCTCCGATATCATCCGTCGCCAGGTGATTGTCATATCCTGTTCCGCCGCCCCGGACCATTGCACCACAGACAGCGCCACCTGATCGCGCAGCAACACATCCCCGATTTCCGGATCCAGCAGCGCGTCCGCCAGCCCGTCCACCTGATAGCGATATTCGGCAACGTCGATGGAGCTGGACACATCAATCGCCAGCAACAACGCCGTCCGACACGCAAGGGCTGCGGAGGGCAGGGCGGTCAGGAAAATCAGGATAGCGGATAATATTTTGGACATGCCCCCTCCTTGAGCTTAGGCGAGTTTCGCGCGGGGGCTCGGAAAAAGCAATAATCTCGCGAAATCTTGAGGGGAGGGCGCGTGACCTCTTGCGTCGGGGTCGGATTGGCAGTATTCGGGGCGGCGCACGGTAAAGGGGTATAGCTCAGTTGGTAGAGCATCGGTCTCCAAAACCGAGGGTCGTGGGTTCGAGTCCCCCTGCCCCTGCCAGTGCGGTTTCCTTGAATTGAGAGTGATCGCTGTCCCCGTCGGCACGCCTTTGCGTGTCATGCGGAGGCCTCGCCTTTGGTGTGGGTTATGAAGCGGACGCTCGCGAGGTGGTCGCGGTGGAGGAAGCTGGTGATGCCGTCGACCACGCGGAAGTCCTCGTGGGGGGTGAAGGCGATGACCTCATTCCCGGTGCCGTAGTTTCTGACTTCCACAGCCCCGGCGAAGAGCGTATCCGTCACCGCCTCCTTTAGCAGCCTCGCGCCGCCAGTGAGAAGGTTAAGGATTGGCTCTTCTTCACAACAAACTCCAAGGACCAACAACGCTAGATAAATCTAGAATAGCGAATACGCTTCGGTGGAAGTCGTCTGTAAAATTAGGCCATTTCCTTCGGAATTTCCTGTTGGAAACACTGCCCCGGATGCCGGTGTTTGAGTCGGATCAGATAGCGCATCACAAAAATATACGTAAAGTCCATATTGGAGACGGTATTTCCCGTTCTCGATAGGAAGATCACCGACTCCGGGCACTTCCAATCGCGTCTTGGTTGATAAGTCGATGCTAAATGAAAAATCAATGGTTGAACCGGGACTCAATTCTTTCAGTTCTCTGATTGGGCGACTACCAAGTGCTGGAACAAAATCCTCACGCTTTTCAAGTGCACGCGCGTTATCTTGATCGCGCACCACGAATACTCTGGGATCAATCATACTCGGAACAGGAATGCAGATTGAGAAATCTGAATTGTTCGAAATACTTAATATGCCTTCTATGGTTTTGGGACTTTGGCCGGATATTTCTACAAACGACATGACGATTTCTGTTTGGTCAGAGACTGTAACTATGGGCGAGTCGTCACACCCGAACAGCGATGTCGCCAGTAGTGAAAATAGCAGCAGTCTCATCCGTCTCATTCACCACACTCCATAAAAATACACATTAAGCTATCTGCATTGCGTTTATAAGTACCCATTTGCAAAGCCATCGCTGCTCCGTCTCTCCCGTAATGAAGTCACCTGTTATCGAGTGGCGGTATCTAACGCTCGACATGGGGTTGAGGAGCTTCGACATCGTCTCTTCCTGAAACCACATGTGCGACCACTTGCGGGGTGAAGGCGATGACCTCATTCCCAGTGCCGTAATTGCGAACTTCGACTGCCCCGGCGAAGAGCGTAACAATCATCTGCCTTCTCACGGTGTTGTTGCCTGCAAAACCAACTTAGGCTTTCTGCTTCTGCCAGACTTCTCGCGAGTTCCCTTGCCTAGTCAAAGCGCTCGCTGATGGGAGGACAGACGCGAAGAGGTCGCCGAGAATGTAGCTTTTGCCTCATTAGCACCGCGGATTGAAAAAATTTACAGAAGCTCCCGCCCCTCTCGCATATAGCCTAGGAACTTCTCCTCCCCTATATTCGACCCGCAGGCAATCAACCCAACCCGCTTACCTTCCAGCCGCTCCGCCAGTGGTCCCATCAGGGCGGCGGTGGCGGAAGCGCAGGCGGGTTCGCAGGCCAATTTCAAACCATCATACAGGATCACCATGGCGCGTTTCATGGCGGAGTCGGGGATCGTGACGATCTCGTCCACATGCGCCCGGGTCACACCATAGGAATAGGGTAATGTGTATGGCGCACCGAGGCTGTCAGCGATGGTGTCGACTTTGGCGAGCTTGGTCGGTCCGCCAGCGGCAAAGCTGTCGTGCATCGTTGCGGCACCCTCTGGCTCGACGCCGAAGACCTGCGTTTCCGGCGACACCAGTTTCACCGCCCGCGCGATCCCGGCGATGAGGCCACCGCCGCCAACCGGGATGATCACCGCGTCGGGGCGGGCGGCTGCCATTTCCAGCCCGATCGTGGCTGCCCCCAACACCATATTTTCGCTTTCATAGGGGTGGAGGATTTTGCGGCCCTCTTCCTCGTGGATCTGCTGGACGGTGGCGAAGGCTTCGTGAATGTCCTTGGTTAGGACAAGGTCGGCCCCCATGGCGCGACACGCAGCAATGCGAACGGGGTCGGCATAGTCGGGCATGACCAGCTTGGCACTGACGCCTTCGGCATGGGCGGCCCAAGAGAGGGCCACGGCGTGGTTACCCGCCGAAACGCCGGTGACCCCGGCGGCGCGCTCCTCCGGTGACAAGGCGTCGATGGCGAGCAGTTCGCCGCGGGCTTTGAACGATCCGGTCTGCTGGAACAGCTCCAGCTTGAGCGTGGCCTTTGTGCCATCCGGCAGGAACGGCGTAATCCGGTCAGAAGTCAGACCTACTGTCGGTGTGTCCACAATCCGGCCTTTCAGGCGGACGGCGGCGGTTTCGATTTCGGAGAGTGTCGGTCCCATGAGCGCCCTTTGTATTGATAGATTCACGGCAGGTGATCAGCCCAGTATCAAAACCTCAAGCAAGAAATTAAGGGTTATTCCAACGGTAAACGATCAAGTCGATGAATCTGTATTTCTTTAAAGCAAATTCATACCAGAATACCATCGCTGCAAGAGTAGCAAATACAGAGAGAACCAATCGCTGATACTTTCCGTCTTTGTAATGTGGTTCGAAAAAATCGATAATGATCTTAGAAAACAAGATAAAGACGAGAATGATCGTCATGGGCAGGAACATTAAAGGGGACCGCGTGAAATACAAAGAGACCCAACATGCAGCATAAAGTACCAAAGACAGAGAAATGAGTATTATGGCGCTCGAATAGCTTTTTATTCTGAATTCATTGTTCAATGATTTATCACCCCTGTGGTGTCATAACTTTACGTTGGCGATTGCGCTCCAGCCCCAGGCGGCGCTCGCGCCATATGATCAGCACCCCGGCAGAAATCACGATCGTCGCGCCGATCAGGACGGTGGTGGTCGGAACCTCGGTGAAGAAAACATAGCCGATGACGAGGGCGAACAGCATCGACGTATAATCAAACGGCGCAACCACGCCCGCATCCGCGTGGCGGTAGCAACTGGTCAGCATGATCTGACCCAGCCCGCCGAAAATGCCGGAACCGATCAGGAACAGCACCTCTTGCCCTGTTGGTTTCACCCAGCCGGGGATAGTGAACAGCGACAGCGCCGCAGCTGTGCAGGAGAAATAGAAGACGATGGCCGAGGTCCGCTCGGTCTGAATCATCCGCCGTACGAAGGTCGAGGCCAGGGCTCCGCAGACGGCAGACCCCAGAACGACGAAAGCCCCCAGCGCCTCGGTCGTGTCAGCGCCGTGGCTGATGGTCGACAGGCGGGGGTAGAGGATGATCACCACACCGACCATTCCCAGTGCAACGGCGGACAGACGGACGAAACGCACCTGTTCGCCCAGAAACATGGCGGCAAAAATGACGGTCAGCAGTGGGGCGGCATAACCGATGGCCGTAACCTCGGGCAGGGGGAGGAGGCCGAGGCCCAGAAACCCAAGACCCATCGCCGAGGTGCC
Organism: Paracoccaceae bacterium; assembly: GCA_050302475.1. Classification (GTDB taxonomy): domain Bacteria; phylum Pseudomonadota; class Alphaproteobacteria; order Rhodobacterales; family Rhodobacteraceae; genus NORP23. Next base: position 63,508 of record JBNLBF010000005.1, read on the forward strand.
GATCAGACCGCGCCAGACATGGGCCAGCGGGTTCGATGTGGTCAGCCCGGTTTTCAGCTCGCGTGTCCAGATCAGCCAGATCAGGATCACCGGGATCGCGAAGAAGGAGCGGAAGAAAACGGCCTCGCCGGCGGGAACATGGTCGCGGGTCGCTTTAATCAGCGCACCCATCACCGAAAAGAAGGTGACCGACAATACTTTGTAAGTGATACCGCGGAGGGGATTCATGGCTGGCCTGTTTATACGGGATTTCCGCCCGGCCAACCTTGCGTTATTTCAAACCGGATGCAACCGGTTATTGGGTGTAAAGATCCGTCGCCTCGGACGTGGTTCTCAGCACAGCTTCCATGGCCAGCGAGAACATGTAAAGGCTATCGCGGTCAGGAATGTTGCCGGCTGCGGATTGGTCCGCGATGGGCTTCAGGGTTTCCCAGATCGCTTTCACTTCGATCAGTTTGTCCCGGATTTCCTGCGTAGGCGGCGGAATAACCCCAGCTGCCGGGAAACCATCGATCAGCGCGTTCAGCGAAGCATCGAACAGACCCAAGGTCTGCTGGATGTTTTGGGATTGGTTGCCCAGCATATGCATCAGGCACATTTCCTTAACCAGCTGCTGTGACAGCATCGCCTGGCGGGACGCGATATCAAGCGTCAGGGACAGGCCAAGATTCTGGGATGCCAGCGTTTCCTGATAGACGTCGCCCAGTGTTTTGATCGTTTCGTTCAGATACCCGTTCAACTCCGCAGAGAGATTGTCGAGGTTGATCAGTTCCAACTGGTTGATGTCACCGGTATTGCCTAATGTATCGACGACCGGAGAAAATCGTTTCAAGGTATCCTCAACTGCAAGCAGGTAAGCGGTGGACGCCTCGTCGGTAATGGCAACAACATTAAGTTGGCGGGATCCATTCAGCAGCCCATAGTGAGCAACCTTAAAATCACTGTGCGCCTGTCGCAGGTCCGAGAAATTCGCAGCAAAGTTAACTTGCGCGGCTGTAAGACACGCAGACTTCACGACGCGCTGAGACAGAACACGTTGCCGTGCTGTCACGTCAATCAGCTGAGTCGCCTGCGAAAAACCAATTGCCGTTTGGGCGATGCCGCCGCTTGACGTTGCAAATCCTGCGACCGTGGCAACTGCACAGAACAGACCTGTTTTCACCCAACGCATAATTTACTCCTCCAACGATACATATTACGATGTTTACTAGCCAGTGAGGTCACCTAACGCGTCAATAATGGCAAATATTTGACCAGTCTGTGCCTTAATTGCACTAAATTTGAATGCCGCAGCGTCAGGTCCTCGTCGAGACCAGAACTTAAATTCCCTCATGTTTCCACAGTATTAATAGTATATCCGAAACAAAATTAACAGGATTTTTAGCCAATTGGTAAATTTGTAAAGAATGTTACAGACGCTTGTAGGATTTCCGGTGAGTATTTGGCAACAGGTATCTGCCGAGCTTTTGTCGTAATTACGTCTGGGTGTCCAATTACGCGCATTGGCGCACTTTTATTCAAAATTCGGAATACGATATTTTCCTTCAAACCGGGATAAACGCCTTTCCGATCCACTCATCGCGGTGGCAATTGCTCTTGAACTTGATCGGCAGAACCCGTATGTGACCCGTCGATCAATGCATTTGCAGGAGAAACCCAATGGCGAAAGCCAATCCGTTCCAGTTCGTTCAACAGGTTCGCGCCGAAGTCTCTAAGGTCGTTTGGCCGTCGCGACGTGAAACCGTGCTGACGACGGTTATGGTATTCATCATGGCTGCGCTGGCTGCGCTTTTCTTCTTTTTCACGGACCAGATTATCCAGTTCGCGCTGGAGCTAATCCTCCGCTTCGCCTCTTGATCCGTCAGGGGACGCGCGGTATAGCGCGGCCCAAACCCGCTACCGGGCGCGCTGCGATTCGACTGCGCGCTCTGTTTTATTTTGAATTCCCGCGCTCAGGCGCGATGACCTAAGGACCGGAAATTATGGCTAAACGCTGGTATTCTGTGAGCGTTCTCTCGAACTCCGAGAAGAAAGTCGCTGAATCGATCCGCGAGGCTGCGGTCCAGAATGGTCTTGAGGACGAAATCGAAGAAGTGCTGGTTCCGACCGAGCAGGTTATCGAAGTCCGCAAGGGTAAGAAGGTTGAAGTCGAGAAACGTTTCATGCCCGGCTATGTGCTGGTGAAAATGGAAATGACCGACAAAGGGTATCACATGATTATGGATACCAACCGCGTCATGGGGTTCCTTGGCCCGCAGGGTCGCCCGGCACCCTTGCGCGAAAAAGAAGTCGCCGCGCTTCTGAACCAGGTCGAAGAGGGCGCAGAGAAGCCGCGCTCCACCATCGTGTTCGAAGTCGGCGAAGAAGTGGATGTGACCGATGGTCCGTTCGAAGGATTCTCGGGATCGGTTGAAGATGTGGATCATGACAATGCCCGTCTGAAAGTGACCGTCTCGATCTTTGGCCGCGCAACGCCGGTCGAACTGGAATACACGCAGGTTCATAAACGGACCTGAGTGCTCACCGTGGGAGGCGAGGGTGTGCGCACCCGGACCGAACCACTAAACCAAATGTCTGCGGGGACGCATCCCCAAGGACGGTGATAAAAGGAGAAGCCCAATGGCCAAAAAGGTCGCTGGCACCATGAAACTGCAGATTCCTGCAGGTAAAGCCAACCCATCCCCGCCGGTAGGACCGGCCCTCGGTCAGCGCGGGATCAACATCATGGAATTCTGCAAGGCGTTCAACGCCAAGACGCAGGAGATGGAACCCGGTGCCCCGTGCCCGACAATCATCACCTATTATGTCGACAAATCGTTCACGATGGACATCAAGACGCCACCGGCCTCTTACTTTCTGAAGAAAGCCGCGAAGGTGAATTCCGGTGCAAACAACCCGGGTCGCGAAACCGTTGCATCGGTGACCGCGAAACAGGTTCGTGAAATCGCCGAAGCCAAAATGGTTGACCTGTCGGCAAACGACGTCGAAGCCGCGATGCAGATCATCATGGGCTCCGCACGTTCGATGGGTATCGAGGTGAAAGGGTAAGTCATGGCAAAAGTCGGAAAACGTTTCGCTGCGGCGAAAGAGGCTTTCAACGATCAGTCCAACGTGACAGTCGAAGAAGCTGTGAAACTGGTTAAGGCAAAAGCCAACGCCAAGTTTGATGAAACTGTGGACATTGCGTTCAACCTCGGCGTTGATCCGCGTCACGCTGACCAGATGGTCCGTGGCACGGTTTCGCTACCGTCGGGCACAGGTAAAACCATGCGCGTAGCTGTTTTCGCCCGTGGCGACAAAGCTGACGAAGCAACAGCTGCCGGTGCGGATATCGTGGGCGCAGAAGACCTGATGGAAACCATTCAGGGCGGCACCATCGAATTTGATCGCTGCATTGCCACCCCGGACATGATGCCCATCGTTGGTCGTCTGGGTAAGGTTCTTGGCCCGCGCAACCTGATGCCGAACCCGCGTGTCGGGACCGTGACCACCGACGTCAAGGAAGCTGTCGAAGCGGCCAAAGGCGGCGAGGTACAGTTCCGTGCGGAAAAAGCTGGTGTGGTTCACGCTGGTATCGGCAAAGCCTCTTTCACCGAGGATCAGCTGGTTGCCAATGTCAAAGCCATCGTTGATGCGATCAATCGGGCGAAACCCGCTGGCGCCAAAGGCACGTATCTCAAGAAAATCTCGTTGAGCTCCACCATGGGCCCCGGGGTTTCCATTGACGTCGCCTCGGCTGTCGCTGGCTAACAAAATTTCGCCCTCGGCAAGCTGTCGGGGGCGTTTATTCCATTTCCCGAGAATATCCGGGATTTGGTCTTGGCATTTCGGTCCCGACACAATATGAGCACCTCTCGTGTTTTGCGTGTCGGGAAATTGATTCGCGAAATGCCTCTGCTGTCCGAGACGGTGGGTGGTCGTCAGACCATAATTCCTGCCTGAGATAGGGAAACGATCAGATTGAACGTGAGCTTCGGCTCTCGGGCGTATTTGGCGGGAACCCGGACAGGATCCGAACGTCGGGGTCCTAAGCCCCGGCAAATATGAGCCGGAAGGGGAAACCTTTCCATAAACTGGAGCAATATTGTGGATAGAGCCCAAAAAGAAGCAGTGGTCGCAGAACTTGACCAAATCTTCACGGACTCTGGTGTCGTCGTGGTAGCCCACTACGAAGGCCTCACAGTTGCAGAGATGACGGACCTTCGTCACCGTGTCGCACAGGCCGGTGGTGGTGTTCGCGTCGCCAAAAACAGGCTCGCCAAAATCGCCCTTGAGGGTAAGACATCCGCAGCGATGGGTGACTTGCTCACAGGTATGACAGTCTTCGCATATTCCGAAGACCCCGTTGCATCGGCGAAAGCCATGCAGGAATTTTCCAAGGAGAACGAGAAGCTCGTCATCCTTGGCGGGGCTATGGGTGACGAAGTGCTTGATCCGGCTGGTGTTAAGAACGTGGCATCTATGCCGTCGCGCGAGGAGCTTATTGCCTCCATCGTTGCGGCGCTTGGTGCGCCGGCTTCGAACATCGCTGGAGCGATTGGTGCGCCTGCTTCGAACATCGCGGGAATTCTCGCGACGCTGGAAGAGAAGGCGGCTGCATAAGTCTATTTGTAATTGTGAAGCCGGATAGGGCGAAACGCTCACCGGAACACATCGAAACTGAAACGGAAAAGTGAAAAATGGCTGATCTGAAAAAACTTGCAGAAGAGATTGTTGGTCTGACCCTTCTCGAAGCTGCTGAACTGAAAAACATCCTGAAAGACGAGTATGGCATCGAGCCTGCTGCTGGTGGCGCTGTCATGGTTGCCGGTGCAGCTGGTGGTGACGCTGGTGGCGCTGCTGCCGAGGAAAAAGACGAATTCGACGTTATCCTCGTATCTGCAGGCGACAAGAAAATTGGCGTTATCAAAGAAGTCCGCGGCATCACCGGCCTGGGCCTGAAAGAAGCCAAAGACCTCGTCGAAGCTGGCGGCAAAGCTGTCAAAGAAGGCGTCAACAAAGCCGAAGCAGAAGAGCTGAAAAAGCAGCTTGAAGAAGCTGGTGCAACTGTTGAGCTGAAGTAATTCAGCGCGGGTTCGCCCGCGACCATAATTTAAGGCTGGATCCGCGAAATGCGGGTCCGGCTTCTTGCGTCTCTCTGGAGGCCCCTTATGTAGGGACCTCCTGGAAGGTGCAAAATACCACCGGAAAGCAGGAAGTGGGATTTCTGCAAGCATGGGTGGAATTTGAACCGCAAGGCATTGCACAGGCGTTTCCCAGCCGCCTGTCAGCGCGTTGAAACAAGGTGAAAGAGAGCATGGCTCAGACACATTCCGGTCTAAAACGAATCCGCAAATTTTATGGCAAAATCCGCGAAGTGGCGGAAATGCCCAACCTTATTGAAGTTCAGAAAAGTTCTTACGAATTGTTCCTGAAATCCGGCGATCAGCCAGAGCCGATGGACGGCGAAGGTCTGAACGCAGTTTTCCAGTCGGTTTTCCCGATCAAGGATTTCAACGAAACCTCGGTGCTGGAGTTCGTGAAATACGAGCTTGAAGCCCCGAAATACGACGTTGAAGAATGTATGCAGCGCGACATGACCTATGGCGCGCCGCTGAAGGTCACGCTGCGTCTGATCGTGTTTGATGTTGATGAGGACACAGGCGCACGGTCCGTAAAGGACATCAAGGAACAGGACGTCTTTATGGGCGACATTCCGTTGATGACTGAAAACGGTACATTCATCGTGAACGGTACCGAGCGTGTCATCGTCAGCCAGATGCACCGCTCACCCGGTGTGTTCTTTGACCATGACAAGGGCAAGACCCATTCGTCAGGCAAATTGCTGTTCACCAGCCGCATCATCCCTTACCGTGGGTCATGGCTCGATTTCGAATTTGACGCCAAGGATATCGTTTACGCCCGTATCGACCGCCGCCGGAAACTGCCGGTGACGACGCTTCTCTATGCGCTGGGCATGGATCAGGAAGCGATCATGGATGCGTATTACGAAACGGTTGAATACAAATTCGACAAGAAGAAAAAAGGCTGGGTGACCAAATTCTTCCCGGATCGTATTCGGGGCACGAAACCGGCCTATGATATCGTTGATGCGAAATCCGGCAAAGTTGTTGCCGAAGCTGGCAAGAAAGTCACACCGCGTACCGTTAAGACCCTCAAGGATGAAGGTAAAGTTACCGAAATCCTCGTGCCGTTTGAACGGATCGTCGGTCGTTTTGTCGCCAAAGATATCATTGACGAAAAAACCGGTGAGATCTGGGTCGAAGCCGGTGATGAGCTGACCTGGGAAGTTGACGCGAAAACCGGTGACGTCACCGGCGGTTCGCTGAAACTGCTGCAGGACAAAGGGATCACTTCGATCCCGACGCTCGACATCGATAATGTCAATGTCGGTCCTTATATCCGCAACACCATGGCAGCGGACAAGAACTGGAACCGCGACACGGCGTTGATGGATATCTATCGCGTGATGCGTCCCGGTGAGCCGCCGACCGTCGAGGCCTCGGCCACCATGTTCGACGCGATGTTCTTCAATTCCGAGCGTTTCGATCTGTCGGCCGTTGGTCGTGTGAAAATGAACATGCGTCTTGATCTGGACGCGCCAGACACGCTGCGCACGCTTCGAAAAGAAGACATCGTGGCCGTGGTCAAAGCGCTGGTTGAGCTGCGTGACGGTAAAGGCGGGGTGGACGATATCGACCACCTTGGTAACCGTCGTGTGCGTTCCGTTGGCGAGCTGATGGAAAACCAGTACCGCGTTGGATTGCTGCGCATGGAGCGCGCGATCAAGGAACGTATGTCCTCGGTCGAGATTGACACGATCATGCCGCAGGACCTGATCAATGCGAAACCGGCTGCGGCTGCGGTTCGCGAGTTCTTTGGCTCCAGCCAGCTGTCGCAGTTCATGGACCAGACGAACCCGCTGTCCGAAGTTACGCATAAACGCCGTCTGTCGGCGCTTGGGCCGGGTGGTCTGACACGTGAACGTGCGGGCTTTGAGGTGCGCGACGTGCACCCGACCCACTACGGTCGTATGTGTCCGATTGAAACGCCGGAGGGGCCGAATATTGGTCTGATCAACTCGCTGGCATCATTTGCACGCGTGAACAAATACGGCTTCATCGAAACACCATATCGCAAAGTTGTTGATGGTCAGGTGACGGACGAAGTTGAATATATGTCGGCAACCGAAGAAATGCGTCATACCGTGGCGCAGGCCAACGCTGATCTGGATGAAAAAGGTCGTTTCAAAAACGATCTGGTCTCGACACGTAAATCGGGCGACTACATGTTGCAGCCGGTTGAAAATGTTGACCTGATCGACGTCAGCCCGAAACAGTTGGTATCGGTGGCTGCATCGCTGATCCCGTTCCTTGAAAATGACGACGCGAACCGTGCCCTGATGGGGTCGAACATGCAACGTCAGGCCGTGCCGCTGGTGAAAGCCGAGGCACCTTTTGTCGGAACCGGTATTGAATCCATCGTGGCACGCGATTCCGGTGCTGCGATCACGGCGCGCCGTGGCGGGATCATCGACCAGGTGGACGCGATGCGTATCGTTGTGCGCGCGACCGAGGATCTGGAGCCGGGCGATCCGGGTGTGGATATCTATCGTCTGCGCAAATTCCAGCGTTCGAACCAGAACACCTGTATCAACCAGCGTCCGCTGGTGAAGGTGGGCGACAAAGTGACCAAAGGCGAGTTTATCGCCGACGGTCCTTCGACCGACCTCGGGGAACTGGCGCTGGGTAAAAACGTGCTCGTCGCGTTTATGCCTTGGAACGGCTACAACTACGAGGACTCGATCCTGATTTCCGAGCGTATCGTGAAGGATGACGTGTTTACCTCCGTCCATATCGAGGAATTCGAAGTCGCCGCGCGTGACACGAAACTCGGGCCCGAGGAAATTACCCGCGACATTCCAAACGTTGGTGAGGAAGCACTGCGTAACCTCGACGAAGCCGGAATTGTTTATATCGGTGCCGAAGTTGGCCCGGGCGACATTCTGGTTGGCAAAATCACCCCGAAAGGCGAAAGCCCGATGACGCCGGAAGAAAAACTTCTGCGCGCGATCTTCGGGGAAAAGGCATCGGACGTTCGCGATACATCGCTGCGCCTGAAGCCTGGTGATTTCGGAACGGTTGTTGAGGTACGTGTCTTTAACCGCCACGGTGTGGAAAAAGACGAACGTGCGTTGCAGATCGAGCGTGAAGAGGTTGAACGCCTGTCGCGTGACCGTGACGACGAGATGGCGATCTTTGATCGTAACATCTACGCCCGTCTGAAAACGCTGATCCTTGGCAAGAAAGCCGTCAAAGGTCCGAAAGGCGTAAAAGCCGGTTCCAAGATTACCGAGGAACTGCTGGAAACCCTGTCCAAAGGCCAGTGGTGGCAGCTCGCCCTGTCCGACGACAAGGACGCCGCCGAGGTTGAGGCCCTGAACGCACAGTATGACGCACAGAAGAAGGCACTCGATGCCCGCTTCGAGGATAAGGTCGAAAAAGTCCGCCGTGGCGACGACCTGATGCCGGGGGTCATGAAGATGGTCAAAGTCTTTATCGCGGTGAAGCGCAAGCTGCAGCCGGGCGACAAGATGGCCGGGCGTCACGGGAACAAAGGCGTTATTTCGAAAGTGGTGCCGGAGGAGGATATGCCATTCCTCGCCGACGGGACCCCGGTCGATGTTGTGCTGAACCCGCTGGGTGTGCCGTCGCGTATGAACGTTGGTCAGATTCTGGAAACGCATATGGGCTGGGCGGCGCGTGCGCTGGGGCATTCCATTGATGAAGCGTTGAAAGAATATAAACGCTCCGGCGATATGACCCCGGTTCAGGATGCCATGAAAATTGCCTATGGCGATCAGGTCTATGACGAGGTTGTCGGCAAGATGACCAAGGATCAAGTTCTGGAAGCCGCAGGCAACGTCACCGCCGGTGTGCCGATCGCTACGCCGGTCTTTGACGGCGCCAAGGAAGCGGACGTGAACGACGCGTTGACTCGTGCGGGCCTCGATGAATCGGCGCAGTCGATTGTGTTCGATGGCCGGACGGGTGAACAGTTCTCGCGCCCCGTAACCGTCGGTGTGAAATATATCCTGAAACTGCACCACCTTGTGGACGATAAAATCCACGCGCGTTCGACCGGGCCTTACAGCCTTGTCACCCAGCAGCCGCTGGGCGGTAAAGCGCAGTTTGGTGGTCAGCGCTTCGGTGAGATGGAGGTCTGGGCACTGGAAGCCTATGGCGCCGCTTACACGTTGCAGGAAATGCTCACCGTCAAGTCGGATGACGTCGCTGGCCGTACCAAAGTGTACGAAAGCATCGTCAAAGGCGAAGACAATTTCGAAGCCGGCGTGCCGGAATCGTTCAACGTTCTTGTCAAAGAAGTCCGGGGCCTCGGCCTCAACATGGAACTTCAGGACGCGGAGGAAGAGTAAGGGCGTCCCGCGCCCTTACCCCTTAAACGAGATTAGGATCACATTATGAACCAAGAAATCATGAACCCGTTTAATCCGGTCCAGCCGATCAAAACCTTTGACGAGATCAAGATCTCTCTGGCCTCGCCAGAGCGTATCCTGTCCTGGTCTTATGGCGAGATTAAAAAGCCGGAAACCATCAACTACCGGACCTTCAAACCCGAGCGTGACGGTCTGTTCTGCGCCCGTATCTTTGGCCCGATCAAAGATTACGAATGCCTGTGCGGTAAATATAAGCGCATGAAGTATCGCGGTGTTACCTGCGAGAAATGTGGTGTTGAGGTTACCCTTCAGAAAGTCCGCCGCGAGCGTATGGGTCACATCGACCTTGCTGCGCCTGTGGCGCACATCTGGTTCCTGAAATCGCTGCCGTCCCGCATCGGTCTGATGCTGGATATGACTTTGCGTGATCTGGAACGCATTCTTTACTTTGAACAGTATGTTATCATCGACACGGGTCTGACTGACCTCAAAGCCGGACAGCTGCTGACCGAGGAAGAATATCTCGACGCGCAGGACCAGTATGGCGAGGACGCCTTCACCGCCGGAATCGGCGCCGAAGCGATCCGTGAAATGCTGGCTGCGATTGATCTGGATGCCGAAGCGGAACAGCTGCGCGCTGATCTGGCCGAGGCTACCGGTGAGTTGAAACCGAAAAAGATCATCAAACGCCTGAAACTGGTCGAATCTTTCCGTAAATCCGGCAACCGTCCGGAATGGATGATCCTGACCGTGATCCCCGTGATCCCGCCAGAACTGCGCCCGCTGGTGCCGCTGGATGGTGGTCGTTTCGCGACGTCTGACCTCAACGATCTGTATCGTCGTGTTATCAACCGTAACAACCGTCTGAAACGTCTGATCGAACTGCGTGCGCCGGATATCATCATCCGGAACGAAAAGCGTATGTTGCAGGAATCCGTTGACGCTCTGTTCGACAATGGTCGCCGTGGCCGCGTGATCACCGGTGCGAACCGTCGCCCGCTGAAATCGCTGTCCGACATGCTGAAAGGTAAGCAGGGTCGTTTCCGTCAGAACCTTTTGGGGAAACGCGTCGACTTCTCGGGCCGTTCGGTGATTGTGACCGGGCCGGAGCTGAAACTGCATCAATGTGGTTTGCCGAAGAAGATGGCGTTGGAACTGTTCAAGCCGTTCATTTATTCGCGCCTTGAAGCCAAAGGTCTGTCCTCGACCGTCAAGCAGGCGAAGAAACTGGTTGAGAAAGAGCGTCCCGAAGTCTGGGATATTCTTGACGAGGTGATCCGCGAACATCCTGTCATGCTGAACCGTGCGCCAACGCTGCACCGTTTGGGCATTCAGGCGTTCGAACCGGTTCTGATCGAAGGTAAAGCCATCCAGCTGCATCCACTCGTTTGTTCCGCGTTTAACGCTGACTTCGACGGTGACCAGATGGCTGTGCACGTGCCGCTAAGCCTTGAGGCCCAGCTGGAAACACGCGTGTTGATGATGTCGACGAACAACGTTCTGTCGCCCTCCAACGGTAACCCGATCATCGTGCCGTCGCAGGATATGATCCTCGGCCTCTATTACATCACGCTGGAACGCAAGGGCCAGCCGGGTGAGGGGATGGCATTTGCCGATATCGACGAGGTCGAGCATGCGTTGCAGTCTGGTGTGGTGAACCTCCACTCCAAGATCACATCGCGGATCGAACAGGTCGACAGCGAAGGCAACACCTATATGGAACGCGTGGAAACCACGCCGGGCCGTCTGCGCCTCGGCGCACTTCTGCCGCTGAATCATAAGGCACCGTTCTCGATCGTGAACCGTCTGCTGCGCAAGAAAGAGGTCGGCGAGGTCATCGACACCGTCTACCGTTTCTGTGGCCAGAAAGAGAGCGTCATCTTCTGTGATCAGATCATGACTCTCGGGTTCCGCGAAGCGTTCAAGGCTGGCATCTCGTTCGGTAAAGACGACATGGTCATCCCGGATAGCAAATGGAACCTGGTGAATGAAACGCGCGAGCAGGTCAAAGAGTTCGAACAGCAATATATGGACGGTCTGATCACTCAGGGCGAGAAATATAACAAAGTTGTCGACGCTTGGTCGAAATGTTCCGACGTTGTTGCTGACGCAATGATGGACGACATTTCCAAGATGCGTGTGGATGATGCCGGTGCCGAAATGGAACCGAACTCGGTTTACATGATGGCCCATTCCGGCGCGCGTGGCTCCCCGGCGCAGATGAAACAGCTGGGCGGTATGCGTGGTCTGATGGCCAAACCGTCGGGCGAGATTATCGAAACGCCGATTATTTCGAACTTTAAAGAGGGTCTGACCGTTCTGGAATACTTCAATTCCACCCACGGGGCACGTAAGGGCCTTGCGGATACGGCGTTGAAGACTGCGAACTCCGGTTACCTGACCCGTCGTCTGGTTGACGTTGCACAGGACTGCATCGTCAAATCCGAAGATTGCGGCACCGACAATTCGATCACAGCAACTGCTGCGATCAATGATGGTGAAATCGTTGCGTCCCTGTCGGAACGCATCCTTGGCCGTACCGCTGCCGAAGATGTGCTGAATCCGGCAACGGAAGAAGTCGTTGTGCGCCGCGATCAATTGATCGAGGAACGCGAAGCCGAGCTGATCGAAGAGGCGGGCGTCCTGTCCGTGCAGATCCGCAGCCCGCTGACTTGTGAAGCCGAAGACGGAATCTGTGCCCAGTGTTACGGCCGCGATCTGGCCCGTGGTACCCGCGTAAACGTTGGTGAAGCTGTCGGTATTATCGCCGCGCAGTCCATCGGTGAACCGGGCACGCAGCTGACGATGCGGACGTTCCACATCGGCGGTATCGCGCAGGGTGGCTCGCAGTCCTTCATGGAGGCCAACTCCGACGGTAAGATCGAATTCCGGAATGCCAACATCATCAAAAATGCTGACAAACAGCAGGTGGTGATGGGCCGTAATATGGAAATCGCGATTATCGACGAAAACGGTGTTGAACGCGCCACGCACAAAATCACCTACGGGTCGATTGTGCTGGTCAAGGACAAGGCCAAGATCAAACGCGGTGAAAAACTGTTCGAATGGGATCCCTATTCTCAGCCGATCATCGCCGAGAAGGACGGTGTCGCGAAATTCGTTGACCTGACGGCGGGTATCTCCGTGCGTGAGGAAACGGATGATGCGACAGGCATGTCGCAGCGCATCGTGATGGATTGGCGGACGGCACCGAAAGGTAACGACCTGAAGCCGGAAATCATTGTCATGGATCCCAAAACCGGGGAACCGATGCGGCTTGAAAATGGTAACCCTGAAGTTCATGCCATGTCCGTTGATGCCATCCTGTCTGTCGAAGATGGACAAGAGGTCAAAGCTGGCGACGTTCTGGCCCGTATCCCGCGTGAGGGGGCGAAAACCAAGGACATCACTGGTGGTCTGCCGCGTGTGGCCGAACTGTTCGAAGCCCGTCGCCCGAAAGATCACGCGATCATCGCCGAAATCGATGGTTACGTGCGCTTCGGCAAGGACTACAAGAACAAGCGTCGCGTGACGATTGAACCGTCGGACGAAAATCTGGAGCCGGTTGAATACATGATCCCGAAAGGGAAACATATTCCGGTTCAGGAAGGCGACTTTATCCAGAAGGGCGAATACCTGATGGACGGCAACCCGGCGCCACATGACATTCTGAATGTTATGGGTGTAGAGGCCCTGGCCGATTACATGATCGACGAAGTTCAGGCGGTTTACCGACTGCAGGGTGTGAAGATCAACGATAAGCATATCGAAGTGATCGTCCGCCAGATGCTGCAGAAATGGGAAATCACCTCCTCGGGCGGGACCACGTTGCTGAAAGGTGAACATGTCGATAAGGCAGAATTCATCGAAGCGAACGAGGAAGCCGTCGCAGCCGGTATGGCCCCGGCAACCGGCGGTCCGATCCTGTTAGGTATCACCAAGGCGTCGCTGCAGACCCGCAGCTTCATCTCGGCGGCATCCTTCCAGGAAACGACCCGCGTCCTGACCGAAGCGGCAACGCAAGGTAAGAAGGACACGCTGATCGGTCTGAAAGAGAACGTCATCGTCGGCCGCCTGATCCCCGCAGGGACGGGCGCGGCAACCCACGATATCAAACGTATTGCGACCCGTCGCGACGCTAAGATTATCGAGGAACGTCAGGCCGAAGCCATGGCGCTGACAGCTGATGCTGATCTCGTTATGGACCCGATCGAAGATGCGGTCGCCGAGGATACCCCACAGCCCGACGTGGAATAAAAAGGTTCCACATTACGAGAAAGAGAAACCCGCCCATTTGGCGGGTTTTTCAATTTACCACCCCTTTGTTGTAAAACTGCACAGGTTGGGAAAAAATACGCCGGCGATCTGGCACTTGGTCGTGGATCACACTATAAATAATCTAATGGATTGCGCCATACGTGCGCGAATAAACAAAATTCTGAGGTCGTCATGAGACATGTTTTCACAGCGTTACTCGTGCTTATAGGCACGCAAGCGGCACAGGCACAGGTTTCCTATTTCGGATCGGCCACGATCGGATACAATGAATTCGAAGATGAATTCTATGCGGGTGAAATTGGCGTAGCCTTTGGTAATTATTCTCTGACAGTTGGTCATACCAGTGCCGCCACCAGCCTTTACGAAGGTGTTAGTGGCATGGATTACGTATTTTACGATGCCAAATCCACGACCGGAATTCTGCGTGATGACAGAAATCCAGTGCTTGTCCGCGGCGATGCGAGTTTCGGCACGTTTGATGTCGCTGTATCTTACGAAGTACACAACGGCCGTGATGGTCTTTCCGTCGGCATGGCGGGTGATCTGGGCGCATTTTCATTCAGCGCAGGATATCAGCAGGACGGTTTCTTTGTCGGGTGCTGCGGAATTGAAGGCACTGGCAGCGTTTATGGCGCTAGCGTCGGCTATTCCTACAATGGCTTCGACTTCCTGTTGGCCTATATGATCGGCAATCATGATCCGTATAGCGAAACGTATGAAGAACTAGCACTGGGCGTTGACTACAGCTACGGTGACTTTGATATTCATGCGTATGTGACTGCATATAACGAGACGATCTTACCGCCAGTGTCGCAATTCGACGGCTTCGGCTATGGGACATCTGTCACCTATAACTACAGTATGGGTCAGGTCCGCGGCTTCTTCTATTCCGAAAGCTTCGACGAGCCGCAACGTTACGGCCTGGACGTATCTTACCTTCTGTCGCAGGATTTCGGGTTTTATGCCGGCTATCATGATCCCTTTGGGGCCTATGCCGGGATAATCTATACCGGTTTCGGGAATGGGATCGAGCTGGGCTTGTCTTATGCCGAAGATGACATTGCCGAAGGTCTCGAAGGTCAGCAGTATTTTGAAGGCGCATCGGTCTGGCTGAGCGCATCTTTCTGATCTATTAGAACCAAGATGACCGGAAACCCCGTCCTAAGAGGCGGGGTTTTCTATATAAGCCTCTCCGGCCTGTTCACGGTGAGATAAGAACCGGGCATCGGTGTGCGGATCAACCTCCTTGGCTGTGCATAGCTGTCTGACGTAATGAGCGCAGCAGGCATGGTGCAAGCGGACGATTTCGGGATCAGCGGTGATGTCTGCGTACGCTGCGGCGAAGGCGGCCTCGCGCGACAAGGCAGACATATCCTCGACATCATTCTTATTATAGGTCTCAAAATACTCGTCATTATGCCGGTATATCAGCCGCGCCCCGGATTTGCGCAGCCGCTTGGCGTCAAACACTTCCTGCGATTTGATGGCGTAATGGTTCACCTGTGCGATATCATGCCGGACCCGGCGACGGGCTACGGCGCGGCTTCGCTGAAGGGGATCGGTCAGACGAATTGATTTGATCGGGTCCCCGTTTGCATCCGTCCAGATATTCTTCCCACCCCAGTCTTCCGTGAATCCGCCGGGTGAGTGTGACGCCATGCGTTTGAACCGTGTCAGGTCGCGGAAAATGGATTTGAAGTGATTGTTAGGGAAATCGTCACTCGCAGCCGCCCGGGTGAACTGGTTGCGGACGAATGTGTCCTCCCAGGTTTTGACTCCGTTATCCCCGAATGTCTTCCAGAAGATCGCCGTACCCAACCCGCTGTCCCCGATATGCTGGACCAGATCCTGCACCGTGCCGTTACCGATATGGACCACCAGGAACTCGTCAGCATCCATCGACATCACCCGGTCCGCCTTTTGCAACATCGGATCGCGCCGCGCTTTGCGATAAGCCGATGCCAGCGGTGCTTTGCCCGGTTTCGGCGAGTGACGCACATGGCGCAGGATCCCGTTCGCAGCCAGCCGATCCAGCAACATGTCTGACTGGTCCGTGCAATCGTTGCTGAGCACCAGTATGTCGGTGAACCCAACCATCCTGTGCCACGCAACCCACTCCAGCAGATAGGGCCCCTCGTTGCGCACAGGACAGACGAGCGAGATGTGGTGAGCGTCGGTCAATCCCCGGAACCCCGTTTTTGGTGTCAACTTCGTGCGTGTGACGTTACATTCGTCAACAGCATGAACACCATAGTGAATGAGATCAAATCGGCAATCGCCCGCTCTCGCTTTCGAAGGGTTGGTGACGATCCGCGGGCAGGCCGGGAAATCCGGCAAAGTCTGCCACCTGTCACGCGACGGTTCGGGAACTGCCGGTTCCACCTGAACCCATCTGACAATTTTTCCGAGTTTTCTCTGTGGCTCAACGGCAAACCGCCCGAAGCGGAGGCGACATTATTTCTGGCCGATATGTTTCGTGGTAAGCGCATCAGCCTGGTCGATGTTGGCGCGAATGCCGGCCTGTTTTCGATCCCGATCCTGTCGGTTGCCGATCCGCAAAGCTCCGCTCAGTTGATCGAACCCAATCCCGTCATGCAGAAAAGGCTTGTCGCCAATCTGGCCCTTAACCGGCTGTCCCGGTTCAGCCCGGTGAATGCCGCGATCAGCGATGAACGCGGCAGTTCCAGTCTGTATTTCCCGTCACGGCTCAATCTGGGGCAGGGCCGGATCGAAAAATCCTATTCGGAACAGTGGGCGCAGGTTGGCGTCACCGTGCCGGTGATCCCGCTGGAGGATGCCATAGACACAAGCCAACCGATTGACCTGCTGAAAGTGGATGTCGAAGGGTTGGAGGATCGCGTCATCGTGCCATTCCTACGCAAAGGCTTCCCGCCTCCGAAACGCCTGTATTTCGAAGTCGAACATAAATCCCACTGGAAATACCCCTTGATTGAGGAGCTTACCGAGCGCGGATATGACCTCCACACGGATTTCGGGAATAACCGGCTATATACCTATCGGCTGGACAGCGCGTAATATTCTTGCGATCAGGGCGCCTAGGTTGGGTGAATTTTTCGTTATCCCGACAATATCTGCCGAGTTACGATTTCCTTTCGCGCGGCTGTTGACATGACACGCGACTCCGAATAGGTAACGCGCGCTCGGGACCGGAAATCCGAATCCCGATACAAGCCACAATCTGGCGGTCACGATCCGGGTCATAGACCCCGATCCTCTGGAATTTCGCCGCACCGGTTCGCAGAACCGAGCGCGGCACTTTTGGCGTTTCACACATGCGGTGTGGACGCATTGGAATTGAAACTGGTTGAACGGGGTCTGAACCGAATGCCAACGATACAACAGCTTATCCGCAAGCCGCGGAAGCCGAAAGTGAAGCGCTCCAAGTCGCTTCATATGGAAGGCTGCCCGCAGAAGCGTGGCGTCTGCACACGTGTTTACACAACGACGCCGAAAAAGCCGAACTCGGCTATGCGTAAGGTTGCCAAAGTGCGCCTTTCCAATGGCTACGAAGTCATTTCCTACATTCCGGGGGAAACGCACAACCTGCAGGAGCACTCCGTTGTGCTGATCCGCGGTGGTCGTGTGAAAGACCTTCCGGGTGTTCGTTATCACATCCTCCGCGGTGTTTTGGATACGCAGGGCGTCAAAGACCGCCGTCAGCGTCGTTCGAAATACGGCGCCAAGCGCCCGAAATAAGGAGAGAGCACAATGTCCCGACGCCATCGTGCCGAGAAACGCGAAGTTCTGCCAGACGCCAAGTTTGGTGATCGCGTTCTGACGAAATTCATGAACAACCTCATGCTGGACGGCAAAAAGTCCGCAGCGGAACGTATCGTTTACGGTGCGCTTGACCGCGTTGAGGATAAGCTGAAGCGCGCCCCGATCGAGGTGTTCCATGAAGCCCTCGACAATATCAAACCGTCACTGGAAGTCCGTTCCCGCCGTGTTGGTGGTGCAACCTACCAAGTGCCGGTAGAGGTTCGCCCCGAGCGCCGCGAAGCGCTGGCGATCCGCTGGCTGATCAACGCGTCGCGTTCGCGCAACGAAAACACGATGGAAGAGCGCCTCGCCGGTGAACTTCTGGATGCCGTTAACGAACGCGGCTCCGCTGTGAAAAAGCGTGAAGACACTCATAAAATGGCCGACGCAAACAAAGCGTTCAGCCATTACCGCTGGTAACTTTTTTAGGATTGGACGAGAACAATGGCTCGCGATTATCCCCTCGACCGCTACCGTAATTTCGGGATCATGGCGCATATCGATGCTGGTAAAACCACCTGCACCGAGCGCATCCTGTTTTACACTGGCAAGTCGCACAAAATCGGTGAAGTTCATGACGGCGCTGCCACCATGGACTGGATGGAGCAGGAGCAGGAGCGTGGCATCACGATTACCTCCGCTGCGACCACAACTTTCTGGGAACGCACCGAAGATGGCGTAGCCCCCCAGACACCGAAGCATCGCTTTAACATCATCGACACCCCGGGCCACGTTGACTTCACCATCGAAGTTGAACGTTCGCTTGCTGTGCTTGACGGTGCGGTTGCTGTTCTCGACGCCAACGCTGGTGTTGAACCGCAGACGGAAACCGTTTGGCGTCAGGCTGACCGCTACAAGGTTCCGCGCATTGTGTTTGTCAACAAGATGGACAAAATCGGTGCGGACTTCGACAATTGTGTTCGCATGATCAAGGACCGCACCGGGGCAATCCCGGCGCCGGTATCTTTCCCGATTGGGTCCGAAGACAATCTCGAAGGGATTGTTGACCTGATCACCATGGAAGAATGGACGTGGAAAGGTGAAGACCTTGGTGCGACCTGGACCCGTCAGGAAATCCGTGATGAACTGAAAGACCGCGCTGAAACCATGCGCGCTGAGCTGATCGAACTCGCCGTCGAACAGGACGACGATGTCATGGAAGCGTATCTGGAAGGCAACGAGCCTGATCAGGACACGCTGCGCAAGCTGATCCGCAAAGGGACGCTGGCCATGGACTTCGTTCCGGTTCTGGGCGGTTCCGCGTTCAAGAACAAAGGTGTTCAGCCGCTGCTTAACGCCGTGATCGACTTCCTGCCGAGCCCGCTCGACGTTGTGGATTACATGGGCTTCAAGCCGGGTGATGAAACCGAGACCCGTAATATTCCGCGTCGTGCTGACGATGGTATGGCCTTCTCGGGTCTGGCGTTCAAAATCATGAACGACCCGTTTGTTGGTTCCTTGACCTTTACCCGGATCTATTCCGGTGTTCTGAACAAGGGCGACAGCATTCTGAACTCCACGAAAGGTAAGAAAGAGCGCATCGGTCGTATGATGATGATGCACTCCAACAACCGCGAGGAAATCGAAGAAGCATTTGCAGGCGACATCATCGCGCTGGCGGGTCTGAAAGACACGACAACTGGTGACACGCTGTGTGACAACGCTGATCCGGTCGTTCTGGAAACCATGACCTTCCCGGATCCGGTGATCGAGATTGCCGTGGAGCCGAAGACCAAAGCCGACCAGGAAAAAATGTCCGCAGGTCTGGCCCGTCTGGCTGCCGAAGACCCGTCCTTCCGCGTCGAAACCGACCTCGAGTCCGGTCAGACGATCATGAAGGGTATGGGCGAACTTCACCTCGACATTCTTGTTGATCGCCTGAAGCGTGAATTCAAGGTTGAGGCAAATATCGGTGCGCCGCAGGTTGCTTACCGCGAAACGATCTCTCACGAGGCCGAAATCGACTATACCCACAAGAAACAGTCTGGTGGTTCAGGTCAGTTTGCCCGCGTGAAAATGGTCATCACACCGACCGAGCCGGGCGAAGGCTACTCGTTCGAAAGCCGCATTGTTGGTGGTTCCGTGCCGAAGGAATATATTCCGGGCGTCGAAAAAGGGATCGATTCCGTTATGGATAGCGGCCCGCTGGCTGGCTTCCCGGTTATCGACTTCAAAGTTGCGCTGATCGACGGTGCATACCACGATGTTGACTCCAGCGTTCTGGCATTTGAAATCGCTGCCCGTGCAGGGATGCGCGAAGGCATGAAAAAAGCCGGCGCCAAGCTGCTGGAACCGATCATGAAAGTCGAAGTTGTGACGCCGGAAGAATATACCGGTGGCATCATCGGCGATCTGACATCCCGTCGCGGGATGGTGCAGGGGCAGGATACCCGCGGTAACGCGATTATCATCAATGCCTTTGTTCCGTTGGCCAACATGTTTGGCTACATCAACACGTTGCGCTCCATGTCTTCGGGGCGAGCGAACTTCACGATGCAGTTCGACCATTACGAGGCTGTGCCGTCGAATATCTCTGAAGAAATCCAGGCTAAATTCGCCTGATCTGACTAACCACAGGTCAGGTTCCTGACCAAAATCGAATGGAGACCTATTATGGGTAAGGAAAAATTTGAGCGTTCTAAACCGCACGTGAACGTTGGCACTATCGGCCACGTTGACCACGGTAAAACAACTCTGACCGCGGCGATCACCAAACAGTTCGGTGAGTTCCAGGATTACGACCAGATCGACGCTGCGCCGGAAGAAAAAGCCCGCGGCATCACCATCTCGACGGCTCACGTTGAGTATGAAACTGAATCGCGCCACTACGCGCACGTCGACTGCCCGGGTCACGCTGACTACGTCAAGAACATGATCACCGGTGCTGCACAGATGGACGGCGCGATCCTGGTTGTTAACGCTGCTGACGGCCCGATGCCGCAGACACGCGAGCACATCCTGCTGGGCCGCCAGGTTGGCATCCCCTACATGGTTGTTTTCCTGAACAAAGTTGACCAGGTTGACGACGAAGAACTGCTGGAACTGGTGGAAATGGAAGTCCGCGAGCTTCTGACCGAATATGAATATCCGGGCGACGATATTCCGATCATCGCGGGTTCGGCTCTGGCCGCTCTTGAAGGTCGTGATCCGGAAATCGGCGAGCAGAAAATTGCTGAGCTGATGAAAGCTGTTGACGATTACATCCCGACGCCTGAGCGTCCGGTTGACCAGCCGTTCCTGCTGCCTATCGAGGACGTATTCTCGATCTCCGGTCGTGGTACCGTTGTAACCGGCCGTGTTGAGCGTGGTGTTGTTAACGTTGGTGACGAACTGGAAATCGTCGGCATCAAAGACACTCAGAAAACCACCTGTACCGGTGTTGAAATGTTCCGCAAACTGCTTGATCGTGGTGAAGCTGGCGACAACGTTGGTGTTCTGCTGCGTGGTATCGACCGTGATGCGGTTGAGCGTGGTCAGGTTCTGGTTAAGCCGGGTTCGGTTACACCGCACACCAAATTCGAGTGCCAGGTTTACATCCTGACCAAAGAAGAAGGTGGCCGTCATACGCCGTTCTTCAAAAACTACCGTCCGCAGTTCTACTTCCGTACGACCGACGTGACCGGTACGGTTGAGCTGCCGGAAGGCACCGAAATGGTGATGCCGGGCGACAACCTGAAGTTCAACGTTGAGCTGATCGCACCGATCGCAATGGAAGAAAACCTGCGCTTCGCTATCCGCGAAGGTGGCCGTACCGTCGGTTCGGGTGTTGTTTCCAAAATCATCGAGTAATCGGTGACGCACTAACCCCTGTGACCGGGCGAAAATCCCGGTCACAATCATTTTTAACCTGCAGCCACAGAGGCACCTAAAATGCAGAGTCAAAATATACGCATTCGGCTAAAGGCCTTCGATTACCGCGTACTGGATGCCAGCACGCAGGAGATCGTTTCGACGGCCAAACGGACCGGCGCCAGCGTTCGCGGCCCGATCCCGCTGCCGAACAAAATTGAGAAGTTCACGGTTCTTCGTGGCCCGCATATCGACAAAAAGTCGCGCGAGCAGTTCGAGATCCGGACGCATAAGCGTCTGTTGGACATCGTGGACCCGACACCGCAAACGGTGGACGCGCTGATGAAGCTCGACCTCGCTGCCGGTGTTGACGTCGAAATCAAACTCTAAGGGGGCAAAGAAATGCGTTCTGGAGTTATCGCGAAAAAACTGGGGATGACCCGGTTATTCATGGATGATGGCCGGCAAGTGCCCGTCACCGTCCTGCAAATGGAAAATGTTCAGGTTGTTGCACAGCGCACTGCCGAGCGTGACGGATATTCCGCCGTTCAGTTGGGTGCCGGTGCGGCCAAAGCCAAACGGACCAGCCAGTCCATGCGTGGTCACTTCGCAGCTGCGAAAGTTGAACCGAAGCGCAAGATTGCAGAATTCCGTGTTGCACCGGAGAATATGATCGCCGTGGGTGAGGAAATAACCGCTGATCATTACTTCGCCGGGCAATATGTCGACATTTCCGGGACATCTATCGGTAAAGGTTTTGCCGGTGCGATGAAACGGCACAATTTCGGTGGTTTGCGCGCGTCGCACGGTGTGTCGATCTCGCACCGTTCGCACGGCTCCACCGGTCAGTGTCAGGACCCTGGTCGTGTCTTCAAAGGCAAGAAAATGGCCGGTCACATGGGTGCAGCCCGCGTTACCACGCAGAACCTCGAAGTTGTCAAAACCGACGCTGATCGTGGTCTGATCATGGTGAAAGGTGCCGTTCCCGGTTCCAAAGGTGGTTGGGTAACCATCAAGGATGCCGTGAAAAAAGCGACCCCTGAAAACGTGATCCTGCCCGCAGCATTGCGGTCCGCCGCCGAAGAGGCTGCGAAAGCTGCCGAAGCTGCTGCCGAAGCCGCCGAAGCCGAAGCCAAAGCCGCTGAAGAAGCTGCTGCAGCTGAAGCCGCCGCTGCCGAGGAAGCCGCACTGAAAGAAGCCGAAGCATCGATCGAAGCCGATCAGGCTGATGATGCAGCCCCAGAAGGAGACGAGAAATGAAAGCTGATGTAATCAAGCTCGACTCCAAAAAGGCCGGCTCGATCGACCTGTCGGATGACGTGTTTGGCCTGGAGCCACGCGCAGACATCCTGCAGCGTGTTGTGCGCTGGCAGCTTGCCAAGCGTCAGGCGGGGACTCACAAAGTGAAAACCCGTTCGGAGACCAGCTATTCGACCAAGAAGATCTATCGCCAGAAGGGCACCGGCGGCGCACGCCACGGGTCCCGGAATGCACCGATCTTCCGCAAGGGTGGCGTTTACAAAGGTCCGACCCCGCGCAGCCATGCGCATGATCTGACCAAAAAGTTCCGCGCTCTGGGTCTGAAGCATGCTCTGTCGGCAAAGCAGGCCTCCGGTGATCTGATCATCGTAGACGCTGCTGATCTGAAGGACGGCAAAACCAAGGCACTCGCCGCTGCGATCAAATCGCTTGGCATCAAGAAAGCCTTGTTTATCGATGGCGCTGAAGTGAACGAGAATTTCGCTCTCGCTGCCCGCAACATTGACGGTATCGACATCCTGCCGAGCATGGGGGCCAATGTCTATGACATCCTGCGCCGCGACAAGCTCGTCCTGACCAAAGCTGCCGTCGAAGCCCTGGAGGCGCGTCTGTCATGAGCACCAAAGCTGAACAATATGACGTGATCCGCAAGCCGATCATCACCGAGAAAGCCACTATGGCGTCGGAATCCAACGCTGTTGTTTTCGAGGTCGCCATGGAGGCCAACAAGCCGCAGATCAAAGAGGCCGTCGAAAGCCTGTTTGGTGTGAAGGTGAAAGCCGTCAACACGACGATCACCAAAGGTAAGGTTAAACGCTTCCGCGGTCAGCTTGGCAAACGCGCCGATGTGAAAAAGGCTTATGTGACGCTCGAAGAGGGTAACACCATCGACGTGACCACCGGTCTCTGATCACGGTGCGTGCAAGACACGCGTCTATAGAAATTGGAAACCCCGGCCAGATGTGCCGGGGTTTTTGCTTATAGCGTTCTCAGCAAGTGGCCAGGGGCGCTGCGCACATCTCTTAACGCTCTATCAAGTCGATTTCGAGAGAATCTCGTCGACCACATGGGACAAATTTGCGGTTGCATCAATTCTGATCGCGTCTTGGGGAATATCTTCTTCTGTTGCATGCAAATGTAATATCTTCGCCTGCTCTTCCGGCTTTCCGCCAAATTCGTCATCAGCGCGTGTTTCCAATCGTTGCTTCAGACTTTTCGCATCAACTGTCAGCACAAACACCTTGTCGAACAGTTCGATAAATCGGTTAAAATTCCGCGACCCACCGCAGAAATATGTCATAGGTTCAGAGTGATCACTCGCCAGCGCACGAACCTTGGCTTCGTTCCAGACGTGATGTTCATGGGCGGCACCCTCCAGCGGTTCCCCGGTTTCCGGATCCCCCTGATAGGCAAGCGCACGATCTCCATGGATTGCGTGATAGCCCCGACGCAGCAGTTCGTCACAGACCGAGGTTTTTCCCGTCCCGGACACCCCTTCAATCAAGAAGTTCCTGATCCCCATTTCCTTATGCCGTCAGCATGAGGTCTTTGGCGTCCCGGCTGGGCGGCAGCCCGAATTTCCGGCTGTAATCGCGGCTGAAATGCGTCGGGCTCTCATAGCCAACGGCGAATGCGGCTTCCGATACGGCTGATCCCTGACTGAGTATGTTCCGCGCTTCAATCAGACGCAGGTCTTTCTGATAGGTTAGCGGCGTCGTCCCTGTCACTGATTTAAAATGCTCGTGAAAAGACGACGCGCTCATCCCGGCGGTTCGTGCCAGATCGGCGACACTCAGGGTCGAACGGAACTCTGCCCGCATCTGTTGGATGGCCTTCGCAATACGGCTGGCGTGGCTGTCAGCCACCAGCAGATTCCGCAGCATCCGTCCCATTGGCGATAGCAGCAGCCGGTAATGGATTTCCCGCAGGATCGAAGGACCGAGCACCTTTGCGTCCAGCGGATTGTCCTGCAATTCAAGGTAGCGCACCAGCGGGGCCATCCAGGCTTCGTCAATCCTGCCGACGGACAGGGAACGGGTGTCGGCATCGGCAAGAGGGACATCCGCAACCTGATCATAGAGGCCGCGCATCACCCCAAGGTTCAGCGACAGGATCACCGCAAGGTAAGGTTCGGTCCGGCTCGCCTGCAAAATCTGCGACACCACAGGCAGATCATGGCTGACCAGCAGTACATCTCCAGGTGTCAGGGTCACCGTCTGATCCCCGATCGAGGTTACCTTGCTCCCTTGCAAGATAAGGCACATGACGGGCTCATATACGGACCCTTCAAGACGACTTGGCGCATCACGGCGGAGGATTGAGAGGCCCGGCAGCCCTGACGTCTCCGACCGTATCTGCGCGTGAAAGCGTTCTGAAAGCGTTATTAAATATGGAAAATCCATCGAAATCTCCTCGTCATACTTGGTAACAGATCAAACGCGCGGTTTCATCCAAATTTCCTCTCTTTCGGAGGATCAGGCAGACATGGCGGAGGATGTGGCAGGCAACGAGCCCCAATGACCGCTATTTGCTCCTTACACAGCAACAAAAGGGGCGCTTATGTCTTCTCTTCAAAACCAATTTCCAAATATTACCGAACGTCACACCGTTTATGACGCGATTGATCCGACGACGACATTAAAGGGCAGTATGACCGACAAGGTCGTTTTCATCGCCGGGGCGTCGCGCGGAATCGGACAGATGACGGCGGTGGCTTTCGCGCAGGCCGGCGCGAAGGCTGTCTATATCACAGCCCGCAACGAACAGGCGTTGCAGGACACGCTAGCCAAGGTTCACGCCGCCAACCCCGACACGCAATGCGCCTATCGGGTCTGTGACGTTACCAAAGCGGCGGACGTCGACGCCGCTGTTGCCGATTGTGTCGCCCAGTTCGGTGGTATCGACGTCGCGGATGCGAATGCTGGCTATATTGGCCCATGGGTGAAAATCGCCGAAAGCGACCCGGACGGCTGGTGGTGGAACTGGGAGGTGAACGTCCGCGGCGCTTACCACGTGATCCGCTACACGCTGCCCCACCTGATCGACAGTGCCAAACGTTGGAAGGCAAAGGGCGGAAGTGGCGGGCATCTGACCCTGCTATCCTCAATCGGGGCGCAATATCTGATGCCGGGGGCGTCGGATTATCAGACCGCCAAACATGCCATCAATCGCCTTTGCGAGTTTGTGCAAACGGATCATGGCGCGGATGGGATCAAGTGTTATGCTATCCACCCGGGCGGCGTGGCGACAGAACTCGGCCGCGCCATGCCGGACCACATGCACGACTATCTGATTGACGCGCCGGAGCTGGCGGCGGCCTTTGTGGTCTGGCTGAGCTCGGGCGAGGCGGACTGGGCCAAAGGGCGGTATCTAAGCGCCACTTGGGATGTGCCGGAACTGGCGGACATTAAGGATGATATTCTTGAAAATGATCTGATGGTAAATCGGCTTCGCGCGTAAAATGCCAACAGCCCCCCGCCTCGGCGGGGGTCTTTTTCGTTGGCAGGTTCTGCCTCGCCCGTTAGTGTCCCCCGAAAACGGAGGGGATCATGGCACATATTGTTATCATCGGTGGCAGCGGGCATGTCGGGACGTATCTGGTGCCGCAACTGATCGCGCGGGGGGATCGGGTGACGAATGTCAGCCGCGGGGAGTCGCAGCCCTATATCCCTGATCCGGCGTGGGCGCAGGTGGAAACCCTGAAACTGGATCGGACCGAGGCTGAGGCGAACGGAACCTTTGCCAGTACCATCGCTGATCTGAACGCTGATATTGTCATCGATATGGTTTCTTTCGAACTGTCCAGCACGCGGCAGCTGGTTAATGCATTGCGGGGCAAGGTAGAACAGTTCATTCATTGCTCGACCATTTGGGTTTACGGCAAAAACGCTGCCGTTCCGGCGACCGAGGACGATCCGATGGACACGTTCGGCGAATACGGCACCAAGAAAGCCGAGATCGAGGCGTGGTTGCTGGCCGACGCCCGCCGCACCGGTTTCCCGGCGACCATTTTCCGCCCCGGCCACATTGTCGGTCCCGGCTGGCTGTGCATCAATCCGGTTGCCAACGCCGACCCGTCCGTGTTCAGCACCATCGCACGGGGTGAGGCATTGGCGATCCCAAATCTGGGACTGGAGACAGTGCATCACGTCCACGCCGCCGACCTTGCGCAGATGATCCTGTGCATGATGGCAAACCGCACAGCGGCGAGTGGGGAGGCGTTTAACGCGGTGTCCGCTCAGGCGCTGAACCTCAAAGGATTTGCCGAGGGGATGTATCGCTGGTTCGGGCATGAACCAAACCTGACCTTCCAGCCGTTCGATGAGTGGGCAAAAGGACAGGATGCCGAACAGGCCGACGTTACGTGGCAACATATGTCGCGTAGCTCGTGTTTTTCGATAGACAAGGCACGGTCGCGGTTGGGGTATAGTCCACGCTATTCCAGCCTTGAGGCGGTGAAGGAGGCGGTTACGGTCCTGATCGAACGAGGCGAGGTGGAAGCACCACCGAATTGGCCGGGCAAGTCCTAATCGGGGTTTGCGTTCCGGGACAGCCTTGAGGGTCCAAACAGGACCACGACCAGCAGAACAACAGTCACCATTAGGAAGAAATAGGTCTGCCCGCCGATATCGTCCTCTAAGGTCGTGAAGATGTAATTCGCCCAGTTGAAGGAGGTATGCATCAGCATCACCGCAAACAGGCTTTGCCCCGTGTTATTGTAGACCCAGGTCAGCAGCACAGCGAGCAGAACGGTTGACCCGAGCAGACCCCATACGGGTTGATTGTAATAGATTTCTTCGCGCGGGATGTAGAACAACGGCGCGTGCCACAGCCCCCAAAGCAGCCCGACGATGATACTGGCCCCAAGTGCCCCCATTCGCCCCTTTTGCAGGGTATGGGTAGCTGTTCCGCGCCAACCCGCTTCCTCCTGTAGCGGGCCGCCAAGGAAGAATATCCAGATGAAGGAGACTGGGATGGCGATGGGATTTTCGAACACCTCGGACACTGGCAGCTCCGCCCCGCGAAGTTGTGCGATCCAGCCAGACAGCCAGATGATAGCGGGGATCAGCGCAAGGCTTATCACATACCAGCGCAGGCCGAATTTGACCCGCGTCATGCGGCGGAACAGATCACGAAGACCCGTCCACCCCGATGCGATCAAGGCCGTGACAATCGCCGCAATCAGCGGTCCCCATGCCCCAGGGTTATTTTCGCTCAGGTAAGTATAAAGGCTTGTGGGAAGGGTCAGATATCCGCTTTCTGCAAGCGCAAGGGGCATCCAGAATGCCCACGCAAAGGCAAAGGCAATGACATAGAAGAGTATGAGATTGGGCGCTAAATGCCGTGTCATCTGACCCTCAGGTGAATGAGCTCTATTCCGGATCAGTCTGATGGCACCACCCGCGCCTCGCCTTGATCCCGATCAAGGGCAATCAACAGGGGGTAAAATGATCCAATAAATATGGGCGAAATCTGCCTCTCGGCTATAGACACCCCATCCCATCCCTGATACATCGCCCCAGTCTTTCGGCCTCGGATTCGCTCCGGGGCCGCTCGACTTTTCTAAAACGGGATGAAAATCCCCTCATAACGGAAGACAGCAAGATGGCTCTTAAGTCGTATAAACCGACGACGCCAGGCCAGCGTGGGCTGGTTCTGATCGACCGTTCGGAGCTTTGGAAAGGTCGCCCCGTTAAATCTCTCACCGAGGGTTTGACGAAAAAGGGCGGTCGGAACAATACCGGGCGGATCACCATGCGTCGCAAAGGCGGGGGCGCGAAACGCCTCTACCGCATCGTTGATTTCAAACGGAACAAGTTTGACGTTCCGGCCACCGTGGAACGGATCGAATATGACCCGAACCGCACCGCATTCATCGCCCTGATCAAATATCAGGATGGCGAGCAGGCCTACATCCTCGCACCGCAGCGTCTGGCTGTTGGTGACACGGTTGTGGCCTCGGCCAAAGCCGACATCAAACCGGGTAACGCGATGCCGTTCTCGGGCATGCCAATCGGGACAATCATTCACAACATCGAACTCAAAGCGGGCAAAGGCGGCCAGATCGCTCGCTCCGCTGGCACATATGCGCAGTTCGTTGGTCGTGACGGTGGTTACGCACAGATCCGCCTCTCCTCCGGAGAGCTGCGTCTGGTCCGTCAGGAATGTATGGCAACTGTTGGCGCCGTATCGAACCCCGATCATTCGAACCAGAACCTCGGTAAAGCCGGTCGTAACCGCCACAAAGGTATCCGCCCGTCGGTCCGTGGTGTGGTTATGAACCCGATCGATCACCCGCATGGTGGTGGTGAAGGCCGGACCTCCGGTGGTCGTCACCCGGTTACGCCTTGGGGCAAACCAACCAAGGGTGCGAAAACTCGTTCGAACAAGACAACGGATAAATACATCCTGCGTTCCCGCCACGCTAAGAAGAAGGGACGTTAAGATATGTCACGTTCTGTTTGGAAAGGTCCGTTCGTCGATAGCTACGTGCTGAAAAAAGCCGAAGCTGCGCGCGAATCCGGCCGCAAAGATGTTATCAAAATCTGGTCCCGTCGCTCGACCATCCTGCCGCAGTTCGTCGGTTTGACGTTCGGCGTCTATAACGGTCAGAAGCACATCCCGGTTCTCGTCTCCGAGGACATGATCGGCCAGAAATTCGGCGAATACAGCCCGACGCGCACCTATTACGGTCACGCGGCTGACAAAAAAGCGAAGAGGGGTTAAGCCATGAGCAAGACAAAAAACCCGCGTCGCGTCGCCGACAATGAAGCTATGGCCAAAACCCGCATGCTGCGGACATCCGGTCAAAAGCTGAACCTGGTTGCACAGATGATCCGTAACAAGCCGGTCAACACCGCGCTCACGGACCTGACGTTCTCCAAGAAACGTATCGCTGAAGACGTGAAGAAATGCCTTCAGTCCGCCATCGCGAATGCTGAAAACAACCACGGTCTGGATGTTGACGAACTGATCGTCGCCGAAGCCTGGGTCGGGAAAAACCTGACGATGAAACGCGGTCGCCCCCGGGCCCGCGGTCGTTTCGGGAAAATCCTGAAACCATTCAGCGAACTGACCATCGTCGTGCGTCAGCAATCTGCAGAGGAGCAAGCCTAATGGGACAAAAGATTAACCCAATCGGTCTGCGCATGCAGATCAACCGTACGTGGGACAGCCGCTGGTTTGCGGATGGCGACGAATACGGTGAATTGCTGCACGAAGATCTGGCGATCCGCGAGTATGTTCACAAGAACTGCGCGCAGGCCGGCATCAGCCGCGTGATTATCGAACGTCCGCACAAAAAGTGCCGCGTCACGATCCATGCAGCCCGCCCCGGTGTGATCATCGGCAAAAAAGGCGCTGACATCGAAACGCTGCGCAAGGCGCTGGCGAAGCTGACAAGCTCGGAACTGCACCTCAACATCGTTGAAGTCCGCAAGCCCGAGGTCGACGCCCGCCTGGTTGGCGAAAGCATCGCCCAGCAGCTGGAACGCCGTGTTTCCTTCCGTCGCGCGATGAAACGTGCTGTCCAGAACGCCATGCGCATGGGGGCACAGGGTGTCCGCATCAACTGCGCCGGTCGTCTGGGTGGTGCCGAAATCGCCCGTACCGAATGGTACCGCGAAGGTCGCGTGCCCTTGCACACACTGCGTGCCGACATCGATTACGCCCATGTCGAAGCGGAAACCGCTTATGGCATCATCGGCATCAAGGTCTGGATCTTCAAAGGCGAGATCATGGAACATGACCCGATGGGCCACGACAAGCGTATGACTGAATTGCAGGATGCTGGCGGACGCCCCCAGCGTTCCCGCTGATAGCGCGTTAGGAGAGAAACAATGCTTCAACCAAAACGCTCAAGATTCCGTAAGCAGTTCAAAGGCCGTATCCACGGCGACGCGAAAGGCGGATCGGACATCAATTTCGGGACTTATGCCCTGAAGACCACCGAGCCGGAGCGCATCACTGCGCGCCAGATCGAAGCCGCACGTCGTGCCATGACCCGTCAGATGAAACGTCAGGGTCGTGTCTGGATCCGGATCTTCCCGGATGTGCCGGTGACCAAAAAGCCGATCGAAGTTCGTATGGGTAAAGGTAAAGGTTCCGTCGACCGTTGGGTCGCCAAGGTGAAACCGGGTCGTATCCTGTTCGAAATCGACGGGGTTGGCGAAGACACCGCCCGCGAGGCCCTGCGCCTTGCAGCGATGAAACTGCCGGTCAAATGCCGCGTGGTCACTCGCGAAGACTGGTAAGGGTTTCGAACCTTTAGAATTAAAAACCCCCGTCAGGAAACTGACGGGGGTTTTTAATTGTCACCAGCTGAAACCGAGCAGGCCAACGCCGAACCCCCACATAAACAATTAGGACATCACCAGTTTATACCGTAGGTGATACCTTACATCGCCAAAACGCGAATATTTGCACAGGCATCCGTGGGAAACCAAGGATCGTCAGCGCATGGGGCCCGCCATTTGCGTGCCCCTTGGTTTTGGTAGAAGCAGCACGAAACTTTTTCCATGTTTTCGGGGGTACGCCCCCAAAAGGATACTTATGCATATTCAGAATTTCGGCGTCATCGGGACGTCCAGAAAACCGCACGAACAACGCGTGCCGATACATCCGGATCATTTGAAACGCCTTCCCGAAGCCTATCGCAAACGTCTGATATTCGAAGAAGGTTACGGTGCGCCGTTTGGGCTGTCTGACGCAGAAATCGCGGCGGAAACGGGTGGCGTTGCCCCCCGCGCTGATCTTTTGTCCGACCTCGGCAATGTTATCATCGCCAAACCAACCCTGTCCGATTTGAACGACCTTCGCGAAGGTGGTGTTTTGTGGGGGTACCCGCATTGTGTCCAGCAACGCGCCATCACGCAGGCGGCGATCGACCGCAAGCTGACCCTAATCGCGTTCGAGGATATGTTCATCTGGGGACCCGCTGGGCAGATCGGCCGGCATACCTTTTACAAAAACAACGAAATGGCGGGATATTGTGCCATCCTTCATGCGCTGCGTCTGCGCGGGATCGACGGCCATTACGGCAATCAGCGCAAGGCGATTATCTTTGGCTTTGGCGCGGTCAGTCGCGGCGCGATTTACGCGCTGAAAGCACACGGATTTCGCGATATCACCATCTGCATCCAGCGCCCCGACCACGAAGTCCGCGAGGAAGTTCTGGATTGCCATTACGTGCGCCTGTGCGAAGGCGAGGCGGGCGAGGCGCGGATGCAGATCGTTGAGCATGACGGGTCGCGCACCTCGCTGACTGACCTGATCGCGGCTTCCGACATCATTGTGAACGGAACCTTGCAGGAACCGGATCACCCGCTGATGTATGTCACCGAAGACGAAAAATCCTATTTGAAGCGCGGTAGCCTGATAGTCGATGTCAGTTGTGACGAGGGGATGGGATTTTACTTCGCCAAACCCACCAGCTTTGCCGCACCGATGTTCAAAGTTGGGGCCACGGACTACTACGCCGTCGACCACACCCCTAGCTACCTGTGGGAGGCCGCCTCGCGCTCCATCTCGGCGGCATTGGTGGTGCATCTGCCAACAGTGCTGGACGGGCCGGACGGCTGGGCGAAGAACGAAACGATCCGGCGAGCGGTGAATGTGGAGGACGGTGTTGTGATCAAGCCCAATGTCCTGTCATTCCAGAACCGGCAGCCAGAGTATCCGCACTTGCCTCGGGGCTAGTGGGAATAATGAATACGCGTACTTAACATCAAAAACCCCCGTCAGGAAACTGGCGGGGGTTTTCCTTTTTGGCGGGTCTGTTAACAG
This sequence comes from Paracoccaceae bacterium, assembly GCA_050302475.1. Lineage (GTDB taxonomy): Bacteria > Pseudomonadota > Alphaproteobacteria > Rhodobacterales > Rhodobacteraceae > NORP23. Next base: position 95,855 of record JBNLBF010000005.1, read on the forward strand.
TTTGCCGTGGCCGCACCCACTGCGGCTCCTCTCACTGCCAAAGGTTCCTCAATGCACGCCGATCTTAAATCCATTTCAACCCTGCCACCGTTTTCGCTCGACCCATCGGACATGGGGTGGGTGGAGGATCGTTTTGATCAGCTGTCGGACCTCGACAAAATGCGCCAGCTGTTTAACCTGATCGCCGGAGGCCCAAGCGATGCCGCATATGATCCGGTAGTCGCGAATAAAGCGGGTGGTGTGACACGGTTTTTCACCGAAGGGTTCGAGGCCGAAAAATCCGCGCTGGATACCGCGCAGGCGCAATCTGACATTCCGCTCTTGGTCTCCGCCGACCTTGAAGGCTCGATGATGAGCCTGCCCTTCGGGACGGAGGTCCCCAATCCCCTCGCGCTCGCCGCCATTGACGATCTGGATGCCACCCGCGAGATTTCCGAAATCATGGCGGCAGAGGCACTGGCGGTTGGCATCAACTGGTCCTTCACGCCGGTGATCGACATTAACGCCGCCTGGCGGTCCTCCATCGTGGCAACGCGCGGCTTTGGCAACGATCCGAAACGCATCCGCCGCCACGCACTGACGCAGATCGACGTGTTCCAGAAGGCTGGCATTGCTGCCACCGTCAAACATTGGCCGGGGGAGGGGTACGATGATCGCGATCAGCATCTGGTCACCACAATCAATCCGCTGGATATGGACGAATGGCGGGAAACATTCGGGCGGCTTTACCAATCCGCGATCGACGATGGCGTGAAGGCAGTGATGTCCGCGCATATCGCTCTGCCTGCCTATGCGGCAGCGGCAGGGATCGACGGGGTGGAGCGTTATCGCCCGGCCAGTATCTCGGCCCTGCTGAACCAGACGTTGCTGCGCAGGGAAATGGGCTTCAACGGGGTGATCGTATCGGACGCGACCTCCATGGCGGGGCTGAAAAGCTGGTCGGACCGCCGGACACATGTCCCTGAGCTGATCGAAAACGGCTGCGACATGATCCTGTTCACGGATGATTATGACACCGATCTGGCCGCGCTTCAGGCGGCTTTCGCGGATGGACGCTTGTCTCAGGCACGGCTGGACGCCGCCGTCGCCCGCTTGCTGGGGTTGAAGGCGTCGTTGGGTCTGCACAAACGCGCACCTTCCGCCGCGACTGTCACCCCGCAATCCGACCGCGTCGCTCCAATCACGGCACGCGCGCCGACTTTGGTCAAAGACCTGCAAAATACCCTGCCGATTGCGCCAGAAACGCACAAGAAGCTGTATATCTTCGACGGCAAAATCGCCTCGCCTCTGACAGGAGACCGCGAGTTTGCCCTGATCGACATGCTGCGGGGCGAGGGGTTTGACATCACCGTACACGATCCGAACGCCGGCGCGGCAAAACCCTGGGCGGACCATGACCTTGTCCTCTATCTGCTGGGCGAGGAAACCCTGCTGACCCGGGGGCGCATTTTCCTCGACTGGCTATCCCTGACGGGGCATTTCGGTCAGGCGATGGAACGCCCGTGGTTCGATGTGCCGACCGCCCTGATCAGTTTCGGTTATCCCTATTACCTCTATGACGCCCCGCGCATGCCTTGCGTGATCAACGCCTATATGGCTGGCGAGTCGATGCAGCGCGCGGTGCTGGAGGCGCTGCTGGGACGTGCGCCCTTCGCCGGAATCTCCCCTATCGATCCGTTCTGCGGCCTGCCGGATGCACGCTTCTAGGCCATGACCATCACCTTCACCCGCCTGACCGATATACCGTTGTCCGACATTGTCACCCACATGTCCGACCCGCGCCTGTTGGATCACATGCCGCTGCTGTCGGGCGACTGGACGGAAGAGCGCGCGGAGGAGTTCGTGCTGTTCAAAGAGGGTTTCTGGACCCGCGACGGCCTCGGCCACTGGGCGATATTGGCAGATGGGGACTATGTCGGCTGGGGCGGGTTTCAGAAGGAAGGGGAGGAGTGGGATTTCGGCCTCGTCCTCACGCCCGGCCATTTCGGTCTCGGCACCCGCATCACCGCAAAAGCGCTCGATTTCGCCCGCGCCGACGACCGCATCCCCTACGTCACCTTCCTGCTGCCCCCCACCCGCACCAAGCTCGCCGCGCTGAAACGGCTGGGGGCGGTCTATGTCGGGGACATTGATTATGATGGGGAGACCTTCATGAAGTTTCGATTGGACACACCGCCAAACCCCGCCTAACTTTTCGAAAACGACGGGGGAATTATGGTCATCGCGGGTTGGATAATGCTGGCGCTGTTTGCGCTCTTCATGGTCGGGGCGTCTGCCACACCGAAACTGATGGGGATGGAGGCCGCCAAGCGCCCGATGGAAACGCTCGGCTGGCCGCCGCAATACACGTTCGCGATCGGGGTGGGCGAGGTGCTGTTCGCCCTCTTGGTCCTGATCCCGCAAATGGCGGTGATCGGCGGCATCCTGATGACCGGCCTGATCGGCGGGGCGATTGCCAGCAATCTCAGGTCCGGCAGTCCGCTATACACCCACACGCCGTTCGGGGTGTATTTGGGTTGCTACATGTGGCTGGGGATTTTGCTGCGGGATGAAGCGGTGCGGCGGGTTGTCGTCGGGTTTTAACGCGAAACCTTGCAGGGGTATCTTTGTGATCCAAGATCGGTAAACTTGGCCCGGGCCACAGGGCACAAGCACAGATAAAACGATAATAGGGAGAGTAAACATGAACCTGGAGAAACTGACAAAACGCGTGACAGCGGAACTGGGCGCGGCCCTTCCCGACGACATATCGGCCGAGAAACGGCAGGAGATCATCGACATCGTCCGCCAGGCTTTGCAGGATTCCTCCCGCCGGACGCACCGGGAATTGCGAGGCATCACCGCTAACCATCTGAGCCATGAGGCGGATCTGGCCCACAAGATTCAGCTGGAAATGGACAAGAAAAGCGAGCTGCTGATTTCGAACCTAAGCGCGATGCAGTGAGCTAGCGGATTATGATGCGCTAACTTAGCGGATTATAGTGAGTTAGCGGAATATGGGGCAGGGCACGGACCTCGGGGTGGGCGAGAAGCGCCCTCCCCATGGGGGAGGTCCGGGCGCTACCCGGCGGGGCCGGGTGAGGAGTCTATTAGGAACACAAAAGTGGCCGACAAATCATTGCGTGAAACTATCGAAAAACATTTCTTGGCGTTTTCTGTTTTGGATAAATCTCAATTTCCATACACATTGACTAGAGACAAAAGTGATGCAGTATTAGCAATTTGTTAATACTTTCAGGTTAACCTCTAAGAAATCTTGGAGGAACCATGAAACATATTGCATTTGGTACAATTGTATTGCTGTGGCTAACCGTAGCAAAAGGACTATTTCCACAATTCTTCGCGTATTTACCTCTGGGAGGTAGTGCTATCGCAGAACTCGGAATTGTTCTGGGTATAGCCGTTTCATTTGCAGTAATTGATGAAATCAGGAAATCAAAGAATGAATAAACGCCGTATCACAATAACAGTAGACCCAGAGCTCGAAACTTGGCTTCAAGCAAGTTCTGATGCCACAGGGCGATCAGTTTCAGAGGTAATAAGAATAAGTCTGCGAGAATTTGCTGCAAATAACCCCAATCGGTTCTCAAGATCTGACAAGGCTCGGTCAGAGTCAGAAAACGCTTGGAAGAAACAAAACTAGATTGACCAAGCTAGCCTGCCAGCGGCTTTATGTTAGTAATAAACTAATTTTATTTCCCCCTTGCCAACCCCACCATTCCCCCCTATACGGCCCACTTCGCATGTACTCCATCGGAATCAGGGTGACCCGTTCGGGCCCTCCGGTGATGTTGAAAGGAAAATGACATGAATGCCGCAGAACTGCGCGACAAGACGCCTGAGGAGCTGACAAAACAGCTCGAAGCGTTGAAAAAAGAGAGCTTCAACCTCCGTTTCCAGCAGGCCACCGGCCAGATGGAAAACACTGCACGTATGAAGGCCGCCCGTCGTGAGGCCGCCCGCGTGAAGACAATTTTGAACGAAAAAGCCGCTCAGGCTGCGGAATAAGGGTGTAGAGATGCCAAAACGAATTTTGCAAGGCACCGTGACCAGCAACGCAAACGAACAGACCGTAACCGTGTCTGTTGAACGTCGTTTCACACACCCGGTGATGAAGAAAACCATTCGTAAGTCCAAAAAATACCGGGCCCACGATGAAAACAATGCTTTCAACGTTGGTGACACAGTCCGTATTCAGGAATGTGCGCCGAAGTCGAAGACAAAACGCTGGGAAGTGATCGCCGAGTAGATCACCTCCAGTTTAATCGAAACCGTGGGGCCGTAACTGCATTTGGTCCCCACAGGTCGGGAGAAACACTATGATTCAGATGCAGACCAACCTTGAGGTTGCTGACAACTCCGGCGCACGCCGGGTTCAGTGTATCAAGGTCCTCGGGGGATCGCACCGTCGGTACGCCTCCGTTGGTGACATCATCGTTGTCTCCGTGAAAGAAGCCATTCCACGCGGTCGCGTGAAAAAAGGTGACGTTCACAAGGCAGTGGTGGTTCGCACCGCAAAAGAAGTTCGTCGCGAAGATGGCACAGCCATCCGTTTCGACACAAACGCAGCCGTCATGCTGAACAACTCCGGTGAGCCGATTGGCACACGTATTTTCGGGCCAGTTGTTCGCGAGCTGCGCGGCAAGAACTTCATGAAAATTATCTCACTTGCTCCGGAGGTGCTGTAATGGCTGCTAAGCTCCGCAAAGGTGACAAGGTGGTTGTATTGACCGGCAAGGACAAAGGTCGCGAAGGCGAGATCCTGTCCGTGATGCCGTCCAAAGGCAAAGCCATCGTTGACGGTGTGAACACCGTCATCCGTCACACCAAACAGACACAGAACTCGCAGGGTGGCCGCATTCCGCAGCCCGCAGCGATCGATCTGTCCAACATCGCACTGGTTGACCCCAAAGAAGGCGGCCCGACCCGCGTTGGCTTCCGCATGGAAGGCGACAAGAAGGTGCGTTTCGCGAAGAAATCGGGGGAAGTGATCAATGGCTAAAACCTACACACCTCGCCTGCGTGCTGAATTTGATAAGACAATCAAAAAAGCACTGAAGGAAGAGTTCGACTACAAGAACGATATGATGATCCCGAAGCTGGAGAAGATCGTTCTGAACATGGGCGTTGGCGAAGCCGTCGCAGACAGCAAGAAGATCAAGGCTGCACATGCAGACCTGATGGCAATTGCCGGTCAGACGCCCGTCATCACCAAAGCCAAGAAATCCATCGCTGGTTTCAAAGTGCGCGAAGACATGCCTCTGGGCGTCAAAGTCACGCTGCGCGGCGACCGGATGTATGAATTCCTCGACCGTCTGATCAACGTGGCTATGCCCCGCGTTCGCGACTTCCGCGGCGTATCCGGCAAAAGCTTCGACGGCCGTGGCAATTACGCCATGGGTTTGAAAGAGCATATCGTCTTCCCGGAAATCAACTTTGATCAGGTCGATCAAATGTGGGGAATGGATATCGTAATGTGCACCACCGCGAAGACTGATGCGGAAGCGAAAGCGCTGTTGAAGAAATTCAACATGCCTTTCACAAGCTAAGCGCGGGAGGAGAGAGAAAAATGGCAAAAGTTGCTATGGTACAACGCGAACTGAAGCGCCAGAAGCTGGTGGCGAAATACGCCGCTAAGCGGGCTGCGCTGAAAGAGATCGCGAAAAACGAAGACCTTCCGATGGAAGAGCGTTTCAAAGCCCGCCTGAAACTGGCGAAGCTGCCGCGCAATTCCGCACCGACCCGGTTGCATAACCGTTGTCAGGTCTCCGGTCGTCCGAAGGCTTACTATCGTAAGCTTAAAATGTCCCGTATCGCGCTGCGCGATCTGGCCTCCGTTGGTCAGATCCCCGGCATGGTCAAATCCAGCTGGTAAGGAGGGGTTGATATGAACTTGAACGATCCTCTTGGCGATATGCTGACACGCATTCGTAACGCACAGTTGCGGGGGAAATCCTCGACTTTGACACCGGCTTCCAAGCTTCGCGCCTGGGTTCTGGATGTGTTGCAGTCCGAAGGGTATATCCGCGGCTATGAAACCACCACCGACGCCTCCGGGCTGCCGGCGCTGAAAATCGAACTGAAATATTTCGATGACGAGCCGGTGATCCGCGAGCTGAAACGCGTTTCGACCCCCGGTCGCCGCGTCTATGCAGGTGTGAAAGACCTTCCGACCGTCCGTCAGGGACTGGGTATCGCGATCGTCTCCACACCCAAAGGTGTCATGTCCGATGCACAAGCCCGCGCCGACAATGTCGGTGGCGAGGTTCTGTGCACAATCTTCTAAGGAGGTCCACGATGTCTCGTATTGGCAAACGCCCGGTCGAGCTTCCTAGCGGCGTTACCGCGTCCGTTTCGGGCCAGACCGTAGAAGTGAAGGGCCCGAAAGGCGCCCGGACATTTAACGCAACTGATGATGTCACCATCACACTGGAAGACAATATCATTCACGTGAAGCCGCGCGGCACGTCCAAACGGGCGCGTCAGCAGTGGGGCATGTCCCGCACTCAGGTCGCAAACCTGGTGCAGGGGGTGACCGACGGTTTCAAGAAAGAGCTTGAAATCCAGGGTGTGGGCTATCGTGCACAGGTGCAGGGCCAGACCCTGAAACTGGCGCTCGGCTACTCGCACGACGTAAATTTCGACATTCCGGAAGGGATTACCATCACTTGTCCTTCACAGACGCAGATCGTCGTCGAAGGTGGTGATCAGCAGCAGGTCGGTCAGGTCGCAGCGGAAATCCGCGACTGGCGTAAGCCCGAGCCCTACAAGGGCAAAGGTATCCGCTATGCTGGTGAGTATATCTTCCAGAAAGACGGTAAGAAGAAGTAAGGAGCGCATATTATGGCAAATTCTAAAAGAGAATTGTTCCAGAAACGCCGTATGCGTAACCGGAGCAAACTGCGGAAAACGGCGAATGGCCGTCCCCGCCTGAGCGTCCATCGTTCGTCCAAAAACATCTCGGTCCAGCTGATCGACGATGCGCAGGGGGTTACCCTCGCATCCGCGTCCAGCCTGGAAAAAGATCTGGGCATCGTTGGCAAGAACAACGTCGAAGCTGCGGCAAAAGTTGGTGCGGAAATCGCAAAACGCGCCAAGAAAGCCGGTGTCGAGGACGTCTATTTTGATCGCGGTGGTTTCCTGTTCCACGGGAAAATCAAAGCGCTCGCAGATGCTGCCCGCGAGGGCGGTCTGAAATTTTAAGGAGAGCAACCAATGGCAAGAGAAGATAATCGCCGGGGTGGACGTCGCGACCGCGATGAAACACCGGAATTCGCTGATCGCCTAGTTGCGATCAACCGTGTGGCCAAAACCACCAAGGGCGGCAAAAACTTCGGTTTCGCAGCGCTTGTGGTTGTCGGTGACCAGAACGGCCGCGTCGGCTTTGGCAAAGGTAAAGCCAAAGAAGTTCCCGAGGCGATCCGCAAGGCAACCGAGCAGGCCAAACGTCAGATGATCCGTGTGCCGCTGCGCGAAGGCCGCACATTGCATCACGACATGAAGGGCCGTCACGGTGCCGGTAAAGTGGTTATGCGCACAGCGCCAGCGGGGACAGGCATCATCGCCGGTGGTCCGATGCGTGCGGTGTTTGAAATGTTGGGTGTTCAGGACGTGGTGGCGAAATCCATCGGGTCGCAGAATCCTTACAACATGATCCGCGCAACCATCGACGGTCTGAAGAAAGAGGCATCGCCTCGTCACGTGGCCCAGCGTCGCGGCAAGAAGGTTTCGGACATTCTGCCGAAAACCGATGCGCCCGTTGCTGAAGCTGCCGAAGCGTAAGGGGACTGTCTCATGGCTAAGAAAACCATCACCATCAAGCAGATCGGCTCCCCGATCCGCCGTCCTGCCGACCAGCGCGCTACTCTGGTTGGTCTGGGTCTGAACAAGATGCACAAAGTGCGAGTTCTCGAAGACACCCCGTCGGTGCGCGGCATGATCGCCAAGATCCCGCACATGGTCGAGATCGTGGAAGAGAGCAAGTAAGCCTTTTATAAAGGTTTGAGATTTGAAGCGCCCCGTGGGAAACTGCGGGGCGTTTATTATTTGTTTATGAAAGGTTGGGATTTGCCCGTGAAAATCGATCGCTTACCGTTTCCCAAGAATGAATTCAGAACAGACGATTGGTCGAATATCGAATTCGCAGCATGGGAGTATGCAGATATTCTTGTCTCGACGGGAGGAGCAAAACAGGTAAGTGATGAAATACTCGCTCACTATTGTCTGGGCTATTATACCGGTCAGGTAAATAACGGCGGCCATAGCCAACTAACATACAATATGGATATTGATCTAAAGCGCTCGGAATTCCTCATGAACGGAGTGATTTTCGGACTAAATATGATAGGCGCTAGCGACTTCATACCGATTGCAAGAAAATATGATCAATGGCTAACGAAGTATCCTGGAGATGCCGCGCAGCAGACAGGCTTTAGTGGTGGGCGGGCAAGCTATCTTGACCAACTCGACGAAGAGTTTTTTCGTTTGAACAAGATTAACAATGCCGGGAAGGATATTATTAGGTCTCGATGCAAGAGCACAACACAGATTAGCTATATTAATCGACGTTTGAATCAAGAGTATGTCTACCTGATACCTGTTTTAACAGAGGTCTGGTTAATGCAGGCACAGATTCTGGATTATGTTGAAGACGATCTGGTCGATGAAAAGTATCTCGAGATGGTATCTAACTTCTAGGATATCAGACGGATCATCCGTGATCCGGATTGCGCCCGACCCGCCCCGTCGTGCCGGAGGTACGCTTTCAGCTTGACGGCCTGGCGCAATCCTTACGGCAGTACACAATACCCACACTCGGACCTGACGCAATCCTTACCATAGCGAACGCCACCCCACGGTCAGGCGCTCGCCCTCAACCTATGACAGCGCGTCAAAATATTACTTTACAGCTATATAGCCAATAAGCTATATAATGACAAAGGAGATCACCAATGCCCTTAGACCAGACATTTGCCGCCCTCGCTGACCCGACCCGACGCGCCATACTTGCGCAGCTCATGGACGGGGACGCGACCGTGGCGGAGCTTGCAGAGCCGCACGACCTCTCGCAGCCCACCATATCCAAGCATCTGAAGGTGCTGGAGCAGGCTGGGCTAATCGCCACCCGCGTCGAAGCCAACGCCCGCCCGCGGCAGTTGCGGGCCGAGGGGTTGGCGGCACTTGATGAGTGGCTCGGGCCGTTCCGGCAGCTGTGGGAACGTCGTCTGGATCGGCTGACAGAATTTGTGGAAAACCCTCAGCAGAAGGAAAGTAAAAAATGAACGTGATGAACAGATTTGACATTGATCGGCCGAACAACCGACTGATCTTCAAGCGAACCGTTAACGCATCGGCGGCAAAGATCTTCGACGCCTGGACCACGCCAGAGAAGGTCACCAAATGGTGGGACCCGTCCGGTGCGCCACTCGCCGACTGCACGATCGACCTTCGGGTCGGGGGCAGCTTCAGCTTTGTGAATGCGGGCGAGGGGCAGCACCCCTTCACCGGCACCTATACCGTAATCGACCGCCCCACCGACCTCGTGTTCGAAGCGATGGGCGCAACCGGTCACATCCGACTGACGGAGGAGGGCGGGGTGGCGCTTATGGTGGTCGAAATGACCTGCGCCTCCGCCGAGCATCTGGAGCAGTTCGTCCGGATGGGTATCGGTGACGGGACAGCGACAACCCTCGATAACCTTAGGGCGTTTGCCGAAGGGTAGCTGCACTCAGGGCATGGCTTGACTCTACATTACCAAACGGTTACCTAACCATTAGGTAATCAAGGAATCACCCTATGCCAGACACTGATCTCAACCGCATTTTCTCGGCACTGTCCGACCCGACCCGCCGTGCTATCGTCGCGCAGCTCCGGAACGGCGAAGCCTTGATCAAGGACCTCGCGGAACCGTTTGACATGACCCTCCCGGCGGTCATCAAACATGTGAACATCCTCGAAGAGGCTGGTCTTATCACCCGCCGGCAGGAGGCCCAGCGAAAACCGATCCGCCTACAACCAGAACCGCTGAAAGAGCTTGCCGCTTGGCTGCAGGATTACGCCGCCATGTGGGAGGGACGTTTCCAGCAACTCGAATCCATCATGAAAGACATTGAAAGGACCAAAGAATGAAACAGACCGTCAGCGGCACCACCGTCACCCTTACTGCCAACAATCAGGTTCGCATTGAGCGGGATTTCAACCTCACCGCCGCGCAACTGTTCCAGGCGCACACGGATCCGGCGCTGATCCGCCAATGGATGAGTGGCATGCCCGGCTGGTCCCTGCCGGTTTGCGAGGTCGACCTGCGCGTCGGGGGGACTTACCGGTGGGAATGGGCAAGTCCGGATGGCGCAAAAATGGCGGTTGGCGGCACCTTTAAGGAAATCGTCCCCAACACGCGACTGGTTCAGTCCGAAATCTATGACGACCCATGGTATCCCGGCGGCTGTGATGTCGCCCTCAGTTTCAGTGATAGCAGCCCAAGCCTGGTTATGCTCCTCACCTACGAGGACCCGGCCGCCCGCGATATTGCCCTGCAAACCGGCATGTCGGATGGGTTGGAAATCGGGTACAAACGCCTCGACAGCCTGTTTTCCTGATCCGTAAGCCTCTGCCCGCCGTATCTTAGGACATAACGCCCTTGTGAGGCGGCGGGCGCTCTCCGTCTGTTATACTCGGGCCATTCAGAAGGAGGTTTTTATATGACACAGTCTCGACGCACGTTCCTTGCCGGAACCGCCGCAACTGGTATTGTCACGATTATTCCCTTTACCACCCGCGCCATGGGGCATGGAGGCGACATGTTTGAAACATCCCAGGGACCCGTTACCGTTCACCCGATTGAGCATGCTTCGGTCGTGCTGGAAACACCGGTTGGCGTGATCTATGTCGATCCGGTTGGCGATCCGGGCCAGTATGACGGTCTGCCCGCACCCGATCTGGTGCTTGTGACGCATGAGCATGGCGATCATTACAATGCGGAAACGCTCGCGGCGCTGATCCCATCCGATCAACCGACCCCGTTGGTGACCAACCCGGCCGTGTACGACATGCTGTCCGATGACATGAAAGCCCGCGCAACAGCCCTCGCCAATGGCGACACGATGAGCTTTGCCGGCACCGTCATCGACGCCATCCCGGCCTATAACACGACCGAAGGGCGCACGAATTTCCATCCGCAGGGCCGTGACAACGGCTATGTGCTGACAATGGGCGACTACCGGATCTATATCTCGGGTGATACCGAGGATATTCCCGAAATGCGCGCGCTGGCCAATATCGACCTGTGCTTCCTGTGCATGAACCTGCCGTTCACGATGGACGCCAACGCGGCGGCCTCCGCCGTGCAGGAATTCCAGCCGACCTATGTCTACCCTTACCACTATCGTGGCCGGGATGGTGGCACTCAGGACCCGCAAGAATTCGCGGCGCTGGTTGGTGATGCAACACAGGTCCAGTTTGGGGATTGGTATGGGGAAGGGGCGTCCTAAATAGTCAGCTTGCCCGGACTCAAAGCGCCAGCCGCCAGAACCATCCTACCGGGCTGGCGCTTTCGAAAAACAGCGGCACGATAAAATTGGAAATGATGCGGCGACCAAAAATTGCCCACCACTAACTGGTCAGCGCCACCCCGCAGGTGGCGCTCGCCCTTCCGGCAGATCTCACACGCCGTGCCTCTCCGTCTTCGCCCCTTGCACCCCACACCAATCCCCTTTATACGCACCCCGCTGGCCCCACTTGGGTCAGAATCAAACGTAACGCCGTGTTTGCCCCTTTCGTCGCAATCGGGGGGTAGTTCCGGCAAAAGGAGAGTGCGACATGAAATTGAATGAACTGCGCGATAATGAAGGCGCAACAAAATCCCGCAAACGTATCGGTCGTGGCCCCGGCTCCGGCAAAGGTAAAATGGGTGGCCGTGGTATCAAAGGTCAGAAATCCCGTTCGGGTGTAGCGATCAATGGCTACGAGGGTGGCCAGATGCCGCTCTACCAGCGTCTGCCGAAACGCGGCTTTAATGTGCCGAACCCAAAGAAACATGCGGTTATCAACCTCGGCATTTTGCAGAAATTCATCGACGCGAAGAAAATCGACGCGAAGAAGCCGATCACCGAGGATACTCTGGTCGAATCCGGCCTCGTCCGTCGCAAGCTGGACGGTGTGCGTGTACTGGCCAAGGGTGAGCTGACCGCCAAAGTTGACCTGACCGTCACCGGCGCATCTAAATCTGCTGTCGAAGCCATTGAGAAGGCTGGCGGCAAGATCACACTGCCGGCATAAGCGACCCAATCGGCGCGAAAGCCTTGTGAGGGCACGTCCTGTGCCCTACATCAGACAAGTGAAATTATTTTCGCGCCGCTGGCTCCCGTCAAAAACGGGTCGGCGGCGCACTGTTGGGAGGGCCTTTAATGGCGTCAGCAGCGGAACAAATGGCAGCCAACCTCAGCTGGGGTTCCTTCGGCAAGGCCAAAGAGCTTCAACAACGTATCTGGTTCACGCTGGGTCTTCTGATCGTTTACCGGATCGGAACATTCATTCCCATCCCGGGAATCGATATGGGCCAGTTCCGGCAGTTCTTTGAACAGAACCAGGGTGGCGTGGGCGGAATGCTCAACATGTTCACTGGCGGGGCGATCGGAAATATGGCGATCTTCACGCTGGGGATCATGCCCTATATTTCGGCCTCGATCATCGTCCAGCTTCTGGCGTCGATGGTACCGCAGCTGGAACAGCTGAAGAAAGAAGGCGAGCAGGGCCGCAAAAAAATCAACCAATACACGCGCTACGGCACCGTATTGCTGGCGACTGTGCAATCCTACGCGATTGCTGTCGGGCTGGAGAGTCAGGGCCTCGCTTCCGATCCCGGACTGTTCTTCCGCGCCTCCGTGATGATCACGCTGGTCGGGGGAACAATGTTCCTGATGTGGCTGGGTGAGCAGATCACCGCCCGCGGTATCGGTAACGGGATCTCGCTGATCATTTATGTGGGTATCATCGCAGGTTTGCCGCGCGCATTGGCACAGTTCTTCGAATCCGGTCGGACGGGCGCCATTAGCCCCGGCATGATCATCGGGGTTCTGGTCATGGTCGTCGTGGTGATCGCCTTCATCGTGTTCGTTGAGCGAAGTTTGCGCAAAATCCATGTCCAGTATCCAAAACGTCAGGTTGGCAACAAGGTATATGGCGGCGAAAGCAGCCACCTGCCGATCAAGCTGAACCCGGCAGGCGTTATCCCGGCGATCTTCGCCTCGACCCTGTTGCTGTTGCCAACAACCCTGTCGGCGTTTGCCGGACCGGAAAGCTCCGGTTGGGTATCGACGCTGGCAGCCTATATGGGCCGCGGGCAGGCGCTCTATATGATCTTCTTTGCCGCGATGATCATCTTCTTCGCCTATTTCTACACCTTCAACGTCACCTTCAAGACCGAGGATGTCGCCGACAACCTCAAGAAACAGGGTGGCTTTGTGCCGGGCATCCGTCCCGGGGCCAAGACGGCGGAATATCTGGAATATGTGCTGAACCGTCTGCTGGCGGTCGGCGGTATCTATCTGGCGGCGGTCTGCCTGTTGCCGGAATTCCTGATCGCACGCTCGTCCATCCCGTTCTACTTCGGTGGTACGTCCGTGCTGATCGTTGTGTCGGTGACGATGGACACGATCAACCAGGTGCAATCGCATATGCTGGCGCACCAGTATGAAAGCCTGATCGAGAAATCCAAACTGCGCGGGAAAAACCGTGCGAAGGCAAGGGGACGTCGATGAATATCATTCTGCTCGGGCCACCTGGCGCGGGGAAGGGGACACAGGCGGGACGTCTGGTTTCTGACCGGGGCATGGTGCAGCTGTCCACCGGGGACATGCTGCGCGCCGCCCGGACCTCGGGCACCGAAATGGGAAAGATCGTCGCTGATGTTATGGATCGCGGGGATCTTGTCACTGACGAGATCGTCATTGGCCTGATCCGCGAACAGCTGGAAAATGGCAAATCCGGTGGTGGATTTATCTTTGACGGCTTCCCGCGCACGCTGGAACAGGCTGACGCGCTGGGCGCACTGATGGATGAAATGGGCCTGACGCTTGATCATGTGATCGAGATGCAGGTGAATGACGATGTGCTGGTCGACCGTATCGTCGGTCGCGCTGAGGAGGCCCGCAAAGCCGGTCAGCCGGTCCGCGCCGATGATAACGAGGAAAGCTTGAAAGTGCGGCTGTTAGCCTACTACAAGCAGACCTCGCCATTGATCGGCTACTACTATGCCAAGGGCATGTTGGAGAGTGTCGATGGTCTCGGTGCCATTGACGAAGTTTCCGCCGAAATCGCGTCCGTTCTGGACGCTTAACAAAGCCTGAATTAATGGGTTGACGAAGGGGCGGGGAATCCTATACTCCGCCCACTTTCCGGATAGGAGAGTCGCTCGCATACGCTTTTCAAATATGGCGCGGGATACTCGGCCCTATAACGGGGCAAAGGGCCCACCGAATTTGGTGGGCTTTAGTTGTGAAAAAAGGTTCTGGAACTACGGAACCGCAAACGAGAGAATTGGAGGCCAGATTTGGCACGTATTGCTGGGGTTAACATCCCGACCAACAAACGGGCGGTGATTGCCCTTACTTATATCCACGGTATCGGAAACCATTCCGCCAAGCAGATCCTCGAAGCCACGGGCATCGACGATACGCGCCGTGTTAACGAATTGTCGGATGCTGAAGTTTTGGCCATCCGCGAACATATCGACGCGAATTACACCGTTGAAGGTGACCGCCGTCGTGAAGTTCAGATGAATATCAAGCGACTGATGGACCTGGGTTGCTATCGCGGCCTGCGTCATCGTCGTGGTCTGCCGGTTCGCGGTCAGCGCACCAGCACCAACGCCCGCACCCGTAAGGGTAAAGCCGTCGCCATCGCCGGCAAAAAGAAATAAGGAGGGCTTGAACCATGGCACGTGAAAAAGTTCGCACGAAGAAAAAGGTCAAAAAGAATATCACCACGGGTGTTGCCCACGTGAATTCTTCCTTCAACAACACCAAAATCCTGATCTCTGACGCGCAGGGCAACGCCATTTCCTGGTCGTCCGCTGGCACGATGGGTTTCAAGGGTTCGCGGAAATCCACCCCGTATGCTGCACAGATGGCTGCTGAAGACGCAGGCAAAAAAGCGCAGGAACATGGGATGAAGACGCTGGAAGTCGAAGTGCAGGGTCCGGGTTCGGGCCGTGAGTCCGCGCTGCGCGCGCTGGCTGCACTGGGCCTCAACATCACGTCGATCCGCGACGTGACCCCGATGGCGCATAACGGCTGCCGTCCGCCGAAGCGTCGTCGCGTCTAAAACGGTTTTTGATTATGGTCCGCGCCCGGTCATTTTCCGGGCGTGGACTTTCGCACTTTCACCTCGGGCGTTCCCGGACCGGATCCAGTCGGGAACAAGTATGGAGGCCATAATATGATCCATAAGAATTGGCAGGAACTCATCCGCCCAACGTCCCTTGACATCAAGCCGGGTGCAGACAGCCTGCGCACCGCTACCGTGGTTGCAGAACCGCTGGAACGCGGCTTTGGCCTGACGCTCGGGAACGCACTGCGTCGTGTTCTTTTGTCCTCGCTTCAGGGGGCTGCGATCACGTCGGTGCAGATCGACAATGTTCTGCATGAATTCTCGTCCGTTGCGGGTGTGCGCGAAGATGTCACCGACATCGTTCTGAACCTCAAAGGCGTCGCGATTGCGATGGAGGTTGAGGGTCCGAAAAAAGTTGCTGTTTCCGCAACCGGCCCGGGTGTTGTGACCGCAGGTGATATTGCCGAAACGGCTGGGATCACGGTCCTGAACAAAGACCACGTGATCTGCCACCTCGATGATGGCGCGAACCTCTACATGGAACTGACGGTTGAGACCGGCAAAGGCTATGTCGCGGCGGACAAGAACCGCCCCGAGGATGCGCCGATCGGCCTGATCTCGGTCGATGCGCTCTACTCGCCGGTCAAGAAAGTGTCTTACAAAGTTGAACCGACCCGTGAAGGTCAGGTTCTAGACTATGACAAGCTGACATTGTCGATTGAAACCGACGGGTCGATCTCGCCGGAAGATTCTGTCGCATTCGCGGCACGCATTCTGCAGGATCAGCTTTCGATCTTCGTCAATTTCGACGAACCCGAAGCCGCTGGCCGTCAGGACGACGAGGACGATCTGGAATTCAACCCGCTGCTGCTGAAGAAAGTGGACGAGTTGGAATTGTCTGTCCGCTCGGCAAATTGCCTGAAGAACGACAATATCGTTTATATCGGCGATCTGATCCAGAAAACCGAAGCCGAGATGCTGCGCACCCCGAACTTCGGCCGTAAATCTTTGAACGAAATCAAAGAAGTGCTGACCGGCATGGGCTTGCATCTGGGTATGGACATCGTCGATTGGCCGCCTGAAAACATCGAAGAGATCGCGAAGAAATTCGAAGATCACTTCTAAGATCTGCGGGGCGGTTCACGCCGCCCCCGAAATGCCCGGATCTGCCGGGGAACATCTGGGCAATCCCGCCCCAAGGAGATGCGGTTCACACGCAAATGGCCGCCAGACAAAGTATAAAGAAGGAATTAACCGATGCGTCATGGTAACGGATACCGCAAACTAAACCGCACACACGAGCACCGCAAAGCGATGTTCGCGAACATGGTCTGCTCGCTGGTCGAGCATGAACAGATCAAAACCACGCTGCCCAAAGCCAAAGAGCTGAAGCGCATCATTGATAAAATGATCACGCTCGGCAAAAAAGGCGACCTGCATTCCCGCCGCATCGCGCAGAGCCGGATGAAGCAGGAAGAGGCCGTGAAGAAACTTTTCGACGTCCTTGGCCCGCGCTACGCCGAACGTCAGGGTGGTTACACCCGCGTTCTGAAAGCTGGCTTCCGCTATGGCGACATGGCCCCGATGGCCATCATCGAACTGGTGGATCGTGATGTCGACGCCAAAGGCGCAGCTGACAAAGCCCGCGTTGCCGAAGAAGAAGCGGCGGCGCTGGAGGAATAATCTTCCGAACATCTGATTATGACGGCCCGGCGATTGTCGGGCCGTTTTCGTTTGGGCTGTGGGGAGAGAAACGTACCCCCTTCAACCCGATATTAACCATTCCACGCTATAACCCTGCGCTGTCAGGCCGGACTTGAAACGTCCATTGGGGTTATTCGCGCCGGGCAGTAAACTACCAATCACTTCGCTTGTCCGACTGCGGTCGCCAAGTCAGAGATGGGAGCCGCTTCACCTGAAGTCGGACGCCCAGCGCGAAAACCTTTCGCCAAGTGTGATCTTCAAACCCCGAAGATCAGAGCCAGAGGGTTTGGCAACCTCCTCCGAGATATTCGCGAAATTCAGGTGCTGTCCTCGGCAGACGCCTCTTTTTTCGTGCCTTTTTCAGTGAACGCTCCTGCCCGGGATCAAGGCGACAGCCGCCGGGCGAACGCCTGCCCGTCCCGGAGGGCTGGCACTCGCATTTAGCACCAAAACAAACACCGAGGCGCAGCTAATGGCACGAAGGGTCAGGCGCGACAGGCGGGAGGCCCTTTCTCTCGCCACAAGCTTTCGCTAAGAAAGTCGAAAGACTTTCGGATATATTTGCTGCTCATGACCAAACCCGCCCAGTCCGTTAAGAAACGCCACGTCTTTTACGTGCCCGGCTATGACCCGATGCCACCGCGCCGCTATCGCGAGCTGTACCGGACCGAGGGACAGAAGCAGGCAGCGATCTCGGGCTATGACATAACGATCAAAGGATCGACAGGGCAGGGCGCGCGGTATCACTGGACTGTGGAAACGACCGCTGAAGGCCAGCAGACCGACGCAAGGGTCGAATTCCTGCTTTGGAATGACATCGTCTTCGCCTCGATGGATAACACCATACTCGAAACCTATTGGCTGTTGGCCAAAACGCTATGGCTCTATGTCAGCGCCGGGACGCTGCGGTCTCTCTACCGGTTGCGCCGCGCACCGATTATCGCGGCGCTATATCCGGCGGTGGTACTGATTGCTCAGATCCTGTTTTCCGCAGGGATCGGGACTGCGTTTGGCACACTGATTGGCGGCTGGATCGGATGGCTGGTCGGGATCGCGATCTTCTGCCTCGGCCTCGTCATTTTCCGTCGTCTGGATAAACGGTTCTTCGCTTATTACCTTCTCCATGATTTTGCCTTCTGGGCACAGGCGCGGGGCGAGATGCCCGCGCCTCTCCAGTCCCGCGTCGGTGATTTCGTGGAGCGGATCGAAGAAGCGCTCGATAGTGACGCGGATGAGGTTCTGCTGGTCGGCCATTCCTCCGGCGCGCATCTGGCGGTGATGCTGGCGGCCGAGGTCCTGCGCCGTCGCCCGAGCGCGCCCAAGCTGGCACTCTTATCACTGGGGCAGGCAATCCCCGTGACGTCATTCCTGCCCGACGCCTGGGATCTGCGTCGCGATCTACAGCAGGTGGCAGCCCGCGCCGATTGTATGTGGCTGGATGTCTCCGCCCCCGGTGACGGGGCTTGTTTTGCCCTGACCGACCCTGTCAGTGTCAGTGGCGTCGCCCCTGATCCGCAACATGGACCGATGGTGATTTCAGCAGCGTTTACGCATACGCTGTCGGCGGAAACCAAGAAGGCGACCAAATGGAAATTCTTCCGCCGTCATATCCAGTATCTTTGCGCATTCGACTATCCGAATGAATATGATTATTTTCTGGTGACCGCCGGTCCGCAGACGCTGCGCGAACGCTTCGCACAGCGGAAATCCACGCCCTCCATGGTGGCGGAAAATCACTCGCCTTTTACCAACACGGAACCCGCGCGTGCCTAGACGCGCCCCCAAACCGCCCTCGCGCCCAGAGGATGCCGGGTGGTTCCAGCGTATCCGCTTGTTTCGCGAGGACATGTTTTCGTCGCAGCCTGATCGGCTCTACCGCGCGTGGATGGCGGAAATGCGTGGACCGCTTTACCGTTCTTTCCTGATCAATGATCCGGCGCTGGTGCGCCGCGTGTTGGTGGGGGAACCGGATAAGTTCCCGAAATCCTCGATCATCCACGACACATTGCGTGGCCTGCTGGGCGAGTCGGTCTTTGTCACCAACGGTGCGGTCTGGAAACACCAGCGCCGCATCATCGACCCGGCGTTCGAGGGCAGCGCCAAGGCCAGTTTCCCCGCCATGCTCGCCGCCGGACAAGACGCCGTCGCGCGGTTGGCGGAAGGAGAGGTGGAGATGGAGTACGAGGCTTCGTACCTCGCCGCCGACATCATCTTTCGCACATTGTTTTCGATCCCGATTACCTCGGATATCGCTGACCGCACGTTCGCGGCGTTTCGCGCCTATCAGCGCGCACAACCTTTGTGGAACCTCCCCGGCCTGTTGCGATTGCCGCGCTGGGTCCCGCGGTTCCCCTCTCGGGCCTCGCGACAGGCCGCGAGTGATATACGGCGCTTGCTGACGGAACTGGTGGACGCCCGCGCGGCGGAGATTGCCGCCGGGACCGCGCCCGACGATCTGGCGACGCGCATCATGACCATGGCGGACCCGGAATCGGGGCAGCGTTTCACGCCTGCGGAAATGGTCGATCAGGTGGCGATCTTCTTTCTGGCGGGGCACGAGACCTCAGCCAGCGCGCTCGCCTGGGGGCTATACTTGTTGGCCGACAATCCCGCCGTGCAGACACAGGTCGCGGCGGAGGTTGCTGCGCTACCGGTTGCGCCCCGTTTCAGCGACCTCTCGAAGCTCGCTTTCACGCGCGATGTTTTCCGCGAGACGCTGCGCCTGTTCCCGCCTGTCCCGATGATGGTGCGCGAATCCGCCGAAGCCACCGCGTTTCGCGACCGCAAGGTCCCGCGCCGCTCGCTGGCCATCCTGTCGCCGTGGCATCTGCACCGGCACGAACGGCTTTGGGATGCGCCGGACGATTTCGATCCCGATCGCTGGAGCACCGAGAATGGCAAGAAATGCCAGCGGGAGGCTTACATCCCGTTCTCCGCCGGTCCCCGTGTCTGTACCGGGGCAGGATTCGCGATGGCCGAGGGGGTGCTGATGCTGGCGCTGCTGGTCCGCGCTTTCCGATTTGAAACAACGGTGGAGCCGATCCCGGTGGCGCATCTGACAGTGCGGGCGAAAGAGGGGATCACCCTGCGGCTGACTCGGCGGGATCAGACTGGTCAGACCTGACGATTGCCGATCCCGCCGCTGATCCAGCGACCATGACGAGCCGGGGTCACGTCCAACCGCAACGGACGGGAGCGCCCTAAGGTCTACTCCGCCGCCAGCGCCGGGCGCCCATAGGCTCCGCGCACCATGATTGCCAGACGATCGGCCAGATCCTGCTGAGGACCCGACGCGATATACATATTGATCTTGAACATCGGCAGAGGGGGCAGGGCCCCGTTATGCGGAATGACCTCCATATGATGGTCCAGCGTGCTTTCCAGCGCCGCATGGATCGCCAGATCGGCGGAGACGGAGGCCTCAACCGTGCGGATGGAGTCACTTTCCACCCCCATTTCCCAGCGTATGTCGGCCTCGTCCAGCGCCCGCTGGGCAAAGGTCCGAAAGATACAATCATGGTTGAAGGCGAGGCGAACCGGGGTCCCTTTCCACGCCGACCCGCCCGGCGCACCGACCCAGATCATCTGGGCATTTTCCAGCATCTCACCACCCTGTTCGACATCGAGCTCGGTCGTCAGGATCATGTCGACCTCTCCGCGTGCCATCTGTCGTTTGAGCCGGGACGTGTAGGAAGAAATAAGGTTCACCTTGATCCGCGGATATTCCTGCGAGAACCGGCGAAGAATATCGGGAATGTGAGGGTAGACGATATCGGCGGGCACACCCAGCGTGACCTCACCTTCGTAAGCCTGATCGGTCATACGCGACCACACTTCGTCATTCAGTGCGAGGATCCGGCGGCCGTAACCCAGCAGCTGTTCCCCATGTGCGGTCAGCGCCACACCCCGCCCGGCGCGTTCCAACAGCGGCTGACCGATCATCTCCTCCAACCGTTTAACCTGCATGGACACAGCGGATTGCGTCAGGTGCAACTGTCCGGCGGCGCGGGTGACACCTCCGGTTTCGGCAACGGTGACAAAAGCGCGAAGGGCGGTCATATCCAGATTTCGGGGCATATCATGATCCGTGATGTGTTTCTTAATAAACATTCATTTTACTTATTAGTTTCCGCATGTCAAATAATCATCATCGAAAATATGAAGACAGAAACTCATCACAGACCCTAATGGAGGGAAACATGGCACAGACTGCAAAACTCACGACCCTCGCACCGCGCGGCATGTCAATTTCGGCACTGCTGGAATGGGCGATGGCACGTTTCGACAAGATTAATCAGCGCCGTGCGCTCCGCCGTCTTGACGACGCCGCGTTGAGCGATATCGGGATCAGCTACCGCGCGGCGATGCGCGAGGCGAACAAACCGTTCTTCCTGTAAGACCACACCATTTCTACTGGTGATCTGCCCCGGCCAAGGTCGGGGCTTTTTTTATGTTATGCTTCAGCATTTTCCAAAAACGCATCTGTCAGCGACCAGACGCGTGACTGAACAGCATCGGTTTCCATCCAGATTTCATGCTTCGCTCCGGCAACTTGTTCCAGACGGGCGTTTGGCAGCGCGGATGCGCGTTTGATAATGGCGGCAGGGTCGACGACCTGTTCATCCTCGGCTTCAAGCACCAGCATCGGCACGTCAGGCACCGGCAGTTTCCGCAGGCGGACCAGCTCTTTGGCCGCTTCCGCCGCCCAATGGAGGGTCGGGCCGCCTAGACCCAGCTCGGGGTGTGCTTCCAAATGTGCTGTCATCATCTCCCAATGTGCCCGATCATTGGTGATCGTGTTTCGCTCGAAGGCTTCGACCTGCGCATAGAAGGTCGGCTTGGTGCCGGGGAACAGCGATTTATGTTTGCCGAAGGGCCGGGCGGCGAGGGTCACCGGGCCAAAGACCGGGCGCAACAGGTCCGCATGTTTCAGCCCCCACATGGGGGAGGAAAAGACGGCGGCCTCAACCGACAGACCTTCGCTCATGGCGCGCAGGCCAATCGTTCCCCCCATCGAATGGGCAAAGATGTATTTGGGCCCGTCCAGCGCGACAATCCCGGGGAGCGTCATCGCGGCCTTCCAGTCCAGCTGGTAATCGGTAAATTTTTCGACATGCCCGATATCGGTGCGATGATCGGGCCGGTCAGACAGGCCCTGACCGCGCCAATCGTAACAGATCACGTTGAAACTGCGCGCCTGCAAACGGCGGATGATATGGCAGTATTTTTCGATATACTCGGTGCGGCCCGGCATCAGCATAACGGTGCCCCGTGTCTGCCCGCCCCACCAGGCGACGCGGACGGTCACGCCGTCCCGCGCCATCACATAGGCCGCTCGTCCACCCTCCGGAATATCCCCGAGATCGGTAAGGAGCGGTGCGTCAGCCATCAGCCGAGGATCGAGCCCAGTTTCATCGCCGTGCCCATGTCGCCGTCAAGTTTCAGCTTGCCGGTCATAAACGCCATGGTCGGATTGACTGACCCGTCGAGGATTTCCTGAAACGTGTCGGCGCTGGCACTGATGGTGCAATCGGCCTCGTCATCGCTGACGGATGCGCCGCTTTCGTTGACGAGGATGCAGCCCTCTCCCTCGATATCAAATTTGACGGAGCCGTCAAAACCGCCCCCGCCCATACGTTCGTTGATCATTTCAACAGCTTTGGTGAGTGTATCGCTCAACAGTCTTCTCCTGATTGTGGTTGCCCAGAAGGTAAACCTACGATTGGTAAAAATAAAGTGGAGACAACTCTTCCGTCGCGGAAAGCCTAGAAACGGTAACCCGCGTTCAGGCTGTAGAAGTTTCCGGCGTCTGAATGGGCCATATTCATTAGCTGCCAAGATCGCATTATAATTGATGTCCGGCGTCTGAAGCGTTGCGCTGATTGGCGGGAATGTCGTTTGGTAGAAAAACGCCGACTGACCATTCACATCTTTCGCCAGATAAGGTCTGCTGGTTGGTTCCATTGACGGGAACAGATATTCCAGTGCGGTCGCCTGACTGCTGACCAGCAGCAATCGGATCAAAAAATTTTCTTCGTAAATGCCTCAATCTTTTCGCCAATTCTGGCACAATTCACCCTCATGTGACTCCCCGACCCTTAACAGGCGCGGGTTTTTACGGCAGACTGTGACTCGGAAACCACAACTGTCGCGTGAATTTTGATGAAAACCGCCCTGAGCGCCCTCGTTAGCCTGCTTTTCCTGTCGCTGCCCGTCTTCGCGCAGGACGCGGAAAAGCTGGATCAGCTGTTCGCGGAGCTGCAGGAGGCGGAGTCCTGGCAGACTGCGGAAAGTCAACTCTACACGGCGTTTTCACAATCCGGATCGGCGGCGATGGACCTGCTCTTGGAACGGGGTCGAGATGCGATGGAGGTCGGTGATTTCCCTAAAGCCGTCGAACATTTGTCCGCCCTGATTGATCACGCGCCTGATTTTGCCGAAGGCTATAATGCCCGCGCCACGGCGTTTTACCTGATGGGCGAATATGGTCTGTCGATTGCCGATATCCGCGAAACCCTGATCCGTAACCCCCGCCACTTTGGTGCCCTGACAGGGCTTGGGTTCATCTACGAAGAGCTTGGGGAATATGAGGGGGCCTACGCCGCTTACAATGCCGCATTGGCCATTCACCCGTTTAATCCCAACGTTATCAACGCAATAGAACGGTTGGGTCCGTCTGTTGGTGGGGTTGAGCTGTAGTTTCGGGCATCATCTGATCAATGCCAACCAGTCGCCAGCTGTCGGGCTGTTTGTATTTTGCGGAATATCTGTCACCTGAAAAACACAACCGTGTGAATTATCGCCGAGTGGGCAGCGTGTTCATTGTATTCGCATGGGAAATACATATTATCGGCTTAACTGTCGGAGAATATGATGAAAACCGCACTTACCGTTCTGTTCGGATTGATCGCAGTCCCCGCACTTGCGGACGGGCCTGTATATGTCAGCGATCCGGAGCCGCAAATGGTAACCACCCCTTACGTCGCTGCCGGTGTCGATTGGAGTGGTGTATATGCCGGTGTGGATGTGGGCTACGGAAATATCACAGTAGAAAACACGATGAGCCCTCCTGGCGAAGGAAACGGGCCGATGTATGGCGTTCTTGCGGGATATAATTACGATCTTGGGAATTATGTCGTGGGTGCCGAGTTGGGCTATTCGCTGACCGGGATCGAAGCACGTGATATCGCTGTTATTTTCGACACGGATTATGTGTTCGATCTGAAAGCACGGCTCGGGTACGAAGTAGGATCGACACTTATTTACGGTGTCGGCGGCTATAGCGAGGTGCGGGTTTCCAATCCATTTGGCCCGGAGACCGCAGACTTTTCCGGGTATGTCCTTGGGGTAGGGGCTGATTATCAGCTCACAGATTCGATGGCGATCGGCGGTGAATACCTGTACCGTACTCTGACGCTTGACGGCTTCTCACCGGATCCTGTTGACATGACTGTGCAATCCCTTCGGGCAAGGGTAACCTTCTCCTTCTGATTATCTGTTCATATCGGGCTTGAGGTCCGGACA
Organism: Paracoccaceae bacterium; assembly: GCA_050302475.1. Taxonomy (GTDB): domain Bacteria; phylum Pseudomonadota; class Alphaproteobacteria; order Rhodobacterales; family Rhodobacteraceae; genus NORP23. The sequence continues at coordinate 120,410 of JBNLBF010000005.1, forward strand.
CCCTGACCATAGATGGGGTCAAAGGGCTTTTTAACGTATGCAATCCTCCGTCACAGCTATCCTTGGGCCAACCAATACCGGCAAGACGCATTATGCGATTGAGCGGATGCTGGGGCATCGCACGGGTATCATCGGGTTGCCGCTGCGGCTGCTGGCGCGGGAGGTGTATGACCGGATCGTGAGCCTACGCGGCCCCTCGGTCGTGGCGCTGGTCACGGGCGAAGAACGGATCGTCCCACCGCGGGCGCAATATTGGGTTTGCACGGTCGAGGCGATGCCAACCGGGCTGGGGGCCGAATTTCTGGCGGTGGACGAGATCCAGCTTTGTGCGGACCCTGAACGCGGCTACATCTTCACCGACCGTTTGCTACATGCGCGAGGCCTGTCCGAAACGCTGTTTCTGGGCGCGGACACGATGCGAGGGCGGATTGCCTCGCTGGTGCCGGAAGTGCAGTTCATGCGCCGCGATCGCCTGTCACAGCTGACCTATACGGGCACCAAGAAGATCAGCCGGATGCCGCCCCGCTCCGCCATCGTATCGTTCAGCGTCGATAGCGTTTACGCCATTGCGGAGCTGCTGCGCCGCCAGAAAGGGGGCGCGGCGGTCGTGATGGGGGCGCTGAGCCCGCGGACGCGGAATGCGCAGGTGGAGCTCTATCAGAACGGTGATGTCGACTATCTGGTGGCGACAGACGCCATTGGCATGGGGCTGAACCTCGACATCAACCATGTGGCACTGGCGGGGACGTCGAAATTCGACGGCAAGCGGCACCGTGACCTGATGCCGAACGAATTGGCGCAGATCGCGGGGCGGGCCGGGCGGTTCACCACCGACGGGACGTTTGGCGTGACAGGCGAGGCGCATCCGCTGGATGACGATTGGGTTGATGCCATCGAAAACCACAAATTCGCGTCGATCAAAAAACTTCAATGGCGCAATGCTGATCTGGAATTCGGGACAGGGGATACGCTGATTGCTTCGTTGGAAGTGGCGGCCAACCATCCCGAGCTGGTCCGGGCACGCGAAGCGGACGATTTGGCGACACTGCGCACATTGTGGGCGATGCCGGAAATACGCGACAAGGTACGCGGTGGCCCGGATGTACGCCTGCTGTGGGATGTCTGCCAGATCCCCGATTTCCGCAAGGTATCGATGGCGGAACATGCGAACCTGTGCCTGCGTTTGTTTGATTATCTGCACGAGGACAGCGACATCCCCGAGGATTACCTGTCCCGTCAGATCGCCCGTATCGACAAGACGGACGGAGAGATCGACACCCTGTCCAAACGACTCGCTTTTATTCGCACATGGACATATGTTGCGCAGCGTAAGGGCTGGGTGGATGATGCAGACACTTGGCGTGACGAAACCCGTGCGGTAGAAGACCGCCTGTCAGATGCGCTCCACACGGCGCTGACGCAAAGATTTGTCGACCGGCGCACCAGCGTTCTGATGCGGCGGTTGAAACAGAAGGAGGCCCTTGTGGCAGACGTAAATGAAAGCGGCGAAGTAACAGTCGAGGGCCATGTCATTGGCAAACTGGCGGGGTTCCGCTTCCAGGTGGACAAGGCGGGCTCGCCTGACGAGGCAAAGACGCTGCGCGCAACCGCCGTGGCGGCGCTGACGCCGGTTTACAATCTGCGCTCGGACAAATTCTACAATGCCCCGGATACGGAGATGGACATCACCGAACAGGGCGGTCTGATGTGGGGCGAATATGCGGTTGGCAAGCTGGTGAAGGGCGCGGATGCGCTGTCCCCGCAAATCGAAGCTTTCGTTGACGAAGAAGCCGGGCCCGAGGTCGAGGAAAAAATCCGCCGCCGCCTGTCGCATTTTGTCGAACGCCGGATCGCGGCGCATTTTGAACCGCTGCTGGCGTTGAAAAACGACGAGACGGTGACAGGTCTGGCCAAAGGGGTTGCTTTCCAGATTGTCGAAGCGATGGGCGTGATCCCGCGCCAGAAGATCGCGGACGACGTGAAACAGCTGGATCAGGACGCGCGCGGCACGTTGCGCAAACATGGCGTACGCTTTGGGCAGTTCACCATTTTCCAGCACCTGATGCTTAAGCCTGCGCCGACTCGGTTGCGGCTGGTCCTGTGGTCGCTGTTCGAAGATTTGCAGGAATTCCCCGAAGCGCCGCCGCCCGGTCTGGTGACCGTACCGGCCGTTGAAGGCGCACCCGAGGGGTATTATGCCCATGCCGGGTATCGCCTGTCGGGCGAACGCGCAATCCGCATTGATATGCTGGAACGGCTGGCGGATATGTTACGCTCACAAGATACGCGGAACGGGTTCGAAGCGAACCCCGACATGCTGTCGATCACCGGCCTGACACTGGATCAGTTCGCCAACCTGATGGAAGGGTTGGGCTATAAAGCCGAGCGCGGCGAGCGGCCAAAGGTCAAGGCGGAAGCTCCTGCCGTCGAAGTCGAGAAAACCGAAGAGGCAACCTCGCCAGAAAAAATGTCGTCTGAACCGGAACCCGAAGCGGTTGTCGAAGCGGACCCAAAACCCGATGCTACGGAGGCTGACGCGGCGGCGGAGACGACAGATACCCCTGCCGAAGACGCCCAGACAGAGGAAGAGATCGAGGTCTTCTACACCTTCGCCTGGGCCCCACGCCGACGCCCTGCCGATCAGGGCAATCGCAAGCCACGCGGTAAGCCGAAAGGCAAACCCCAAGGCAAGCCGCAGGGGCGGCAGCAATTCTCGGCCAAACCGCCGAAGAAGGAAAAAGCGATCGACCCCGACAATCCGTTCGCGGCCCTCGCTGCGCTTAAGGATAAATGAGCGACACAATCCGGCTCGACAAATGGCTGTGGCAGGCGCGGTTTTTCAAAACCCGCACGCTCGCCAGCAAGATCGTCAACGCCGGACATGTGCGGGTGAACGAGGTTAAGGTCGCCAAAGCGTCCTACAGCGTGAAGGTTGGCGATGGGTTGGTGTTTCCGCAGGCTGAAAGGATCAGGATTGTGCGGATCGAAGCGCTGGGCGAACGCCGTGGCCCGGCGAGCGAGGCGCAAACGCTTTACGAGGACCTGACACCGGAACAGGAGCGTCCGACACCGGTGGAAGAAGAACGCGTTGGCGGTTGCCCCACCAAAAAGGACCGGCGGCAGATGGATGCGCTGCGAAGGTCAACTGACCCCTCTTAGTTTGATGCCTCGCGGAGGAATTGCAGTTCCTCAAGCATAATGGCGCGGTCGTAGCCTCGGTATAGGAAAAACAAAAAGTCGTTGCTGATCTCGAAATCGGAACTCGGCAATTCGTGCGTATACTTGCCGCTTTGATCAATCGCGTAAATGAACGGCAAGTAAAACGCATAGGCGTCGGCAGCGCCGGTTTCTTCCAGAACGTTGTAACCGTCGTCGGAATATTGGGATTCGATGTTCAGAATAATGAAGTTGTTTTTAACGTAGTCAGCCAATTCTTTGGCCAGCGCAATCGTCTCCTCAGAAACCTTTTCACGCATTTCCAGCGGTTCATCACCTTCTAGGGAATAGGCAAACTCGCCATACTCCCCTTTCACATGTGATTTGAAAACGTGACACCAGATACACCATTCGGCACCGTAAACGATAAGTATGGTCTTTTCCGTTTGTTCCGCCTCGGTCATAGCGGCTGCGAGCAGGTCCATTTGGACCCCGCATTCGTCATAGGCTTTGGCTCGGCCGCCAAAACAATCCTCCGATATTTCGCGCGGATAAATGGATAGGGTTTCGTCTGCAATCGAGGGCACAGGTGCCAGCACAACTATCGAAACAAAGGCTAATATGAGCGAGCGTATCGAAAAAGGAACCATGTCTTAATTTTCTGAGTTAATGACCATTTGGTTTTCGCCAAACTAATCGCGAACCGGATCACGTTCCAGCATTAACTGATTGCAGAAAATTGCGAACGTTGACGCACGGATGCGGAAACGAGATCGGACTTGAACCTTCACTTAACCCCGCATAATAAGCGGGTCGAGATAGTCGCGTCCGCGCGCCGAAATGTAAATTTCCGAGGTTCCCGATGACCTATATCGTCAATGATGCCTGCATCGCCTGCAAATACACCGACTGTGTCGAAGTTTGCCCCGTGGATTGTTTCTACGAAGGCGAGAACATGCTGGTGATCCATCCCGATGAATGTATCGATTGCGGTGTCTGCGAACCCGAATGCCCGGCGGATGCGATCCGTCCGGATACCGAACCGGATGCGGAAAAATGGGTTGAATTCAACCGCAAATATTCCGAGCTGTGGCCGGTGATCATCTCGCAAAAAGATCCGCTGCCGGATGCCGAAAAACATGACGGCGAAGAAGGCAAGCTGGAGAAATATTTCAGCGAAAAACCCGGCGAGGGCGGCTGAGCGGAAATCGCGCCAGAGTCGTGAAAATATTGCCAAAAAGTTACCTCCCTTGGAAATGGGCATTTTTTGTGCTATATTAAGGGTATATATCCGACGGCTTATCCGGATTTCGGGAGGGAAAGCCGTACTAATCGACAGGGACACGCAGGTTGCCGCCCGGCAATCAGTGGGTCCTTTGTCTCGCTAAAAGGAAGTGAGTATAGATGAGCAAAGGCACAAAGTTTCGCGCCAATGATTACGTGGTCTACCCGTCCCATGGCGTGGGCAAAGTGGTTTCCATCGAAAAGCAGGAAGTCGCTGGGTTTGAACTGGAGATGTTTGTCATCACCTTTGAAAAAGACAAGATGACGCTTCGTGTTCCGACCGAAAAAGCCGAGTCGGTTGGGATGCGCCCGCTCTCCAGCCCTGACGTGGTGGAAAAAGCCATGACGACGCTGAAAGGCCGCGCGCGGGTGAAACGTGCCATGTGGTCGCGCCGTGCTCAGGAATACGAACAGAAAATCAATTCCGGTGATCTGATCATGATCGCCGAAGTGGTTCGTGACCTGCACCGTAATGACGAACAGCGCGAACAATCCTATTCCGAACGTCAGCTCTACGAAGCCGCACTGGAACGCCTGACGCGCGAAGTTGCTGCCGTGGACGGGATGGGCGAAGATGATGCACAGCGCAAGGTCGGTGATCTGCTGGACAAACGCGCTGCTGCTTGAGCTAGAATTTTGTGAAAACGCCCTGCGATTTGCGGGGCGTTTTTTTATGTGAGGATGGCAACGGCTGTGGCTATCGCGGCCAATTCGGCGACCTGTTGCGTCGCCCCCAGAATATCCCCCGTTTGCCCGCCAAGTGCGCGTTTGGCGTAAGCCGTAATCGGCAGGATGGCGAGGAACGGGATCAGGAACAGCGCTGCCGCCCCAAAGCCCGTTGCCAGGATACATAAAACCAGCGCGATAAGGGCCCCTGTTAAGACCGTCAGCTCGGTCGGTTGGCCGGTGGTGGCGGACAGGCCATCCTCGGTCGCATTGCGCAGGATCACCATCTGGAAGGACATGGCGGCGCGACTGACCGCGCCTATGGCCGCCAGCGTCATCACCGCGGTCGCAATGTCAGCCAGTCCGGACCAACGGCCCAGTGTCACCAGCAACAGGACCAGCACGCCATAGGTGCCGATCTGGCTGTCATGCATGATTTCCAGCTTCTTTTCCCGGCTGGATGCCCCCATTCCGTCGGCCGTGTCGGCAAGGCCGTCCTCGTGCATGCCTCCGGTCATCAGGATCAGCGCTGCGAGCGCGATAATCGCGGTTATTGCTGGTGGCGTGCCTAACCCAGCGGCGGCGCCGGCGATCACGGCAGCGATGCCCCCTAAGGCGGCACCAACAATGGGATAGGCCCAGGCCGCTTTGGCCCCGCGTTTCGCCGCCTGATGGTGATCGACAGGGACGGGCAGGCGGGACAGGAGGGCAAAGGCGACCCAGATGTCGTGTCCCTCAATATCCAGATTTTGCCAAAAGTCGCGCATGGTCCCTCGCGGTTCGTTTTCCCTCTCAACATCCTTTAGCAAACCCGATAGAGCGGGGGAAGATGCGGAGGGACCATGACATTTTCAACTTTGGATGAGTTTGCGGCGATTGTCCGGGCATTTCCGGCGGCAGATCAGGCAGCGATCGACGGGGCGGCGGCGCGGAACGGGATGCTGACCAAACCCCCCGGTGCCCTTGGGCGGCTGGAGGATCTGGCGATCTGGTATGCGGGTTGGCGCGGCGATGCGCGACCCCGGCTGGAGAGCCCGCAGGTGTTGGTGTTCGCTGGCAATCATGGGGTAACGGCGCAGGGGATCTCCGCCTTTCCGCCCGAAGTGACGGTGCAGATGGTCGCGAATTTCGAGGCTGGCGGGGCGGCGATCAATCAGCTGTCGGACGCGTTCGGAGCGAAGATGTCGGTCCATGCAATTGATCTGGACCGCCCGACGGAAGATTTCACAACAGGTCCCGCTATGGAGGACGAAGATTGCGTCGCCGCGTTGCGCGTCGGGTGGGATGCGGTTGATCCGACAGCCGATCTGGTCGTCACGGGAGAAATGGGGATTGGCAACACGACGTCAGCTGCAGCCATTGCCTGTGCGCTGTTTGGCGGCACCGGAGGCGACTGGGTCGGGCGCGGCACTGGCATTGATGACGAAGGACTGGAACGCAAAGCTGACGTGGTCGATTGGGGCGTCTCGCTGCATCAGGGCACCCCGCTGGAGGTTCTGGCGCATTTGGGCGGGCGTGAGCTGGCAGCGATGGTCGGCGCTATTGCGCGGGCACGAGCGGAACGGATACCGGTCATTCTGGACGGGTTCATCTGCACGGCTTCGGCGTCGGTGCTGCACGCACTGTCCTCAACAGCGCTGGATCATTGCGTTGCAGGCCATGTGTCCGCCGAACAGGCACACCGGGTGCTGCTGGACAAATTGGGTAAAGAGCCGTTGTTGTCCTTGGGCATGCGGCTTGGCGAAGGCTCCGGCGCGGCGCTGGCGATTGGCGTCCTGAAAGGCGCAATCGCCTGCCATTCCGGCATGGCGACGTTCGCCGAGGCTGGGGTTTCTGAGGGGGACTAACCCTCAGGACACAAGGTTTAACGTTTTCGCGGAAATGGAAACTTTTGCCGTCATGCCCCATTCGAACCGCAGGTAATCCTGTTCGATGCCATCAGCAAAGATCACGCCGCCATCATTCATGCGCGACGTCATGGACAGGTTCGACCCGGCTCCGATTTGACCATAGCGCAGGCTGTTGCCGCTGATATTGCTTGGCCACGGCTCGCGCGCGAAATAGGCGGCGGTGGGGTCGGTGCGGGTGAAATCGAAAAACTTGTTTGTCGTGGTCATAATGGACCGTGCCCATCCGGTCAATCCGGTACCTGTCGAGACGATCAGACCGGAGGAGGACTGATATTCCGTCTTGGATTCCGCATGAAGGTCATAGCGGGCAGATTGGTGGGAGCGATGGCCGATGAAAAGTTCGTTCAGCGCGATCATCTTTTGCCCGTCATCCAATGATGCCTCTACCATCGTCAGGGCTTTCAGATTTGCATCGTTTTTGACAACGCTGTCAAAAAGATCGCCAAGTTGGGGCAGGGCAGAGGCGGTTAGAACGCCCTCGGTCCTTGCCGGATCGGCAGACAGGCCGATCACCGGCTGACCGTTAAGATATTTGGCAAGGTTGGCGACCAGACCGTCCTGTCCAATCGCCACTACGATGTCGTTGGGACCAAACAGAAACCGATCCAGATCGCTGCGCGAAAGCTGCGCCATCGACCATTCTGCGGGCACCATCCGCTTGGCGGTCTCGACAGCGGCGATTTGTTTGACATGTGCGGATTCAATATCCGCAACCGTCTGCCCACGGGTTTTGAGGAAAAAGTCCACTTGTCCCCGCGTGCCATGTTCGGCAAGCAAGCTGTCATATTCGCTTTGTCGTGTCAGAATGACGACGCGGGGGCTAAGGGACGACATGGTTTCCTCCGTCAGGCTTTGGGTTGTGCGAGCGTTTTCTGGATCTGCGAAACGACGCCGGATAGCATGTCAGGTGTGATCGACAGATTATCGATATTCTGCAGCTTTCCGGCGAATTCCTGCGCCGCCATGCCCAGTAAAACCATCGGTGGCAGATCGCCATAGATGGCAAGGCGCTCGCGTTCGGTCTCGAGCTTGGCCTGTTCGATCACGCGTATCTGGTTGGCTTCGGCCTCGGCTTCGATCTTCAGGGTCTCAGCAGCAGAAAGCGATTTGGTTCTGGCGTTTTCGTTTTCGCGTTCGATCAGCGATTTCTGGCGGGTGGCGAGTTCGACCTGATTATTCAACTCGTTCTCGGCAATCGCACGCTCCTTTTCGACGGCCAACGCACGGCGGGCGAAGGTGGCTTCATCGGCCTGTTGTTGCAAACGCTCGAAGGTCGGGGTTTGCAGGGCGCGGGACAGTTCACTGCTGGCCGCAACATTGGCAACGCTGACATTCACCAGCTCCAATCCCATAGCGGGAAGGGTCTGATCCTTGGCGAACCCGGCTTCCAGTTCTCCTTGCAGCGGCGCAACACCTTTTTCCAGTAGGTCGCGCACATCATGTCCCTTAACGTATACCGACGTGAAACGACGTGTCAGGGTCACGATCATTGAATTGATCTGATCAATCGGTTTTCCGACAAGTTTGCCGTTCGACAGATTGATCGAAAAATCGACCCTCTCGCCAATTTTGGTTGGATCGGAAACACGCCAAACGATGTTGCCTTGTACGGTGACGTCCTGGTGATCCTTGGACTGACCTTTCAAAAGGAATGGCAGTTCACGGTCGTCCATTGGAACTTCGACGATGGAACTGTTGCTGGGGTCAAACCAGAAAGCCAGACCGCGGCCTGATTTCACGATACGTCCAGCGCGATAGCGATTGATGTGGCTGGAGGCGTCCGATCTGAGGTGACGGCGGAGGGGGTAGGCAGCAATATAAGCCATTTTCTTTTCCTTTCATTTCAGTCTGTATAATTCGGCGGGTCGGAACGCGGCGGCAGCCTCGCGCCGACCTGTTGGCACGATCTGCCCTTTGTCGAGCAGTTTGCGCCGGAAAGCGGGTTTGGTGAGCGGTTGATTCAGGATCGCTTCGTGAATTTCCTGAATTTCCCGCAGAGTAAATTCGGTTGGCAGCAGGCCGTAGGCGACCAGCGTATAATCCAGCTTACCGCGCAGGCGTTTGACAGTTTCGCCAAGGATAATGTCGTGATCAAAGGCGAGATTTAATTCGATGCCGTCGGTGACTGCGCGGGCAGGCCCGCCGGTTTCGCCCTGCCAATCGACGGAAATTTCCGCCAGCGTCAGGTCCGATTTAGCCGCAATTGCGGTTTCGATTTCCGCTAGGGGGGTAAGGGCGAAATAAGCGATGCTGATCACCCGTTGGCGCGGGTCGCGGCCAAGGTCGCCGAAGCTGTAAAGCTGTTCGATATAGGCATTGGGCGCACCAGCTTTGGTCGCAAGAATGCGATTGGCGGTGGCGTCCACGCTTTCATCAATGTGCACGAAGCCCCCCGGTAGTGCCCAGTCCCCGCCTACTTCTTTTGCGTCGGTGCGGTTTTGCAGCATGCAGCACAGCTTGCCCTTGCGGATTGTGCAAAGGGCTAGGTCGATGGCAACGCTTGGGTTTTGGTGGGTGGTCATGGTGATTCCTTAGTAATTACTAAAATAGATATTACTAAAAAGATTATAAGTAAAGCAGATAAAAACAAACCACCCGAAATAAGGTGGTTTGGTCTTGATCAGCTTGCCTGCGTCAGCGCCAGTCCGGTGTCCAGTAGGGCTTTGATTTCGTCCACACCCGTGCCCGCGACAATGCGGCCGTATTCCTTATCGCCTTTTAGCACCAGCAGGGTGGAGCGGCGGGGGATGTTGCGGGAGGTTGTGACCTCATGGCGGGAATAGGTGTCCCAGTCGACATTGACGAAGACCATTTGTTCGTAGGCCGGGTTCTGGGCGCGCAGTTCCGTGATCACGCGGTGCTGGCGGGCGCAGGTGCTGCACCATGTGGCGGAATAATCGACAAAGACGGTTTTGCCTTCGGCCAGCGCCTGTTGGATCAGACCGGGCGTGTATTGGATGGTTTCACCGGCACTGGCGGCCATCGGCAGGATGGCTATAGCGGCGGTGGTGGTCAGAAAATGTCTGCGGTTCATAAGATGCTCCTTAAATTGAGACAGAGAGGTCTTGCAGCCAGAAGGGGAGGTTTCTGACGGCCCAGGCCTCGATGACATGGTGGAATTTGAACAGGATGGCGATGCCGACCATCAGGAACAGCCCGCCCATGATGGGTTTGGATTTCTCGGCAATACCGCGAAGCGCCTGCGTGCGGGACCGGATGGCGGTGCGAGCGCCAAAGCCGAGGCCGATGACCAATGTCGAGACGCCGAAGGCGAAGAATAGCATGATCAGCGCAACCCAGAACAGGTTTTGGCCTTGGGAGGCCAGCGCGATGGCTCCGCCAAGCGTGGGGCCGATGCAAGGCGACCAGACGGCGCCCAGAAGCATGCCGCCGAGAAACTGTCCCTGGAAACCGGTGAGGTTCATATTGAACATGCGCTGATCAGCGGAGGCTGCCATCCCTGCGGTGGCCATTTCGAAACGGCGCGAAAAGGCCGGGACGATCAGGATCAGACCGAAGAGAACCATCAGCGACGCCCCGATCTGGGCCAGCAGGTCCTGCGTTAGGCCGATGGAATAGCCGATGGTGGCAACGAACATGCCAAACGTGACGAAGCTGACCGTCAGTCCCAGCGCTAGCGCCAACGGACCGCGCCGATCCTGATCCAAAGATGCGGCGAGAACGATTGGCAGCACCGGCAGAACGCAGGGGTTGATCAGGGTCAGTAAGCCCGCACCATATGCGAAGAGAAGTTCCAAATGACCTCTTTACAATTTGGTACGTTAAATCACAGCGCAGGTGGTGGCGCGACAAACATTGTCTCGCACCCGCTCACAGTTGGGTGATTATCTGACCGTCGGTTCTGAGCTGTTGAAAGAGTGCCTGCGCCTGTGCGACCAGCGCGGTCGAAAGATCCCCCGGCAGGTCATACTGTTTAATAGGGTGAACCATTTCCGAGGTCTCGATAATGACCTCGGGCGGAGTGCTGAGGCCCAACTGATCGAACAGGGTCGCGGTATCAGGGGTGGCCGTAAATGTCGGCATATCCAGAAAACTTATCCCCGTGAGCCTGCGCAGATAGTCGTAGGCGCAGATCCAATACCGGACCCAATAAGCCAATTGGTCCGGGGCGCTCTCGTTCATAATGTCTTCGACCCCGTCAAACAAAATAGGTTTGTGGAGCTTGCCAAATTCAAAATGACCGATGTCGCGCATGTAATCCTGCACGAAACTATCGTCTTCATGCATTTCGCTATACCGCAGATATTGTCGGTGCATGGATATGGCATGGTCTATCGGATCACGCAGCGGGACGAGGAAGATCGCATCCGGGAATGCCTCGCGAAGCGCCGGCAAACGCGAGATATTGGCGTTGTTTTTCGAAACATATCTTTTAAACTGGCCATTGGCAGCGCGAGAGGCCAGCAGGCGTTTCATGTTGTCACCCAGCCGTGAGGCGAGCGTGGTGCCCTTAACCGTAGACAGCAGAATACCGGTTTTGGTGAAGAGGTCGGGGAATTCCTGCTGCCAGAATACTTCTTCAAAGGCTTCGGGGCTGTCGGGGTTGATCATCATGCCATCGCCGTGGCTGCGTTCCTGTTTGTCGGTGGATTTCCGAAATGGCGCGGAAAGCTTGCCCCACAGGATTGGGGCGCGCGGGAAAGGCATGTCGCGATAGGTGCTGGTGGCCACGTCGGGATGACGGGACAGGATTTCCAGCATCAGCGTTGTGCCGGCGCGGGGCAAGGCGGTGATGAAAACCGGGCGATCAATGGTCTGTGCGGCGATCTGCTTGCCGTATATCTGTGTTTCAAGGTCGGAGAGCGTCTCGCGCAGGGCGCGCGAAGAAAACGCCAGTTTGTGGATCATGCGATCCAGCCGTGTGTAATTAATGTCTGGATTGACCAGCTGCGTCGCTGCCCGGCCAAGCCACATGGCGAGCGCGAAAAACACCAGCGTCAGAATAATAACGGACGGTCTGAGCGAAAACGCCGCAAACTGGTCCAGTGGCATTTTGAACAGCAGTGCTGCAATCAGCACGGGGATCGCGGCGATCAATAAAACTGCGGCGATCCGCAGAACCAGATCAAATGTGCCTTTGCCGGTTGATATCGCCGCCTTGCGGATGGCGGTTTCTTTTTGGTCGTCGCTGAGAGTTTTGTCGGAAACGGTTGCCATTGCCCCCTGAAACGCCCCCAACAGGGACGTGGTCCGACCCCAAATGCCTAAGCGGACAAAGGCCCAGGCAAAGAGCAGGCAGACAAGGCTATAGCTTAGCAGGATCACGAGTCAGTGTCGGATCCCGAAACCTCGGGTTCAGTGCCGCGGATGCGTTTGATCAAACGTTTCAGCGGGTACCAGAAGAAGCCGAGGATCACCAGAAACACGACCCCGAAGAAGGCAAGGATCGAGCCGATGGCGCTGAGGCCCGCACCGGGGCCGACATAGGCCAGCGATGGGCTGGCGCTTAACAGGATAAAAGCGAAGGCTGAGAACAGGAACTTGGGCATAGTCAGGACTCCTTACATGACCAGTCAGTTACAGTGAAATAGGTTTCGGGCACACGAAGCGTGACCTCGAACAGGGAGGCGGTTTCGTCGTCATAGGGCAGGCGGTATTCCCATGCGATGTCGCCATCAGGGGTGGCTTCGAATACGCGACCGCCTAGGGATTCGGTGATCAACGTATTGCCATTATCAAGCCGCTGCTGCGCACCCATGATGGAGGTATAGAAGCGGTCATCCTCGCTGACAGGGTGCAGGATGGTGATTTCCTCCGTCGCCGGGTCAAAGGACAGAATCTGGCTGCCCTTGACCCAGTTGCCGATGGATGTCTCGCGGTTATTAAAAATGGTGATCGTGCCGTCCGCCATGATGTCAATATCGTGCTGTCGCACCCAGGGACCCGCCTGATACCATTTCAGATGCCCGTCATCCTGATCAAGGATCGCGATCATGTTCATGTCGCGGGCCGAAACCAGCAGGTCGCCGACCGCGACTCCGTCGATCTTGCTGGCAAGGGCAGCGGTTACGACTTCGATATCGTTTACGTGCGTCGGGTCGAAATAAATTTCTTGCTGGGACGCATAGATCAGATGTTCCAGCCCGGCGTCACGCACCGCCTGCAGGACGGAGAATTCCTTTTCGATCTGGCCGTCCGCGTTCACCAGAACCAGCGAATTGTTATAATTCTTCAGATGCCCGATCAGCGCGGCCGCAATCTGGTCAGCGGAGACCCCGCGCGGCAGCAGCTCCTCGGGCGTATCATAGATGGAGATATGTCCCGGCAGCCAGAATTTGCCGTCCTCGGTTGGGGTGACCGAGTGGTGCGTCATGTAATCCAGACGCCAGATCGGTTTGGAACAGGTGTCAAGACGCACGGCGCCATAATTGCCGACATTTACAACGATCGACCCATCCGGCAGAGGCCACATTCCCTGCGTATGATAGTGATATTCGGATTTCGGCAGGTTGTCCGACGGAACAATATGCGTCGGATTATCCCAAAGGGCGAAGAAGTCGATATCCCAGCGATGGATCTCTGTCCCGTCCATATCAATCAGGCGCACTTGCGGCCCGCCGGGCAGGATGCCCTGGATCAGCGTATATCCGGACTCGCTGGCCGCGGGATCATGTGTCACGACGCCGGTCCCCTCGTAGGGGTTGGGCTGAAGGATTTCCGACCGGGTCTGGCGGGTTTCAGCAAACAAAACCAACGTAGAGCGGAACCCGTCTTTCAGCTGAGGGAAGGGCGGGACATCAAACGCCGCAATCAGGCCACCCAAGAAAAAGGCAGCAATACCGAATATCAGCTTCTCGCGAAGCGGCCCCGGCTGATCGTCCTTATTGCGTTTGTCCTGCAATGTACCTGCAACATCGTAGAAAGGTTTGACTGGAAATCACTATCCTTGCATCAACCACACGATACAAGGTGTTTCTGACCGCCTTGGTAGAGTGGGAATCCGCCTCCAAAGCGACTGAAATGTGGCGATAAATTGTTGCCGCGTTCCTGGTTAGGCATTGGAATGGTTTCGAAATTCAGCCTTTGACCGCGCCTTCGCTGAGGCCGGAAACGAGGTATCGCTGGGCGAACAGGAACACGACCGTGATCGGAATGCCGGACAGGATGGCTGCCGCGGCGAAGTCACCCCACAGGTATTGGAATTCGTTCAGATACTGGCGCGATCCAACGGCGAGGGTGAGCTTATCCTCCGACCGGATCAGGATCGACGCAATCGGGTAATCGTTGATCGTGCCGATGAAGACCAGCACGAACACCACTACGATGATTGGCACGGCGAGGGGCAGAAAGATGAACCGGAAGGTCTGCCATGGCGTCGCCCCGTCAATCTGTGCCGCCTTGTCCAGCGAGGCGTCAATGCTGTCGAAATAGCCTTTGATCGTCCAGATATGCAGTGTGATCCCAGACATATAGACCAGGATCAGCGCCCAGTGGCTGTCGATACCGATCAGCGGCGAGACTTCCCCCAACGCGTCGAAGATCGCGTAGATGGCGACAAGCGCCAGCGTCGTCGGGAACATCTGGATGATGAACAGGCTGTCGAGCAATGCCGCGCGGCCCCCGAAACGGACGCGGGCGAAGGCATAGGCGGATATCGTTGACAGGACCACCACGCCAACGCCGGTGATCAAGCCCAGCTTGATCGAATTCCACATCCATCGCAGCACGTTATAGGGCGGCTCCACCACCGTGCCGTCGGCGCGGGTATAGTCGAAGCCGAAGGCCAGATACCAATGTTCCAGCGTCGGGTTTTCGGGCCAGAGGCTGCCAACGGTGAAGTTGCCCTCGCGAAAGGAAATCGAGATGACAACGATGAAGGGGAACAGGATCAGTGCCAGAAAGATCAGCATGAAGCCGTGGGCGAGGATTTTTTTGGTGCGCAGTTCGCGCGGGTTTTCGACGATCATCTATCCCCTCCGTTTTTCGGCGGCGCGGCGCATGGCGACGAAGTTGGCGTAGGCGATGGCGCCTACAACGATGAAGATCAGGAAGGTGATCGCACCCGCAAGGCCGAATTGCTGGCCGCTATCCATGAAGCTGATCCGATAGGTGAAGGAGCCGAGGATGTCGGTTTCCCCCGCTGGGATCACTGTCCCGGGAATGTCGGGCCCGCCGCGCGTCAACAGCAGCACCAGCACGAGGTTGTTGAAATTGAAAGCGAAGCTGGAAATCAGCAGCGGCAACATCGGCGGGATGATTTGTGGCAGGGTGATCGTGAAGAACACGCGCAAGCTGCTGGCGCCTTCCAGCGCGGCGGCTTTCTTGTGATCCTCCGGCACCGCCTGCAGGAAGCCCATCGACAGGAGCATCATGTAAGGATAGCCGAGCCACACATTCACGATCACCAGCATCACGCGGGCCAGCGTGCCATCGGTGAACCATTCCGGGCGAATGCCGAACAGACCTTCGAGGATCAGGTTAATCTCGCCAAAATTCTGGTTGAACAGGCCTTTGAAGACGAGGATCGAGATAAAGGCCGGCACCGCATAGGGCAGGATCAACAGGATCCGGTAGATATGTTTGAACCTCAGATGCGGCCATTGCAGGATCACCGCCAGTGTCAGGCCGACAGCGAAGGTCAGCGCCACCGACAGGAAAGCGAACAGCACCGTCCAGATGAATATCCGGGTCATCGGCGCGCGAATACCGTCCGAGGTAAAGACGCGCTTGTAATTGTCCCAGCCGATATTGACGCGCCAGCCGGGGGGGATGGAATTGCCCTCCGGATCCTCGAAAAAACCGGTTTCGTGATTGGCAGTCAGGATCGCCCCGTCAGAGGTACGCTGAAGCTGATCCTCGTTGATACGTTCATATTCGTTGGTGACGGTGGCGAAGGTCCTGAGCCCGGCATTGCGTAGCGTGCTGCCGTCAGGCTGGACCAGTTCCAATTGTTGCAGACCGGTGCGAAGCTGGATCGCCTCGCGTCTTTCCAGCAACGTGTCGGGCGGTGTGTCTGTTGGCGTCAACTCTACGGTTGCCGGACCGTCGAGCGGGACAGGGGCAGAGAGCAGACCAGCCTCGGGCAAATAGATGCGATAGGCATCGCCGTCAGGAGCAACGGCGAAATCCTGTTCGGTCGATTGATCAACGATTTTGGAGCGTTGGATAATTTCCACGGAGCGTTCAAAGCTCAGCAGGTTGAAGGACGAATAATTCGTGAAGCCGAGATAGATCGTGTAGACCACCGGAAAGACGATGAAGATAAGGATCGCGGCGATGCCGGGGAAGATGAAGCGCTGGGCATAAAAGCGCCTTGCCCCGAAGATCAGCGAAAAGGCCACGCCAAGCGCAAGGATGATCACCGCGAATAGTGGCTGATGGATCAGATAAAGCGTGAAGGCGGTATACAGCAGCGCCAGACCAATAGCGCCGACAATCCCGTAGTGAAGCCACGGGTTGCGCGGGGCCGGAGGGGCCAGAAGGTCGGCGGCGCTGCTCATGTGGTTGGGGCGGCGCTAACCGCCCCGCCTCAACTTATTCGCCGAGGATACGCGCGGCGGCGTCGTTTAGCGCGTCCTCAACACTGGCTGCACCGGTGGTGATATTGGTCAGCGCCGGGGCCATGGCGGACCAGAAGGCGCCCATTTCCGGGTTTGACGGCATCGGCACGGCGATGGCAGCGTTTTCCAGCGTGGCGGCGATTTTATCGTCAGCCTGCGCAGCGGCGGCGGACGTGTCCGCAAGCGTGCCGAGCACACCATTCGCGTTCCAGGCGGCAAGGCCCTCGTCCGTCAGAATGTAATTCTCGATCAGTTCGATCGCGAGGTCCACATTCGGGGAGGCCGCATTCACCGCCAGCGACTGCACCCCAAGGAATGGCCGCGCCGGGTTGCCGTCAATTGCGGGCAGGGGCGCAACGCCGATATTGATCCCGGCGGATTCATAGCCACCCCATGACCACGGGCCGTTGATAACCATCGCGACCTCACCATTCGCCATGGCAGCGTCCATGATGCCGTAATCGACACCGGCGGGCATTGTGCCGCCTTCGATCAGGCTGGCCAGCATGGCTGCGCCGGCGACCGAGCCTGCGTTATTCACGCCCGTGTCGGTGCCGACATAGGATCCGTCCACCTTCTGAAAGGCATAGCCGCCACCCGCCATCAGCAATGGCATGGTGAAATAGGTGTTGTTGTAATCCCAAAGGATCGCGCCAACGCCGTCGGGCAGGTCCAGACTGGCGATATCTTCGAAATTTGCGGGCGGGGTGTCGATCAGGTCCTTGTTATAGACAAGGCCGACAGCCTCCACCAACACCGGATAGCCCCAGACTTTGCCGTCAAAGCTGACCGCGTCCCAGGCGCTGGGAAGAATGCCGTCAGTGATCGCGCCGCTTGGCTGAACCGGTTGGATCAGGCCACCTGCGGCCCATTCGCCCAGACGGTCATGTGCCCAAAGCACGATGTCCGGCCCGTCGCCGGTTGCGGCGGCCTGCTGGAATTTGTCGGTCAGCGGATCGACATTTTCGACAACAACTTCGATGCCGAGCTCTTCGGTGAACTGGTCAACGACCGCCTGCAGCAGGTCCGGGTCGCGGTCATGCTGCCAGATGATCAGCTTGCCATCTTCCAGCGCCAGTGCGCCGGTGGCGGTGCTGGTCAGCAGGGTTGCGGCCAGTGTGAGTTTCAGAAATTTGGTCATTATGGTCTCCTCCCAAAGACATGAACCGCGTTCGCGGGTGGGTTGTGTTTACGGGTGCGCGCAAAAGCCGCCCCTTTGCCTAACATCCCCACGGCAGAGTCACAGTTACATGATTACATACGACTATTAAGGCCTGTTCTTTCCTGTTCCGCAACAAGACTTTTGCCAATTCTGTTTGCTCTGACGTTGCGGAATGCTCTATGAAATAGAAAAATGCTGATATGCCGGTTCAATCCTGACGGGAATCTGACGGGCAAACAGTGGGGAGGCTTTCGATGGATATGGCGGTCGATAATCACACACATACGCTGGAAATCCGCGATCTGGTGAAGAGTTTCGGCGCGGTTGATGTGCTGAAAGGGATCTCGATCGGGATGGAGCAGGGGGATTTTCTGGTGCTGGTCGGCCCGTCCGGCTGTGGGAAATCAACGCTGCTGAACTGTATCGCCGGGCTGGAAGAGGTGACCTCCGGTCATCTGGAGATTAACGGGCGGGATGTAACCAACACACCGCCGCGGGATCGGGATATTGCGATGGTGTTCCAGTCCTATGCTTTGTACCCGACGATGACGGTGGCGGAAAACATCGCCTT
Organism: Paracoccaceae bacterium; assembly: GCA_050302475.1. Lineage (GTDB taxonomy): Bacteria > Pseudomonadota > Alphaproteobacteria > Rhodobacterales > Rhodobacteraceae > NORP23. The sequence continues at coordinate 138,680 of JBNLBF010000005.1, forward strand.
CGGCATGAAGGTCCGCCGGATGCCAAAGGCCGAGATTGATGCCAAAGTGGCCGATGTTGCGAAACTGCTGCAGATCGACCCGCTGCTGGATCGCAAGCCCAGCCAATTGTCGGGCGGGCAGCGCCAGCGGGTCGCGATGGGTCGGGCGCTGGTGCGGGATCCGGCGCTGTTCCTGTTTGATGAGCCTTTGTCCAACCTTGATGCGAAGCTGCGCGTCGAAATGCGGGCCGAGATCAAGCGGCTGCATCAGACAACGGGGACATCTATCGTTTATGTAACGCATGACCAGATCGAGGCGATGACGCTGGCCACCAAGATCGTGGTGCTGGATAAGGGAATCGTGCAGCAGGTGGGCTCGCCACAGGATATTTACGACCGGCCAGCCAATACGTTTGTGGCGGATTTTATGGGATCGCCGCCGATGAACCTGATCGCGGCGAATGTCGAGGATGGGCGCAAGCTGGTGTTCGGTCCGGATCAGGTGCTGACGCTGCCGGAGGCACGGGCGGAGCTGTCAGGTCAGTCCCGCTTGATCGTCGGACTGCGGCCCGAGACACTGGTGGTTGGGGCAGCCGGAACCGGGATGATGGACGTGACGCCCACCATCATCGAAATGACCGGGGCGGACAGCTATGTCAGCTTCCCGGTGGGGGAGGCAATCCTGACCGCGCGAACGCCGGGACATTTCGGGGGTCGGGAAGGGGAGGCGGTGGCGCTGTCGGTCGACCTCACCGCGCTGAATTTCTTTGATGCGGAAACGACGCTGAGGCTCTAACGCGCCAGCCAGCCACCATCGACGGGCAGAACCACGCCATGCACATAATCTGACGCCGGGGAGGCGAGGAACGTAACCGCGCCCGCAATTTCGTCGGGCTGACCCCAGTGACCTGCCGGGATGCGATCAAGGATGGCTTTGTTGCGGACGGGGTCGGCGCGCAGTGCTTCGGTATTATTCGTTTCAATGTAGCCCGGGGCAATGGCGTTGACGTTGACACCTTGCCCTGCCCACTCGCACGCGAGCAACCGCGTCAGACCAGCGAGGCCGCTTTTGGAGGCCGTATAGGACGGAATGCGGATGCCGCCCTGAAAGGACAGCAGCGAGGCGATGTTGATGATTTTCCCTGCGCCGCGCGGCAACATGGTTTTGGCGACGGCTTGAGACAGGAAAAACACTGATTTCAGGTTGATATCCATGACGGCGTCCCAGTCATCCTCGGTAAACTCTATTGCGTCGTTGCGGCGGATAATCCCGGCATTGTTGACGAGGATATCGATTTGGCCGCCCCATTCTGATGCCTCTGCCACGATGCGGCCGATCGGTTCGAGGGACGACAGGTCAGCCGTAATTTCTAATGCATCAGCATCGCCGAGCTTTTCCAACGTCTCGGCCATGGAAGACCGGCCCACCAGCGCCACGCGGGCGCCAGCCTCTGCCAATCCGATAGCGATGGCCTGACCGATACCAGTATTGGCCCCGGTGACGACAGCGGTTTTGCCTGAAAGCGAAAAGCTCATCGCAGGTCTTCCATCGCGATAAAGTCCATGTCGGTGAAATCCTGATTGTCGCCGCCCATCGACCAGATGAAGCTGTAGGCACCCGTGCCCGCGCCACAATGGATCGACCAGCCGGGGGACAGGATCGCTTGTTGTTGCGAGACGATAAGATGACGCGTTTCCGTCGGTTCGCCCATCATGTGAAAGACGCGCGTGTCGTCCGCCATGTTGAAATAGAGGTAAACTTCAGAGCGGCGGTCATGCACATGCGCGGGCATCGTGTTCCAGACGGAGCCTTCTTCAATTGCTGTCATCCCCATCACCAGCTGGCAACTGTCGCAGACATCGGGGTGAATATACTGGCGCAGCACGCGGACATTGGCGTCCTTCGCTTCGCCCAGATCGAGGCGAATGGCGTCGTCCTTGGCGATTTTCTTCAGCGCATAGGTATGATGCGCGGGCGTGGAAACAAAATAGAAATGCGCATCGGCGGAGGAGTCAAAGGTCACATCCGTGCAGCCCATCGGAATATACAGACAGTCATGTGCGCCCATGGCGACGCCCTCGCCATCCACCGTTACCGTGCCGGTGCCTGATAGCAGGAAAACCCCCATTTCTCGGCGGTCCAGAAAATTCGGGGAGCCGACCTGTTTTTCGGAGGCCAGCTTCAACGCACCGTCCGTCGGGATCACCCCGCCGACAATCGTGCGATCCAGATGACTGTAGGTCATCGAGATTTTCCCCGGTTGGAACAAATCTTCGATCAGGTAATTCGCGCGCAGCCTGTCTGTATCCAGTTGGCGCGTTTCCGTCGGGCTAAGCACTTGGCGAACGGGCATCGTCATCGGGAAAACTCCTGTCGAGGTGGGATTAGTCGATTGTTTTATCGTGGATGAAGTAGTCCGGATAAAGGTCGCGGAAGACAGCGATATCCAGCTGCAACTTGTCCAGATGATGTTCCATGCGCGCCACCGCGCGATCGGCATCTTTGTCCGCAATCGCCTGAACTACATCGGAATGTTCGTCGATGATCAGCGCGATACGCCCGGTTTGCGGCAGCGTCAGACGGCGATAGCGGTCAACCTGCACTTTGACCTGTCGGATCAGCTCCCAGATACCCTGATAGCCGCTGATGCGTGCGATAGCGGCGTGAAAATCTTCGTCCGAACGGTGAAACGCATCGTCGTCGGGGGAAACCTCCCGCTGGCGCTCGATGATGGCGCGGAGTTCAAGTATATGGCTGGGAGAGGCCGTTGTGGCGGCCGCGCGTACGATTGTGCCTTCCAATGCGCGGCGGATGACTATCGCCTCCGAAAGCGAGGAAAGCGGGATACGGGCGACGAATGTGCCGGATTTCGGTACAACTTCGACCAGTCTTTCCCGGGTCAGGCGCAGGATCGCCTCGCGTACCGGGGTTCTGCTGACCCCTTTTTCCAGGGCAACCTGTTTTTCCGAGATCGGAGTCCCGGGCGGCAGCGCCATCGAAACGATATCGCGGTGAAGCTCGGTATAAACTTTATCGGCAATTGTCTGACCACCATCCTGAAACGGGGCGGTCCCGGCAGGAGGCTGGCTTGGCGCACGGGGTTTTCGGAGTTTGGCACGCGTACCCGAAACATCATTTAAATTACTTGCCATTTGGCCCCTGCTTTTGCGCTCGTTTCGCGCATCATAAGTAGCCGCGATGTCTATGTCGATTGGCATTGCCGTGAACTACCCTTACGAGATGATGATTTCATAACTAGTATATCAGATATAACTTGTATACCAGATAAAATTATGCAAGGTAAAAAATTACGGTGGGCAAACCGCCGAGTTAGGGAGGAATCTATGCTTAGAAAACAATTGAAGACGCTTGCGCTTGCGACAGGCTTCACATCCGTACTTGTTTCGTCGGCTTTCGCACAGGAAGTGTTGAAATGGGCGCATGTGTACGAAGAGGGGTCCAACTATCATCAGGCCGCCCTGTGGGCTGCTGACGAGGTTGCCGCCCGCACCGATGGTCGGGTGGAAATTCAGGTATTCCCGGCCTCTTCACTGGGGAACGAGGTTGCCATCAACGAAGGTCTGGATATCGGTGCTATCGACATCATTTATACCGGCCCGAGCTTCGTCGAGCGCTACTATGGCCCGATCGCGATTTCGGATTATCCGTTCATCATGCGCGATTTCCAGCATTGGGAAGCCTATCGCGAGTCTGATCTGTTTGCGGAACTGTCTCAGGGGTATCACGACACGACCGGCCACACCGTGGCGGCACTTACCTATTACGGTCAGCGTCATGTGACGTCGAATTTCCCGATCCTCGAACCGGCTGACATGGAAGGGCTGAAAATCCGCGTGCCGAACTCTCCGCTGATGCTGATGTTCCCGAATGCTGTTGGCGCGAACCCGACGCCGATGGCCTTTAACGAAGTTTATCTGGCCCTGCAGCAAGGTGTGGTGGACGCACAGGAAAATCCGCTGCCAACGATCCAGTTCAAGAAGTTCTACGAGGTTCAGTCGAACATCAACCTGACGGGCCATATTCTGAATTCGCTGCTGATCATCGAATCCAACTCGGCGGTTGATCGTGTTGGCGACGATCAGGATGTTGTTGCCGAAGTGCTGCGCGAAGCGGCCAAGCAGGCATCCGACGGCATCTATCAGTCCGAGCAGGAACTGGTGTCCTGGTTCCGAGAGCAGGGGATCACCGTGAACGAGGTCGATAAAGGACCGTTCCAGGATGCGGTGAAGCCGATGCTGACCAATCCGGATATGGTTCCCTATACGATGGAGCATTTCGAACGGCTTCAGGCGCTCTGAGCTGGAATGCCAACATGACAAACCGTGACCAAAGCGGTGAGACAGAAGCTGCGGAAACATCCGCAGCTTCTGCAGCTATGATGGAACTGGATCGTGACAGCGATGTCGATCTGTCTGACTTCCGCTGGACGGATATTCCGGGGCTGATCGCCTTCTGGAGTCTGGCCATCATTGTCTTTCTACAGTTTTTCACGCGTTACGTTCTGAATGACTCGCTGGCCTGGACCGAAGAGATCGCGCGCTACGTGCTGATCGTCGTCGCATTTTCAGGGGCGATCACGGTGTCGCGCAAAGGTACTCATATCTTTCTGGAATTCTTCTACCGGTTCATCCCGCCAATGGCTGGGAAAATCCTGTCGGTGTTGGTCGAGGTCTGCAACGTCGCCTTCTGGGGGTATCTTGTCTGGCTGGGTATCCAGTTGTCGAACAAGACCAAGACCAAAATGGCCTCGATCGCCTTTCCCAAAAGCATCGTCTACTGGACCGTGACCGTCTGCATCGCGGTGATGGCGCTTTATGCGCTGTTCTGGGTGGTGAAGAAGATCCGTCAAACCCCTGACCAGATCCTGCAAGAGATCGAAGAGCACGCAATTTCGGAGTAAACCATGTCCATCCTGTTCCTGTTCATTGCGCTTTTCATGATGTTGATCCTCGGATTCCCTGTCGCCGTTGCGCTGGGCGCGTCTTCCCTGTTGTTCATCATGACCAACGGCGCGCCAGATGTTCTGGTGCTGCACAATATGGTCAATGGAATCAACAGCTTCCCGCTGATTGCGGTGCCGTTCTTTATCCTTGCCGGGCATCTGATGAACACGGCGGGGATCACGACCAAGATATTCAATTTCGCTAGGGCCACGGTGGGCTGGATGTATGGCGGGCTGGGGCATGTGAATATCGGGGCCTCGGTCATTTTTGCGGGCATGTCGGGAGCGGCGGTGGCTGATGCCGGCGGGCTGGGCAATATCGAGATTAAAGCCATGCGCGAGGCGGGTTATGATACCGACTTCGCCGTTGGCATTACGGCGGCGTCTTCGACTATCGGGCCGATCATTCCGCCCTCGCTGCCGTTGGTGGTTTACGGTGTTGTTGGAAACACCTCCATCGGCCAACTGTTTGCGGCGGGAATTGTCCCCGGTTTCCTGATGGCGTTTTCGCTGATGATCATGGTCGCGTGGTTCTCGCGTCGTCGCAACTATCCGCGCGATGACAGGTTCGAGATCATGGTCTGGCTTCGTGCCTTCGCAGACGCGATCCTGCCATTGTTCACACCCATCATCATCGTGGGGGGCATCCTGTTCGGCATCTTCACCCCGACCGAGGCCGCGATTGCCGCAGTCGCCTATGCCATCATTCTGGGCGTGTTCATCTATCGCACGTTAAACCTGCGTCGCATCCTGCGCGTGTCGATGGACACAATTGAGACGACCGCGGCGATTATGATGATTGTTGCGGCCTCAGCCGTGTTTGCGTGGATCCTGACGGCAAATCAGGTGGCGCAGCATTTCTCCGCCTGGATGCTGGAGCTGTCGGACAATAAGTTTGTCCTGCTGCTGGTCATCACGCTGATTGTTCTTGTGGTTGGATGTTTCATGGAAACGCTGGCCGCGATCACCATTCTGACGCCCGTATTGCTGCCCGTTGCGATGAGCCTTGGTGTTGATCCGGTGCATTTCGGGGTGATCCTGATCCTGAACCTGATGATCGGCCTGCTGACACCGCCTGTGGGGCTGGTGCTCTATGTGCTGTCCAAAGTTGCTGACGTGCCGTTTGAACGTTGTGTCGTGGCAACCGCCCCGTTCCTGATCCCGCTGATCGTGGTCCTGTTGCTGTTGACGTTTGTTCCGGAACTGTCCATGTGGTTGCCGACTTATTTCTACAGGTAAAAGAGGGGGATATTCTTGGGTCTTTGTTGATCCCCCTACGATCTCACTTAGGCCCGTAATTTTCTTTGATGACCTTCGCGGGCACGCCTGCAACCAGAACATTTGGCGGTACATCCTTAACAACAACAGCGCCAGCCGCGACAACGGAACCGTCGCCAATCGTGATATTGTCGATAACAACCGCACCCGTCGAGATGGTTACCTGAGATCCAATATCGCAATTTCCGGATATAATTGCGCCGGGATGAATGGTTGAAAAATCCCCAATCGACGTATGATGCCCGATACACGCGGTTCGACCGATACGCACATGTTTCCCGATCTTTGTGTGGCTTGAAATGACAACACGCACATCAAGTGTCGTACCTGTCGAGAGCGCAACCGTGTCGGAAACGATGGCCGAAGAATGCCGCAGATTTGCGAACCCGAAGCCTTGGGCTTCCTTCTCTTCAATCCAGTTCCTGCGAAGTGTTGTGCCGAGGGAACAGATCAGTTTGTGATCCGATTTCAGATGATCAATATCATCATTCCAATGGACCTTCATTCCGTACAATGGCGCAGAACAGTTTTCGGGGTTTAGATTTTCAACCAGCCCTTTGAAGCTGATGTCCGGTTGTTCTGAAAATAAGTCTGTTATGACTTCGACATACGGATTGGTGCCGAGAATTAGGATATTATCTGGCCTCATCAGGTACCCCATTGTACAGGTTCAGCAAAGACTCGACGGACTTTTGCAGCCCCATCTCTGTGTTCACCAGCGACTTGCAAGCGATCACCATTTTATGGCGTTTTTCCTCGTCCTGCAGGATATCATATATGACATCGGGAAGAGTGTCATAATCTGTCGACAGGTAATGTTCACCTTTTTTCAGCGGTCCGTCCATCGACAATTCCTCGCTGACAATCAAGGCCTCGCAATTTCCGGCCAGATACCACCGCATCCACGGCGTATCCCAAGGGTTCTTGTGAAGATGCACCAAGACGCGTGCGCGGTTAAGAACTCTTGTTCGCTCATCTCCCATCAGCCCATTGAAGTGGATATCTGTTGAAAGGCCTTTTTCTTCCAGCCTGGATTGCAGCAGCTCAACGCGTTTTTTGCGCCCGGGATTGTTCCGCACGCCACCGATGAACATAACGTCGATATCTTTTTCGATGCTGTCGATACGTTCCCCGTAGACCGCCGGCAGGCTTCCGGCGGGAATGAAAGTCGACGGTATGTTTCGCGTACTCAGAAATGTCTTTTTCTGGTTCGTGCTGGTGGCGATGTGCGTGAGATAACCGTCTTCATACCCTTGTTTCAAAAACCCGTATTGTTCGATTGCAAATCTCACGCTTAGCGCATTTGCGCTTGGGTAGGCTTTCTTGTCGGAGTATTTTCCAAGGCCAAACCGGCTAATCAGCGAAAATATGGGCAAGTTCACCAAATTCAGCAACGGCTTCACATGGACCGGGCTGTAGGAAGCATGGCAAAAGCGCAGCCCCAACTTTTCTGCCCAGTTTTCCAATTCGATCGGCGGAAGCGGTTCAAAGTTCCACGCGATAACAACCGGCCGGTCTTCCGGGCGGGTTTTTCTGATCATTTCCCGGGTTCGTCTTAAAGAGGCAACTGAACCTGCCAAAATCACGCAATCGCTTTGCGTCACAATGTCGTTGCCATCTTTAGTCAGATGAACGCTATAGCCACGATCTTCGATGAATGTTTTTAAGGAAGTCGCCCAAATACCGGGCGCATTCGCATACACGATAGAAACGGTTGGCGAAGACGGCTTGTCCATTATTCGATACTTGGTTCAATTTCGTAAGCGGTCATCAACTTCTTAAGTCTGTTTGAATCTTAATTGGGATCCAAAGCCGATTACATGAGTTTCCTCACAGAACTTATATTTTTATTGGGGTTTTAAGCAAATAGGACATATGTAAGTTTCGTCACGTGGGGTGATGTAATGAAAGAACCGGATTTTGCGAAAGAGCCGTTGATAATCAATCTGGCCCTGACGGGGGCCGTTGCTGACGCCAATAAAAATTCAAATGTGCCGATTACGCACGAACATATCGTTGAAACTGCAAAGGAATGCGTTACAGCGGGCGCGTCAATTGGTCATTTTCATGTGCGTGACGCGCAAGGACATCCTGTTTGCGATGCCGAAGCGTTTGGGCGCATTTTTGCAGAACTGCGCGAAGATGAAGTTGCGAAAGACCTAATCCTGTGTGCCACCACCAGCGGTCGGCATGGGCAGACGGTTGCCCAGCGATGTGAGGTTCTTAACCTCCCGGCTGATATCCGTCCGCAAATGGCGAGCCTGACCTTAAGCTCGGTCAACTTTGTCACCGGAGCAAGTGTTAACTGCCCGGACACCATTCGCAGTATTGCGGAAGATATGAAGAAAAATAATGTCAAACCCGAGCTGGAGGTGTTTGACATCGGCATGGCGGAATTCGCACATGTTCTGATTGCAGAGGGACTGTTAGAGCCGCCATATTATTTCAATATCCTGTTGGGGAATATTGCCGGGCTGAAAACCAATGCGTCACATGTTGCTGCGGTAATCAATTCCTTGCCCGAAGGCTCCATTTATGCCTTCGCCGGTATCGGGCGGTATCAGCTTCATGCGAACGTCCTAGGGATTACGCACGCGCACGGCGTGCGAACGGGGTTGGAGGATAATCTGTGGATGGACGCCAACAAGACGCCGGCAACTAACCGAGAGCTGGTGAGCCGGATCGCAAAGATATCGGAATTGTCGCAACGGCGCGTTGCGTCACCCGGTGAAACACGAGCTATTTTGGAGCTTGACTGAACACGAGTGGTGGGGACCGCAATGAGCAATCGAAAAGGTATTGTGCTGGCAGGGGGATCAGGGACGCGTCTCTATCCGTTGACGGCAGCGATATCTAAACAGCTTTTGCCAATTTACGACAAGCCGATGATCTTTTATCCGATTTCGGTCCTGATGCTCGCGGGCATTCGCGACATACTTATCATTACAACACCGCGTGACTACCCCGCCTATGTGAGTTTACTGGGTGACGGGGCGCATTTGGGCGTGAACTTTCAATATGTCATCCAGCCGGAACCTGCGGGCTTGGCGCAGGCGTTTATTCTGGGCGAAGATTTCATCGGGAAATCGTCCGTTGTCCTGATCCTTGGCGATAATGTTTTTTACGGCGACAGACTGCCAAAAATACTGCAGGCTGCGAATAAGCGCGACCATGGCGCGCAGGTATTTGCCTATAGGGTCAGCAACCCGCGGGATTTTGGGGTGGTGGAGTTCGATGAGAATTTCAACGCCATCTCCATCGAGGAAAAACCAGACAAACCGAAATCTTCATTTGTGGTGAGTGGGTTGTATTTCTACGACAATTCAGTGGTTGATATCGCGAAATCCGTCAAACCTTCAGCGCGGGGCGAATTGGAAATCACCGACGTTAATCTGGCCTATCTGAAAAACAAGGCGCTGAAGGTCAGCGTTTTGGGTCGCGGCGTTGCCTGGCTGGATACCGGCAGCTTCGCGGGTCTGATCGATGCAGGAAATTT
>JBNLBF010000006.1:0-138218 GCA_050302475.1 Paracoccaceae bacterium
CGCTGGTGCGGATGACCGACCACGTGGCCAAGAACACCTCGGCGGCGCATATGGAGAGTTTTTATCACTCGTTTCAGGACATCAAACACCGCAAGTTTGATGGCCTGATCATCACTGGTGCCCCGATTGAACATCTACCTTACGAAGAGGTGACATATTGGGACGAGATGAAAGAGGTGATGGACTGGACCCAAACCAACGTCCTGTCCACCTTTGGCGTCTGCTGGGGGGGGATGGCGATGGCCTATCACTTCCATGGCATCCCCAAACATATGCTGGATCACAAAGCGTTTGGCTGTTTCAGGCACAAGGTTCTGACACCGGCCTCGCCTTACTTGCGCGGGTTTTCGGACGACTTTGTCGTGCCCGTCAGCCGCTGGACCGAAATCCGTCGTGACGAGGCGGAGGCGGCAGGACTGACGACCCTTTTGCAATCCGACGATGTCGGGCCTTGCCTGATCGAAGACCCGGATCATCGTGCACTCTATGTGTTCAACCATTTTGAATATGACAGCGGCACGTTGAAACAGGAATATGATCGCGACGTCGAAAACGGCACGCCGATCAATGTGCCGATGAATTACTACCCTGATGACGATCCCTCACAACCGCCGGAAAATCGCTGGCGTAGCCATGCGCACCTGCTTTATGGCAACTGGATCAACGAGATTTACCAGAACACCCACATTGATCTGGACCGGATACTTGAAGGGGACTCCAAGCGATGAAACCCTTTGACGGCGCGATTACCAAATTCTTTGAAGCCGAAGCCCCGGATGGTGTTCGTACTGCAATCGCGGGTCGTGAAAAGAAACAGATCATCAATCCCGAATACCCCTATGATCGCCAGATAAGCGGCCCGGAGTATAAGGATATCCTCTATGGATTGCAGATCGAGCTGGTCAAAATGCAGGCTTGGTTATCGGAAAGCGGTGCGCGGGTTGCCGTTGTGTTCGAAGGGCGTGACGCTGCCGGCAAAGGTGGCAATATTAAACGTTTCCGCGAGAACCTGAATCCGCGTAGCGCCAAGGTCGTAGCCCTGTCCAAACCGAGTGAGACCGAGCGTGGGCAATGGTATTTCCAGCGCTACATCCAGAACCTGCCGAACGCTGGCGAGATCGCCTTCTTCGACCGGTCCTGGTACAACCGCGCGGTGGTGGAGCCGGTGTTTGGATTCTGCACTCCGGACCAGACCGAACATTTCTACACCCAAGTGCCGGATTTTGAACAGATGCTGCTCGACGACGGCATTCAGCTCATCAAGATCTGGCTGACGGTGGGTCGCGCAGAACAGTTGCGGCGCTTTCTGGCGCGGGAGTCTGATCCGCTGAAACAGTGGAAATTGTCGTCCATCGACGTGAAGGGATTGAGCCTCTGGCACGAATATTCAGATGCCATAACCACGATGTTCGAACGCACCCATACCCCAACGTCACCTTGGAATGTTATCAGGTCGGATGACAAGAAACGCGCACGCATTGCCGCGATCCGTTTGGTCCTGTCCCAATTGGACTATACAGGCAAAAACGCCAATATCGTTGCCCCGCCAGATGATAAGATCTGCGGCACTCCGGACGCGATGGGGTTCGAGCTTGACTGACAAAAGCTTGTTATGTGACCTCGGCGTAGCTAGATTCCGTCTATGAACGAGCAAATACGCGAAAAAAAATCGTACCATCACGGCAACCTGAAGGAAGCCCTGATAGAGGCGACACTGGATCTGATCCAGGAAAAAGGCCCGACCGGGTTTACGATGGCCGAAGCTGCGCGTTCCGCCGGGGTCAGCGCTGCGGCGCCCTATCGCCATTTCAAAGGCCGCGAAGACCTGATCGAAGAAGTTGCCCGTCAGGGCTATGTCGAATTCGCAGAAAAGATGGAAAAGGCTTACGCCCGCGGTAAACCCACAGCGCTCAAAGCGTTTGAGGCCGTGGGCCATGCCTATCTGGATTTCGCTCGGACAAATCCGGGTCATTACATCGCGATGTTTGAATCCGGTGTGTCCGTTGCCCGCAACCCCGATCTGAACATGGTCGCCAACCGCGCCATGGCCGTGCTGACGCAGGCGGCAGAAAAACTGTTCGAACATCTGCCCCCCAATAAACGCCCACCGGCGACGATGGTCTCGCACCATATCTGGGCGATGTCACACGGCGTGGTGGAATTATTCATGCGAGGCCAACCCGGCGGACGTGCGCCTTTTTCGGCTGAGGAGCTTCTGGAATCCGGGATTGGTATCTATTTGCGCGGGCTGGGATTGATCCAGAAATAATTTCAAAAAAATTTCTGCTCCCCTCTTGTTATCGAAAATTCCTGCCCCAAGTATGTTAATGTTAATAACATTCACATCAAGGAAGCAAACATGGAAACGCCTGTACACTATCTTGAACAAGCCCGGGACTGGCTTGACGGGCACGGCAAGAAAGCCTGGATCGCCTCGATGATCCTTGGGTTCATTTTCTTCTGGCCGTTGGGCCTAGTCCTCCTCTTTTACATGATCGGAACCAATCGCATGGGAAATTGCAGCATGAAACGCAAATGGAAACATAACCGCGGATTTGACACGACCGGCAACACAGTCTTTGACAAATATCGCGAAGAAACGCTGAAACGCCTCGAAGACGAACAAAGCGCGTTCCGCTCTTTCCTCGACGATCTGCGCACCGCCAAGGACCAGACCGAGTTCGACAGCTTCATGGCGAAGCGCCGGACAGATAATGGCGGCGGCGGTGAAAGCCCAGCCTACTAATCAGATGAGCCCCCGCTCGATGCGGGGGCACTCCATGCGAGAGGGACTCGGATGACATACCATAATGCGACCCATATCGGATTGCCGGACCCGGAGCTGGACGGTCAGTTCTACGAAAATGTGCCTTCGCGGCGCTTAATGGCGTGGGTGATCGACAGTATCATCACTTTTGCTGTTACCGTCCTGATCAGTGTATTCACGCTCGGCCTCGGATTTTGGTTCTTCCCGGTGCTATGGCTGGTGATCGGGTTGATTTATCGGACCGTCACCATCGGCGCAGACTCAGCCACTTGGGGGATGAGTATGATGGGAATTGAATTCCGGGATCGCGATGGTCAGCGGTTCTCGTCCGGGTTGGGGCTGTTGCACACGATCCTGTTCACCATCGCCAGCGGTACGTTTTTGGTGCAGCTTGTCAGTATCCTGTTGATCCTGACGACACGCTATCAGCAAAGTCTGCCGGACATGTTGCTGGGGACAACTGCTATTAACCGACCAATCGATTAAAACTTGAACAATATAAATCTGCCTTGCTAGAAAAACGAAATTCTAGCAAGGTATTTTTATGCGTCATACCCTACCCAAAGCGCCCCAATTCTATGTGACGGCCCCACAACCTTGCCCCTATCTGGACGGCAAGGTTGAGCGGAAACTGTTTACGGCACTTTTCGGGGACGAAGCCAAAGCGTTGAATGACAGCCTGTCTCAACAAGGGTTCCGCCGATCGCAGAATGTATTGTACCGCCCCACCTGTGCGGGCTGTTCCGCCTGTATGTCCGCGCGGGTTCGGGGCGAAGATTTCACGCCGTCACGATCCCAGCGGAAGGTGCATAATCGCAATCAGGATTTGCGACGCGAGGTAAAAACCCCATGGGCAACTGAAGATCATTTTGATCTGTTCCAGACTTACCTGAATTCTCGCCACGCTGATGGTGGGATGGCCGGGATGGATATTTTTGAATTTGCGGCGATGATCGAAGAGACCCCCGTGCAAAGCCGTGTCATCGAATATTACGGTAAAGACGAGGATGGGCGAGACAAACTGGTCGGCGCCTGTCTGACCGACATACTGGATGATGGTTTGTCACTGGTTTATTCCTTCTTCGATCCGTCGGAAACGGCGCGCAGTCTGGGGACATATATTATCCTCGATCACATCGAGACCGCGCGGGATGCAGGATTACCTTATGTCTATTTGGGATTCTGGGTGCCGGGCAGCAAAAAAATGGCCTACAAGTCCAAATTCCAACCGCTGGAGATTTTCCGGTCAGGCAAATGGCGCGAGTTTGACTCGTTGACGTCCGTGGGTAACGCGGCGCATCCCCTCGACACGGATCCTGTGTCCGAACAGGTGGCTGCTATCCACCTGCCCGATCTTTCGGATCTTTAGCCGCCCCCCGGTAATAGCGACGGAACGAGAGTGACGACGCCCGGGAACAGGAAGAGCAGCAACAGCCCAACAATCTGAATGATCACAAACGGCACCACGCCACGATAGATATGGCCTGTGGTTACGCTTGGCGGGGCAACACCACGCAGATAGAACAGTGCAAATCCGAATGGTGGTGTCAGGAAGCTGGTCTGCAGATTCACCGCAATCATGATTGTTACCCAGCTTGGATCAAGCGAGCCGCCATAAATCACCGGTCCTACAATCGGAATAACGATGTAGATGATTTCCAGAAAATCGAGCACGAACCCGAGGACAAACAGCACCACCATCACGATCAGGAAGGCCGCAATCTCGTTATCAAACGAACGCAGGAACTGTTGGATGTAATGCTCGCCGCCAAAAGAGATGATCACAAGGTTCAGCATCTGCGACCCGATCAGGATCGCAAACACCATCGAAGTCACCTTGGCCGTTTCCTGAACCACGGGCGTCAGGACGGATCGTCTCCACAACACCCAGCAGGCGAATAGCAGGCCGCCAACGGCGATATGATAGCAGATCAGCGCAAATATGATGGCAACCCAGTTCTGGAAACCGACTTGCTCGATCCCGGCGCGCAGGTCGAAATTGATGCCAATCAACAACATGATCACCATCGCGAAGCTGGCAATCAGGATGACTTTGGAATTTCCGTCCTCCTCACGCAATTTGCGGTAGGCTGCCAGCATGATTGCGCCGCCTGCCCCCAGCGCGGCGGCCGGAGTCGGGTTTGTAATCCCGCCAAGAATAGAGCCCAGAACGGCAACGATCAGGACCAGTGGTGGGAAAACAACGCGCAAAACCTCGGAATGACTAAGCATCCGAATGGCGGACGCCATACCATAAAGGATGATAGCGAACGGTAGCGCATGGATCAGGAATTTCGCGCCGGGCGATGACAACGGATTGACGAACAGAATGTCAAACAGGATTGACAGCGCGATCCCGGCAGCCCCGATCATGACGCCTCTCTTGCGTGCTGACGGATCAACACCAACGGCCAGGGCCAGTGTCAGGCCGGCCATAACCAGCAGAACCATCAGTCCAGTCGAAATCGGCGCCGCTGAGGACACCATTTCAGCACGGATCTGTTCGATCTCTTCAGGGGAGCGTTGACGTTCTTCCTGCGTGCCACCTCCGCCATTCGCCATGATCTCTTCATTGATGGCAACAGCTTCTTCCCAGGCCTCTAGGCCGTGCAGCTCGATCATGGACGTCTGGCATTGTTCCGTCACGTTAGTGCGCAATCCCGGCGTCAGTTCCAACTCTGTCATGGAAGACACGGTCACGTCTTGCGACCCGACAACATTGAGACTGATAGAGGCGATAGCCATCGCGATTATGCCAACCGGCACAGCCAAAAACCATGTCAGTTTGTGACCGCGCGACCGAAATGGGCCTGTTGTCCCCAATGATTTGATGGGCGGTGCTTTTTCCGGATTCAAAAGCGCATATCCAAACGCATAGACGCCATAGAGCACGGCCAGCAGGATTCCCGGTAAAATCGCCGACTGGAACAGCGTTCCCACGGACAAAACCGCCGCCTCACCCAGATATTCCAACGCACTGCGACACCCGGCCAACACCGCGCGTGCCTCTTGAGCCGAGGAATACAAATCCCCTGTCAGGGTGCCCAGAAGCACGATAACGATTGATGGCGGAATAATCTGTCCCAGCGTTCCTGAGGCTGCAATCACACCTGTCGACAGTTCCGGAGAATATCCGTTACGCAACATAGTCGGCAGCGTCAGCAGGCCCATCGTGACAACGGTTGCCCCTACAATCCCGGTGGAAGCCGCCAGAAACGCCCCGACAACAACAACCGAAACGGCCAGACCGCCCGGGAGTGGACCGAATACACGGCCCATGGTTGTCAGCAGATCCTCGGCAATGCGGGACCGCTCCAGCGTAATCCCCATAAGCACAAACATTGCAACCGCCAGCAAAGTCTCAATGGACTGTCCGGCGATGACGCGTTCATTCATGCGGTTGGCGATGAAAGAAATCGGATTGTTCAGGACCGCCTGCAAGCCACCGTCGAACAGCGGTTGGGTGACGGTTGGCAAATCGGGATATCGGAATCGCGATATGGATGCTTCAATAATCCCGCTGTTTGCCAACTGTCCATATGCCTCGCTGGAGGTATCAATAACCTCTTTCAGCAACAGACCGTTAGCGTCCAGCAGCGCGATAATCCCAAAGGAAATCATCGCCGCGCCACCAATGGCAAACGCCACCGGGAAACCGGACATGATCGCGCCAAACAGGCACAAGAAGACTATGATAAGGCCGAGCTCTACGCCGTCTAATCCAAACAACATAACTTATTCCACCCCCGAGTGCGCGGCATGGGCGGCCTCGGCCACCTCGTCCCCAAGCACATCCTTATCCAGATATTTGTCGGCACTGTCTTCGCCTTCGATATATTCCAGCAGCGAACGCCAGAAATAGCAGATCCCATGGAAGAACATGAGGCCAGCAAAGGCCACCATCAGAATCTTGAACAAGAAGTACGCATCAAAGCCGTTGGGCGAAAATCCGATGGTTTCCACGTTCCAGCGCAGTGCGCGCGCTTTTGGTAACAGTTTTTCCAATGTATCCGAGGCCGAGGGTTTGGGAACCACCAGATGCCGCCACATGAAGAACCAGGCATACATCCAGATCACGCTCATCAGCGGAAGAATGAAAAATAACGAGCCGAACATATCGACAATTTTTTTGCCGCGATGCTTCATCCCGGCATAGAAAAGGTCAACGCGAACGTGA
Organism: Paracoccaceae bacterium; assembly: GCA_050302475.1. Lineage (GTDB taxonomy): Bacteria > Pseudomonadota > Alphaproteobacteria > Rhodobacterales > Rhodobacteraceae > NORP23. The sequence goes on from JBNLBF010000006.1 coordinate 6,945, forward strand.
CCGCCCTGAATAAACGTATAGGCAACGCACAGAGTCACGAGCATGGCGTTATACAGTTTCAGCTCCTCGCCATACCAGCTGAGGTCGCGGGAAAATGCATATCCAAACGGGCTGATGGTGATCTCGGATACACGGAAAATCCGCTGGAGGAATACGATCAGCACCTGTTGCAGCACCATGATCAGTCCCGCCCATGCGAAGAAACGGCCAATCGTGTTAGACACGAACTCCATCCCAACCACGATGCGCCACAAGAAAGCGCGATAAAACAGACCGATTATGGTGATTATTATGACAAGGTCGAAGATCACGAACAGAAGCTCGTGCGATGCGCCATAATAGATGAAATTGATGATCGAGGTTTTCTCGGACCAATTCAACCACGACCCCGGATGTGTAAGCGCATGGAACAGGTTCACGAAACCCAGTCCCAGCTCAACAAAGAACTGCCAGATAAAGCTCATACTACCCCGTCCCCACGGAAAAATGGCTCCACCCCACTTGGGATGGAGCCGTCACATGATTAACGGTTAGCCAGAACGCGGTCGCGCTGGTTTACGTAGTAACCATCGGATTTGGAAATCCACGCAGACGAAGACGCCATGGATTCTTCGAAGCTGCTGCGGATTCGTGCGAACAGTTCGTCATCCATATATTCATCCATGACTTCTGCCGATGCACTACCGAATGCATCCCAAACGTCATCCGGGAACTGCAATGTCTGAACACCCTGCGCCTGTAGACGGGCCAATGCGGCACCGTTATTGGCCAGTGTCAGCGACAGGTTATGATGTGTCGTTGCCATAGCGGCATTTTCCACAACAGCCTGCTGTGACGGCGTCAGGCTTTCATAAACTTCACGGTTGAACGCAGCGGTCAGGCCTGAGCCCGGCTCGTGGAAGCCAGCAGTGTAATAAACTTTGGCCACTTCCTGGAAACCGGCACGTTCGTCTGCCCACGGACCAACCCACTCAAGGCCATCCAATGCGCCGGAAGACAGCGCCTGATAAAGTTCGCCACCCGGGATGTTCTGAACCGATGCGCCCAGTTTACCCAGCGCCTGACCACCAAGGCCCGGCATACGGTATTTCAGGCCGTTAAAGTCTTCGGCTGACTTGATTTCAGACCGGAACCAGCCTCCCGACTGCGAACCGGAGTTACCAGCCAGGAAAGATTTAAGGCCAAAGATTTCGCCCAGCTCATCATGCAGCTCTTTACCGCCGGCATGCTGATACCAGTTGGTCAGTTCCTGCGCGGTGCCACCAAACGGCACAGCCGTGAAGTAGGCATAACCCGGATGCTGACCGATATAGTAATAGTCAGCGGAGTGATAGATATCCGCCTGACCGGAGGTCACAGCGTCAAACACCTCGAGGGCACCCACCAGCTCTCCCGGAGCTTTCTTATCGATGGTCAGCTGTCCATCAGTCATTGCGGTTACGGTTTCCGCGAATTTCACTGCAGCGTCATCAAGAACCGCAAACCCGTGCGGCCAGGATGTCACCATGGTCAGGGTCCGATTGCCCTGTGCATACATTGGTGCCGCGAGTGTGGATGCGGCTGCTGCCGTTGCACCACCAAGAGCGGACTTTTTAAGGAAAGAACGACGATCCATGAATTAACCTCCCAATAGTCGTTTATTGCCTGCGAAAACAGGTCTTGTAGGTGGCCTACGTTAAAGAAGAGCAATTGTTATGCAACGGTTTTTTCCCACTATTGTTGCGTCAACTCGCCTCGGAACTGAAAATATGTCATTTTACATATCTTTTACGGTGATATTCCTTGAATCACTCGCCTAAACGTATGTTTTATTTCATAGATAAATTAATTCACGTAATTTTATTGCGTGTATAGCTAGGTATATTGTAATTAAATTCACTTTCAGAGGTTGACCTTCTTAGAATCGCCTTTTATGTAACTCCCCATGAAAACGAACAACGTCATCATCGTGGTGCTTATGCAGGCGCAGTAACCGAACGGGAAACCAGACGGCGAATGCGCGACCCCCAATTTCGGGGGTTTTTTTATGGCAACACGACCAAATCGGAGAGAATACAGATGGCTCGCAAAATGACCGGCGCACAAATGGTAGTTCAGGCACTGAAGGATCAGGGCGTGGACACGGTATTTGGATATCCCGGTGGCGCTGTTCTACCGATTTATGACGAGATCTTTCAGCAAAACGAGATCAAGCACATTCTGGTTCGCCACGAACAAGGTGCCACCCATGCAGCCGAAGGCTATGCGCGTTCAACCGGGAAGCCTGGCGTTGTCCTGGTTACTTCGGGTCCGGGGGCGACAAATGCGGTTACAGGTATGACCGACGCCCTGCTGGATTCGATCCCGATGATCGTTTTGTCAGGTCAGGTTCCGACCTTCCTGATCGGTAATGATGCCTTTCAGGAGGCCGATACCGTCGGGATCACCCGCCCCTGCACCAAACATAACTGGCTGGTGAAGGACACAGAAAAACTGTCCGAAACGATCCATCAGGCGTTTCATGTCGCCACCTCCGGCCGTCCCGGCCCGGTTCTGGTCGACATTCCCAAGGATGTTCAGTTTGCGGATGGCACCTACACACCGAAACCGGAAATCAACACGACGCATTATCAACCGCGCACCAAGGGCGATCCGGATGCGATCCTCTTGGCGGTTGAGGCATTGGAAAATGCCAAAAAGCCGATCATCTATTCGGGTGGTGGCGTCATCAATTCCGGCATCCACGCCAGCAAGGCACTGCGTGATCTGACCGATAGCACAGGTTTCCCGATCACTTCGACCCTGATGGGTTTGGGCGCTTATCCGGCATCAGGGAAAAACTGGATGGGCATGCTGGGGATGCACGGCACCTATGAATCCAACATGGCTATGCACGGCTGCGACTACATGCTGTGTGTCGGCGCTCGTTTTGACGACCGGATCACCGGACGTGTCGATGCGTTCAGCCCGCACAGTTTCAAGGTTCATATCGACATTGATCCCTCCTCGATCAACAAAATCATCCATGTTGATGTGCCGATCGTTGGCGATACCGGGTCCGTTCTCGAAGATATGCTGGCGCTTTGGAAAGAGCGTGGCAGCAAGACCAATTCCGAAGCCGTTGCAAAATGGTGGAAACAGATCGAGGAATGGAAAAAGGTTGATTGCCTGAAATACAAACCCTCCGACAAAACCATCAAGCCGCAATATGCTTTGCAGCGCCTGGAAGCGCTGACCAAGAAATATGACCGCTATATCACGACCGAGGTCGGCCAGCACCAGATGTGGGCCGCCCAATTCCTGGGGTTCGAGGATCCTCATCGCTGGATGACCTCCGGCGGTTTGGGCACGATGGGCTACGGCTTCCCTGCCTCCATCGGGGTGCAAATGGCCCATCCGGACAGTCTGGTCATCAACGTCGCGGGCGAAGCCTCCTGGCTGATGAACATGCAGGAAATGGGCACCGCAACGCAATATAACCTGCCGGTCAAACAGTTCATCCTGAACAATGAACGGCTCGGCATGGTTCGCCAGTGGCAGCAACTGTTGCATGGCGAGCGCTATTCCCACAGCTGGTCGGAATCCCTGCCCGATTTCGTCAAGCTGGCGGAAGCTTTCGGCGCAAAAGGGATCATTTGCAGCGATCCGGCTGATCTCGACGATGCAATTATGGAAATGGTAACCTATGATGGGCCAGTAATATTTGACTGCCTTGTCGAGAAGCATGAAAATTGTTTCCCGATGATCCCATCGGGTAAAGCGCATAATGAAATGCTGTTGGGCGAGGCTTCCACCGAAGGTGCCATCGAGGGCGCTGGAGGTGCCCTCGTTTAGCAAAAGGCATTATCGACCATGAAACCTCTCGTCTATTTCAGCTATGGCATGACCAAATCCGCCAGCACACTAGCCTATCGGCTTGTGTGGCTGGCGCTTGAAGAAGCTGGCTATCCTCAACCCAAGCTGCCCGCCAGCATTGTGGAAGAGATGCATACGGTGAATTTCATCGGGCATTTGACGCAGGACCAGATCGACGAATTGTGGAATATCGCCGAACAGCGCAACTATCCGGTTGTAGTAAAAACGCATTCCAGCCCTGACCCGGGCATGAAAGAGTTGCTGAAAGACGGTCGTGCCATTGGCAGCGCCATTTATCGCGACCCGCGCGATATTGCTTTGTCGATGCTGGATCACGGAGCAAAGGCGCGGCGAAAGGGACAGTGGGCGTTCAAGGAATATGTGGAGCTGAACGATACACTTCCCTCCATCCGCGGACAGATCACCTGTCTGGAAAAATGGTTGCGTCTGCCGGGAATGATGCCAATTCGGTATCAGGACGTCGCCCAAGACCGCCTCAGCACCACACGCCGTTTTTTAGATCAAATCGGCCTGACGGCGGACGCTGAGGCTATCGTGGAAAAAACACGTGATAACAAATACATGCAGTTTAACAAAGGCATCCACCAACGTTTCCGCAAAGAAATGGCACCCGAAGATATCACGCGCATGGCCAAAGAATTCGCGCCACTGATCGCCATGGTTGATGCACCACCGACAACCACCCCGGCACTCTCTGCCGACCAATCCATCCTGACGCCCGAAAAGGTCTAACAACATGAACGCGCTACACATCAAAAAAGGCTCCTCGCGCAAAAGCGCTTACGATTTGAAAAACCCGCTGGGCGATATTGTCGAAACCCACACGCTGGCTGTTATCGTGGATAACGAGGCCGGTGTGCTGGCGCGCGTCATCGGTCTGTTTTCCGGTCGTGGCTATAATATCGAAAGCCTGACGGTTGCTGAAACGGATCACGAGGGGCACCTGTCCCGGATCACCGTTGTCACCACGGGGACCCCTTTGGTTATCGAACAGATCAAGGCGCAACTGGGCCGTCTGGTTCCCGTTCACGAGGTCCATGACCTGACGGTTGAAGGCCCGTCAGTCGAGCGCGAGCTCGCAATGATCAAAGTGACCGGTTCAGGGGACAAACGGGTTGAAGCCATGCGTCTGGCCGATATTTTCCGCGCCAACGTTGTTGACAGCACCTTGGAAAGCTTTGTGTTTGAAATCACCGGCACGTCGGAAAAAGTTGACGCTTTTATCGACCTGATGCGCCCGTTAGGTCTAAGCGATATTGCCAGAACCGGCGTTGCAGCGATGGCACGGGGGCAGAAATAAGGTTATCAGACCATCATGGCTGACAATCGTCCCTGGAATTTCATTATTCACTTCCACTCGCGCGAGGGGAGCTCAGCCATTGTAAATATGCTGAGTCAGCAAACCGGCGTTCGCGTTCCCCTGTTCGAAGCTCTGGATCGTCACAACTACCAGCGTGAACATACCAAGGATCAGATATACGGAATCCTGGAAAACATTTTTAAAACAGGCGTTTACGAAGATTTGTACCGTGCCGAAAATGCCATTCGCACCTATTCGATGGATGAGCCATTTCAGGTTATCGGATTCAAATGGCGATCATTTGGAAAGAAACGCAAACTGGCTAAAATTCTGAGGGCCAATCATGTGAAGCTGTTTTTCCTGACCCGTAAAGATTTTGATGAAACAGTAGCCTCCAGCTACTTTCACGCGTTTAACAGCAAAAAACATACGAACTCCAACATCGAGTTTCATCCGCAATTCCGGTTTTTGGAAAGCTCAGAGGCAGAGAAACAGAAACTCCGCAAAGCCTATTCCGACATAACCGTTCCCATCCGGAACGATCTTCTCCGGAAAATTCGGCGCAATCGCTCTTTGTCGAAATGGTCACAATTTGCAACCGCACTTAGGTTCCGAGTGATGGGGGTATCGGTGAAGCAACTGTTCTATGAAGATTTTGCTATGGACAATGTGGTATTCATTGATAGTTTTTTAAGGGAAATCAATATTTTACCAGAAGAAGATGATGTAAAATATTCAAGTTTCGAGAAAGTCTACACCAATCCGCATCAGGATCGGATAGAAGGGTTTGGGCGTGCGAAACGCAGCTTCGGGTATCGTGTCGACGCATGGCGGTATCGCCTTAGCTATACTCTTCTCGATCTTCTCTAGAAAAAATGGGGGATGGCGTACCATCCCCCAGTCTCGCAAGTCAGGCTCATCATTATACCGCTCGGTTTATTGCCTGCGGCCTGATTGCAAGGAGGTTACCCAGCAGATAGGTCACCTCCCCCTGTCTGCATTCAGCTACACCCGGACGTACCGCCACAAGTGTTGCATTTCATGCAGGTTCCGTTGCGCACCAGCGTGAAGTTTCCGCATTCGCCACAAGGATCTCCCTCGTAGCCCTGCATCTTCGCTTTGGTGCGTTCATCCATGACGACAGCGCTCGTTTCGACCGATGCCGTTGTTGTTTCGACGCTGACGGCTTCGACAGCCGCCGGCGACACTGATCCTTGTAACGATGCCAGTTCCCCCGGCATCCGTTTGCGCAAATATCCGGTCGAGGAAATCTGACGGATAATGTCGATGGAGCTGGTCGCAACCTCGCCCTCTACATTGCCAACATTGCTTGCGCCTTCTTCCAGCCCGCGCCCGATCACGTCAAAGCTTTCGCCCGACGGTTTGACATGTGCCAGATCCGTGCGGTCCAGATAGGACACGGCCAGTTCGCGGAAGATATAGTCAAGGATCGAGGTCGCATTCTTGATGCTGTCATTCCCCTGCACCATGCCTGCCGGTTCAAACCGGGTGAAGGTGAAGGCCTCGACAAACTCATCCAGCGGCACACCATATTGCAGGCCGACGCTGACGGCGATGGCGAAGTTGTTCATCATCGCGCGGAAGCCAGCGCCTTCTTTGTGCATGTCGATGAAAATCTCGCCGAGATTACCGTCTTCGTATTCGCCAGTGCGCAGGTAAACTTTGTGTCCGCCCACAACCGCCTTCTGTGTATAGCCCTTACGGCGCAGCGGCAGCTTATCGCGGCCTTTGGCAACCTCTTTGATGACAACCTTCTCGACGATCTTTTCTGCAAGGATCGTCGCACGATCCGCTGCTGGGGCTTCCAGCAGAGCCTCTTCCAGATCCTCGTCCTCTTCCTCGATCAGAGACGAAGACAGCGGCTGCGATAGCTTGGACCCATCGCGATAGAGTGCATTTGCTTTGACGCCCAGCGACCAAGACAGTTCGTAAGCGGCCTTACATTCGTCGATATCTGCATCATTCGGCATGTTGATCGTCTTGGAGATAGCCCCCGAGATGAAGCTCTGCGCGGCGGCCATCATCTTGATGTGGCTGTCCACCGACAGATAGCGTTTGCCGATCCGACCGCAGACATTTGCGCAGTCAAACACGTTCAGATGTTCGTCCTTCAGGAAGGGTGCGCCTTCCAGCGTCATCGTTCCGCAAACATGATTGTTGGCAGCTTCGATCTGCTCGCGGGTGTACCCCAGATGACGCAGCAGGTCGAAGGACGGATCGTTCAGCTTCTCTTCTGGAATACCCAGTGTATTCCGGCAGAAATCCTCGCCCAAAGTCCACTGGTTGAATACGAATTTGATGTCGAACGCGGTTGGCAGGGCTTCCTCGATCTTGTCGATCTCGGCCGCGCTGAACCCATGGCCAATCAAAGAGGTATGGTTGATCCCCGGCGCGTTCCCCATCGTGCCATGCCCTACGGCATAGGCTGTCATTTCTTCAATCTGTGCGCTGGAATAGCCCAGATTTGACAAGGCTGCAGGAACAGAACGGTTGATGATTTTGAAATATCCACCACCGGCCAGCTTCTTGAATTTCACCAGCGCGAAGTCCGGCTCGATCCCTGTCGTGTCGCAATCCATGACCAGTCCAATCGTTCCGGTCGGAGCAATCACGGACACCTGCGCGTTACGATAACCATGCTGCTCGCCCAGCTTCAGCGCATCATCCCACGCTTTATGTGCGAGGTTGATCAGCTTGCCGTCCGGGCAATTGTCATGATCCAGCGCCACCGGCATCACTGCCAGCCCTTCATAGCCTTTGGTCTCTCCGTAAGCCGCACGGCGGTGGTTACGGATGACGCGCAGCATATGGTCGGCGTTCTTGGCATAACCCGGGAACGGGCCCAGCTCCTGCGCCATTTCGGCGGAGGTCGCGTAGGACACACCGGTCATAATCGCGGTCAGAGCACCGGCCAGCGCCCGTCCCTCGTCGCTGTCATAGCCAAAGCCCATATTCATCAGCAAACCGCCAATATTGGCATATCCCAGCCCCAGCGTACGGAACTTGTAGGACAGCTCGGCAATTTCCTTCGACGGGAACTGCGCCATGAGGACCGAAATTTCCAGCGTGATCGTCCACAGACGGGTCGCGTGAATATAGCTCTCGGCGTCGAACTCACCATCCTTCAGGAAGGTCAGCAGGTTCATCGACGCGAGGTTACAGGCGGTATCATCAAGGAACATATACTCCGAGCACGGATTCGACCCACGAATATCCCCGTCCTCCGGGCAAGTGTGCCAGCTGTTGATCGTGTCATGGAACTGGATACCGGGATCCGCACAAGCCCAAGCGGCATGGCCGATCTGTTCCCAAAGATCGCGCGCCTTGACGGTTTTGGCGACCTTCCCGTCAGTGCGTTTAATCAGCTCCCAGTCAGCATCGTCTTTGACAGCCTGCAGGAACGCATCAGTCACACGAACCGAGTTGTTGGAGTTCTGTCCTGAAACGGTCAGATAAGCCTCGGAATCCCAGTCCGTGTCGTAGGTCGGGAAATGAATGCTGTCGAAACCCTGTTCCGCGTACTGCAGCACACGTTTCACGTAAGTCTCTGGAATGGAAACCTTTTTCGCCCCGCGAATAGCGGCTTTCAGACCGGGGTTCTTCTTTGGATCAAACGCATCAGCCTCTGCCCCGTCCCAGGACCGGATCGCTGCAAAAATCTCGTTCAACTGTTTCTCATGCACCTTGGAACCTGCGACCAACGCCGCAACTTTCTGTTCCTCGATCACTTTCCAGTTGATGAATTCTTCAATATCCGGGTGATCCATGTCACAGATCACCATCTTGGCCGCCCGCCGGGTCGTGCCACCGGATTTGATTGCGCCTGCAGCCCGATCACCGATTTTCAGGAAGGACATCAGGCCAGAGGATTTCCCTCCACCGGCAAGCCCCTCATTCGCGCCACGCAGCGAACTGAAGTTGGTCCCGGTCCCGGACCCGTATTTGAACAGACGCGCCTCGCGCGTCCAAAGATCCATGATACCGCCGTCATTCACCAGATCGTCACCAACTGACTGAATGAAACAGGCATGCGGCTGCGGATGTTCATAGGCGCTGTCGGATTTGGTTAGCTTACCGGTCTGGTAATCGACATAATAATGTCCCTGCGACGGACCATCGATCCCATAGGCCCAGTGCAGACCCGTGTTGAACCATTGCGGGCTGTTCGGCGCAGCTACCTGCTTTGCCATCATATAGCGCATTTCATCATAATAGGCTTTGGCATCAGCTTCGGTGGAGAACATGCCACCTTTCCAACCCCAATAAGTCCAGGCGCCGACCAGGCGATCGTAGACCTGTTTGGCGGATGTTTCGCCAACATAACGTTCGTCTTCCGGCAGCGCCTTCAACGCAGCCTCGTCAGGGACGGAAACCTGCAACCAGGCTGGAACGCCCTTTTCTTTCTTTTTCTTCAGCGCAGCAGGCACACCTGCTTTGCGGAAATATTTTTGCGCGATGACGTCGGCCGCAACCTGACTGTAGCCGGCGGGCACTTCCAGTTCCGACAAGGCAAACACAACAGAGCCATCCGGATTGCGGATCTCTGAACTGGTGAGTTTGAATTCGATGTTACCGTAAGCGCCTGATTTTTCTGTGGTGAACTGCCGCTCGATTTTCATTCCTGTCCCCGTCTCAAATTGCCAATTCCTGAATCGTTCTCCAGGTCCGGATTTCTCCGGAAGGTGGGCGTGATGCCCTTATAAAGTGATTTGCAGCTCAGACTGCGATGTTACGCCCCCAACCACTACATCTTGTGGCTTCGCGAGCTGCGGCCCCTAATTGATGCGATGACGTGCGTTGGGTCAACAGGAATTTTTGTTTTTTTTTGCAATTTTTCGGTTGACGCATGCGTGGGGAAATTTTCATCGGAAAACCATCAACAGGCAGCAGGTCTTAAAAACGTCACAAAGCAAAAGGTTTGTATCGAATCTGTGGATATGTCGCGCTGCCGGAAAAGTCGGGCTTTTCAAAACCTTTGGGTAAACGCTTCAGATTTTGGTTCATGTGCCCCGTGATTCAGGTGAATATTTCCTTAACGATTCGTCCGGGTCTAATAGCCGCCGAACCAGCATTGCGCAGGCGCCGAAACTGTCTGATCATAGCAACACATATTTGCACAAGAATTGTTCAGAGGCATCTCATGACACGAATTTTTCCGCTGGCGATCATCATCATTTTCCTCTCGATGACGCCGCTTATGGCTCAAGATTTCGCCGTGGGTCAGATCTGGGCTTACAAAACCCGCCCAAGCGAACCCGACTCGACACTGACCATCGCGCTAATCGAAACGCTGCCGGATGGCGGCAAGGTCTTTCACCTCAGCGTCGACGCGCTTTCCATCACGAATCCACTTTCTCCTTCCGGCGTGAGCCGCCAACTCCCCCACGTCCCCTTCAGCCAAGCGACACTCCAAACGTCGGTCACCACCCTTCTGGGCATGACCACCACACTGCCGGATATCAGCGAGGGCTACGCTCAGTGGAAGCCAGCATTTGATCAGGGAAAGGCGGGGATATTCAATATTCCACTTAGCGAGATCATCAACGGGATCGAGGTGGCGCTTGCCACCAACCCTACGAAATTGAACTGAGGAAAACTGGTCGGGGCGGCGAGATTCGAACTCACGACCTACGGTACCCAAAACCGCCGCGCTACCAGGCTGCGCCACGCCCCGACTCTAATGTGAGGGACCGTCTAATCGCTCGTCGCACACTTGAAAAGAGGAAATTTCACTCACAGGGCCAAACGGCTGTTTCCGCGTCAATAGCAGGATGGCGTATCTCCGCCCCTTCCCGGAGCTGAAGCATGGCAGACATGCCGCCATTTACCTCCAGGACAAATTTTACCGGTTCCCCCGAAGGGATCGAGGTTTCATCCAGTGGCACCGCGTTTTCATGGATATTGCGGACCACACCATCCTCGTCGATAAAAATCATATCGAGCGGGATCAGGGTGTTTCGCATCCAGAAGGAAACCGGCAGCTCCTGGGGGTATACAAAGAGCATCCCCGCAAATCGCGGCATCGTTTCCCGATACATCAGACCTTGTGCCCGGCCTTCAGGCGTATCCACCACTTCTATCTGAAACCGGATCGTGGACCCGTTATATCGAATGTCCAGCACGTCTGGCGCACAGGTATCCTGCGCCAGCACAACCAACGGAAAAATGGCAAAACAAATTGCAAGAAGGAAACGTTTAACCACCATTACCCTTTTTCATGGATAACATGGTCCCAGGATTGAACCTCTCCGGCCATCTTTCCGCGCGGTCCGTCAATAACCTTGACCGAGATAGCCTCGCCAGGTTGAAGATCCGACAGACCATAATGACGCAGAATTTCGACATGAAGAAATATGTCCGCATCCGAGCCAAATACATTGGCAAATCCAAAGCCTTTGGCCTTGTCGAACCATTTGACGCGCGCGGGTTGTAACGGAACAGCCTCGTCGACTTCCGGCACATTATGTGCGGTTTCGACAACGGCGTACCCGTTTTCCACCGGCGGTGAGATTTCGTGAATTTCCGACGCCTGCCGACCACGATCAGTCACCTGAACGTCGATTACAATTCCCGATCCTTCTGCGACCGAGCTACGCCCGAAATTTCTGAGAACATTGGCGTGCAGGAGGATATCCCCCTCTTCGTCGTCACACACCACAAATCCGAAGCCTTTGGCGGCGTCGAACCACTTAACATGCCCCTTGATCATATTTTATTCGTCCACTTTCACTTCATACCGGACAAGCAACCTTGCCAGCATGTTTATTATCAGCCCCAACAGTTAGAGTATTTCTCAAATTTTCGTCTAAAGCAAGAAAACTAAACATGTATTTTTGCATGTTGCGAGTTTCCGCCGAAGATTTACAACCCGTAGTATTGCTACCTTGGGTTGTTTTATGGGTTCAGTCGATCAATCTCCCACTTCCCATTCTGCAATTTCTTCCAGCGAAAGCGGTCATGCAACCGATGCTCTCCATCCGCCCAGAATTCAATTTCCACCGGATGGATTCGATACCCTCCCCAAAACGGCGGACGATCCGGATGGAGGCCTTTTTGTGCCGTTATCTTGGCGACTTTCGCCATCAGTTCCGTACGTGATTTCAGCGGCTCCGATTGGCGCGAGGCCCAGGCTCCCAATCGACTTGGCAGCGATCGCGACGCATAGTAGGCGTCGGCCCTCTCCCCCTCTTCGCGCGTCACGGTTCCCCGGACACGAATCTGGCGGCGCAAAGATTTCCAGTGCATGACAAATGCGGCTTTACCAGCAGACTCGATCTCTTGCGCTTTGGTGCTGCCATAATTCGTATAAAAGACGAACGCGTCATCTTCGATATCTTTCAACAGCACCATCCGGGCATTTGGCAAACCATCGGAATCCACTGTCGACAGGGCAATTGCGTTTGGGTCGTTTGGCTCGGTTTTTTCCGCCTCCGCCAACCAGTCGCGCACGATCTGAAACGGATCGTCCCCGGCAAATATTCCGCTACGCTTTGTCATGCCCATCTCCGCAAACTCTTGATGCCGCAACGTCAATAGCTTAAACCGTGTGGACTGTATAACTACAAGGGGCAGTTGAATGGGTAACGGGATTTTGGCCGGTAAACGTGGCGTCATCATGGGTGTCGCGAACGATAAATCCATCGCATGGGGCATCGCACAGGCCTGCCATGATCAAGGCGCAGAGATTGCCTTCACCTATCAGGGCGAGGCGTTGGGGAAACGTGTGTTGCCGCTGGCCGAATCTGTCGGTTCGGACATGGTGATTGAATGTGACGTGTCTGACGGCGCTTCGATCGACTCCGCTTTCGCCCAGATCGAGGCTAAATGGGGTAAGATTGACTTCCTCGTCCATGCTATTGGTTTTTCTGATAAAAATGAACTTCGTGGTCGGTACATCGACACCAGCCCGGAGAATTTTCAGCTAACCATGAATATCTCGGTGTTCAGCTTTACGGCTGTCGCCAAGCGCGCTGAAAAGCTGATGTCTGAAGGCGGTTCGCTTCTGACGCTCACTTATTACGGGTCGGAAAAGGTTATGCCGCATTACAACGTCATGGGCGTCGCCAAAGCCGCGTTGGAGGCATCCGTCCAGTATATGGCCGAAGATTTGGGAAAACAGGGCATTCGCGTCAACGCGATTTCCGCCGGCACGATCAAAACGCTGGCCGCTTCTGGCATCGGTGATTTCCGCTATATCCTGAAATGGAACGAGCTGAACTCGCCCCTGCGTCGCAATGTGACGCAAGAAGAGGTCGGGAAATCTGCTGTCTATCTGTTGTCCGATCTGTCCAGCGGCGTTACAGGGGAAAACCTGCACGTGGATGCAGGGTATCACATCGTCGGTATGAAGGCCGAAGACGCGCCAGATATCGGGCAACCAACGGGGAAAAGCGATGGCTGACAGACTACCGCATGAAAAAGGTTTCCATGTAAGCTGGGATCAGATCCATCGTGACAGCCGCGCATTGGCGTGGCGTCTGGATGGCAAAGGACCTGACGACGGCAACTGGAAGGCCGTGGTGGCCATTACTCGCGGTGGCATGGCCCCGGCGATGATCGTCGCGCGGGAACTGGATATCCGCACCGTCGATACGATTTCCGTCAAATCCTACGACCATCAGGACCAGTCAGAGGCTGTGGTGCTGAAAGCCCCGGATGCAGACATAATGGGTGACGGGACCGGTATTCTGGTGGTGGATGATCTGGTTGATAGCGGCAAGACGCTGGAACTGGTGCGCAAGCTCTATCCAAACGCCCATTTCGCCACCGTTTATGCCAAACCCAAGGGTGAGCCGATGGTGGACACCTACATCACATCGGTCAGCCAGGACACTTGGATTTTCTTCCCTTGGGACATGGCGCTTCAATATGTTGAGCCTTACCGCGGAACCGATTGATTCCGCAGTATTTTTCTATTTTATGATAATCTCCGGCCCCATAAGGCTGTTGGGCAAATATGTCGACAGCCAAGGGATGTAGGTGACCATAATCAGGAACACCAGCAGCACCATCAGGAACGGCAGCGCGGCGCGCACAACGCCCATGACCGACATACCGGCCACGCCAGATGTCACAAACAGGTTCAGCCCCACCGGCGGCGTGATCATCCCGATCTCCATATTCACCACCATGATGATGCCGAGGTGAATCGGATCAATCCCCAGATCAATCGCAATCGGGAACACCAGCGGTGCCACGATGATAATCAGGCCGGAGGGTTCCATAAACTGCCCACCGATCAGCAGGATCACGTTCACAATCACAAGGAACATGATCGCCCCGAACCCGGCGCTGAGCATTGACGAGGCAATCTGCTGCGGGATTTGCTCGTCGGTCAGCACATGTTTCAGAATCAGCGCGTTGGCAATGATGAACATCAGGGTGATGGTCAGCTTTCCCGCCTCGAACAACGTATCCTTGGTGTCCTTATGGAAAAGGCCGGTGATCAGCGCGTGCGGTTTCTTCAGCAGGTTAGAGCGCCCCTGCCCGTCCTTATCCGCCAATGGCCCCATATCACGATACACAAAGATCGCGATAATGAACGCATAGACGGAGGCAACCGCCGCCGCCTCGGTCGGTGTGAAAATCGCGCTTTCCTTATAGAAGCCCAATTCGGACGACCACCAAGGATAACCGTAAATCCCGATCATGATGACCGCAATCAGCAGCAGCCCCCAGACCGCATCGCGGAACGACGCCCAAACTTCTCCCCATCCGAGCCAGTCGCCTTTGGGCATGCCCTTGATCACCGCAATCACATAGATCGCAATCATCAGCATTGTGCCTGCCAGAATCCCCGGGATAACCCCGGCAAGGAACATCCGCCCTACCGACACATCGGTGGCGGCCGCATACACCACCATCACGATGGAAGGTGGGATCAGGATCCCCAGCGTTCCGGCGTTACAGATAACGCCCGCCGCGAATTCCTTGGTATATCCGGCCTGCTTCATCGCCGCGATCACGATCGACCCGATGGCGACCACCGTCGCGGGCGAAGACCCCGACAGCGCCGCAAACATCATACAGGCCAGAACGCCCGCAATCGCCAGCCCACCGCGCAGATGCCCAACGCAGGCAATCGCGAACCGAATGATCCGTTTCGCCACGCCACCCGTCGACATGAAAGATGAGGCCAGAATAAAGAACGGAATGGCCAGCAGCGTATAATGCCCGGCCATCGCCTGAAAATAGGTCTGTGCAATCGACGCCAAAGACGTATCCGACATCGTCAGCAGGAAAATCGTGGAACTCAGCCCCAGCGCAACCGCAATCGGCACGCCAATTGCCAGAAACCCGATGATCATCAGGAACAGAAGTGCGACTTCCATCTTATATCTCCTGTTCCAGTTTGGCTGCGGCTGCTTCGACTTCGTCTTCAGCCTCGTGGCTGACGATCAGACTTTCGGATACACCGGTGGCAATCCGCCATCCGGCCTGAATAAATCGGAACAGCAGCAGCGCCGCGCCAAATGGCAGCATGAAATACGGGATGAACCGCGGGAGCTTTTCATACTCCTCCCCTTGATTCATCGCGCCTTCCAGAAAGCTTAGGAATTGTGGGAACGGGATATCGCTAGTCTCATACCATGCTTGATCCCGCGAATTCGCCAACCCTGTGGGGAACCAGCGCCCAGATGTCGCATCCAGCCCGGCGAACGGAGCCCAGTAATCCCACGATCCTTTCAACAACAGAAACGCGAAAATCACGCAAGCGGCCGTGGCCAGCAGCGCCGTGATTTTGCGCGGTCCGTCCGGCAGCAGGTTTGTCAGTGCGTCGACACCCAGATGTGCCGTTACCTTCACCCCGTAGCTCACGCCAAACAGGACCAGCCAAGCGAACAGGTAAACCGTCGTCTCAAGCCCCCAGATCAACCCGTCCCCGAACCCATAGCGCAGCACAACATTGATAAATGTGATCAGCGTCATCGCCGCCAACAGCAGCGCAATCGCGGTTTCCTCGATTTCGTTGACGATACGCCCAAGGCGCGTGGTCGGCTGGTAATGCCCGCTCATCTTCTCCTCCCCCGGATAGACTGAGGGCCCTCGCTAAAGGGCCCTCGATAAGCTTAGTGGTTTTCGTTGATGGCCTGAGCGGC
The DNA here is from genome assembly GCA_050302475.1 of Paracoccaceae bacterium. Taxonomy (GTDB): domain Bacteria; phylum Pseudomonadota; class Alphaproteobacteria; order Rhodobacterales; family Rhodobacteraceae; genus NORP23. The sequence goes on from JBNLBF010000006.1 coordinate 23,220, forward strand.
GGCAATATTATCTGCGCCCACGTCACCCTCGAACTGTGCCCATACCGGCTTCATGGCATCAACCCATGCCTGACGCTGATCTGCGGTCAGCTCGACAATGACACCACCGGCATCCAGAACGGCCTGACGGGCCTCAGCATCCACTTGCCCAACGGCTGCGTTCCGCTCGGCTGTGACTTCGGCAAGGATCGTAAGAAGCTGGTCGCGCACATCAGCGTCGAGGCTGTCGAGCCAATCGACCGAGGCCACGACCATATAGTCCAGAACCCCGTGGTTCGTTTCGGTTGACCCGTCCTGAACCTCGAAGAATTTCTGACCGTAAATGTTGGACCAGGTGTTTTCCTGTCCATCCACAACGCCTGTCTGCAATGCACCGTAAACTTCCGAGAATGCCATCGGCTGCGGCGACGCATCCAATGCTTCCATCTGCGCAACCAGCACATCGGACGGCTGCACGCGGAACTTCAGCCCGGCAGCATCGCCCGGCTCGATCAGCGGTACATTGGCCGAGAATTGCTTCATCCCGTTATGCCAGAATTGCAGACCCTGAAGACCACGGCGAACCATGGAATCTTTCATCGCCTGACCGGTATCGGATGCCTGGAACTCGTCCACGGCGTCGATGTTTTTGAACATAAACGGCAGATCGAAAATGCGGAAAACTTTGGTAAATGTTTCAAATTTCGACAGCGATGGTGCCGCCAACTGAACGTCACCGTTCAGCATCGCTTCCAGCACCTGATCATCGTTATAAAGTGTGGAGTTCGGATAGACCTCCATACAGGCGACGCCGTTCATTTCCTCGTTTACACGCTCAGCCAACAGTGACGCAGCCAGCCCTTTAGGGTGGCGGTCAGCGTTTGTCACATGCGCGAACTTGATGACGATCTCGCCGTCATCGCAGTTTGCCATAGCTGTGTTTGCAGATAGTGCGGTCGCCGCCACCAGTGCGGCGGTTGTTAGTCGTTTCATAATAGGCCTCCCAGCATTCGGTCGCTTTAGTGCGACCTTAGTGACATTGAATGCGCAAAGCCTTTATGGGTCAAATAGAATCTTGGCTTTGATCGAAATCAAAGCCATGTTGCGCAGGGAAAACAGGGGGAACCATGCTGCCAACCATCACCCAAAACCCGCGCGATCCAGCGTTTATCCAAAACCCCTACCCGTTCTATCGTCGGCTTCGGGACGCTGGGCCGTTCGTGACATGGACGGATTACGGCTGGTCCTGCTCGGCGACTTACGAGGTTGTAAACAGCCTACTGCGCGACCGACGGTTTGGCCGCGAAGCGCCTGAAGGGTTTGCCCCCGAACGCCCACCACACACCAAACCTTTCTATGATTTTGAAGGCCTATCGATTCTGGAGCGCGAACCACCCTATCACACCCGCATCCGCAAACTGCTGGTCCGCGCCTTTACCAATCGCGAGATCGCCGCGATGGAACCCCAGATCGCAACCCTGTCACATGACTTGATCGACACGCTACCTGACGGGCAGGCCGACCTCCTCCCCGCCTTTTGCGAGAAAATCCCGATCATCATCATATGCCGCCTGCTCGGCGTGCCCGAGGACATGGCCGATCAGCTTTTGCAATGGTCCCACGATATGGTCGCCATGTATCAGGCCCGCCGTGATCGCGCGGTTGAAGATGCTGCAGTAAAGGCAACGTTGGAATTTTCCGACTTCATCCGCAGCTTTGTCAATCAGCGCCGGGGTGATCCACGCGAAGACCTGATTTCTCGCCTGATCGCAACAGAGGAAGACGGCGACCACCTGTCCACCGACGAACTGATCACCACCTGCATTCTGTTGCTGAACGCCGGGCACGAAGCCACTGTGCATTCGCTCGCAAACGCGGTGAAACTGTTGCTGGAAACCGGTTCGGATCCGGCGGACGCGTTCGCAAACGACGACCAAACGCTGCGCACCGTCGATGAAACCCTGCGCTTCGACCCGCCGCTTCACATGTTCACCCGCTACGCGATGGAGGATGTGGAAGTCTTTGGGCAGGACTTTAAAAAAGGCGACGTGATCGGCTTGCTTCTGGCCGGCGCCAACCGCGACCCAATGAAATATCCCGGCCCGGATAATTTCAACATCAACGGCAATCCGGCTGGCCATACGTCCTTCGGAGCAGGCCTGCATTTCTGCATCGGCGCGCCCCTCGCCCGCCTCGAAATGGCCGTCGCCCTGCCGATATTGTTCGACCGCCTCCCGAACCTCGCACTGGCGGAACCCCCGCAATATGCCGACCGCTACCATTTCCATGGGTTGGAACGCCTGATATGCAGCTACTGATATGACTAAAATTCCTGAAACCGCCCGTCCGCTGCCGACCGATCAGTCCGACGCCATTGTTCATGACGCCGACGGCGGCCTGCCGCGTATCCTCGAAATCATGCGCCGCCTGCGCGACCCCGACACCGGTTGCCCGTGGGACATCGAACAGGATTTCGCCTCCATCGCCCCCTATACGATCGAGGAAGCGTACGAGGTCGCCGACGCCATCGACTCCGGCGACATGGGTCACCTGCGCGATGAACTTGGCGACCTGCTCCTCCAAACCGTCTACCACTCCCAAATGGCCGAGGAGGCCGGGCATTTCGCCTTTCAGGACATCGTCAAAGCGATCTCTGACAAAATGATCCACCGTCATCCGCATGTGTTTGGTGACGAATCCCGCGATAAATCCGCCGAACAGCAAATCGCCGACTGGGAAAAGGTCAAAGCGGCGGAGCGGAACGACACAACCAAATCGGCGCTCGACGGCGTGACCCCCGGTCTTCCGGCCCTGACCCGCGCCGTCAAACTCCAGAATCGCGCCGCCCGCGTCGGATTCGACTGGCCCGACGCCAGCCACGTGATCGACAAAATCATCGAGGAATCACGTGAACTGGAACAGGCACGCGACACCGAAACCCCGGAACGGATGGAGGAAGAATTCGGCGATCTGATGTTCGTCATCGCCAATCTGGCGCGGCACCTAAAGATCGATCCCGAAGCCGCCCTGCGCAAAGCCAACGCAAAATTCACGCGCCGTTTCAATGGCGTAGAGCGCGAACTTGAGGCAATTGGTAAGACGCCAGTCCAGTCCAACCTCGCAGAAATGGACGCGCTTTGGGACAAGGTCAAAGCGTCGGAAAAATAATTCCGATTGTTTTAATCAGCTATTGACCTGACTGTTTTAGTCGGATTATGTCCGCCTCATAACTAACGGAGGCAATCATGCTAAAACATACCGTCCTCGCCATGCTGCTGGCCACCACGCCTGCACTCGCCGACATCAACATCTATTCCACCCGCCAGCCCGACCTGATCGACCCGATCCTGGAGGCCTTTACCGAAGAAACCGGCATCGCCGTCAACACCGCCTTTATTGATGGCGGCCTGATTGAACGGCTGGAGGCCGAGGGCACCCGCTCCCCCGCTGATCTGGTTCTGACCGTGGACATCGCCAACCTAAGTGCGATTGCCAATGCCGGCCTGACACAATCGCTGGAGAGCGACACGGTAAACGCCAACATCCCTGCTGAATTCCGCGATCCGGACGGCCTGTGGATTGGCCTGACCTCCCGCGCCCGCATCGTTTACGCGTCCAAAGACCGCGTGGACCCGTCCGAGGTCACATCTTACGAGGACCTCGCCGATCCGAAATGGGCCGACCGTATCTGCATCCGTTCCGGCCTGCATAACTATAACATCGCCCTTCTGTCATCCGTTATCGCCCATCACGGTGCCGAAGCGGCCGAAGAATGGTTGACCGGCATCAAAGCCAACCTCGCCCGCAAGCCACAGGGCAACGACCGTGCACAGGTCAAAGCGATCTGGGCAGGCGAATGCGACATTGCCATCGGCAACACCTACTATATGGGCAAAATGCTGGCTGATCCCGAGCAGGCCGAATGGGCCAACTCCGTCAACGTTCTGTTCCCCGTCATTGGCGGCGAAGGTGCGCACGTGAATCTGTCGGGCGTTGCCCTGACCGCGAATGCGCCCAACAAAGACGAAGCGATCCAGCTGATCGAATATCTGACATCGGACGCTGCGCAGGCGCTTTACGCGGAACTGAATTACGAATACCCGCTAAACGAAGCCGTCAGCCCGTCGGAACTGGTCCAAAGCTGGGGCAGCTTCACTGCCGACAGCATGCCACTGACCGAAATCGCCAAACACCGTGGCGAGGCAATCCGGATTGTCGAGCGTGTGAACTTCGACGAGTAAGTCATTATAATAATTGAAAAGGCCTGCTAAATGCGGGCCTTTTTTGCGTTTATGGATACATAGCCGAGACGCCGCGCTCAATATAAGCACTAAGTGCAGCGTTTTCCGTCACCAACACCGAGATCGGCGTCTTCGTTGGTGACGTCGCCTGCGCATGAAGCATCGGGACAACCGACATATCCGCCGCCGAGGGCTTATCCCCGAACAGAAACGGTTTGCCATCCAGCAGGGTTTCAATTGCTGCCAAATCCTTAGCTGCCCGATCCGCACGCTCCTGAACCGAATGCCGTCCCATCCCCTGCCCATTCACATTCGCAATCGCCTGTTTGCGGATTTTGCCGGTCACGAATTTGAACAAAGGTTTGGGGATCTGGCCGAACAAGGCCCGCCGTGTGACCTCCCAGTTTTTGTCATTCAGCCAGCGATTGCAGACCAGAATGAAATAGAGGTTCTCTTCGGCCATACGGATTACCGCCCGCGAGACCGCACGATCCAGTGCCGACAACCCTTCGTCAAAATCGATACCGTAGCGTGTTTCCAGATGATCGCGGATTTGATCGCTGTCCGGGATTATTTTGTCCCCGTCACGAAGCACCGGCAGCTTTTGCTTTGGCGTGGATCTTGGGTCGCTGGAAATCTCCGGTCGCCACGCCAGCCCGGAAGCTTTCATCAGGCACATGGCCTTGACGCAGAACGGGCTGGCGGTTGGGGCGCCAAAGGCTGGGGGATATACAATTAGCGTCAGCATGATTTTCTCCTCTTTGCTGTTGCCATCTTTTGGCATACCCTGTTGCCAGTTTTTGTCATCAGCCCGCTATAAGGTGAAATATGTCCCGCTCCGAACGCCTCCTCCAGCTTATGCAATTGCTGCGCACCCTGCCGCAGCCGGTGCTGGCACGTGATCTGGCGGCTGAGCTGGGGATTTCAAAGCGTTCGGTCTATCGCGACATCGACAGCCTACGTGTCAGCGGTGCAGTGATTGATGGCGAGGCAGGATATGGGTTCACCTTGGTCGAGGACCCCGCCCTTCCGCCCATGATGTTTTCGCCCGACGAGATGGAGGCGCTGATCCTTGGCCTGCGCGAAGTGAACGAGGTCGGCGATCCGGTGCTGGCCAGCGCCGCCCAAAACGCCCTGTCAAAACTGCGCGCCTGCCTGCCGGACCGCACCCGACAATTGATGGAGCATAGTTTTCTCCACGCAAAACGCTTCTCGCCGCGCCCCGTCATCACCATCGACATGCCTGCCTTGCGCCAAGCTATGCGGGATGAAATCGCGGTTGATATCGCCTACGTCGACAAATTCGGGGCAACATCTGAACGCCGCGTCCTGCCACTCGCGATCATCTATATGGAAAGCGCGCTGGTGCTGACCGCGTGGTGTAAACTGCGCGACAATTTCCGTGCTTTCCGTATCGACCGGATCAGCGCCTGCACAAAAAGCGACGAGAGCTTTCGCCCTCGCCGCGTGCCGCTGATGCGGGAAAGTCAGGACTATTTTCGCACCCAAGGCCTCAAGCAACGCGAATAACCACATTCCCGACCTTATGCCCGGTATCGACATGGGCGTGCGCCTCGGCGATATCCTCCAGCGGGTAGCTGCGATCAATCACGGCTTTGAACTTGCACGCCTCGATCAGGTCGTTGAAGAACGCCAGATCATCGGCGGTCTCCTTCATCACCCCGGCAACGGCACGTTTGTTGAGCACAGCCCTGATCGTGTCGCCCAATCCGGCCGAGGCCAGTGCAAACCGGCCGTTCGGGGTCAGCGACGCGATGGCCTTGCCAAAATCCGCCTTGCCGACCGTGTCGAGGATCACGTCATATCTGACGCCGCGGCTTGCGAAATCTTCGACCGTGTAGTCGATCACCTCGTCCGCCCCAAGGCTGCGCATCAGGTCCAGATTCCGCCCGCTCGCCACCGCTGTCACGTGCGCGCCGAAATATTTGGCGATCTGTATCGCAGCCGTACCGATCGCACCTGATCCGCCATAGATCAGCATCCGCTGACCGCTGGCAATTCCGGCTTGGCGCAGGAAGTAAAGCGCCGTGTTGGACCCGAACGGGATGGCGGCAGCTTCCTCGTGGCTCAGGTTACTGGGTTTCGGCGCGATCACGCCGTCAGCCGGCAGGACCAGATATTCCGCATGTGCCCCGAATTTCATCCCCGTCGTCCCGTAGATTTCATCGCCGACCGCGAATTTGCTGACACCTTCGCCAACCGCTGACACAGTGCCCGAGAACACAAACCCCTGAACCTGACTGCGCAGATGTTTCCAACCGAAAATCAGTTTCATGACCCAGGGATCCGCCCGACGCATCCGCGCATCACCCGAGGATACCGCACTGGCGTGCACCTTGATTTGAATCTCCCCGGCCTTTGGCGCAGGCGTTGCAATTTCGCGCAGTTTTAATAGGTCCGGTGCGCCATAACCTGTGTGTATAATCGCTTTCATGTCTCTCTCCATCACTTTGATTTAATGCCGAAAATGATCAGCCACAGGGCGAACGAAACCTCGCCAATCGTGACAATCGTCAGCAGGATTGCTTCCAGCCAATCAAGGCCAGTGAAATTGGGTGTCACCAGCCCGGTGACCGCATCCAGCAGGTAGCCGAACGAGCCGATAGCCATGGCCCAGCCCAGCAGCGTCGGAGTGCGGGGGAAGCGGACAACCAGCACGCCGAGGATCACAAGGTGCAGCCAGAAGAACAGCTCCCAGATTTTCACGCCGATATGGTGGGTTTCGGTCGCCAGCAGCGCCAGCGCGTCCAACTGTTCACGGGGGAAGATCGACAGATAGCCCTCGCCACCTGCGAAACTCAGCGTCATGGCGGTGAAAAACAGCATCGTCGACATAATCGCCACCATCATCAGGCGCGAGGCCGTGGCGATCCCCGCCAGCGTCGGGCTGACGCTACGAAACATGTGGAACAGCATGATGGACACCGCGACCTCGACCAGCAGCACGATCATCTCGCCAACCTGCCCCAGCGCATAAAGCCCGCGATTGTCCATGATGTTGGCAACGGTCGCGCCCGGGTCCCCCGCCACGTCCATGACGCTTGGCACATAGGCGATGGCGAAGCCACCTGCGACGGCAATAACGAAGTAGCCGATTCCGGCCCAACGCCCGTAAGTTTTTGTATAGTCTGACATATCCCTCTCCTTTCAACTAGACATACCGGTCCCGTTCCCTGACTCTGCCTCATTGCTGGCAGGGTGATTTCGATCCGGTCATTTCGGATATGCCCTCTGTTTACCGCCCGGCGTTCCATTAATAAATTGACCAATTTCGTCTTTCTGTTATGCAAAAACGCATGGATTGGAGATCGGTAAATTTCGACTGGAACCGGGCACGGGCGTTTTTGGTAACGGCCGAGGAAGGATCATTGTCCGCCGCCGCCCGGGCACTCGGTATGACCCAGCCCACACTTGGCCGTCAGGTGGATGCACTGGAACAGGAGCTCGGCCTCGTGCTATTTGAACGCGTCGGGCGCGGCCTGACGCTGACGCCCAGCGGTACCGAATTGCTGGACCATGTCCGCGCCATGGGCGAGGCCGCGAACCGCGTGTCTTTGTCCGCAACCGGCCAGTCGCAATCGGTTGTGGGCACCGTCAGCATCGCCTGTAGCGATACCTATGCAGAATATCTCCTCCCCCCGATCCTGAAACGCATCCGCGCCGAACACCCGGAAATCCGCATTCAGGTGATCACCTCCAATCAGGCAAGCGACCTAAGACGGCGCGAGGCGGACATCGCTATCCGCAATTTCCGCCCTACCGAACCCGATCTAGTGGCCAAGAAAATCCGTGAAGTTGGCGCGCAGCTTTATGCGACACCGGAATACCTGAACAGTGTCGGCAATCCGAAAACGCCATATGACCTGCGCGAGGCCAGTTTCATCGACATCGCAACCGATGACAGTTATCAGCAAGCCATGAAAGCCTGGGGGTTTGACCTGACCAAAGACAATTTCCCCCTGCAAACCGGCAGCTTCCCGGCAATGTGGGCGATGGTGCGGGCGGGTCTTGGGATTGGTGTCCTCGACAGCCATATCGGTGATAATGATCCGCTGGTCACGCGCGCGCTGCCCAATCATCCGTCGCTGAATTTTCCGACTTGGCTTGTGGCGCATCGCGAGGTCACAACATCCCGCCGCATCCGTTTGGTCTTTGATATATTGGCCGAAGGGATCGCGGACGCCTACCGCTAGCACCCAATCGGCAAAAAACCACATGATCTTGCGGTTCTTGCCTTGGCAAGACATTCCGAATCCGCTATATCTTAAATCCCGTGATACTAGGGATCGCGGGCATGCGTTCCTTCCATAAAAACGACAGAATTCGGGGGCCGGAACAGGCATGGCACGATTTATTTTTATTACTGGTGGTGTGGTTTCAAGCCTTGGCAAAGGTCTAGCGTCAGCGGCGCTGGGATCCTTGCTGCAGGCGCGGGGCTATTCTGTCCGGTTGCGCAAGCTGGACCCTTATCTGAACGTTGATCCCGGCACGATGTCACCGTTCGAGCATGGTGAGGTGTTCGTGACCGATGACGGCGCGGAAACCGACCTTGACCTTGGCCATTACGAACGGTTCACCGGCGTGTCGGCCCGTAAAACCGACAGCGTGTCCTCGGGCCGCATCTATTCCACCGTTTTGGAAAAAGAACGGCGCGGTGATTACCTTGGCAAAACCATTCAGGTGATACCGCATGTGACCAATGAAATCAAAGACTTCATCTCCATTGGCGAGGATGAGGTCGATTTCATGCTCTGCGAAATCGGCGGCACGGTCGGCGATATCGAAGGTCTGCCGTTTTTCGAAGCCATCCGCCAGTTCGCACAGGACAAACCACGCGGCGAGTGTATTTTTATGCACCTGACGCTGCTGCCTTACATCACGGCCTCCGGCGAATTGAAAACCAAACCGACCCAGCACTCCGTCAAGGAACTGCGCTCCATCGGGATCGCGCCGGATATTCTGGTCTGCCGCTCGGAACACCCGATCCCGGATAAGGAGCGTGAGAAACTGGCGCTGTTCTGCAACGTGCGCCCCGACAGCGTGATTGCTGCGCCTGATTTGCGATCGATCTACGAAGCCCCGCTTGCTTATCATCGCGAAGGTATGGATCGCGCGGTGCTGGATGCGTTCGGGTTGGAGCAGAAAACCCCGGATCTGGCGAAATGGGACGACGTGGCTGACCGCATCTTCAACCCCGAAGGCGAAGTGAATGTCGCGATTGTCGGGAAATATGTGCAGCTTGAAGACGCCTATAAATCCATTGCCGAAGCCCTCACCCATGGCGGCATCCATAACCGCGTGAAAGTGAATGCTGAATGGATCGACGCCGAAATTTTCGAACGCGAAGACCCTACGCCTTACCTTGAAAAATTCGATGCAATCCTGGTACCGGGGGGCTTTGGAGAGCGCGGGACCGAAGGCAAAATCAAGGCTGTTGAATATGCCCGCGAGCAGAATATCCCCTACCTCGGGATATGCCTTGGCATGCAAATGGCCGTGATCGAGGCCGCGCGAAACCAGGCCGGCATCAAAGATGCAGGGTCCGAAGAATTCGACCACGAAGCCGGCGAGCGCCGCTTCACGCCCGTCGTCTATCACCTGAAAGAATGGCTGGAAGGCAACCGCACTATCCAGCGCGAGGTCAGCGATGACAAAGGTGGCACCATGCGGCTCGGTGCCTATAACGCTGATCTGTCCGAAGGATCAAAAGTCGCCAAGATTTACGGCGAGACCGCAATTTCCGAACGCCACCGTCACCGCTACGAGGTCGATCTGGAATACAAGGCCAAGCTCGAAGACAAGGGTCTGATTTTCTCCGGTATGTCACCTGATGGCCGTCTGCCGGAAATTGTCGAGCGCACCGACCATCCGTGGTTCATCGGCGTACAATACCATCCGGAACTAAAATCCCGCCCGTTCGATCCGCACCCCCTGTTCGCCAGTTTCATTGGCGCAGCGGTGGATCAGTCGCGGTTGGTGTAAGTCATCTGCGAGCGCGAATTTGGATTTCGAAGACATATATTCCGAAGCTCAAACCGCCAAGGGATCTAGGGAGCTTTCGGTATCAGAACTTGAAGCTTCACTGATCTATTTTAGAGAGAGAAATGCTGTCATTCAATCGATGGAAGCGTTCAGGGTAGTCGGACTGCAAGTACAAGCCGACCTGAGCTATTCCATTCTTGGCTTGGATGGAGGAGAAGATTGGGAACAGCATCGCGATATTGATCGGGCATACCGACTGGTCCAAAGAAAAATTGAAGGGGCAAAGACGGAAAACCATGAATATCTGTTCATCGTTTGGATTGTTAATGATAAAGATTGCTAAATTCTGAAATCAAATTGGTTTGGTTAATATAATTTTCTTTCTCCATTGATTTTATTACGAAAAACACCCCAATTACCCATGGGTAATCCCCCCGTATATAACAGAAATTTGCGTTCAAAGCCGCTTGCGGTTCTTCGTTGCGCATCTATATTGCGATCATGTTCGAAACCTTACTCAACCGATTGTTGGGAACTGAAGCACAGGCTCAACTCCCTGACTCAGATGCCCGCCTAGCCCTAGCTGCCCTGTTGGTACGCGTGGCACGGGCTGACAATGACTATGCTGACGCGGAGATCGCGCTGATCGACATGATGCTGGCCGATCGCTATCAGTTGTCAGCCAAAGAAGCGACAGAGCTGCGTCATCAGGCCGAAACGCTGGAAGCAGAAGCCCCCGATACGGTCCGCTTTACCCGCGCGATCAAAGACGCTGTTCCTTACGAAGACCGCACAGCTGTGGTGGAAAAACTCTGGAGGGTTGTGCTGGCAGATGATGTCCGTGACCATGAGGAAGACGGCTTCCTGCGACTGGTCGCCAACCTTCTGGGGGTCAGCGACATAGACAGCGCACACGCCCGCCAGCGGGCTCAGAATTTCTAATCTGCTTTCAATTTCCGAAGGTGCCGCCGGATTTTAATGCGGTTCTGTTCCACCTGCTCCGGGTCAGGATTGGCATCCCGCCCGGCGTTCCCATGGGGGAAATCACGGTTCGGAACAGGGACTTGCAGGAACCGGCACAGCTCCAGCCAGCCATCCCCGGCCTCCCAGTTCAGTTCGGTGTAAACGTCTGGTTTGTCAGCAAAAAATGATCTGACCTCCGCATTGTGACGCTCGTAGAATGCGGCATGTTCGGCTTCCACCCCATGCGGAAACTTGTAGCCGAATATACCTTGACGAATCATCACGCCCGACGTTCGTTCGGAATGTTTTTTCAGGCTCTCCACCCAGCGCTCCGCCGAGGATCGGGTTGTCAGGATGTAGCGCGCGCGGTCGCCATAGCGATCCCACAGCTCGCGATAGAGCAGCGGCCAGGGCCAGTCCTCGAACGACTCGTGCGCATCGGCTTCAGCCCAGATTGGGGCAAGATCACCTTCCAGCCACGCCCGCGCCAGCGGTGTCTGACGTTTGGAATGATCATAGCCCAACCGGCGCAGCGCCAGTTTCAGCGTTGTGGTGCCGGTTTTGTTCAGCCCTATCCCAAAAATTTTGAATGGTTTGCCCATAGGCAATTGCTATCGGATCGAAAGGTGCATTTCAACGGAATTGCGCCTTCCATCCTTAACGCGTGCACAGTAAAACACCCACGAATCCTTTTGATGGAGTTGCCCGTATGAGCGAACCGGAAATCACTGACGATCTTGTCCGCGAACATGGCATCAATCAGGAGGAATATCAGCGCATTCTGGACCTGCTGGGACGCGAGCCGACCTTCACGGAACTGGGCATCTTCTCGGCCATGTGGAACGAGCATTGTTCTTATAAGTCCTCGAAGAAATGGTTACGCACGCTGCCGACCGAAGGCCCGCAGGTGATTTGTGGACCGGGCGAGAATGCGGGCGTTGTCGATATCGGTGACGGCCAAGCCGTTGTTTTCAAAATGGAAAGCCATAACCACCCGTCCTATATCGAACCCTATCAGGGCGCGGCGACCGGGGTTGGTGGCATTCTGCGGGACGTGTTTACGATGGGTGCGCGCCCGATTGCGGCGATGAACTCGCTGTCTTTCGGGGAGCCCTCGCATCCCAAAACGCGGCAGCTATTGAATGGTGTTGTCGAGGGTGTCGGCGGCTACGGCAATTGTTTTGGTGTCCCGACCGTCGGTGGCGAGGTTCGCTTTCACAAGGCCTATAACGGCAACTGTTTGGTAAATGCCTTTGCCGCTGGCTTGGCTGACGCGGACAAAATTTTCTACTCTGCTGCGTCGGGCGTAGGGATGCCGGTTGTTTACCTTGGCGCCAAAACTGGGCGTGACGGCGTTGGCGGGGCGACGATGGCTTCGGCCGAGTTCGACGACACGATCGAGGAAAAGCGCCCGACCGTTCAGGTGGGCGATCCGTTCACCGAAAAACGCTTGATGGAGGCGACGCTGGAGCTGATGCAGACCGGCGCGGTAATTTCTATTCAGGATATGGGCGCAGCGGGTCTGACCTGCTCGGCCGTAGAAATGGGTGATAAAGGGAACCTTGGCGTGGCGCTGGATCTGGAGAAGGTGCCGGTTCGCGAAGAAAACATGAACGCCTATGAAATGATGCTCTCCGAAAGTCAGGAACGCATGTTGATGGTGCTGAAGCCCGAGAAAGAGGCAGAGGCGAAAGCGGTGTTCGACAAGTGGGATCTGGATTTCGCGATTGTCGGCGAAACGATTGCCGAGGACCGGTTCCTGATCCGCCACAACGGGGAAGTCATGGGGGATTTGCCGCTGAAGGCGCTCTCGGGGACCGCCCCGGAATATGACCGCCCTTGGGTGGAAACTCCGCCTGCCCCTGCCTTGATAAACGTGCCCGAAGTTGATCTGCGCGAGGCGTTGCTGACCATCCTCGGCAGCCCGAACTATTCATCGCGCGCCTGGGTTTGGCAGCAATATGACCATATGGTCGGCGCTGATACCACCGTGCGACCCGGATCGGATGCCGGGGTTGTCCGCGTGCATGGCACGGACAAAGCACTCGCGTTCACATCAGACGTAACCCCACGTTATTGCAAAGCAAATCCGTTTGAGGGTGGCAAGCAGGCGGTGGCGGAGGCGTATCGCAACCTATGTGCAACGGGGGCGAAACCGCTGGCGACGACGGATAACCTCAACTTCGGTAACCCCGAAAAGCCGGAAATCATGGGACAGTTTGTTGGCTGCATCAAAGGGATTGGCGAGGCGGTAGCGGCGCTCGATATGCCAATCGTGTCGGGCAATGTCAGCCTGTATAATGAAACCGACGGTACGGGCATCCTGCCTACGCCGACGATTGGTGCGGTTGGATTGTTGGAAAATCTGGATCAGCTGATCTCGAACCGCCCCAACGAAGGGGACCAGTTGTTCCTGATCGGGGAGACAACGGGGCATCTGGGCCAATCCGCCCTGCTGGCCGAGCTGTTTGATCGCGAAGATGGCGATGCCCCGCATGTCGATCTGGAAACCGAAAAGAAACATGGGGAATTTGTGCGTACCGCGAAGGCCGAGGGTCTGATCAGCGCTGCGCACGATCTTGGCGACGGTGGCCTGGCAGTCGCGGCCGTGGAAATGGGTCTGTCTGCAGGCGTCGGCGTATCCGTGATTGCCGCCGGGTCAAGCGATGCAGGCTGGTTTTACGGAGAAGATCAGGCGCGATATCTGCTGGCCTGTAGCCGCGAGAATGCTGAAGCGCTGTCTGCTCTTGCGCGCGAAGCTGGCGTGCCGCTGCGCAAAGTTGGCGGTTTTGGTGGCGAGACGATTACATTGGGTAAAATCTCGTTGCCGCTCGCAGAGGTGCGGGATGCACATTCGGGCGGGCTGCTGAAGGTCGCGCAATAACGCCACCCTTGCGGGCCGGGCAATCCGCGCCTAAATTTAAGCTAACGGAGGTGCCCAATGGCGATGGAAGCACGCGAAATCGAAGCGTTGATCAAGGAAAGTTTCCCAAGCGCGCAGGTAAAGATCGACGATCTGGCCGGTGACGGAAACCATTATGCTGCGACCGTTGTGGCCGAAGAATTTCGCGGGCTAAACCGAGTCAAACAGCACCAGATGGTATATGCAGCGTTAAAGGGAAAGATGGACGGCGCACAAGGAGAACTGCACGCGCTGGCGCTGACAACGAAAGCCCCCGACTGAACACATGGCGCGGGATTGCCACTTTCCTTCGCCGAAGTTACGATCTGCTCAAATTCTCCCCGGTGTGGGAGAGATAGTCAGGAGACAATAATGACCGCTCAAGACACAATCAAAGCCGATATCGACGCCAACGACGTTGTGCTGTTTATGAAAGGCACCGCAACCATGCCGCAATGTGGCTTCTCCAGCCGCGTGGCCGGGGTGCTGAATTACATGGGCGTCCAGTTCAAAGATGTGAACGTGCTGGCGGACGACGAAATCCGTCAGGGCATCAAGGATTTTTCGGACTGGCCGACCATCCCGCAGCTTTATGTCAAAGGCGAATTTGTTGGTGGCTGTGACATCATCACCGAAATGACCCTTTCAGGTGAGTTGGATCAGCTGTTTTCCGAAAACGGCATCACGTTTGACAAAGACGCCGCTGACAAAATCCGCGAAGCAAACGGTTAAGTCGTCTCGATCTGCTTCGCCAGATTTTCCAATCGTTCAACTGCGTCCGAATAGGATGCAAGTGTCTCTGCTTCGGGGAAAGCTTTGGGCTGCGCGGCATTGAGGGCAGCGATTTTTGTCTCTGCCGCCCGCAGCTGATTTTCCAGCGATTTGATCCGCTCTTCCGCGGATCCGGCCTGCCACTGGTTTTCCTTGAATCGATCCGCCAGCATCAGCCCCGCCATCAGCAACATCCGCGATTCCGGTAACCGCCCTGTTTGCGTTTGCAAAGTTGAGGCCTCGATATCCAGCATCTTGGCGGCCGCCTGCAGATGCGGCTCCTCACCAGCTTCACATTGCAGTAGAAAATTTCGACCGCCGATTTGAATGGAAACTTCAGGCATTTGTCGCCTCCATCATTTGATCAACTTTGCCGGCAATCTGATCAATCAGTTTCATATCCTCGCGCCGTTCTTGTTTGAATTGCTGAAGCTGTTCCCTCAGCGAGGCATTCTCCGCCGCCAGGTCGCCCGAATCCTCCGGAGGTTGAGGGCTGTTTACAGCTTTTTCGATCTTTTCGATTGCCTTCCGCAACCGATTTTCCAGGTCTTTGATTTCGCTCATATCTGCTCTTCCCTGTCCGCTTATCGCCTGCGAATCGTTATTTGGGTGTCGATATTGCTATTCTAACCATTTTTGCGCCTTTTGCGCCCCCCCAAGCGCTTGACCGCCCGATTGGGGCTGGTAACAAGGTTTTTAACAACCGGAGGTGAGGAGCCATCATGAACATCGAAGACCTGAAGACACAACATCCCGATCATTGGAAGAAAGCCGCCGCGTTACGCGTTTTGGCTATGGATGCCGTTCAGGCGGCGAATTCCGGTCACCCGGGGATGCCGATGGGGATGGCAGATGTCGCAACTGTTCTGTTCGAGAAACATCTGAAATTTGATGCCGCCAACCCCGACTGGCCGGACCGCGACAGGTTCGTCCTATCTGCAGGTCATGGGTCGATGCTTCTTTATGGTCTGCTGCACCTCACCGGGTACAAAGATATGACCATGGAGGAGATCAAGAATTTCCGTCAGCTTGGGTCAAAGACTGCGGGCCATCCAGAATATGGCCACGCCGCTGGTATTGAGACCACCACCGGACCGTTGGGTCAGGGACTGGCGACAGCCGTCGGTATGGCAATGGCGGAGCAATCAATGGCTGGTCGTTTCGGTAAAAAGATCGTCGATCATTACACCTATGTCATTGCGGGCGACGGGTGCCTGATGGAAGGTATCAGCCATGAAGCAATCGGGCTTGCCGGGGTGCAGAAGCTGGGCAAGCTGATCGTGCTTTGGGACGACAATAACATCACTATTGATGGCGAGGTCTCGGCCTCCGACGTTACTGATCAGCTCAACCGTTTTGCCGCTGCCGGCTGGTCGGTCTTCAGCTGTGACGGGCATGATCCGGAGGCAATCGATCAGGCCATTGCGCAGGCGAAGAAAAGCCCTCTGCCTTCGTTGATCGGGTGTAAAACCCATATCGGGTTTGGCGCACCGAACAAACAGGACAGTAATAAGGCGCATGGTTCTCCGCTCGGCGAAGAGGAAATCGCCGCGACGAAGAAAATTTATGGCTGGACGGCCAAACCTTTCTCCATTCCCGCCGACGTGAAAAAAGCCTGGCAGGAAATCGGTTCCCGCGGTGAAGTTGATCGCAAAGCCTGGGAAGTAAATGTCGCGGAAAACCTGTCCGACAGGAAAAAGCAGGAATTTGATCGCGTTGTTGCCGGGGAGCCGCCGAAACGGCTGGGATCAATGCTGCGACGCCTGAAAAAGGAAATCAGCGCGGATCAACCGAAAGTCGCAACACGCAAATCTTCGGAAATGGCACTGGCAGCATTGAACCCTGTTATGCCGGAAACCATCGGCGGTTCGGCCGATTTGACCGGCTCCAACAATACCTTGACCGAAGGTCTGGGCACATTTGATGCGGACAATCGCAAAGGGCGCTACGTATATTACGGTATTCGCGAGCACGGCATGGCCGCCGCGATGAACGGTATGGCCTTGCATGGCGGGTGCGCCCCTTACGGTGGCACGTTCCTGGTGTTCAGTGACTACGCCAAGGGCGCGATGCGTCTGTCTGCCCTGATGGGGCAACGTGTCGTGTACGTCATGACCCATGACTCCATCGGTTTGGGCGAAGACGGTCCTACCCACCAGCCGATTGAACATTTGGCCGCATTGCGAGCGACGCCTAACATGAATGTTTTCCGTCCCGCAGATACGGTGGAAACCGCCGAAGCATGGGAATTGGCCATGTCGGCGAAGGACGCCCCATCGGTTCTGTCGCTGACACGTCAGGGTCTGCCAACGGTTCGCACAAAACATACCAACAAGAACCTGACCTCGCAGGGCGCTTATGTTCTGGCGGATGCGGAAGCGAAACGGCAGGTAATCCTGTTGGCAACCGGCTCCGAAGTGGCAATTGCGCTGGAGGCGAAGGCACTGCTTGAGGCTAAAGGCATCGGAACACGTGTCGTGTCCATGCCTTGCTGGGAACTGTTCGAAGCGCAGGAGGAAGCCTATCGCAAGCGCGTTCTCCCTGCCGGGTCTGTGCGTATTGGCATCGAGGCCGCCGCCCGTATGGGTTGGGACAAATGGCTAACCGGCGAGCGCGGCAATTCCAAGAAGGCCGATTTTGTCGGGATGGAAAGCTTTGGCGCCTCCGGCCCTATCGAAGATTTGTACAAACATTTCGGCATCACAGCAGAGAATGTCGTCGCCAAGGCCGAAGCATTGCTCTAACCCTGTTAACGGGATCAAAACGAATACCCGGCCAAGGTCGGGTATTCGCGTTTCAGAAAGGAATGTGCATCCGGATGGGCAGGTATGACTAACAAAACAGCCCTGTTCTTTGCGTTCCTGTTGATCGCCACTTATCTGGCTGATCGTTACTATTTCCACTGGGACCTGTTGGGGTTCTGGTTCCACCAGATCAATGGTTTTGCCGAATGGCTGTCCTTCTGGAACTAGCCATTGGGGAGGGGCGCACGGCTTCCCCCTATATGTTGAGAATTCGTTAACATTCTGGAATCACATATTTTTTAGCCTGCGAATCATTTTAGGGATTCCCAAGGCGAATCACTTGTGACATGATTCGTTTCAGAGGCGAAGCAATCGTCCGCGAAACGAGGCAGCAGAATTTGGAACAGGTTTCCGCCAAGAACGGATTCTTCGGTCTGATCATGTCGGCGATGATTATCGCCGGTGTTGGTCTGTTCGGCTATGCCGGGCTTCAGGGCGAATACGGCATGTTCCGCCTGTTTCAGGTCGAAGCACAAGAAGCTCATCTCCGCATGACGCTCGAAGAATTGCAGGTCCAACGCGAAGAACTGGAAAACCGGACGGAGCGCCTGTCAAACGACTTCCTTGATCTTGATTTGCTTGACGAGCAAACCCGCAAGGTCCTCGGCATGGCGCGTGGAGACGAGATTATCATTCGTTGACAAGCTGCCGCCGGCAGAGTGTTTTCAGCTATGGAAAATGAAATCCCCCTGTCAGGCGGCAACATCAATGCCGAAGTTGTGCGCATAGGCGACACGGTGCGGCGGACGATCGGTCCGCATGCTGCGAATGTCCATATGTTGCTGAGGCATCTCGAGGATGCAGGCTATCCCTATACGCCCCGTTTCTTGGGAATTGACGATAAGGGTCGTGAGATTCTGTCTT
Source organism: Paracoccaceae bacterium (assembly GCA_050302475.1). Lineage (GTDB taxonomy): Bacteria > Pseudomonadota > Alphaproteobacteria > Rhodobacterales > Rhodobacteraceae > NORP23. The sequence goes on from JBNLBF010000006.1 coordinate 41,747, forward strand.
TCATCTCCGGATCGCCGGACTTTCCCGACACGTTATGGACGGACGACGAAACTTTGCGGATCACGGTGCGGATGCTGCGTGAATTTCACGATGCAACTGAACCCTTGGTATCTCGGCACCCCGATGGCTGGGCATTCTCGCGTCCTGACGCCGACGTGATCTGCCACGCGGATTTCGCCCCTTACAACATGATCTTTCGCAATAATCGCCCTGTTGGAATCATTGATCTTGATCTGGCGGGTCCGGGGCCAAGACTGTGGGATTTGGCCTATCTGACATACTGGATGGCACCGTTGAGTTTTACCGATGGGGACATGGCGGACGCCTCAGCGCGAGAGCTGGACGGCGCGCCGCGCATCCGGGCAATTTGCACCGAATATGGCACTGACGATTTCGCTGCCCTTCTGGACATGGTGGACGAAGTTCTGCGCCACATGTGCAACCCGGCCTCCATTCGCCAAATGGTGGGCGAGGCAGCTACTCAACGACTGGTCGACGGTGGACATATTGACCATTGGGCGCGGGAGTCTGCGGCCTTTGCCGAACATCACCCACAGATTCTGTCCGCGCTGATGTCATAGAAATGATTTTTACGAGTCCTTATAATTAAGGGAAAAAATCCGCGTGACCTCTCCTCCCAGATGCCGTATAATAATAGTTCAGTATTAAACCACTTCAAGGAGTGTCCATGGCCGCCAAGAAGCCGAATGTCTCGAAGGAAGAACTTCTCGAGTATTACCGCGAAATGCTGCTGATCCGTCGGTTCGAAGAAAAAGCCGGTCAGCTTTACGGAATGGGCCAGATCGGTGGGTTCTGCCACCTCTATATCGGACAGGAAGCTGTGGTTGTCGGGCTGGAAGCAACAGCCAAGGACGGCGACTCGCGCGTCACTTCTTACCGTGACCACGGCCATATGCTGGCCTGCGGGATGGACCCGAAGGGCGTGATGGCGGAATTGACGGGGCGTGAAGGCGGCTATTCCAAGGGTAAGGGCGGCTCCATGCACATGTTCTCGAAAGAGAAGGATTTTTACGGCGGTCACGGGATCGTTGCCGCGCAGGTGCCAATTGGCACAGGGCTGGCGTTTGCCAACAAATATAAGGGCAACGACAATGTGACCTTCACCTATTTCGGTGACGGCGCTGCGAACCAGGGACAGGTTTATGAAAGCTACAACATGGCCTCGCTGTGGCAGCTGCCGGTGGTCTATGTAATCGAAAACAACAAATACGCGATGGGGACTAGTCAGAAACGCGCCTCCTCCTCGCCCAAACTTTATACTCGCGGGGAAGCGTTCGAAATCCCCGGCGAGGAAGTCGATGGAATGGATGTACAGGCCGTGAAGGCGGCCGGCGAAAAAGCCGTCGCCCACTGCCGCGCGGGCAAGGGTCCGTATATCCTTGAGATGAGCACCTATCGTTACCGTGGGCACTCCATGTCAGACCCTGCAAAATACCGGACCCGTGAAGAAGTCCAGAAAATGCGCGAGGAGCATGATCCGATCGAACAGGTTCGCCAGACCCTGCTGACCGGCAAACATGCCAGCGAAGACGATCTGAAAGAGATCGATAAAGAGATCAAAGGCATCATTGCCGAGGCTGCTGAATTTGCCGGTGAAAGTCCGGAACCGTCAGTCGATGAATTGTGGACAGATGTCTATGTCGATGAGAGCGAAGGGGAGGCAGTATAATGGCGACCAATATCCTGATGCCCGCCCTGTCCCCGACGATGGAAGAAGGCACGCTGGCCAAATGGCTGGTGAAAGAGGGCGATACTGTCAGTTCCGGCGACGTGATCGCCGAGATCGAAACCGACAAAGCCACCATGGAATTCGAGGCTGTCGATGAGGGAATTGTCGGCAAGATTGTTGTGCCTGAAGGCACCGAAGGCGTGAAGGTTAATGATTTGATCGCCGTTCTGGTCGAAGAAGGGGAAGAGATCGGCGATATCGAAGCCCCTGCCCCGAAAGCCGAGGCAAAACCTGCCGAGGCGGCACCTGAACCAGCCGAAGCTGCGCCTGAACCTGCTGCGGCACCACAGACGAGCGTCGCTGTCCCGGACGAACCGGAATTGCCCGAAGGCACAACCTTCACCAAGATGACCGTTCGCGAGGCATTGAACGCGGCTATGGCTGAAGAAATGCGTAAGAACGAAGATGTGTTCCTGATGGGCGAGGAAGTCGCGCAATATCAGGGCGCTTACAAGATTTCGCAGGGATTGCTGGATGAATTTGGCGACAAGCGTGTCATCGACACGCCGATCACTGAACATGGCTTTGCCGGACTAGGTATCGGGGCCGCATTTGGCGGACTAAAACCGATCGTGGAATTTATGACCTTCAACTTCGCCATGCAGGCGATGGACCAGCTCATAAACTCCGCTGCCAAGACCCACTACATGTCCGGCGGTCAGATGACCTGCCCAATCGTGTTCCGTGGCCCGAATGGTGCCGCGGCCCGCGTGGGCGCACAGCACAGCCAGGATTACGCGGCATGGTATGCCCATATCCCGGGGCTGAAGGTGGTGATGCCCTACACGGCGGCTGACGCCAAAGGGCTACTGAAATCAGCGATCCGCGACCCGAACCCGGTGATCTTCCTTGAAAACGAGATCATGTACGGCCACAGTTTCGACGTGCCTGATATCGAGGATTACACCGTCCCCCTCGGCAAAGCGAAGATCGCCCGTGAAGGGGATGATGTCACCATCGTCAGCTTCGGCGTCGGTATGAAATACGCAATGGAAGCGGCGGAAAAGCTGGCAGAGGATGGCGTGTCGGCCGAAATCGTGGACCTGCGCACGCTGCGCCCGATGGACACGGATACGGTGATCAAATCGGTGATGAAAACCAACCGTTGCGTCACGGTGGAGGAAGGGTTCCCGGTGGGGTCCATCGGCAACCATATCTCAGCCGTTCTGATGGAACAGGCGTTCGACTATCTCGACGCGCCGGTTATCAACTGTACAGGCAAGGACGTTCCGATGCCTTATGCCGCGAACCTCGAAAAACTCGCGCTGGTCACGACCGACGAAGTTATCGAAGCCGTCAAGAAAGTCACCTACCGCTAAGGAGAGCACGCTATGCCAATCAATATCCTGATGCCCGCGCTGTCTCCGACGATGGAAGAAGGCACACTGGCGAAATGGCACGTTAAGGAGGGGGACGACGTGTCCTCGGGTGACGTTATTGCCGAGATTGAAACCGACAAAGCCACGATGGAATTCGAAGCCGTCGATGAAGGTAAGATCGGCAAGATTGTCGTCGCCGAGGGCACCGAAGGGGTTAAGGTCAATGACCTGATCGCGGTCCTGCTGGAAGATGGCGAAAGTGCGGATGATATTACCGACGCACCCGCCCCAGCCCCCAAAGCCGCTGAAGCGCCGAAGGCGGAGGCCCCGAAGGAAGCGCCCAAAGCCGAAGCGACCGCCCCTGCTCCAGCTCCGGCGCCAAAAGCCGCCCCAACCCCAGCCCCGGCAGCTCCGAAATCGGATGGCGGGCGCATCTTTGCTTCGCCGTTGGCGCGGCGGATCGCGGCGGATAAAGGGATTGATCTGGCGTCGGTATCAGGATCAGGACCAAAAGGTCGGATCGTGAAGGCGGATGTCGAAAGCTACCGCCCTGCTGCCAGTGGCGAAGAAACCCACGCGGCCCCGCCGCTCGCCACCAGCGCCAGCAGCGACACGGTCAAGAAAATGTATGCTGATCGCGAGTATGAGGAAGTCACCCTAGACGGAATGCGCAAAACGATTGCGGCCCGCCTGACCGAGGCAAAGCAGACCGTCCCGCATTTCTATCTGCGTCGCGACATCAAACTGGATGCCTTGTTGGCCTTCCGTGCACAGCTGAACAAACAGCTGGAGAGCAAAGGCGTGAAGCTGTCGGTAAATGACTTCATCATCAAGGCTTGTGCACTGGCGCTTCAGGATAATCCGGATTGCAACGCCGTCTGGGCCGGTGACCGGATCCTGAAACTGAAACCCTCGGACGTCGCCGTTGCTGTGGCAATCGAAGGCGGTCTGTTCACACCGGTTCTGCGGGATGCAGATACGCGCACGCTTTCGGATCTGTCAGCGGAGATGAAAGATCTGGCAGCCCGGGCACGTGATCGGAAACTTGCGCCACATGAATATGTGGGCGGCAGCTTCGCGATCTCGAACCTCGGTATGATGGGGATCGACAATTTTGATGCGGTGATTAACCCGCCACACGGGTCAATCCTGGCCGTTGGCGCAGGGGTTAAGAAGCCAATCGTCAATGACGAAGGCGCTCTGGCGACCGCCACCGTCATGTCTGTTACCTTGTCGGTGGATCACCGGGTCATTGACGGGGCGCTCGGCGCGGCATTCCTGCAATCAATTGTCAATTATATCGAAAACCCGCTGACGATGCTGGTCTGATCAGTCGCTCGTAACTGGCGGATCAATCGGCGTCTCAGTAATCGTTGGGACGACACCCGGAGTCTGGTCGCTCCGGCTGGAAGCCCATATCGCAAGCACAATTATGGCGACCGCAGCAATAATCGCTAATATATTTCTCACAGGTCCCGTTACCTTTCACTGTTCCACGTGCACACCCAATACATGTCGGAACGCCGCCCCTGTAACGATACAGTTAGGCAACATTGTGACCAACTACCAGAATTGACCATCGAAGTTTCGTCGGATAACGCCGGATTTCCCCTGTATCCCTATTGACGTAAGCCTATATATTCTACAGTTATCCGAAGGGGCGGATTCCTGCCCCGAAATGAAACAACCAAAGGAGCTTTAACATAGCCCGCAGACCACATAACGCGCCGCCAACGCGCGACACCGGACCGAGAGTGAATGAACGTATCCGGTCAGACGAAATTCGATTGATAGGTGCAGACGGCGAAAATGTCGGTGTTGTCACCCCAGCTAAGGGAATGCAACTGGCCGAAGACGCAGGATTGGACCTCGTGGAGATCTCTCCGAACGCCAATCCGCCCGTGTGCAAGATCATGGATTACGGAAAGTTTAAATACGAGCAACAAAAACGCGAAAGCGAAGCCCGTAAGAAACAAAAAATTATCGAGATCAAGGAAGTCAAATTCCGCCCGAACACCGACACGCATGACTATGAAGTCAAAATGCGCAACGTTTTCCGGTTTCTGGAAAATGGCGACAAGGTCAAAGTTACCCTGCGATTCCGCGGCCGTGAAATGGCGCATCTGGAACTGGGTCGAAAGCTTCTGGAGCGGGTCGCCGAAGATGTTGAGGAACTGGGCAAAGTCGAAGCCATTCCCAAGATGGAAGGCCGCCAGATGGTCATGATGATCAATCCGGCGAAGTAATATGACCGGTATGGAAACGGTGGGCGCACAGGACTGTGCGCCCTTTTGTTTTGAAAAGTGCAGATTGCCTGATCGCAGATGAACAAAAGCAACATATACCACCGAATTGAATTCGGCCTGACCCGGCTTCTGCTCGGGATTACGCGACTGTTGCCGTATCATACCCGCATCCGGATTTCCGGTGCGGCTGTGGCTTGGTTGCTGCGCAATCTGTCCAAACCAAAAAACCGGATTTTAACCAATCTCGGAAAGATATTTCCCGAAAAATCGGCGCAGGAGAAACAGCAAATTCTGGGTGAGGTCTCCAGAACCTTTGGGCAAACGCTTGTCGAAATCCTGAATAACGATCAGTTCAGTCAGCTGAAAGATACGTTCATTGCTGAGGGCCCCGGATATCAGCGCATGCTCGACAATCATAAAAACGGAAAAAGCAGCATGATTGTCTCTGCCCATTACGGACAATGGGAAGCCGCAAGAAATCTGCTGAAACGCGACGGGATCTCTCTTGGAGCGGTCTATCGCCCCCACAATAATCCGTATTTCGAAAAACTGTTTCAGTCGAGTTCCGAAGCTGCTGGTGCTCCGCTCTTCCCCAAAGGCGCTAAGGGCACCATGCAACTGATAAAACATATCCGCGGTGGCGAGCCCGGCGCTATCCTGATCGATCAGAAATATGATCAGGGCGAGATGTTAGAATTTTTGGGTCATCCGGCATCAACCTCAACAGCGCCGGCAGAAATCGCGTTGAAATACCAGATCGATCTGATCCCGATTTACTGTGAGCGTCAGGATGACGGCCGCTCCGTCAAAATCTGGATGGACGACCCCATCCCCCACAGTGACCCCGTCACAATGATGCAAGCCGCGAATGATTTCCTCAGCGCGAAGATCAGGCAAAACCCCGGGCAATGGTATTGGATGCATGACCGTTGGAATTTTGTATCCGGACGATAAGGCAATTTCTTGCCAATAACAGGATCTTGAGCGCAAGCCTCTGTATTTCAATTTCCCGCCCGGATATAGTGAGACGAAACGAAACGGTAGGTCGAAGCATGAAACATATCAAAAAAACTATGGTTATTGCTGCCTTGCTTGCAGCACCGGCGCTGGCGGATGACGAAAGCGATCATCGCAATATCATCAGCACGTTCATTCAAATGAGCGGACATCCCTGCTTGGCAGTGGTTGGCAATGTCGAGCAGGTCGACGATTCCGGCACCGACTTTAATGTCACATGTGCCGCGAATGCAGACGGCAGCGGGGCGCAACAGAAATACAATCTGAAGCTCACCGATACGGGCGCAAACGTCACCGTTCTTTAATCCTTCGCTAAGGCTGAGTAGGTAACCCGAACAATATCAATTTGTTCGGGCAGATGAGGTACTCTCAACTCACAAGGCCTTTCGGATATCCCGATATTTGCTTGGATAATTTGGTACCCGAGGCCGGACTCGAACCGGCACACCTTGCGGCGGGGGATTTTGAATCCCCTGCGTCTACCAATTCCGCCACTCGGGCACAAAATGGACCGGCGGTAGCATCACGGTCCGTGCGTGGCATCTGCTACCAAAAGCCGATCACCGCGTAAAGATACATTCGTGTGTCTACAGGCTTGACCTGAGTGCACGGGCATGGTGCATAGCTGCGATGATACGCGGGCTATATAATTGGACCATGTCACTGGCTGAAAGCCGCCACGCCCTGTGGGTGCTGGCCCTAGTCAGCTTTTTCGAGGCCTCCGTCTTTCCGATTCCCCCTGACGCATTGGTCATTCCCATGGTGCTCGCCACCCCGCGTCGCGCATGGCTGATTGCCGGGATCACCACAGTTTTCTCCGTCCTCGGTGGGGCGTTGGGTTACGTGTTTGGCGCTTTCCTTTACGAAGAATTCGGCGTCCGAATTCTAGAGGCTTACGGCAAGACCGATGCATTCAACGATTTCGCCGGGTACTACAATGAATATGGCGCGGCGATCCTGCTGATCTCGGGCATCACACCAGTGCCGTTCAAAGCGACCACGATCCTGTCTGGGGCAACCGGTCTCAACTTTGTGACTTTCATGCTGTTTAATCTGATTGCACGCGGCATTCGCTTCTATATCGTGGCCGGACTATTGTGGAAATTCGGTACCCCCATGCGCGACTTTATCGAGCGCCGTTTGGGTCTGGTTTTCACCATTGGTGTGCTACTGCTGATCGGAGGGTTCTACGTCCTATGGCTGTCCTGACAGCGTTTCAGAAACGAGGCCTGCTGGCCGCCGCCGGCTCTGCCGCCCTGCTGCTCGGTGCGCTGGGCTTTCAATATATCGGCGGCTATCAGCCCTGTGCCATGTGCTACTGGCAACGATGGCCGCACGGGATCGCAATCGCGATAGGCGTGCTGATCTTCGTCCTGCCTAAACGCGTATTGGCCTTGCTGGGCGCTGCCGCAATGGTCGTCAGTGCGGGGCTTGGCCTTTATCACGCGGGTGTGGAACAGAAATGGTGGGAAGGCCCCTCCAGCTGCACCGGAACAGGTTTAACAAACACCGATAACCTATTGGATTTTAACGCACCTGTTACACTTGTCATGTGTGACGATATCGTCTGGGACCTGTTCGGAATTACCATGGCGGGCTATAACGCTATAGCCTCGTTTGTACTGGTTCTATTGTGGCTCTGGGCCTACTCTTCCAGCTCGGCATCCCAGTACAGATAATCCATCCAGCTGTCATGTAGGTAGTTGGGCGGGAACTTCCGCCCCTTGTTCTGCAACTGCGCAGGTGCAGGACGTATTGGCGGTTTCGCCAAGCGCATCCCCGTCTGATGAAGTGATTTCGACCCTTTGCGCAAATTACACGGCCCACAAGACGCCACCACATTTTCCCATGTAGTCTTTCCGCCTTTGGATCGCGGGATCACATGGTCGAAGGTCATATCACCCTTGGATCCGCAATACTGGCACTGAAACTCATCGCGAAGGAACAGGTTGAACCGCGTAAAAGCTGCAACCCGCGCTGGCTTTACAAATTCCTTCAGCACCACCACGGACGGAATCCGCATTTCCAGTGATGGCGAGTGTACCACCTCGTCATATTCCGCCACCACGGAAACGCGATCGAGGAAGGTCGCTTTGATCGCCTCCTGCCAGGGCCAAAGCGATAGCGGCATGTAAGATAAGGGCCGGAAGTCCGCATTCAGAACCAGCGCCGGGTGATGCTTGGTGAACCCCGGCTGGCGGACAAAGTTATTGATGTGGACATTCATGGTGACTCGTCATCCCGTCCTGATTTGCGAATTCGCACCAAGACGGGACACCCCCGTCCCAGTTACAGGCGACTATATCTTGGTTTAGCCCCCTGACAAGACCCTATATGAAGGGGTTTTGTGACATAGATTTGACAGTGTGGAGTTTTTACAACTTACCCAGCATTTTCAACATGAACTGGAGCGCAAGGCTCAGCCCATCCTGCGCGATCCCATGCGCCATCCCTTCGGAGATATGCGTATAGACCTCAAACCCTGCTTTACTCAGCGAATCTGCCGCGAGTGGCAGGTTTTCCGGCGGCACAACCTGATCCTGATCGCCATGGATCAGAAATATCGGCGGTTTGGTTTTCACCTCTGACTCCAGCCGCTCCGGTTCCAGCAGGCGACCGGAGAACCCAACGATCCCGGCCAGTTGCTCGTCGCGGCGTGGACCGACATGCAGCGACATCATCGTGCCTTGGGAGAATCCAACAAGGATGGTTTTGTCCGGGCCAATCCCCTCCGCCGCCATTATGTCGGTGATGAAATCATTCAGAAGCTTTTCGGATCGTACAAATGACTGGGCCGCCATCTCCGCGGACGAGCCATCCATATGCGGGATCGGGAACCATTGGTATCCCATCGGATTGTTCACACATTTTTCCGGCGCATTCGGGGCAACAAATACCGTGTCAGGCAGATGATCTGCCAATACGTCGCCCAACCCGATCAGGTCATTCCCATCAGCCCCGTAGCCATGCAGAAAAATCACAAGGCTGTCTGCTGTCCCCGATTTCGCGGCGCGGCGCGGTCCTGTAAATTTCATCTGATCCCTTCCCTGTCCTTAGCCACCCGGTAATAGGCCCAAAGAAGACGCGCCGCAACCGATCGCCAGGGGGACCAGGCTACAGCCATCTCGCGGAACGCTTTTTCCTTGGGACGGTCGGGTAAATCGAACAGGACGCGGGCTGCCTCCTGCAGCGCGAGGTCACCCGGCGCAAACACATCGGCACGTCCGAGGCTGAACATCGCATAGATTTCAGCCGTCCACGGGCCGATGCCCCTCACGGCGACGAGCTGGCCGATGACCTCATCTGTCGGGGTTTTGCGCAGTTTGCGATAGTCGATCCCCGATGCCGCCAGATCGCGGGCATAGAGGATTTTCTGCCGCGAAAACCCGCAGGCGCGCAGGTCGTCATCATGGGCAGCAAGGATCGCATCTGGTTCCGTCATCCCCGCCGCCTCCATCCGCGCCCAGATGGCGTCGGCAGAGGCAACGGACAATTGCTGCGAGGTAATCGCATTCAACAATTCCGCAAATCCGTCCTTACGACGGCGAAGCGGAAGTTTCGGACAGGCTTCGGCCGCGATACGAAAGCGGGGCTCGGTATCGCACAGCCATTCCAGACCCTCAGCGATATCCGCGTGTTTGGTGATGATGCGCCCGACCATGTCCCCTCCTGTTCAGGGCGATCAGGCTAGTTCAAAGAGTCGCACTGTTAAACCCATTTCCTGCTGGAATTCTCCAGTTTCCAGCCGTAGAACTTCTGCAATGAATGTAGCAAATGACACCCTAGCCAAACGCAATGTGAAGGTTTTGATAGCTGCCCAGGCGATCCTTGGCAGCCAGATGCCTGTGATGTTTGTGCTGGGCGGGTTGTCTGGGCAATATCTGGCCTCTAACCCCTGCTTGGCGACTTTGCCGATTTCCCTGATCGTGTTGGGCTCTATGTTAAGCGCACCCATCATGTCCTCGGTCATGCAGGCACGTGGTCGGCGGTTCGGGTTCGTGATGGGCGCGATGGCCGGGGCAACCGGGGCGGCGATTTCGGCTTACGCGTTGTGGATCAGCTCCTTCCCTGTATTCCTGCTCGGATCGCTGATCACCGGTATGTATATGAGCGCACAGGGTTTTTATCGGTTTGCGGCCACCGATTTGGCCACCCCCGAATACCTGCCCAAGGCGGTCAGCTGGGTGATGGCGGGCGGGTTGCTGTCTGCGATCATTGGGCCGCAACTGGTGAAGGCCACAACGGATCTGTTCCTGCCAATCGAATTTCTGGGGTCGTACATCACGGTGATCATCCTGAACATCGTCGGCGTATCATTGTTTGCGTTCCTGAATATCCCGAAACCTGTGAAACCGGCTGAAGATGCTCCGCAAGGGCGCTCTCGACGTGAGTTGCTGAAAGACCCACATATCGTTGTTGCAATGATTGCGGCGATGGTCAGCTATTCCCTGATGAACCTCGTCATGACCTCCACGCCGCTGGCCGTGGTCGGCTGTGGATTTGAAACAGATGATGCAGCAAATATCGTGTCGGCCCACGTGCTGGCCATGTTTATCCCCAGCTTCTTCACCGGCCACCTGATCCGTCGTTTCGGGGTAGAGCTGATTATCGCCACGGGGCTCGTCATTCTGGCCGGCGCCGGGATGGTCGCTCTGGCAGGTGTTTCGCTCGAAAATTTCTATATCGCACTGGTGCTCTTGGGCATCGGCTGGAATTTCGGCTTCATCGGCGGCACCACCATGCTGGCCGAAGCTCACACGCCCGAGGAACGCGGACGCGTTCAGGGCATGAATGATTTCGCTGTCTTCGGCATGGTGACAATCGCGTCGCTCAGCTCAGGCGGATTGATGAACTGTTCCGGCGGCGATGCACAGACAGGGTGGGCCGCTGTCAACTACGCCATGATCCCTTTCCTGATGCTGGCCGGAGGCGCGCTAATCTGGTTCGTAATCGGTGGCAAGCAGCGCTCACCAACGACCTGACAGCGAACGCCATGCAAGACTGGCGGATTTCCGGATTTCCGACGTTTCATGCGGCTGCAAGGCTGTTCGCGGGTCCTGATACACGCGCGAGACCGGGATCATGGCCTGCCAACCCGGCAGCATCACGGGGCGAAGGGTTTTGGGCAATTTCCGACGCTGTGCCCGCGCCCCCTGAATATCCGCTGCGGCGTCCTCGCATATTTCGTGCAACAGATCTGCCATCTGATCCGGGACCCGCCCTTCGGCAATAGCGTTGCGATCAAGGTCTCTCAGGGGCAGCGGACTGCGCCCGGCGGCATAGAGCTGGGGAAGCGCGCGCAGCAGATTGGCCACGCCAACGCCATAAGAAAACCGGCGGATGATATCGAGGGCATGATCGTCCGCCCCGATGGACAAAGCCGCCAGCCGCATCAAATTCCCGCTGGTCGCGTGGATATAGTCATCAAACGCCGCCCGGTGTTCGTGCGGGTCCTTGTAAATATCAAACCGCCGCGCCGCGATCAGCCCGTCGAACAGGTCACGCGGCAAGTCATGTTCCTTGATGACATGCGCCAGCGGGATCACCACCTCGTGCTGGCGAACCGGTTTTCCGTCGTAAATCTCACCAATCGCATCCACCCACCATTGCAGGCGCATCTCGGCGATCATTTCTTCCTGCGTCACCCAAGGTGCGCGGGCGATTTCGACGTTGAACGCATAAAGCGCCAGCAGCCGCGCACGAACGTCGCGGGGGGAGGCCAGAACCGTGCGAAGCCGGTCCGGATCCCCTGCCCTGACCATTTCGGCGCAGGCATCAAAGCTCATACAGGTTTCGCCCCGTCGCGGATCAGTTTCCATGTGATTGCGTCAACCAGCGCCTGGAAGGAGGCATCAACGATGTTGGCCGACACGCCGACGGTGGACCAGCGGTGGCCGTCGTCATCCTCGCTGTCGATGATGACACGCGTCACAGCTTCGGTCCCGCCGTTGGTGATGCGGACACGGAAATCGACCAGACGCATGTCGTCGATGATTTCCTGATACGGGCCGAGGTCTTTGCCAAGCGCACGGCTGAGCGCGTTAACCGGTCCTTGGTCGGCGTCATCCTCGGGCGAGTGGCTTTCGGACACGGACATCACGCGCTCACCCGCAATGATGGCGACCACGACGGCCTCGGACACCGTGATCATTTTCTTCAAAGCATTCTGGCGACGCTCAACCGTCACGCGATAGCGTTCGATATCAAAGAATTTCGGCTTCTCGCCAAGGATCTCACGCGCCAGCAATTCAAACGAGGCCTGTGCGCTGTCATAGGCATAACCCTGATCCTCGCGGCTTTTCACGGCATCTAGGATCGCTTGCAGCGCCGGATCGCCCTTCGCCACGCGCAGGCCCGCATCCGCCAGACGTTCGCGCAGGTTGGACTGCCCGGCCTGATTGGACATCGGCACCTTGCGTTCATTCCCCACGGTTTCCGGTGGGATATGTTCGTAGGTCGTTGGGTTCTTCAGGATCGCACTGGCATGGAGGCCGGATTTGTGCACAAAGGCGGACGCGCCGACATAGGCCGCGTGCGAATTCGGCACGCGGTTCAGGATTTCATCAACCATGCGCGAGACACGCGTCAGGGTTTTCAGCCCCTCCTTCGTCACGCTGATGTCGTATTTGCTGGCGTATGGCTCCTTGAGCAGCAGCGTCGGGATCAGGGTGGTTAGGTTGGCGTTGCCGCAGCGTTCACCCAGACCATTGAGGGTCCCCTGAACCTGCCGCGCACCCGCTTCGATTCCCGCCAGCGAGTTTGCAACCGCCTGTTCCGTGTCATTATGCGTATGGATCGCGATATGATCGCCGGGGATGCCAGCGTTAATCGCGGCCTCAACCCCGGCGCGGATGTCATGCGGCATCGCACCGCCGTTGGTGTCGCACAGCACGACCCAGCGGGCACCATTGTCATAGGCGGCCTTGATACAGGACAGCGCATAGTCGGGGTTGGCCTTGAACCCATCAAAGAAATGTTCAGCGTCAAACAGCGGTTCCTGCTGACGTGTCGCGATCAGTTTGATCGAGGCGGCGATGTTTTCGACGTTTTCCGCCAGCGAGGTTTGCAGTGCCTCCGTCACATGGAAATCATGCGTTTTCCCGACGAGGCAGACAGCAGGTGTATCCGCGTTGACCACGGCCGACAGCACGTCGTCATTTTCCGCCGAGCGGCCGGAGCGTTTCGTCATGCCGAAGGCGGTAAAGGTGGCGTTTTTCAGCTTGGGCGGTGTGTCGAAGAACTCGCTGTCGGTCGGGTTGGCCCCGGGCCAGCCGCCCTCGACATAATCCACGCCAAGCTTGTCGAGTGCATGGGCAATGCGCCGTTTGTCGTCAGCCGAGAAATCCACCCCATGCGTCTGCTGCCCGTCGCGAAGTGTGGTGTCGAACAGGTAAAGGCGTTCTTTGGTCATACCGATATTCCCTTACAGGATTGAAAAGTCGAGGCTTCGCGGCAATCGAGTCCGGTGCCCTCGCACAGGACAGCGCCCGACCCGCCCCATGGGCGGGCGCTACGCACCCACCCCGTGCCGGGCGCTGTCCTGTGTTGTGAAATTAGATACATCACTTCAATGCCCCCAACTTATTGAGGTCAAATTCGGCATTTGGTACCAATTCAACGCCTTCTTTAGACATCCTCACATCCACACCACAATCTATCAGAGCAGATTTCAACTCATCGACTTTAGAAAAATCATTGGAAGCTTTTGCGGCCTCCCTCACTTCAAGGAACCGTTTTTGTAGATTCACAAGTTCCTCGTATCTCTCTGGAGCACTCCAGCCCGATTCCATTGAGGTTAAGTCAAAGCCTAGGAACAGAAGACTCGCACGTAGAGCGGCCGCATCCTTATTCTTGGCAAGACGATGCAACACCGAGATCGCTTTTGGTGTGTTCAAATCCTGTTTTACAGCATCGATCAATTCGTCGTCTGGTTCAGATGGCACAACTGAAACAGTCAGACTCAAGAAATGGTCCAACGTATCTTTCGCCTGCTTCGCCTTCTCCGCCGTCCAATCCATCGGCTTGGAATAATGTGTCTGCAAAAACACAAACCGGATCACCTCACCCAGCACACCCTGATCCAACAAATCGCGCACGGTGAAGAAGTTGCCCAAACTCTTGGACATTTTCTTCCCTTCAACCTGCAGCATCTCGTTATGCAACCAATAGCGGGCGAACCCACCCTCAGGATGAGCGCAGGCAGACTGCGCAATCTCGTTCTCATGATGCGGGAATTGCAGGTCAATTCCGCCCCCATGAATATCAAACGTTTCGCCCAGCAGTTCATAGGCCATGGCCGAGCATTCGATATGCCACCCCGGACGCCCCCGTCCCCACGGGCTGTCCCATCCGGGTAGATCGTCGGAGGACGGTTTCCACATCACAAAATCCATTGGGTTGCGCTTGTAGGGCGCTACCTCCACCCGCGCTCCGGCGATCATGTCGTCGATGCTGCGGCCTGAAAGTTTGCCGTAGTCCTTGTAGCTCTCTACCGCGAACAGCACATGCCCCTCAGCCTCGTAAGCGTGACCCTTTTCGATCAGCTCCGCGATCATCGCAACCATGGGCGGGATGAATTCGGTGGCGCGTGGCATGTGCGTCGGTTCCAACGCCCCCAGCGCACCCATATCATCCAGATACCACTGTGTCGTCTCCGCCGTGATCTCGCCAATCGAGCGACCACTCTCTGCCGCCCGCGCGTTGATCTTGTCATCCACGTCGGTGAAATTGCGGACATAGGTCACATGATCCGGTCCATAGACATGCCGCAATAGCCGGAACAGCACGTCAAAAACCACCACGGGCCGGGCGTTCCCCAGATGCGCGCGGTCATAGACCGTCGGCCCGCAGACATACATGCGCACATTCTTAGGATCGAGAGGAACAAATTCCTCCACCAGACGGGTTTTTGTGTTTTTCAACCGGATGCTCATAGCCCAAACTTTCCATACGCAGTGCGCCTACGGCGGGCCTAGCATTTTGATCTTTTAAAGGAAATACAAGAACGCGCCGCGGACGATATGTCAGCAGATAATGCAAATCTCAATAATGCAGATCGACGTTCTCATGCGGGCCTTATGACAGCGGCACGCGCCAAAATCAAGCAAAAGGCGTGAGGCCCGCATCTCGCGGGCCTCTCCGTTTGGTTAGTGGCTGGCGGCCTCGACTGCGGCAGCCAGATCAGCTTCGACCTCCCGGTCGATATGTATGGCATCTTCCGTGTCCATCGTGCCAGCATCCGGATCGTTATAGACCGCAAGGTCTATCTTCCCTTCGCTTTTGGCGACGATGGTCGACACAGCTGCGTCACCCGACACATTCACCGCCGTCCGGATCATATCCATCAGGCGATCCACACCAAGGATCAAGCCAATGCCTTCAACGGGCAGCCCTACTTGCGTGAACACCATCGACAGCATGATCAGGCCAACGCCGGGCACACCCGCCGTACCGATGGAGGCCAGCACCGACATCAGGATCACTGTCAGATATCCGCCGATCCCCAGATCAATGCCATAGACATTGGCGATAAACACGGTCGCCACACCCTGCATGATCGCGGTGCCGTCCATGTTGATGGTCGCCCCGAACGGCACGGTGAAGGAGGCAACGGAGTTATTGACCCCCATCCGCTGTGTTACCGTACGCATCGTCACCGGGATGGTTGCGTTGGAACTGGCAGTCGAGAATGCAAACACCTGCGCGTTCCGGATTTTCCGGATAAACATCCGCGGGCTGAGGCCGGAGAAGATTTTCAGCACCAGCATCAGCGTTCCGAACAGATGCAGCATCAGGGCCGCCACCAGAACGATGACATACCCGGCTAGCGAGACCAGCAAGTCGATGCCCAGTTCGGC
Source organism: Paracoccaceae bacterium (assembly GCA_050302475.1). Taxonomy (GTDB): domain Bacteria; phylum Pseudomonadota; class Alphaproteobacteria; order Rhodobacterales; family Rhodobacteraceae; genus NORP23. Next base: position 57,936 of record JBNLBF010000006.1, read on the forward strand.
AATCGCCCGCGTGATCAGCGCAAACACCGCATAGGGCGCAACCGCCATCACGATACCGACCATCTTCATCATGATCTCGTTCGCGATTTCGGCCCCCTCAACGATAGGTTTGGCTTTGCGGCCCACCATCAGGATGCTGATACCCACCATGATCGACCAGAAAATGATCGGCAGCATGTCACCAGACGCCATCGCGCTGATCGGGTTGGTTGGAATGATATCGATCAGAACATTGATCAGTGGCGGCGCTTCACGCCCTGCAAAATCCGCATCGGTCGTGCGCTCCAGCCCATTCCCGATGCCGGCAGCTCCGGCGATAATGATTGCAACTGCAATCGCCATGGCCGTTGTCAGCATATAAAGCCCAAAGGATTTGGACCCGACACGCCCCAGCAATTTAATGTCGCCGATCCCGCAAACACCGCAGATCAGCGAGAAGATCACCAGCGGAACCACGAGCATTTTCAGCGCATTGACGAACATTTTGCCGACAGCCTGCAATATGCCGTCAACAATCCAGACATTTACAAAAGACCCAGCAGCATTAAGACCGCTGAGGTTAATGATCAAACCTATGATGATACCAACGACCATGCCCAACAGGACTTTGGTCGTCAGACTTGCGTTACGCCAACTACTCATTTTCATATCCCCCATTTTATCGTGATGGGTGGATATTACGAAATCGCAGCCTTTTGGGCAAGCTTGTCGCAGCTATAGGTTGTATCTTCTAGGATTTACTCGACAATATATTGTGGTTTGGGCGTAATTTCCCAAACAGACGGGCGACTTTTTTCATCCTCGGTAACCACCAGATAACCAAACCGGTCAACGCAAAAATGATCAAGGCAAAAGCAATCGCGTCAGAGATCAGCGTTCCGAAACGATTGGAAAGCCACCCGCGCTCATGCAAGGTTTTGAATACCGACCCCCAATAGGTTTTACTGTGCAGAAGTGTCCCGTCCGGGGCGAAAGTTTCGCGCGTAAACCCTTCTTTGACGAAGTAATGCCCGGTAGGCTGGGACATTATAACCCGCCCGCTTTCAACCGCCACATGAATCGCATTCCGCCCATGATAGGGTTCAAAATCGATGCGTCGTATCGGCTCATCCGGCCAAAGCTTGGCGGCCAATGCCCGCGCCATCGCTTCGTCGGCCCCAATGTCGGGCCATTCCGAAAACTGGCTTTCGTCATAGCTGGGCCCTTCGACCCAGGACAATACCAGCTTTGAATGGTTCATGTAGAAACCGGTAAAGCCGATAATCAGTATCCACGGAAAGATTATGATGCCTATCCAGCCATGTAGAGTCCGGAACAGTTTCAACAATTTTGCTTTTGTCGCCTGTTTCATGGAAAACTTTATCCTGTATCTTCTAATGAGTCGGCATTCTACACATTTACCCTGTCAATTAACTGACAGGAAGGGCCGATATCCCCGTACGGGGTTTGCGTAAAGGATTCGCAATTATGAAACAGGTTTGTCCGTCGTTCTGCTCAGGATTTAACAAATGACATCAGATATCGGGGAAACTTTTCGTGCCCTGCACAAAGCCGGGGATCCGTTTATCCTGGCAAATGCCTGGAATGCCGGATCGGCAAAATTGCTTGCAGCCATGGGTGCGCAGGCGATTGGAACCAGTTCAGCGGCGCATGCCTTTACCCTTGGAAAACCCGACATGGGTCATGTCAGTCGCGACGAAGCCCTCACCCATGCCCAGCAATTGGTCGCGGCAACGCCTCTCCCCGTCTCCGGTGATTTCGAAAACGGATTTGGCGAAGCCCCGGAGCATGTCGCCGAAACCATACGCCTGGCGGCTGAAGTCGGATTGGCGGGATGTTCGATCGAAGATACAGCGTTGCCTGCAGACACAGCCTATTCATTCGAGCTTGCCGTCGAACGCATCGCGGCAGCTGCGGCAATGGCGCACGCATTGCCGAAGGATTTTGTGCTGGTCGCCCGCGCGGACGGTGTGATGAACGGGGCTTATGACACAGACGAAGCCATTCGTCGCATTCAGGCGTTCGAACAGGCTGGTGCGGATTGTGTTTACATCCCCCTTCCCCCGGATATGGCGGCGCAGACGCGGATTTGTCAGGCAGTGTCGGTGCCGGTCAATGCGCTCGCCGCCGGTCCATTCACTCGCTACAGCCGGGCAGATTTTGCCGCCGCCGGGGTGGCAAGGATATCGGTTGGCTCCGCGCTGGCAAGAACGACCCATCAGACGATCCTTGACGCCGGAGGCGCTATGATTGCAGGGGATTTCACCCGGTTGAACGGGGCAAGCGGCATCGACGAAATGCTGATGAAAGGCTCCAGATAATTGGGGGTTGAAATGTCGGCGGAACGAGGCTACCTATCCGCACTCAATTGGGGAATAGGTTAACGGTAGACCCGCAGACTCTGACTCTGTTAGTCCTGGTTCGAATCCAGGTTCCCCAGCCAAATCACTCCGCCGGTGTCATCCTATACGCCGTTCCGTCGCCAACCGACAGGAACCAGATACTGCCGTCCGGGGCTTCGCGAACATCGCGGATACGGATGAATTCATCGCGGAACAACTCTTCGGCCTCGGTCACCTGATCCCCGTTCACTTCCAGCCGGGAAATGTAGCTGAACTTCAGTGCACCGACAAAAATATCACCCTCCCAATCCGGGAACAGCTTCCCGGAATAGATCATCATCCCTGACGGCGCGATGGATGGGTCCCAATAGAACAAGGGTTGCTCCATCCCGTCAGCTTCGGTGCCAATCCCGATGGGGGAATTATCATAGTCCTTGCCATAAGTAATCACCGGCCAGCCGTAGTTCAGCCCGGCGTCAGGGCGGTTGATCTCATCTCCGCCTTGCGCGCCATGCTCAACCGTCCACAAAACACCATCGGCATCCATCGCCGCACCTTGCGGATTGCGATGACCATAGGACCAAATTTCAGGTGCCACTCCGTCAATAAACGGGTTGTCGTCGGGAATGGTTCCATCGCGATTTATACGGATAACCGTGCCATTATGCGTATCCAGGTTTTGCGCCTGATCTTTGTCTCCGCGCTCGCCCAGCGTGACCCAAAGCGTGCCGTCCTCAGCTTCGACAATGCGAGAACCGAAATGCTGCCCACGGCGGGTCGGACGGTTCATCACAAATATGTCGGTCAGATTCTCAAGCGCCTTCGCATCATCGCTTAGCCTCGCAGTGGCGACAGCTGTTGCCGCCAGCCCATTGATCGGTTTGGAATAAGTCAGGAAAATGGTGCGGGTTTCTTCAAAATCTCGCGCGATCACCAGATCCAGCAAGCCACCCTGCCCGGAATTCCAGACCTCCGGCTCCCCATCGACTTCGTTGAAACTGCCCTGACCGTCCAGATAGATTATCCGCCCATCTCGTTCTGTGATCAGAAAGGCCCCGTCCGGCATAACGCCTATTGCCCAGGGCTCATCCAGCCCGTTCACCATGGGTTCAATATTCACTGGTCCGGCAGAGGTTTGATAGACCTTCGCAGATGCTGCGCTGGCCATAAAAATCAGTACAAATATCAGGCGCATATTCTCCCCCAATGCAATCTGAGGCAGAGTATCCAAATACCGACCAGTTTCGTCAATGCGTTCCACAGGACTTGACCTGATCGTGAAGGATCACATCTGGAGGGTAATGACCCCTTGCACCCGGCTCCGCTTTGCGCTTTGGGTGGCAGGACCCGACAGAAAGGAACCACTGTGCCCGTAACCCGCGATCAGATCCTCGCTGCCCTTTCGGCAATCCAAAATCCATTTTCTGGTAAGGATATTGTCGCTGACGACACCGTCCGCGCGCTGACAATTGATGGTGATGCCGTGCGGTTCGTGATGGAGGTCGCCGCAGATCAGGGACAGGCAATGGAACCCGTGCGCGAGGCGGCCGAAAAAACCGTCGCCGCCCTGCCCGGTGTCGGATCGGCCTCGGTTCTGCTGACGGCACACAGCGCGCCATCTGCCCCGCCGGACCTGTCAGGGCGAAAGACCGCGCCAACACCAGAAGCCATCCCCGGCGTTGCCAGGATTATCGCGATCGCGTCAGGCAAAGGCGGTGTCGGGAAATCCACGCTCAGCGCCAATCTGGCGGTGGCTTTGGCTGCGGCGGGGAAAAAAGTGGGTCTGTTGGACGCCGATGTTTTTGGTCCTTCCCAACCCAAGATGTTGGGCGCGTCTGGTCGTCCCAGCTCGCCAGATGGCAAAACAATTATTCCGTTGGAGGCCCACGGCGTCAAGCTCATGTCGATGGGACTGCTGGTGAACGAGGAAGACGCGATCATCTTCCGCGGTCCCCGCCTGATCGGCGCGGTGCAGCAAATGCTGTTGAACGTCGCCTGGGGGGATCTGGATGTCCTGCTGATTGACCTGCCACCCGGCACCGGGGACGTGCAGCTGACCATATCTCAGCGCGCCCGGCTGGACGGTGCGATTGTCGTCTCCACACCGCAGGACATTGCGTTGCTGGACGCACGCAAAGCCGTAAACATGTTTGAAAAAACTGACACGCCTGTCGTCGGGATCGTCGAAAACATGTCTGCCTATATCTGCCCCAATTGCGGGCACGAGGCCCATATTTTCGGACATGGCGGCGCCAAAGCGGATGCCGAGAGGTTGAAGGTTCCGTTCCTTGGGGAGATTCCGCTTGATCTGGACATTCGCCTTTCCGGGGACAGCGGAACCCCCATCGTTGCGGCCAAACCGGACAGTCCCGAAGCCGCCGCATTCGCCCGGATTGCGCAGTCCCTGATCGCGGACAAAGTGGTCTGAATTGACCGGTTGCAAAAGCGTGCAAAAACCGGTCTGATCCGCGCCGAATTGGCCGGGTGTTCGGCCGAAAAATCCGGGGGGAAGAATGTCACTACTCGATCCAGACCGCCTGTTTCCGGCGGACCCCGCCACGCGATCTTTGGCGCGCGAGATTTATGCAGGCATCCGTGATCTGCCGATCATCAGCCCGCACGGCCATACCGACCCACGCTGGTTTGCGGAAAATGAGCCCTTCCCCGATCCCGCGCAACTGTTTGTGACGCCCGATCACTACGTTTTCCGCATGCTTTATTCGCAAGGGATTGACCTCGCGGCGCTCGGCGTTCCTCGGGTTGATGGCGGCGAGATAGAAACTGACGGTCGAAAAATCTGGCGCCTTTTTGCTGAAAACTACTACCTGTTTCGCGCGACCCCCAGCCGGACATGGCTGGATTACTCTTTTCAGGAAGTGTTCGGCCTGACCGATCCCCTGTCTGCTGCGACAGCTGACACTTATTATGATCATATCGCCGATTGCCTGACACAGGATACCTTCCGCCCCCGCGCTCTGTTTGAGCGTTTCAATATCGAGGTGATCGCCACCACCGAAGGCCCGCTGGACGATCTGCGCTGGCACAAAATGATACAAGAGTCCGACTGGACCGGAAAAGTTGTCACCGCGTATCGGCCTGACGCGGTCATTGACCCCGAAATTGACGGATTCCGCGAGAATATCGAAGCGTTCGGAGAAATCTCCGGCTGTGATATCAGCACTTGGGAAGGGTATCTCGACGCGCATCGCAACCGCCGGGCCTATTTCAAAACGTTTGGGGCAACCAGTTCGGACCATGGCCACGCAACCGCGCGGACCGAGGATCTCCCTCAGGCAGACGCCGCATCTCTCTATGCCAAGGCGCTGGCGGGCACCATTTCGGCAGACGAAGCGGATGCTTTCCGTGGGCAAATGCTGACCGAAATGGCCCGTATGTCCGTTGACGACGGGCTGGTGCTCCAAATCCATCCGGGATCTTACCGCAATCATTCCAACCCGGTCCGGCAACGCTTTGGGCGTGACAAGGGTTTTGATATCCCGATGCGCACCGATTACGTGTCCGCATTGAAACCGATGCTGGATGCCGTTGGCACAAATCCGGACGTCACCATCATCCTGTTCACATTGGACGAAACGACATATGGGCGCGAACTTGCCCCGCTCGCCGGGGTCTACCCGGCCCTCAGGCTTGGACCGCCATGGTGGTTCTATGACAGCCCCGAAGGTATGATGCGGTTTCGTGAACACACAACGGAAACAGCAGGTTTCTACAACACGGTGGGATTCAACGATGATACCCGGGCATTTTGTTCAATCCCCGCACGCCACGACGTGGCCCGCCGCGTCGACAGCGCCTATCTGGCAGGACAGGTTATCACCGGTCGGCTGCGCGAGGATGAAGCCCATGAGGTGGCCCGGGACCTGACCTATACTCTGGTCAAAAAGGCCTATCGATTCTGATTTTGCAACCTTGGATTGCGACTAAAATGTTGCAGAATTGACGCAGTTTCGCGTTTCCGAGGTCATATTTCCTTGACCGCCGAAAAGCTTCCGTTCGGTAAAGATTGACCAGAAAATCGCCAAAACGCTACTTTTTGAGCAATAAGCTTGGGAGGTATCAACGTGAAATCACTCTTTTCCACCACTGCGGTGATGTCCCTAATTGTGGGCTCGACCGCGTTTGCGGGTGGTATTGACCGGTCCGGTCAGTCCATCACGCTGCTATTTGAAGAGGGCAATGTGGCCGAGTTCGGCCTTGCCTATGTTATGCCAAATGTCAGTGATGATATTTCGGGTGTCGAAATGGCACCGGACTATTTCATGCTGTCTGGTGGCGTCAAAATGGACTATGGCGCGATTTCTGCCGCGCTGATTTTTGATCAACCCTACGGTGCGCTTGTCGATTATGTCGCCGGACCATATGCCGGAATCAACGCGGATTTGCAGACAAATGCGATCACTGCGCTTGTCGGCTATGACGTAACCCCGAACATCATGGTCTACGGCGGTGTTACCGCCCAGATGACAACAGCAACGGCTACGCTTCCGGGCGCGTTGATTGACGTCAGCTCCGGAACGGGCTGGGGGTTTGTTGCAGGCGCTGCGTATCAGATACCGGAATACGCCCTGCGCGTTTCACTGACCTACCGGTCAGAGATCACATCGGAAAATCCGACAACGATCAATCTCGGCGCTACGCCGGACTCTTTGTTCACAACGCCGCAGTCGATCAATCTGGAAGCCCAAACCGGGATCAATGAAAAAACACTGATATTCGGCTCTGTTCGCTGGGCAAACTGGGAAGCGATCTCGATCGTGGCCGGACAGTCGCTGCTTCTGGTCGATTACACCCAAGACACATTCACCTATGAATTGGGTGTTGGGCGTAAATTCACCGACACTCTGTCAGGCGCGCTTTCTGTTGGCTATGAAGCCTCTGACGGCGAAATTGCCAGTGTGTTGTCGCCGACAGACGGCCGCACAAGTATCGGCGCTGCGCTGATCTATACGATGGGGACGACAGAAGTAACGGCCGGGCTCCGTTACACATGGCTGGGCGACACGATTGCTTTGCCTGGTGTAACCTTCTCGGACAACACTGCGCTCGCCGCCGGTGTTAGCGTGAAATACAGCTTCTAAAGCGTCAAAATCAGAAAACCCCGCTTAATGCGGGGTTTTTTATGTCAGGGCAGTTTTCACCATACCGCCGACTTTGCCGAAATCAATCTGACCGGTATATTTGGATTTCAGCAATCCCATCACCTTACCCATGTCCCGGATCGAGGCAGCGCCACTTTCTTCGATCGCGTTTTGAATCGCGGCTTGCACTTCTTCATCATTCAGTTGCTTTGGCAGGAATTCCTCGATCACTTTGATCTCGGCACGTTCCGCTTCACCCAACTCCAGACGCCCGGCTTCTTCATACACCTGTGCACTATCCTGGCGTTGTTTCACCATCTTTGACAGGATCGACAAGATGTCCGCGTCCGAAACGCCATCCGGGTTATCTTCGCTTCTTGCAGCTATATCGCGGTCTTTGATCGCAGCATGGATCAGCCTGAGCGTTGACAATCGTGGGGCGTTTTTATCCAGCATTGCCTCTTTCTGAGCAGCTGCCAGTCGTTTGCGCATTTTACTCACTCTGAGTCTCCTCAATTCGCAAGATTGGCACTATAGGCGTTGTCAGCCCGTTTCACAACCGTTTGGAGTATTGCTAAGATATTGTATTAATTACATATTATTCTTTTTCTTTCTCTTGACGCCATCACAGGACAACCGTATTTTCCGCCAAATTCCAAAAGGATATCGCGATGTCACACGCAACACCTTCCGAGTTGGCTCAGGCCTCCGCGCCGGATTCGCATGCCCATCCCACGGCGGCTGTCGTCTTTGCAGACGGTCAGGTGTTTTACGGCAAAGGATTTGGTGCCGAGGGCATTTCGGTTGCCGAGCTGTGTTTTAACACAGCCATGACCGGCTATCAGGAAATCATGACGGACCCGTCTTATGCCGGGCAGATCGTGACATTTACCTTCCCGCACATCGGCAATGTTGGTACCAATCCGGAGGATGACGAAACCACCAATCCCGTCTCCGAAGGGATGATCGTGAAGTGGGACCCGACTGAGCCGTCAAACTATCGCTCTGCGGAACATCTGTCCGATTGGCTGAAAAAGCGGAACCGGGTTGGAATTGGCGGGATCGACACGCGCCGCCTGACCCGGATTATCCGGACGCAAGGCGCCCCTCATGTCGCGATCGAACATAACGCCAAGGGTGAATTCGATATTGATGACCTGCTGGCGCAGGCGCGGGCATTTCCGGGATTGGAAGGGCTGGATCTGGCCAAAGATGTCAGCTGCACGCAATCCTACAAGTGGGACGAAATGCGCTGGGCCTGGCCCGACGGCTACGTGCGCCGCACTGAACCGGGTAAACGCGTTGTCGCCATCGATTTCGGCGCCAAACGCAACATCTTACGGTGTCTGGCATCAGCAGGCTGCGACGTGACCGTCCTCCCCGCGACCGCAACAGTGGAAGATGTCATGGCCCATGATCCCGAAGGCGTATTTCTGTCAAACGGCCCCGGCGACCCGGCGGCAACCGGCGAATATGCTGTCCCGATGATTCAGGGCATTCTGGAAAAGAATATTCCCGTCTTTGGAATTTGCCTTGGCCACCAGATGCTGGCGCTGGCGCTCGGCGGTAAAACGTTGAAAATGAATCACGGGCATCATGGGGCGAACCATCCGGTTAAGGAACATGCCACAGGCAAGGTGGAAATTACCTCGATGAACCATGGGTTCGCGGTGGATGCGCAATCGCTTCCCGACGGTGTCGAGGAAACACATGTCTCCTTGTTCGACGGATCAAACTGCGGCATTCGCATGATCGATCGCCCGGTTTATTCCGTCCAATATCACCCGGAAGCAAGCCCGGGACCAAAAGACAGCTATTATCTGTTCGAGCGTTTTGTCGCGTCGATGCATTAAGGTCCGTTTAACGCCGCTTTAACTGCTCCACACCATACTCGCACTGTAAACAGTCGAGTATATGTGTGTATCAGTTGCCTTTGCATAATGTGGCACCCGTTGTGCCATCTGTCCGGATACCGTCCGAGGTATGTCTGTCGGCAGAAACGCAACGTGAAATCGACTCCGCTCTGCTTGATCGTGCGCATCGTCTCTGTCCTGACGAATATTCCTGCCGACATTTTGGCAACTCCCGGTTTCGGGTTTTATCAGCAGCGGGGATATCGGCTCTGGTTCTGTTGGCCGGTATTTTTCCCGTTCCTGCGCTTATCTCCTGTCTTGTGCTGCTGGCGATTGTTGGACTGTCGACCAGCGCGTTGCGTATTGCCGCCCTTGTCGCACTCAGGCGACCACCGCGGGTTCCCGGATTTCTTGTCGCCACCGCACCGGTCGTCCTGCCCCGGATATCCCTGCTGATCCCGTTGTATCAGGAGGTGAAAACCCTCCCTGCCCTTGTCTCGCACCTGAATGCGCTGGAATATCCGCGCACTCATTTGGAGGTCCGTTTGCTACTGGAGGAGGATGACAACGACACCCGCACCGCGCTGCGTTTTCAAAAGCTGCCCGATTTTGTGTCGGTTCTGACAATCCCCAGTGACTGGTTACGGACCAAGCCCAAGGCGATGAACTATGCCCTGCCCTATCTGACCGGTGATATTGTCGGCATTTACGATGCCGAAGATCGTCCGGAATCTGATCAGCTGATGAAAGTTGCCACCCATTTCACCTATGCGGCGGCGAATGTGGCCTGTGTTCAGGGGCGTCTCGATTTTTATAACAGCCGGGACAACTGGATCGCACGCTGTTTTGCCATCGATTATGCGATGTGGTTCCGGGTGTTGCTGCGCGGGGTTCAACAACTCGGCATGCCGATTCCGCTCGGCGGGACAACCGTATTTTTCCGCAAATCTGTATTGGTCGAAATAGGTGGCTGGGACGCCCATAACGTGACGGAGGATGCTGATCTGGGAATGCGGCTTGCCCGGTTCGGGTATCACTGCGAAATGCTGGACAGCACAACATGGGAGGAGGCAAATCACCACCCATGGCGTTGGGTCCGACAGCGCTCTCGCTGGTTAAAAGGCTATGCCATCACGTGGCTTAGCCATTGCCGGGATCCCAAACGATTGTGGCGGGACCTCGGCCCGGTCAGGTTCGTCGGGTTTCAGATCATCATGCTGTCCGGACTTTTGTCGCATCTCGCGGCGCCGCTGTTCCTGTTCCTGTGGCTGTCGAGCTTTGGCTTTGCGTTCGATAGTGTCGGCGCCGTCCCAAAACTCGTCTGGTGGGTGTTTATCGGCACCATGATCAGCAGCGAAGTGATCCAGTTGGCCGTTGCGCTAAAGGCCACTGCGACAAAGGAAAAGCGACATCTGATGCCCTATATCCTGACGCTGCCCTTCTACTGGCCGCTGGCCAGTATCGCGGCCTACAAAGCGATATTCGAACTGATCTTTGCGCCATTCTACTGGGACAAAACCAGCCACGGCCATACGCATCATCCGGTGGTGGACGCGTCCAGTTGCAAACGGGTTTCGTAAGCCTTGGAAATATGGATCCGCAGCGATTGATCCGCAGCTTCCGGATCACGATTTTCGATGGCCTCGACAACACGCATATGTTCTTCCAGCGCGGTCTGATCCCGCCCGGAAATCGCAAATGTTGTGGTCGCCATTAATGCCATCGACCTGTGCAACGTTTCCAGTTGTTGAATCAGATAGCGGTTATGGCTGGCCAGATGAATCTGGCGATGAAAGCGTCGATTGGCTCTCGCCAGTTTTTCGGGATCACCCAGCAGCTCGATATCCTTTTCGGCCATGGCGCGCAGAACCCGGACCTCTTCGGGTGCGGCATGTTGCGCGGCCAGCCGTCCGGCCAGCCCTTCCAGCTCCGCCCGCACGACATACAATTCCCCCAGCTGATCATGATCAAGCGAGCAAACCACCATCGAGCGCCCGTCACGTACCAGAACCGCCTGCGTTTCCAACCGCTGCAAAGCCTCGCGGATGGGCGTGCGTGAGACACCGAACCGTTCGGCCAGCTCGGATTCCACCAGACGATCACCGGGCGAATAGAGCCCCTGATCTATCGCTTCCAGCACCAGCGAATAGGCATCCTTTGTCGAAACTGATGTGCTCATCATATCCCCTTCTCGCCGAAAGCTAGCGGGAGTCGCCGTCTTCGTCGAGACATTAATGCCCATTGTCGTCCCGCATTGGCAACGCTATCAGTGTCGCATGCCGTATGATGCCTTCTCTCATGTTGATCACTGGGTGTTTGACCTCGACAACACACTTTATCCGCGTTCCGTCCGTCTGTTCGATCAGATCGAGGTCCATATGGCCAATTTTGTCGTCGATAAACTGGGGGTCGATCACGATGAAGCCCACCGCCTGCGCCGCCATTACTGGGAAACCCACGGCACCACACTGGCCGGGCTGATGCATGAACATGGCGTGGACCCCGAAGAGTTCCTGACACTGGTTCACGACATCGACCTCAGCCATGTTGAAAAGGACGAACAATTGCGGGCCAACATCGCGGCCCTGCCAGGACGCAAGATCATTTATACGAATGGATCACGCGCACATGGTCACAAGGTCAGTGCCGCGCGGGGGCTGGAAGGGATATTCGATGCTATCTATGGGATCGAGGATGCCAACTATGCCCCGAAACCGAAACGCGCAGCCTTTGACAGGATATTCGCCGTCGAAAACCTGACCCCAATACGTGCAGCAATGTTCGAAGATGATCACCGCAACCTCGCCGTGCCGCATGAATTGGGGATGAAAACCGTGCTGGTCCATGCGGACGATGATGGCGACCATGTTCATCACCGAACAGATGACCTGCCCGGGTTTCTGGCGCAACTGGTGCGATCATGACGCGGAGCGCGACAGATGTCCTCGTCGCGGGCGGCGGAATTGCCGGGATGGTGGCGACTGCGGCGATGGTCTCGATGGGCCACAAAGTCGTCTGTGTCGACCCGGCCCCGCCCGGCAGCACAGCAGACCTGCGCAGCACCGCGTTTTTCATGCCGTCCGTGCATCTTCTGCAACGGATTGGCGTTTGGGACACACTGGCAGATCACGCGACGCCGCTCAGGATCATGCGAATTGCCGATGCCGGGGGCGAGGTAAACGAAATCCGTCAGATTGCGGATTTCGATGCGGCTGAGATCGGGCAAACGGCATTTGGCTATAACATTCCCAACCAGTTGATCCGTCAGGTTCTGCTGGACCACATCACCAATCAGCCAAAGGCAGAGATTTTAGCGCCCGACAGCGTCAGCGCCTTCGTGGCGCGAACGACGGAGGCACTAGTAACCCTCGCGTCCGGTGCTCAGATCAGCGCGAAACTGGTGATTGGTGCCGATGGACGCAACAGCCGCGTGCGGGAACTGCTCGATATCCCGCTGGAGAAATGGCAATACGGTCAGAAAGCACTGGTGTTCAATGTCGAAATCACGTTGCCACATGACAATATTTCCACCGAAATTCACCGTGCGGGTGGACCGTTCACACTGGTGCCTCTGCCGGATCAGTCGGGCAAGCCGATGTGCGCGATCGTCTGGATGGAAACGGGACCAGAGGCCGATCGGCTGCATAAACTGGACGATGACACCTTTGCCGCGGCCGTGAATGAACGGTCCTGTGGTATCCTTGGCGATCTGACCCCTGTCGGAAATCGCGCCATTTGGCCGATCATCGCGCAGCGTGCCAAACGTCTGTCTGGTCCTCGCGCCGTCCTGATTGCCGAGGCTGCCCACGTGATTCCGCCCATCGGCGCGCAGGGTCTGAATATGAGCCTCGCTGATCTGACCTGCCTGATAGACCTTCTGGAAGGTGAGGCTGATATCGGGGCACGCGACCTGTTGGACAGGTATCACCGTCGTCGCTGGACGGAAATGGCGGTGCGGGTCAAAGGGGTTGATATGCTCAACCGCGCCTCTATCGCAGAATCGCAGGTGCTGCGGGATTTGCGGGTGGCGGGACTGCGAACGCTGTACGGGATCACCCCGATCCGCCATGGCGTCATGAAGGCCGGAATGGGGGCCTAGATCGGGACGTTGGCGCGTTTTTCGTCGCTCAGCAGCACGTTCGATTCCACGTCCCCTACCCCCGGCAAAGTCATGATCCGGCGGCGCAGGATTCGTTCGAAATCTGCCAAATCGCGGGCAACAACTTTCAGCCGATAGTCATAGACACCCAGCACATGCTGGACCAGCTGGACCTCGGGGATCGCAGCCACGGCGCGCTCGAAATCTTCCAGCGAGACCCGCCCGCGCGTGGCGAGTTTTACGCCGAGATAGACAACAACATCAAATCCCAGCTTGGTCCGGTCCAACAGGACCGAGCGACCGCGGATAACGCCGGCCTCTTCCAGCCGCTTGATCCGCCGCCATGTCGCCGGCTGGGACAGGCCAACCTTCGCGCCGACCTCCTTGGCATTCAGGCCGCCATCCTGTTGTAGCACCCTTAAGACCGCACGGTCCGTGTCATCCAGATCAATCATATCGGCAGGCTTTCCGTGTTTTTGACCTCGGACACCAGCATCAGGGCCTCAAGGTCCAGCATGTGCGGCAGGCGCAGGATATGGGCGCGGTAAATATCCTGATAATGTTCAAGGTCCCGCGCCCTGACATCCATGCGCACATCCACGCGGCCCAGCAGAGTCTGAATGGTTTCGACTTCGGGGATTTTGCGGGCCTCCCGGACGAATTCATCCATCGCGTTGGGGTTGGTTTTGTCCAGCGTGATCCGCAGGAAGACCAGCACCGAGAAGCCTAGTGCGGTATAATCAATCTCCACCCGACGTCCCTGTATGACCCCGGCGGCCTCCAGCTTCTCCAGCCGCCGCCAGCACGGGGCTGTGGACATACCCGCCCGGACCGCAAGGTCCGACACGGATTGGCTGGCGTCGTCCTGTAACAGGCGGAGAAGTCTGCGGTCTGTGGCGTCTATTTGCATGTATTTTGCTATTTCATAGATTTATACGAATAACAATTCGTTAATCTGCAAATATTCAGCAAAATTAGAGAAACAATCCAGCGATCCACCTGTATTTTTCGCCCATCACCAATCCAGAGGGAGAAAAACATGCGTGTTTATTATGACCGCGACTGCGACATCAACCTGATCAAGGACATGAAGGTCGCGATTCTGGGCTACGGCTCTCAAGGCCACGCCCATGCGCTGAACCTGCGCGACAGTGGCGCGAAGAACGTTGTTGTGGCGCTGCGCGAGGGCTCGCCATCCGCCAAGAAGGCCGAGGCCGAAGGCCTGAAGGTCATGGGCATTGCAGAGGCCGCCGCCTGGTGTGATCTGATCATGTTCACCATGCCAGACGAGCTGCAGGCCGAAACTTACAAGAAATACGTCCATGACAATTTGCGCGAAGGCGCGGCAATAGCGTTTGCGCATGGTCTGAATGTCCATTTCAACCTGATCGAACCGAAAGCCGGCACTGACGTGATCATGATGGCACCCAAAGGTCCGGGCCACACGGTCCGTGGCGAGTTCGTCAAAGGTGGCGGCGTTCCCTGCTTGGTCGCCGTTGATCAGGATGCAACCGGCAAAGCGCTGGAAATCGGGCTGTCCTATTGCTCCGCCATTGGTGGCGGGCGTTCGGGCATCATCGAAACCAACTTCCGTCAGGAATGCGAAACCGACCTGTTCGGCGAGCAGGCCGTTTTGTGCGGTGGCTTGGTCGAGCTGATCCGCATGGGTTTCGAAACGCTGGTCGAGGCTGGCTACGAGCCCGAGATGGCCTATTTCGAGTGTTTGCACGAAGTGAAGCTGATCGTGGATCTGATCTACGAAGGCGGTATCGCCAACATGAACTACTCGATCTCCAACACCGCGGAATATGGCGAATATGTCAGCGGCCCGCGCATCCTGCCATACGAAGAAACCAAAGCCCGGATGAAATCGGTACTGGAAGACATCCAGACCGGCAAGTTCGTGCGTGACTTCATGCAGGAAAATCAAGTTGGCCAGCCGTTCTTCAAGGCAACGCGCCGGATCAATGACGAGCACCAGATTGAACAGGTTGGCGAGAAACTGCGCGCCATGATGCCGTGGATTTCCGCTGGCAAACTGGTCGATCAGGAAAAGAACTAAATCGCACCATGTTGCTTTGTGTTGCTCCCGCGCTAATGTGTGGGAGCAAACTTTTATCTAGAGGATTTATTGAATGCGTATTGCGTTACTTGGAATGATTTTGGCCATGTTCAGCGGTTTCTCAGCAGCTGCAGAAGATTACACCTGCAAGATCGAACGTTATGGCTCGCCGGTAAATTTTGCGGGAAGCTTTCAACGACAACGAGAACTGATGGCAAGTTGGATGCCCGCAGAAACTTTCTATCTATATCGGCGTGGAGGGCCGAGCATCCTGCATCATAGCGGAGGAGAAAACGGCCAGACCCCAGCCAGTGATGAAACCGTTAACGGACAGACAATCGGGCTCGTATTTATTGACCACCCGGTCTCCTCGGCAAATACATCGGATGCCCGAAGAATTACAATGACCCTGAACACCGGTGACAATAGCTTTACACTTCGTCTGGCACTTACGACCGGCGGAAACTACAAACAAGCTGGCGGAACGGCTTGGGGGCATTGCACCCTGCGATAGCCCCGAAGGCATCGCCTGTCGGCTAGCACCCCGGGGCTGAGATTTCAAAAACAGGAACCAAAGCACTCGTTGAACACAAAGACCCAGCCGGAATCGTAGCCTTTGCGCATTGTTTCGGCTTGTTCACCCAGTCGTTCCCATTCGCTGTGAACCAACGTCACGGTCGTTCCCGATTCCGTCGGATCGAAACTGACCGATACCTCCGTTGCCTTATCCGGGTCACCACCGGGATGCCAGGTCATGGCGATCGACTCGTCTTTGCTGAACGCGATGACCTTTCCCCACGGCACTTTCTTATCGTCGGGAGTAATTTCATATACCGCGCCGCCGAGTTCCGGTTCGATAACAACCGACTTTGCTTTTGCGCCATCCATCGCGGATACCGCATGTTTATCAAGCGGCCACCAGCTGCTGGTTTGGTTTACGAACACATCAAACGCGCGGTCTGGCGTGCAGTTGACGGTAATTTTTTTGACAATAGGTCTAACCATTATTGCCCCCCTGATTTTCAATTTCGTTGCTGAATGCCTCGAGCACGTCATCCCAATATTGCTCGAGATAGGCACGAAGCGCCTCCAGACCCTTTCGGTTTCGCCGATAAAGATTTCGATTTCCCGCCGTCTGAAACGACGCAAGTTCAGCCTCGGTCAATATTTTCAGGTGCTGAGAAATTGCGGGTCTGCTGACGGAAAACTTGTCGGCAATGTCGGCGACAGATTGCGGTTCAGCCGACAAGGATTCGAAAATCTTCCGCCGGGTTGGGTCTGCAAGTGCGATAAGTGTATCTTCGTAAGTCATTACTTACCGTAAGTCATGGCTTACTTAAAAGTCAACAGGCCCGTTGGTCCGCCCTGTCAGAACCCTTTGAAAACACCGATCGTGGAAAGGTAATACAGCATTGCAACAATCGCCGTCAGGAAAATCGCCGCGACGCCAATCAGCTGATTCCACAAACGTCGCCAGCGGAGCTTGCGCCGCAGCACTTCCCCCTCCCAGCCATTGGCGCGGATTTTGTAGGCCAGACGGACCGAGAAGGCCGCAACCAATACAAGCGGGGCCAACAGCATGAATATGGCGATGGAAAACTCCGACCCGAGACCGAATCCCGCCGTCGCAAGCGCCGCAAGAACGAAGCCGATGAAACCCGAGAAGTAATACCCGCCCACATCGAAATAATAGATCAGCCGCGAGACGTTGATCTGGATGAGCATCTCGCATTGCTCGGCAAATTCACCGCCTTTGCGGTCCGCCCGAATGATTGCATCAAATGGCACCCCAAGGGTCCAATGTGATGTCATCGACCATGCAACCGTCAGGGTGATCCAGTACCACAGACTCCACAGGCTTTTGGTATCTAAAAAATCTAACGGATTCACCGCGCCCTCCGAATTCGGGGCAATCTAGCGGGCGGTTTCGGAAATGCAAATACACAATCCACTTGAGGCAAAACCCAATTCCGTGGCATCTCGTGTGGGAAACGAGGTAAATATGATCACACCCCCCTTTCCCGCCGCCCGATCCCGTCGCCTGCGCCGTACTCCCTGGATACGCGAACTGGTTCAGGAAACGCAGTTGTCGGTGTCCGACCTGATCTGGCCGATCTTCGTGCGCGAGGGCGAAGGGGTTGAAGAACCTGTTGCCTCGCTGCCCGGTGTGAACCGGTTGAGCATTGATAACGCAGTCAAGGCCTCCGAACGGGCGGCTGTCCTGGGGATTCCGGTGATCGCGCTGTTTCCCTACACGGACGATAGTCTCAAGACCCCCGACGGGGCTGAGGCGTGGAATCCCGATAACCTCGTGAACCGGGCGACGCGGGCGATCAAAGCTGCAGTGCCGGATATCGGGATTATGCTGGATGTTGCACTGGACCCGTATAATTCCGCCGGGCATGACGGCATTGTGCGCGATGGTGTGATCCTGAATGACGAAACCTTGCTGGCGCTGGAAAAACAGGCGCTTGGCCATGCCGAGGCTGGTGCAGATATTCTGGGACCGTCCGACATGATGGACGGGCGGATTGGCGTGATCCGCAGGGCGTTGGAAAGCAATGATTTCCCCGATGTTGCGATCATGTCCTACAGCGCCAAATATGCCAGTGCCTTTTACGGCCCGTTCCGCGATGCGGTTGGCGCAAGCGGTGCGCTGAAAGGCGACAAGAAAACCTATCAGATGGATTACCACAATTCGGATGAGGCGATCCGCGACACGGCAAAGGACATTGCCGAGGGTGCCGACATGGTGATGGTGAAACCCGGGATGCCCTATCTGGACATTTGCCGCCGGGTAAAATCGGAACTGGCGGTGCCGACCTTTGCCTATCAGGTGAGTGGCGAGTATGCGATGATCTCTGCCGCCGGGCAGAATGGCTGGATTGATCGTGAGAAAGCGATGATCGAAAGTCTGGTCGCGTTCAAACGCGCGGGCTGCGACGGTGTGCTGAGCTATTTCGCGCTGGAAGTCGCCGAAATGCTGAACAAGGGCTAGCGCAGAGTGTCATAGACAGAGAAAATTCCGTCAACCTCGCCCGTGATGGCATGATTATCCAGAATATGGTGTCGCCCCGCCTGCCCCATGCGGGCCAGTCGGTCCGGATCTGACACCATATCGCGCAACTTTGCCGTCAGGTCCTCCGCATCCCCGGTTTCAAACCGTGCGCCGACTTCAGGCGTCACCAGCTCCGGCCAATATCCTGCGCCTGATGTCAGAACCGCTGCGCCGGACGCCATCGCCTCCAACGGAGTCAGTCCGAACCCTTCGGTTCGCGAAGCGGCGATGACCAGATCACAGGCCTGATAGAGCTGACGGACACGCTGCGCATCAGCATGCCCCCAGAATTGGACCTGATCCGCAACTCCGGCTTGATCAAGCTGGTCTTGCAGGTCTTTTAGATAGTCTGCTTCGGACTCCTTGGCCTCGCCAGTGATGACGACCGTGACATCAGGATGTTCCGGCAACAGCTTGCACAGGGCGGCAATCAACAGGTCCGTGCCTTTGGAAGCCCTGATCCGCCCGAAATTTCCGATCACCAGTCCCGAAAGCCCCAGCGCCGCTTTCGCCGCAGCTTTGTCGGCAGGTTGATAGAGTTCCACATCAACCCCGTGCGGCACCACCGCGCTGTGCCAATCCAGAAATCCGGCGGCCCGCTCGGAGGTCGCGATGATCGCATCCATCCTGTTCATAATGAACCGCAATACCCGCCCGTGCCGTTTGGGGGCGGCAGAGGTAAACACCAGCTTCCAGCGCTGAAACAGCACATATTTCAGAAACAGGCCCAGCAACATCTCCACATCCCGGCGCGCGTGCCAGATGCGATAATTGCCATTGACCGGTCGTGACCATCCATGGCGCAGGATAGTGCGAAACGGCACCGTTCCGGGCAGCCCCAGCCCTCCCGTATCCAGAACCGCGATGTCTTCGCGAGTTTGCTGAAACGGTACAAGCACCTGCACGGTCGCCGACACGCCGGTAAACCGGCGGTGGAGGTTGGTCACAAGAATGTCTGGCAATTTGGTCATCACGCGCCCGGTTTTCCCTGTGCTTAGCAAACCCGCCTCGGCGGGGATAGGCACAATATCGCGCGGGACGAACATGTGACTGGCACAACAGGTCGTGGCATGGTAAGGTTTTCCTATCCGGCAACAAGACCGGCAGAGCAGATTTTACAGGAGTTTCCCATGACCGGCTGGACCCGTCGCGGTTTCGTTCTTGCAGGGGGCGCAAGTGGACTTGCCGCCTGTTCCAATTCCACCATCAATCAGACTTCGTCCGAGCTCAACCAGCGGGTTGATACGGCAAAGGCGGAAATGTTCAGCACCGTCCCCGGCGCACGTCAGCTGTTCGATCAGGCTGCGGGTGTGTTGATTGTTCCGGATGTCACGCAAGCCGGGCTGTTTGTCGGAGGATCCTATGGCGAAGGTGCGCTGTTGATTGGCGAGGCCAAGGTCGCCTACTTCACCTATGCGGCAGCCTCGATCGGGCCGCAGATCGGCGCATCGGTCTATAATCACGCGCTGTTCTTCATGACGCAGGAAACGCTGACCAAATTCCGCTATTCCGATGGCTGGCAGCTGGGCGTGGATGCCGAGTTCACCACCCCCGAGGAGGCTGGGTCTCTAGGCGTTTCGACCAGCACGATCAACCTGCCGGTTTACGCACTGGTCTATGGCCAGCAGGGTCTGATCGTCGGTGCGACGCTGGAAGGCGGCAAATATTCGCGGGTGACCCGTTAAAGGTGGATCATCCGGTCATAGGCATCCAGCACGCTTTCATGCATCATTTCTGACAAGGTCGGGTGCGGGAAGACGGTTTCGATCAATTCGGCCTCCGTCGTTTCCAGCGTCCGGCCAATCACGTAGCCCTGGATCAGTTCTGTGACCTCGGGGCCAACCATGTGGGCGCCCAAAAGCTCGCCGGTTTTGGCATCGAAGATGGTTTTGATCAGGCCTTCCGGCTCGCCCAGCGCAATCGCTTTGCCGTTGCCGATATTGCTGAAACGGCCAACTTTGATTTCGTAGCCCAGCTCTTTCGCCTTGGCCTCCGTATAGCCGACCGAGGCCACCTGCGGATGGCAATAGGTGCAGCCCGCGATACTTTCCGGGCGGAAAGGGTGAACCTTTTTGCCGGCAACCATTTCGGCCACCATGATACCTTCGTGAGAGGCTTTATGCGCCAGCCACGGCGCCCCGGCGATGTCACCAATGGCATAAATCCCGTCGACCCCGGTCCGGCTGTATTCATCCACCACGACATGGGTCCGGTCGAGTTTCACACCTAGCTCTTCAAGGCCAAGATTTTCGACATTGCCGACAATCCCCACGGCAGAGATAACAGTGTCAAACTCCTGTTTTTCGACCTTGCCGCCGGTTTCGATATGGGCGGTCACCTTGCCTTTGGCGCGGTCCAGCTGCTTGACCATGGATTTCTCCATGATCTTGATCCCCTGCTTTTCGAACTGCTTCTTCGCGAATTTGGAGATTTCCTCGTCTTCGACCGGCAACACGCGGTCCATGACCTCAACCACCGTGGTGTCGGCGCCCAATGTGTTGAAGAAACTTGCGAATTCGATCCCGATGGCGCCTGAGCCGATCACCAGCAGTTTTTTCGGCATGCGCGGCGGGTTGAGCGCGTGTTTATATGTCCAGACCAGATCGCCATCGGCCTCCAGCCCTGGAAGTTCGCGGGCGCGTGCACCGGTGGCGACGATGATGTTTTTTGCCTCCAGCGTTTCGGTGCCCTTCTCGGTCTTGACCGAGACCTTACCCTTCGCCGCAATCTTGGCTTCGCCCATCACCACCTCGATCTTGTTTTTCTTCATCAGGAATCCAACACCGCTTGCCAACTGGTTCGCCACCTTGCGGGACCGTTTGACAACAGCATCCAGATCGTAATCGAACTTGTCCGCCGACAGGCCGAATTCTTTCGCCCGCTCCATCAGGTGATACACCTCGGCCGAGCGCAGCAGCGCCTTGGTCGGGATACAGCCCCAGTTAAGGCAAATTCCGCCCAGATGCTCGCGTTCCACCACAACGGTTTTTAACCCAAGTTGCGCAGCCCGAATGGCGGCAACATAGCCCCCGGGACCAGCGCCGATTACGATCAGATCATAGGAAGCCATTGGGTTCTCCTGATTTTAGTTTAGCCCTAAACCTTAATCAGGATACCGGAAATTTTCAGAAGGTGCCAGAGGGGTTCTTGCGATCAATCCGCCAGATTTTCCAGCGTATAGCGGTAGCCCCCGGCGGCCAGATAGGTTTTTTCCGCGTCGGTGGACTTGCGGCCCAGCGCCTCGTTCCGCGCCGGAAATCGCCCGAATTCGCGGATAATCTCGCGATGAGCTCGCGCATGTTTCAGATCTTCGTCGCTTTGCAAACGCGATAGACTGGCCCGCACGGACGTATCCTGATCAACAACCGATTCCGAATGCCTCAGCGGCAGGAAAAAGAACTGCCGCATCGATCCGTTGATCTTTTTATCATGACCCTGGGCAATAGCCCGTTTCGACAGGCACACGGCAATCTGATCCGTTG
This sequence comes from Paracoccaceae bacterium, assembly GCA_050302475.1. Lineage (GTDB taxonomy): Bacteria > Pseudomonadota > Alphaproteobacteria > Rhodobacterales > Rhodobacteraceae > NORP23. The sequence continues at coordinate 79,931 of JBNLBF010000006.1, forward strand.
CGAATGACCGTCCGTCACCACGGAACATATTGCGCGGAAACTGGTCCAGAAGGATGATCAGTGCGAGGGCTGATCTAGGTTCGACCATCCACTCCCGAAACGCTCCGGCCCGAGCCTGTTCCCACATGTCCAGATAATTCTTCCGGATCTTGTCATCCACTTCGTCCGAGACCGCGTACCAGCCTTTCGGTCCGATCGACTCCCAGAATTCCAGAATCTCTTCTGCGCGCCTGTCCATGTCACTCACCTTGCTCTTTTTTTAGGCAGTTTTATGGATTCGCAGAAAATTTCAAGGATTTTCTGACGCTGCGTCAGCTTCTTCGGCCATGTCGATGGCAACTTCCTGCGCAACCTCTACAGCAACGGGTGAAGCCTGCGGCAGGATAGTGGCGTAGCTGGACGTGTCTTCCACCGAGATACCTTCGCGTTGCGTTGTCCTGTACAGGCCGTAACCGGAAATCAGGGCAAATATCACAACCAGAAATCCGAAATAGGCGTCCGGACCGAAAACGGTCATCAGCCAACCGATCAATACCGGCGCACCCACCGCGCCGACACCGTTCACGAACAGCAGGCCACCGGATGCTGATGCCATGTCTTCGGGATCAAGGTGATCATTCGTATAGGCGATTATCAGCGAATACATCGGGTTGGCGACACCGCCGACGATGAAGGCAAGGATGAACAGGACGAAGCTGTAGGCGCTGAACATCAGACCAACCACCATCAGAATGGCGGCACCGCCGGTGCAGATGATGATCAGAAGACGGCGATCCATACGGTCCGACAACCATCCGACAGGAAACAGCATCACAAGCCCGCCGATATACATGACCGCCACAAAGATCGAGATGTCCTGAATGCTTAGGCCTTTTTCCGTTCCGTATACTGACGGCATCCCAAAGATTGCCGCAAATACCGCGCCGAGCAGGAAGGTCCCGACAACACCCATCGGCGAGGTGTTATACAGTTCCTTCAGTCCCATCCGTTTCGTCGCACGAAATACCGGTGCGGGGCTGATCGACAGTAGGATCGGCAGAAAAGACAGGGAAACGAGCACCGACATGACAACGAACAAGGTGTAGTCGCGCGCATCCGCGAAGTTGATCGTGAACTGCGCCCCGATGATCCCGATCATCTGGATAATCATATAGGCCGATAGCGCCTTACCACGTGTTTCGTTTGTGGCCGCGTCATTCAGCCAGCTTTCAGCCGTGACATAAACGCCTGCGAAGCTGAACCCGACAATCACACGCATCACGGTCCAGACAATTGGATCCGGAATCGCCGCATAGAGGATAAATGCTGACGAGATCAGCGAGGCTAGCGCCGCAAACACCCGCACATGCCCGACCCGCCGGATCATGACCGGGGCGAGGTAGGAGCCCCCGAGGAAACCCGCGAAATAGCCGCTCATCACATACGACATGGCAGCGGGCGAAAAGTTTTCTGCCGCACCGCGAATACCCAGCAATGTCCCTTGCAGGCCGTTACCTGCCATCAGCAGCAACATGCCCAGCAAAAGTGCCCATGAATTTTTCAAAACGATGATCACGCGAATCTCCTTTGTCGCCTGCTTACGCCTGCACGCGTGCGCTGCGGAGTCAAATTACGACTGGTTGTGAAAAAGCAGCGAACTGTCGCCGTAGGAAAAGAACCGATACCGCTCGGCGATGGCGTGGGCATAGATTGCCTGCATTCGCTCCATTCCGACAAGCGCCGAGACCAGCATCAGAAGCGTGGATTTCGGCAGGTGGAAATTGGTCATCAGGGCATCGGTCACCTTGAACGTATAGCCGGGACGGATGAAGATATCCGTGTCCCCGACCCACGGGCGGATATGACCCGGACGATCCGCCGCCGTTTCGATCAGTCGCAGCGCCGTGGTTCCAACCGGGATCACGCGGCCGCCATTGGCGATGGTTTGATTGATGGCGGTTGCGGCTTCCTCGGTGACCTCGCCCCATTCGGCATGCATCTTATGATCTTCGATATTGTCGACCTTGACCGGCAGGAAGGTCCCTGCCCCGACATGCAAAGTGACCTCGGTTGAGCGCACGCCCCTGTCGCTGAGTGCTTGCAACAGCCCATCATCGAAATGCAGAGACGCCGTCGGGGCGGCGACGGCGCCGATGCGGCGGGCGAAAACTGTCTGGTAGTCCTCCATATCCGCAGCATCCGCCGCGCGTTTAGCGGCAATGTATGGGGGCAAGGGCATCTCTCCGATGGCGCTGACGGCCTTGTCCAGCGCGTCCCCGGACTCGGAAAACCGTAATGTGACCTCACCACCCTGTTTCGCAATGACCTCTGCCGTCAGGTGATCGGCAAAATGGATCACATCCCCGAGTGCCAGCCGTTTTGCCGGACGGGCCAGCGTCACCCAGCTTTCCGGGCCGAGATGTTCGATCAGCGTTGCCTCTATCTGCGCCTCTCCTGACCCGCTCTGCGTCTCGCGCCGACGCACGCCACGCAGGCGGGCCGGGATGACGCGGGTATTGTTGAAAACCAGAAGATCACCGGCACGCAAAAACGCGGGCAGATCGCTGACATGCGCATCCTGCAAATCCCCATCTGACACCAACAGACGCGAGGCCGGGCGTGGCTTTACCGGGCGCAGCGCGATTAGCTCCTCGGGCAGATCAAAGTCAAAATCATCCAGCGTCAGCACAGTCAAAATCCTTTCGCCGCCCACATAGCGCCGGAACTTTCGAATGAACAGAATAATCCGGTTTTACTTCCTGAGCGTAATGCTATTTTGAAGATCAAATTGTTAGGGGGAAACCATGCAAGAAAATGACAAAATGCCGGACTTCACTTTGCCCCGTGATGGTGGAGGCGAGGTCTCACTTTCCGATTTCGCAGGCAAAAAGCTGGTGATGTTTCTGTATCCAAAAGATGACACGCCGGGTTGCACACTCGAATCCATCGAATTCACGGCCAAACAGGCCTTGTTCGAAGCCGAGGGAGCCGCAATTGTTGGACTGTCCAAAGACAGTGTTGCCAGTCACGACAAGTTTTGCGCCAAGCACGATCTAAAAGTGCCGCTTCTGTCTGACGAAGACGGTAGTCTGATAGAGGCGCTTGGCGCGTGGGTGGAGAAAAACATGTATGGCAAGAAACACTGGGGGATCGAGCGATCAACCTTCCTGATCGACGGCGACGGCGTTATTCGGAATATCTGGCGCAAGGTCAAAGTTGACGGTCATGTGGACGAGGTTCTGGAGGCTGTAAAATCGCTCTGAGCGAGTGGTCGCTTACCAAATGACATTGCCCCGGATTGCGGTTGCCATTTTCGGCGCATTTACCTATTCACTTACGTGCTGGTAAAGCGTACGCGGAGCATGTGTGCATGACGGGTAAACCCGAATCCCACGGGATCATTTTCAGGATCAACAGATCCCTGTCGAAGGTCCTACCGGAACAGACCATTGTTTTACGCAATCGCGCCGGGGAGTCGGAACTCTCCCTGTCGCCATTGCAACGGGCATTTATGTTTATCGGCGTGGCGCTGACCATCGGCTGGTTGATGGTTGCGACTTCCGCCACCGTGTCCGGATTCCTCGATTCTGATTCTGCCGAAGCCCAGAGCGATGCGATTCAGGCTGTTTATAAATCCCGCCTTGCTGAACTGGCCGCTGAACGGGACGCGTTTGCGCTGGAAAAACAGGAAACGCAGGAGAAGTTCGAATTGGCGTTGCAGCAGATCGCCGCGCAACAGGACGAACTGATCGCGGCGATGACCGTTCAGAATGAACAGCAGATCACCATGTTCGCGCTGCAACGCAAGCTGAACCGGGCGATTACGGAACGCAACGCAGCGCAACAGAATCTTGACGGTCTGCAGGCGGAATTTGCGGCCATGACCGAAGGCACCGGCCCCCGTGAAAGCAGCGAAACGGAACTTGTTACGACGCTAGGCGCGTTGAACCTTGCGCTGTCGGAAACCGTTGAACAACGCGACACGGCAAATGCAACGATTGCTGAGCTGGAAGAGGAAATCGAGTTAACGGCGCAGCAGATCCGCCTCGACGCGCAACGCCGTGACCGGATGATTTCGCAGGTCGAGGACGCCGTGCAGATTTCCCTCGGCCCGCTGGAAAACAGCCTCAACCGCACCGGCATGGACGTGGACAGCCTGTTGGCGACGATTAGACGGAATTATTCCGGGGCAGGTGGTGTAAATTTTACGATGCTCGATAGCCCCTCTCTGGAGGGGTTGGACCCGGTTGATCGGCGTCTGCAATTGCTGATGCAGAAACTGGACGAGGTACAGCTTTATACAATTGCTGTTGCGAAACTTCCTATCGCGATGCCGGTCCGTTCAGCTGTCCGCTTCACCAGCCCGTTTGGAATGCGCGACGGTCGCCCGCATAACGGCATGGATATGGCCGGGCCCGTTGGGACCCCCATTTATGCGACCGCAGACGGGTATGTCACTTTCGCCGGTCGGCAAAGCGGATATGGCAATCTGATCATTATTCAGCATGAATTCGGCTTTACCACGCGCTATGCGCATCTAAGCGCCATCCACGTGGAAAAAGGCGAAAGAGTCTCGCGCGGGGAGCGAATCGGTGATATGGGAAATACTGGTAGGAGTACTGGCAGTCATCTTCACTACGAAGTGCATGTAAACGGCACCCCCGTTAATCCAAGTCAATATATCAAGGCAGGACAAGATGTTTACTAAAAAAGACGAACAAAAACCCGAATCCAAAGAAGAACCGAAAGCCTCTGGCGCTCCGGTTAGCTCGACGCCCGCTCCGTCGCCGTCGAACAAGCCGAAACCGGCCCCGTCTATTATTTCTTCTGATCTGACGATCAAAGGGAATATCAACACGACAGGTGATATTCAGGTCGAAGGTACCGTCGAAGGCGATATCCGCGCCCATATGCTGACAATCGGCGAAGGCGCAACGATCAAAGGCGAAGTGATGGCTGACGATGTTGTTGTCCATGGCCGTGTTGTCGGTCGTCTGCGCGGTCTGAAGGTCCGCCTGACCGCAACCGCACGTGTTGAAGGCGACATCGTTCACAAGACGATCGCCATCGAAAGCGGTGCGCATTTTGAAGGCTCCGTGCAGCGCCAGGACGATCCGCTGTCCAACGCCGGCAATAACAAGCCAGCGTCTGCCGCCTGATCGGCACACCCCCAAATGAAGACAGGGCTTCGGAGGTTATCCGGAGCCCTTTTTATTTGCCGAAAACAGCCGTTATTGATTGCAGTTCGCTGCCCTTTTCCTGTATAGTCGAAACCACAAGATATTGATGTTTTCAGGCTGATTACCCCGCATGACCGACGATATAGAGACACCGGAAGACGATAACGACCGCCCTGAGCGGCCCGTCTATGATGGACCCACAATCGATATCGAGACGGAGATGAAAGACTCCTATCTCGATTACGCGATGAGCGTGATTGTCAGCCGCGCCATTCCGGACCTGCGCGACGGCCTGAAACCCGTCCACCGGCGTATTCTCTATGCCATGCACGAGACGAACAACACGCACGATAAGGCCTACCGTAAATCTGCGCGGCCCGTCGGCGACGTAATGGGTCAGTATCACCCGCATGGTGACAGCGCGATTTACGATGCGCTGGTGCGCATGGCGCAGGATTTTTCTATGTCACTACCGCTGCTCGACGGGCAGGGAAATTTCGGGTCCATGGACGGCGATAACCCCGCCGCGATGCGCTATACCGAAGTGCGGATGGATAAGCCCGCCGCCTACCTGCTGGCCGACATCGACAAAGATACGGTCGATTTTCAGGACAATTACGACGGCAAGCAGCAAGAGCCATCCGTACTGCCTGCCCGCTTCCCGAATATGCTGGTCAATGGCGCTGGTGGCATCGCCGTTGGTATGGCCACCAACATCCCTCCGCACAATCTGGGGGAAGTGATCGACGCCACGCAGGCGCTGATTGAAAACCCTGATCTTGATTCGGTTCAGTTGATGGAACACATCCCCGCCCCGGACTTTCCGACAGGTGGTGTAATCCTTGGACAGTCCGGGGCAATTAAAGCCTATACCGAGGGTCGCGGCTCCGTCATCGTTCGCGCCAAGTCTACGGTCGAAGAAATCCGCAAGGATCGTTGGGCGATTGTTGTTACCGAAATCCCGTATCAGGTGAACAAGGCCACCATGATCGAAAAGATCGCGGAAATGGCCCGCGAGAAAAAGATCGACGGGATCGCCCATGTGCAGGATGAATCCGACCGGTTCGGTGTTCGCGTGGTTATCGAACTGCGCCGCGACGCCACGGCAGAGGTCGTGCTGAACCAGCTTTACCGGTTCACGCCACTGCAGACCCATTTTGGCTGCAACATGCTGGCATTGAATGGCGGACGCCCCGAAACGCTAACGCTGCGCAGCTTCCTGACTAACTTCATTTCGTTCCGCGAAGAAGTTGTCGCCCGTCGTACAGCGTTTGAATTGCGCAAAGCCCGCGAACGCAGTCATGTGCTGTGTGGTCTGGCGGTGGCGGTCAGCAATGTTGATGAAATCGTCGCGACGATCCGATCCTCCGCTGATCCGGCGGAAGCCCGCGAAAAACTGATGACCCGGCGCTGGCCGGCGCATGACATCGCCGATTATATCAAGCTGATCGATGATCCGTCGCACAAGATCAACGATGACGGCACCTATAATCTGTCCGAAACACAAGCCCGCGCCATTCTGGAACTGCGCCTGCAACGCCTGACTGCGATGGGTGTCAAAGAAGTTACGGACGAGCTGCAGGATCTCGCGATCAAGATCAAAGATTACCTCGATATCCTGCGCTCTCGCGACCGGATCATGGAGATTATTTCCAACGAATTGGCTGAGGTCAAAGAGCTGTTCGCCGTGCCGCGCCGATCCGAAATCGTCGAATTCTCGGGCGATATGGATGACGAGGACCTGATAGAAAAAGAAGACATGGTCGTGACCGTCACCGAGTCCGGCTATATCAAACGGACGGCGATTGATGAATTCCGCTCTCAAAAGCGGGGCGGCAAAGGCCTGCAAGGCATGAACACGAAGGAGGAGGATTTCGTCACCACCCTGTTCGTTGCCAACACCCACACGCCGCTGCTAGTCTTCACCACCGACGGGATCGTGTTCAAACTGAAGACCTGGCGCTTGCCGCAAGGGGGCCGAACGTCAAAAGGCAAAGCCATCGTTAACCTGTTGCCGATCCCGCAGGATGCCAGCGTTGCCGCGATCATGCCCGTTGATGTCCCCGAGGATGAGTGGGAGAATTTGCAGATTGTCTTTGCCACCTCCACCGGCGATGTGCGGCGCAACGCGCTGTCAGATTTCACCAATGTAAAATCCAACGGCAAGATCGCCATGAAGCTGCCCGAAGGCACGCGCCTGATCAATGCACGCATCTGTAACGAACAAAATGACTTCCTACTAACCACGCGTTTGGGCAAAGCGATTCGCTTCCCTGTTACCGATGTACGGGTGTTCAAAGGGCGCGATTCAACTGGCGTGCGCGGAATCAAGCTGGCAGCGGGTGACGAGGTCGTTTCCATGTCTATCCTGCGTCATGTCGATGCGACGTCGGACGAAAGAAACGCCTATTTCAAAATGCGCCGGGCTGTTACCGGTGAAGAAAGCGGTGAAGTCGAAGACACCATCGAGACCATTTCGCCCGAGCGTTATGCCGAGCTCTCGGCCCTGGAGGAATGGATCCTGACGATCACTGCTTCAGGCTTCGGAAAACGCTCCTCCTCCCACGAATACAGGGTTTCCGGACGTGGCGGGCAAGGTATTGCCGCCGCAAACCTCACACGACGTGATGACGCGATTATCGCCACCTTCCCTGTGGAGGACGAGGATCAGATCATGTTGGCGACAGATAGCGGTCAATCGATTCGCTGTCCGGTCGATGGCATTTCCCGTCAGGGGCGTGCGTCATCCGGCGTAAGGGTGTTCCAGACAGGTAATGATGAAAAAGTAGTCTCGGTTGCATGGATTGCAGACAAGCATGAAGATGAAACCGATGAAGAATAGCAACAATTCGCATAAAAATTCACCAATTAACCCCAGTTCAATTGTTTTTTGCCATATCGCACAGTAAACACGATTTAGCTTTGGAAGCGGGGAAGCACGAATGATTATTAAACGTTTGATTTTAGCGGTCGGACTTTCAGCAGCATGCGTTGCACCTGCGACCGCTGATTTGTACCGACTGGGTCACACAGTTGGGCTCGGAACTACATTTGGTTTCGACCCGGATAACAGTGGCGACATATACAACACAATGCACGGCGAATTTACGACCGGCTACTATAGCTGGTCGACGGGAATATACGCACAGGGCGATTACTCTCTGGACGTGTTTACAACCGATTACCGAGGGGCTGAAGCTTCTATCATCGTTACGCGCGATTTTGGGGCTGCCAAATTTGGTGCGTCATTAGGTGCCCTTATGATCGAAGATCAGAACATCTATTTTTCTGCCGGATTGATCGGTATGGCGCAATTGGGCGGCGGGACCTACCTGCAAGGTGAAATTGGAGCCTACACGGATGGCGAAGACGGTCAGTTTTTCGCTGACAACACCTACTTTGCGCAGGTCCGTCTTGATCATGAAATTACATCAGAATGGGATGTTTACGCCAAATATGGTCGTGTACAAAACGACACATTCGAAGTTGATCGTGGCCTTGTAGGGGTAACTTACAGCGCGACCGGATCACCTTGGATGTTGAGCGGCGGTGTGGGTGCCTATCGGGTTGATGGAACCGTGTATCCAGCCATAAATGCTGAGTTTAAATTTGCGTTTGGTGGCGAAACACTTCCCCAGCCTATCAGCGGTCTTGCGGCACGTCCGTTCGACAAGTTCGAGATTTTCGAATTCTCGACACATACACTAGACTAACAACGACACCGAATAGGGGCCGCTGGCCCCTTTTCTTTTGCCTGCAGCTACCGTAAAGCCTGCGGCATGAGCAAACCTATCCATATCATCGGCGGCGGCATGGCCGGGTCCGAAGCTGCATGGCAGATCGCCCAAATGGGCGTTCCTGTAGTCCTGCATGAAATGCGCCCCGTGGTCGGGACATTCGCCCATCAGACAGATGGGCTGGCGGAACTGGTCTGTTCGAATTCATTCCGATCCGATGATCATGAAAATAACGCTGTCGGCCTGCTACATTGGGAAATGCGCCAAGCCGGCGGTCTGATCATGGAGATGGGCGACAAACACTCGCTGCCCGCCGGAGGCGCGCTGGCTGTAGATCGCGTGGCCTTTTCGGATGCCGTGACGGAACGGTTGCTGTCCCATCCGCTGGTCACGCTGGAACGTGGCGAAGTTGCGGGTATTCCCCCAGCCGACTGGGACAGCGTGATCGTTGCCACCGGCCCCCTTACCTCGATCAAACTGGCCGAGGCGATTGTGGATCACACGGATCAGACCTCGCTGGCTTTCTTCGACGCCATTGCGCCCATCGTTTATGCGGACAGCATCAACATGGACGTCGCCTGGAAACAGTCGCGATACGACAAGGGCGACACCGAAGAACAGCGCACCGCCTACATCAACTGCCCGATGGATGAGGATCAGTATAACGCCTTCATCGACGCGCTACTGGAAGCCGACAAGACCGAGTTCAAAGATTGGGAAAAAGACACGCCCTATTTCGACGGCTGCCTGCCAATCGAAGTCATGGCAGAACGCGGACGCGAGACCTTGCGTTACGGCCCGATGAAACCCGTTGGCCTGACGAACCCGCATAATCCGCAAGTTAAAGCTCATGCAGTGGTTCAACTTCGGCAGGATAACACCTTAGGAACGCTGTATAATATTGTCGGCTTCCAGACCAAGATGAAATATGGCGCGCAGACCGAAGTCTTTAAAATGATCCCGGGGTTAGAGGACGCGAACTTCGCCCGTTTGGGGGGGATTCACCGTAATACTTTCCTCAATTCTCCTCGCTTGTTGGATGATCAGATGCGCCTGAAAAACGATCCGCGCTTGCGCTTTGCCGGGCAGATCACAGGTGTCGAAGGCTATGTTGAAAGCGCCGCGATGGGCTTGTTGGCCGGTCGGATGGCCGCAGCGGAACGGCTTGGTCGCACGCTGCCGACACCGCCAAATACTACCGCCATCGGCGCGTTGGTGACCCATATTACCGGCGGCGCCGCGGCGAAAACCTTCCAGCCGATGAATGTCAATTTCGGCTTGTTCCCGCCGCTCGAAGAAATCGTTCGGGGCGGTCGCAAAGGGCGTAAAGAACGCTACAAAGCCTACACCGACCGCGCCAAAGCGGACTGGCAGACATGGCTAAACACGTAGAACGTTTCGCGCCGTCCCCGACGGGGCCGCTGCATCTAGGCCATGCCTATTCCGCGCTAACGGCTTGGGACCGGGCAATGGCTGAAGGCGGGGATTTCCTGCTCCGCATCGAAGACATCGACCAATCCCGCGCCCGTCCCGAATGGGAACAGCAGATTTACGAAGATCTGGAATGGCTGGGTCTTTGGTGGCCAAAGCCAGTTTTGCGGCAGTCTGAACGCCTCGAAGCATACCAAAGTGCAATATTGTCGCTGTGGGAACGCAGCCTACTTTTCCCATGTAAATGTAGTCGGCGCGATGTTGAACAAGCGATGTCCGCACCTCAGGAAGGTATCCCCAATTTCGGACTGGACGGTCCGATTTACCCCGGGACATGTCGGGACACGTCGGATAGCAATAGGTGGCCATGGGCCCTTCAAGAAATCCCGGAAAATGTCACGTTAAGACTTAACATGAGACAAGCAACATTTGGTAGGGGAGAGTATCGCGTAAATAGCAGTTCAGGCGGAGAGTCTCTTTTATCCTTTATGGAAACTGGCACACTAAATCCCAGTATTCGCGAATTTCATCCTGATTGTCTAATAGAAGAAGCAGGAGACATCGTGATTTCACGAAAGGGAATGAATACTTCCTACCACCTTTCGGTGGTTTTGGATGATGCATTTCAAGGTGTGACTCATGTGACGCGTGGCGAGGATTTGGAAGACGCGACAAAGATTCACGTCCTGCTCCAAAACCTCCTCGGCCTCCCAACCCCCATCTACCACCATCACCGCCTAATCCGCGATGAAAACGGCAAACGTCTTGCCAAACGCGATGACGCCCGCGCAATCCGGAAATATCGCGAGGATGGCGCAACACCCGAAGATATTCGCAAGATGGTTGGCCTATAGCGGCTGCATCAGCTCCGTCTCAGCCCCGTCCCGCACAGCCATATAGAAACAACTCCGCCGATTGGTGTGACACGCCGGACCCGTCTGGCGCACGACGACCAGCAAGCAATCACGGTCACAATCGACACGGAAATCCACCAATTCCTGCACGTGCCCGGAGGTTGCCCCCTTGCGCCACAGCTCGGCACGGGATCGCGACCAATAGGTCACCTGCCCTGTTGCGAGCGTCTCGCGCACAGCGTCAGAGTTCATCCACGCCATCATCAGCACCTCGCCATCCTCGGCCTGAGCGATGGCGGGGATCAACCCAGCCTCGTTAAATGTCAGAGAATTGATATCAAATTCCGGCATTTTTCTATTCCCAACCGCCTGTTTGGCCCCTAATTAGATCAGAAACCCCCGAATGCAAGGGAAATGCACGTGGCCAGTCAGGACCTAATCAAACTTTACTCGCAGAAAATCCTCGCGCTCGCGGCGGAGATTCCACGGATTGGGCGGCTGGAGAATCCGGACGCCAGTGTACAGAAACGCTCGCCGATTTGTGGATCGACGGTAATGGTCGATCTGAAAGTTACAGATGGCAAAGTCAGCGATTATGCGCAGGACGTCAAAGCCTGTGCCCTGGGACAGGCGGCGGCGTCTGTGGTTGGTAGCACCATCATCGGGCGCACAGAGGAAGAAATACAGACTGCCCGAGACCAGCTTCTGGCGATGCTGAAGGAGGATGGTCCAGCCCCGACAGCCCCCTTTGATGGGTTCGAGGTGCTGCTCCCAGCAAAAGATTACAAAAACCGCCATGCGTCGATTATGCTAGCGATTGAGGCCAGCCTGGACGCCATCCGCCAGACTGAAAAAAACGCCGCAACCCGGTAAGGGCGCGGCGTCAGTTAAAGGCGAAACAGGGTGGAAGAGCCCATACCGGCAGGTCCGAGGCTAAACGAAATGCCGGGCTCCCGATTTCGCAGGCGATTACATGAACGAGGGCAGGCTCAGGCCAGCAAGGATGATCACGAAGATGGCCGCGAGCCCAATCGCATCCTCCAGAAACTCTTTGGAGTTCAGGTTAGAGGCTTTCTGAATGAGTTCGGCCATGGTCGTGATTCCCTGGGTGATTTCGTTAATGTTCCCCTAATGTTCCACACGGTTAACCATTCGTCAAGAACAAAAATGGAACATTAGCCGATTTTCAACAATCGGATCGCCCGGTCCTGTTCCATAAGGTACAGCAGTGTGCGCACCGCCTCGCCTCTTTTTGTCTTTAATTCCGGGTCGTTAGACAGGAATAGCCGCGCGTCATCCTGCGCGATTTTCATTAGATCAGCTTGCGTTTCCAAATCCGCAATGCGGAAGCGCGGCAAGCCGGATTGGGCCACTCCCAGCAGGTCACCTGCGCCGCGAAGCTCCAGATCGCGCTCGGAAATGCGGAATCCATCATTGGTTTCCCGCATAATGGTTAACCGCGCCATCGCCGTTTCACCCAATGGCGGATCATACATTAACAAACAGGTCGAAGCCTCGGCCCCTCTTCCGACACGTCCTCGAAGCTGGTGCAGTTGCGCCAATCCAAAATGTTCCGCCTGTTCGATGACCATGATCGTGGCATTGGGAACATCCACGCCGACCTCGATCACCGTCGTTGCCACCAGCACCTGTGTACGCCCGGCGACAAAATCCGCCATGGCGGCATCCTTTTCGGCGGGTGGCATCTGCCCGTGAACCAAACCAACCACACCTTCACCGAGCGCAGCGCGTAAATGTTTGAACCGGTCCTCGGCGGCGGCCATTTCGACCAGCTCCGATTCATCGACCAATGGACATACCCAATAGGCCTGCCGCCCCTTCGCAATGGCGCCGCGCAGGTGGTCCACCACTTCGTCCATCCGGCCCGAGGATACCATCACCGTTTCGATCGGCTTTCGCCCGGGCGGTTTTTCATCAAGGATCGAGATATCCATATCCCCATAGTGCGTCAGCGCCAGCGAACGTGGGATCGGCGTGGCCGTCATCACCAGAATATCCACTGCCCTGCCCTTAGACCCCAGCGCCATGCGCTGCTCGACCCCGAAACGATGTTGCTCATCAATGACTGCCAGTCGCAGGTCGGCAAATTCGACATCCTCGGAAAACAGCGCGTGGGTGCCGACCATCACCTGAATCTCTCCATTAGCCAGTGCCGCCAGCTTGGCGCGTCGCTCTCGCCCCTTGTCGCGCCCGGTCAGCAGGTCCAGCCGCACGCCCGCCGCTTCGGCCAGGGGTTGTAGGCCCACCATATGCTGACGCGCCAGAATTTCCGTCGGGGCCATCATGGCCGCCTGACCCCCGGCCTCGACTGCCGCCAGCATCGCCAGAAACGCAACCAACGTCTTGCCTGCACCGACATCGCCCTGCAGCAGCCGGTTCATCCTGAGATCACCTGCCATATCGGCATGAATCTCTCCCACCGCCCGATCCTGCGCCCCTGTCGGCGCATATGGCAGCGAGTCCAGAACCTGTTTCTGCAGCAGCCCGGTGCCCTTGGTTGATATCCCCTTGGCGCGACGGACCGAGGCTCTGGCAATCGCCAGCGTCACCTGATGGGCGAACAGTTCGTCATAGGCCAACCTTTCGCGCGCGGCCGCTGACGGCATCACATCCTGCACCCCTTTGGGCGCGTGAGCCGCCATCAGCGCGTGTTGCCAGTCGGGCCAGTTTTGTTTGGCTTTCAGCGACGGATCAATCCATTCCGGCAGATCTGGCGCCAGCGCCAGTGCCCCCCGGGCCGCCTTGTAAAGGCCGCGTTGAGTTACCCCGGCGGTCAGTGGATAGACCGGCTCATAGGGCGGCAGGTCCCCCGCCTGATCCGGGCGTAGCACATGGTCCGGATGCACCATCTGCGCCATCCCGTCGAACAGCTCCAGCTTGCCGGACACGATCCGCTGCTGACCCGAGGGCAGCGATTTCTTCACCCAGTCTTCATTCGCGCGAAAGAAGACCAGCTGGAAATCCGTCTGCCCGTCACTGACCATTACGTGATATGGCCGCCCCTTCTGACGTGGTGGTCGGTGGACGCCGACCGTCACCTCGACCGTTACAATCGCGGGGAAATTCAAGCCGCTGATGGTCGGGCGAAGTCGGCGATCAACACAATTATGCGGCAGGGTGAACAACAGGTCGCGCGGGCGGGTGATATTCAACCCTTCGTAAGCGCGCGCCGTCTTCTCGCCGATACCGGGAAGTGTCGCCAACGAAGCGAACAGGGGGAACAGAATTTCGGGGCGCGAGCTCATGCGGCCATATCACGCGACAATGCCGCAAGGATCAACTGATATGATCGAGCCATTCATCCTCGTTCATGACTTTGACGCCCAGTTCTTCGGCTTTCTTCAGCTTCGATCCCGCACCGGGACCCGCCACAACAATATCCGTTTTGGCGGAAACGGAACCCGAAACTTTCGCCCCCAGCGCCTCCGCCCGCGCTTTGGCTTCGGCCCGGGTCATTTTTTCCAGTGTGCCGGTGAAGACCACGGTTTTGCCGACCACCGGGCTGCCGTCGGTTGCCGGGGCAGCAACATCGGTGACAGTCAATTCTGCGACCAGCCGATCTAGCGCGGCGCGCGCCTCCGCCTGATGGAAATAATCCACCAGAGAGGCCGCCATAACCTCGCCTACCCCGTCGATATTGTTCAGCGCCTCCCAGTCCGGCCCGGTATGGTCACGCGCGGCCTCCATCGCGGCATAAAAATCCGCCCATCGGTTATAGGTTCGCGCCAGCAGCATCGCGGCGGTTTCGCCGACATGCCGGATGCCCAGCGCGAAGATCAGGCGGTTGAGGGGGATGGTGCGGCGCTCTTCAATCGCGGCCAACAGGTTGGTGACGGATTTTTCGCCCCAGCCCTCGCGTGATTTCAGGGTTTCGCCGTGATTTGCAGCCAGCGTTAAAATGTCGGCGGGTTCCTTCACCCAGCCTTCAGTATAGAATGCTTCCACCTGTTTCGCGCCCAGCCCTTCGATGTCAAACGCGCTGCGGGAGACAAAATGTTTCAGCTTTTCAACAGCTTGCGCCGGGCAGATTAAGCCGCCGGTGCAGCGCGCCACCGCTTCGCCGGGCTCGCGGATCGCGTCAGAGCCGCAGATTGGGCACTTGGTGGGAAACGCATAGGGCATCGCGTTCGACGGACGGCGGGAGATATCAACATCCTTGATTTTCGGGATCACGTCCCCGGCACGATAGACGCTGACCCAGTCGCCAATACGAATGTCGCGACCGTCGCGGATCGGGTTGCCGTTGCTGTCACGCCCGGCGATATAATCCTCGTTATGGAGGGTTGCATTCGACACGACCACACCGCCCACCGTGACGGGTTTTAGCCGTGCCACCGGGGACAATGCACCGGTGCGGCCGACCTGAATTTCAATATCTTCCAGCTGGGTCGTGGCAATTTCCGCCGGGAACTTATGCGCGATGGCCCAACGCGGATTGTTGGAGCGAAATCCAAGTCGGCCCTGCAATGACAGATCATTTACTTTGTAAACGACTCCATCGATGTCGTAGCCGAGCGTCGCACGTTCCGCCTCAATCTGCGTGTAATGCGCGAGCATCTCCGCCGGACCGTCGCAAAGGCGAGTCAAAGGGTTGGTCTGAAAACCCAGATCCGACAGGGTTGCGATGGCCCCGAATTGCGTGTCTGACAATCGGGCGGAAAGCTCCCCCCAGGCATAGGCGAAGAAACGAAGCGGACGGTTTTTTGTGATCGCGGCATCCAACTGGCGCAAGGATCCAGCTGCGGCATTTCGCGGGTTGGCGAAGGTTTTACCACCCGATGCGGCCTGCCGTTCATTGAGCGCAGCAAAATCGTCATGTGACATGTAAACCTCGCCGCGCACCTCCAGGATGTGTGGCGCGCCGGAGAGTTCCGCCGGAATATCGTCGATTGTTAGCGCATTTGCCGTGACGTTTTCTCCGACTTCGCCGTCTCCGCGTGTTGCCGCCTGCACCAGACGACCGTTCTCGTAACGCAGTGACAGGGACAAACCGTCGATTTTCGGCTCTGCGGTATAGGCGACCTGCCCCGCAATCCCCAGAAACTTCCGCACGCGCTCATCAAAATCAAAAATATCCTCGTCCGAGAAGGCATTTGACAGCGACAGCATTGGCACGGCGTGGGTTACTTTGCCAAACCCGCTGGCAACCGGGGCGCCCACCTTATCCGAAGGGCTAGCAGGCAGTTTTAGATCGGGAAATCGGGCCTCTATCGCCATATTCCGGCGTTTGAGCGCGTCATATTCGGCATCCGAAATGTCGGGCGCGTCGTTCTGATGATACGCGATATCCGCCTTCGCCAGAATCGATGCGAGGCGCTGCAGCTCTTTTGCCGCTTGCGCCTCTGTCATCTTGTCTAGGTCAATCTCCGCCATCCGCGCCCTCCGTCCCGACAGGGATACGGCGCGGCTGCGATTCCGTCCAGATCAGACGGCGATTTTTTGTTGTTCTTCGACCGGATCGCGCAAAACGTATCCGCGGCCCCATACGGTTTCAATGTAATTCTCGCCGTCCATGCCTTTCGACAGTTTCTTGCGCAGCTTGCAGATGAACACGTCGATAATCTTCAGTTCCGGCTCGTCCATGCCGCCATAAAGGTGATTGAGGAACATTTCTTTGGTCAGCGTGGTGCCCTTGCGCAGCGAGAGCAGCTCCAGCATCTGGTATTCCTTGCCGGTCAGATGCACGGGTTTGCCGTTAACTTCGACTGTTTTATCATCCAGATTGACCGCGACATGGCCAGTACGAATGATTGACTGCGCGTGCCCCTTGGAACGGCGGACAATCGCGTGAATGCGCGCAACCAGCTCATCCCGGTTAAAGGGTTTGGTCATATAATCGTCGGCACCAAAGCCGAAACCTTTGATTTTGTTGTCCGCGTCATCAAGCCCGGACAGAATGAGGATCGGCGTGTCAATCTTGCCGACGCGCAGGCGGCGCAAAACTTCGTGCCCGGTCATATCCGGCAGGTTCAAATCAAGCAAAATAATGTCGTAATCATATAGCTTTGCCAGATCGAGACCTTCTTCCCCAAGATCCGTGGCATAAACATTGAGATTGGCGCTGGCCAACATCATTTCAATAGATTTCGATGTAGTAGGATCGTCCTCAACTAGTAAAACTCGCATTACCAACTCCTTCAGTCGGTTAGGTTACCATCAACTACGTTAATTATTTGGTAAAAAGGTTAATAACAGGTTACCTCTTAAGGTTGATTAATAAATCTACTTAAAGTTGTCTATACTTTTTGAGATGTGTAACCCGTAAGCCACGCGATCCGTGACGCAGCATCGCCCTTTCCCAACTGGCAAATTCTTCTTTCGACAGATTGTACGTGGTCAGCGCTTCATCCAGCGTCATCAGGCCTGCATGGACTGCCAAAACAACTTTGGCTTTGCGTTTCACAACCCATCGAGTTGTATTCTTTGATGGCAGATCGCTTCGGTTAAGAATCGTTCCATCCGGTAATGTAACGCTGACTGGCATGGCATCTTGTCTTACATACATAGCAAACCCCTTTCTTTCGCTCGTTGGAGACAGAATCGGGTTAACCCGTTAATCAAGGATGAAAGCGCACCTTGCGAGTGCTTAAACTTTTACTATATTGCGATCTTTCCAAATGGAGTCCCCTATGGCCGAGGCGGCGGTAAAACTGAACAGTCTTGGGTTCGCAAAACCCGAAAGCGAGACGCGTGTCGTCGTCGCGATGTCGGGCGGCGTGGACAGTTCGGTAGTGGCCGCAAAATTGGCGCGCGAAGGCTATGACGTGGTCGGTGTGACGCTGCAGCTTTACGATCATGGGGCGGCGCTCGCTAAAAAGGGCGCATGCTGTGCCGGAATTGACATTCATGACGCGCGGCGTGTCGCGGAGGAGATGAACTTCCCGCACTACGTCCTTGATTATGAAAATAAATTCAAAGAAAGTGTTATTGATGAATTCGCGGATGCGTACCTCGCAGGGGCAACGCCTGTGCCCTGTATCCGCTGCAATGAGCGGGTGAAATTCCGGGACCTGCTGGAGACGGCCAAAGACCTTGACGCCGACTGTATGGCAACGGGTCATTATATCCAGCGCATCGAAGGCCCAGTGCGGGCCGAGTTACATCAGGCCGCAGATCCTGACCGCGACCAGTCCTATTTTCTGTTTTCAACCACGCAGGAGCAGCTGGATTTTCTGCGGTTCCCTCTCGGCCATCTGGCGTCAAAAGACGAAACCCGGTCGCTGGCGCGGGAATTCGGTTTAGTGGTTGCTGACAAACCCGACAGCCAGGATATCTGTTTTGTTCCGAATGGGTCCTACGCGTCGGTGATCGAAAAACTCCGCCCCGGTGCTGCGGAACCGGGGGAGATTGTGCATCTCGACGGCACGGTTCTGGGGGAACATAAAGGCGTGATTCACTACACGATCGGACAGCGTCGCGGGCTCGGCATTGGTGGGCGAGAGCCGCTATATGTCGTGAAACTTGATCCCGATAGCCGTCAGGTCATCGTCGGCCCGCGAGGGGCGCTGGCTATTCGGCGCATTCCTGTCAATGAAATCAATTGGTTAGGGGATAATGTGTTCGAAAGCCTTGACCGGATCGAAGTCCGTGTCCGTATCCGTTCCACCCGACCACCGAAAGAGGCTGTGATCTACCCGACCGGCCCGCACACGGCGGAGGTTGAACTGGCTGTGGCAGAGGAAGGGGTCTCCCCCGGACAGGCTTGCGTTTTCTATGGCCTTGATGACACTCGCGTATTGGGTGGCGGCTGGATCACCAAAGCCTGATGCCCTGGATCGATTACACATCGCGCTATATACTTTGGACGCTGATCCTGTGGGCGGCTGTTGCGGCGTTTCTACCGTTATTTGCATTGATCGGACAGATAGGTATGCTGCCATACCTGTTGATTTTATTTCGTTTTGCGCCGTTCTTTGCCATGCTTATCATAGCCAATCAATATGTGCGGGACCATGAGGATCCGCCGCTCTTCAACGATACCATGACCTTCGCGCTGATCTGTGCCGTCATTGTCGTTGCCGTGACGTCGGTGGCCTTCGCGATCTTCAATTTCGCAGGTTGGCTGGGCGTGCGGATTATGACGGGTGAGACGCCGGAATCGCAGATGATAGTCTTTCAGTATGACCGCTCGTTGATGCAGTTGTCGGGAGTGATTGCATTTCTGTCCATCGCCCTTCTGTTCCCCATGAGGGTGAAAAGTCTGATCAAGGCGCGGAAGTCGTCTGTCTGACGGAAGCCCCCTGTGAATCACTGGCACCTTGATGTAGCGTTTTCTGACACCGCAACTCACAGGATTTCCGCGAGAGCAGATGCAGGATTTCTGCTCCGTGAGGATGATTACCTAAAACTCGCCACGACTGGTATGCTAGGTGTATGAGGTTCCGGATCACATCCGTGACTTTGCGTTTTAATCCAAAATCATATCTGCAGAAGTCAACGGCGGATAGGCTGCAAGCGTTTCTCGTAGCAGCGCAACCTGCCCTTCCTCCATGCGGGGCGGCTTTTCGACGCGTTCCATGATGGTGCCCTTCTGGCTATCGCCCTCGAACGCTTTCAACGCGACATCAACCGGGATCGGCGGGACACCCAACGCGGCGAATAGCTGTGTCACGCCAGCCTCGCGATCCGCATTGAACTCGTTATAACGGATCGGCACCATGGGAACGCCCGCCGCTTTGGCCGCCTGATATTCCGCCAGATGTTTTTGCCAGAGCAACGCATAGGTCGGGCCGGGTTCAGCCGTTTCCCCCTGAAACTCCACATGTCGTGCGATAGCATTTGCGACAGGTTCGCGGACCATCAGCTCCCACATGAAACCAATGATATCAATCACATAGGGAGGTTCTATTTCCAGCTTATGGGTGAAGGCAAATAACGAGTTTCCCCAGCCCAAAGCATCGCGATACATGAAAACATTTCGGGACTCGGGGAAAGCCGCGTGAATGGCTTGGGCGCAAAACAAGCTCTGACTTCGGTATTTGATGCCGAGGATCGAGGTTTCCGGATTGCTGCGGATCGCATGGAAAAATTTGGCCAGGGCTTGCAGGGTCGCCGCGTCCCCACCCAGATGGGCAACCTGATCGAACACGTCGGGTTCTGACAGGCACCAGACATCGGGGGATGCGTTGAGGACATGGTTTGCTAGTGTCGTGCCGCAGCGGCCAATCGAATAGATCATCGCCAGTTGCGGTATCGGCAGGTCCGCGGTTAGTGAAATAACCTCTGCCGGATTGGTTTTGGCAACTCTGTCCGCCTGTTCAAACTGCGCCATGAAGACGAAAGGAACAGCGGCGAGGTCAATGTCCGGAAGGTGCGTGAACCAGATATTTTCTCCGTCGAAACAATAGGGACTCCAGCCCGGTTCGGACAGAAAGCGTGCGGGATCGCCCTGCCCGGCGTCGGCGAGCGTAAAATCCTCCGGCTTGGGCGGTGCGACAGGCAGTTCCTTTTCGCGCGCGGTGATTGTGAAAAACTCAGCCATGACCCCTCCTGTTTGCAGTTTCTTAGCGTAAGTTTCACGCGGTGGGAATGGACATCCCGCCGACGCCTGATAGGGTTTGGGAAAACGGAGGTTACGCCATGAGTCTCGACACTATTCTTGCCAAAGCTGACGACAATCTTGATGCCTCGGTCGAACGCCTGTTCGACCTGCTTCGCATCGAAAGTATTTCGACCGATCCGGCCTATGCCGAGGAATGCGTGAAAGCCGCAGACTGGTTGGTGGCGGAGCTGCAATCGCTTGGGTTCGATGCTTCGCGGCGCGATACGCCGGGCCATCCGATGGTGGTTGGGCATTCAGGCGGCGAGGGGCAGAAAAAACTGTTTTATGGCCATTATGATGTTCAACCGGTGGACCCGCTGGAGCTGTGGTCGCACCCACCCTTTGATCCGGTTCTGGAGGATCGCGAGCGCGGCAAAGTGATCCGAGCGCGTGGGGCGTCGGATGACAAGGGTCAGTTGATGACTTTTGTCGAGGCCTGCCGCGCCTGGAAGGACGTAAACGGCTCTCTGCCCCCCAACATGGTGATCCTGTTCGAGGGGGAGGAGGAAAGCGGTTCGCCCTCCCTGATCCCGTTCCTGAAGGAAAATGCGGACGAGCTGCGCGCCGATATCGGGCTTGTGTGTGACACGGGCTTGTGGGATCGCGATACGCCGGCAATTTCAACAATGCTGCGCGGGTTGGTGGCGGTTGATTTTACCATTAAGGCATCGGACATGGACCTTCACTCCGGCATGTATGGCGGTGCGGCAATCAACCCGATCCGGGTGCTGACAAAGATTCTTGGCGGGTTGCATGATGACGACGGGCGCGTGACGCTACCCGGGTTTTATGACGGCGTGAAGCCGCTGTCGAACGAGATCAAAGACCAATGGGAATCGCTGAATTTTGATGACGAAGCGTTTTTGGGCGCTGTCGGGCTGACTACTCCGGCGGGGGAAAAAGCTTTTTCGACGCTGGAACAGCTGTGGTCGCGCCCGACCTGCGATATCAATGGTATTTCCGGCGGGTACACCGGCAAAGGGTTCAAAACCGTTCTGCCCTCCGAAGCGCATGCCAAGGTCAGCTTCCGTCTGGTCGGCGAACAGGACCCCAAAGCGATCAGCGCGGCGTTCAAAAAATATGTCGCCGACAACCTGCCCCCGGATTGTGAGGTCATCTATCATAGCGGCGACGGGGCACCGGCAACGTCACTGAATAATGAACAGCCGGAATTTGTGAAATCCCGTGAAGCCCTGTCAGCTGAATGGCCGAACGAGGCGATTTTCGGAGGGTGTGGCGGCTCAATTCCAATTGTGGGGCTGTTTCAGGATATCCTTGGCATGGATTCGATCCTGATCGGGTTCGGGCAGGAGGATGATCTGATCCACTCTCCGAACGAGAAATACGATCTGCGCAGTTATCATAAGGGTATCCGCAGCTGGATACGTGTGCTGGACGCTTTGGCTGGCTGAACTTCCTGAAACCTGAAAGGATGGGTGAGGATCCACCCATCCTATTATCTGTTTTCAGAGCGGAGTGTGCCTACCAGACGCGCGCTCTATTGGAACAGGACCGGGGGAATAATCCCCACTTGGTTGCCGCCAATTGATGCAACACTGTCCTTCACGATGACCGGCACCGTGAATTCTGCATCCCCGGTCAGGATCGACAGTAGAGGTTCCAACTGAGAGGCAGCCGTTACACCGATCAGCTGTGACAGGTTAAATGCGCCCTGCCAGTCGGAAACGGTTAACGTTGCTTCGCCATTCAGGCGACCAAATCCGTCGACATCGAAATCGCCGCTGCCGGTTAATATCAGACCGGCCCAGTCCAGCGAGAGGGATTCCACGCGAACAGATTCGACCAGAAGCTCGCCTGTCTCGACAGATTCCATATCAAATGCCTTGTTCAGGCTGACCAATGTGGTCGCAGACACAGCGTTAACATTTTGCAGCAGCTCCGTGTTACCCGGAATTCTGCGTAGCAGCGTATCCGGCAAAGACAGCGCGCCGCCATTCAGGCTCAACTGATAATCAGCCCCTAGCCCTTTACGGGTGAAGGAGAAATTCGCCTCGCGTAAAGCGTCGCGAATCTCGACATTGTCAATGAGGGACAGGATATCGCTATTTGTAGATGTTCTGCCGACAATCGGATTGTCGGGGGGACGTAGAAAAATGATCTCTCGGGGTGGGGGCACACCTGTTGCAGGGTCCTCGGTATCACCATCACCTTCACCCTCCCCGTCAGCTTCGCCCACGGCGGTGTCCTCACCTTCGGCAGAGGGGTCTGTGGCTACTTCTTCGGTATCGTCACCCGTGGCGGGATCAGCCTCTTGTGCCAACAGATTGGTCGACGCCAGTACCAGCGTCAGAAACATTAACGCTGGTACAAACCATCTCAGCAAGAGATCTGACAAAGCTTTATTGCTCAATTGCCTCTTCCTTTTCTCGCTCTGCGGCGGTTTTTTTGCTCGATCCCTTCCCGAAATATTTCGGTCATCGGGTGGTCAGGATGCGTGCTACTATACTGATCGTGAAACATTTTCATATAGTTTTGAACATCTGCGTCTTCGGGCAATCCCAGAACCCAGTCCAGAAACACCGTCCGGCATTCAGACTTGGAAATAGTTTCCATCGCATAAATATCACTAATCAAATTACGCGGATCATGAGTCACCAACACATCCAAGCCCCCAACCTGATCGGCGCGAGTGGGAATCTTCTCAGGATAACTGTTCCAACAATCGTTACTCAGCACCCACTTCGCCCTTCTAACATTGAGTCATAACGTGCCATCGGCATGAATTTACAGTCTTTTATGTATTATTTTGGTCATTTTTGTGGCTAAACTTGTCAAATATGCAACCACGTCCATTCCGTCAGGTCGATCCGACAGAGCGGAGGACAGGATTTTCACCCGATTTATCATCGCTTCGCTTGCGTCCGGTTCCAATCCGGTTAGGCGGGTGATTTGCAATACGGCCGAATAGGCTTTGTGCGCTGTTTCTATCACGTCAGCTTCCGAGGCATCGATCCAGCCTGCCCCCAGCAACTGCGGAACATGGGCACGGATCGAGGTTGTCCCTAAACTGCCCGTCAACAGCGCACCGGTCTGCAAAAACAGTTCCAGGTCCATCATGCGCCCTTCGCCGTTTTTCACGTCCAACGGTCCGTCCGGCGATTTTTCGCGAAACAGGCGATCACGCATATCTGCAAGGTCCTGAAGGGTTTTCCCGGCATCCCTTTCGCGCGTCAGTGCGTGTGAGATAGCCGTCGTAATCCCGTCTTGCAGTTTCGGCGAGCCTACCAGAACACGGGCGCGGGTCAGGGCAAGATGTTCCCAGGTCCAGGCGTCCTCGTACTGATATCTCGAAAACGAATTTAGCGCGGTGGCAACCGGCCCCTGACGCCCCGAAGGACGCAGACGCATATCGACCTGATAGAGCGCCCCCTCGGCGGTTGGTACAGTCAATGCGGACAGGAGAGTCTGCGTCAGACGGGCGAAATATGTTTTGATCGGCAATTGTTTCGGACCGTCGGAATATTCCGCGCCTTCCGCATCGTAAATCACGATCAGGTCGAGGTCCGAGGTCGCTGTCATCTCTCTCGATCCCAGTTTCCCCATCGCGATCACCGCCGCCCCCTGCCCCGGCGGTTCACCGTAACGGCGCGAAAATTCGGTGCAAACAGCTGGGAAGAGATTGCCAAGGCAGGCTTCGGCAATATCAGAATATTCCACAGCGGCCTCATCTGGCGAAGCAATCCCGCGCAAAAGACCAACACCTACTTTGAACTGTTTTTCCTTCACCCAGCGCCGCGTTATGTCCAGCGTATCCTCATAGTCACGAGATCGGGTCAGAAGATCATGCAATTCAGCTTGCAAACGCTCCAGCCCCGGTAAGGGATCAAAGAAATCCGCTGTGACCACGGCATCCAGAACCTGAGGATTCCGCCCCATATATTGCGCAAGCGCAGGTGCCGTGGCGGAAATATCCGCAATCAATTCCAGCAGAATCGGATTTGCTTCGAACAAAGAAAATATCTGCACGCCTGCAGGCAAATCTGACAGAAACGCATCAAATTGCGAAAGGGCAAAATCCGGATCAGATGCGTTGGCCATATGCGAAAGAAGGTCATTTTCGATACGCGAAAAAATCCTCTCTGCCCGTTCTGATCGCAATGCCGGATATTGGTGCCAACGATCCGTAAATTCCTTTGCACGGCTTAGAAAGTCTTCGGGAAGGTCGGGGTTTTGTTCGGTGTCATCCGGGGCAAAAAATGCTTCGGTTCTCTCATGAACATTCTTCAGTAATGCAATGATTTCATTTGATAATACTGTGGTGTCAGCATATCCACAGAACCGCGCGAACCGATCCTGCTTGTCGGGTTGATCGGGCAGCTTGTGCGTTTGCATATCATCCAGCATTTGAATGCGATGCTCCCATTCGCGTAATTGCCGGTAACTGCGGGTCAGATTGTCGGCGAGGTCATCAGTTATCCAGCCTGTCCCAGCCAGCGCTGCCAGCGCAGGGACGGTTTCGCGGTTACGGATGGCGGGTTCACGCCCACCGCAGATGATCTGACGGGTCTGGGTGAAGAACTCAATCTCGCGTATGCCACCCCGGCCGAGCTTAAGATCGTGGCCCGAAAAGGTGATCGGCCCGTGCAACTGTTTATGTTCGCGAATACGCAGCCGCATGTCATGGGCGTCCTGAATGGCTGCGAAATCGAGATGTTTGCGCCAGATGAACGGACGAAGTTCGGTCAGGAACCGATCCCCTGCTACGATATCCCCGGCGCAGGGGCGGGCTTTGATAAACGCAGCCCGTTCCCACGTGCGCCCGAAACTTTCATAGTACCGTTCGGCTGCGTCCATGGCGATGCAGACTGGCGTCACCGATGGATCGGGGCGCAGACGCAGGTCAGTGCGGAAGACATACCCTTCTGCGGTGGGTTCAGACAACAGTTTGACCAAGCGCTGTGTCACGCGGATGAAGGCACTGCGGGTGGCAGCGAAATCCTCTTCCGGGTAGCGGGTTTCGTCAAACAGCATGATCAGGTCAATGTCGGATGAGTAATTCAGCTCTCCTGCGCCCATCTTGCCCATGGCAAGTGCCACCAGACCACCACACTCCTCCGGGGCTTCGGCGATCCAGTCGGGCAGTTTTCCGCGATTTACCTCAGCCATCACTAGATGCTGCATTGCCGCCTGCACAGCGCGATCGGCAAGGTCCGTCAGCGCCCCTGTGACCTGTTCAAGCGACCAGACATCCCCAAGATCAGCCAACGCGGCCAACAACGCGACCCTGCGCTTGGCGGTTCGCAGCGAGGCGGAGAGGCTGTCAAAATCCTCGCCGGTGATCGCCGCCAGTGTATCGGCGATCAGACGATCCAGATCGGTTTGCAAATTGTCGCGCAGCCATTCGCCCTCGCGCGCGATCAGACCCGCCAAATACGGACTGCAACAGGCTGTGTTGATAATCAGCGCCGCGACATTGTCCGGCTGATCGCCCCAGTCAGCCGTCAGCGCAGCCTGTTCAGTCAGGTCATAGGGTATAGGGGCGCGGGTGGCATCGGATAAGCTGCTCATACCGACAGAATGTCAGCATTCCGCGCCCGGTCAAGCCGCTTTAGCGCCCATCGAATTTGGGGGAACGTTTCTCGCTAAAGGCGATGATCCCTTCGAGGAAATCGCGGGTTTTTCCGGCGATACCCTGAAGGTGGGCCTCTTCGGACAACTGGTCAGCCAACGTATTGTCCATGCTGCGCCGCATTGCCTGTTTTAACAGCGTATATGTCTGCGTAGGACCGTTCGCCAGATAGGCCGCGCGGTCCTGCACTGTCTGGGCAAAATCGTCATCATCGACGCATTCCCAGATCATACCCCAATCGGCAGCTCTTTCGGCTTCGATCTTTTCGGAAAACAGGGCTGCGCCCATGGCACGCGCAAACCCGATCTGACGGGGCAGCCAGAAACTGCCACCCGCATCCGGAATCAGACCGATTTTTGCAAAAGCCTGGGTGAAATAAGCCGACTTGCAGGCAATCACCACATCCGCTGCCAGTGCCAGGTTCGCCCCTGCCCCCACAGCCGCACCATTCACGGCAGAGATCGTGGGGATTTTGCTCTCGTATATTGCCAGCAGCATCGGTTCATATTCTTCACGCAGCGTGCGTTCCAGATCGATATCCGCCAGATGCCGCTGATCGCCGAGGTCCTGGCCCGCGCAAAACCCGCGTCCCTCGCCTGTCATGATCAGGACTCGCGCATCGTCCTGTGCCCGGTCCACAGCATGGGTGATTTCGGTCCGCATCTGGCCATTGAGGCTATTCATCTTCTCCGGACGGTTGAGCTTGATCGTCGCGACCTCGTCCGCAACGGTGTAATGGATCGTCTGATAGTCCATCCGGACCTCCCTTGCTGGTTGGGTTCTATTTAGGCAGCGTTGCCGCCAATTAAAAGCACCAACCTTGCGTCAGTCGTTTAGCAGGTCCTGCAGACGCTTTTCTTCATCATCAGAGAGGGTGTCGCTGGTAGGCGCCGCAGTTGATCGCCGGCGCAGGAATGCAAAGGCGAGGATTCCGCCAAGGATCAGCAGGATCGGACCGGTCAGCCACAGAAACAGATTCTTGGCACTAAGCGTAGGGCGCAACAGAACATATTCGCCGTAGCGGTCCACGACATAGGCGACGACCTGTTCGTCGCTGTCGCCTTCGGTCAGGCGCTCGCGGACCAGCAACCGCAGGTCACGCGCCAACTCGGCATTGCTGTCGTCGATATTTTCGTTTTGACAGACGAGGCAGCGAAGTTCCTGCGAGATGTCGCGCGCCCGCGCTTCCAGTTCCGGATCATCGAGAATCTCATCAGGTTGCACCGCCAGAACAGCGGTCGCAAAGGCCAGCATTATCAGCGTCAGGCGGATCATTCAGCGGGTACCGCGTTCGGAGCCTTGCGCCCGGGGGCAGCCACGCGGAAACGACGATCCGTCAGGCTGACCACTCCACCCAGCCCCATAATAATGGTTCCTATCCAGATCCAGTTTGC
This sequence comes from Paracoccaceae bacterium, assembly GCA_050302475.1. Lineage (GTDB taxonomy): Bacteria > Pseudomonadota > Alphaproteobacteria > Rhodobacterales > Rhodobacteraceae > NORP23. The sequence continues at coordinate 107,658 of JBNLBF010000006.1, forward strand.
AAAGGGTTTAATATAGCTTCGCACCGCCCAGCCACCATCATCCTGTTGGTCGCCCAGTACAACATAGACGTCTCTCGTCAGGCTTTGGTTGATAGCAGCTTCTGTGGTTGGCATCGCCTCCACCGGATAGATGCGTTTCTCAGGGTGAAGGGTGGCGATTTCGCGGCCATCACTGATCAGGGTAAAGGTCCCCTGTTGCGCGACATAGTTCGGGCCACGCACCTGTTCGACCCCGTCGAAGCGGATGTCATATTGGCGCATGGTCAAAGTATCACCGACCTGCATGGTGCGGATGTCCTCCAGCTCCCACGCGGTGATCGTCGCGATGCCAAAGATCGTCAGACCAAAGCCCATATGCGCAATCATCTTGCCCCAATCGCCGCCGGGCAGGTTTTTGGCGCGCCGCACACTCTCGCCCGCCGGCGCTTTGAACAGCTTGATGCGGGTGCCAAAATCGGCAAGTGCACCTGCCACAACCCATGTCGCCAGTGCGACGCCAATCGGGGCCAGCATCCGCCCCCCGGTTTGCAGCGCCCAGACGACGGCGCCAAGCGTGACCGACAAAGCGACCACACCCCAAAGCGGCTGTGCGGCACGGGCCAGGTTCCCGCGTTTCCACGGGAGCAGCGCCCCAATCGGCAGGATGACCGCCAGCGCAATCATGAACGGCGTAAAGGCAAGGTTGAAGAATGGAGCCCCGACAGAAATTTTCGCCCCCGTCGCCATTTCCGCCACGAGCGGCCAGATCGTGCCGACAAACACCACTGCCGCCGAAACCGTCAACAACAGGTTGTTCAGCACAAGCGCACTCTCGCGGCTGACCATGCCAAAAACGGCCGTGGTTTTCATCAGAGGCGCGCGGATCGCATAAAGCGTCAGCGCGCCACCAATCGCAACTGCGAGGATCAGCAGGATAAACACGCCCCTTTCGGGGTCATTTGCAAAAGCATGGACCGAAGTTATCACTCCCGAGCGCACGATAAATGTCCCGATCAGGCTGAAGGAGAATGCAAGGATCGCCAACAGGATCGTCCAGCTTTTCAGCGCGTCGCGCTTTTCCACTACGATTGCCGAATGCAGCAGGGCTGCGGCCACCAGCCATGGCATGAAGGACGCGTTTTCCACCGGGTCCCAGAACCACCAGCCGCCCCAGCCCAACTCGTAATAGGCCCACCAGCTGCCCAGCCCGATCCCGATCGTCAGGAACAGCCACGCCGCCAGCGTCCAGGGCCGCACCCAGCGCGCCCAGGCTGCGTCAACGCGACCCTCGATCAGGGCGGCCACCGCAAAGCTGAAGGCCATCGAAAGGCCAACATAGCCAAGGTAAAGAAACGGCGGGTGGAACGCCAAACCGGGGTCCTGCAACAGGGGATTCAGCCCCTCCCCGTCCAACGGTGGCCTTGCCAGCCGCATGAACGGGTTGGAGGTAAACAGGATAAACGCGTAAAACGCCGCCCCGATCATCGCCTGCACGGACAGGACACGGGCCTTCAGGCTGGGCGGTAGGTTCCCGCCCCAGACAGCCACCATCGCCCCGAACAACGCCAGAATGGACACCCACAACAGCATGGAACCTTCGTGGTTACCCCAAACCCCGGTGATTTTATAAAGCAGCGGTTTTGTCGAATGCGAGTTATTCGCGACCAGCCACAGCGAAAAGTCGGAAGTCACAAACGCAACCGTCAGCATGGCAAAGGATATCCCCACCAGCACAAACTGTACTTGTGCTGCAGGTCCGGCGATCCGCATCCAGTCGGACCAGCCTTTATGGGCCCCGATCAACGGCACGATAGCTTGTGCCAGTGCGACAATGAAGGCGAGGATGAGGGTAAAGTGGCCGAGCTCGGCAGTCATATTCGAATCCCTGATTTCGTTGCGCCATCATAGGGACCGAAACCAGGGATTCAAATTTCATTTATGTGATACAGCGCCGCAGCAGGCGCTGACCATTAACGCTGGGTCTCCAGCCATGCGGCCAATGCGGCATTGTCGCTGGCATCCTCGGCTGGTGTGATCTCGACCACCTCAGCCGATTTGCCGGATAATTGCGGCTGGTCCGGCAGGGTCGGGATTTGGATAACCGGCGCTTTCCCTTCGCGTGCGTAATGCAGCTCACGCGCGCCGAAATAGAAGGACACTACCGCCCCAAGTAACCACCAGAGCGGATCGGGCACATAAGCCAACCCCTGCATCCGGCCCGCAAAACTGGCGGGGTCAACCATTGCAAAGATGAACAAGCCAATTGTCCCCAGTGCCAGAATGGGTCGCGGCAAACGGTTCACCCCGTTGATGAACCGGTCAAACGGCGAGGCACTGGCGTTCTGAAACTCTGCCCCATATTGTTGCAGCGAGGCCATCGCCTGCGCCCGATGCGCCAATTCGGCCTTGGTTTTGTTAACGGTAAAGACTTCGGCGACCGTCTCAACAGCGCCGCCAACATCCTGTGCGGCCTGTCCAAAACCCAGTAAACGTCCTAGCCACCCCATGCCGCGATCCTTTCTTGATGCTCCACGTCCCTCAGGTGGTATTGCGGCGAGATGAATTCCTCCGCCCGACGTATCCAGCCGCCCTTGCCACCATCCCGACGCCGCGCATATTTGCGCGAAGCCGGACGGCGATCCGCCAGCGCGTAATAGAAATTGCGCCGCGCAATCCCATAGGCATCAACAAAATGATCGGGTGCGGCTTCGAACGCGGCAAGGGTTGCTGCGGTGGTCTGTGGCCCCAGAACACCGTCCACGCTAACAGCATAGCCGAACCGGTTCAGCAGGTTCTGCAGGATGGTAATCGCCCCGCTGCCCGCATTCACATACATGTCGAACACGCTTGCCTGCAGCGGTTCGGGCAGGCCGGCAATGCCGGGACGGGTGTAATAATGTTCCTTGTAAATCTCTGCTGCCTTTTCGCGGCTCAGCTGGCGGACATCGTTGACATCAACGTCATTGTCGCCATCCACATCGACGCCCAAACGGCGCATTGTGTGGATTGTGACCCCGTGGTTCGTCGCCCCACCCGGGTCGTCGGGGTCGTTCACAAAACCCCCTTCTCGGCGCAAAATATCGCCGATTATGTCATCTACCGATGGCATAGCACTCTCCTAATGATTTCGTATGAAATGCGGCGGAGTGTGCCAGAAACCTGTTTAGATCACGTTAACTATCAGGGGGAGGCTCGTAGAGCCCCTCTTCCTTGAGGCTGTCAATTACCTCCTTGGGCATATATTCCTCGTCATGTTTGGCGAGGATTTCGGTGGCGTAGAAAGTCCCGTCGCGCAAATGCCCAAGCGCGATGACGCCCTGCCCTTCGTCGAAAAGGTCGGGCAGAATACCGGTATAGCTGACCGGCACGGTTTCAGCATTGTCGGTGACAGTAAAGGTAATCGTCTCGCCTACGCCTTCGACAAGAGAGCCCACCTGAACCAGCCCACCAACACGGAAAAGCTCGTCCGGTCCCGGCGGCGCCTCGGCAACTTCGGACGGCGAACGGAAAAACTGGATGCCCTGCCTGAAGCCGAACCCGATCAGGGCAGCGGCCGCCACCAGCAGCACCATACCGACAATAATCAGCTGTATCCGGCGTTTTTTCTTCTGTCCGATCATGCGCGGTTTCCTATCACATGCCTTGCGGCGCGTCGCTGCGGTCCTCGGCCGCATTCAGAACGGCATTGACCTCGGCCCCATAGATAATAGTGACACCGGTCAAATAAAAGAACAGAAGCGTCACAATCACGCCAGCCAGTGCGCCATAGGTAATCGCGTAAGACGGTGCAAAGGACAGATAGAGCGAAAATCCAAGCGCAACAATGATCCACAAACAGACGGAGATAATCACCCCCGGCCATGTCCGCTTCCCCCGGTTTCCACCGGCTGGCAGGATATTATGCATGATCAGTAGAAAAATGATGAAGGTCAGCAGCCCCAGCAGAAAGGTGATCCACACCGCGACACCGGGAATGGTCACGTTGGTCCATTCGCTGGCGTAACTGAGCCAGATCGGCAGGAAAATAACCGAAATCCCAAGGATCGCCGCCACCAGCGCGCCCAAAAAGACGAAGCCGATCGATATGCTGCGGCGAATAACAAAATTCCGTTTATCATCAACGTTATAGGCCCGATCAAACGCAACGCGAAAGGCTTCGAAAATATTCGAAGCCACCCAGATCGTGATCAGAATCGAGAAGGTCAGGAACCCTTGTCCGCGTTCCTTCAGGACTTCCAGCAATACAGGTTCCAGTGTCTGAGCGACGTGGGTCGGGGCGTAAAAGAACAGTGTGTCTATTGCCTGTTGCGAGCGTTCGGGACCGACGATGACCCCGGTCAGCCCAACGGCAAAGATCAGGAAGGGGAAAATGGCGAGCAGCCCCGAGAAGGCGATATAGCCCGCCATTGCAATACCGTCATCATCCTCGAATGCGTGATAAGCATCCCGCAGCGTACGATATGCCGACAGGATCAGCCTCACGGGAAGATCGGTGCTGACATCAGACCCTGTTCTTCCGGGAAACCCAACATCAGGTTAGCGTTCTGCAGCGCCTGCCCAGAAGAGCCCTTGCACAGGTTATCAAGCGTCGAAATCACCACGGCATTGCCGGAAACACGATCTGCGACAACGCCCAGATGGCAAAAGTTCGACCCCTGCGCATCTGACATTTTCGGCACAGTGCCGAAAGAAAGAACATTCATGAAAGGTTCATCCACATAAGCGTTTGTCAGGGTCGTGTGAATCTCCTCCGCCTCGCCTTTTACGAAGCAGGTTGCATAGATTCCGCGATTGACTGGAACAAGGTTGGGAGAGAACATAATCTCCACTTTCCGCCCTGCCAGCAGGCTGAATTCCTGATCAAACTCACCCAGATGGCGGTGATGTCCACCTAAGCTATAGCCGATAACATCTTGGGAACGCTCGGTAAAAAGCATATTTTCTTTGAGCGATCTACCCGCACCGGATATCCCGTTCTTCAAATCACAAATAATCGCATCGAGATCGATAACACCCGCCGAAATCAGTGGCCGCAGCGCAAATTGCACTGTTGCGGCGTTGCACCCCGTTCCCGCCACCAAACGAGCATCCTTGATCTGATCCCGATAAAATTCTGTCAGGCCATAGACCGCTTCGGGCTGCAATTCCGGCGCATCATGTGGCCGTTTGTACCAGAACTCATAGGCTACTGGGTCCCGCAGTCGGAAATCAGCACCAAGATCGACGACTTTCACTGAATTCGGCAGCTCCTTCACAATCGCCTGACTCAGACCATGTGGCAGCGCGCAAAACACCAGGTCGATTCCGGAAAAATCAATTTCTTCGATCGTTTGCAGGATTGGCAGATCGAGGTGGCGCAAATGTGGGAAAACCTCTGCCATCTGTTGTCCGGCCTTCCGGTCAGCAGACAACGCTGCGATTGTCATTCCGCCATGCGTGGCAATCAGGCGAACAAGCTCCGCGCCCGTGTAGCCGCTGGCACCAAGAATCGCGATATTCGGTTTTTTTGTCATGTCGTCACCTCTTTCGGGCGATGTAGGGGAAAATCAAAGTTTGTGCAATCAGGCTGCGCGAAACGGCAGTTGTCGGCCGAGAAACAGTTCTGCGCGTCGTCCAGTCTCTACCGGATCACCTGTTGTCAGGTATGTCACGTCCCCTTCCCCGGCAAATTGCGGGCGACGGGTCAGGTAATCCGCCAGACTGTCCGCCACGATTTCGGGCTGAGACAGAACCCTCGTTCCTTCGGGAAGAGCCATGCGGAAACGATCCGCGACCAACGGATAGTGCGTGCACCCCAAAACGGCAGCCTGTGGCGTTGGCAACTGCTCCAGCAGCGTTGCCACATGCCCATCTACCAGCGCGTGCGCCCCTTCCATATCCCCAGCCTCGATCGCGGGGACAAGGCCAACACAAGCCTCCGCCACAACCTCCACGTCCCGGGCGCGGAATTTGAGTTCGCGTTCAAACGCCCCGCTCGACACTGTCGCCGGCGTCGCGAATAGCGCGACATTGCGCAAGCCGGTATGTGTGGGCGGACCATTGTCCCCCCAGTCGCGGCGCGTGAGCTCTTCGATCATCGGGACGAACACGCCCAACACGCGCCGATCCCCTTTCAGCCAGTTCACCTGTAAATCGTGCAGCGCAACGGAAGACGCAGTGTTGCAGGCCAGGATCACCAGATCGCAACCTTCGGCAAACAACCTCTTAACCCCGGCAATCGTCAGGTCGTAAATCTGGTTCGCCGATTTGTCGCCATAAGGCGTATTGGCATTGTCACCCAGATAAACAAACCCCTGCCCCGGCAATCGCTTTGTTGCGGCTTCCAGAACCGTGAGCCCACCAAGACCGCTGTCAAAAATTCCTACCGGCATGTTGAAATGTCCTTTGTGCCCTCACAGTATTTCATAACCACCGACCTCGAAATCAAGTGAATAGGTTTCTTCTATAAAGCGTTTCCCGTCATCGAAGCCGTCGAACATCGTTTCGACTGATGCCGCAGGATCCCGCAATCCGGATTTCGCCGAGTAGAGCTGAAAGATCTGGTATAAATTCGTTGGCAGTTCAAGCTTTTCGCTGACTTTTGTCAGGTCTTCTTCAAAATGCTCGAACCGCACCAGAAAATCCGTCTCTGGTTTACCGTCAATCGCGTAAATATCCGACATAGCCAATCGCGGGTAAGACGGGTCAAACAACCAATCTCTGAAGTCCATGGTCACACCATATTTGCGGATATGCCAATAATACCGGCTTATTTCCCGGTCATACGGGTTGCGGATTATCGAGAATTTGAAGAATGACGACCAGATATCCGCTGGCACCCGCGGCTTCAGTTCAGACGCCTTGGTATGATTGTAAAACCGACGTTTCGACAGGTAGACGGGACCGATCAGAGGCAAACGGAAAGACGGAATCCGGAAATTCTGAGGACCCCGAACGTACTCGGAATATCCGCCCTGCGCATGGCCGCGCTGAAACGGCGCAATAATATCTTTGGGTCCACAATAGTGGCACAAGGCAGATTCCAGACTGGTGCCCGCCACTTTATGGGTTTTCAGAAAGATGAATTTGTAGTCGTAAGACAGAATCATCGGATCAACAGTTTTGTTGCATCATAAGAAAAGGGCCGGCGTCGCCGCCAGCCCTTTGCAATACTATGGCAACAAGCAGCTTAACGCTTGGAGAACTGGAACGAACGGCGGGCTTTGCGCTTACCGTATTTCTTACGTTCTACAACGCGGCTGTCGCGGGTCAGAAAACCAGCGGCTTTCAGCGGTGCGCGCAAGGACGGCTCGTACAGCTGCAACGCTTTCGAGATACCGTGCTTCACTGCACCGGCCTGACCGGACAGTCCGCCACCTTTGACGGTTGCCTGCACGTCGAATTCACCGTCAACACCAGCCACTTCAAACGGCTGGCGCAGAACCATCTGCAGCACCGGACGGGCAAAATAATTGTCCATCTCTTTGCCATTAACGGTTACCTTACCGGAGCCCGGCTTGATCCAGACACGGGCAACAGCGTCTTTACGCTTGCCGGTGGCATAGGAACGGCCAAGGTCGTCACGAACAGCTTCACGAACCGGCGCTTCGTCAACAACCGGGGCGTCTTCGACGACGTCTTTCAAGTCGTCGAGGGATTTGATTTCTTCAGCCATGATCACGCACTCCGCGTATTTTTCGGGTTCATGGATTTTACATCCAGAACCTCGGGGTTTTGGGCTTCATGCGGATGCGCAGCACCAGCATAGACGCGCAGATTGGTCATCTGCTGTTTGGACAGCGGACCACCCGGCAGCATGCGCTGCACGGCTTTGGTCACAACGCGCTCGGGATATTTGCCTTCCAGCAGCTCGCCAGCGGTGCGGGACTTGATGCCACCTGGGTGGCCGGTGTGCCAGTAGTAATTCTTGTCAGCACGTTTGTTGCCGGTCAGCTGAATTTTCTCCGCATTGATGATGATGACATTGTCACCCATATCCATATGCGGTGTAAAAGTCGCCTTATGCTTTCCGCGCAGGCGGTTGGCGACGATCGAGGCAAGACGGCCCAGTACGACGCCTTCGGCGTCGATGATGATCCATTTCTTGTCGATGTCAGCCGGTTTGGCAGAATAGGTTTTCATTTTCCGATCCATTTCGACAGGTTTAAGGCGGGCTTCGTGGCCCGCCGGAATTTGATGTGGGGGTTTTAGCGATTTATTTGGGCGCGTCAACGGGCGTTGGTGGTAATTTGTGTATTGAAAACAATGCTTTAAAAATTAGGTATTATTTTACCCCACATATTCAAGCCAAAATGACAGCGCCTGACCCTAAGTGGTGCGGGTCAACACATGCCGACGTGACCAACTACCCTCGCGCGATTTTTTGCTCTGCCGGATAGGCTGCCTCGAACCGTGCGCGTAGCGTCAGGACCAGCAACACAACGGCCCCCAGCTGGTGGGTGATTGCTGCATGCAGCGGGGCCGCGTAGATCGCAGTCACGATCCCGAGCACCATTTGCAGGATCAGCATCGCAGCGGCCACAGCGAAGGAGCTGCGTACACCTGCCAGCGCGCTCGCCCGACTGCGCCACCAGACAAATGCGCCAAAGACAAAAGCGACATAACCCAGCATTCGGTGGTTAAACTGCACCAGCGCCGGGTTTTCGAAGAAATTCGACCAAAGCGGTGTATAGCCAAAACTTTCAGACGGCAGGAATTCTCCGTTCATGGACGGCCATGTCGGGAAGGACCGACCCGCATCAATTCCCGCCACCAGCGCGCCCAGCAAGATTTGCAGGAACAGCACGACCAGCAGGATCGTGGAAAGCCGCATCAGTCCCCCTTCCCGCCGCCGCCGCGCCTGCAACAGGTTCGCGCCCGTTAGGCGCAGTTCCATCACAAACCATGCAATCAAGCCGAGGATCAGGAACGCTAGCCCCAGATGGATCGCCAGCCGGTAGGAGGCCACATCAACCATGCGCCCGGTCAGACCCGAGGACACCATCCACCAGCCAATTGCCCCCTGCAATCCGCCCAGAAGCCCAAGCGCCAGCAAACGTGGGGTCCAGCCGGTTGGGATCGACTTGCGAGCCAGAAACCAGACAAAACCGACAAACCAGACCAGCCCCACAATCCGGCCAAGGAATCTATGCCCCCACTCCCACCAGTAAATCGATTTGAATTCGTCCAGAGACATCGCATGATTCACCAGCGCAAATTCAGGAGTCGCCTGATATTTGTCGAACTCCGCAATCCAATCTGTTGCCGACAGTGGTGGAATTGCGCCTGTGATCGGCGCCCATTCGGTAATCGAAAGTCCGCTGTCGGTCAGGCGCGTCAGACCGCCGACCAGGATCATTGCCGCAACCAGCACAAACAGGCTCATCAGCCACAGGATCAATCCCTTTCGCGACGTTGCAGGTTTCGCGACAGGCGTTGTCGCGGTTTCCTTTCCCGAAACCTCTTCAAAAATGCTGCGCTTGTCGCTCATCGCTCTCTCCGTTTTGTCGGAAACTAAGCAGCCCGGCGGGGCAGTTCAACTGTCACTTTTCACCGCGCTTTTCGGTCAGAGCGCGCAATACGCCGTGAAGCGTGCGCACATCCGCATCGGTCAGCGGCAGGCGGCTGAACATGTTGCGCAGGTTGGCCTGCATAGACTCGCGCTTTTCTTCCGGCCAGAAGAACCCAACATCGTCGAGCTTCCCTTCCAGATGCTCCAGCAACTTCTGGATCTCGATAGTCTCCGCATATCGCGTTTTCCCCATTTCGGAAACTTCCGCTGGCACTTCCGCTCCTTGTCGCCGCCACTCATAGGCCGTCAGCAACACACACTGCGCAAGGTTCAGCGACGCAAAGGCGGGATTCACGGGTACCGAGATAATTGCATTCGCCCGCACGATATCATCATTTGCCAACCCCGCGCGCTCCGGTCCGAACAGAACCCCAACCTTCTGCCCTTGCCCGATTAATTCGCGCGCATGTACCATCGCGCGTTCCGGCGTCATCACCGTTTTTGTCAGGTCCCGGTCCCGCGCTGTGGTGGCAAACACGTAGTTCAGGTCTGCCAGAGCCTCTGCCGTAGTGTCCACCACCTGCACCTGATCGAGCACGCGCGCCGCACCGGATGCCATCGCCGCAGCCTTTGGGTTCGGCCAGCCGTCGCGCGGATTGACGATCCGCATCCGGTCCAGCCCGAAATTCCACATCGCCCGCGCCGCCGCACCTATATTTTCGCCCATCTGCGGCTCGACCAGCACAAATGCCGGGGTCGGCCCCTGCCAGCCTTCATCTTGTGCGTGATCCGTTCCTGCCACGATAGACTCCATGTGTATTCGCGCTCGCTTTACCGCGCCAAACCGTGGGCTGCAATCAGAAGTCTGTGATCTTGGGATAGTTACAACGATAGCCGTTACCTTCCGCCATACAGGGAAACGTTTTCCGAACAGGTTCAGCGTTGCCAACCCTCAGCTCACATTCCATGTGCGAAGCATCGCCTTGGTTAACCTGCGTACAATAGATCTGGTTGGTTACCTGTTGGGTTGTCTGAACGGTCTCGGTTTGCGTGACCTCCTACGTCACTTGTTGCGTCGTGGTGACACCTGGCTGGAGCCGATAAGATATTTCACCCTGATCCTGCAAAATCAGACGGAACAGCACCACGACGATAATACCGATCGTCGCCAACAAAAGTATCCGCCGCCCTCGGTGAGTTTGGTTCATCCTGTCCAGGGCACGGTCCAATAAAAATACCAACAGTACCCCCGCCAGCCACACCGCCCCGCCAATCATCAGAATTTTGGTGAAATATCCTGCTGGGGCGACGGTCCCCGGAATGGCCATGACCGCACCGAATCCAACAAATCCCGTCCAATAAAATAAAAGCTGCCACGGAATGCGGACCTTTGTCCTTTCCTCCCGCCTGACCGTTTTATTTGACCGATTCCGATCTGCCAATTGCGTCATCACCCCACTGTTGTGTAGACTGACACTAGTCAGACAGAAAGGAATTTCCAATGGCTTACGACGAAGGACATGCCGCTATCCTCAGGGATCTGACGTCCGGGCTGGACGGTATCACCGAAAAGAAGATGTTCGGCGGCATCGCCTTTTTACAAAACGGAAACATGCTGTGTGGTGTTCATAAAGATGGCGGGATGTTCCGCGTCGGCAAGGATAACGAGGCTGCAGCGCTTGCGGTGCGCGGTGTTGATCCGCTGAGCTTCACTGGTCGGAAGATGGGCGGGCTCGTGGACATATCTGACGAGACCCTTAGTGATGACGCCGCCCTTCGGGAATTGCTGGCGCTTTCGCAGTCCTTTGTCGGAAAGATGCCCCCTAAATAGGTATACACACGTATACCCACTTCCCCTTTGGACAAAACTTGGCTAAACAGCGGCCAAATTCGCAGCCACACGCAGATTGAAGGGAAGTTCATGACCAAAATCAAAGTAGAAAATCCGGTAGTCGAGCTCGACGGCGACGAGATGACCCGCATCATCTGGCAGTTCATCAAGGACAAGCTGATCCTGCCCTATCTCGATATCGATCTGAAATACTATGACCTTGGCATCGAAGCCCGTGACGAGACCGACGACCAGATCACGGTCGATGCGGCCGAAGCGATTAAAAAATACGGCGTTGGCGTCAAATGTGCGACCATCACCCCGGACGAAGCACGCGTCGAGGAATTCGGCCTGAAGCGTATGTATCGCTCCCCGAACGGGACGATCCGTAACATTCTGGGCGGCGTAATCTTCCGCCAGCCGATCATCTGTAAAAACGTGCCACGGTTGGTGCCGGGTTGGACGAAACCGATCGTCGTTGGCCGTCACGCATACGGTGACCAGTATCGCGCAACCGACTTCCTGTTCCCGGGCGCTGGCAAGCTGACGATGAAATTCGAAGGCGAGGACGGCACCGTCATCGAGCGCGACGTGTTCGACGCCCCTTCCAGCGGGATTTACATGGGGATGTATAACCTCGACGCATCGATATACGACTTTGCACGGGCTTCGCTGAACTACGGCCTGAATCTTGGTTGGCCGGTCTATCTGTCGACTAAGAACACAATCCTGAAAGCCTATGATGGCCGCTTCAAAGACATCTTCCAGGAAGTCTATGAAAAAGAATTTCAGGAGCAGTTCGAAGCCAAGAAAATCTGGTACGAGCACCGCCTAATCGACGATATGGTTGCCGCATCGCTGAAATGGTCGGGTGGCTATGTCTGGGCTTGTAAGAATTATGATGGCGACGTGCAGTCGGATACGGTTGCGCAGGGCTTCGGCTCGCTGGGACTGATGACCTCGCAGCTAATGACGCCGGATGGCAAGATTGTTGAGGCAGAGGCCGCGCACGGCACCGTCACCCGTCACTATCGTCAGCACCAGAAGGGCGAGGCAACCTCGACCAACTCGATCGCGTCGATCTATGCCTGGACCGGTGGTCTGAAGCATCGTGCGAAGCTGGACAATAACGCCAAACTGCGTGAGTTTGCCGAGACGCTGGAAAAAGTGATCATCGACACGGTGGAAAGCGGCTTCATGACCAAAGACTTGGCGCTGCTGGTTGGACCGGATCAGAAATGGCTGACGACCGAAGGGTTCCTCGAAAAAATCGACGAGAACCTGAACAAAGCCCTTGCCGGGTAAACATTCAAAGGGCCGCCATGTGCGGCCTTTTTTTATTTTGGAGTAGTTGTCAGGCTATCTGGATACACGATTGACGGACTTACATTGACACCGGCCAAGTCCGGCGATAGCCCAAACAACATGTCGACAAACGAACCTCACAAAGTTCTGCGCCACTCGCTGCTGGAAGATATACAGGCCTTTGTGCTCGGCACAGCGCTATGCGCAATGTCGGTGCAGATACTGACCCATCTGGGGCTGATCACCGGACAGACGGCGGGTCTGGGCGTGCTGATCAGCTATCTTGGCGATTGGCCGTTTGGGGTCGTGTTTTTTATCATCAACCTGCCGTTTTACGGGTTGGCGTGGCTGCGGATGGGACTGGTCTTCACCGTCAAAAGTTTCATCGCGGTAGGGTTGGTGTCGGCCATGACGGCGGTCTTTCCTGAACTTATCAGTTTCAATGAAATTAACCCGCTGTTCGGGGCTGCCATGGCTGGTGCGATGGCCGGACTTGGCCTGATCGTCCTGTTCCGGCACGGCGCCTCACTGGGTGGGATCGGGGTGCTGGGGCTGTTCCTGCAGGACCGTATAGGCATTCAGGCCGGTTGGGTGCAGCTGGGATTTGACGCCGTCCTGTTCGCGGTCGCCTTTTTCGTCATGCCTTGGCAGATGGTTGGCGCGTCGCTGTTGGGGGCCGTCATCGTCAACGTGATCGTTGCCAGCAACCACCGCAAGGATCGCTACATCGCACGTTAAGCGCCTTCAACAATCACCAGATCACGGTTGGAATTGGCGAGCGCAATGGGCAGAATTTTCTGATATTCCGGCGAGTTATAGAATTTCCGCGCCGTGTCCCGGTCCGGCATTTCAATAACCACATGGCGCGAGGGGCCGTCGCCTTCAACCTGCTCATACTCACCTGCTTTCACCAGAAACCGCCCGCCGAAACTCTCGGCAATGGCGACCGTTTGCTTGGCGTATTCCAGATAGGCGTCAACATCCGTCACGTTGATCCGCGCTATGATATAAGCGGCCATCAGACGCCCTCCACAAAGGTATATTCGCGGGTCGCGGCGGGTAAGCCGTAGGATAGCGCTTCCTGATACTCAGGCGAGTGATAGAATTTCTCCGCCGTTTCCATATCGGGGAAGCGGATGATCACGTTGCGTGCACGGCCCTGCCCCTCCTTGTGAACGCTGGCGCCACCGCGGGCCAGGAATTCCCCGCCGAACTTTTCAACCGCCGGACCGGCCAGCGCCGCATATTTCGCGTATTCGTCAGCGTCATGCACGTCGATATGCACCATTGCGTAAACAGCCATTTATCCCTCCAGTAATTTTTCAACGGCGGCAATTGCGACGTCGGCATTGTCCGCGCTCGCGCCACCACCCTGCGCCATGTCCGGACGGCCACCGCCGCCCTTGCCGCCCAAAGCTTCCGCAGCGGCCCGCACCATGTCAACCGCGCTGATCCGGTCGGTCAGGTCATCCGTGACGCCAGCCGCAACAGCTGCGCGGTCACCTGTGTCGGCAATCAGCAGGATCGCACCGGATTTAAGTTGCGTTTTGTGATCGTCAATCAGTCCTCGCAAATCCTTACCGGACACGCCGGTAAGCACCTGCGCCAGGAACGGCACGCCGTTCACGTCCTTGGCTTTGGTTTCAGCCTTGCCGCCACCGGACATGGCCAGTTGACGACGCAGCTCAGCCACTTCGTTTTGCAAGGCCTTGCGCTCATCCATCAGCGATTTTACCCGCTCTGCCACCAGATCCGGTGATGCTTTCAATGCTGCGGCTGCATCGGCAAGCTGCTTTTCGATCTTCGCCATATACTCGAGCGCGCCTTCCCCGGTCAGCGCCTCGATCCGGCGAATACCAGCGGCCGAGGCTCCTTCGCTCACCAGCTTGAACAGCCCGATTTCACCAAGGCGCCGAACATGCGTGCCTCCGCACAGTTCCAGCGAGTAGGTATTGCGATCAATCCCCTTGCCAGACCCTACCTGTGCGCCCATCGACACAACGCGAACCTCGTCGCCATATTTCTCGCCAAACAGCGCCTGCGCACCCAGCTCGCGCGCCTCATCCGGCGTCATGATCCGGGTTTCGACGGCACCATCCTGACGGATATAGGCGTTCACCTCATCCTCAACCTTCGACAACTCGTCGGTCGACATGGCTTTCTGATGGCTGAAATCAAAGCGCAGGCGGTTTTCGGCATTCAGCGAGCCTCGCTGCGCGACATGATCGCCCAGCACATTTCGTAACGCCTCGTTCAGCAGATGCGTGGCCGAGTGGTTCGCCCGGATCGCCGTACGCCGATCATGATCAACCTTCAATTCAACCGCCGCGCCTTTTTCCAGCGTTCCGTCAGCAACCTTGCCGGAATGTACAAACAGGCCAGCCTTTTTCTTTGTGTCGGTAATTTCCACCTTTGCGCCGTCAGCAAGGATCAGGCCCTTATCGCCAACCTGCCCCCCGGATTCCGCATAAAACGGGGTCTGGTTGACGGCGATCTGCACATCGTCACCCTTGCCCGCACGCTCCACTAGTGCGCCATCTTTGACGATGGCCTGCACCTGCCCTTCGGCTTCCTCGGTGTCATAACCGAGGAATTCCGTCACGCCGTGTTGATCCGCAATGTCGAACCAGACACTTTCGTCCGCCGCTTCACCCGTCCCGGCCCAGGCGGCGCGCGCCTTGGCCTTTTGCTCAGCCATCGCCGCGTCAAATCCGTCGGTATCTACACCACGACCTTTTTCCCGCAGCGCATCCTGCGTCAGGTCCAGCGGGAAGCCGTATGTGTCATAGAGTTTGAACGCCGTCTCACCCGGCAGGTCGGACCCTTCAGGCACGTCATCCAGCGCCTCATCCAGCAGCTTCAAGCCGCGATCCAACGTGGTTTTGAACCGGGTTTCTTCCAGCAGCAGCGTTTCTTCGATCATCGCCTGACCGCGCGACAACTCCGGATAGGCCTGCCCCATCTGACGCACCAGCGCGGGCACCAGACGGTGCATCACCGGGTCTTTCGCACCCAGCAGATGCGCGTGCCGCATAGCGCGGCGCATGATCCGGCGTAGCACATAGCCGCGCCCTTCGTTGGAGGGCAGCACCCCCTCGGCAATCAGGAAAGAGGTCGAGCGCAGATGATCCGCGATCACCCGGTGATGGGTCAAATGCGCTTCGCCAATGTCGGTGGAGGTCGCATGCGCCGAGGCCTCTACCAGCGCCATCATCAGGTCGGTTTCATAGACGTTATTCGTCCCCTGCATCAGCGAGGAGAACCGTTCAAGCCCCATACCTGTGTCGATCGACTGCATGTCGAGCGCTTTCATCGAACCGTCTTCGAACTGTTCGTTCTGCATGAACACGAGGTTCCAGATTTCGATGAACCGGTCGCCGTCCTCTTCCGGTGAGCCCGGAGGGCCGCCCCAGAATTTTTCGCCATGGTCATAGAAAATCTCGGTGCAGGGTCCACATGGCCCTGTCGGTCCCATCTTCCAGAAATTGTCATCGGTTGCGATGCGGATGATTTTGCTGTCGGGCACACCGACTTTCTTCCAGATGTCAGCGGCCTCGTCATCCGTATGATAGACCGTGACCAGAAGTTTTTCGGTATCAATCCCGAAATCTTTGGTCAGCAGCTCCCACGCGAACGGAATGGCAGCTTCCTTGAAATAATCCCCAAACGAAAAGTTCCCCAGCATTTCAAAAAATGTCAGATGCCGCGCCGTGTAGCCGACATTATCCAGATCATTATGCTTGCCGCCCGCCCGCACACATTTCTGGCTGGTCGTGGCGCGTGTGTAATCGCGATGCTCTACCCCGGTGAACAGGTTCTTGAACTGCACCATTCCGGAGTTGGTAAACATCAGCGTCGGGTCATTGCGTGGCACCAACGGGGAACTGTCCACCACCGTGTGGCCGTTCTTCTCGAAATAACCGAGGAAAGTGCTGCGGATATCGTTCAGGCTTACCATATTCGTCATTCCCGTATGCCCGCATACCGGGCGTATTCATAAATCAGAAAGGGTGTATCCTGCCCGCTGGCGGCTGTCCACATCTGCCAAACAAAAAGGGCCGCAACGAGGTGCGGCCCTTTCCAATTATGTATCGGAGATCAGTCCTCCAAAACCTCGTCCGAATCCCCCAGATCAGGGGCACCTTCGAAATCCAGGCCATTCGCCGCGCGGATCTTATCCTCCAGCTCATGTGCCATATCCGGATTTTCCTTCAGGAAAATTTTCGCATTCTCGCGCCCTTGTCCGATACGTTCATCCCCGTAGGAGAACCAGGAGCCGGATTTTTCCACCAGCCCGGCTTTGACACCAAGGTCCAGAAGCTCACCGGTTTTTGAAATCCCTTCGCCATACATGATATCGAACTCCACCTGTTTGAACGGTGGGGCGACCTTGTTTTTCACCACCTTCACGCGGGTAGCGTTGCCAACAACCTCGTCACGATCCTTCAACGCACCGATGCGGCGGATATCCAGTCGGACCGAGGCATAGAATTTCAGCGCGTTACCACCGGTTGTTGTTTCCGGCGAACCGAACATCACCCCGATTTTCATGCGAATCTGGTTGATGAAGATCACCATGCAGTTAGACCGGCTGATCGCCCCGGTCAGCTTGCGCATCGCCTGACTCATCAGCCGCGCCTGCGCGCCAACCTGCGCATCACCCATGTCACCTTCAAGTTCCGATTTCGGCGTCAGCGCCGCAACCGAATCCACCACGACAACCGACACGGCACCGGACCGCACCAGCGTCTCGGTAATCTCCAGCGCCTGTTCCCCGGCGTCGGGCTGCGAGATCAGCAGATCATCCAGATTAACACCCAGTTTCTTGGCATAAAGCGGGTCAAGCGCATGTTCCGCATCCACAAACGCGCAGATTCCGCCCTTTTTCTGCTCTTCGGCAATAACATGCAGCGCCAGCGTGGTTTTGCCCGAGCTTTCCGGTCCGTACACTTCGATAATCCGGCCTTTTGGCAGGCCCCCGATCCCCAGCGCAATATCCAGCCCGATTGACCCGGTCGAAGTCGATTCGATTTCTTGGGCAGGGTTATCCTGCCCAAGTTTCATGATCGAACCTTTGCCAAAGTTGCGTTCGATCTGCGATAGCGCTGATTCCAGCGCCTTTTGCTTGTCCATATTCCGTCTTTCGTCCAGATCCAGAAGTGTACTCGCCATAGTTTTGTTTCCTTATTTCACAACTTGCAAGGTCCGGCAATCACTGCTCATGTTCGCCTCTTGTTCTTATCGCGAACATTAGATCAAAACGAGAACATTGCAACATAAATTTTCTGTAAATGCATCTTTCCGTATTTATGGTTACGGAATAGTAAAGTGTGACGAGAAAAGTTTGGAATCGCGCAATTGCTGGTATCTATTGAGAAAAACCTGGCCTTTCTGGCCATGACCAAGGCGGCATCGACCAGTATCGAGGCTGCGCTGAGTCCGCATTGCGACGTGGCTTTTTATGGGAACCCGCGTCTGAAACATATCTCCGCCCGGAAATTCCGGCGGTTTATGCGTCCTTATCTTGTAAATCTGGGCTATAACAATATCGAAACCTGCTGCCTGTTCCGGGACCCGATCGAATGGCTGTTCAGCTGGTATTGTTATCGCGCCCGTCCACAAATCGCTGGAAAGGCGGAAAGCACAGCCGATATCAGCTTTGACACTTTTGCTGCCGACTATCTGAATCGACCCGAAGTCAGCAAAGGAATCGGGCGCCCGTCACGGTTCGTCACGGATCAAAGCGGCGAGGTCATCGTGGACCGGCTGTTCAGATTCGAAAATCTCGACGGCTTTCGCGGCTTTCTGGAGGATCGTTTCAAAACAGAACTGGCCTTCGAACATCTTAACACGTCTCCCGAACGCCCGCTCGAACTTGATCCGGGGCTAGCTGCAGAGCTTAGGACCTATTTCGAACCGGAATATGCGATTTACGAAATGGCAGAGGGTTAAGCGCTTAGCTGTTCTTTTACCTTTTGCGTCAGGTCCGTCAGAGAGAAGGGTTTGGGCAAAAACACCGCCCCTTTGATGTCCGGCTGCTCATCTGCAAAAGCGTCCTCAGCATATCCGGATACGAAAATCACCTTGGTGTCGGGAACCGTTTTCAACGCTTGCCTGACCCATGTCGGGCCGTTACATCCCGGCATAATCACATCTGACACGAACAGATCAAAAGTGTCATGTGTTTCCTCAAGAATTGACAATGCCTGTTCGCCGGTTTCAGCCTCGGTCACTGTGTAGCCGCGAAGCGTCAGGGCGCGTGCAGCGAATGATCTGACTGGGGCTTCGTCTTCGACCAGAAGAATACGACCCTGCCCTGTCAAATCGCCGTTTGTCGGTTTGGCGCTGACGGGTATCTGTTCTTCCTCCGCATCCTCGTTCACAGGGAGGTAGATGGAAAAACACGTCCCTTTCCCAATTTCACTGTCGACAAACACAAACCCACCGGTTTGTTTAATGATCCCATAAACTGTGGACAGACCAAGACCGGTGCCTTCGCCTACCTTTTTGGTGGTATAGAACGGTTCGAATATCATCGCGCGCTTGTCTGGCGGGATACCGTTGCCAGTGTCATGCACCTCGATAACGACATAATCGCCGGGATGAACGGTTGCCCGATCTCGGTTTAGCTCTTCGTTGAGGTGCAGGTTTCGGGTACGGATCAGGACCGTGCCGCCTTCGGGCATGGCATCCCGGGCGTTTACAACCAGATTCATTACAACCTGTTCGAATTGTCGTTCATCCACGCGAACGGGCTTCAGATCGACGCCATGTTCCGTCTTCAATTCAACCTTTTCGCCAAGTAGCCGGTTCAGGAGGTGCGAGAGTTCCGACAGCGTGTCATCCAATTTCAGCGATTTCGGTAACAGCGTTTGTTTGCGCGAAAATGCTAGTAGCTGACGCACCAGTGCCGCTGCGCGGTTGGAATTTTGCTTGATCTGTACGAGATCTTCGTAATCGACATGTTTGGAATCGTGACGTTGCAGCAACAGATCAGCATGCCCGGTAATCGCCGTCAGGATATTGTTAAAATCATGCGCCACCCCGCCAGCCAATTGTCCAACCGCCTGCATTTTCTGGCTTTGCACGAACTGGTTTTCCAGCGTCTTTAACTCGGTTGCATCGCTCAGGATCACCAGAACGGAAATTTTGCCGCCCCGTTCCATCCGGGACATGGATATCTGTACAAACACTTCCTCGCCATCGCGATAGCATCGCGCCATCTCCGGTTTGCCGATCGAATGGCCTTTCAGCGTATCTGACATCCGGTCGCGTATAGACCGTCCCAGTCCTTCAAATATCTCTGACAGAGCAGTGCCGGGCTTTAAGGGCCGGGATAGTAATTTTTCGACAGCCAGGTTGGCACGGACAATCGCCCCTTTGGTATCCACGTCAATCATTGGGACCGGCAGATCATCGAACATCTCGCAATCCCGTGCGATCATACTGTCGCCCGTAGCAGTTGAGTCAGGCTTTGGATACCGAACTTTGTGGGAAGTTTCGTAGAGGAAATACAGCACAACCCCCAAAATTACAGGCGCGCCGAAATATCCAGGTGAAAAATGAAATCTGATGGATAAGGCCATAAAAAGCAAAAGGCTGACGGCCAGAACAATCAGTCCAACAAATCGACGATTAAAATCAATGCCCGTCTCCGGACCGGCGCTAATACCCAAAATTTCCTCCCCGCAATCGTTACGCCCGTTAACTATAATTCGGAGAGTTAATAATACGTTTACAACCTGTAATTGCAATCTCTAGTTGCGTCGGAGCTTCGCCCCGTAAAATCCGTCGCCGCCTGTCAGAGGGGTAAGAAAGATTTCGTCCTCCAAAGTCCAGCCATGACGTTTGACAAACGCCGCCACCTGATCCTGATTTTCGCATTGCAGGATCGA
Organism: Paracoccaceae bacterium; assembly: GCA_050302475.1. Taxonomy (GTDB): domain Bacteria; phylum Pseudomonadota; class Alphaproteobacteria; order Rhodobacterales; family Rhodobacteraceae; genus NORP23. The sequence goes on from JBNLBF010000006.1 coordinate 128,158, forward strand.
ACAGGTTGCATAGACCAAATTACCCCCCTGTTTCACATAGACCGCCGCCTCATCCAGAATTTCCGCCTGCAGGGCGACCGTCTTGTCGATGAATCGCTGATCCAACCGCCATTTGGCGTCCGGATTGCGCCGCCATGCCCCGGTTCCGGAACATGGCGCATCTACCAGTACGAGGTCGCATTTCATGGCTTGTTTGCGCAGCATGTCGCCAGTCAACAATTGCACATCTGCCCCGGCGCGCCGCGCCCGTTCCGGCAAATCCTTCATCCGGTGCGGGTTAACGTCATGCGCAATCAGGGTGCCTTCGCCTTCCATATCCGCGGCCAGCGCCAGCGTCTTGCCGCCCCCACCGGCACAGAAATCGAGAACTTTTTGTCCAGCTTCCGCTCCGGCAAACTCAGCGATTTTCTGGCTTGAGGCATCCTGCAACTCGACCAGCCCATAGGAATAGGCAAGGCTCGCAGCGAGTTTCCGGGGGTTTTCAATAATCCTTAGCGTGTTCGGGGTTGTCGCAAGCCGTTCGGTAAAAATCAGATCACGCGCCAGCATGCGTTCCGCCTCTTCAACCGAGGCTTTCAGACTATTTACCCGCAGGTCCACCGGCGCACGTTCCTGCATTGCCGACATGACCTGTGGCAGATCATTTCCCAATGATCGCAATAGTTCGGGCAGCAAAAAGTCGGGGAAATCAAACTCTTCTGGCAGGGAGGGATCACTGTCCGGATGCCCTAGACGCGTGATCTCCGCGTCGCTCAGTGGTGCGGGGGCAAACTTGTCACCTGTGAACAGGGCGGCAATATCTTCGCCGGACTTTTTCTGCTGGGCAGCCACCAGCGCACGCCCCGTTTCCGCCCCGGCGTAATGGGCGAGTGAGCGGCGTTGGCGCAGACAATCAAAAACGACGTCCCGAACCGCCGCACGATCCTTTGATCCGGCAAACCGGCTTTGCCGTGCCCATCGTGTGAGGGCACGTTCGGCAGGCTCTCCGTCCAGAATCTGGTCCAGTAGCTCAATAGCAGCAGAAAGGCGGGCAGCAGGTGTCATGGCGTCATGACATGGCAAATGACACGGGACTTCACAAGGAAAATCAGACGATTCCGATCAGTGACAGGCCCATCGCCACCCAGCCAAAAGCCAAAAACAAAACATTAAGGATGAACACCCGCAAACGCCGCCCAACCCGATTGCTCCCCGTATGGATCAGATGATGCCAAATGCGGGTCACTATGTAGCCCACGCACGCTATGGCTACCCCCCAGTTCACCGCGCCGAGTGCAGCACCGATGCCAATCAGAGCAAAGAACAGAACCGGCGTTTCGAACTGGTTGGTGACATTTTTCGCATAGAGTCGTGTTCTCACCGAATAGGCCAGGTTTTCAACGGCAATCTCTTCTACCGTTACCTCTTTCGTTCTGACTTCCCTCACCCGCGAAACACCCATGCGAACCATTACATAGAAAGTCAGCGCGACCTGGACGAACACGCAAATAAGACTGACGTTTAATGGTGACATCATCCCATCCTATAGTTCGGGCTTTCGCGCGTGATTTGAACGTCATGGACATGAGATTCCTTCAGCCCGGCTCCCGTAATCCGCACAAAGCTGCAGTTTTTACGCATGGCGTCCACCGTGCCGCAGCCCGTGTAACCCATCGCCGCGCGCAGCCCGCCAACCAATTGGTGTAATGTTGCACCAACCGCACCTTTGTAAGGCACCTGCCCCTCGATCCCTTCGGGGACCAGCTTGTCGCCGCTAACCTCTTTCTGGAAATAGCGATCCGCCGATCCGCGCGCCATCGCGCCAACGGACCCCATGCCGCGATAGGCCTTGAACGACCGCCCCTGATAGAGGATCACCTCGCCCGGCGCTTCGTCCGTGCCGGCCAGCATCGATCCGATCATGGCACAGCTTGCGCCTGCGGCAATCGCCTTGGCAAAATCGCCACTAAATTTGATCCCGCCATCACCCACAATGTGGTCACCGGTCTTGGCGGCTTCCTCCGCGCAATCCATGATCGCGGTCAGCTGGGGAACTCCGACCCCTGCCACCATACGTGTCGTACAGATTGAGCCCGGCCCGATCCCTACCTTCACAGCATCTGCGCCCGCATCCAGCAATGCCCGAGTACCCGCCGCCGTTGCGACGTTCCCAGCCATCACCTGCACCTTGCTGTTATATTTTTTCAACCGTTCGACAGCTGCGCCCACGCCCTCGGAATGACCATGCGCCGTGTCGATCACCACCAAGTCGACACCAGCATCAACCAGCGCACAGGACCGTTCAAACCCTGCATTCCCTACGGTCGAGGCCGCCGCTGCGCGAAGTCGCCCCATCTCGTCCTTACAAGCCGACGGGTTAAGCACCGCCTGTTCGATATCCTTCAGCGTCAGCAGACCAACCAGTCTGCGGTCTTTCTCGACCACCAACAGTTTCTCGATCCGCCGCGCCTCCATCAGGCTTTTCGCCTGACCCAGATCCACCGGTTGTTCCAGCATCGCCAGATTGTCAGAGGTCATCATGACCTTCACCGGCGTCTTTTCATCCATGGCAAAACGCATGTCGCGGTTGGTCACAATCCCGACGACATGACCTTTGTCATCGACCACCGGAAAGCCTGTAATTTTATATTGTTCGCGTAGCGCATTCGCATCCGCCAGCGTCTGATCAGGTGAAAGTGTTACCGGATTCTCTACCAATCCGGACTCAAACCGTTTCACCGCCCTGACCTGAGCCGCCTGTTCATCGATATCCAGATTGCGGTGAATAACGCCCAAGCCTCCGGCCTGCGCCATCGCAATCGCCATTTTTGACTCGGTCACTGTGTCCATCGCAGACGAGATCAACGGGATATTCATTGAAATCGTTTTTGTGATTTGCGTACGCGTATCCGCCGTTGTCGGCAGCACGCTGGACGCAGCTGGAACCAGTAATACATCATCGAAGGTAAGGGCCTCACGAATATCCATGTCTCTCTCCGGATTAAGGATTCGGTGTTGGCACGTCCCTATCTCACGAAGTTAGACAAATGGGAAGCCCTAAGCCGTGGCCGCTCCGGACTTTTTCGCAAGATCGCCGGTAATCCAGTTGAAACTATGCTTGTAAAGAATGAACAAAATCAACGGGGTAGAGATAGCAAGCGCAATGAACAATATGCTCTCAGCGAAAGCGCTAAGATCGCGAGAGGCCGCCAGCACCTGCATGTTGCAAAAAGCCGCTGCCGGAAAAACAAAACTGCCCCAGACGGGCGTCCAGCCGCCTTTGCTGAGCCAGCGCGACAGGATCAGGAGGGCAATCGCAACGATGGTCGCCGCCCAATAAAATATCTGGAAAGCCCAGATCACGTCTCCGCGGGCGAATGCCATCGCGAACAGGCTGAGTGGGGCAAGAGGTATCACGGTCGAGACCCTTAACGGCACAGGTGGTCGCACCCGCGCCAGTTTCGACAGCCACCCGACGGTAATCACCAGAAATATCAACAACGAGCCCAGAACGATTGGCCAGAACAGGATCTGAAGATTTGGCAGGCCTACCGCGCCGCCAAGAATCAATCCCACAAAGGATAAGTATTGAAATGGAGAAAACCCACGTGCTTCAACCGGATCGCGCATCAATGTGCGAAGCGCCAGAAGCGCAAATACGCAGTACAATCCCACGCCAGCCCAGAAAATAACATCCGCTGACACGCCATATCCCCCCAGCGTAACCGAAAGCAGCATAAACCCCATCGCAAACGCCCCCATTGCGGCGCGTCCGGGCGGAGAGGTTATATCTTCCAGTATGACCGCCGGACGCAACGCGGCTTTGATCGCGTAAAAGCCCGCAAAGAACAGAAAATAGAACGCCGATGCCCCCATCAGGATGTCCCCGACCCAGCCAGGCATTCCCAACACCCGTTCCGCCCCGTTCCAGGCAATCCCCAACCCCAGGAAACCTAGCGCCACAGGGAAAATCGCTGGTGGTGTCTGGCGGTATAACGCAACACGCATCTCGGCCTCCTCAGAGAACATATTCAGTTTTCAGGATGTTTAGCGTCCTTTGAACCCCGTCGCCACCAGAAATTTTTCTGAACTGTCTTTGCGACTGCTCGGCGGTTTCACATGGATGGTTTTTTCAAAATGTTTCTTCAACAGGGTCAGCAATTGCTGCTCCGCCCCGCCTGCCAGCACCTTGGCAACAAAGGTTCCACCCTCTTCCAGCACATCCAGTGCCAGATAAGCTGCTGCCTCTACCAGCGCCACGATCCGCAAGTGGTCCGTCTGTTTGTGACCCGAGGCCGAGGCCGCCATGTCCGACATCACCACATCCGCCGTGCCACCTAGCCACTCCTTTACCTTGTCGTCCGCGCCTTCTTCCAGGAAATCCAGTTGATAGATGTCCGCGCCTTCAATCGGTTCCACCTCCTGCAGATCGATTCCCAGCACCATGCCAACCGGTTTCTTCCCCTTGCCCAGCGCATTCACCCGGTCCACCGCGATCTGACACCAGCCACCGGGTGCACAGCCAAGATCAACCACCCGTGCGCCGGGCACCAGAAAGCCGAAACGTTCGTCCAGTTCCTTGATCTTATAGGCCGCGCGACCGCGATAGCCCTCACGCTTCGCCGCCTGCACGTAAGGATCATTCAACTGCCGCTCCAACCAGCGGGTTGAGGAGATTTTTCGTCCCTTCGCCGTCTTCACCCGCACTTTCAGATCCCGCTGACCACGGCCCGACGTGTTCTTACTCATCCCATACCCCGTCAGCATCCATCATTGAAAATAACATTCCTTCGCGCAGGCCCCGATCTGCAACCCGGATGAAGTCTGTCGGCCAAACCCTTAATAACGTTTGTAAAATTGCTGATCCGGACATGATCAACTCAGCCCGATCGCGCCCGATCCCGGGTTCCTTTTTGCGCCCCTCCGGTCCCAGCTCCAGGAACCGGTCAATGACCACATTGACGTCATCGGTCCGCATTTTCAGCCCATCCACTTTGCTGCGGTCATAGCGCCGTAAACCCAGATGCATCGCGCCCAGCGTCGTCACCGTTCCCGACGTTCCGATGATCTGCAAGCCGGACAAAGTCGCTTCGTCCACCATATCCTGATAGGGCGAGAAATCTTCCAGCATTTCCTCAAAATAGCAGGACATCAGCGCAAATTTCGCCCCGTCCTCCTGCACGTCGGAATAGCGCTGCATCAGTGTCGCCACCCCTAACGGCACGGAAATCCAATCCACAATCCGCGCGCCCGGCGCACTTTCCAACGATCCGGGCCGCAGCCCGATCATGGATTTCCGCCGCATCCCCGGTTCGACCTCCGACAGGTCAATCCAGACCAGCTCCGTCGAGCCGCCGCCAATATCCACCACCAGAACCTGTTCCGCCTCGTTTTCCAGCAGAGGCGAGCAGGAAATCACTGCCAGCCGGGCTTCTTCATCCGGGGCAATAACTTCCAGTTTCAAGCCGGTTTCCCCGCGGATTCGGTTCAGGAAACGCTCACCATTGGAGGCGCGGCGGCAGGCTTCCGTCGCTACGAGCCGGGTGTTTTCCACCCCCAAACGTCGCAATTTATGGGAACATACGTGTAAAGCCTGCAGGGTTCGGTTGATCCCCGCAGAGGACAGAGCCCCTGTCCGTTCCAGATCCAATCCCAGCCGCACCGATTTCGAAAACGCGTCGACTATGCGAAAATGCGTTCCGTCCGGTTCTGCGATCAGCATCCGGCAGCTATTCGTGCCGAGGTCCAGCGCTGCATAAAGCGGTCTCTTTTCGGTTGAATTTCCTTGCTTCGACCGCACATGCGCTGGATTCCCCCCAGCATGGGAATGACGTTGCGCCATTAATCGTACCAATCTCTGCCGCACCCCGGCGGTGCGGCGTTTGAGATCACGCTATACGGACATTCGAATTAGTGCAAGCTATGCTACTGACGCCGACGCAAGGGCAACCGTCCCGAAGCCCAGTGCCCGGCAGATGTTATAGGTCAGATCCGGATTGTTGAGGGTGTAGAAATGCAAATGCTCCACCCCTTCTTCGATCAGATCATCACACTGTTCGGTCGCAATCGCTGTGGCCAACGTGTCAGCGTCGTCACCGGCATTTGCGAACGCATCATGCATCCAGTCGGGCACACTTGCCTTACAGCGCCCTGCGAAGTTCACCATCTTGGCGAAATTCTCGACCGGCAGAATACCGGGCGTGATCGGGACGCTGATCCCGGCCGCGGCACACGCATCTCGGAACCGCAAGAATGTCTCGTTCTCGAAGAAAAACTGCGTGATCGCACTGGTCGCGCCCGCGTCGATCTTGCGTTTCAGGTTCTCGATATCCGCGTTTAGGTCCGGCGCTTCCGGATGCCCCTCCGGATATGCCGCGACGGCAATATCGAAATCGCCAACCTCGCGCAGGCCCGCGACCAGTTCCGCCGCATTGCCGTACCCGTCCGGGTGAGGCACGAACCGATCCGCGCCTTTCGGGGCATCGCCCCTCAGCGCCACGATCCGCCGCACACCCAGACGGGCATAGCCGCGCGCCACCTCCTGCGTCTCCTCCCGGCTTGCGCCGACGCAGGTCAGGTGTCCGGCGACATTCAATCGCGCGCGATCCTTGATGGTTTTGATAGCCGATACCGTGCGTTCCCGCGTTGTGCCGCCCGCGCCGTACGTCACGGACACATAGTCCGGCCCTAATGGCGCAAGCCGTTCAACCGAACGCCAAAGGCGCAGGGTTGCATCGGTATCATGTGGTGGGAAAAATTCGAAAGACAGACTCGTGGCCTGTCGAGAAAGATGTGTCATGCGTCGGTCCTAACCGTCAATGAGTTTTGCAGTGCGCCAATAATTGCCGTAAACACCACGCAGAATCAATCAAAAAGGTGAGGCATGGCAGACGTCACCATCGTTTACTGGCGAGATATTCCCGCTCAAGTCATTGTCGGCAAGGGTCGGAGGGGCAAAAAAGTGCAACTCTCGGAACGTTTTGAACAGGCGATCGACCGCGCGGCAATGCGTATCGGCGCCCGCGACTCGGATGCCTACCTCGCCGAATGGCGCAAAGCCGCGCCCTATCAGGTCGAAGGTGACGACGAAACTGTCGCAAATGCCGAGGCTGCGCGCCTCGAAGCTACCTACGATGCCGCGAAGCTGAAAGCGCTTGTCGATAATGACGGGCGAGAAGCCTGAACCACAGGGACCAACCATGACTCAAACCGTTCTAGAATCCGCCACCAAAACTGCCATCATCGGCTTTGATCAGCCCTTCTGTGTTATTGGCGAGCGGATTAATCCCACGGGCCGCAAGAAACTGGCCGCCGAACTCGAAGCAGGCGACTTTTCCACCGTCGAAGCTGATGCGCTGGCACAGGTCGCCGCCGGGGCGACGGTGCTGGATGTGAATGCAGGAGTTGTCTACAACTCCAACCCCAACCCGAACGAGACTGAACCGCCCCTGATGCGCAAAATGATCGAGCTCGTGCAGGGTTTGGTCGACGTGCCGCTGGTCATCGACAGCTCCGTCGCGCCAGCGCTGGAAGCCGGATTGGAAGCCTGCAAAGGCCGTCCAATGGTGAACTCCGTGACCGGCGAGGAAGACAAGCTGGAATATATTCTGCCACTCGTTAAAAAATACAACGTTCCGGTTGTAGCCATTTCCAACGACGATACCGGCATTTCCGAGGACCCCGAAGTCCGCTTCGCCGTCGCCAAGAAAATCGTGGAACGCGCCGCTGATTTTGGTATCCCCGCCCATGACATCGTTGTCGATCCGCTGGTCATGCCTATCGGCGCTATGGCAGGTGCGGGTCGTCAGGTCTTCGAACTGGTCCGCCGTCTGCGGGAAGAGCTGAAGGTCAACACGACCTGCGGTGCCTCCAATATCAGCTTCGCGATGCCCAACCGCTCCGGCATCAACTCGATCTTCATTCCGATGGCTGCAGCCTGCGGCATGACCTCCGCCATCATGAACCCGTTGCACGAGGCCGAAATGATGGGCATTCGGGCCGCTAATCTTCTGAACAACAACGACCCGCATGGGGCGGCATGGATCAAAGCGAACAAGGTTGAAGGCGAGGACCCGGCCGGAAGTCGGCGCGAAGGCCGTCGCCGCCGTCGGGGCTAATTCCAACTGCTACTGATCATGGGATGGGTGATCTTCACCCATCCCATGCTTAACAGGGATTGCTCTCGGCCACCGTCATGAAATGTTCAGCCAGAAAATCATAATCTCCTGGTAACATTTCGCGGACCAGGTATTGGCTGTTCACGATCTCGCGCTGTCGGGTGATTGTAAACATATCAACGCCACCAACTTTCAGTTTGGCCATGATGTTAGCCCCGCTATACGAGGTTCTTGGCTCGCTGCTGTCAAACACCTGTTGCACAAGTGTCAGCAAGTCTTCGGGGACTTCATGCACACAGACATTACTGGTCTGGCGGACGATCCGGTATCCCACCGGTATGATATATCCGTTCTTTCCTTTGCCATAGGTGCGCAGGATCAGATCATTTCTTAACGTGGGAAACTGCTGCTCCGTCACATGCAGGATTCTTGTGTAATGCAGATAGACCTCTGCCAAGGTGGCGCCGGGCAACATCGTCAAGCACAGGGTCACGGCAGTTAAAAAGTTTCTCATCATGCTCTCCCAAGCCGGTAAGGTTAGGTGCCCGAACAGGGGCAACTGATTACGCGGCCGACCACCTGACCAGCCACATAGGCCGGACAGGCAAATTAACCCCACCTTTTTGGAAATTTGCTCGGGTATAGCTTAGCGAGAAATTTGTGCAGGACAAATAAAAAATAGGTTACTGCACACAGTAAAATGAAAACCGCTGACATATCAGATACCTGCGCAGACACAGCAAATGACGGAAAGCGCATTCAGGTGCCGCTAACGGCATTGCCGCGCTGCCATTTCCCCCCTAAACACGCGGTATGAGCGACCAGAATCCCCTCGTGATATTCACCCCGTCCGGCAAGCGCGGACGCTTCCCCGTTGGTACGCCTGTGTTGCAGGCAGCGCGGGAACTGGGCGTTGACCTCGACAGTGTGTGCGGCGGGCGTGGCATCTGTTCGAAATGTCAGATCACGCCGTCATATGGCGAGTTTTCCAAACATGGCGTCACGGCGCGCGACGGCGCCCTGTCAGACTGGAACGCGGTGGAAGAACGCTATGACACGATCCGCGGCTTGCCCAAAGGGCGCCGCCTTGGCTGTCAGGCGAAAATTCAGGGGGACATTGTCATCGACGTGCCCCCTGAAAGTCAGGTCCACAAACAAGTTGTCCGAAAACGGGCGGAGGTCCGCGACATCACGCTGGAACCCGCCACACGCCTCTATCTAGTAGAGGTAACCGAGCCCAACATGGACGAACCCACCGGTGACATAGAGCGGTTGAAAACAGCGCTGGCCGAGCAGTGGGATATCGTGAGCGTCGCCTTCGATCCGTCCATCCTCCCCTCCCTGCAGAAGGCTTTGCGGGAGGGCAAATGGCAGGTCACCGTCGCCATCCATGACACCGGCACCCCTACGATCCTGAACGTGTGGCCAGGGTTTTACGAGGGCGGTATCTACGGCCTTGCGATCGACCTTGGCTCAACCACAATCGCCGCACATCTGTGTAACCTCCAGACCGGAGAGGTCGTGGCATCGTCCGGCATCATGAACCCGCAGATACGGTTCGGCGAGGATCTGATGTCCCGCGTTTCTTATGTCATGATGAATCCGGGGGGCGAGGTCGAAATGACCCGCGTCGTGCGCGAGGCGATCAACGCCCTTGTCACCAACATTACAATTGATGCGGAACTGACCAGCGATCAGATTTTCGAAACTGTGCTGGTCGCGAATCCAATCATGCACCACTTGTTCCTGGGCATCGACCCCACCGAACTGGGGCAAGCACCGTTTGCCCTGACCGTGTCGGATGCGCTGAACCTTCGTGCCAGCGAGGTTGACATGAACCTCCACCCCGCTGCGCGGCTTTACCTGCTGCCCTGCATCGCAGGCCATGTGGGGGCGGATGCCGCCGCCGTTGCGCTGTCCGAAACACCATACAAATCTGACGACCTGACCCTGATCGTGGATGTC
>JBNLBF010000007.1:0-128489 GCA_050302475.1 Paracoccaceae bacterium
CCAGACCGATCAGTTTGCGCGTCTCGCGATAGTCTTTTTCAATGTCAAACCCGCCTACCGTCACGGACCCGCTACTAGGCGTCGTGATTCCGCAGATGGTCGAAATCAGCGTGGTTTTTCCTGCGCCGTTTGGGCCGAGCAGCGCGATGATCTCGCCCTCTTCGATATCGAGCGAGACAGACTTCAACGCCTGAAACCCTCCCGAATAGGTTTTGGAGAGGTTCTTCACAGAAACAATTGCAGTCATAGGAATTCCAACTTTGGACAAAGTGTCACAGGGATATAGGGGGTGGATCGGCGATGTCTAGGCGCATAGACGAATTAATTCAATTCAAGTGGTGGTCGGTATGTCCCGCACCATATAAAAGACAGAATGTTTTGTGACGGAAGATTATGACATTCGAATTTTCACTGACAGTCGAAGACATGCGGGCGATAGGGCCAAAGCCGCGGAAGTGGCAGATCTATGCCGGGACGGTGTTCTGGGGCCTGATCCTGATGGGCAGCGCCACAATTCTGGTGCCGCCGCTGTGGACCGTTGTCTCTGCGATTCCGGATATGGATTTCGGGGCGTATCAGGATTTGCCATCAGATCAGCAAGCGGTGATGCGCACCGGCTTTGTGGCGGTTGTGTTGGCGTTGATCCTTATGTTGAGCATGGCGGGCTTTTTCATCTGGTCATTGCGCGGCGCGAACCGGATGGCGCGCTTGGTAAAATCCAGTGATCCGGCGCAGATGGGCCTGACAGAGGGGCTGCATTTCGGACCATCAAAGGTGACGTTTGAAGGCGACGAAATGCACTATGTACGTACACTCTATGACGGATACATCCATCGCGATGCGATTGCGTCGATCACTGCGGACAATAGTATATTTATCACCACATTGCACAGTGGGGGCGCCTTTCCGCTGGGGACGCTCGAAGTCAATGACAAGTCTGAGGATTTCGCTGCTGCCGCAGATCTGTTTCTGCACGAGGCCGGATCATGAAAATCCACCAGACCATCGATCGGGTCGACGAAACCAACCAGCGCGCGCGGGCGCTGACCCGGTTGCGCGGACGCCAGATGCTGGAATTTAATTCGGTGGCGTTGAACACGATTTTCCTCGTGATCTATATCTTTGCCGTGGGGCGGCTGACCTATAACATCCTGACCGGCGGTCTGCTGTTTTTTTCCTCGGACAATGACGGGTATTTTGTTCAGCTTGTTTGGCTGGGCGTGTATCTTTGGCTGCTATCAATTTTTCCGGCCAACTGGAAAGTTGTGCAGAACCTGTTCCGGTCACGCGGTCGCAGTTTCCACCCGCTGCCCAATAAAGTCGAAGGACTGACTGTGGGCGCACGGACGGTGGAGCTGACCGAACATGGAATACAGCTGAGCATGGCGTTGGAACGGGAGCTGATCGACTGGAAGGCGATAACCGATGTGTTTGACGACAAAGGGACCTATCGGCTGTCATCTGGGTTCAACTATATCCTGTCACTCCCCAAAACCGATGACATCACGGCGTTTTTGAAGGCGCGGGGGTTTAAAGTCTAAGTATCTATTGCGAGTCAAACCATCATTATAAACATTATTAAATTAAACGAAACGAGCTTCGCCAATTCAAGATTTCAATACACGGAATAGGATCATTTTGTGAACTATCACTTTTCGCTAAGTCCAAAGGGTGCTTTTAGTACGATACCAATTTCTACATTGGTACTTGGGTTTATTAGCCCATTTGCTACCGCTTATTTTGCCTACACATTTGGCAAAATATTCATACCACTTATTCTGCAGTTTCTCGCATATCTGCCCGACCTGAACTATTCAGAACTGCTTTCCGGAAACATGGAAATGATCCGATGGCTGACCTATTCAGTGTTCTACATAGCCTTTATGGCGGCCGTTATCATTGGGTTTGTGTGGTGTACGGTTCGCAGCATAAAAACCCTTCTGACAATACATCTTAGCAATAGTGAAAAAGGCGCAAAAAATGCGGGCGTTGTCGACGGTCTACATTATGGGGATACCTCGGTGACGTTTTCCAAACATCAGATGCAGATAAACCGTGATCACTATTCCGGAAAATTTGAACGAGAGGCGATAAAGAAAATTTACAAGAAGTCATCGATTATTTTCGTGGAATTTACGTCTGGCACAAAAGTTAGTCTTGGAACACCGGTTGATCACCAGTCGTTGGATGACATTGAGAACGAAATAAGATTGTTTTTATCGGGGAGTGAAACATGAAGGCTTTGGTCACAGTTGATCCGGTCGTCGTGGAAGCCAACCGGTACAAATCCTGTCGGCGGCTGGCTGGAAGAAGCAGGTTTTGGCAAAATTTTTACAAGATACATGTCGTGTACCTATTCGTATATTTTGCAGCGGTTGCCTGGATTTTCTGGCTTATGTTGTCATCCATTCGCAAACATGGTGTTCCAGAGGTTTCGGACGCTGTTATTCTTATCCCCTTGTTAGCCATGCTTTGTATGATTGCGCTGATGCAACTAAGAAGTCTGCGAAATGTTATACGTACTAAAGGACGTTCCTCATTAGTTTCGAAGATTGTGCCCGGGCTTAATTCAGGTGAGATGATCGTCGAACTAACCGATGACGGCGTACAGATGGATATGCGGCTGAAGTCTGAACTGGTGGGGTGGAACGCAATTACAGACGTGTTTGATGATGGTCAGAATTATCTACTTTCAGCGGGCTACAATTTGGTTGTGATGTTGCCCAAGACTGACGACATCACGGCGTTTCTGCGGGCGCGGGGGTTTGAGGTATAGGCGCCGAACATAAGGGTAGGCGCTCGCCCGGCGGCTTCACCCTGATTCCGGGCCAAAAAGGAACGTTCCTGCTTGCATAGAATGGGTGATCCTCATCCATCGCTCAATGCCGGACAAAAAAAACCCGGCCACAAGGGCCGGGCGTCAAGTCTAGGGAGGGAGTGTATTAAGCGGCCAGGCGATAGCCCCCGCTTTCGGTCACCAGAATTCGGGCATTGGACGGATCCGGCTCGATCTTCTGGCGAAGACGGTAAATATGCGTTTCCAGCGTGTGGGTCGTAACCCCGGCATTATAGCCCCATACTTCGTGCAACAGCACATCGCGGGCCACCACGCCTTCATTCGCACGGTAAAGGAATTTCAGGATGTTGGTTTCTTTCTCCGTCAGACGGATTTTCTTTTCATCCTCGGTGAGCAGCATTTTTGACGCCGGTTTGAATGTGTAGGGGCCAATGTTGAATACAGCGTCCTCGGATTGTTCGTGCTGACGCAGCTGCGCACGGATGCGGGCCAGAAGGACCGGGAACTTAAACGGTTTGGTCACGTAATCATTTGCACCGGCATCCAGACCCAGAATTGTATCGCTGTCGGACGTATGTCCTGTCAGCATCAGGATCGGGCTTTTCACGCCCTGTTTGCGCATCAGGCGGCACAGTTCGCGGCCATCCATATCCGGCAGACCAACGTCCAGAATGATCAGGTCGTATAATGCTTCTTTCGCCTTCTTCAGGCCATCAGCCCCGGTGGCGGCTTCGAACACATCAAACTCGTCCGTCAGAACAAGCTGATCGGCGAGCGCCTCGCGCAGATCGTCCTCGTCATCGACCATCAGGATCTTTTTCAGGTTGCTCATGTTCGCCTCCTTTCGGCTGTGTTTCCTAAAATGTGCCTCTGATACGGATGAAACAAGGTAATCGGGTCACTACCTCACAGACCTGTGTCGGTTTTGCGGGAAATGTTTCAATTCCGCACATCGCGGGATATAGGTTTGAAACTTATTGAAATATTCGATGGCAGCGAAAATGGCCCTTACCCTCAGCGCGGCAGAAAAAACGGCACGTCTGACCGGCGATCTCCGGATCGGTATCCCGGTTGTGATCGCCGGTGAGTCGGGATTTGCGCTGGTCATCGCTGTGGAGGCCGTCACGGCGGAACGACTGGCAGAGCTGCGGTCACTGGGCCCGGTGGAGCTGGCGGTGACTGCGCGGCGGGCACAGATTCTGAAAACCCCGGCCTATGACGGCGATTTGGTACGACTGATGGTGCCTGTGGAGGAAAGTGTCGCATGGTTGCAGGCGATGGCGGACCCCTCGCTGGATATGGACACTCCGATGAAAGGTCCGTTCCGATCCTTGCGTGAGGGATCGGCGGCGCTGCATCGTGCCGGAATCGCGCTGGCCAAACGCGCGAAGCTGTTGCCCGCGGTGGTGGTCGTTCCCGTGACGGAGGTGCCCGAAGGACTGATGATTGCTGACGTGGCCGATATTCTGTCACTGGAACAGGTAACAGATATGGATGAGATCGCCGCGGCCCGTGTGCCATTGGCGGTGGGCGAGAGCCGCGTGCATGTGTTCCGCCCGCGTGACGGCGGCGAGGAGCATTACGCCATCGAAATCGGCACACCCGCGCGGGATAAACCGGTGCTGACGCGTCTGCACTCCGCCTGTTTTACCGGCGATCTGATCGGGTCGCTGAAATGCGATTGCGGACCGCAGTTGCGTGCGGCGCTGGCGCAGATCGGGGCCGAAGGGTCCGGGGTGCTGCTCTATATGAACCAAGAGGGGCGGGGGATCGGCCTCGCCAACAAGTTACGCGCCTATGCGTTGCAGGATCAGGGGTTTGACACGGTTGAGGCCAATCACCGACTGGGGTTCGAGGATGACGAACGCGATTTCCGGTTGGGAGCGGACATTTTGAAACGGCTGGGCTTCAGCTCTGTACGCCTGATGACCAACAATCCGCGCAAGGTGGATATGATGTCCGGCTGCGGGTTGCAGGTGGTCGAACGCGTGCCGCTGAAAGTGGGCGAGACGGATGAGAACCGTGCCTATCTGGCCACCAAAGCTGCCAAAAGCGGGCATTTGTTGTGATGGATCAGGCGCGGCTGGAACAGGCGCTGGCATTGCCGGCAGATGCAACCACTGATTTCGATTTGAATCCGGAGGTGGTCGCCGCCCTGCCACCGAACCGCAAACTGCGTCCCGCCGCCGTGATGATGCCGATCCGCGACGGTGCTGCGGGGCTGGAGGTCCTGCTGACCAAACGCGCCTCGCATCTGAAACACCATCCGGGGCAGGTGGCCTTCCCGGGCGGCAAGGTCGAAGGTGACGAGACACCGTGGCAGGCCGCGCTGCGGGAAGCACATGAAGAAATCGCTTTGCCGTACAAAGCGGCGGCGCTGATTGGCACATTACCAAGCCATGAAACCGTCACAGCGTTCACTGTCACACCCCATGTCGCGATGGTCGCCCCATTTGATCCGGTCCCCGAGGTCGGCGAAGTGGAGGAAATATTCTCCGTCCCGCTATCCTTCCTGCTGGATCGTGACAATTTCGCAATCCGGCATCGCAGGTGGCGCGGACAGACGCGATATTACTATACGATTCCCTATGGCCCCTATTACATCTGGGGCGCAACCGCGCGGATATTGCGCGGACTGGCAGAAAGGGTGGCACAGTGCGGGTGAGGGGGGATTGGCTGGAGACAGCGGAAACGCAGGCGGTGTTGAATCTGCTAACCGGCGCGGGATACGAGGCATATTGCGTCGGTGGCTGCGTGCGCAACGCGTTGTTGGATGTTCCTGTTGCCGATGTTGATATCGCTACGGATGCCGAGCCTTCGCGCGTTGCCGATCTGGCCGAAGCCGCAGGCATGAAGGTGGTGCCGACCGGGATTGACCATGGCACCGTGACCGTCATCACCAACTCCGCCCCGTTCGAAGTTACCACCTATCGGCAGGATGTCGAAACCGATGGTCGCCGCGCCGTTATTGCCCACACGACCGACATAACCGAAGACGCAAAGCGTCGCGATTTCACCGTCAACGCGCTTTATGTGCAGGCTGACGGGACTTTGGTGGACCCATTGGGCGGCTATCCCGATATCGAAGCGCGCCGCATTCGCTTCATCAATAATCCCGAGGATCGTATCCGCGAGGATTACTTGCGTATCCTCAGATTTTTCCGCTTCCACGCCTGGTACGGCGCAAATGGCCCGGACCCGGACGGGCTTGCCGCCTGTTCCAAACTGGCCGATGGCATCGACAGTCTGTCAAAGGAACGTATCGGGGCGGAGATGGCGAAACTACTCGCAGCCCCCGACCCGGCTCCGGTAATCGCGACGATGGCGGCAACCGGCATTCTGGCGCGGGTGATCGGCGGCGCGAACACTGATGCCCTTGCACCGCTCGTTCATATTGAACAGGCACTGGACCTTGCGCCCCGATGGCAGCGGCGTTTGGCGGCGCTGGGCGGTAACGGCATCGTCCGGGCCCTCAGATTATCGCGAAAGGACGCAACCTATCTGAAACTCGTTAAAAAGGTCGAAGGTGATGCTGCGGAAGCTGCCTACAGATTTGGTGAACAGGCGGCACTGGACGCAAAGCTGATCGAAGCGGCAAGCCTCGGAACACTACCTGCCCCCTCGCTGCTGGACGAGATTTCGAAAGGTGCCAAGGCCGTTTTTCCGGTTCGGGCAAGCGACCTGTTGGATCAGATCGGTCCCGGGCCGACCCTCGGGGCGGTGATGCGCAGATTGGAGGATACCTGGATCAGGTCAGGGTTCAGTCGAACCAAAGAGCAGCTTATGCAGGATATTCAATCAGGGGAGTAAATATGCTGCGAACCTGGGTTCTTAAACCTGTGTTTCGGTTGCTTGGACGGGTCTTTCCTCAACCATTCCAATATATTTATCTTGGCTTGATGTTTCCCGGCCGGTTTCCGCGCCCCATTGCGCCTCGCACTATGCGGGATATCACGCTCAGCAAAATGATGCTGCCGGACAATCCTGACCGTGCCGTTATTGCCGACAAGATCGCGGCGCGCGGATGGGTCGCCGAACGTGTCGGCAAAGAGATTCTGGTGCCGCTTCAGGACATTTGTGACTCGGCCGCGGATATGCGGCCCGATCAGTATGAATTTCCCTATGTTATCAAGCCAAACCACGCGAGCGGCCTGTATCACTTTGTCCGGAACGCTGAAGACCTGGAAGACATTCCCGAAATCACAGCCAAATGGCTGCAAGCAGAATACCACCCCGACTTTGAGTGGGTCTATCGCAATATTGATCGAAAGCTGATGGTCGAAACCATGTTGTCCGATGCCAAGGGTAACCCGGCAGCAGATCTGCACATCCTGTGTTTCTTCGGGGAGCCGGCTCTGATCGGGCATACGCATGACCGTACGGGGCGAAAATATCGAAACTACTATGATTGCAATTGGACGCTGCAGAATATTGCAGAAACGGACTGGGATCCCTCCAGCCCCTTACCTCGACCGGACAATCTGGATCAGGCGTTGAACATCGCGCGGAAACTGTCAGCGGATTTCGATATGATCCGGGTGGATCTGTATGCGGTCGGTGACAGGATTTATTTCAGCGAGCTGACGAATTTCCATTCCGGTGGACGCCGCGCTTTACAGCCCAGGTCTGTCGAAACCGAGCTTTATGCGGAGTATGATCGCAGACGAAAAGCTTTCATCGCGCAAGGGCGTGCCGCTTATTCCGATCAGGTGCGGCTTTACGATGCGGAGGGGTCATGATGGTTCGGATCCTGCTTCGCCCGATCATGCAGCTTTTGGCGATAATTGCGCCTCGCCCGTTTCGGTTTATCGCCCTGGGGCTGCAAGAGCCAGGTGCGTTTCCCCGCCCGATCGCGCCGCGCACCTATCGGGACCTAATCCTGTCCAAAATGATGCTCCCGGACCGTGCGGACCGGGCGATATTGGCGGACAAGGTTGCCGTACGCCGCTGGGTCGAGGATCGGATCGGGACAGAGCATCTGGTACCCTTACTCTGTGTATGTGATTCCGTTGTGGACTTGCGACCTGATAAATATCCATTCCCATATGTGGTGAAAACCAACCATGCCAGCGGGTTCAATCATTTTGTTCGACAGGCCGAAGACCTCGCCGATCTACCGCAGATAACCCGCGATTGGCTGTCGCAGGAATATCATTCCGAGATCGAATGGGTCTATCGCGATATACCGCCAAAATTGATGGTCGAAAAAATGCTGACCAACCAAAATGGAGACATTCCCTCGGACATTCATTTCCACTGCATGTTCGGAGAACCGGTCCTGATAGCGGCCAACGTGGATCGCCATGGCGGCTTCCATAAGTTTTTCTTCGATACCAATTGGAACCCGTTGGAAATGGGAGAGATCAAAGAGGGTCGCCCAGCCCCACCGGATCGACCTGAGTGTTTTGACTGGATGCTGGACTGCGTTCGCAAGCTTTCTGATGGGTTCGATCTGATCCGGGTGGATCTTTATGACATGGGTGACCGGTTTTATTTTAGCGAGATGACAAACTCTCATCTGGGGGGTCGGGTGGCTTTCACGCCGCCGGACGCAGAGACGCGCCTCTATGCGGAATATGACAAACGCCGATGGGCATATATCGCCAGACAGCGGGCAGATTATTCCGCTGTAGAGCTGGAGAAATATCGCCGACCCGAAGTGCCGGACTGATATTGGGCTTTCGGCCTGCGCGCCGTTCGGACCGGAAGGCCCGGTACTGTCAGCGGAGGGTTAACGACTTCTCAACCATTCTTGCGTAAGACAATTGCCATCCATAGCGACGGGTTTGCCCGCCGTGTCGAGGTTAATCACCGCGCTATGGGTCCTTTCTCTCTTTCCCGCCCAAGGGCGCGGTCCAGTGAAAGGAAGCCCATGCTCCGCAATATGCTCGCCCTGAAACGCCCCGCCAACGCCACACTGATGCGTGTTGATCCCGTAATCTGCACACCGTGGCCCCGCCACAATCGCGATTACCTGTCGTTGACCGCGGAAAACTGCGCTGACCTGATAGAGGGGCTGATCGCGATGGGCCGGCAGGAATTCCCTGCCATTGTCCGGCGTATTCCCGCCACCAACCAATTCGAGATCATCTGTGGTGCCCGCCGTCACTGGGCGGTGACATGGCTGCGGGCCAATGGCCATCCCGATTTCAAATATTTCATTGATGTCCGCGACATGCCTGATGACGAAGCCTTCCGCCTCGCGGATATCGAGAACCGGGACCGTTCGGACCTGTCGGACTATGAACGTTCTGTCGATTATGCCGAAGCGCTGGAAATCTATTACGGCGGTTCGCAGAAACAGATGGCGGAGGCATTGCAGGTCCAGCCGAGATGGCTGTCCCGACAGCTGTCGCTGGCTGCACTTCCGGCTGACATTGTTGCAGCGTTTCCGACAATAACCGAAATCCGACAGGCCCATGCGCGGACCCTGCACCCTTTGCTGGCGGACCCGGACCGCCGGGCCCGAATACTGGAGGCCGCCGCGACTCTTGCCACCGAACAGAAGGCACGGCGGTTTGAAGAGAAGAAACCGATCTCGACATCCGCCGTCTTTGCCGCGCTGAAAACCGCGGCTGGGGCAGCTGATCCAGCGAAACAAGTCTTTGCCCGCCAACCGGGCGCTAAGGGCATTACCTGTACGACAAAGCGTGGCAAGGTCATTCTGGAGTTCCCCGATGATATCTCGCGCTACGGCCTGAATGTCGCCTTCAAGCGGTTCGCGACAGCACATTTCGGGGCGGCTGATCCAAAACAAGTCAGCGGTGACACGTAAAGCCCGGCCTATTGTCATAATGTTGCAAATTGCATACGGGTAGAGGAGAGTGGCTTAAACGTGGTTAGTGTATATGAAACGGTGGCAGCAACTTTCCTTTGACGATACGTTAACGATTGTACTGGGCCTGTTCAGACAGGAACTGGACCAGAGCACCATCGGACCGGAAGATGATTTCTTCGACCTCGGGGGCGACTCCCTAATGGCAACGTCCCTGATCACCGCCATCAACGCGGAATTTGATTGCCATTACGTTGTTTCCAATATCATGGACACCCCAACGCCCGCTGCATTTGCCCGGGAGCTTTCGGACGGAAAAATCCCGGGTGATCTGGTCCGATCCGTTCCGGGATGCACAGGGACCGAGCCGATGCTCTATATTCACGGCGGGTATGGAGACAATTTCCAGTTCCGCTACTTTGGTGAAGACATGCGGCGACGCTGGAACATCGCAAGCATTCGTGCGCAGGGTGCGATAGAGGGGGAGGTCCCGCACCAGACCCTTGATGCGCTGGTTACCGACTATATAACCCAGATCAAGAACCATTTCGGCGGCTATCCGTCGGTCTTTACTGCGAACTGCATGGGGACGTTTCTGGGGATGGAAATTGCGGCCCGAATGTATCGCGAGACCGGGAATCGCGTAACGATCGTCGCGATAGACCCGCCCGGAGAATTTCTGGAGATGGCCGCCACCGATAAACCTTTCGAACCCGGTCTGTTTGACAAGCTTGGATACGCTTTCCACAAGGCGCTGAATGCCGGGTTGCAAAAGATCGGAAAAGGATCGACCCAACTTGCCGCCAAAGCCCGTCGAAAGATGATCGTTTTCACCATTTCAAAGCTTGCCAAACAGGCATATCCCGATGCGTTTCCCTGCAATATCCTAATATTCACCGGACGCGATCATATCGATGATGCCTTGCCGAGTTTTCAAAAATGGGCGAGCAAGGATACCATCATTCGCGGCGTTCCGCTGGACAGTCGTCACCGTCAGCTTCACGCGCATAACAAAGAGCAGATTGACCGGGATATCATCGGCTTTATTGCCGAGATGCAGGCCCGGAATCTTTACGAGAGGGTTGCGTAAATGTTTGCTGAAAAACTGATTGGCGCGCTTACGACGTTTTCCGACAAAGTTCTGATGTCTGATCAGAAAACCAGTTTGACGGGATCAGATATCAATCGAATGTCATATGGGATCGCCCGACATCTGACATCTGTCGGAGTTGTGCCCGGAACCCGTATTGGTATCGCCAACCGCGATCAGATCGCCTCTTTCCTGTGCTTCATCGCGGCGATCCGGATCGGGGCAGTCCCGGGATTTATCGATTTCCGTTTCAAACCCGATATGAAAGCCCAGCTGATTGATCGGTTCGGGCTGTCCCTGATGCTGGATGCCAGCGCCAAATTGGACTATCATGCCAATGCTTTGCGGTTCGATCCAGCCTGGATGACTGAGGCTGTGGAAGATCCTGATCCCGAAGAACAACTGCCGGAAGAAAGCGCGTATCTTCTGGTATCGTCCGGTACTACCGGGATGCCGAAAGCCTATGTTCAGAGCGAGGCAAATTTGCAGGCGCGCCTGTTTGGGCGCTTTGAGCTGAACATTGCAGATCACAATACTCTACTAATCGCGTCGCCGTTATCGTTTGCTGCGACGCATAGTCAGCTGATGACCGGATTTATAGGTGGTTTGCATATTCGGTTCTTTCCCATAATGCATTCCCCGGCGCAACTGGCTGAGGCACTGGCGGACAAGGATGTTACCTATACCTATATGCCGCCGCCGATCCTGTTCAGGCTTTTGGAAGAGGTCGGCGACCGGGACACCCCGGCCTTTCCCAATATCAAGCACCTGAAAACCGGAGGCGATAATGTCCCCCCTGATCTGGCACAGAGCAGTTATCGAAAGCTTTCGCCGCATTTGCGGGTAACTTTTGGGTCCAGCTCTGCCGGGAAAATCGCCATTCTGGAGGGAGAGGCGATTTTTACCCACGCGGACTCCGCCGGAAAAGTGTTCGAGGGCGGGCATATCGAAGTGCTCGATCCTGTCACCCGTGAACCGCTTCCGGTCGGGCAGGAGGGACTGCTCAGGATGCACTCACCGGAAGTGGTCTGGGAAATCATCGGCGGAGAAAACAGTGACGAACAGGCCGGTCCCGGGTGGTGCATCACCGGCGATGTCGGCTATGTCACCGAGGATAATTATGTCTATGTCACCGGGCGTCTTGGTGATGTTGTCATGCGCGGCGGCGTGTCTGTGTCCCCTGTCGATGTCGAAAACAAACTGAGAGCCATCCCCGGCGTGGAAGATATTGCCGTTTCGTCGATCCCCGATCCGCGGCTCGGGCAAGAGCTGGTTGCGCTGTTTATTGCGCCGGGGCTAAGCGAGGCGGAGCTGAGATCCGAAATCATGACGCGAGTAGACCAGGACAAACGTCCACGCATAATACACCTGGTTGATAAGCTGCCTTATACGCCAAATGGAAAACTGGACCGCAAAGCGATCCGGGCCGACCTCCAGTCACAGATAGACTAAGGGCGAATGCTGGATCACACTCTTGTGCAGCGAAACGCTTCAAAGCATGGTATTATTCCCGAAAAAGGACTTTATCATGCTAATTCGGACCATCCTGTTTTCATTGTTATCAACCACCAGCGCGATTGCGCAATCGCAGCCATTTGCAGCGTTTGATACGGCCTCGGAGCCGGTGCTGAACGATCCACATGATCTGACCTTCGGGCCGGACGGAATGCTGTATATCGCTGACAAGTTCGGAAATCGCGTGGTGGTGATGGACCCTGACACGCTGGAGGTGGTCCGCATCATTGCCGAGGGGTCGCTGCCTGTTGTGCATGACGTGATGTTTGATGCAAATGGCCATATGGTTGTGGCAGTGACCGGGCTGAATACGATGGCGGTCCTTGATATCAGCGAGCCGACACCTGCGGTTGTCGCCAGCTACCCCGCCTCGCGGACCGAGGGCGGAATGATCCATTCTAATGGCACCGCGTATGTCATGGCCAGCGGCACCGGCCGGTTGATCGCCTTTCAGGGGGATCGGGTTGTTGCGCTCGCCAGCAACCTGCCCGGCGCGCATGACGTGATGGAAGACGGGTCGGGCAATATTTGGGTTGCCAACACCGGCGGGGCTAGTGTGATGCAGTTTGACCCGGAGCTGAATCTGTTGCTGACGCTGAGTGGTCCCGAATTCGGCTTCGTCGGCCCGCGCTATCTGGATATTGACGAGCTGGGTCGGCTGGTGGTCGCCGATCAGGACGCCCATCGCATCCTGCTGATTGACCCAACCCGCCCCGTCGGCGAGCGCCTGGTTGGCGTTCTTGGGGATGGTTCCCCGGGCGAAGGTCCCAACAAATTCGACGATCCCGAAGGAGTGGCGGTGCAAGGCCACCGGTATTTCATCTCCGACAGTGACAATAACCGGATTGTTCGCTACGTGGTGCTGACGAACTGAGTGGTGCGAAATCTTCTGAACCGCGACAGGCTGTGGCGAAAAAGGTGGCCGTTCCCATGAAAATCGTGATCCTTCCCGGCCTGAACGGGACCGATGACTTCCTCGGTCCGTTTTGCAGTGAATTGCACGGCGTAGAGGTGGAGGTAATCGAATATCCTGACGAGGTTGTCAGCTATGAGGACGCGGTGATTCATGTCCGCTCCCGGCTTCCTAATGCACCACATATTTTACTTGCGGAATCCTTTTCCGGTCCGGTGGCTGGTCGGATTGCTGCTGATCCGCCCCAATCCCTGCGGGCAGTTATTTATATAGCGTCGTTTCTGCGCAAACCACGCCACGTTCCCGCTTTTATGGTAATGTTACTCTATCTGTTGCCCATGCGATCAGGATTGGGACTACGAGTGGCAGACTGGCTGACGATGGGGCGTTGGTCGCGGTCGGACTTCGTGATCAGCTTCCGGGCGTTGTTACGAAAAATGCCACGGAAAACAATTATAGATCGTTTGCGTGCAGTGTTGTCGTTACCGGACGAGCTTCCGACCACGGATTTACCGACAATGTACCTACGTCCGCGACAGGATAGGCTGATCCCGAAACAGGTATTGCAGGATTTTACGCGGGTCAAAGAGTTGGACGGACCGCATTTCTTATTGCAGGCATGCCCCAAAGAGGCAGCCACCGCTATTCGCGAAGCTCTGCCCGGCCTCTCAGAGAGATAACCGCTCTTTTCGGGTTGCGTGACGTGACCGGTCGAGTAGGCTGCCCTCGACAGGAGGGCGGCTTATGGCTTTTACCGTTTGCACTTGGAATATCAACTCGGTCCGGCTGCGCGAACCGATTGTGCTGAAACTGCTGGAGGAAGAAGCGCCGGATGTTTTGTGTCTGCAGGAATGCAAGGCGCTGGCGGAACAGATCCCGACGGAAAACTTTGCGGCGCTGGGCTATCAGCTGATCGCGCGGGGGCAGAAATCCTATAATGGCGTGGCGATCCTGTCGCGGTTGCCGATGGAAGATGTCGGGCATAGGGACTTTTGCGAAAAAGGGGATGCGCGTCACGTGGCCGGACGGCTGGAAAATGGCGTGACGATCCACAATTTCTATGTCCCGGCAGGTGGTGACGAACCGGATCGCACGGTGAATGAGAAATTCGGCCATAAGCTGGATTTCCTGACCGAGATGCGGGACTGGTTTGCCACCGACAAACCGGAGAAATCCATCATGGTCGGCGATCTGAACATCGCCCCACGCGAGGATGATGTCTGGAGCCATAAGCAGTTGCTGAAGGTGGTTTCTCATACCCCGATCGAGGTCGAGCATCTTGCCGATACGCAGGCGGCGGGGGATTGGGTGGATATCACCCGGCAGGATATCCCCGAGGGGCAGCTTTACAGCTGGTGGTCCTATCGGGCGCGGGACTGGGATGCGGCAGATAAGGGGCGGCGGCTGGATCATGTCTGGGCGACGAAAGATATTTCCAATGCCGGGCACGCCAGCCGCGTACTGCGCGGGGCACGCGGATGGGAGAAACCATCCGATCATGCGCCGGTCTTCGCGACATTTGATATTTAGGGCGCGCTGAATTCGCCTGTAATCAAAGCGATGCCGCCCTGCGAGTGCCTGACCTTTCGTGGATTACGCGCTCTGTGCTTATTTCAAAACCTCTACCACCTCGCGGAAAAACCGCAGGTTTTGTTCATAAGAGCCCGGCTCCCTGAAAGCCCGGTCAGCAGAATTAATTGCGATCACCACGCCCTCCGGCTGATTGATATAGATATACTGGCCGTAAATGCCGCGGGCGAAAAATTCGCCCTCGCTTGCGTCGGCGGGCACCCACCATTGCATCCCATAGTCGATGACAATGGGCGTATTGGGGGCTGACGGACTCGTGCTGCGCGCAACCCAGTCCGCGGGTACAATCTGCACCCCGTTCAACCACCCGCCATTCAGAATCATCTGGCCAAATCGGGCATAATCGCGGGTGCGGACATTCAAACCCCCCAGCACAAAGGCGACGCCATAGCCGTCGGTGACGTAGTAGGGGTCGGCCTCCACCCCCAGCGGGGTCAGCAGCTTTTCGGCCAACAGATCAGGGATAGACCGCCCCGTTGCCCCGCGGATCACCATGCCGAGGATATGCGTATCAATCGACACGTAACGCCATTGGCTGCCGGGGTCGCTGTCGCGTTCGGTCAGACCCTCGGCAAAGCCATCCATTGACCCGCCCAGCCCAATCACCCGGCCCATTTTGTTAATGTCGGAATTAAAATCGAGGTAATCCTCGTTAAACACCACGCCACTGGCCATGTTCAGGACATTGCGGATGGAGGCCCTGTCATAGGCCGTGCCCTTCAGCGAGGGCGCGTATGTCGTGACCGGATCGTCGATACTGTCAATCGCGCCTTCGGCTAGGACAATCCCCATCAGCGCCGATAGGTAACTTTTGGCGACCGACCAACTGATGCGCAGATCCTCGGGGCTGGTGCCAAGATAGTAATCTTCAAACGCCACCTTCCCGTCTTTCAGCACCACCATTGCTGTCACGCTACGGTCGGTGACGAAACTGTCTAGGCTGTCGGGCATATCACGCGGCGCTACCGGCAGCGGTGCGGGGGCACCATTCGGGACGTCCATAACCACCGTGTGGAACATCGTGTCCATGGAGGAGAAATTGTTAACAATCTTTTCCGCCGAAAACATCGAATTCACAGCCAACAGGCGGTTGATATCCTCCCACCGCCAGATCGCCAGACCTGCGATGACGATCAACAGGGCAATGATGATCCGCCCGGTCCATTTCAGAAACTTCCTCATGTCAGAAGCATCCGCAAACCGCTGGTCACGTCGGACCGAATGGCGAGGCGCAGCCCCGGTTCATCCCCCGCGCGAAGGGTTTGCAATATCGTCTGGTGCTTTTCCGCTGCACGTTTGAAGGGCAATTGCCGGTAAAGCGAGCGCATGGTCGGGCCGGATTGCAGCCAGACGGTTTCGATCAGCGCCAGCATCGCCGGGCTTTGGGCGCGCAGATACAGCGTGCGGTGGAATTCCATGTTCGTGCGCACATAGCCAACCGCATCCCCCTTGGCGATGGTTTGGGCGATGGAGTGATTGATCACTTCCAGCCGGTCGATCAGGGCGAAATGGGCGCGTGGCAGGGCCCGCGCGGCGAGCTCGGGTTCCAGAAGCGAACGGATGGAGGCGAGTTCCTCTATCCGTTCATTGGACAGGTTCGGTACCACGATCCGCCCTGTCGACGTATAGCTGAGCGCCCCTTCGGCGACCAGACGCCGGACAGCTTCGCGCGCCGGTGTCATGGAGGTGTGAAATTTCTGCCCGATCCCCCGGAGTGTCAGAGAATCCCCCGGCTCCATTTCCCCCGACATGACACGGTTGCGGAGCGTCCGGTAGACATGTTCATTTGCGGGTTCGGCACGGTCCTGATCCATGCTGTATTTGTGATCACAAATCTGTACCGGTCAAGAGGTAAAGTCGATAGCATGCAACGTTCCGCCATGGGTGCGAAGCCATTTCCGATGCTGGTCATAGTCGGGCATCAGGCCTTCGACCACCTGCCAGAAAGCGGCGGAGTGGTTCATTTCCACCAGGTGCGCAACCTCGTGCGCGACGACATAATCGAGCACCACGGGCGGTGCCATGATCAACCGCCAGGAAAACATCAGATTGCCATCCTGCGAGCAGGATCCCCAGCGGGACCGCGTGTCGCACAGAGTCAGGCGGTTGACCTGCCGTCCCAACCGGGTTGCATAACCATCAGCCAGCGGTGCAATGGCGTTGCGTGCCTCCAACTTCAACAAAGCCTGAAGGCGGGCGCCGGGATTTTTCGCGGGCAGTTCGATTTGTTGCCCGGTGATACGCGGTCGCTTCCCTTCAACCAACTCGTACGGAATGCCGCGAAAGGGGATAGCGCCGCCGATCTCTGTCCGTTGTCGATCAGGGCGTGCGGCGATCTGTTTGCGCAGCCACCCTTCCTGCGTATCCAGAAATGATTGCGCCTTACGCTCGCTGACCCGTAACGGCACAGTCAGCGTGGCAATCCCGTCAATTCGCGACAGGCGCAAGGTCAGCCGCCGTGCCCTTGCGGAGCGACGCAATCGGACCGAAATAGGGGGTGTGCCGACAGTTAACATAGGTTCGGAATAAACTGCACGGGGACTGCCCTCAAGCGCAATGTCGCAAAGGCTTTGACAATCCCCCGTTCCTTGTGGCAGTTGGCACGACAAATTGTCCGAAATGATTCAGGGGATACCAATGCCCAACGAAGAATGGGGCGTAAAACGCCTTTGCCCGAAATGCGCAACCCGGTTTTACGACCTGCAGAACGACCCGATGACCTGCCCGTCCTGTGGTGCGGAGTTTGATCTGGCGTCACTTCTGGATACCGGCAACAAGTCGGCACCCAAAGCCAAAGAGAAAGCGGAAACCGTCGAAGATGCGGAGGTCGTCGATCTGGAGGATGATATCATCCTCGAAGATGATGACGACGATACAGATTCCAGCGTCGATGACGAGCTGCTGGAAGATGACGACGATGATACGGTCAATCTCGACGATATCGCCGACGTTGCGGCGGACGACGAGGATTGATGTTTTCGCTTGATCTCGACAGAGGTCAGGCATAGAAACCACCCGCTGCCCTCAGGGGCTGCACCGGGGCCATAGCTCAGATGGGAGAGCGCTTGCATGGCATGCAAGAGGTCGGGGGTTCGATTCCCCCTGGCTCCACCAAATTTCCCACAGAAATCCCAGATCAGATTGACATTGTCGCACAAATAGATGCGCAATGACGTCCGGGCCATGCAAGCGACAAAGTTCTGACAATTTCATCGCTCAATAGAACAGGACTGTTCCTTTCCTGTGAAAACCCCGAGGAAATCTGTAAATGGCCGCTAAATCTTTCCGAAAGCTGAAACCGTTCATCGCCCGCACCCGGGCGGCTTTTGCCGGCATCGGACAATCCGGAAAGCTTGCACCGGGCGAATTGAACGCGGATGAAAGCATTTTTCTGAGAGACCAGTTTTATCTGCTTGGTCAGCAGCAAAAGTATGGAAATATTTTCAAAACCTGGTGGGGTGGTAAATTGACGACCTGTCTTGTTGGACATGCGGATGGTCAGGAGTTCCTGACAAAAAACAAAGCGAATTTGCGTGCGGCAACAATCGACATGACGCCGCTATTCCCGCTGGGGTTTATGCGAGCGCTTGAAGGGGATGCGCACAAGAAATATCGCAATTTGTTCCTGTCGGCGTTCCGCGCTGTCGACATGGCAAAACATGACGCGACTATCCGCGAGACGATTAATCGCTGTCTGACACCGCTTTGCGACGGTGACGGAATCCCTGACAATGAAGACATTGCGCGGGCAATGAAACACGCCACGTCTACCATAATGATCCAGATAATTTTGGGGGCACAAGCCGGAACGGAGATGTCCGAAAAGCTGCTGAAAGCATACGATATTTATACGCCTAATGGAATGTATCTGGTTATCGGCGACGAACAGAAATCAAAATATGCCCCTATTAAATTGATGGTGGAAGAGCACGCGAAAACCTTTGACGCCAATGCCGGGGAGCCGACTAGCCTTCTGGAGTATATTGTGCGCGCGGGCAGGGTGGATGACACCGTCATCGGGAATTTGATCCACATGACAGAATTTGCCCGCACGGATGTTCATGGATTGTGGCGGTGGATACTTCTCGAAATCTCAAATCATCCGGATTATCTGAATTCCATCATTGCCGAGAAAGATACCGATGTTCGCAAGAAGCGAGCGGAGTCTGTTGTGTCGGAAACATTGCGCATGCAGCAAAGCGAATTCATCTATCGTGCGGTGACGAAAACCTTCAGCTATCAGGGGGTGCTTTACCCCAAACGGTCACGTGTGCGTATCTGTATTTGGGAAGGTCACAGGGATCCGAATATTTTCGAGAATCCGAATGAATTCCGCCCAGATCGGTTTGTGACCGACACTTTCGGCGCGGGGGCGTATGCGCCGCTGGGCATGGGGCATCACGCCTGCCTTGGCGCGAACTGGACAATGATTTGCAGCCGCATTCTGGTGGAAGAACTGGCTGAACATTACCGCTTGAAACAGATCAGCTACGGCACACCCAAGAAAGGCCATTTCCATTTTGAGCCGGGTTCGGATTCGGTTTTGTCGATCGAGAGAACCGGCTGATCAATGCCCGGTGGTTTTCGCATAATGTTGGGTCGAATGCCCCATTAACCCCGCCAACCGGCCGACCGACGCGCCCAAAGCGCGTATAGCCGACAACCAAGTATCCCCCATGGTGAAGGGCGTCATCACCAACATAATCACCGCCGCAATGAATTTATACATCGCGCCCAACGGAACGGTCAGCCATCTCTTGATCGGCCTGTGATCGTATTTACGGTGGAAAGACACGAGTGACTGATCCCGGGACCGGTTGAACTGATACCTGACGGTTAGCCGCTCAGCCGGGATTTCTTCGCGGATAATGGCATCGCGCGCCCAGCCGGTCTTCGCCCCGGCCTTTTTCAGTTCGGCATAAAACGCCGTGTCTTCGCCGCCGGACAGATTATACTGCATATCAAATCGCTGAGAGTCGTCGGGCCATTTCTTTAAATCGAGCATCCAATTGTTGGTGGCGAGCGTGATATTCCCGCCTTGGCCTTTGGCGTATCGGGCATTCGATACCCTTTCCACGCGCCGCGTTCGGCACTGGTAGCTCTTCCACATAAGCTGTTTGAAAAATCCCTTTGGTTCCTTTCGCACAAAGGGGCGGACTGGGCCGCCGATCAGATCAAGATCCTGTTCCAATTGTGCGGTGTGCAAATTCAACAGCCACTCCGGTTCCACAACTTCGTCGTCATCGACGAAGGCCAGCTTGTCGAACCCAGCTGATCTGGCGAAATCCAAAGCAGCATTCCGGGCGTAAACAACGCCGATATTCGGCTCGTGAATATATGTAATCGGGATATGGAGCGTGTGGGTTTTGAATTCATCAACCAACGCACGCAGGACGATTTTGGGCCCGTTTTCGACCAGAACAACCTCGATCGAAAAAGCGTTGGAGCGTTTCAGTTCGGAAATGGACCGCAAAAGATTTTCCACCATCTCGCGTCGATCGCGGGACACTATACCGATGCAGATCCGCGCCGCACTGGCGTGTTGGTTCATAATCATTACTTCGACACCTAACTAAACAAGGACATTCATCAGAACAGGATTCTGGTGAGGCGCCGATTTCTTAACACATGTTAAGAATTATTTATAATAATATGTGAGTTTTGATACAAATTGTTGGCGGACGTAGACATAGCGGCTGAAAGAGCTCACCCGAGCACTACATTTTCAGCAGGTCTTTCAGATCGGCCGCAGGATCGGCGACCGCTGTTTGCGCCGGGCTTTTGCCGCTTTCGATCAATCGTTTGCCGACCATGTAGGCGCGGGGGTCGTTGATGGCGTCAACTGCCAGCAACCTGTCCCCCTGATAATACCAGAAGGACACGGCGTCGGGGCCGTCGGTGGGGCGGGTGATCACGGTGTCATAGCCGGTGTTCAGCCCTGCGATTTGCAGTTTCACGTCATATTGGTCCGACCAGAACCACGGTTTGGCAATGTAGTCCTTGGCAGCGCCCAGCATGTTTTCGGCAACCAGCTCCGCCTGATCGACGGCGTTGCCGACGCTTTCCAGACGAAGGCGGGTACCGTTCTGAGGGAAGGATGCACAGTCGCCGGCCGACCAGATGGCGGGATCGGATGTCTGGCCCAGCGCGTTGGTCGCAATACCGTTGTCGAGGGCGAGACCCGCGGCCTCCGCCAAACCCGTGTTTGGGGTGATGCCAACACCGACGATGGCGAAATCGACGGGGATTTCAGTGCCATCGGACAGGCGGGCGGCTTCGACGCGATCCTCACCCAGCAGGGATTCGAGGCCGGTAGCTTCGCGGATGGTCACGCCTTCACGCGTATGAATCGCCCGCAGGAAATCAGCAGTTTCCGGGGCGGCGACACGTTGCAGAATGCGCTCGGCAACCTCAATGAGCGTGACGCTCAGACCTTTTCGGGCGGCAACAGCGGCGGCCTCCAGCCCGATATAGCCTCCACCCACGATCAGCAGGTTGCGACCGGCGGTAAATTCAGGGGCCATGGCATCAACATCGGCCAGCGTGCGAACGGTATAGACGCCTTTCAGGTTGCCACCAATGGCGGCGGGTAGGCGGCGCGGGGCGGCACCGGTAGTCAGGGCCAACTGGTCGTAAGAGATCACTTCGTCCCCGACGGTTACGATCTTCGCGACCGGGTCGATGGCAGAAACAGGCGTACCGAGGCGGAGGGTGATCCCGACCTCCTCGTAAAAGGTCAGCGGGCGCAGATATAGGCGTTCGACGTCCATCTCGCCCAACAGGTATTTCTTCGACAGCGGTGGGCGCTGATAGGGAGGGACGGGTTCCTCTCCAATCAGGGAGATGTTACCGTCAAAACCAAGATTGCGTAGCTTTGTGACCAGTGACTGACCGGCCTGTCCGGCTCCGATAACGACGATATGGCTCATACCTGCCCCTTGTTAGTCCATCGTGCTGGGCAGCCAAGTGGACAGTTCCGGAAAGCCGAGGATCAGGATCATGATCACCACCTCGCACGCCAGGAACCAGCCGATGCCCTTGAAGATTGTTTCCAGTGGAATGGAATCTCCGACGACATTCTTAACCACATAGGCGTTGAAACCAACAGGGGGGGTGAGGAGGCCGATCTCGATATATTTCACCACGATCACGCCGAGCCAGATTTCATCAAGTCCGAGGGCGGCGAACATAGGTTGCACAATCGGCAGGGTCAGCAGCATCACCCCCATCGGGTCGAGGAACATGCCTAGGATGATATAGATGATCGAGATTGCCACCAGCAGAAGGAACGGATCCCCCGCCCAGTCGCCGATATAGCCGGTCATGATATTCGGCATCCCGACGAGTGCGAGGAACCGCGTATACATAACCGCCCCGAAGGCGACGAACAGCAGTTGCGCCGTTGTTTTGATGGCTTCCAGCACGCTTTCGCTGATGACGGCGCGGGTCAGACGACCCTGCACAAAGGCGATTACGAAGGACAGGGAAGCGCCAGCGGCCCCGGCCTCCGTTGGCGTGATGACACCTTTGTAGAGGCCGCCGATAACACCGAAGATCAGGACGAGGATCGGCCAGATCGGGATCAGTGACTTCCAACGGGCGCGCCAAAGCTCGTTGCGCGGG
Source organism: Paracoccaceae bacterium (assembly GCA_050302475.1). GTDB lineage: Bacteria > Pseudomonadota > Alphaproteobacteria > Rhodobacterales > Rhodobacteraceae > NORP23. Next base: position 22,304 of record JBNLBF010000007.1, read on the forward strand.
ATGTCAGATTTGACCGGCGGCGCAATGGAGGGATCGAGTGCGCAGCGCCCGATGATCATGATCGTGTAAACCAGCGCGGTGATCAGGCCCGGGATGACCCCGGCTAGCAGCAGCTTGGTGATCGAAACCTCGGCAAAGACCCCGTAGATCACGAACATAATGGAGGGCGGGATCAGCGCGCCGAGCGTGCCGGACGACGCGACGACACCGGTTGCGAGCGATGGCGAATAGCCTGCCTTAAGCATTTCCGGAATGGCCAGTCGCCCCATCGTCGCAGACGTGGCCACGGATGATCCGGACGCTGCTGCAAAACCGGCGGACGCAAAATTTGTGGCGACCGCCAGACCACCGGGGAGCGAAGACAGCCATAGCCTTGCCGAATTGAACAGGGCTTGGGACATGCCGGTGGAATGGGCGATAGTGCCCATCAGAATGAACATCGGGATGGCGGAAAGTTCCCATTTTGCCGCGACCTCGAACGGAGTGCGGGCCATCATTGAAAAGGCAACGTTGATGTTGCGCTCTATCATGAAGCCGATAAAGGACACGACGCCCAACGCGACGCCCACCGGCACGCGGATGGCGATCAGCAGAAGAACAAGCCCGAGGCTGCCGAAGGCGAGGAACTCGTTAGCCACGCTTCTGATCCTCCTCGGCCATCAGGCGACGGGCTTCGCGAAAATCGTCGACAATGTAGATCGCGACATAAAGCGCCATCAGCCCGAAGCCAATCGCCACCAGCCAACGACCGGGCCAGATTTCAACGAAGCCTATGCCGGCCTCTTTCGCCTCGCGAATGCGGGTTTTTTCAATGGCGACTTCGATGGCTTTCCACGTAAAAGCACCGGTATAGGTCAGTGTGACCAGACCGACAAACGCATCCAGATACTTGCGCGGACCGCGACGCATCCAGTTGGTGAACAGTTCAACAAAAATATGCCCGCGATCCTTCGCGACCAGCGCCAGCGGCAGGAAGGTCAGTGCCGCCATGTGGTAAGAGGAGACGATTTCAAGCGTGCCCGTGATAGGCTTGTTGAAGAAGGTGCGCCCGATAGCATCGGCCGTCACCTGAAGCATCATCAGGATCGTGGCGATTACCGCGACCCAGGCGGCGCTCATCACCGCAAAATCAAGCACACGCTTGAAGCTTCGCATCCTCGCCCTCCGAAATGGTCCGGCCCCAACGCGGCGCCGGACAATTGTTTACCAGATCAGAGGCTTTCCGGATCCACCTTTGAGAACACCTCTTCCCAAAGCAAACGGCGGAACGTGTCGCGGTCATGGCCCTGATCATCGAGCAGTGCTTTCCACTTGTCGTAGGCAGCGGTGTAGTAGTTGAGGATCCCCTGCGCATCTTCGACACCCGCCTCCGCCGCATTGGCGAGGTTGATCTCGATCTGCTGCGCGTCACGCTGGACCATCAGATTGGCGAACCCTTCGTTATCCGGTGTAAAGGTCACACCGGCGGCTTTCGCGGCTTCGATGATTTCATTGTCATAGGCAAGCTGGCCGTCATAGGTCGCACCCGTCACCAGATCGGGCGCCAGTTCGACATGTTTTGCCCGCATTTCCGGCGTCATTCTTTCCCATGCGTCACGATTTAGGAACATCATGATCGGCGGGCCGCCCATACCCATAGGGCTATCCACAACCGTTTTCGCAACATCCATGTAACCATAGGATCGTAGCCAGGACACTGCGCCCAGCACACAATCCAGCGTCCCACGCTCCAGTGCCGAGGTTGCTTCGGCAGGTGACATGGAAACCGGCGTTGCCCCGGCAATTTCAGAAATATTCACACCACCGCCCGATGCCCGGACCTTCAGTCCGGCAAGGTCTTCGACCGTGTTCACTTCGGTGCTGCACATGAATTTGTAAGGGGTCGTTGCATATCCGGCGAAGGCCACCGCGTTCAGCGCGTCATATTCAGCGCGGCATTCCGGACAGCCCAGCAGGATTGCCTCGTTCATCGCGCCGGACGCGGCCAGAACGTCATCACCTAGCAAGGAATGCGAAAAGATTGTGTTGGTCGCCGCCATCAGACGCGGCTGGTATGGCGCGATTGCGATACCACCATCCATCAACCCATCACGGACGGCTTCGGGGGTGCCCGGACCACTGGCGAGCTGTGCGCCCGGTACCAGTTCCCAGTTGATTTCCCCGTCGGTTTCTTCTCTCAGCAGATCGAAATAGGCCTGAAGCCCATACACATTGACGGAATGTTTCGTGCCGAACCACGATCCGTAAATGAAATCTTCTGCGGAAACTGATGTAACCGCAAAACATGCGGCTGCCGTCAGTGCGGCGATTTTGTGAAAGTACGCAATCATAAGGTCTCTCCTCCCATTATGTTGTTGCCGGATAACGATGACTTTCGGTCAGTACTACGGCTTCTGCCGACGCGCAGTGATCCGAAAATGACCGGCTCACCCAGACTGTGCATGGGCGAATTCTTATTGGCCAAGGATCGGAAATCGTTCGGCCTCTCTCCCTCTTGAGAGCTTAGAGAATGGTGAATTGACCGTGAATGTCTCAATTCGCGCTGCCATCTTTCGCGATTCACGTAAAAATCCCCTCATGCTCCCTGATGAGTAGACCTACCCGCACTATGGCAATTCGACAACAACATAGTCGCCGTCGACCTCCACTTTGATGGTCTCGGCGACATAAGGGCCTTTGACAAGGTCAGATCCATGGACGGCTTCGGCGACGAAGGCGCGGGTGCGGGTGGATTTCGGGTCGCTCCAGCTTTGGCCGGTGCGCACGTCATATTCCCAGCCATGCCACGGGCATTTCAGCATTTCGTCGCGGCGGCACAGCCGATAGTCACCCGGGCCGTCGCTTTCGACCTGGTTGGATATCATGCCCCCCGACAATTTCGCCCCGCCATGCGGGCATCGATCAGCGAGGGCGAAGAACTCCCCATCCAACCTGACAAGGCAAATGGCTTTGCCATTCACATCGACCGGGCGAATTTCACGGTCTTTGAAACCGGCGACGTCTGCGACGACATGTTTGCTCATTCGTACCCGTACAGCTTTCTGGCGTTGCCGCCGAAAACAGCCTCGCGCTGGTCCGCCTCCAGCGGGAATTTGAAGATGTGATGCGCGTCATCATAGTCCCAGTGCGGGTAGTCCGACGAATACATGATCCGGTCCCAGCCGATCCAGTCAATCACGTCAGCAATATCGCGCCCGCGGGGTGGTTCCTCCATCGGTTGTGTGGTCCACCAGAGGTGCTCTTTCATATATTCCGATGGCTTGCGTTTCAGGTGGGGAACTTCCTTGTGAAACGTGTCGAAATGCTTGTCCATTCGCCATGACAGGGCAGGTGCCCAGGAGAATCCGCCCTCGACAATCGCGACTTTCAGCTTGGGGAAGGCTTCGAACACACCTTCGATGACAAGGCTTGATACCAGCGCCTGCGCGCCGGGGACGAACGTGTAATGTTCCTGAAAATAAAAGCTGGGCCAGCCAGTCCCGGTCGAGGGCTTGCCCGAGGAATAGCCGACCGGATGCAGGCAGATCGGCAATCCGGCCTCTTCAGCAGCACGATAGATCGGCCAGTATTTACGGGCACCCACTGTTTCGTTCGGGCGCGACGACATGATGACCTGCACGAAGCGTTTGTCACCAGCGCGCCGTTCAATTTCCGCCACGGCAGCGTCGGGCACATCCTGGGGCACAACGATCCCGCCGCGCAGGCGGGGTTCCCGTTCCAGCCATTGCGCAATTTGCCAGTCATTCGCGGCCCGCGCCATTGCGGCGGCGAGATCGGGATTGCGTTCCTCCATCCCCGCGCCACCTAGCGTGATCAGGTTGCCGACGCTGACATCCAGCCGGTCCAGATGCTGTTCACGCAGCATCTTCAGGCTGGAGCCGGGAGGGCCGTCGGCGGGTTTTGCGTCTGCGCGCATCCCGTTTGCGGTCATGCGGGGATAAGATAGTTGCCCGACGAGCGCCTGCCGGATACTGGTGCCGAAACTCTGCAAATGTTCAGCCCAGCGTTTCTCCATAAAGGGGTGAAAAGCATCCGGTGACTTCGGCGCCGGGTGAATATCACAATCGACGATCTTCAGTCGAGACTGGAGCTCGGCATCTTTTAGCGGCTTGTTCATGTCACTTCCTCCGTCGTGCGCATGGCAGCTTTCACCATCGGGTCCGCCGCCAGACGGGGGTAGGCGTTCAACGCGTTACCCGAAAGAATGTTGGGGATGTCTTCTGTCGGTAACCCGTCTGGCAACGGGGTATCATCGTCGAACTGACGGTGAGGATAGTCGGTGGAGAACATCAGCATATCGGTGCGACCGACATGTTTCAGGATCTGCTGCAATTCCTTCGCGCCCGGCGGATCAGCCGGTTGCAGCCCCATGAATATCCGCCCCTTTACGATGTCGGAGGGGGCCCGGTCGATCCACGGAACCTCTTGCCTGACACCGCGCCACGTCTTGTCGATCCGCCACAATGTCGTGGGCAGCCACGCGAAACCGCTTTCCAAAAACACGACCTTCAGGTCAGGGAATTTGCTGAACACGCCTTCGCCCAATAACCCGACAAGGATGTTTTCGAAGACCTGACTTTGCAGCACGTAATCCTCGAACTGATAAGACGGCCAGCCGGACACGCTGGGCGGGGTGCGGTACAGGCTGCCGGCGTGGATCGCGATGGGCAGGCCGTGCTTTTCAGCAGCCTCGTAAATCGGCCAGTAATGGCGCGAGCCGTGGTGAAATTCTTGCATGGCCAGCATCAGAACCTGCACAAAACGCCTGTCCCCGGCGAGGCGCTCAATCTCAGCGACCGAGGCGGTGGGGTCTTCGGCCGACACAAAGATCGAACCTCTCAACCGGGGGTCCGCGTCAAGCCATGTCGCAGCCACATAGTCATTCGCCGCCGAAAGCATTGCCGCCCGCATATCGGGATTGTGCAACGCGATTGACCCGTGAAGCAGCGAGCAAACGGCGATGTCCACGCCCAAAAAATCAAGCGCCGCTCTGATGTCCAATCCGTCATAGATGTCATTGTGACTGAGCGGTGAATTCTTGGGATAAGAGCTCAACCGAAATGGCAGCAGGTCCAGCTCGCGTTCCCGCGCCTGATTCTGCCAGTGGTCATTCAGGAATGGCATGATTTCGGATATCCCCGCAAAAGGCAGGTGGAAATCAGTGTCTATGCAAAAATTACCCGCGATGGTCATGCGTTCAGCCTGTTCTCTATCCGAGGATATTAAGCGTAGCTTCCGCGATGCGGACTAGGAACCACCCAGATCACGAAAACATTCTATGCGAAAATGCGAAAGGTGATCATGGCTCCCACTCCCCGCGCGACCACGGTGGGGGGTCAAATTCTTTTTTCATATGGTCGATCAGGGCAATGATTTCCGGGTGCCTGACCTTGTGACTGGGGATCATCGCCTTGAACCAGAGCGGAATGACCGGAAAATCCGGCATCAGCGCGATCAGCTTTCCCTGCCGCAACGGTTCACGGGCCAGAAATTCCGGCACCACAGTCAACCCCAGACCGGCAATCGCGGCATCCAGCAGAATGCGGCTGTCATTGACCGTGAAGCGCGACCGCACATCGACGGAGATCGGACCGCTGCGGCTCTCGAAGGCCCATGTCAGCCCGACCGGCATGAAGGCAAGGCAATCATGATCCACCAGATCGGCAGGGGATCGGGGTGTTCCCCGGGCTGCCAGATAGTCCGGGGACGACACCAGCACGCGGGGATAGGGGCAGAGCGGCACCTCTTTGACGCTGATAAAGGTCTGCGACGGTGCGCCGAGCGAGATGTCCAGCCCTTCTTCCAACGGATTTACCAGCCGATCCATCAGGATCAGATCAATCGACATGCCGGGATGTTGCTGTTGAAACCGGGTAATCGACTCGCCGACAAATAGCGTGCCGACAGTGGTTGGACAGCGAATTCGAAGGGTCCCGCGCAACTCGCGGCTGGAATCGCGGACACTTGTGATTGCGTCTTCCAGCTCCGCCACCAGCACCTGTAACTGGGGGCGCAGGCGTTCGCCTTCGGCGGTCAGGGACAGGTGGCGGGTGGAGCGGGTGAACAGCTTCACACCGACCCTGTCTTCCAGCCGGTTTACGCGTTTGGTGATGACCGAAGGGGTTGTATTGATTTCCCGCGCAGCCGCAGAAAACCCACCGGTCCGGGCACTGGTCAGAAAGGCTTTTATGTCGATGAGCATCGTCATCTGAACAGATGGACACAGCTATCAAACAGCGTCAACATTCGTGTTTCGCGAAAGGCGATGATCAGAAATATCTAAAACCCTTGTTTAACAAGGATAAATCAAGGGATTTCGAGCATTCAAGACAAACAGTTAGCGCGATATGGAAAAGCCGGATTGAATGCGACGGTTATTTCCGGACATGCTCATAGGCTTGCAGGGCCTTCGCCCGTCCCGCGGCGAGGCTGACGATCGGATCGACAGCGTAGCCGTCCCTCATCGCCCAGTTTCGCGGGATCGCATTCCGGAAATCTGCCGCGCCATCGCCATGCAGGAAACGGTCACGGTAGGTTGCGTCAGGGTCAAATTTTTCCGCCTGAGTGGCCGGGTTGAAAATACGGAAATACGGCGCTGCGTCCGGACCTGATCCCGCCACCCACTGCCATCCCATCGCGTTAGACGCCGGGTCCCAGTCGATCAGCGTGTCCGCAAACCAGTTCATCCCGACCCGCCAGTCGGTCAGCAAATGTTTCGTCAGGTAGGACGCGACAATCATCCGCACGCGGTTGTGCATTCGCCCCGTCGCAAATAGTTCCCGTATCCCGGCATCGACCATCGGTTCACCGGTCAGCCCACGCCGCCATTTTTCGGCATCGTCATTGTCGCTGCGCCACGGGAAGTTATCCCAGCCATCGCGCCAATTGCGGGTCTCGATATGGGGCGTATGCCACATCAGATGCCAGGCGAATTCACGCCAGACGAGCTCTTTTAAAAACGTCTCGGCCCCCTTACTGCCATGCTGATGGGCGATCATCGCGCGCTGCCATATGGTACGGGGGGAAATCTCTCCGACGGCGAGGTTTTCTGACAGACCGGATGTCGCATCAACGTCAGGACGATTGCGGTCGTCTCGGTAGTTGGTCAGGGCATCGTCCGCGAATTCTGACAGGCGGTCCAAGGCGGCATCCTCACCAACCCGTGCATATTTTGCCACCACGTCTGCCCCACGGTTCATCGCCGCGCCCATCGCCCAATCGTTCAAATCGTCCGACACGGGCCAGCTCTCTGGGGGATGGAGCGCTTGGGTTTTGGGTAAGGTCTCCGCCACATCGCGCTTGCGGACATTATTCCAGAACGGCGTGTAAACGGTGTAGGGATCCCCCGCCTGTGTCGCCACTGTCCAGGGTTCGAACAGTAACCAGCCTGTGTGACTCTCTGCGGTGATGCCTTCTTCGGTTAGTGCCGATTTCACATCCTTGTCCCGCGCCACCCAGTCAGGATGATAGGCACGCGACCAGTAGACCGTGTCCGCCCCCGTTTCCGCAACCAACTCGCGCAGGCAATCGAGCGCGGACCCCCGCCGCAGGATGAGGCGGCTACCAAGCCCCTCCAGCGTTTCAGCAAATTTTCGAACCGCCTCCCCCAACCGCCACAAAGGCGCAGCGCCGATGGCTTCGGTGATCGGATCAAGAATGAATACAGGAATAATCGGGCGGCCCGTGTCAAAGGCCGCGCGCAGCGCCGCGTTATCCGACAGGCGGAAATCGCGGCGCAGCCACAGAATGACCGGAGGGGTCATCAGATTTTGAAGATAGGTTGCAGCAGTTTCGGCAAGAAGCTGTTGAATTTCAGCGGCGCGTCGGTCACGGCCAGACAGATACAATCTTCGCCCGCTTCGGCCACCGGGGTGTGATGCAGGTCCTCATCCCCCAGCTCGACATCACCACGAGCAAAACGATCGACCTCGTCCGAGAACGCGCCTTGCAGAACCATGGTCAGTTCCATCCCGTTATGCGAGTGATCCGGCATCGCCATCCCCGCAGGGATATAGAGCAACCTTGCAGTTGCCTCGCCGTCGCAGGGCAGAATGGCCTGTTTCACGCCACGTCCAAGGCTCTTCCAGCGCACCTTGTTTGGTCCACCGCCCACATATTCTTCCAGCGGTGCCGGGAAAATGGAGGTCGATTTACGCGACTTGGCAACGGGGGGTTCAATCGCATCAATCAGGGCCATGGTTGCCGCCAGCGCTTCATCACTGACCTCGACAGCCTCTGCGTTTTCCAGAACCGCGCCACCAACCGCGTCATAGCCTGCCAGCGCAGCGCGGCAATCATCGCACAGCGACACATGACTCGCCACGATCAGCGAAAAGGCTTCGTCGAGTGTCCCCGCTGAATATGCGGCCAGGACCTCGTCAGGAATATGATGTTTCACTTTAGTCATCATTCTTACTCATCTCATGTCGCAAACGTTCCAATGCGAGGCGGATGCGTGATTTGATTGTGCCCAGCGGCAGACCCGTCATATCGGCAATTTCCGAATGGGTCAGATCGCCGAAATAGGCTTTCTCGATCATCTCACGCTGCTTTGCGGGTAACGCGGCAACGGCTTCTCTTAATATTCCCTCTTCTTGCGAGGCGGCTACCGTATCGGCGGGATCATCGGGTTGCTCTGCACCCCAGTCCAGCTCCTCCGGCTCCGGTCGTCTTTGTTTTCGTATCGTATCGATCTGCTTGTTGCGGACGATGGTGAAGATCCAGGTCGTGGCGCTGGCCTTGGTCGGATCAAACAGGTGACATTTGCGCCAGACATTGGCCATTGCCTCCTGCATCACATCCTCGGCCTGCGCCGCATCGGCACCGGACTTCATCAAGAACGCCTTCACCCTTGGGGCAAAATGCGCAAACAGCGAGGCAAAAGCCGCACGGTCCTGCGCCTGCCGGATGCGGTTCAGGCATTCCGTCCACTCATCACGTCTCGGGGCGCTTTCTGTCACGTCTTCTCCGGCTTCCTGACCACGCCCGGTCACAGCCGCCGGAAAGGTCACATCCTGTGCCCCGACTATATTGAGATCGAAACTCATGTCCAACATTACGACGCGTCGCAGGAGTTGGATCAGTTGAATTGAAAATAATTTGCCCACTTAAAGTTTTGGGGGGCATCACTGCGCGTTTTGCGGCAACCCATCAGCGATATCGTAATAATCGCCCTTGTTATCCACGAAAATATGGATCGCCAGTTTGGTATCCGTCGGCTGATCAAACGCACCCATCGCAATTGAAATCCAATCATGGAACAGCGGATCGAAAAACAGGTTCGCCCCGCAGGTCTTGCACCACCCCCGCCGTACCTTCTCCGATGTCTGATACCAGGCGACGTTCTCCATCCCCTTGATGTGTACCCTGTCGCTGGCAAGGTCGGTCCCCGCATAGAAATGCCCCGACGTTTTGCGACAGATGCTACAATGGCAGGCGTCGGGGGGATTTAACTCTCCGTCGACCTCGAATGAAACGGCTCCGCAAAGGCAGGATCCTGTGTGCATGATGCCCTCCTGTTTGTCGGTAATGTAGCCCAGCAATCTCAAAGTGATCCATTCAAACAATGTGCCCGTAACAATCCCAAATAACATGGAGCCCCCAACGTGCCGTTTGAACTATCCTATTCCCCGAGAGTTGCTGTCATTGGTGCCGGCGTATCCGGACTTGCCGCTGCGTATGAACTCGCGCCTTCCGCCCCTGTGACCCTGTTCGAGGCCGCACCCCGACTGGGCGGTCATGCCCGTACGGTGATGGCTGGCAAACGCGGCGATCAGCCGGTGGATACAGGGTTTATCGTGTTTAACGACGCCAATTACCCCAACATGACCCGCATGTTCCGGGAACTGGACGTGCCGGTGAAAGACAGCAATATGAGCTTTTCGGCCTCCATTGGGAACGGGGCTGTTGAATATGGGCTGCGGGACCTGAAAACCCTGTTTGCGCAGAAACGCAACATGGCGCGGCCGCAATATTGGCGGATGATCAGCGACATTCTGAAATTCAACAAACATGCGGTGGCGCAGTCGCAGGATCCGGATATGAGTCTGGGCGAGATGCTGGACAAGATGCAGCTGGGCGACTGGTTCCGGCGCTATTACCTGCTGCCGATCTCCGGTGCGATTTGGTCCTCGACGCCCGAGCAGATGAACAGTTTCCCAGCGCGATCCTTGGTCCAGTTTTTCGAAAACCATGCGTTGCTGAGCACCAACAACCACCAATGGAAAACGGTGGATGGTGGGTCGATCGAATATGTGACCCGCATCGCCAAATCCATCCGCACCAATGGCGGGGAAATCCGGACCTCCGCCCCGATCGAAGGCGTTCGCCGTCACGCGACAGGCGTGCAGGTGCGGACCCATGGTGGCGAGTGGGAGGATTTTGACGAGGTGATTTTCGCCTGTCACTCCGATCAGGCTTTGGCGATGATCGAAAATCCGTCGGCAGACGAACAGCGTATCCTTGGTAACCTGCGTTATCAATCGAACCGCGCCGTGCTGCATTCTGACGAAAGCCTGATGCCGAAACGTCGCCAATGCTGGTCGTCTTGGGTGTTCCTGTCGCCGGACGACAAGCCCGCGCCGAAAATTGGCATGAGCTATTACATGAACTGGTTGCAGGGCATTCCCGAAGACGATCCGCTGTTTGTGACGCTGAACGCGCCAACCGAAATTGACGAGTCGAAAATCTATGACGAAGTCACCTTTGATCACCCGATTTTCGACGCCGCCGCAATCAAAGCACAGCAGGAATTGCACGCCATTCAGGGCCAGAACAAAAGCTGGTTCGCAGGCGCCTACACCCGCTGGGGATTCCATGAAGACGGTTATCAAAGCGGCATGAAAGCCGCCCAACGCATCCTGGAAAAGGAGGCGCAAGTGGCAGCATGACACCCGAATTCCTGAAATCGCACACCTATCACAAACGGATCGGCGGACCGGATAATGCGTTCCGCTATTCGATGGATTGTGTGCTGTTGGAACCGGAAGCTGCCGCGCCATCACCGGCGCTATTCTCGCGTAACCGACGCAATCTGGCGGCAGTACATGACAAGGATCACGGTGGACAGCCCGGCGAAGGCCGGGGTGCAGCATGGGTGCGGGAGGTTCTGGCCGAGCGGGGGCTCGACGACCTCCGGCCCATGCGAATTTTGCTTCTGACGCAACCGCGGATGTTTGGTTATCTGTTCAATCCGGTCAGCTTCTGGCTGGTGGTAGACGAGCAGGATCAGTTGCGGGCATTTATTGCCGAGGTAAATAACACTTACGGCGACCGGCATTCCTACTTGTGTTATCACGACGACCTTCGCCCGATCAGCGCGACGGACACGTTGACGGCAGAAAAAGTCTTCCACGTTTCGCCTTTCCAGAAGATTGGCGGTGAATATCGCTTCCGTGTCGATTTCGCCCCGACCCATGTCGGTGCGCGGATCGATTTTCGGATGGGAAATGGCGGGCTGCTGGCGACGTTGACGGGGAAACGGGAACCACTAACCTCACGCGCCCTGCTGTGGTCGGCTATCCGGCGACCGTTCGGCTCGCTTCGGGTGATGGGGCTGATTCATTGGCAGGCGCTGAAGCTGAAACTGAAAGGCGCGACCTTCCACAAGCGGCCGGAACCGCCGACGGAGGAAGTGACATGAAATTTCTCTATGCCTTTGTTTTCGTTATCCTAAACGCTTCCATTGCCCATGGACAGTTAGCCCCTGCCGAGGTTGCCGCCCACCTCGAAAGCACCCAAAAACAGGGGGAGGCCGATGTTCGTCTCTTCGGGTTTAACCTTTACCGCGCAGAGCTGTGGACCGACAGGAACGGATTCTCGTTCGACCGCCCGTTCGCCCTGTCGCTGATCTACAAACGCGGCTTTACGGCCCGCCAACTCGCCAGCCGCACTGTTGACGAGGTTGCCAAGCTGGAGAATGTCTCGGTGGAGACCCACGCCGGGCTGCAAGCGTTGGAACAGTGTTTTCGCAATGTCCAACCCGGCGACCGGATTACCGGTGTCGCCATTGATCGCGACCGCGCGCATTTTTACTGGAACGGTCAGCAAACCTGTGAATTCACATACCCCGAATTTACCCGCCGCTTTTTTGGTATCTGGCTGGATGAGCGCACGATTGACCGTAGATCCCGCGACCGCTTGTTGGGGCAGTCATGACGACACTTCCGCGCTTTTCGATCTATGCAGCTTTTCTGGCGGCGGCGGGCTTGCCGATCTATATCCACGCGCCGAAATTCTATGTGGATGAATATGGTCTGAGCCTCACCGCCATCGGTGGGGCGCTGTTGCTGTTGCGGTTACTGGATGTCGTACAGGACCCTATTCTTGGGCGACTGGCCGGGCGCTTACGGGACCGAAAAACGCTGTTCGCCATGCTGGCAGCAGGGACCCTTTCTGCGGGCATGGTTGGTCTGTTCGCAATCCCGGCCCCAATCAACCCGATCCTGTGGATGGGTCTGTGTCTTATTCTGCTCTTCACCAGTTTCTCGTTTCTGAACATCCTATTCTATGCCCAGGGTATCAGCACCGCCGCCGCGATGGGCGATGGCGGCCATACCCGCCTCGCCGGATGGCGCGAGACCGGGGCGCTGTTGGGGGTATCCATTGCCACCATCGCCCCGTTTGGGATGGAGCGTGCGGGTCTGCCACCCTATGCCGGGTTTGCAGCATTGTTCGTCGGGCTGGCAATTATTGCGTCAGCTTTGATGGCCCCCGTTTGGCGGGACCGTTCCCTTCCCGCCAGCGGGGATTTCTTACATCTTTTCAAAGACAAAGAGGTCACACGCCTGCTGACCATCGCGTTTTTTAACGCGGCTCCGGTGGCAGTGACCTCGACCCTTTTTCTGTTTTTCGTCGAATATCGTCTGCAAGCCCCCTCGCTTGCCGGACCGTTCCTGTTGGCGTTTTTCGTCTCGGCCGGGGTTGCTGCCCCGATCTGGGCAAAGCTGGCAGGAAGATTTGGCGAAACCCCAACCCTCGCGAGTGGCATGTCCCTATCCATCCTGGCCTTCGCGGGGGCCGTTGCGCTGGGGGCGGGCGACACGTCTGCTTTCCTTTTCGTTTGCCTTGCCTCCGGCGCGGCGCTGGGCGCGGACATGACTCTCCTTCCCTCCATGTTCGCCGCCCGCGTCAAATCCATTGACGGTAATGGCGGGGATGCGTTTGGCTTGTGGAACTTCTTTTCCAAACTGACGTTGGCCATCGCCGCTGCCACGGTTCTGCCGCTCCTGAACCTGTTCGGATTTGTCCCTGGCACGACGATGACTGACGATGGGCTCTGGGCGTTAACCCTGCTCTATGCCGGGGTGCCCTGTGGCCTGAAAATGATCGCTTTAACCCTGTTGATGCTGCGACCGCAGCCGGAGGCTATGACATGCTGAAATCTATTCTATTGATCCTTGCCGGAGTCGCACTGGCCGCTATCGTCAGCTGGGGCTGGTCCCGCTTTTTCAGCTTCGATGCCCAAAAGGTCGAAGATTACGCCGGCACGGAACCCACGTTTAACGTGAACGAGGTCCTGAATGGCCGGATGCTGACCGAAGGCATGATCTACGGTTTCAATGGCCGCGTTTCCAGCCGATTCACAGCCGTGATGAATGTCACATGGGATGGCGATACGGGCGTGATGAGCGAAGATTTCAAATATGCCACCGGTCGTACACAGCAGCGGGAATGGACGATTACGCTGGGCGAAAACGGGGCCTTTACCGCCACGGCGCCGGATATCGAAGGTGTTGCGCAGGGGCAGGTGATGGGCGCGGTAGCGCGATTGACCTATACGATTATCCTGCCCGAAGATGCGGGTGGACATAAGCTCGACGTCGTTGACTGGATGTATCTGATGGAAAACGGCGTGGTTATGAACCGCTCCGAATTCCGGAAATTCGGGATTAAGGTCGCGGAACTGGTTGCCACTTTTAGACAGGTTGAGAATTGACCTTAAAAGGGCGAACATATTGGCTGGTGGGAGCAAGTGAAGGGTTGGGCCGAGCGCTTGCGGCCGAATTACATCGTAGAGGTGCCCACCTATTGTTATCTGCTCGAAGCGAGGAGCGGCTTGACGAGTTGGCACATGAATTGGGGTCAAATGTGCGAACAGTACCCCTTGATGTCACCAACCCCGACGCTGTTTCCAAGGCAGCTTCGGCTGTCGGTGACATTGACGGGCTTGTCTATCTGGCCGGGTTTTATGAACCGATGCGGGCTGGTGACTGGGACCCCGAAGCCGTTGAAAAGATGATGGATGTGAACCTGATGGGTGCCGTGCGGGTGCTCGGCCGAGTGGTGCCGGGATTTGCGGCGCGTGAGTCAGGGCATATTGTGATCACCGGATCTTTGTCCGGCTATCGTGGCTTGCCCGGCGCGATTGGCTATGGCGCCAGTAAATCCGGCCTTATGCATCTGGCGGAAACGATCCGGTCTGACCTGTGGCACACCGGCGTAAAGGTGCAACTGATGAACCCTGGTTTCATTAAAACCCGCCTGACCGACAAAAACGATTTCAACATGCCGTTCCTGATGGAAGCCGAGGACGCGGCGAAACGCATGGCCGATGCGATGGAAAGCGACCGGTTCAAAACCGATTTTCCGTGGTTATTCTCGCTGGTGTTCCGGTTCAGCCGCTGGCTGCCGCAAGGGCTGTATCAGCGGCTGTTTGCGAAACCTAAGTCCTGACGTTCGGATCGTCGCGTCCTGTAAATTCCTTGATTTTGGCAATGGTTTCCGCCGCTTCGATGGCTGAGGCCAAGGCGTCCTGCGGGTCGTCGTGCTGCTTCGCCGGGTCTTCCGCGCGCTTTTCCAGATAGACGCGGAGCGTTGCGCCAACCGTGCCGGTGCCGGACAGGCGGAAGACGATGCGGGTGCCGTCGGTGAAGCTGATACGCGTGCCCTGGTGGGCGGAATGAGACCCATCGACCGGATCGTCATAGGCAAATTCGTCGGCGGTTTCGACGGTCATGCCGGCAATCACCTCACCCGGTAAGTCGGGCAGCATGGCGTTCAGGCGGGTCATCATTTTGTTGGCGGCGTCTGCGTCCACGTCCTCAAAATCATGGCGGGAATAATAGTTGCGGCCATAGGTCTGCCAGTGGTCGGTCAGGATGTCTGCGACGGATTTGCCGGACTCGGCAAGGATATTCAACCACAGCAGAACCGCCCACAACCCGTCCTTTTCGCGCACGTGATCCGATCCGGTACCAGCGGATTCCTCGCCGCATAGCGTGGCGCGGCCATCATCCAGCAGGTTGCCAAAGAATTTCCAGCCGGTCGGGGTTTCGTAACAGTCGATGCCTTTCGCCTTGGCGACATAATCAACGGCGCGGGACGTCGGCATGGACCGCGCGACACCTTTCAGACCGTCCGCATAGCCCGGGGCCAGATGCGCCAGTGACGCCAGAACGGCGAGGCTGTCGGACGGGGTGACGTAAACGCCGCGCCCTAGGATCATGTTGCGATCTCCGTCGCCATCCGATGCGGCGGCAAAGTCGGGTGCATCATCGGACATAACCAAATCGACCAGCGGTTTCGCCCAGATCGGGTTCGGATCGGGGTGGCCATTGCCGAAATCAGGCGAAGGGACGCCGTTCAGGACGGTGCCCTTGGGTGCGCCTAGCGTATCCTCCAGAATGCGGGTGGCATAGGGGCCGGTGATGGCATGCATGGCGTCGAAACGCATGGTGAAACCGCCTGCGAAAAGGGCTTTGATCTTCGGGAAGTCGAACAGGGTCTCCATAAGGGTGGCGTAGTCTTCGACGGGGTCGATGACTTCGATCTGCATTCCTGCCAGCGACGTGGTGCCGATGGTCGACAGGTCGATATCCTGCGTTTCGACGATCTGGTATTCGGTCAGGGTTTTGGTTGCCTCGAAGATGGCATTCGTCACACCTTCCGGCGCGGGACCCCCGTTAGAAATATTGTATTTCACCCCAAAATCTGCATCCGGCCCGCCGGGATTGTGGCTGGCCGACATGATGATGCCGCCATCAGCGCCGCGATTGCGGATCACATGGGATGCCGCAGGTGTGGACAGCAATGCGCCTTGGCCGACGATCACCTTGGCCACCCCGGCCGCCGCGGCCATACGCAAAATCACCTGCGCGGCGCGATCATTAAAATAGCGGCCATCGCCACCCAACACCAAGGTTTTCCCCTGCACGCCAACCGCATTCCAGATCGCCTGAATGAAATTTTCCAGATAATGCGGCCCCATGAAAACAGCGGTTTTCTTGCGCAGGCCGGAGGTCCCCGGTTTCTGTCCGTCAATCGGTTGGGTTTGGATGGTTAGGGTTTCCATAATGTCCTCAGCGTCCGGATTCGCTTAGTATCTTAGCAGTTTTTTCCACCCGTGCATCTGTTGCCAATGCCGATGCCGGAATCGGCAGGCGGCGACGCCAGTTCGGGTGATCAAAGATCGTGCCGGGCAGGTTCGGTTGTTCGGTCAGGCCCAGAATATCCTCAACCTGCAAGGCGACCATGCGGGCGCTGGTGCGGGCGAGGAAACAGTGCAGGTCCTCGGAGGAGGACCCGCCGATATGGGCCTCTAACATGCCAACCTCGTGCTGGCGTTCGCCTTTGGAATGGGCCTCCGCGCCCTCGTCAATATCACCGACTTCGCGCCGCCATTCGATGTCGCGGCCTTTCTTCCAGCCTTCCCATGTCGGCAGATCGTGGGTGGCAAAGGATGCCAGCACCTGTTCGGGATAATTTTCGGGCGAAATAAAACTGCCGTCGCCGTCCCAGTGGCGCTCGAACACCGCAACGCGGCAACCAAGGATGCCGGAGCTGTTCAGATCATCGCGCAGACCGTCAGGGATATTCCCCAGATCCTCGCCGACAATCGTCGCCCCGGCACGGGCGGCTTCGATGCGAACGACGGCCAGCATCGCCTCGCGCGGCATGGAAATATAGGCACCCTCGCCCCCTTCGGGCACCCAGTAGGAGCGTGCAAAGCCGAGGATATGGTCGATCCTCAGCAATTTCGCGAATTTCAACTGTCGGCGGAGGGTTTCGGCAAGGGGGCGGAACCCCTTGGCGGCCAACGCATGCGGGGACATCGGGGCCAGACCCCAGACCTGCCCCTCCGCGGAAAACGCATCGGGTGGCGAGCCAATCGAAACGCCGGTCGCGAACAAATCCGGCTCGGCCCACGTTTCCGCACCATACGGATGCGTGCCAACCGCGAGGTCCAGATAGAGTCCGTGCGACATGCCCAGATCATGCGCGGTGTGGTTAACCTCCCCCAATTGCTGCTCGGCTCGCCATTGCAGCCAGCAGTGGAATTGCAGGTGATCCTCGTTCGAAAGCGCCACGGCCTGAACCTCGGCGCTGGTGCAATCCTTGTAAGGATCGGGCCAGTCGGACCAGAACGGACCGTAGCGTTCGGACAGCGCCTGATGCGTCGCGAACTGGATCAGCGCATCGCCTTCATTCGCAAGATAGCGTTCATAGGCTGCGTTTTTCCCGGAGGCGACAAAATTGTCGTAGTCGCGGCGCAATGCCTCCATCCTTGCGGGGAAGGCTTTGGTATAGTCGATCAGGTCCTCGTGGTCCGTGGCGTGATCGACGCTGGGTGCGATGTGGGTGATGTTCAAACGGCGGCGGTTTGACGGGGCATAGGGGCTGAATTCCACCGGATCGGTCGGAAAGCCAGCATGGATCGGGTTGATGCCGACAAAACTGGCGCCTTTGGTCCCGAACGCCTCCACCGCCTGTTTCAGATCAGCGTAGGTGCCGATGCTACCCTGCTCGGCTGTGCGCAGGCCATAGATCGGCAGCGTCACACCCCAGCTTCGCGCTGGTGATGGCAGGCTGGCGGGGGCGGCCAACAGCGTGGTTTCGTGATCATCAACCTTCAGCGTGTGGATACCCAGCGGGATGATGCCCGGCGTGATGCTTTCGATGACTTTGGCCCCGAAAACCGTCCCGTTTTCAAAAGTGATCTCCCAGCGGCAGGGCCTGTCCACCGGAATCACAAGGTCCTGTCCGGCCTCCACCACCAACCACTGTGGCACAATCCGACCTTCGTTTTCGTCATGTATGGCCTGCAGCGATTGCGCCGCAATTTCCGGATTATCCGCGGGGTAGCCCATCGCAGCACACAACGCCTGCCGGGATTGGAACGGCGTTTCGTGATAGCCGCCGACAGAATCGTGGTAGCGCCACTGGATGTTCAGCGCTTCGCACAGCGCGTCAAGTTCGGGAAGCGCACTCATTCCGGTAACACGGAAACCAGAACGGTGATCGAGTCCGGTTCCACCATAATTGTCGGCCCCGCGACAGGGGCCGGGTCGGCGATATATTGCGAGGTATCGATATGCTTTTCCCAACGTCGCCCGTCGGGGATGGTGGGGATCACGACGCTAAGCGCGGGACCCGCGTTAAACACCATAAAGATCGTATATTCAGCAACCGCATATTCCGGCGTGCCCGATGCCGTACGCATTTCCACCGCGATATGCATGCGTTCGGGGTCGTCCCAGTCGGCCTGCGTCATCGGATTGCCGTCGGCGCGACGCCAGAACAGGTCCTCTCGCCCATCCGTCAGGCGCTCGCGGGAATGCAGGAACCTGCGTTGGCGCAGGATCGGATGGCTTTTGCGAAAGGCGATCATGTGCTGCGTGAAGGCGAAGAATTCCTGATCCATGTGCTGCCAGTCGAGCCACGATATTTCGTTATCCTGACAATAGGCGTTGTTGTTGCCGTTTTGCGTGTTGCCGAACTCGTCTCCGGCAAGGATCATCGGCGTGCCTTGCGATAGCAGCAGCGTCGCCATGATATTGCGTTTGCGTCTGGCACGGGCGGCGAGGATTTCGGGGTCTTTGGACGGTCCTTCAACACCGAAATTTGACGAGTAATTCTCGCCATGCCCGTCGTTATTCCCCTCGCCATTGGCGTGGTTATGTTTGTGGATGTAGCTGACGGTATCCTGCAGCGTATAGCCGTCATGCGCGGTTACAAAATTGACCGAGGCGGTGGCGGCGCGGTCGGAATGGTCGAACTGTTCCGCCGATCCGGTCAGACGGGCGGCCAATTCCGGCACCCGCCCCGGATCACCGCGCCAATAGCGGCGGATGCCGTCGCGGAATTTGTCGTTCCATTCCTGAAATGGCACAGGAAAAGCGCCCAACTGATAGCCGCCGGGACCAATGTCCCACGGCTCGGCAATCAGTTTCACCTTTTTCAGGACCGGATCCTGCTTGATAGCCGTGAAGAACGCCGAATTTGTATCAAACCCTTCGGCGCGACGGCCCAGCGTGGCGCAGAGGTCAAACCGGAAGCCGTCGACATGCATGGTTTCGACCCAATAGCGCAATGAATCCATGATCATGCGCACAACCATCGGGTGGTCCATGTTAATCGTGTTTCCGGTGCCCGTATCGTTGATGTAATACCGCTTGTCCTTCGCAAGGCGGTAATAGCTGGCGTTGTCGAGACCCTTGAAGGACAAGGTTGGCCCAAGCTCTCCGCCCTCGCCAGTGTGGTTATAGACAACGTCGAGGATCACCTCGATCCCGGCCGAATGCAGGCGTTTCACCATGCCCTGAAACTCGGCAATATCACCGCGTTCCATATAGCGCGGATCAGGGGCGAAGAAGCCGATCGACTGATACCCCCAGTAATTCGTCAGCCCCTTCTCTACCAGAAAATCATCATTGATGAAGGCGTGAACCGGCAACAGTTCTACCGCCGTGATGCCCAGTTTATTGTAATATTCCAGCATCGGATCGGACGCGACCCCGCCGAAATATCCCTTTGGTGCTGCGGTTGGGTGCAGCGCGGTCAGGCCTTTGGTGTGCGCCTCGTAATACACCGAATTGATCCGACGGGTGCGCGGTGGGCGGTCATCGCCCCAGTCAAAACTGGTATCCACCACGATGGAGCGCGGCATGAATGGTGCGCTGTCTGTCGTGCTGAAGGTCAGATCCTTGCGCTTTTTGGTAACGTCATAGGACATCAAGGCCGGGTTCCATTCCGGATGCCCGGTCAGCCCCTTGGCATAGGGGTCCATCAGCAGTTTGTGCGGGTTGAACCGATGCCCCTCGTCAGGGCGATAGGGACCGTGGGCGCGATAGCCGTATTTCTGACCCGCGCCGATCCCGGCCACGTGTCCGTGCCAGATATAGCCCTCACGTTCCGGCAGATCGATCAGGATTTGTTCCTCATGCCCGTTTTCAGAAAACAGGCACAGCGTCATTTTCGTGGCGTTTTCTGAAAAGACTGCGAAATTCACGCCCTCGTCGTCCAAGGTCGCGCCGAGCGGGTCAGGGCGTCCTTCGGTAACCTTATACATTTTGGTCATCTAGCGTTGGTCACTTTCTGATAAAGCGCCATATACTGGCGGGTGGACTCCTCCCATCCGACCGGTTGTTTCATTGCATTTTTCTGGAGCAGGCCCCAAGTTTTCTTATCCTCATACAGATCACACAGGTGATCAAGCGCGGTGGCAAGCGCATCGGTTGTCACCGGCTGAAACTGGATACCGTTCGCAACCCCTGCCGACAGTCCGGCGGGGCTGGCATTGATCACGGTATCCGTCAGGCCACCAGTCATCGCGACCAGCGGGATCGTCCCGTAACGCAAGCCATAAAGCTGCGTTAATCCGCACGGTTCGAACCGTGAGGGCACAAGGATCGCGTCTCCTCCCGCGATGATCTTGTGGGACAGGGCTTCGTCATAGCCAATATGAACCCCGACGGCGGGGTTATGCTTCGCCTCGGTCATCCAGGCGCGTTCCAGATCGGTATCACCCGATCCCAGCAATGCAATCTGCCCACCGCGGGCGGTCAGGACGGGCAGCGCCTGCAACAGCATGTTCAGACCCTTCTGGTGGGTCAGGCGGGACACCACAACACACAGCGGGCCATAGGATTCATCAAGACCGAATTTTTGCAGGATGTCCGCCTTGTTCTTGGCCTTGCCAGCGGGGGTTTTGTAGGCGTGGATTGCCTTGTCCGTCGCAGGGTTCCAGACTGTCGTGTCGATCCCGTTGACGATCCCGGTCAGGTCGGCATTGCGTGCCCGCAGCACCCCGTCCAGCCCCATCCCGAAATCGGGCGTCATCAGCTCCAGCGCATAGGTTGGGCTGACAGTTGTCAGTTTATCGGCGTAAACCAGCCCTGCCTTCAGTGCGGACAGCTGACCCCAGAATTCGATACCTTCGGACGTGAAATAGCGGCTGGGGATCATCAAATCATTCAGCTGGCTGGCAGGGGCCAGTCCGTGAAAGGCAATATTGTGGACGGTCATCACCGTGCCCACCTTTTGCGCGACCTTCTGCACCTGCATATAGATCGGCGTCAGCCCGGCCTGCCAGTCATGCATATGCACAACGTCAGGTTTCCAGCCCTCCACCCCGGATTTTGCCACCATCGCCGCGACCCAACACAGCGCCGCAAAGCGCTGCGGATTGTCGGGCCAGTCATGGCCACTTGGGCCAAGGTAGATATTGCCTTCTCTGTCATACAAATGCGGCGCGTCCAGAACCAACAAGTCCAACCCCGCGACCTTTGCCGACAGCAATTCAAATGGTCCACCAAACAATTTACGCCGTGACAGAACCTTTTTCGGCTTCTTCAACGCCGCCATCACCGCCGGATAGCCCGGGATGATCGTGCGGACCGCCGCGCCTTGTTTTTTTAACGCCGCCGGCAACGCCCCCACAACATCCGCCAGCCCGCCGGTTTTCACCAGCGGGGCGCATTCGGACGCGACGGACAGGACGTTGATCATTTGGCAGCGGCTCTCCGATCCAGCATAGGTTGGGTGACGAGGGTGACGCCCCCTTCGGTCACGCGGAACCATTTGGCGTCTTCCTCGGGGTCCTCGCCGACGACCAGGCCTTTGGGAATAACAACGCCCGCGTCGATCACCACGTTTTTCAACTGAGCCGAGCGTTCAACAATTACCCCCGGCAGTACCACCGCATGTTCCAGCGAGGCATAGGAGTTCGTGTGCACATTGCTGAACAGGATGGAGTTGCGAATTTCCGTCCCCGAAATGATACAGCCCCCTGACACCATTGACGACAGTGCCACGCCGCGCCGGTCGGGGGCGTCATGGATGAATTTGGCGGGAGGATCGGACACCGAATAGGTCCAGATCGGCCAGTCGGGATCCCACAAGTCCAGTTCGGGCGTGAATTTCGTCATATCAATATTAGCGGACCAGAAGGCATCAATCGTACCGACATCACGCCAATAGCTCTCTGACTCGTCATTCATCTTCACGCAGCTATCATCGAACCGATGCGCCATGGCTTTACCGTTTTCCACGACATAAGGGATGATATCGCCGCCGAAATCATGTTTCGACATTTCGTCGCCCTCATCGCGGACCAGCAATTCACGCAAGTATTCCCAGCGAAACACGTAAATCCCCATGGAGGCCAGTGCCACGTCCGGATTGTCCGGCGTTCCCGGCGGGTCGGCAGGTTTTTCCAGAAACTTGGTAATCTGGCCGTTCTTGTCGATGTCCATGACGCCAAAGGCGGTTGCATCCATGCGCGGCACGGTCAGGCAGCCGACGGTCACATCCGCCCCGCTTTCGACATGTTGGCTCAGCATGATTTCGTAATCCATCTTGTAGATGTGATCACCAGCAAGGATCAGGATATATTCGATGTTGTAACTGTCGATAATGTCGATGTTCTGCGTCACCGCATCGGCTGTGCCCAGATACCATTTATTTTCCGCCACACGTTGCGAGGCGGGCAGAATGTCCAGAAATTCGTTGCGCTCGGCCCGGAAAAAGTTCCACCCGCGCTGGCAATGCCGGATCAGCGAGTGCGCCTTATACTGCGTCGCCAGCGCCATTTTGGTGATGCCGGAATTATACGCGTTAGACAGGGCGAAATCGATGATGCGTTTCTTGCCGCCGAAATAGACGGCGGGTTTGGCGCGGGTGTCGGTCAATTCTTTCAGGCGGCTCCCCCGGCCCCCAGCCAGAACAAACGCCACCGTGCGGCGCGCGAGCCTAGTTTGTCTTCTTGGCATTTTTTTCCTCCCTTTTATTTTTATTCAGGCGGAACATCAGCGTCGACAAAGGCGGTAATGTTACGTCTGCGGCGGCGGGTTGTCCCATGTGATGGTCCTCCACCGCCTTGATCTTACCGAAGTTTCCGCGATTCCCGCCGCCGTAAATCTCGGCGTCGGAATTGATGATCTCCTCCCAGTCACCAACAATCGGGAACCCGCATTTCCAGCGGCGCTCGACAGGGGTGAAGTTGCAGACCACCACGACCGGCGCATCGTTTTCCTCCCCGCGCCGTATCCATGCGAAAATCGAATTTTCGGCATCGTTCAGTTCAATCCACTGGAACCCCCGCTCCTCGCAATCATAACGATAGAGCGACGGCGTTTCCGTGTAGATTTTGTTAAGATCACGTATCAGGGCCTGCATGCCGGAATGCAGCGGATATTGCAGCAAATCCCATGCGATCTGTTCGTCATGTTTCCATTCATGCCCTTGGGCAATCTCGCAGCCCATGAACAACAGTTTCTTGCCCGGATGGCCCCACATGAAGCCGTAATAGGCGCGCAGGTTCGCGAATTTCTCCCACTCGTTCCCCGGCATTTTTTGCAGCATGGACCCTTTGCCATGCACAACCTCGTCATGGCTGATCGGCAGGATGAAATTTTCCGAAAATGCGTAATGCAGCCCGAAAGTCATCTGGTGGTGATGATATTTTCGGTGGATCGGTTCGTTCTGGATGTAGGAGAGCGTGTCGTTCATCCAGCCCATATTCCATTTGAAGCCAAAGCCCAGACCGCCACCATCCACGGGGCGGGAGACCGCTGGGAAGCTGGTGGATTCCTCCGCCGCGGTCATGATCCCTGGCACCTCGCCGTAAGTGATCGTGTTCAGGCGCTGGATGAGGCTGATCGCCTCCAGATTTTCGCGCCCGCCATGAATGTTCGGCACCCATTCACCGTCTTTGCGGGAATAATCGCGGTAGAGCATCGAGGCCACCGCATCCACGCGCAGCCCGTCCAGATGATATTCCTCCAGCCAGTAAAGCGCGTTAGAGATCAGGAAATTCGCAACCTCGTTCCGACCGAAATTATAGATCAGCGTGTTCCAGTCATGGTGGAACCCTTCGCGCGGATCGGCATGTTCATACAGATGCGTGCCGTCGAACATCGCCAACCCATGCGGGTCGGTCGGGAAATGCGCGGGGACCCAGTCAGTCAACACGCCCAGCCCCTTTTGATGCGCAGCATCGACCAGATCGCGGAATTCATGTGGCGGACCGAACCGTATGGTCGGAGCATACATGCCGACGGGTTGATAGCCCCAAGATCCGTCGAATGGGAATTCGCTGATCGGCATCAGCTCGATATGGGTAAAGCCCATTTCGGCAACGTAATCGACCAGCTCCTCGGCCAGTTCTTTATACGACAGGGGCCGCCCGCCCTCGTCATATTTGCGGCGCCAAGATCCCAGATGAACCTCGTAAATCGAGATCGGCGCCTCGCGGTTGTTCATCGCCTCGCGCTTGGACATCCATTTCTTGTCGTGCCAGC
Source organism: Paracoccaceae bacterium (assembly GCA_050302475.1). GTDB lineage: Bacteria > Pseudomonadota > Alphaproteobacteria > Rhodobacterales > Rhodobacteraceae > NORP23. Next base: position 46,822 of record JBNLBF010000007.1, read on the forward strand.
CATAGCCGGAAATATCGCGCACGATACTAGCCGTTTCGGGGGGATGTTGTGAACCGAACCCAACCGGATCGGCCTTTTGCGGCAGCAGTTTTCCGTCTTGGCCGAGGATTTCGTATTTGTAGGGCGCGCCATCGCCAACACCGGGGATAAAAATCTCCCATATGCCGGAGCCGCCGCGCCGCCGCATCACATTGCGCCGCCCGTCCCAATGGTTGAAATCGCCAACGACAGAAACGCGGCGCGCGTTCGGGGCCCAGACGGCAAAATGCGTGCCTTTGACGTCTTCGTGCGTGGTCACATGCGCACCAAGGGATTTCCAGATGCGCTTATGCGTGCCTTCGCCCAGCAGATATTCGTCAAGTTCGCCTATGACCGGTGCGAAGCGATAGGCGTCGTCATATTCCCATTCCTCGGTGCCATTGGACCCGCGAAGGCGATAGGGCTTGCCGCCCGGCACCTTGCCGGTAAAGACCGCCGGCGCGTCGGGCAGGGGATCAAGCGGATAGGATTTCGACCCGATCACAGCCGACAACGACCGCGCCCCGGGATCAATCGCGGTCACATAAGTCGCGCGGCCATGTTTATGAGGTCCAAGGACAGAAAACGGTTCGTCAAAATTTCCATCCTGCAGTCGCCGCGCGATATGCGGGTCTAAATGGTCTGCAGGCGTGGGTGTTTTTGTCATTCCGTATTAAGCACCTTTCGCAAACGAGTGTGTCGCACCAACAAGCTCAGGTCCAGAGGAAACCGAACGTGCGTTCCAGATATCCGCCATATAACCCCGGATTGTGCGATCTGACGAGAACCAACCGGAGCGTGCGGTGTTCATTGCGGCCATCCGCATCCACTGCCCCTGATTCTTGTAAACCTGATCAATCTCGCGCTGCGCCCGCCAGTAATCGCCGAAATCCGACGCGACGAGGAAGTAATCCGGACCCGAGATATTTTCCGCGATGGAGCGGAACATGTTCGGCTCTCCGTCCGAAAACAGCGGCGAGCCGATCATCGCCACGGCGCGGGCCAGATGCGCGTCTGATGCCATCGCCAGCGCGGCGTGAGAGGCGACTTTGCGGCGCTCGACCACCTCTTCGGCGGTCATACCGAACAGGAAGAAATTCTCCGCACCCACATGTTCGCGGATTTCAACATTCGCCCCGTCCAGCGTCCCCACGGTCAGCGCGCCGTTCAGCGCAAATTTCATGTTGCCAGTGCCGGAGGCTTCTTTGCCCGCCGTTGAAATCTGTTCCGACAGATCAGCGGCAGGGATCAGGCGTTCCGCGACCGTCACATTGTAATTCGGGACATAAACGACCTTCAGGAATTTGCTGGTCACCGGATCATCATTGACGAATTTCGCCACGGAATTGATCAGGTGAATGATTTCCTTTGCGAACACATACCCGGGGGCAGCCTTGCCGCCGAAAATCTTAACGCGGGGTGTCCAGTCGCCATTCGGATTGTCGCGAATTTCCTGCCAAAGCGCGATGGTTTCCAGAATATTCAGATGCTGGCGCTTATATTCGTGGATGCGCTTGATCTGTACGTCGAACATGGAGTCCGGATCGATGGAAACGCCCATGGTTTCGCCCAGCCAGTTGGACAGGTCCGTCTTATTGTCGCGCTTCACGGTGGCATAGCTGTCAAGGAAGCCGGGATCGTCGAAATGGACCTCCAACCCCTTCAGCTGTTCAAGGTCAGCCACCCAGTCTTCGCCGATTTTCGACGAAATCAGGGTCGACAGGCGCGGGTTACAGGACAGCAGCCAGCGGCGCGGGGTCACGCCGTTAGTTTCGTTGACGATCCGGTTCGGATGCTGTTCGTGCAGGTCCTGAAACACGGTTTCTTTCATCAGTTCGGTGTGCAAGGCGGACACGCCATTCACCTTATGTGCCATAATGAACGACAGCTCGCCCATCTTCACGTCACCATGTTCAATGATTGAAGATTTGCGTTTCGGATGCGCCTTGGCGTCCAGATCGTCGATGCGTTCGATCAGCTGCAAGTGTCGTGGCAACAGACGACCCATCAATTCGGTCGACCAGCGTTCCAACGCTTCGGGTAGCAGTGTGTGGTTGGTGTAGGACAGACAGCCGCGCGCGGTGGCGACGGCGTCGGTGAAATCCATGTTGTATTTGTCGTGCAGGATGCGGACCATTTCTGGCCCCGCAATTGCGGGATGGGTATCGTTCAACTGGATCGCGACCTTATTCGGCAGTTCGCGGAAGTCCTTGTGATCGGTCTCAAACCGGCGCAGCAGATCACGCAGCGACGCGGCGGTGAAGAAATATTCCTGCTTCAGGCGCAGTTCTTTACCGGCCTCGGTCGTATCGTCGGGATACAACACACGGCTAATCGCACGCGCAGTTTCTTCGGGGGCGGCAGCGCCGACATAATCGCCGCGGTTAAAGCTTTCCAAATCGAACCGTTTGGTTGGGGCCGCGCCCCACAGGCGCAAAGTGTTGGCCCATTTGCCTTTCCAGCCGATGGTGGGGGTGTCGTAAGCCTCCGCCAGCACGCTTTCGCCGTGATGCCACGTGACCTGATCACCCTTTTCTTCGATCCAGCCGCCAAAGCCGATTTCAAACGCCGCTTCGGGGCGTTCGAATTCCCAGGCGTGATCCTGACGCAGCCAGTCTTCGGGGGCCTCGACCTGACGACCGTCCTCAAAGCTTTGTTTGAACAAGCCGTGTTCATAGCGGATACCGTAGCCCATACCCGGGCAACCCAGCGTGGACATAGAATCCAGAAAACACGCCGCCAACCGGCCCAAGCCGCCGTTACCCAGCGCCGCATCCGGTTCGTTCGCCAGCACCACCGCGTAATCCTGACCCAGTTCCTTGAACGCCTGTTCCGCGGCACCTTGCAGGCCAAGGTTGATCACTGCGTCTTCCAACAAACGCCCGATCAGGAATTCCATCGACAGGTAATAGACCCGTTTGTAATCCCCGGCATAGGTCGCGCGGGTTGCGGCAAACCACGGATCGACCATGCGGTCGCGTACCGCCAGCGAGACCGCCATACGCCAGTCATATGTCGTGGCATGGCTGGCGTCCTTGCCAAGCGAGTAGGTCAGATGTTTCAGGATGGACTCTTTAAGATTATTCTTCAGCTCGGCGGAGGTCATGGCTCACCATTTTTATGTAACATTCCCCCTGATAATCGCATTGCTGCGGGCAGATATCCATGGGGGATGCTGCGTTTTTTACGTTAGGTAAGTCAGCCTGACGCAAATCGGGCGGGAGAGTCAAGCACACCTGACGCGTTACCGTTAATCCTTGACTTTATCGCCACCACCTGCCCCAAATTTAGGCAACAGATTGGGAGAGATCATGGACGATATCTGGGAAGTCTATGCCGTGAAATACGGCGAACATGTTAATCGCAAGCGCCGCGACGATTTTATTTTCACCGACGATCATGACGGTCCGCATCCATTGGATTACTTCGTATGGGTGCTGAAAAACGGAGATCGGGCGATTGTCGTTGATACTGGCTTTGACGAAAAGGAAGGCGCGCGTCGCGGTCGCCCGATTGATCGCGATCCGGCAGATGCCATCGCAGCGGTGGGCGTGGATGCTGAAACCGTCGATACTGTCATCGTCACACACCTCCATTTCGATCATGCGGGCGGGCTGGACCGCTATCCCAATGCCAAATTTCACCTTCAGGCGGCGGAGATGGCCTATGCCACCGGTCCCTGCATGTGCCACGGCGTGCTGCGGCAGGTTTTCACCGTCGATCATGTCTGCGAGATGGTGAAAAAGGTCTATTCCGGACGGGTCATTTTTCACGAAGGTGACGGGATGGTCGCGCCCGGCGTCACGGTGCACGCGGTCGGCGGTCATTCGCGCGGGCTACAGGCCGTCAGGGTGAAAACGGCGGCGGGGTGGATGTGTCTGGCCTCCGATGCCTCGCATTTCTACGAGAATTTCCTGACCGGCAATCCGTTTGTGATTGTTGTCGATATGGAGGATTTGCTGAAAGGCTTCGACATCATCCAAACCCTTGCCAGTGAGCGCTCGCTGGTCATCCCGGGCCATGATCCGCTGGTCACGCAGCATTTCCCCGCTATCGGCACGTCGGATTTTGTCTGGCGGCTGGATAAAGGCCCGTCGAAACCGTTTGACTGGTGATCAATCAGGCGTGCGTTCGGGGTCCTTGAGCGTTGGCACCTGACTTAACCAGTCAACATAGGGCGAGGTTTGGGAGCGTTGATATAACGCTTCCAACGCCGAAATCGGTTGCTCGGCATAGTCGATACGCAGTGTCAGCGGCGCGGCGTCTTCAGCAACGATCAGCAACGCCGCCGCCATCAAACCGCGACTGTCGCTGCCCGCGTCATCAGCAGCCCGCAACGCTGTCAGCAGGCGTTCAGCGAACGGACCGTCGGCGGACTGATAGGCGCTGACCATTGCATCGAGCACCCCTTCCGAGGTCAGCAAATTCCCCGCAACAATCCCGCCGTCAAACTCACGGCTGCCCTTGGCATCGATATTCTTGCTACCCGTAAAGGCACCCTTGCCGCCCTGCCGATCCAGCGCCGCCAATTGCCGGTGATCCCGACCGCTGTCAGGGTCGGTCACCGCCGCCACGGCCACAGGCGCAGATAAACCGTCGCGCATGGAGGACAACACATCTTCCCCCCAAAAGGTCGAGGGCGAAGCGCCTTGTGATGCCGACATTCCTGCCCTGATATCCCCACGTAAAACCCAGCCGCCGACGCAGAGCGATCCGGTGGCCGCAGCCCCGCCCAGCGCCCCTGTTTCCGGGTCTTTCGCAAGAATTGAAAAGGTCATGGTCCTCCCGACGACATATTTATCATGATAATTTTTGCAATTTCGTATTTATCATGATAAATTGCCAAAATCAACGCTAACAGGGAGTGTGATAAATGAACCTATTAAACTGGACGCGGCGTGGGATGCTGGCGGCGACCGGGGCTATGCTTGCCCTCGGCCTGACCTCGGCCCCGATATCTGCGCAAACACCGCCGGGTGTGCTGATCGTGGGGCAGATTGCTGAACCACAGGCGCTGGACCCGCAGGCGGTGACCGCCGTTAACGATTTCCGGATTCTGGTGAATGTTTACGAGGGCTTAGTCAAATATGCCCCCGGCACGCTGGAGGTAGTTCCGGGCCTTGCCGAAAGCTGGACGATCAGCGACGATGGCCTGGTCTATACCTTTAACCTGCGTGAGGGCGTCAGCTTCCATGACGGGACCCCGTTCAACGCCGAAGCCGTGAAGTTCACTTTCGATCGGATGCTGGACGAGAATCACCCTTATTACGACACCGGCCCGTTCCCGCTGAGCTTCTTCTTCAGCGCGATTTCGGAAACGAATGTGATCGACGATCTGACGGTCGAATTTACACTTAACGAGCCATTCGCGCCGTTCCTGTCGAACCTTGCCTATCCAACCGGCCTGATCGTCTCGCCAACAGCTGTTGCTGAAAACGGCGAAGATTTCGGCCGTAACCCCGTGGGCACCGGTCCGTTCAAATTCGAAGAATGGGTGTCGAATGAACGTGTCGTAGTTCTGCGCAACGAAGACTATTGGGGTGAGCCTGCGGGCAGCGAAGTTGTCGTGTTCCGTCCGATCACCGATCCGAACACCCGCGTCGCTGAAATGCTGGCAGGGGGTATCGACATGATGGTCGAGGTTCCGCCAAACGCATTGTCGGAATTCGAAGGTGACGATTTCACCATCGTTGAACAGGCTGGCCCACACGTCTGGTTCCTGATCCTCAACGCCAAAGAAGGTCCGATGGCCAACAAGCTAATCCGTCAGGCGGCGAACTATGCGGTGAATAAAACCGCATTGGTGGAAAACGTTCTGGAAGGTACAGCCGCTGTTGCCGCAGGCCCAACGCCGCCAGCCTTCGCATGGGCGTATAACGAGGCCTTGGAACCCTATCCTTACGACCCGGATAAAGCCCGCGAGCTGATCGCCGAGTCCGGTGTCGAGGATCTGTCACTGACATTCTATGTCACCGAAGGCGGGTCCGGGATGCTTGATCCTGTTGCGATGGGGACGGCCATTCAGGCAGACCTTGCCGCCGTAGGCTTTGATGTGACCATCGAAACTTACGAATGGAACACATTCCTTGGGCAGGTAAATCCGGGGCTGGAGGGTAAGGCAGACATGGCTGAAATGGCATGGATGACCAACGACCCCGATACGCTGCCGTTCCTGGCCCTGCGCACAGCCGCTTGGCCGGAAGAGGGCGGGTTCAACTCCGGCTACTATTCCAACCCCGAGGTTGACGCACTGCTGGAACAGGCCCGTGTCTCCACCGATCAGGACGAGCGTGCAGAGCTTTATAAGCAGATGCAGGTGATCGTTCAGGAAGATGCGCCGTGGGTCTTTGTGGCGAACTGGAAACAGAACGCCGTGACCAACGACAAGGTTGAAAACTTCACCTTGGAGCCTTCGTTCCTGCTGCAATTGCAGAATGTTGTGAAAAACTAAACATTACGGGCCGGGGGGTAACCTCCGGCCCGAATTCTGACTGGGGGACAGGTCCATGGGCGCCTATATTCTGAAACGGCTGCTGTCAGCGATACCGGTTATTCTGGGTATCACCATCATCGTTTTCCTGATTATCGAGCTGATCCCGGGCGACCCGGCAACCGCCATCCTCGGCGCATATGCGACGCCGGAAAATGTCGAACGCATTAACCGTGATCTGGGTCTCGATAAACCGATGGTCGCGCGCTATTTCATCTGGCTAGGCAATATGTTGCAGGGCGATTTCGGGCGGTCATTTTCGCTTAACCGCCCCGTGCTGGACGAGATTTCGGACCGCTTTAGTGCCACGTTGATCCTCGCCGGTGTGTCCTTTGTTCTCTGTTCCATCTTTGGTATTCTGGCGGGCGTCATTTCTGCCGCGCGTCAATATGGATTTGCCGACAAGGCGATCACATTTGTGGTCCTGATTGGTATCTCCATCCCGTCTTTCTTCCTTGGCATGATGCTGCAACTGTTCTTTGCAGTGCAGCATCGCATGTTGCCGGTCTCCGGTATGAAAATGATTTATGGCGGCGGGGATTTGCCCGATATCCTCTGGCACCTGATCCTGCCCGCCACCGCGCTGGCCGCCGTAGCCACCGGCGTGATCGCCCGCCTATCGCGGTCAGCCATGTTGGAGGTGCTGCGTCAGGATTATATCCGCACAGCCCGCGCCAAAGGTGTCAAAGAACGCCGTGTGATCTATGGCCATGCGCTGCGATCCGCGATGGTCAGCATCATCCCGATCCTTGGCATTCAGGCGGGATTCGTGATCTCCGGCGCGGTCTATATCGAATATGTGTTCGAATGGCCCGGCATTGGCCGGATGCTGGTGAACGCGATCCTCAAACGCGATATTCTGCTGGTCGAGGGGGGCGTGGTTGTCGTGGCCTCCTGCTATGTGCTGTTCAACATCATGGTTGACGTGATCCAGAGCCTGATCGACCCGAGGATCAAGACATGATGAAATTTATCAAACTGCTGTTTCGCAATCAGCTGGCCGCCGTTGGTGCGGTTATCCTGTCGATCATCGTTTTTCTGGCGCTGATCACCCCGTTCCTGCCCCTGCAGGACCCCGGTGCGACAGACCTGCCGAATAAATTCCTGACACCGGGATCCGAGGGGCATCTGCTCGGCACCGACCATCTGGGCCGCGATATGCTGTCCCGCCTGTTCTGGGGCACGCGCATGTCGCTGTGGGTTGGGTTTGTCGCGGCGATGATTGCCGCGACGGTTGGCTCGGCCATCGGAATTACCTCGGGCTATTTCGGCGGGCGGGTTGATAATATCTTCATGCGCTTCGTCGATATGCTGATGGCGTTTCCCTATATCCTGCTGGCGATGGCGATTGTGGCTGCGCTGGGGCCGGGCTTGAACAATGCGCTGATCGCGGTGGCGGTGGTGAACATCCCGTTCTTTGCCCGCAACATTCGCGGGATCACGGTTGGGTTGGCGCAGCGCGAATTTGTCGATGCAGCCAAACTGGCCGGCATGGGCCACACGCGGATCATCCTGTTTGAACTGCTGCCCAACGTCCTGCCCGTCATTGTGATCGCAATGTCCACGACCATCGGCTGGATGATTTTGGAAACGGCTGGGCTGTCCTTCCTTGGCCTTGGCTCGCAACCACCACAGGCGGATTTGGGATCAATGCTGGGCGATGCGCGGGACGATCTGTTCACCGACCCGCACCCCTCGATCATCGTGGGCATCGCGATTTTCCTGATTGTTATGTCGATCAACCTGCTGGGCGACGGGGTCCGTGATGCGCTAGACCCGCGGCTGCGTTCCGGCGCCTTATCGCGTCCGCTTCCGACAACGCTGGTGGAGCGTGGCGCAGATATACCGCCCAAAACCGACGACCTGCTGGCGATCCAGAATCTGGAAACGCAGTTCCATGTCGGCAAACGCGTATATCGCGCCGTTAATGACGTGACGCTGACGGTCAAACCGGGCGAATGTCTGGGGGTAATCGGCGAATCCGGTTCCGGCAAATCGGTAACCGCACTGTCGGTGATGGGGCTGGTGGCCTCCCCCCCTGGTGTCATCACTGCCGGCGCGGTCCGGTTCGAAGGTCAGGACCTGATCGGCGCACCGTATGAAAAACTCCGCTCCATGCGCGGGGACAAGGTCAGTTATATCTTTCAAGACCCGCTCTCGACGCTACATCCGCTTTACCGGATTGGCGACCAACTGGCCGAGGCGATCCAGTCGCACCATCCCGTGTCGAATGCCGAGGCCCGCGAACGCGCGATTGCCCTGCTGAAAGACGTGCGCATCCCCAACGCCGAAAGCCGTATCCGCAACTATCCACATGAAATGTCGGGCGGGATGCGGCAGCGGGTTGGTATCGCGATGGCGCTGGCGAACGAGCCCGAGGTGATCATCGCCGACGAACCCACCACCGCGCTGGACGTGACCGTGCAGGCGCAAATTCTGGCGCTGCTGAACGACCTGCGGCGCGAGAAGGGCCTCGCCATCATCTTCATCACCCATGATTTCGGCGTTGTCGCGCAACTGTGTGATCGTGTCGCCGTCATGTATGCGGGGCAAATTGTGGAACAGGGTCTGACGGACGAGGTCCTCGCCCATCCTGCGCACCCCTACACCAAACGCCTGATTGCCTGTGTGCCGGAACTGGGCGAGGGGCGCCGCGTCCTCGCCGCCATTCCCGGCCTGCCGCCGATCGTGTCCGATCTGCCACCGGGCTGTGCCTTTGCGCCGCGCTGTGACAAGGCGCGGGCGGAATGTTCAAAAGGCGAAATCGCGTTGGAAGGGGCAGGTTCGCAAACCGTCCGCTGCCTGTATCCGGAGGAGGACATCAAATGAGTGTTGCCCTGAAAATCGACAACCTGTCCAAAACCTTCCCGATCAAGGGCGGACTGTTTTCCAAATCCCACCCCGGCGTGCGGGCGGTTCATCCGACGACGTTGGAGGTCCAGACGGGTGAGACGCTTGGCATCGTTGGGGAATCCGGCTGTGGAAAATCCACCTTCGCGCGGATGCTGGTCGGGTTGCTGGACCCGACAACCGGTGTGATCGAAATCGAAGGCAAACCCTTCGACAACGCTGACCCCGCTGAGTTCGGCAAGATGATCCAGTATATGTTTCAGGATCCGGTCAGCTCCCTCAACCCGCGCAAAACCATCCGCCAGATCATGGAAGCGCCGCTGAAGCTGCTCTATAAAATGCCGAAGGCGGAACGCGAGAAACGCATTGCCGAGATTTTCGACAGCGTGAACTTGCGTCACGAATTCCTTGACCGCTATCCCCACGAATTTTCCGGTGGGCAGGCGCAGCGGATCGGGGTCGCGCGCGCACTGGCCGCCAGTCCGCGGATTATAATTTTGGATGAACCTGTGTCGGCGCTGGATGTCTCCGTGCAGGCACAGGTCTTGAACCTGCTGGCGGACCTAAAGACAGAATTTAACCTCACCTACCTGTTCATCAGCCACGATCTGGCGGTGGTGGAGGCCGTGAGCGACCGTATCGCTGTCCTCTATTTCGGCTCGGTGGTGGAGGTCGGGAAGGCTGAAAGCATTTTCGCCGCGCCCAAACATCCCTATACGAAACTGCTGGCGGACTCTGCCCCCGTTGTGGGTCGCCCTTTGACAGCGCCGGAACAAAAAGATACGGAGTTGCCCGACCCGTTGAACCCGCCGCCGGGCTGTGCGTTTTCCAAACGCTGCCCCCGCGCGACGGAGAAATGTTCGGCCGAAATTCCGACCCTCACCCAGATGGGAGAAGACCAGTTTGCCGCCTGCTTCCACCCCCTCGAAGGATAAGCGAAGCCGCCCTGTAAAGGTAGCGGAGGCGATCAAGGACTGGGTTGTCGAACAGCATCTACAGGCCGGTGACCGGCTGCCCTCCGAACCCGAAATGATCGAACGGTTCGGCATGGCCAAAAGCACCATCCGCGAGGCGATGCGGATATTGGAAGCCCAAGGTCTGGTCAAAACCCGCACCGGCCCGGGCGGCGGATCGTTCGTGCATGAGGTGTCCGAAGAACGCGCACGGGCGCTGTTGGGGAATTATTTCTATTTCAAGGATCTGACGATTGCGGACATCTACCAGCTCCGCCGAGTGCTGGAGCCGGAACTCGCGGCATCACTGGCTGGGAAACTGCCGGAAACGGTTCTGATGCAGCTGGAAGAAACGGTCGCGGCCTACGCTGAACCTGCCAAGACGGTGGACGAAGAACGTGAACAGCATGTCGCCTCGCTCCGGTTTCACGCGATTCTTGCGGATCAGTCGGACAATGATCTGCTGGGTTTTCTGATCCGTTTCATGGCGAATATGCTGTCGGACCTGACAGTCTATCGCCAGCTCTACGCGCCGCCAAACTACGAATTATGGGCGAAGGGTAAAGATTATCAGCAACGGCTGATCAAGGCATTGCGCCACGGTCATGCGGATGACGCCCGCCAGATTATGACCGACCATATGGCAACGGCGCAAAGCCTGATGGAGAGTCAGGAAGCCGAGATGGTGCGCCGCTTTATCGAAGACTGAATCTTCCTGCGGTTTCAACTTTTTTGAAACGCTAACCTTATGGACAGGTTGCAAAGCGGAAAATTTCCCTGAAAATGGGCGGTACGGAGTAAACCGCGCCGGTAACTTGCTGCCTGCGCACCCATTTGAACGAGAATTTTACGTGACGACATTAAAGGCGCTCGCGGCGCATCTTGGTTTGTCGGAAGCGACGGTCAGCCGTGCGCTTAACGGCTTTGACTCCGTCAAGGAGTCGACGCGCCAGCGCGTGGAGCAGGCCGCCAAAGATCTGAACTACCGGCCCAACCTCAAGGCCCGCCAGCTGGCGACCGGCAAATCAAATGCAGTTGGGCTGATAATGCCCGATCCGGCGTCCGGGATAAGTGACAGTATGCTGGGTGGTCTGCTGCGTGGGATTGTATCGACCCTGTCAGGGCAGGGGATTGATCTGGTTCTGTTCGGATCCCAGGACCGCGATCCGTTGGATCAGCTCGATGCAGTGGCGGACAGTGGCAAAGTTGACGGCATGCTTGTGCTGGATTCACAACCCGCGAAGGACCCACGCCTGACCCGGCTTGCGGAACATGCACAGCCGATTGTCAAACTTAGTGACGCCGCCGCGTCCAGTTCGCATGACATGGGAATGGCGTCGGCAGATTACGAAGCGCAGGGGCGTACATTGGCGCAGGCCATGCTAAGGCAGCTCGACACGCGGCGCTCAGACTGATTGTCAGGGATGTGTCCTCGATATATTCCGGGATGGATCAAATATTGCCATTCCGGCTTTTTAATCCGCAATATTCGATTGGAGGCCAGAGATTTGCGACGGAAGCCTGTATGAAACTCCCTGATTATCTTTCGGTGAAATCAGATGCCCCGTCAGCCAATGTTGGTCCGACGGGATTCCACTGGCTGATCGAAGGTGTACTGGGTGGCACACCGCGCCCGGGTATCGGGGTAACGCCAGACACAGCGGAAGATGTCGAAGCTCTGGCGCGAACCGGTGCCAAGTTATTGATTACCCTCAACCAAAACTGGGACGCTCCGATTGCGGAACTGGCTAAGCATGGGATCGATTCCCATCAGTTGCGGATTGCGGATATGGGCGTTCCCACACCAAAGCAGGCGATTGAAACCTGCAAACTCGTTGACTTGTATCTGGCCCAATTCAAGCCTTGTGTTTTTCATTGCAGAGCCGGTCGGGGCCGGACGGGAACGCTGTTGACCGCACAGCTGATTTACTATGGCGTGTCCGCAGACGAGGCGATTGCATTTGCGAAACATAAAAACCCAAATTGGATCGAGTCGCAGGAACAACTGGACTTTTTGCACAGGTTTCCTGAATCCCTTTAGGTTTTTAGTTTCCGTAAACTGCCAGCTAACCAGCAATATTTGCGTGCATTAAGCAGGTCGTAAAGAACAGGTGCGGTGATACAGGGATGTCGGATCTGTTCTGTGATCAGTGCGCGGCTGACTAGGCCGCCTTTGTCACATCCACATCGAAAAGACCGTCGCGCTTCAGATCGTCAACGAAACGCAGCAACTCCGCGTCGATCATTTCACGATTCTGAATATGGATGATGTTATGGTGCCCCTCCATCGGGATCCCGCGGACAACGGAATCCGGATGTGCCCATTTCAGAAAGCCGGGCATCGCCACGTCAAACATCTTGGGTCCGGTGAAGATCAGCAGATTGCAGGGAAACGGCTCGGGATGCACGGATTTGGCATAATGGCGTATTCGTTCAAACAGTATTTTCCGTCTGACTTTTTGTGCCCGCCGGGTTTTGTCCAGACCAAGGGTCTTCAACACGCGCTGAAAAGCGAGGTAATACCACAACCGTACGATCCTGATGCCCATTTTGGGCGCACCCTTCCCATTCTGATGGTATTCGTAAAGTGATCCAGGCGGGTCCAGCGCCACGATGGTTAACCGCTTTCCGGTTTTGCGGTAAATCTTGCTCGCCAGCTCCAGCGTGATCAAAGATCCGGCGCAAAACCCGGATAAGATTACCGGAGTTTCCCCGAAGAACGCGAGGCTGGCGTCATAATACTCATCAACCATTTCATCGAGCGAGCCGTGAAGTCTTTCGCCGGGAACAAGGCCGGAGGCACGGATTCCGGCAACGTTGAATTTGGATTTGATATCATCGCCGATAAGACGTTTCTGGTAATTGTCGCCATGGGCACCATGCACATGCAAATACGGAATTTTTCCCGTCGACCCGTCAATTGGACCGATCAAATCACCTGCAACACTGCCTTTTGAAAGTTCACGCGCAAAGGCTTGTGGCGTGGGGTAATCCAGAATGCTGGAAACGTCATATGTGCGGTCAAAGCCCTCATTGATCGAAAGAATAAGATTTTCCGCCATAAGGGAATCCCCGCCAGCGTCAAAAAAATCATCCTCAGCGTCAACGGTTGGCTGGCCAAGTTCCGTCTGGAACATGCCAACAACTCTGGCCAGAATGTCGTCATAAGTAAGGGTAAACTGGATGTTCACAATCGTTAATGCCCTCTTAACCTAACATCGTTGTTACGCTTGCAAGGGAAGAAACTCAAGCTATCGAAAAGTTTAGTGATCCTTTTCGGATCAGGCCGAAGGTGAGTTGATCAGGGCAGATCGACGGCGAACAGCTCGCCTTCGCCATGTACATTGTCGCGGGGACGGATGAACACGCGTGTGACCCCTTCCGGGATTTCGACACCGGAAAGCGACCGGGTAAAAGGCATTTCATTGACATGCGGGTGCAGAAGTTCGCGATAGCCTAACTCGGTTCCGTCCTCCAGATAGACACCCCAACCATCCGCATAATGCTCCCATCCCGTATCCGTATGGGTCAGGCGGACATCAAATCGCCACGTGCCATTGATGGAACTCGCCGTTACCGACAAAACCTGTGGCGTGTCAGCAAACGCTGGCACAGCGAACAGCAGGGCGGCGAGGGTCTGGGCATGTTTCATAACCCCCTGATACCATGTTCCGCCGCCCGGCAAAGTCACGTCCGCTTGATCGCTCAGTTTGCCCAGGTGGTGAAGCCGATCTCCATCGTACCGGGACTTGCCCCCGGTGCGCTGTTGACGCGGAACTGGGAAATCCGACCCTCGGAGGTGCGAACACAGACATACATGCCCACCGGGAAAGCCTCGATCGGCATCCGGTTTGCGCTATAGCCGGGCAATCCCTGACAGCCTTCAAGGTTGATCGAGCGCATTCCCGCCAGCGCTATTTGCGCCCCGTTTACCGGGGTCAGAAAGCGCGCCGTTGCAGTTTCCGCCTGGAACCAGACATCTGCGCCCTCGCGCCCACCTGTGGTGCCTTCGTCCAGGTCAATCATCCAGGTTTGCTGCCAGGTGATTGGGCCGGTTTTATATGTGACCGGGGCAATCACGCCCGGCGAAATGCAGGTGAAGCCACTGGAATCGGCGCTGCATTCCGCGCCGGAGGGGGCTTCGTGCATGATATACACCGTCTGGCCATAGGCCCAGTAACCGCACATCAGGGTTGGCGTCCCACCGATATTCTGAATTTTGGTTTCTTCCAGCGAACCAACCTGTGGCGTCTGCCACCAGCCGCTGGGAAGGGCGGAGGTTATTTCGGTTCGTGCTTGGGTCAGCGGGCATTCGATCCGCTGAGCCGCCGCGTTTGCGGTGCTGGTAAACAGGGGTAAACAGAAGATCGTTACAAATATTACCAGATAAATAGGTCTAAACATCTTCATCTCCTCTTTATGTAGAGATCACAAACAGTGATACATCTGCCCACGATAACGCCGGTTTCTGCGCAGTTCTTTGACATTTGTCACATTAATCCCGCTTTTCTTTCCTCGCCCGCGGCGTTAGATAGCCGCACCCGAACAGTGAAACAGGAGATGAATCTTGGGTTATCGTATCGCCGTCGTCGGCGCCACGGGCAACGTGGGTCGCGAAATGCTGAACATCCTGGATGAACGCAAGTTCCCAGCCGATGAAGTTATTGCTCTGGCCAGCCGCAAGTCGCTGGGCACCGAGGTCAGCTATGGCGACAAGACGCTCAAGACGAAGGATCTGGACGAATTTGACTTCACCGGCACAGACATCGCGCTGTTTGCCGTGGGTTCGGACGCGACAAAAATCTATGCGCCGAAAGCCGCCAAGGCGGGCTGCGTGGTGATCGATAACTCGTCGCTCTATCGCTACGACCCTGACGTGCCGCTGATCGTGCCGGAGGTAAATCCGGATGCGATCGAGGGCTATGCGAAGAAAAACATCATTGCCAACCCGAATTGTTCGACCGCGCAGATGGTTGTGGCGCTGAAGCCGCTTCACGACCGCGCGAAAATCAAGCGCGTGGTGGTCAGCACCTATCAGTCGGTGTCCGGCGCCGGTAAAGAAGGGTTGGATGAGCTGTGGGATCAGACCAAGGGCATGTATGTGCCCGGTCAGGAGCGTGATCCCAAGAAATTCACCAAGCAGATCGCCTTCAACGTGATCCCGCATATCGATGTGTTCATGGATTCGGGGGAGACGAAGGAAGAATGGAAAATGGTCGCCGAGACGAAGAAAATCGTCGATCCGAAGATCAAGGTTACCGCCACTTGCGTGCGCGTCCCGGTCTTTGTCGGCCATTCGGAAGCCGTGAATATCGAATTCGAGGAGTTCCTCGATGAAGACGAGGCTCGCGACATCCTGCGCGAATCCCCGGGCATCATGGTCATCGACAAGCGCGAGGATGGCGGCTACATCACCCCGGTTGAGTGCGTTGGCGATTATGCGACCTTTGTCAGCCGCATCCGTCAGGATTCGACTGTCGAGAATGGCCTGAACCTGTGGTGCGTGTCCGATAACCTGCGCAAAGGTGCGGCACTGAATGCCGTGCAGATTGCCGAATTGCTGGGCCGACGGATTTTGCAGAAAGGGTAGGGTGTGCGCTTAGCACACCCCCTCAACCCGATATTAACCATTCCGCGGTATAACCCTGCGCTGTCAGGCCGGACTTGAAATGTCCATTGGGGTTATTCGCGCCGGGCAGTAAAATACCAAATTTCCACTTGTCCGACTGCGGTCGTCACGTGGCACATGGCAACCGCTCCGTCTGGAGTCGGACGCCCGGCGCGAAAACCTTTCGCCAAGATCGATCTTCAAACCCCGAAGATCAGTGCCAGAGGCTTTGGCACCCTCCTCCGAGATATTCGCGAAATTCAGGTGCTGTGCTCGGCAGATGCCTCTTTTTTCGTGCCTTTTCCATGAAGCTCGCTCGCCCTATCCCAGCAAACGATAGGCATCCATAAACCGCTGCTTCACAGCATCTGCTTGCACGGTTTTACAAATCGCGACTTTCGGGGTCTGACCTTCTACCGGTACCGTCTGACCCTGACGCTCTCCGTCCCTTACCACGTCCACGGCGAAATCGACCATTCCGAACAGCTCCGGATAGGCCGCCGCAATCACTGCCGCCGGATCATGCAGGTGACAGCCTTCCGCCAACCCGACGCTGGCATAGAAATCCAGATAAAACCCGCTGATCGCGTTGATGAACCCGCCAGTGTCAGGCGCATACCCTTCCAGCACCGCAAAATCCTCTGCCGTGCAGATGATCCGATGCGTTACGTCCAGCCCGACCATCACCACCTGCCAGTCAGCGGCGAAAACTTCAGCCGCCGCATGAGGGTCGTGGTAGATATTCGCCTCGGCATGGGGCGTGATGTTCCCGCCTTCCCAGGCCGAGCCCCCCATGATCACCACCCTGGCGACATTCCGGGCAATCGCCGGGTCATGTCGCAGCGCCAGCGCGAGGTTGGTCAGCGGCCCGATGGCGCAGATCACGACCTCGGCGGGATGTTCCGCGCAGATGCGACACAGGAACTCGGCAGCACTTTCTTCCACCGCTTTGCCGGCAGGTGTTGGCGCGGGCAGTGCGCCGAACCCCTCAGGTCCGTGCACCTGATGCGACGGCGGCGAGAGTGGCATCGCCAGCGGCTTCCCCGCCCCTTCGGCCACCGGACAGTCCAAACCCAGCCGTTCCACCAGATGCAACGCGTTGCGGGTGCCTTGCTCGACGAACACATTTCCAAAGACCGAGGTCAGGCCGATCACTTCGATCCCGGGGTCGGCAGCGGCATAGGCAATCGCCATGGCGTCGTCGATGCCGGGATCCGTGTCGATGATCAATTTAACGGTCATGCGTGATCTTTCAGGAATTTGGCGACTTCTTCGGCTATCGGAATGGCCACCGCCGCACCATGTCGGGTCACCTGTATAGCCGCAGCGGCGGAAGCCCGACGGAGCGCATCCGCCGCCGGATCACCCGCATCCAACCCGGCCATAAAATACCCAAGAAATGTATCGCCCGCGCCGGTTGTATCCACGGGGGTAACCTTGAATGCGGGGGCGGAAGTCTCCGGGTCCCCATGCAGCACCGCACCCGCGTCCCCCTTCGTCACCAACAGCAGCGGCACGGAGATTTTGCCAAGCGTACGCGAAAGCTGCGCGGCCTCGATCTCGTTCACTGCCAGCAGGTCGGTGAGGGGTAGGATCTCGGCCACGGCGTCCGCATCAAACGGGGCCGCGGAATAGGCGACGCGCATTCCCTTGGTCCGTGCCGTCTGTGCGGCATATACGCCAAGGTTGGTTTCGTTCTGCAACAGCAGCCAATCGCCGTCCCCCGCGCCGTCCAGCGCTGCCTCAATCATCGCTTCACTGATCGCCCGGTTCGCGCCGGGGAAAAGGACAATCGCATTTTCGCCATCGTCATCAACATTGATGATCGCGTGCCCCGTCGGCGTGTCGAGCGTCGCAACCGCCGACACATCGACATCTGCCGCGCGCAAGCCTTCAACGGCCCAGTCACCTTCCGGCCCGACCGCGCCGATGTGATGCACGTCCCCACCCGCACGCCTCACCGCAATCGACTGGTTCGCGCCCTTACCACCAAGGCCCGAGGTAAAATCACTGGAGGTCAACGTCTCGCCGGGGGCGGGCAGATGCGGCACGCGGTAAACATGGTCGATATTGATGGAGCCGAGGTTGTAGATGGTCATCAGCCCACCTTACACGCGGCCATCACTGCCATGTTGAGGATGTCGTTCACGGTGGAAGTTGCGGAGCAGACTTTGATCTGTTTATCGACACCTGTCAGGATCGGGCCGATCACCGTCGCGCCAGCCATTTCCTGCAACAGCTTGGTTGAAATTGACGCGGAATGCCGTGCCGGGACGACCAGAATATTGGCGGGACCGGTCAGGCGGCAGAACGGGTAGTGCTTCATGACCTCGGGGTTCAAGGCCACATCGACCGACATCTCGCCCTCATATTCGAAATCGGGTTTGCGCGCGTCCAGCACTTTCACGGCCTCGGTCATTTTTTCGGCGCGTTCGGACACAGGGAAGCCGAAGTTTGAGAAACTCGCCATCGCCACGCGGGGTTCCAGACCCAGATTGCGGGCCACCGCGGCGGAGCGTTCGGCGATATCCGCCAGATCATTCGCATCCGGCCATTCATGGACCAGCGTATCGGCAACCAGCACCATGCGACCCCGATGCAACAGCGCCGTCACCCCCACCGCTCCGTCACCGGGCGAGGCATCAAACACATGGTTGATCGACGTCATCACATGCGCCGCTTTGCGGGTGGCCCCGGTGACCACACCGTCGACATGGTCATGCGCCAGCATCAGGGCGGAGAACACATGCCGGTCGCGGCTGGCAAGGATATGGCAATCGCGTTCATCAAAGCCTTTCCGCTGTAAGCGTTTGTAAAGATAGGATTTATACTCCTCCAGATTATCGATCATCGCGGCGTTGGTGACTTCGATCTCGTCAATCGCCTCCGGCATGCCGGCGTCTTCCAGAAACTGTTTCACCTGTTCCGGGCGGCCACAGACGACCGCATTACCAAGGCCCGAGCGCTGATAAGACACGGCGGCGCGGACCACGCGGGGGTCGTCGCCCTCGGCAAACAGGATTTTCGCCTGCGTGTTGCGGGCGCGGTCGTATAGCGAGCGCAGGATCGATGCGGTCGGGTCCAGACGCTCCTTCAGCGCGTTGGTATAGGCTTCCATATCCGCAATCGGTCGGCGGGCGACGCCAGTATCCATCCCGGCCTTCGCCACGGCGGGCGGGATCACGTAGATCAGACGCGGGTCGAACGGGGTCGGGATGATGTAATCGCGACCAAAGGTCAGGTTTGTGCCATAAGCCAGCGCCACCTCGTCCGGCACATCCTCGCGGGCCAGTTTGGCCAACGCCTCGGCACAGGCGATTTTCATTTCGTCGTTGATGGCGCGGGCGTGGATGTCCAGCGCCCCACGGAACAGGTACGGGAAGCCGAGGACATTATTCACCTGATTGGGATAGTCGGAACGACCTGTCGCCACGATAGCATCCTCACGCACCGCATGGGCGTCCTCCGGCGTGATTTCCGGGTCGGGGTTCGCCATTGCGAAAATGACCGGATTGTCATTCATGGATTTAACCATATCCCCGGTGACAGCCCCCTTCGCGGACACACCAAGGAACACGTCGGCGCCCTTCATGGCTTCATCCAGTGTGCGCAGGTCCGTCTTGGCGGCGTGCGCTGATTTCCACTGGTTCATGCCCTCGGTCCGGCCCTGATAGATCACGCCTTTGGTGTCGCACATGATGCAATTGTCATGCTTGGCGCCCATGGCTTTGACCAGTTCCAGACAAGCGATGCCGGCAGCCCCGGCGCCGTTCAGAACGATCTTACAATCCTCGATCTTCTTGCCGGAAATATGCAGCGCGTTGATCAACCCGGCGGCACAGATCACGGCGGTGCCGTGCTGGTCGTCGTGGAACACCGGAATGTCCATTTCTTCCTTCAGGCGCTGCTCAATGATGAAACATTCCGGCGCTTTGATATCTTCGAGGTTCACGCCACCAAAGGTCGGACCCATTAGACGCACAGCGGTGATGATTTCTTCGGGGTCTTCGGTGTCGAGTTCAATGTCGATGGCATTCACGTCGGCGAAGCGTTTGAACAGAACCGCCTTCCCCTCCATCACGGGTTTGGAGGCCAGAGCGCCGAGGTTCCCCATCCCCAGAATGGCCGAACCGTTAGACACCACGGCCACCAGATTGCCCTTGGTGGTATAGTCGTAGGCGGTCGCCGGATCATCCGCGATTGCTTGCACGGGCACGGCAACACCGGGCGAATAGGCCAGCGAAAGGTCCCGCTGCGTCGCCATCGCTGTGGAGGCATTAATCTCTATTTTTCCGGGACTTGGCTCCAGATGATAGGCGAGAGCTTCCTTGTCGGTAACTTTGTTTCCGGCCATGACTGTCTTTCAATGTGATTAGGCTGCGAACGGGCAGATTACACATAGATGAAAGAAGGGGGCAAGGGTGGAGTCACCGCGCCCTTAACCGATAGGCCGTCAAGGTGCCGTCAGGGTTCACGGTCGCACGGACCTCGGCCTGTTGACCGGTGGTCAGGCGATCCTCCACCCGTGTGTTAGGGGTGACGGCGAATGGCACACCGTCGATTTCGTTTTCGTCCGTGACTACCCCCCGGAGACGAACATTTCCTGAGGGGATGGCTGATGGATTCCCGTCATCATCCGTTGCACCCGTTTCAATCCAGTCGCGGATCAGGGCGATTTCTCCGTGCGTCAGATAGGGCGGGCCGTCAAAAGGCATTCTTGGGTCCGCCAGTCCCTCGACCCGCCGCCAAATTTCGGACGCTTGCGGGTTGCCGGGGATCAGGACGACACGTTCGCCACCTGCCAGAATGTCAGCCAGCGAGGTTAGCCGCAGCCCCTCGGGCGGGGCAGCGTAGCGGCCATTGTCGGAATGGCAGACGATGCAACGCTGTTTGAAGATGGGTTCGACGTCGGAATATGTTGTGATGCCGTCATCCGCCACCACGTCAGTGACAACGCTGTCACCATCCTGCTCCGCCCCCGCAGCGATCCAGTTTTCGACCAGCGCGATTTGAGCGTCATCCAGAAATGGCGGTCCGTCGAGCGGCATTTGCGGGGTGGACAGACCGCGCAGGCGGCGAATGATCTCTGACCCAGCGGGATCGCCGGGACTAACCACCGCACCCATGAACGACCCGTTCATCACCCCGTCATAGCTGTCCAGCGACAGACCCAGCGGCGCTCCGCCCCCGGAATGACAAATTATGCAGCGTTCGCTCAAAAGGGCAGAGACTTGCGGCCAAAGCGGTTCCTGTGCCTGTGCCGTCACTGCCGTCAGGATCAGAAACCAGAACGCGCGCATTTATCCTCCGCCGATCAATATCCCCGCAGCTAACACCAGCCCGCCGCCCAGAACAACCTGGAAGATCGCGCGGGGGTAGGAGGTTTCCATATACCGGTTCTGGATCCACGCAATGGCCCACAGTTCCACGAACACCACGGCAAAGGCGATGGTGGTGGCGGTCCAGAAATCCGGAATCAGATAGGGCAGAGCATGGCCAAGACCGCCGAGCAGGGTCATGACGCCGGACGCGATACCGCGCTTGATTGGGGAACCGCGGCCGGAAATTACGCCGTCATCGTGCGCGGCTTCGGTGAAGCCCATGGAAATCCCGGCACCAACCGATGCCGCAAGGCCAACCAGAAACGTGGTCCACGGGTCTTGTGTCGCAAAGGCGGTGGCGAAGATCGGCGCGAGGGTCGAGACAGACCCGTCCATCAGCCCCGCCAGACCGGGCTGCACCCATGTCAGGACAAACTGGCGGTGGGCTGTTTCTTTTTCAGCTTCGCCTTCGTCACCATCCAGCCCCTCGACCAGTTCTGAGGCAGTTTTTTCATGGCCCAGCTCGGCCGCGGCCAACTCCCCCAGCAGCTTGCGCGTATCGGGGTCAGAGGATCGCTGCGCCGCGGCAATATAGAAATTATGCGCGTCCTGCTCCATCTTGCGGGCTTCTTCGCGGATACGTTCCAGCCCCAGATTCTGCACCAACCAGACGGGGCGGCGGTTGTAATAGCCCGCGACATGCTCGCGCCGGATCAGCGGGATTACATCGCCGAACCGGGATTGGAAGGCGTCGATCAGACGTTGGCGATGCTCTTCCTCCTCCTTCACCATCTGATCGAAGGCGGCGGCAGAGGACGGGTAGTCATCGCGCAGCTCCGCAGCGTAGGTCGCGTAAATGCGGGCGTCGTCTTCTTCGGCAGAAATTGCCAGCGCGAGGATCTCAGCCTCGGACAGGTCTTTGAAATGACGGCGACTGGATAGGGATTGCAGCATGGTGGCCCTTTTTTTAGAATTATTCTAAATTAGGGAAATTCTTGGCTTTCTGCAAGCTTTCCCACATAAGTTCGGTGATATTCGCCATAAGTTGTGAATACGAAAAACTGGTGGGACCTAATATGATTCATATCAAACGCTCTTTCGTGTTTGCCGGACTGGCAAGCCTGATCGCAACCCCGACACTGGCGCTGGACGATTGTCTGATCGGCATGTGGGAACCGGATTATCTGCAATTCGGCGAACAGATGATGGATGTGATGGGGGCTGAAGAAGTCACGATCACCGGCGAGGCGCTGATGACCATTTTCGACACCGGAGACGGGCAATATGACATTGCCGGCCTGACCATCGGTAGCAAAATCGAAGATCTGCCGCCCACAGACGTGACCCTTGTCGGGCGCGGCGAATTCAGCGTCGTGGCGGAGGGAGAGGATTTCTTTTTCACGATGGGTGATTTCGCCTATACGGCCACGGCCAGCGTAAAAATGCCGGGAATGGAAGCGATGGTGATGGAAATCCCCGTGACCGACGAAATGACCCCGATTGGCGCGGCGGCGGGATTGTACACCTGCACGGAGACCGAGCTCCTGTTCGAACCGATCCGGGGTGACGATGGCACCGTCGGCAACATCATCCAAAAATGGTTCCGCCTGTGATTTGACCGGTTCCGTTGCGCGCGCCTGCGTGGTAGCACTAGCCTCCGAAAAGGGGGGCCGATGGCGGCGAAGGATTCTGGCAGTGTAACGCCCATGATGGCGCAGTTTCTGGAGATCAAGGAACGATATCCGGATGCGCTGCTCTTCTATCGCATGGGCGATTTTTACGAGATGTTCTTTGACGACGCCATCGCCGCGGCAGAGGCGCTGGACATCGCGCTGACCAAACGCGGCAAGCATCTGGGCGAGGATATCGCCATGTGCGGCGTGCCGCATCATTCCTCCGAAGGGTATCTTCTGACGCTCATCCGCAAAGGCTTCCGCGTGGCGATTGCCGAGCAGATGGAGGATCCTGCAGAGGCGAAGAAGCGCGGATCAAAGTCGGTCGTGAAGCGCGACGTCGTGCGGCTGGTGACACCCGGCACACTGACCGAGGATTCGCTGCTGGACGCGCGGCGGCACAATTTTCTGGCGGCCGTGGCGCAGGTCCGCGATGCGATGGCGATTGCATGGGTCGATGTGTCGACGGGGGATTTCCATGTCTCGCCCCTGACGCGCGTCGCGCTGGCGCCGACATTGGCCCGGCTGGCCCCGCGAGAGGTGCTCGTGTCTGACAGCGTCGCCGAGGATTTTCGCGATACCGTAGAGGATATGGGCGCAACGCTGACCCCCCTTGCGGCGGCGTCATTCGACAGCAGTGCGGCGGAGGGACGCCTGCACAGCCTGTTCAAGGTCAAATCGCTGGATGCGTTCGGAACATTTGATCGGGCCGAGATCGCCGCGATGGGTGCGCTCGTCGATTATCTGGATATCACGCAGCGAGGTAAGCTGCCGCTGCTGCGCCCTCCGGTCAAGGAAGCGCAAGGCGGCACGATGCAGATCGACGCGGCGACGCGGCGCAATCTGGAACTGACGCGGACACTGTCGGGGGAACGAGGCGGATCACTGCTGGCAACGGTGGACCGGACCGTAACGGGCGGTGGCGCGCGGCTGTTGCAGGTGCGGTTGACCAGCCCCTCCACCGATCTGGATGTGATTGGCGACCGCCATGATGCCGTCGGCTATTTCGTAAATGACCGTCTGGCCGCACAGGACACCCGCGACGCGTTACGCAAAGCCCCGGACATGGAACGCGCCTTGTCGCGGCTGGCGCTGGACCGGGGTGGCCCGCGTGATCTGGCGGCGCTCCGCGATGGGTTGGCGCAGGCGGGGGCTTTGGCGAGCGCCCTTGGCAGCGGATCACTGCCCCCGCTCCTTAACGCGGCGCTGTCGGATGCCGAGGGGCACGAGGCGCTGGTCGACCTGTTGGACGCGTCGCTGGTGGCAGAACCACCGTTGCTGGCGCGTGACGGCGGGTTCGTGGCCGAGGGATTCAACGCCGATCTGGACGAAGCGCGCAAGCTGCGTGACGAGGGGCGGTCGGTCATTGCGGCAATGCAGGCGGAATATGTTGAGCTGACCGGGATATCCTCGTTGAAGATCAAACATAACAATGTGTTGGGCTATTTCGTGGAAACAACGGCGAACCATGCTGAAAAAATGCTGGGCGCGCCGCTGTCGGAAACCTTCATCCACCGCCAGACCACCGCCAATCAGGTGCGGTTCACGACAGTGCCGCTGTCGGAGATGGAAACCAAAATCCTCAACGCCGGTGGGCGGGCGCTGGAGCTGGAAAAAGCGGTATTCGCAGATCTGCGCAATGCTGTTCTGGACTATGCGGTAGAGATTGCACAGGCCGCCAAAGCGCTGGCCGAGGTCGATCTGGCTGCTGCACTGGCCGATCTGGCTGTTGGCGAGGATTGGGTGCGGCCAAAGATGGACGGCTCGCGCGCGTTTCGCGTGGTTGGGGGCCGTCACCCGGTGGTGGAGGCAGCGCTGCGTCGTGATGGCGAGAGCTTTGTCGCCAACGATTGTGACCTGTCGGATCGGCAGGTCTGGCTGCTGACCGGGCCGAACATGGCGGGTAAGTCGACCTTTCTGCGCCAAAATGCCCTGATCGCGCTGCTGGCGCAGATGGGTGCCTACGTCCCGGCGGCAGAGGCGAAAATCGGCGTCGTCGATCAGCTGTTC
Organism: Paracoccaceae bacterium; assembly: GCA_050302475.1. Lineage (GTDB taxonomy): Bacteria > Pseudomonadota > Alphaproteobacteria > Rhodobacterales > Rhodobacteraceae > NORP23. The sequence continues at coordinate 71,745 of JBNLBF010000007.1, forward strand.
AGCCGCGTTGGGGCGGCGGATGATCTGGCGCGGGGACGATCGACCTTTATGGTCGAAATGGTCGAAACGGCGGCGATTTTGAATCAGGCGGGCGAGCGCGCACTTGTGATTTTGGATGAAATCGGGCGCGGCACGGCGACCTATGACGGGCTGTCGATTGCGTGGGCGACGCTGGAAAACCTGCATGATGTCAACAAATGCCGGACCCTGTTTGCAACGCATTATCATGAACTGACCGCACTGGCGGCGAAACTCTCCGGTCTGCGCAATGCCACAGTGGCTGTACGCGAATGGGAAGGTGACGTCGTCTTTCTGCACGAGGTCCGCGAGGGCGCGGCGGACCGGTCCTATGGCGTTCAGGTCGCGAAGCTGGCGGGGTTGCCGCCAGCGGTCGTGGAACGCGCCCGCGTGGTGCTGGAGGCGCTGGAGAAGGGGGATCGTGAGGGCGGAGGCAAGGCCGAAACCCTGATCGATGACCTGCCACTGTTCAGCGCAACGCCCGCACCGGTGTCACAACCAATGGTCCCGTCGGATGTCGAGGATCGGCTTAAGGACGTGTTGCCTGACGAGCTGACGCCGAAAGAGGCGTTGGCGCTGATTTATGAACTTCGGGATATGATGAAAAGTTAACCGCTGACCTCCCACTTCGCCCGGAATCAAGGCGCAAGCCGCCGGGCTGGCGCTTTGGCAGCGGTGAGGAAGGTTCGACGGTCATTTGCAGCGGAACCATAAAGTGCCAATAACAAGCAAGGCGGCGCCATCCCATGGTCAGGCGCCCGCCCTACGTCACAAGCGGGTTTGTTAAGCCTCGGGCTCCGGCGTCCCTGCCTTGCCGCCGGCCCATTTCACCGCGCGATCCTTCAGCTTCACGAATTTTTTCGAGACATTGGCCAGATGCCCTTCCCAAACCGGGTCGGGGGTCTGATCCTCGATCACCTCGAAATAGACCTGCATCATGCAGGCCAGCGCGAACGGATCCAGCAGCGCCTTCTTCACCGCCCAGGCGAAGATGATGGCGAAGACAAACCCGCCAGCCGACCATGCGCCCGGGATCAGCCAGACGAAAAACGCCGCTGGTGCCAGCATCAGCAGGAAGACGACGAAGGACAACACATAGACAAACAGCGCCAGAAACGCAGCATTCTTGATGATATGCTTGGAGTTCTGGGCGTAATAGACCAACCCCTCCTGCGCAGTTTCCCACGGATTGTCGGCGTCTTTCTTGATGATATAGGCGAGGATGATCTCGTCCAGAAAGCCAACCGCGATCTTCAGGAATGCTTTGAACACGCCGACCAGATTTTGCAGCGCAGGAATCGGGATTAGCGAGGCGATGCCTTCCAACATCCCGGTCACCATGCGGATCACCCCAGTGATCAACTGGTCCATGACGAAGAGGATATTCGCTTCCTTGAAGCGATCTTTGACGATCTTCTGAGCATATTCGACCTGTCCGCGCCCGCCGGGCAGCTCTTTGCCTTGCATAAGTTCGATCATCACGGCGATATGTCCGGCCTTAACCATATAAAGCAGATATTCGCGCAAGAAATAGAGCGCCCCGGCGGACAGCGCAAACCCGATGGAGCCGCCGTAGAAGATCGCGCCGGCGCGGAAATCATCATCGCCAAACGCCCCGATACCCCAGCCGATCCCGGCGCCAACACCGGTCGCCGCCACGAAAGCTGCAGAAATGCCAAAATACACAATCACCCGGAAAATCACGAACGGCAGGGTCTTTATCATCAGACCCATAGCCTTAGTCATGCTAAAATCCCACATGGGAGCCCCCTGATTATTTCCGCGGCAGTATATCCTAAGATTTTGTGACCACAACTCTGTTGACGTTTCCCCTCCGTGCGCCATCTTGAGGGGGAAAGGGCGACAATGGCGGAAATCCATATCGACATGCTACAATCCATCGACGGGATCGACGCCGCCGACTGGGACCGCTGTGCGGGCGCGGACCCGTTTGACCCGTTCACCACGCACCGGTTCCTGAAAGCGTTGGAGGATAGCGGCTCGGTCGGGGGGCAATCCGGCTGGCAGCCTTATCATCTGGTCGCTCGGATGGAGGGACAGGTGATCGGGGTGATGCCGCTCTACGCCAAAAGCCACTCGCAGGGCGAATATATCTTCGATCACAGCTTTGCACATGCCTATGAACAGGCAGGCGGGCGCTACTACCCGAAGCTGCAATGTGCTGTGCCGTTTACACCGGCGACCGGGCGACGGTTGCTGGCGGATACGGATCTTGCGCGTCGGGCTTTGCTGGATGGCGCGATGCAGCTGACGCGAAACAATCACCTGTCGTCATTCCACGTGACCTTCTGTACGGCAGAGGAATATGCCTTCGCCGGTGAGTTGGGTCTGTTGCAACGCATGACTCAGCAATTTCACTGGGAAAACAACGGTTACGCTGATTTCGACGCGTTTCTGGCAGACCTGTCCAGCCGCAAACGCAAGAATATCCGCAAGGAACGCGCGACCGCACAGGCGTTTGGCGGAAAGATTGTGCAACTGACCGGGGAGGCCATCGAACCCCACCATTGGGACGCCTTCTGGCGATTTTATCAGGACACTGGCAGCCGCAAATGGGGGCGGCCCTACCTGACCCGCGAATTCTTTGACTGTGCACAGGAAACGCTGCGCGATGATATCCTGCTCGTGCTGGCCGAACGCGAAGGGCGCTACATCGCCGGGGCGCTGAATTTCATCGGTGGCGAGACCCTGTTTGGCCGCTATTGGGGCTGCGTCGAGGATCATTCCTGCCTGCATTTTGAACTGTGTTATTATCAGGCAATTGATTACGCGATCGCGCACGGGCTGGACCGGGTCGAGGCCGGGGCGCAGGGCGAGCATAAGCTGGCACGCGGCTATCTGCCTTCGCCCGTCTACTCGCTGCACTATCTGCCCGACGAAGGCTTTCGCCGTGCCGTTGACGAATATCTGCGTCACGAGCGCGAGGCGGTGGGCGAGGATATCGAGATCATGACCAGTTACGGCCCGTTCAAAAAAGTGGAGGATGCCGAATGATGTCACCCAAATTGACCGACGCCGAACGCGCGAACCTGTTGCCGGAACTGTTCGCCGACGGGTGGGAACCGATGGCAGAGCGGGATGCACTGACCAAAACCTTCAAATTCCCGGATTTTGTTGCTGCCTTCGGTTGGATGACGCAGGTCGCGATCCTTGCGGAAAAGATGAATCACCACCCGGAATGGACGAATGTCTACAATTCGGTGGAGGTCACCCTGATCAGTCATGACGCGAAGGGCCTGACCGACCGCGACGTGAAACTGGCGCGGAAAATGGACGAACTGGCCGGGTGAATCGCTGCGATCAAGCCATTGCCGACTGGCACCTGACGGACATGTCGCCACTGGCGGAAACGCCGACCAGTGAGGTGTACCGTGCGACCAGTCCCGATCACGGGCCGGTCGTGGTCAAACTGCTGAAACCTTACGGCGAGGATGAGATCCTTGGCGTCAACCTCTTGCATTGGCTCGATGGTGACGGCGCGGCGCGGGTGTTCGATGTGCGCGAGATGGGCGTTCTGATGGAATTTGTGCCGGGGCAGACGCTGGGCGACATGGTCCGGCGTGGCGATGACGCACAGGCGATGGAGATCGCGGCGGATATGCTCCTCGCGCTGCAAAAACCGCGACCGCACCCGCCCGGACTGCGGGCGTTGCAGGACCAGTTTCGAAGCCTGCTTGGTCAGAATCCCAACCAATGGCCTGAGGAACATCAGCAGCATGTCCGCGATGCGATCCGCGTCGCACAGATGTTATTTGCCGAGGATCAGGCGCAAATCCCCCTCCACGGTGATTTCCATCACGACAATATCCTGCAGTCGGATCGGGGCTGGCTGGTCATTGACCCGAAAGGTCTGATCGGGGACCCCTATTACGAGGCCGCCAACCTGTTCCAGAACCCTGTTGGCGCGGGGGAGCTTGCACAGGACCCGGCGCGGATCGACCATATGTCACGAGTCATCGCCAATTGTATGGGATGGGACCGCGCCCGGCTGTTGCGTTGGGCGCAGGCGCATGTAGCGCTGTCGGCTTGTTGGCACAAGGAGTCGGGCAATCAGGCGGATTTCCAGTTTGACTTATTGCCCAAGCTGGCCGATGCCGTCACCCGGGCAGAACAGGGGACCATATGAGAATCATCGGCGGCAGGTTTCGCGGCACGGCATTGGCAGCCGTCGATGCGATGAACGACCCGCGCGCCTATATGGTTGGCAAGCGGCTGATCGAGGGCGGAAAATCCCCCACCCCCGACTTGGTTTCCGATCCGGAATCCGACGTAAAGTCCTTGCTTTAATCCATCCTCAACCCACAAGCTTGACGGATTGCCACTTGAACGGGCGAAGGCGGCAATACCGGATCAAACGACCCGGTTGGGATCAGCGGCGGTTGTGCCATGACCTTTGGGTTTGTTCCGGTATGACGCTGCGCAGCATGCACCAGAAACGGATGACACAGGTAAACCGTCCCCGCTTTGCCTGTCGCCAGAACCTTCGGGCAATCTGCGGTTTCTGCAAACCCGTTCTCGGCCAATTCGCGCAGGGTTAGTCCTGCTTTGCCATGGGGCAACAACTGTCGCGCGATGGTGGCGTGGGAACCAACCCGAATGCGCGTCGGCGCATCACGCTCCGACACATCGGAATAGAGCAACAGCATCAGCAAAGCACGATGGTCGCTGGTGATATTCACCCGCCAGTTCAGGAAGTCCGGATCCTCGGTCCCGAAACTCATATCGACATGCCAACCCGTGTCGCCCGGATCCTCGGGCGAGGGGAACCGCACCGGAAAGGTGCCAATTGCACCGGGGCGTATCCAGCGCCCTTGCCCTACCAGTGCGTCATAAGCCGCGTGAAGTTGCGGCGTGTTTGCGGTCGCCACGATGTCAGGATGGGTTTGCATACCCAACCTGACCACCGGTGAGGGATCATCCGGGTCGGCGTCTATCTGTTGCCACAGAAGCGCACGAACACGGGCTGCGTCGCCCTCAGAAAAGGCGTTGTCGATCCTGACATAGCCGTCATTAATAAATTGGGTGATGTGCCGGTTATCCAGACCGGTGATGTTTTGATGTTCCATAAAATTCTCCATCAGGCCAACGCAAGTGCGTGACCATTAACCTTCTGGCGCGGGGCGCCGATGACTGTGAAGATCAGCCCAGAAAGAAGGTAGAGGAGGATTTGAACATATACATCGTGAGGGCATATTCTTGTGAATTCGCCGGGATTGCAAGATGGGATGCTTGTCAAAATCAGCAAGCGCCCCTAGCGTTCCCACGAACAAATCGAGGTGGAAATGAGGATCATCGGCGGCAGGTTTCGCGGCACGGCACTGGCAGCCGTTGGCAAGGGGGACGCCGCCGCGCATCTGCGCCCGACAACCGACCGCGTCCGCGAAAGCCTGTTTAACGTCCTGACGCACGGTTATGGGCTGGAGGGCGCGCAGGTGCTGGACCTGTTCGCGGGAACCGGGGCGCTGGGGCTGGAGGCGCTGTCGCGTGGTGCGTCGCGCGTGACCTTCGTGGATGACGGGCGCGTCGCCCAGAAGCTGCTGACGGAAAACATCACCAAGCTGCGGGTTGCGGATGAAACCACCGTGATCCGGCGCGATGCCACGCGGTTGGGGGTGGGGGAACCGCATGACCTGATCTTCCTCGACCCGCCCTATGGCAAGGGTCTGGGGGAAAAGGCGCTGGCGGCGGCCATTGCCGGGGGCTGGATTGCACCCGGCGCCCTGATCGTTTGGGAGGAAGGCGGGGCAGTGACCCCTCCGCTCGGGGTAGCGCAACTGGACGAACGCAAATATGGCGACAGCACGATCCGACTGTTCCGCCACGTCTGATCTTTCTTTTTTCCGAAATATCCCCATATATCCCGCAGGATTAACGAAAAGGGATTTTACCCATGCTTGTCGATTACGGTGACCTGTCAAACCGCATTGCTGCACTGGTCGATGGTGAAAATGACGTCATTTCTAAAATGGCCACCATCGCGTGCGAGGTGTATTTTTCAGACGACCGGTTCGACTGGGTCGGGTTTTACCGCAATGTCGGCAATGACACTCTGAAAATCGGCCCCTATCAGGGTGGGCATGGCTGCCTGACGATCCCGTTTTCCAAAGGTGTTTGCGGGATGGCAGCGCGGACGAAATCGGTTCAGTTGGTGGCAGATGTGGACAAGTTTCCGGGCCATATCGCCTGTTCCTCGTCAACCGAATCCGAGCTGGTTCTGCCCGTCCTGAACCGCGCTGGCGAATTGCTGGGGGTCTTTGACCTCGACAGCAATCAGCGCGAGGCGTTCAAGCCGCTGGATGCGGAGATGCTGACGTTGATCTTGCGGAATGCATTTGCCTAACCCTTTGTCGTTACGTCACAAATTATTCGCTTGAACAGGTCCGTGACCTTGTGCGAAATTGCTGCATGACGATACATCCCTTAAAATCATGGGCTGATGTTGCCCCCCGCCTGATCGACGTGGCCTCGGGCCGCGCCTTTGCTGACATGGTGATCCGTGGCGGGCAATGGGTGAATGTGCATTCACGCGAAGTTATTCCCGGCAGCGATATCGCCATTGCCGACGGACGTTTCGCCTATTGCGGGCCGGATGCCAGCGCGATGATCGGACCTGATACACAGGTGATCGAGGCCGAGGGGCGTTACATCATGCCCGGCCTGTGTGACGGCCATATGCATATCGAAAGCGGTATGCTGACGGTTACACAATTCGCCCGCGCCGTGATCCCGCACGGCACCACGTCAATGTTTGTCGACCCCCACGAAATTGCCAATGTTATGGGGCTGGAAGGTGTCCGCCTGATGCATGACGAGGCCTTGGCGCAGCGGATCAACGTTTTCGTCCAAATGCCTTCCTGCGCGCCCTCGGCCCCCGGGCTGGAAACAACGGGGTTTGAAATCACGCCGGATGATGTCGCCGAGGCGATGGGCTGGCCGAATATCATCGGGCTGGGGGAGATGATGAATTTCCCCGGAGTCATGAATAACGACCCGAAGATGCTGGCGATACTGGCAGCGACGCAACGCGCCGGGAAGGTTGTTGGCGGGCATTATGCCTCGCCCGATCTGAAAGGTTTCCACGCCTATGCGGCGGGGGGGCCGGCGGACGATCACGAGGGGACATCGGAAGATGACGCGATTGCCCGCGTGCGTCAGGGGATGCGCTCGATGATGCGGCTGGGATCAGCCTGGTATGATGTCGAGGCGCAGGTGACCGCCGTGACCGAACGTGGTCTGGACCCGCGGAACTTTATCCTCTGCACCGACGATTGCCACTCCGGCACCTTGGTGAATGACGGCCACATGAACCGCGTGGTGCGGCACGCGATGGACTGTGGTCTGGACCCGCTGATCGCGATCCAGATGGCAACGATCAATACCGCGACGCATTTCGGGTTGGAGCGCGAGCTGGGCTCGGTGACCCCGGGGCGGCGGGCGGACGTGATCCTGACCTCGGATCTGCGCAGCCTGCCGATTGAAACCGTGATCGCTCGGGGTCAGGTGATTGCCGAGGATGGAGAGCTTATTGGCGAAGAAGAGCCGTTTGACTGGCCGGAAAAGGCGCGGCAATCGGTGAATATGGCCCGCGACCTGATCGCGACGGATTTCGACATTGCCGCGCCCGATGGCGCGAACGCGGTCAAAGCCCGCGTCATCGGTGTTGTGGAAAATCAGGCCCCGACCAAGGCGCTGACGGCTGACCTGTCGGTCGAAAACGGACTTGCCGTCGGTGATCCGGCGCAGGACGTGTGCCAGATCGCGCTGGTGGAACGCCACCGCGCGACGGGTGGTGTGACCAACGCATTCGTCAGCGGATTTGGCTATACCGGCGACTGCGCCGTGGCCTCGACCGTCGCGCATGATAGTCATCATATGATCGTTGTCGGCACGTCGAAAACCGACATGGCGCTGGCCGCGAACCGGCTGCGCACGGTGGGCGGCGGCGTCACCGTATTCAAGGACGGGAAGGAGCTGGCACTGGTCAAGCTACCCATTGGCGGACTGATGTCCGACGCTCCGGCGGCCGAGGTTGCCGCCGACGCCCAAGCCATCGTTGCCGCGATGCAGGCCTGCGGCTGCAAACTGAACAACGCCTATATGCAGCACTCGCTGCTGGCATTGGTTGTGATCCCGGAACTCCGGATTTCAGACATCGGATTGATCGACGTCACGACCTTCAAAGAAACACCCTTATTTTTGGAAACTGAATGAATAGCAATAACTTACACCTGCCGGTAATCGCGCCGGACCCGGTTGAACCGAAACTTTTTGACGATGCAAAATCGGCTGTGGCGGCGGTGCAGAAACTGTATGATTCCGCCACTGATTTCCTGCGTAGCAATTTCGCTGACGTCATGCAGGGCGGTGAGCTGAAAGGCCGTTACCGCGCCTATTACCCGCAAATCGCCATCACCACGACCAGCTTTGCCAAGGTCGATAGCCGCCTGTCCTTCGGCCACGTCGCCGAACCCGGCACCTATCGCGCCACGATCACGCGCCCCGACCTGTTCGCCAATTATCTGGAAATGCAGATCGGCCTTTTACTGAAAAATCACGGCGTCCCGATCGAGGTCAGCTTCTCCGGCACACCGCTCCCGCTCCATTTTGCGATGGAGGAGAACACGCATATCGAAGGCTCGATCGAGGATCGTTTGCAACGCCCGCTCCGCGACGTTTTCGATGTGCCCGATCTGGAAACCACCAATGACCTGATCGTAAATGGCGAGGCCGGGCTTGACCCCGAAGGCATGCGCGCCCTGTCACCTTTCACCGCGCAGCGGGTGGATTATTCGCTGGCGCGGCTGTCGCATTACACAGCGACCAGTCCCAGCCATTTCCAGAACCATGTGTTGTTCACCAACTATCAGTTCTACATGGATGAGTTCCTGGAATTCGCCAAGTCGATGCTGAAGGAGCCGAACTCCGGCTATGACGCCTTGATCGAACCCGGGAATGTCGTGACGACCAAAGGCGGGACCGTTGGCGACCCGATATCCAAGCTGCCGCAAATGCCGACCTATCACCTGACCGCGCCGAACAATACCGGGATCACGATGATCAATATCGGGGTGGGACCGTCAAACGCGAAAACCATCACCGACCATGTGGCGGTACTGCGCCCGCATGCGTGGCTGATGCTGGGGCATTGCGCGGGGCTGCGGAATTCGCAGTCGCTGGGTGACTACGTTCTGGCCCACGCCTATGTCCGCGAGGATCACGTTTTAGACGACGACCTGCCGACATGGGTCCCGATCCCGGCGCTGGCGGAAATTCAGGTCGCGCTGGAAGACGCGGTGGAAACGGTGACCGGCTACACGGGTTTCGAGCTGAAAAAGATCATGCGAACCGGCACCGTCGCCACCATCGACAACCGCAACTGGGAGCTGCGTGACCAGTCCGGCCCCGTCCATCGTCTGTCCCTGTCCCGCGCCATCGCGCTGGATATGGAAAGCGCCACGATTGCCGCGAACGGGTTCCGTTTCCGCGTGCCTTACGGGACGCTGCTATGTGTTTCGGATAAACCGCTCCACGGCGAACTGAAGCTGCCCGGTATGGCGACCGCATTTTACAAACGACAGGTGGCCCAGCATTTGCAGATCGGGATCAAGGCTATGCAATCACTGAAAGAAATGCCGTTGGAGCGCCTCCATTCCCGGAAACTGCGGTCTTTTGATGAAACGGCGTTTTTGTAGATTCCGAACAGAGTCTAAAACCGACCAATCGGGCAACTTTCCGCAGCGTAGCCTTAAAAAAAAGGACGAAATTGCAATTCTATGATTGTTTTTGCTGTTCAAAAACGGTTTAGTCTTTGGGTGAGCCGTACTGGTTCGTGAAACAAAAGAAACAAAAATTAGGGATACCGTTTTCAAATGACTCAGAAACCGATGACTAAAACAGCGCTTGTCGCCGCTCTTGCCGATGCAACCGGTTCCGACAAAGCGTCTGCGAACAGAACTCTGGAAGCTCTGACTGAAATCGTTACTAAAGAGGTCTCCGCTGGGGGAGCCGTGACTCTGCCGGGTCTGGGTAAATTTGTATGTCGCGCGCGCCCTGCACGCATGGTGCGTAACCCGGCCACGGGTGAGCAGATGCACAAAGATGCAGATCGCGTTGCGAAAGTGACCATCGCCAAAGCGTTGAAAGATGCTGTGAATTCCTGAATTTAAGCAGGTTTTCCGGAAAAGGTCGCCTGTTGGCGGCCTTTTTCTTTTGAGGGAACAATGGACATAAAATCTTTGATCATGGGGATCAGTTTCGCCCTGATGTGGAGCAGCGCGTTCACGTCGGCGCGGGTGGCGGTTGCATATGCATCGCCGCTTCTGCTGTTGTCGCTGCGGTTCCTGCTTTCGGGGATATTGGCGATATTTATCGCCCGTATGATCGGAGAATCCTCGCGGCTGACCCGCCAGCAATGGATCGCTGTGGTTATATTTGGCCTGTTCCAGAATGGTGTATATCTGGGCGTGAATTTTGTTGCGATGCAATGGATCGAGGCAAGTCTGGCGGCAATCATCGCCAGCCTTCTGCCCCTGTTGGTGGCCTTTGCCAGCTGGGTTTTCCTGCGCCAGCGCCTGTCGCCCGTTGCCATTGCAGGGCTGTTCGCGGGACTTGTTGGTGTCTGGATCATCATGAGCGCCCGTCTGGGCGGGGGTGCGGATCCATACGGTGTGGCGCTGTGTTTTACTGGGGTTATTGCGCTGACCCTCGCCACTTTGATGGTCCGGGGGGCGATTAGTGGCGGGAACGTGGTCACCACTGTCGGCTATGCGATGTTGGTCGGAAGCACCGTTCTTTTTCTGACTTCGGTACTGACCGAAGACTGGTTCGTTATCTGGACCTGGCAGTTGGGACTGGCGTTTGCCTATACGATGCTGGTCGCCGGTTTGCTGGCAACATTGGTGTGGTTTTACCTTGTGCGTCGTATCGGGGCGACCCGGGCGGCGGCGTTCCATTTCCTCAACCCGTTCCTGGGAGTCGCCATCGCCGCCCTTATTGTCGGCGAGGATCTCGGCCTACGTGACGTTGTCGGTGTCATCATCATCAGCCTTGGGATTCTGGCGGTGCAGCTGGAAAATATAGGGCGCCGGCGCGCGGATCCAACCTTCACGAACCAGTAACGCTTGCGGCATGGTCTACTGAAACTCTTGTCAACCAGAAGCGGAAATCCTAAGCTTGCCCTCCAAATGAGCTGGTGAACGGAAATGAAAAAGCTTGCTGCAATATTGGCTCTGAGCGGAGCCTTAGCTTTTCCTGTGGCCACGATTGCGCAGGAAGACCCTGAGTGGTTGGACTATACAGACGGTATGGTCAACGACTTCCTCTCCGAGGATGAGGTCGTTGTGCTGTCCTATTATACCGAATGGTGCAATACCTGTGAAACGCAGGAAAACCTGATTGATCGGATGCGTCGGGATAATCCGGCCTATGAACAGATGAAATATGTTCGGGTGAATTTAGACGAATTCGAAAAGCGTCCGATCGTCCGTAACTTCGATGTATTCGGTCGTTCGACCATCATTGTCGTACGTCAGGGTGGCGAAGTGGCCAATATTTTTGCGGATACGTCACGGACTGTTCTGCAGGAGGCATTGGACGCCGGGCTGGCAGCTATCGGGACCGAATAATCGGGAAACGCCCTTTGCGATGCGCTTTGGGCACCAGCCATATCCATAGCAACACCGTCACTAGGATAGAGAAATATCCATCAATCGCGTAGTGCCAACCCAGCACAACGGACCCGACCTGCATGACGAAAAGCCAGACAGTCCCGGCAATCCCGACAACCCGGTTGATCGTGAAGGCATAACAGGTGGCAAGCGCTGCCATCGCCACATGGATCGACGGAAAGGCGGAGATACCCGCGCCTACGACCAGCTCGCGGTCTGTATAGCGCTGCCAGAGCCGTTCTGCGGTGTGAAAGGCCCGGGTTTTTTCGTAATCGAGCGGCGTGACATAAGCCCGCCAGTCGGCATAGGTCGCATCCCCGCCTATCCGTTCGTAAAAAACCGGCCCTGCCGACATGAAGATCGTCGCGATCCCCAGCCCCATCACCGCCCAGATCAGGAAATAGGCGCGCTGCAGCCCCATGCGGATATGTTCGTTGGTTTCCAGTCCTGCCGTGATCGCAATCAGCGCGACTGACACGTAGAACCACCAGACGCCGTAGATATGGTCGATCGCCAGATACCCGACGGCATCCACAACCCAGCGATAGGTTCGCCACGGGTCGAACCCGAAATGGATGACCCGGTCCAGCCAGACCATTGGCGGATCGGCGAAGAAGGGGATGAGTTCGTTACGAAGGGGTTTCAGAATTCCGAAACCCAGCCCGAAAATCATCATCAACGCATAGAGGATACAAGCCCGGAGCAGCCAGCTCCCGGTCCCGGCCAGATCGCGGCTGCGCCAGTATTTGAAGGCAAAAATGCTAAGGAACGCGATGCTCAGATAGCCGGACCAATAGAGGATACCGCGCATGGAAAACTCGGCGATCTCGGTGATGTTGACCGGGATATCCATCGCCAAGCGGGTGATCATCACCAACACCATGATCCCGATGGTGTAGGCGGCGGCCTCCAACACCGGGCGGCGGAAGGGCGACTTAGAAGTCAAGATTCTCCACCGAGAGGGCGTTGTCCTGAATAAATTCGCGGCGCGGTTCGACCACATCCCCCATCAGTTTGGTGAAAATCTCGTCCGCCTCGCTGGACTGGTTGATCTTCACCTGCAACAGGGTGCGGGCTTCGGGGTCCAGCGTCGTTTCCCACAACTGGCCGGGGTTCATCTCGCCCAGACCTTTATAGCGTTGCAGCGTCAGGCCACGCTCGCCCTCTTCCAGAATGGCGTCCAGCAGGTCTATGGGGCCGTGAATGTCGGTCACGCGTTCTTTGCGGGCAAGGACCGCCGGATCGCGGTAGACGTCGCGGGTCTGTTGGGAAATCTCGGACAGGCGCCTGGCCTCACCCGAGCGCAACACCGCGCCATCGAGTGTGCGGATTTCCTCCACGCCGCGCAGGATGCGGGCCAGACGGATGCCGTGATCCTGCGTGATCCGGCCTTGCCAGCCTTTTTCATATTCGAGCGCCACCTGATCCAGCCGGTTGGCAACCGTATCTGCCACCGCCTGCAAATCATCATCGGCGCGACCCGGATCGAACGCGCCGGCAAGGGCAGCCTGTTCCAGTATGTTGCGCGGATAGTGGGTCGGGAAAGCCTCCAACACACGGCGGAACTGACGAGCGCCGTCGATGACGCGCTTCAAGTCCGCCCCCGCGATTTCTTCGCCTGATTTCAGGCGCAGCACCGTGCTGTCCAGACCCTGATTGATCAGGTAGTCCTCCAGCGATTGCTGGTCTTTGACGTAAACCTCTGACTTTCCCCGCGCCACTTTGTAAAGCGGCGGCTGCGCGATATAGAGGTATCCGCCCTCGATCAATTCCGGCATCTGGCGGAAGAAGAAGGTCAGCAGAAGTGTACGGATATGAGCGCCGTCCACGTCCGCATCGGTCATGATGATGACCTTGTGGTAGCGGAGTTTTGAAATATCGAACTCGTCCCGCCCGATCCCGGTGCCAAGCGCCATGACCAGATTGCCGATCTCCTGAGAGCCGAGCATCTTGTCGAACCGGGCCCGTTCCACATTCAGGATTTTGCCGCGCAGAGGCAGGATCGCCATGGTGGACCGGTCGCGCCCTGTCTGGGCGGAGCCTCCGGCGGAATCCCCCTCCACTAGGAATAGCTCGCGCTTGGCGGGGTCTTTTTCGGAGCATTCCTTCAGCTTGCCAGCAAGGAAGCTGACATCATTGGCGGATTTCTTGCGCGTCATTTCACGCGCCTTGCGGGCAGCTTCGCGGGCCAGCGCGGCCTCGATAATTTTGCCAACGATGACTTTCGCCTGCTGGGGGTTCTCCTCGAACCATTCGCCGAGCTTCTCGTTCATCAGGCTTTCGACCGCCGGACGCACCTCGGACGAGACCAGCTTGTCCTTCGTCTGGCTGGAGAATTTCGGATCAGGCACCTTCACGGACAACACCGCTGTTAGCCCTTCGCGGGCGTCGTCACCGGTAAAGCTGACCTTTTCCTTCTTCTGCAATCCACTGGTCGCCGCGTAATGGTTCAGCGTCCGTGTCAGCGCCCCACGGAAACCCGCCAAATGCGTGCCGCCGTCGCGTTGCGGGATGTTGTTTGTGAAGGGCAGGACGTTTTCATGGTAGCTGTCGTTCCACCACATCGCGACCTCGACGGTGATCCCGTTGCTTTCGCCGGTGATATAGATCGGGTCTTCGAACATCGCGACCTTGGACCGGTCGAGATATTTCACAAATTCCCGCACCCCACCTTCGTAGAACAGATGAGTTTCCAGCGGCTCGGCAGGGCGTTCGTCGCGCAGGCTGATTTTCACGCCCGAGTTCAGGAACGCCAGCTCCCGCAGACGATGCTCCAGCGTCGCAAAAACATAATCGCGGTTAGAGAACGTATCCGTCGAAGCCAGAAACCGCACCTCGGTCCCTGTCCGGTCGCCACATTCACCCACGACTTCCAGATGTTTGACCGTGTCGCCATGTTCGAACCGCGCGACATGTTCTTTGCCATCACGCCAGATGCGCAATTCCAGATAATCCGACAGCGCGTTCACAACCGACACACCCACACCGTGCAGACCACCCGAAACCTTATAGGAATTCTGGTCGAATTTACCGCCCGCGTGCAGCTGGGTCATGATAACCTCGGCTGCGGAAACGCCCTCTTCTTCGTGAATACCAACAGGAATACCGCGCCCGTTATCGCTAACCGAAACGCTTTCGTCCGCGTGGATGATGACCGTCACCGTGTCCGCATATCCGCCCAAGGCTTCGTCGATACCGTTATCCACGACCTCATACACCATATGGTGTAGGCCCGATCCGTCATCCGTATCCCCGATATACATACCGGGGCGTTTGCGAACCGCCTCTAACCCTTTGAGAACTTTGATAGAATCCGCGCCATATTCCTCGGGCTTCTTATCGTCGTCGGCCATGAAAGACATCCCTTATTTTGTGGTCGGGATTTTAGCCGCTTTTTTGGGCAATGTCACGCGATTGCGGCGTTTTTCTACCCCTATTTTTCAGGGATGAAATAGTGGTTTTCTACTGTCCCGCAGGGGTATTGGCGGCTGCCCATCAGTTGCCAGGTTTGCTGCACTGCCGCGCCTTCGGAAAACAACGGAATGCCGGTGCCCAGAAATACCGGCACGGTGAAAATGCGGGCTTCGCGGATCAGGCCGCGCATCAGGAACTGGTTGATGACAAACCCGCCATCGACATAGGAGTTGGGAAATTTCTCTGCCGCGATCTCGATGCTTTCCGATACCCTGATATGTTCGGGCAACCCCTGTGGCAGCACCCGGTGGGTCATGATGCAGGCGGGCATCGTGTCGGGATAGGGCCAGGAATGTTGCGGATAGAACGCATCCAGCGTGTTCCGCCCCATGATCACCCCGTCGCAGGAGGCCACAAAGGCGTCATAGCCGTATTCGTTCGCCTCATAGGGCGCCAGATGGGCGATCGAGCCGTCAGGTCCGGCGATATAGCCATCAATCGTCTGAGCAATAAAAATTTTCATGCCGCCCTATAGCACGGCGATGGCGAGGCCGACCAGTATCAGCGCCGTCCCCGCCGTCAGATTTGTCCGTCTGACCGCGATGGGCGAGGATAGGAACCTGCGAACCTTGCCGACAAAGACCCCAAGGATGAGGTTGCCGATAAATGGGACTGCGGCGGATATCAGGACAATCACGGCGATGTCCCACCCGTTGATCGCCTCCAGATCGAAAAATCCCGGCAACACGCCCATGTAGAACAGGATGGCTTTGGGATTGCCCATGATCACCATCAGCCCGGCTGCAAATCCGGCCCACGCCCCGCCAGCGGTTAATCTATCGTCCCCGATCAGCGGTTTGTTAGCCTTGCGAATGGTACGATAGCCCATCCAGATCAGGATCGCCGCCCCGCCCCAGCGCAAAACGGTGAGGAAATCGGCGTAAAGCTCAACCAGTAATACAACGCCAAATATCGCCACAAGCGGCCAGACCATGTCGCCAACCACGACACCCAGCGCCAATGGCCATGCCGCGTGGAACCCGCCCGCCGCCGCGCGGGCGACCAGTGCGACCCAGACTGGGCCGGGCGTCAGGAACAGGATGAACAGACCCCCTGCGTAAAGTAGGATTTCAGTGGCAGAGAGGGTCACTTTTTGTCGGTCTTAGTCGCTGGGTCCTGAATGAAATAACTGCCAACGGTCTGCATCGTCATGTTCAACAGCTCCGGATAGTCGTTCATATCCAGCTCGCCTTCGAATAGCCATGCAGCGGCGTAGGGCTCACCGGATTTGTCCAGCCACCGGTAGTCCAGCGAACCGGGATCAACAACCGATATCAGGATCATTCCCCCATCAACACAGATCTCCTGACCATAGGTGATCCGCTCCACCGCGGTGATCTGATAATTGTCGATGGTCAGATATTCCCAATGCCCGCCGCAATTCAACGTCGGGAAATCCACCAGGGCCCGGTCTTCCATGATATTGACGCTGATTGGCCAGTCCACCCCGTCAACCTGCACCCCGGCCCCGTGCCACATGCCCTGACGGGTTTCATTCAGAGGGCCGTTATCTATCGGTAATGCAATGATCAGCGGGAGAAGGAGAGTGAACATCGAAAGCTCCGTTTTGATGCGATCAGCATGGCACAATGATGTGACAGATACCAGACTGACCTAGGTTACAACTCGTTTTCTTCCAATATGATCCGCGCATTGTCCTGAATGAAATCCTGTCCAACGGAGTCCATCGTCAGGTCCAGCAGGGGTTTATATTCATCCATTTCCAGCGTCCCTTCGATCAGGACAGCCGCTGCCGCCAGGTTCCCGGCACTGTCAAACCAGTTATAGATCAGCGACACACCGTCATTGTCGGCGACCTTCACCAGCCCGCCATCAAGACAGTTTTCGATGCCGTACAAGATGCGTTCCACCGCGACGATCTGATCGTCCGTGACCTTCAGATAGTCCCAGCGCCCGCCACAATCGAGCGTCGGATAGTCGATGCTGGTCTGTTCGGGCCGGATGGTCACGGTGATTGCCCAGTCATAGCCGTCGATCTGGACACCAACGCCGTGCCAGACCCCCTCGCGGTTTTGCGGGAAATTCTGAGCGGTCGCGGGCAGGGCGAGCAGCAGGATCGGGATCAGGATGCGGAACATGGGTCACCTCCGAGTCGTTGGGTGAAGGATGCCACAGTGGCGCGGATCACTCCAGAGTCACCTCGCCATTCGGGCCGAGCGCCCAGAACGGATTCATTGCGACTTCCCAGACATGGCCGTCCGGGTCAGCCCAATAGCCGGAATAGCCGCCCCAGAACACCTTCTGTGGTTTCTTCAGCCCCGTTGCCCCGGCGGCGAGCGCCTGCGCGTAGGCTTCGTCCACCTCGGCCTCGGTCGCGAAATTCTGGGCCAGCGTTGTCGCGCCGAAGCCCAGATCAGCCCCGGGCCGCCCCTGATCCTTGGCGAGTTCCGCAAGATCGAACATCCCCAACAGGTTTCCGTTCATCTGATAAAAGGCGACATCGCCTTCGGCGTGGGCCGGGGTCCAGCCGAGTTTGGCATAGAAATCTTTCGAGGCTTCTATATCCCGCACACCCAGTGTAATCAGCGTAACCCGTTGTGGAGTCATGATATTTCCTTCAGTTGAGAGATGCCGTCCGTTTCGGAAACCTCGATATATTGCGCTCTGTCCTCCAACGCATCGAACAATTCCGGTCCGGTGCCTGTCATCCATGCCTGTGCGCCCAGCGCGCAGATTTCGTCATACAGCGCCGCCCGCCGATCGGCGTCTAGATGGGCGGCGACCTCGTCCAGCAGCAGGATCGGCGGTGCCCCGAAATCCTCCGCCAAGGCCCGCGCGTTGGCGAGGATCAGCGACACCAGCAGAGCCTTCTGCTCCCCGGTCGAACAGTTCTTTGCTTCTACCCCTTTGGCCGCATAAACGGCGAGCAGATCGGCGCGGTGTGGTCCGGTCAGGCTGCGCCCGGCGGCCATGTCGCGGGGGCGACCTTCGGCGAGCGCTTCGCGCAGCGTCTCGGTCGTTTGTTCAGGCGGCATTTCATCGCCGGAGACCAGCGACAGGTCGGCGACCGGGAAGAGGCTGTCCGGGTCCTGCACAGCGATGATCCGCTCCAACACCTCCGCCCGGTTGGCGGAAATTGCGCCACCGGCAATAGCCATTTGCGTTTCCAGCGCATCGAACCATGACGCGTCCCGCACCTGATCCTTCAGCAGGCGGTTTCGCTCGCGCATGGCTTTTTCATAGGCCAGCGTCACGTCGGCATGACCGGGAATAAAGCTCATCACCATACGGTCCAGAAACCGGCGGCGTTCGCCCGCACCTTCCAGCCACAACCGGTCCATCACCGGGACCAGCCAGACAATCCGGGAAATCTTTCCCAACGCTAGCTGCGGCGCCGGTTTACCGTCGATTTCGACGCGGCGGTTGGCGTCCCCTTCGGCCCAGGTGGCAATCTCGTGAACCTCCGACAGGCTTTCCATCACCGCGCTGATTTTCCAGCCGAGATTTTCGGGCGCCCGCGCCATGTCTTCGATGGCGGCCCGGCGCAAACCGCGTCCGGGGGAGAGCAGCGACACGGCCTCCAGCACGTTTGTTTTGCCCGCGCCATTTGGCCCGTATAACGCAATCGGCCGCCCGTCTGTTTCCAGTCGCGCGGCCTTGTGGGATCGAAAGTGAGAAAGCCGAAGCTCGGTAACGGCGAGCATCAGACCCGCATCGGCATCACAACGTAAACCGCGCTGTCATCATTGCCTTCGCGCATCAAGGTCGGATCGCCCGAGGAGTTGAACATGAACACCGCGTTTTCGCGATCCACCTGACCGGCAATTTCCAGAAGGTATTTCGCGTTGAACCCGATTTCCAGCGGTTCGTCCGCGTAGGCGACCGCCAGTTCCTCATCCGCTGCGCCACTGTCAGGGGCGTTGACGGACAGGACCAGACGATCCTCGTCCAGTGACAGTTTCACCGCGCGGGACCGTTCTGACGACACGGTCGACACACGATCTACGGCTCTGGCAAATTCCGCCGCGTCGACTTCCAGACGTTTGTTGTTCCCCTGCGGGATCACGCGGGTATAGTCGGGGAAAGATCCGTCGATAACCTTGGAGGTCAGCGTGATTTCTGGCGTTGCAAACCGCACCTTGGTTTCGGAGACGGAGACCGCGATCACCGCGTCGTCGTCATCCAGAAGCTTCATCACCTCGCCCACGGTTTTACGGGGCACAATCACGCCGGGCAGAGTTTCCGCCCCGGCGGGCAACGGCGCATCGACCTGCGCCAACCGGTGGCCATCGGTGGCCACGCAGCGCAGCGCTTTTCCCTGTGCGCCCTCGGCCGCGTGCATATAGATGCCGTTCAGGTAATATCTTGTTTCTTCGGTAGAAATCGCGAACTTTGCCTTGTCCAGAAGCCGTTTCAACACCGGCGCATTGACCGAGAAATTGCAATCATATTCCGACGATGCCATCACCGGGAAATCTTCTTTCGGCAAGGTCGCCAGACTGAAATGCGAGCGCCCGGCGCTGATCTCCAATCGTCCGGCGGTGCCGTCATCGGACAATTCCACCATCGCGCCTTCGGGCAGTTTGCGCACGATCTCGTGCAGCGTATGCGCGCCAACGGTCGTGGCTCCGGCCTGACTGACCACCGCGGGGGCGGTGTCCAGCACCTCGATATCCAGATCGGTCGCGCGGAAGGCGATTTTGTCGCCTTCGGCTTCGATCAGAACATTGGCGAGGATCGGGATCGTGTTCCGGCGCTCCACAACGGATTGCGCACGGCTCATCGCTTTCATCAGAGCGCTGCGTTCGATGCTGACTTTCATGGCGTCCACCGTAATTCTTTAACCACAAACAGGTCGGACAGTGACACTATCCGAACCCTCGCGAAGTGCAAGGATTTTAGCGTGAAATTTGTGCTACGCTTCCAGCATCCGGCGCAGCAGCTCGACATCCTCGGCGATCTGACTGTCTGTGAGGGTCAGTTCCTCCACCTTGCGCACGGCATGGATCACCGTCGTATGGTCGCGCCCGCCGAAGCGCCGCCCGATATCCGGCAGGCTTTTTGAGGTCAGCTGTTTGGACAGATACATCGCCACCTGACGCGGGCGGGCGACATTGCGGGCCCGGCGCGGCGACAGAAGGTCGGACATTCGCAGATGGTAATGATCCGCCACTTTGCGCATGATTTCTTCGACTGTCACCTTGCGCTCGGACGCGCGCAGAATATCCGCCAGACATTCCTGCACCATATCCATCGTGATCTCGCGCCCAACGAGGGAAGCGAAAGCGAACAGACGCGTCAGCGCGCCTTCCAGCACCCGGACGTTCGAGGAAATGCGATGCGCAAGGAATTCCAGTACGCCCGCATCGATATCGACTCCCGGCATGGTTTTCAGATGTGCCTCGGCCTTGGATTGCAGAATGCCCAGACGCAGCTCGTAATCCGTCGGGTGCAGGTCAACAACCAGCCCCCAATGGAGGCGCGATTTGATCCGCTCTTCCAGCCCTTCAATTTCGCCCGGCGCACGGTCGGCGGAGATGATGATCTGCTTGCCCTGATCCACTAACGCATTGAATGTATGGAAAAATTCGTCCTGCGTGGAATCTTTGCCGGCAATGAACTGCACGTCATCGACCATCAGCACATCGACGGAGCGGAACAGCTCCTTGAACCCGTGCATGTCCTTGAACCGCAGTGCCTGAACGAAGCGGTACATGAACTGTTCGGCGGACAGGTATAGTACTCGCGAGCCTTTGTGCGCCCGCTGATATTCCCACGCAATCGCGTGCATCAAATGGGTCTTACCAAGCCCCACGCCACCATAAAGGAACAGCGGATTAAAGGTCACCGGCCCACCTTCGGCCACACGTTTCGCGGCGGCATGGGCCAGTTCGTTCGGTTTGCCCACAACGAAGCTGTCAAAGGTAAAGCGCGTGTCGAGCGGCGAGCCCGGCAGTTCGAATTCAACGGCCTTTTCCTTTTTCGGCTTCTTTTTCTTTTTGCCCCCTTCGGGGTCAGCCTTGGCGGGGGCTGTGGCGGTTTTGAAGGCGATCCGGTCCACCTGCTGCTTTTCGGCACGGAACTGTTCCAGGATCATGTCACCGTAATTACGCGATACCCAATTGCCGATGAAGCTGGTCGGTGCGGAGAACCGCGCGACTCGACCGTCAGCATTGATAAATTCCAGCGGATCGATCCAGCTTTTGAATTCATCCTTGCCAAGCGAGTTTCTGAGCTCGCTGCGGATTCGCCCCCAAATATCTTTCGTCATAAGTCTACTATCCCTCGGACCTGCGCCCACGGGGTTGTCCCTAGTCCTGAAGCCAGGGCAACCCTTCAAATTTCCATCCATTAACGGCACCGCGATGCCCAGATTCGTCTTTGTCACCCTCGAAACCGCCGGTAATATTCACGCATTTGATCCGCCGGTCAGCCTGTGAAATCAGGCTGGCAGCACGCAACGAGCGCACGCCGGACCGGCAAAGGAAATAAATAGTAGAGGGTGGTGTGTCGCCGATCTGCTCGAACAGATGTTCGGCGAAGTGTTCATTCCGCTCCATCGTCGGAAAGGTTGCCCACTCAATCAGCAGCGCCGACTTGTCAAGCGCGGACAGATCGGGCAGGCCGACATAGGCCCATTCCGGTTTTGTGCGGACATCGACCAGTATCGCGGTGGGGTCTGTTTTCAGCGCGTCCCACGTTTCCGTCGGGGTCGCTTCGTAAACAGACATATCTCCATCGTTCGGCACGTGGTCGAATCCTTTTTGTCGTTGGACGCCCCGTAGGAGCATCATATTTATCGTGCTGGCGAGCAGCCTCCTCCCGACTGGGTCTTCCAAGCTCAGCATCGGCAAGGCATAAGAGTCCCGTTGCAGAAAATCGCCTTATTCCGCACAAGAAACCAACCAAAATTGACGACGCTTAAGGCAGCGAGCAGTGGAATCGCCTAGCGTGGAGGGAACCTAGCTGGCGGCGCAGATTCGCTCAAGTGGTGAGTCAGGCGAATCTGGAAAAATCAGTAAAAAATTTTCGACCAAGTTGCAGTTTTGTGACGGCGATTTGAAATTTCCCAAACAAATCAACGGCACCGAAGATTTGCACCAATTTATTTTTTGTGGTCTGTGTTTTTTGTGACAAAAATCACGGCATGCCAGCACGTGTTTGTCTATGGAGGGGCATATGAAAAACTCACATTACCTGATATGTGCAGGAATATTCCTAATATCTTCAACAAGTTACAGTCTTGGGCAAACGCCCAGCGCATTGGCAAATTACAACCCTTGCGAATATAGCGATCCGCAGAAATGGGCAGAGGTTGAATATTTGTTTGCCGATCAGTGGAGCGTTCACCACCGTCCCGGCGTGGCGACGACGCCTCAGGGGGCGATGCCCTTCCCTGAAGATCCCAAGACCTTCGTGATGGATCTTGCCTATGATCCGCGCGGCCTGTTTTCCGCGAATGACGAGCTGCCCGTTTCGCTTGAATTTTCCTGGACGGACGAGCCGGACTGGACCTTCAACGAAGTGAAGGACCAGAGCAACAAAATCGTCTTCTCTCCTGAATTCACCAACAGTGATCTGGAGGTCCTGACGGGCTGTACGATAAACGACATGGCCCGGATCAAAGCCGAGGCTGATGTCACGGTTGAGGGCAACAAGATGCACTTCACCTATCGTCTGGGAATAGCCAGCGCCGATACGATGTATGGTGTGATGAGTGTCGAATCCGTTGCCAACGGCCAGCCGGTCACGATCAGCCGCGCCGTCGCCTTCACCCGCATTTCCAACTAACAGGAGTCCGATATGAAATATCTGCTTGCCGCTAGCATGATCACCCTTTCCACCGCCGCTATGGCCGAAGACACATGGACCATCACCACCTCCGAAGGTTTGGAGTTCACGCAGGACATGGACCGCGCAAAAAATCGGTATGCGATGGAGGATATGTGGGAATTCTCAGGGCAGAAATTTATGGCCCGTGTGGCGCCGGACTTCGATGACGGCATGAATGAAACGACTGAGTTCGGAACCAACAACACCATCTTCACCCTGCCGCTGGAAATCAATGGTCAGGTGACACAGGTCGGTTGCGACCCGGCTGAAGACCCCGTCGGCACCGCCACCATCACAGAGCTGACGGATGACACCATCAGCGGAACATTCGAGATCGAGATCGTCAGCTGCGAAGATTACATGACAGCCGAGCCCATCGAATATGACGGCCTGCCGTTCACGATCAGCGGTGAATTTTCAGTGGAGCGTAAAGAGCTCTGATCCCCAAAACAAAAGCGCGCCCGACGGGACGCGCTTCGTCATTTCAGCTGTGAGCTGGTTCAGGCAGACATTGCTTTCACACGCGCAGCCAGGCGGGAAACCTTACGGCTGGCGGTTTTCTTGTGCATGATGCCTTTGCCAGCACCACGCATCAGTTCCGGCTGAGCCGCCTGAAGCGCTTCGGCAGCAACTTTCTGATCCCCACCTGCAATCGCTTCTTCGACCTTGCGGACGTAAGTGCGGATACGCGTACGGCGGTTTTTATTCACAGCGGTGCGGCGCTCGATCTGGCGGGCACGTTTTTTAGCTTGAGGCGAATTTGCCATGTCAATAATTCCGGTTCGTTCGAGATTCGAAGATGAAGCGTGTCTCTAACGCTGGTCCCAGATTAAGTCAACGCCCTTTTCAGGCTTATTTATCACGGAAACTGGGCGCACGTTTTTCGACGAAGGCTTCCATCCCCTCGGTCTGATCATCCGTTGCAAATGCGGCATGGAATGACCGGCGTTCGAACAGTAACCCTTCGCGGAGCGTGGTTTCATACGCACGGTTCACACATTCCTTCACCGCCATCGCCGTGATCGCGGATTTTTCGGCGATCTTGTCAGCGGTTTTACGGGCCTCCGACAGCAGATCACTAGCCGGGATCACCCGGCTGACCAGCCCGGCGCGCTCGGCTTCGTCCGCGTCCATCATCCGCCCCGTCAGGTGCATTTCCATGGATTTGGATTTACCGACGTAGCGCGTCAGCCGCTGTGTGCCGCCCAGTCCGGCCACGATGCCTAGGTTGATCTCCGGCTGCCCGAATTTCGCTGTGTCGGCCGCCAGGATAAAGTCACACATCATCGCCAGTTCACACCCACCGCCCAGCGCATAGCCAGCAACGGCAGCGATAATCGGTTTGCGCACGCGCAATATCGCCTCGGCTTCGGCGGTGAAATAATCCTCGCCGAACATGTCGACGTAACCTTTTTCCGACATTTCCTTCACATCCGCCCCGGCAGCGAAGGCTTTCTCGGATCCGGTGATAATGATGCAACGGACATTGCCATTGGCATCCATATCCGCCAGCGCCTGTCCCAGTTCACCCAAGAGCTGCGCATTCAGCGCGTTCAGCACTTTGGGGCGGTTCAATGTGATCAGGCCGATATGTTCGTCTATTTCGGTCAGGATTGTTTCGTATGCCATGTGAGTCCCTTGTCGTTTCACGAATCCCTAGCACGGAAGGTGCTGGGATAAAATCATCTCTGACAGTGTGGGCAATAGAAGGTGGAGCGTCCGGATTGCACGATCCGCTGAATAGTGCCGTCGCAACCTTCCTTTCGGCAGGGCTCGCCCTCGCGCCCATAGACCGCGAAGTTGTGCTGGAAATAGCCGAGCTCACCATTTGTCTGGCGATGATCCCGCAGGGAAGAGCCGCCGGATGCGATGGCTTCCTGCAGCACATCGCGAATAGCGGAGACCAGCGTTTCGATCCTTGGGGCGCTGATCCGCCCCGCGGCGCGGGTGGGGGCGATGCCCGCGCGCCAAAGCGCCTCGCACACATAGATATTGCCCAGCCCCGCCACGATCCGCTGATCCAGCAGCGCCGCCTTGATGGGCATTTTCCGCCCTGACAATCGGGTGAATAAATAGTCAGCGTTGAACTGATTTCCCAAAGGTTCGGGTCCTAACGCCGCCAACAGCGCGTGGTCGCCTGTGAACAAGTCCATTGCCCCGAACCGCCGCGCGTCATTAAACGTAATCCGCGCGCCACCCTCCATATCCAACACGACATGATCATGTTTTTCTGGTGTTGGAAGATCATGGTGATGGTCGCCCACCACTCCGCCGGAAATCAGCATCCGCCCCGACATGCCCAGATGGATCAGCAGGGTTTCACCCGAGTCCAGCCCTGCCAGAATATATTTCGCGCGGCGCTGAAACCGGGTCACTCGCTGCCCCTCCAACCGCGCCTGCATATCGAGCGGAAACGGCCAGCGTAGGTCGGGGCGGCGGATGTCGGCATGCAATATCCGCTGCCCTTCCATCACCGGGATCAGGCCACGCATGACGGTTTCTACTTCGGGGAGTTCGGGCAACTATTGCATCTCTTCTGGCTTATGTTTGCGACATTCAGCTGCTGCTTCAGATCGGTCCCAATAGGACAGTTCCTGCGCCGGGATAGAATGCGTGAACGGAGTCATGTCGCCCTTGCCGTCATAAACCTCCCCCTCGCCGGTCAGGAAATTCAGACTGCACGCACCGCCATTTTCCAAATCCAGCGTGTCGTACCAATCATTGTAAAACCCCGCCACGCGATAGGCGTCATCGCGAAAGGCGATCGTCAGTTCCTCGTGCCAGCGATCACGCCCGATGGCTTCGTTCATTGAATTGATCTGGATCGACCCGGCCTCGTTCTCGATCATGCTGGCATGTGACCCCCACATCCGCCCGTTCCACGCAACGTCATGAATGCGTCCGACCTCGATATATTCGTAGGTGTTGGAGTCTTCGGCGTAGATTATAAAATCCAGCACCGGACCCAGCTTCTCATCATCCACCTGCAACAGCACCGCGCGATCGATGAAGGTTTCATCATCCCAGTTCCCCGTCAATGTCGCGACTACCTGCCAGGGGTGAACCTGTTCCGCGAAAACTGCACAGGGGAGCAGCAAAAACACCCAAAGAAACCGCATGAAATCCTCCGCTAATGCCTTGTCCGGTGGTTCAGTCTCGCCTAGCTTCGACGCTATGACAACAGCTTTGATAACCCACCCCGACTGCCTTGGTCACATCACGCCACCCGGCCATCCCGAACGGGTGGAGCGGCTGGAGGCGGTGTTGGCTGCACTGGAAGATTTCGATTTGGAACGGGTCGAGGCACCTTTGGCCGACGACGCTCAAATCCTTCTGGCCCATCCGGCCAGCTATCTGGATCGTATCAAATCCCACGGTGAGGGGCCACTCGACGCCGATACCCACATGTCCGCCGGATCGCTGGCCGCCGCCTATCGCGGTGTCGGTGCCAATATCAAAGCGGTCGATATGGTGATGGGGGGCGAGGTTCAAAACGCCTTTTGCGCCACCCGTCCCCCCGGCCATCACGCTGAACGCGAAACGCCGATGGGGTTCTGCCTGTTTGGCAATGTCGCGATTGCGGCCAAACATGCGCTGGCGAACGGTGCCAGCCGCGTCGCGATCATGGATTTCGATGTGCATCATGGAAATGGCACACAGGATCTGGTATGGGACGACGAAAACATCTTCTTCGCTTCCACCCACCAAATGCCGCTTTATCCCGGCACGGGCGCGGCGCATGAGCGCGGCGCACATGACAATATCCTGAACGTCCCGCTGGCCCCGAATACCGATGGCGCAGCCTTTCGCCATGCGATGGAAACGCAGGTTCTGCCCTTCATCGACGCCGCCAAGCCCGACCTGATCCTGATCTCCGCCGGCTTCGATGCCCATCGCCTAGACCCCCTCGCTAACCTCAACTGGGAAGCCGATGATTTCGCATGGGCAACCACCAAGTTGTGTAACCTTGCCGACACGCATTGTGACGGCAGGGTGGTCTCGACTTTGGAAGGCGGATATGATCTTGAGGGGCTGGCGACATCTGCTGCCGCCCATGTGAAAACCCTGATGGAGCGTGGAAAATGACCGACAAACCCGTCACCGACATGTCTTTCGAAGAAGCCATGGCCGCCCTGGAAACTGTTGTCGGCCAACTGGAATCCGGCAACGTGCCGCTGGAAGATTCCATCAAGCTCTATGAAAAAGGCGCAGCGCTTAAGGCGCACTGCGAAGCCAAACTGAAATCCGCCGAAGAAAAGGTCGCGCAGATCACCAGCGACGGTGACGGCAACGCAACAGGGGCGAACCCGGTCGAGATTTCCTGAATGTCTGAAGCTTTCCAAATGGCACTGCAGGGTGCAGCCATGGCCGTGGAGGGGTTCTTGGACGATGCCCTGCCCGAACCCGATAACCAGATTGCCGAGGCGATGCGCTACGCCGTTCTGAACGGTGGCAAGCGCCTGCGGGCCTATCTGGTGATGGAAAGCGCGGAGCTGCACGACATTGATTCCACGCAATCCATTATGGCGGCAGCGGCGGTCGAATGCCTCCACGCCTATTCGCTGGTTCATGATGATCTGCCCTGCATGGACGACGACGATTTGCGCCGCGGCCTGCCAACGGTTCACGTGAAATGGGACGAGGCAACCGCCGTGCTGGTCGGTGACGCGCTGCAATCGCAGGCGTTCCTGTTCGCATCTGACACGCCCGAAATTGTGGCCCCTTTGGCCGAAGCGGTCGGTGTCCTTGGCATGGTTGGCGGGCAGGCTCTCGATATCGCGGCGGAAACCGCTGCGACCCCGCTGACGCTAGACGAAATTACCGCGCTTCAGGCGAAGAAAACCGGCGCCCTGATCCGCTGGTCGGCCACCGCAGGCGCGATCATGGCAGGGGCCGACCCCGCGCCGCTCGCCGCCTATGCCGATGCGCTGGGACTCGCGTTTCAAATTCAAGACGATATTCTGGATGTGGAGGGCGACCCCTCCGCCACCGGCAAGCGCCTGCGCAAGGATGCGGCGGCAGGCAAGGCAACCTTTGTCTCGCTGCTGGGTTTAGATGGGGCGAAAGCACGCGCGGCCGAGCAAGTCGATGCGGCGATCAGCGCCCTTGAACCCTACGGCGAAAGGGCAGAGAACTTGCGCGATGCCGCCCGATACACCATAACCCGCGCCACCTGAGGCGATATGACTGACGAAACCCGCAAGACACCCACCCTCGACCGCGTGAAAACCCCCGCGGACCTGAAACCATTGTCCGACGCCCAACTGCGGACATTGGCGGACGAGGTGCGCGAGGAAGTGATCGAGGTTGTGTCCGAAACCGGCGGGCATCTGGGCGCTGGCCTCGGTGTCGTGGAACTCACTGTCGCGCTGCACGCAGTCTTTGATGCGCCCAAGGACCGGATCATCTGGGACGTTGGCCATCAATGTTACCCGCATAAAATCCTGACCGGTCGGCGCGACCGGATGCGCACGCTGCGCACCGGTGGCGGTCTGTCCGGCTTCACCAAACGCGCCGAAAGCGAATTTGATCCGTTCGGCGCGGGTCATTCCTCGACCTCGATCTCCACCGCGCTGGGCTTCACCATGGCCCGCGAACTTGGCGGTGCGCCGGAACACGGTATCGGTGACGTGATTGCGGTCATCGGCGACGGCGCCATGTCCGCCGGTATGGCGTTCGAGGCGATGAACAACGCCGGCCATCTCGGCAAACGCATGATCGTGATCCTGAACGACAACGACATGTCCATCGCCCCTCCCGTGGGGGCGCTGTCGACATACCTGTCCCGTCTGTATGCAGGCGAGCCGTTTCAGGAACTGAAAGCCGCCGCCAAGGGTGCAGTCAGCCTGCTACCTGAACCGTTTCAGGAGGGCGCTCGTCGTGCCAAGGAAATGGTCAAATCCATGACCGTCGGCGGCACCTTGTTCGAAGAGCTCGGCTTCTCCTATGTCGGCCCCATCGATGGACACGACATGGACCAACTGCTGTCGGTCCTGCGCACCGTGAAGGACCGCGCCGACGGCCCCGTTCTGATCCACGCAATCACCAAAAAGGGCAAAGGTTACCACCACGCAGAACATGCCTCCGACCGTGGCCATGCGCGCGGCAAATTCGATGTGGCGACCGGCAAAGTGCGCAAATCCGTTTCGAACGCGCCCAGCTACACCAGCATTTTCGCCGACGCCCTGATCAAACAGGCGGAGGGTGACAGCAAGATCGTCGCGATCACCGCCGCCATGCCGGATGGCACCGGATTGGATAAATTCGCTGACCGCTTCCCGAAGCGCACGTTTGATGTCGGCATCGCCGAGCAACACGCGGTGACATTTGCCGCAGGCCTCGCCGCTGGCGGTATGAAACCGTTCGTCGCGATCTATTCCACCTTCCTGCAACGCGGCTACGACCAGATCGTGCATGACGTTGCCGTGCAGGGCTTGCCTGTCCGCTTCGCCATCGACCGCGCTGGATTAGTCGGCGCTGACGGCCCAACGCATGCCGGATCCTTCGACATCGCCTTCCTCGCCAACCTGCCGGAGATGGTCGTCATGGCCGCCGCTGACGAGGCCGAGCTGATGCACATGGTCGCCACCGCGGCGTCCATCAACGACCGCCCGTCTGCCTTCCGCTATCCACGGGGTGAGGGCGTGGGGGTCGAGTTGCCTGAAAAAGGCGAGGTTCTGGAGATCGGCAAAGGTCGCATCATCCAAGACGGCAAACGAGTCGCCATCCTGTCCTTCGGCACCCGTCTCGCCGAGGTCCAAAAGGCCGCCGAGGCGCTTTCGGCCAAAGGCATTACCCCCACCATCGCCGACGCCCGGTTCGCCAAACCGCTCGACCGCGATATGATCCTGTCGCTCGCCGCAAATCACGAAGCCCTGATCACGATCGAGGAAGGCGCAGTGGGCGGTTTCGGCAGCCATGTCGCGCAGCTGTTGTCCGACGAGGGCGTGTTTGACGAAGGCCTGAAATTCCGATCCATGACCCTGCCCGATATCTTCATCCAGCAGGACAGCCCAAAGGCGATGTATGACACCGCCAAAATGAACGCCGCTGATATCGAGGCCATGGTGCTGAAGATGCTCGGCGTTGGCCAGATCAAAGCGAAACGCGCCTGATCGCCCACGGGCGAACGCTCGCCCTTAGAACATCGGGCGGGTGATCATTAGCCAGACAATCGCCAACACCGCCGCAAAGGCCGGAAAGCCACAGATTAGCCATATCCGGTAGAGCCGATGATAACGGTCCGGCAACGCAGACCAGTCAGCCGCCGCCTGAACGGCCATCCGGTGCAATTGCATCTGTATCCAAACGACCGGTAGCCAGAACAGGCCGACCATGACATATAGCCCCAGCGAGATCAGGATCCATGGCTCGGTCATGGGCCAACCGGCGGCGCGGGCCAGCAGCCAGCCGGTGATCGGTTGCACGACGACTGCCATCGCGGTGAAGACGAAATCTGCCGTCACCACGATTCCAGCGACATGGGCGATCTGAGCCACCGTTCCGCGCAGGTTCGATATCAGCATAAAAAACGCGATGCCTGCGCCGGTGCCCAGCAGAACACAGGCGCCGAGGATGTGAAGGAATTTGAGGAATTCGTAGCTCATCGATCCTCCAATATTGCTGCGACGAACAGCGGCAACAGGATGGAGGGCAGAATTTTCATGAACGGGCCGAGCGGGTCCATCCAGAGGTCAGGTGCGGTTAGCGTGCCGAGGATCAGGTAGACCAGCGACAGTGCCGCCATACCAAGGCAGGCTAACCGGGCGCTGCGGCGGAATAGGATCGCGATGCCGAGCAGCAGGTCCAGACCCGTGCCACCGAAGGTTGCGATCTGCGCAAACGGTTCAAGGAAGCCGCGGGAGGTCAGGACCTCGACTGCCGCCGCGGGATTTGCCAGCGTGATCAGGCCGGTCAAAATCCAGAATATCGCCAGACCCAGAATGCCGACGGGCAGCAGCAGGAACAGCCGCGCGAACCAGCGTTCCTGCGTGGTGGACGGGAGGGTTGCCAGCGTTTCGTCCAGCGACCGCGCCGGTGCGCCGCCGTTTTCCAGCCAGCGGGTAGGGTCGCCGGATACGCCGGTCTGCATGACCTTTAGCGCAGTTGTTCGAAAGGGCGAGCGCCAGCCGAACCCGCCTGCCACGTCCGATGCCCAGCCGATCAACCGTGCGGCGATGACCGGGACGGGAAGTCTGACCCGCCAATCGGGGAACCCTTGCCATTGGCGGAGTTTCCTGACGACGGTTGCAAAAGGGTGGCTGTCGGGTTCGGTCAGGTCATAGACCTGTTGCGTCGGCATCTGCCCGTCGACACAGGCCAGAACGGCAGCCGTCAGGTCGTCAATATGGATCGACTGGAGCGGTGTTTCGGGAAATATCCGTGGCTCGACCAATGGAAACGCCGCTGCCGCGCGGAGCAGCGCCGTGCCGCCATAGGCCTGAGGCGCGAGGACGACTGTTGGGCGCAGGATCGTCCAATGGATAGGGCTATCGGTCAGGATCGCGTCGCCCTCGGCTTTGGTGCGGAAAAAGGCGGTGTTGGCGTTGGGCGATACCCCGGCGGCGGAGATATGGATCAGGTGCGTTTCACTGCCGGTCAGCGCTTCGGTCAGGTTCCGCAGCGCTTCAACATGGATCGCTCGCAATTCCGCCCCGCCTTGCAGAAGACCGGAGGCATTCACGACCACATCGACCCCAGCCAGATAGCGCTGCCAGTCAGCGACCGACGTGCGTCCTATATCGGTGATGATCCACGAAATATCCGGATCCGTCCGCGCCGCATGTCGGGCTGAGCGCCCGATACCGATCACATCATGCCCGGCCGTTTTCAGCGCCCGGATACAGGCCGATCCGATCAGGCCATAGCCGCCAAAGACGGCAACCCTCATGCGTCGATCGACAGGCACACGTATTTCATTTCCAGATAATCCTCGGTCCCGTGTTTGGACCCTTCGCGGCCTTGGCCGGATTGCTTGACGCCACCAAACGGCGCGACCTCGGTCGAGATCAGGCCAGTGTTGACGCCGACCATGCCGTATTCCAACGCCTCGGCCACGCGCCAGACGCGGGACAGGTCGTTGGCGTAGAAATAGCTGGCGAGGCCAAAGATCGTGTCGTTCGCCTGTTCGATCACGTCGGCTTCGTCTTTGAAGGCAAACAGGGGCGCGACGGGGCCGAAAGTTTCGTCGTTCGCGACCTGCATGTCGCTCGTGACGCCGGTCAGGATCGTGGGTTCGAAAAAGGTGCCGCCCAGTTCATGGCGATGGCCGCCGGTTTTCACGGTTGCGCCTTTGGCGGTGGCGTCGGCGATATGTTCTTCGACCTTTTCGACCGCCGCTTCGGTGATCAGCGGGCCAGTGGTGACGCCGTCGCCGAACCCGTCGCCGACATGCATTTTGGCCACTGCGTCGGCCAGCTTGTCGGCGAAGGCGTCATAGACACCTTCCTGCACGTAAATCCGGTTGGCGCAGACACAAGTCTGGCCGTTATTCCGGTATTTGGAGATCATCGCCCCCTCGACCGCCGCATCCAGATCAGCGTCGTCGAAGACGATGAAGGGTGCGTTGCCGCCCAGCTCCATCGACATTTTCATGACCTGATCAGCGCCTTGGCGCAGCAGGATGCGGCCGACCTCGGTTGATCCCGTGAAGGTCAGTTTGCGGACTTTGGGGTTTTCGGTGAATTCTTTGCCGATATCGGCGGATTTCGACGATGTGATAACGGACAACACCCCTTTGGGCACGCCCGCGCGTTCGGCCAGAACCGCCATGGCGAGAGCTGAGAGCGGGGTTTCCGCAGCGGGTTTCGCGACGAAGGTGCAGCCAACGGCCAGCGCCGGACCAACCTTGCGCGCGATCATGGCGTTGGGGAAATTCCATGGGGTGATGGATCCGACGACGCCAACGGGCTGTTTCAGGACCATGATGCGTTTGTCGGGCTGATGTCCGGGGATGGTTTCACCGTAGACGCGTTTTGCTTCCTCCGAGAACCATTCGATGAATGACGCGCCATACAGCACCTCGCCCTTGGCTTCGGCCAGCGGTTTGCCCATCTCGGCGGTCAGGATCGCGCCGAGGTCATCGGCATTTTCAACCATCAGATCATACCATTTGCGCAGGATGGCGGCACGGTCTTTGCCGGTGCGGGCTGCCCAGTCTTTTTGCGCGGTATAGGCCGCGTCGATGGCGCGGGCGGTTTCGGCGCGGGTCAGGTCCGGAACGGTGCAGATCACGTCACCCCGGGCGGGGTTCGTGACCTCGAACGTTGCGCCATTATCCGCATCCACCCATTCGCCCGCGACAAAGGCTTGGGTGCGAAGCAGAGATGGGTCTTTGAGCATTTTGGCGAGGTTAGTTTGGTCGGTCATTTCCACTGCTCCGGTTAGAATGGGACAAGATTATCGCGGCTTCGGCGGCCCGAGAATATATAAGGATCAAGGCAAAGGCGAATACAAGCCCACTGGTGGATTCCCTATCGGTCCAGGCAAAATAGACGCCCGAAATCACAATGATAATGGCTAAGAAGGGTCCCCAAATCCAGTTCCGCAACATCGCTATACCGCAAAGGGCGATGGGGGCGAAGTCAACGAATGCAAAAGGTGTTGTATAGTCGGCAAAGTATGGGTCGCCTGATTTGTGAAGGAATAGAAAGAATGAAACACTGGCGATGGCTTGCACAAATGCGGTGACCGCTCCCAGTCTCAGCGCCTTCTTTGCGTCGGCGTCGGTTAAGGACATCCTAAATCTGCCGCCCTTGCAACAGGCGGGGGAGGTCGCCGGTTAGGCCGGCTGCCTCGCGGATTAATTTCCGGCGGGCGGCGGGGATGGCGTTAATGGTGGCCAGTGACAGGTCGCGGCCTAAACGCAGCAGAGGGTTGTCGTTTGAAAAGACGCGGTTGATCGTGTCGGTTGCGCCGACCAGCGTTGCCGTGTCGGTGCGCCGCCAGCGAGCGTAGCGGTTGAGGACAATGGGGTTGCCGATATCTTCGCCAATGCGTGCGGCTTGGATCAGGATTTCGGCAAGCGTCGCCACGTCCCGCAGACCGAGATTCAGGCCTTGCCCCGCCAGCGGGTGGATACCATGCGCAGCATCGCCCGCCAGCGCAACGCGGTCGGTGGCGAAATCGTCGGCGATGATCAGGCCAAGCGGGTAGGTAAACCGTTTGCCAGCCAGTTTGATCGGCCCAAGGAAATCGCCAAAGCGGGGGCGCAGTTCCTCCAGATAGTCCGCATCCGACAGCGCATGGATTGCCGCTGCGCGATCGTGGGTTTCGGTCCAGACAATTGACGAGCGGTTCCCCGGCAATGGCAGGATCGCCAGCGGGCCGGGGGGCATGAAGAATTGGTGCGCGGTGCCATTGTGGGGCTTTTCATGTTCGACTGCGCAGACCAGTGCGGTCTGGCCGTAATCCTTGGCAACCCGATTGATCCCGGCGCGTTTCGCGACGCCACTTTGCCGCCCGTCGCACCCGACCAGCAGGTGGCCGGTGAGGGATTTGCCGTTTGACAGCGTGAGCTCAATACCACCGGGGATCAGATGTTGGGCGGTCACGGCGGACTCGACCTGTGTGATCAACGGGTGGTCAATGGCGTCCAGAAGGGCGCGGCGGAGGTAACGATCCTCGACCATGTGGCCCATCGGACCTTCCTCGATCTCGCGATGATCGAAATGGAGGAACAGAGGGGAGGCGCCCTCGCCAGCTTTGCCGTCGGACACGATGATATCCAGCATCGGCTGGGCGTGGTCGGCGACGACGCCCCAAACGCCAAGCGCTTTCAGCATATTGACCGAGGTCAGCGACAGCGCATAGGCGCGACCGTCGAAATCGTCCGCCTTGAGGGTAGGCTTGGGCGTCGGGTCGATGATGGTGGACCTGATCCCGCCACTGGCGAGCGCCAGCGCCAGCGCGGGGCCATTCAGGCCACCACCAGCAATCAGAACATCGGAGTCAGGTTTCATGGCGGCAATTATGGCGGCGATTGCGGGATTGTCCATTGGCGATTGTGCGCATAGCCTGCGGCAAAACGGAGGTTCGCGATGCAAGACTGGCTGATGATGAGCGCCTGTGATCTGGGCCGGGGGATCGGCGCGGGGCAGATTGATCCGCGTGACCTGACCGAGGCGTTTCTGGACGCCATCACCGCGCACGAATTCCGCGACAGGATATACGCGCGGCTGACGGTCGACCGGGCGCGGGCCGAAGCCGCGGCGGCGGCTGGGCGGGCGGCGGACAGCAACCGGCGCGGGCTGCTGGATGGCGTGCCGATCAGCTGGAAGGATCTGTATGACACGGCGGGCGTGGCAACGGAGGCTGGCTCCCGCCTGCTGGCCGATCGGGTGCCTGATGCGGATGCGGAGGTTTTGACGAACGCGACCAATGCCGGGCTGGTCTGTCTGGGCAAGACGCATATGACGGAGCTGGCCTTTTCCGGTCTCGGCCTGAACCCGATGACCGAAACGCCACCGAATATCCATGATCCGGACCGCGTGGCCGGGGGGTCCTCGTCCGGAGCGGCGACATCGGTGGCGTTTGGACTGGCGGCGGCGGGAATCGGGTCGGATACAGGCGGCTCGGTTCGCATTCCGTCGGTCTGGAATGATCTGGTCGGGTTGAAACCCACACATGGCCTACTGTCAACGAAGGGTGTTGTGCCCTTGGCGGAGCAGTTTGACACTGTTGGCCCGCTCTGCCGAACGGTCGAGGATTGCGCGGCACTGTTGGGCGCGATGGGTGGTCCGGCGGTGGATATTTCAGGGCGCGATGTCAGTGACCTGTCGCTGGCGGTTCTGGAAACCGTGGCGTTGGCGGATTGCGATCCGGCAGTGCTGGCAGCTTTCGAAGATGCTGTGGACCGGCTGGCCCGCGCCGGGGCCAGCATCACGCGGATTGACGTGTCCGCGGTTGCGGAAGCCATGCCGCTGTCCGCCTGCCTGTTCACGTCCGAAGCTTATGGTATCTGGCACAAAGAGATCGAGGCCAACCCTGACGCCATGTTCCTGCCGGTGCGCGACCGTTTCCGGGCCGGCGCGCAGTTCAGCGCTGTTCAGTATGTCGAACAATGGCGACAGTTGCGGGCGCTGCGCAGCGCCTATCTGGCAGCAACCGAAGAATTCGATGCGGTGCTGGTCCCGACAGCCCCGAACCTGCCGCCCCTGATCGACGATCTGCTGGCGGACCATGACTATTTTACCCAAACCAACCTGCTGGCCTTGCGCAACACCCGGATTGGTAACCTGATGGGGCTGTGTGTCGTCACGCTGCCGACAGGCAGCAAAAGCATTGGAATCGCGGCCATGGCAGCGCCGTTTGAGGAAAGGGCGCTGCTGCGTGTAGCAAGCGCGATGGAAACCGCGCTTGCCTGATTATTTGGTCATCAGGATGTAATTCTCACCCTCTACATCCCAATCCTCTTTCACCATCTGACGCGCCGCCTGGACAACAAACCCGTGACGCTCGTATAGCCGCCGGGCGCCGACATTTTCGTCGATGACGATGATGCTCATATCGCCGCACGTGTTGGCGGCGTGGTCCAGCAATCGCGACCCGATCCCCTTGCCCCGATGATTGGGGTAAACGGCCAGCACATTCACATAGGATGTGCCAACGGCCATGTCCTCCAGCTCTTGCAAGGGTGTCAGGATCGGAGACATGTCGGCGTAATCCTCTGCCGATGCCTTTTCGACAATCGGATAGTAGAGGATCATGCCGAGAACTTCGTTATTCCGTTCCGCAATAATCGCGTTGCGATAGGAAAAACTGCCATGATCGCGCATGGCCCGCTGTTCGCCATACACCCAGGCAAATCCGCCATCGGCGGCTTTGTCCCAGAAATAATGGGGCAGACCTTCGCCAGCATAGTTGATCAGAACCGCCATGTGGCGAGCATCGGTTTTGCGCGCGGGGCGGAGGGTCACGTTTTCAACCGGACTGTGAATATTCATCACATCACCCATTCGTTTGTGTCGGCAAGGTTCATTGGATCCATAAAATCGCCCTTTGGTTTTCGTCTGAAGGGCGACCGGAATTTGAGCGTAAATCGCCGCTTTTGGTTAGGTGGTATGGTGTGTTTTTTGCACATGGCGTTTCCTTCCCGGATTTTGAAACCCAGAATTAAAGTGGTGTACATTTTCGTTTTCGATTTTGGTTGGCCCCCCCGGCACGTCGGCCGGGGGCGTTGGATCAGGCTGCTTCTGCCAGACAGGCTTTGGCGATTTCTCCGACATGGCGTTCATCTGTGCCGCAGCATCCGCCAAATACGCGAAGGTTCGGCAGAACCGACATCAGCGCTTGATGCTGATGACCGAATTCCGTCGGATTGCCGTCATCAAGCTCTTCGGCATTGTCGAGCTCCGCATGGCTCATGCAGGATGCGTTCGCGCGCACCGCCATAACCCGGTCAATCCACGGCGCAGATGCCGGAATGGTGTCGGCGAAATGCGTCGGGTGGGCGCAGTTGATCATGTAATAGGCGGGGGCAAAGTCGGTTGCCTTATCCACCTGCATGATAGCGTCACCCAGCGATTGCCCTGTGATCAGATTGCCATCGGTTTCAAGTGTGAATGACAGAACGATGGGAATTCCGACAGCTTTCGCAGCAAGGGCTAAACCGATCGCTTCTTCGACATAGCTCAGCGTCATCACGGTGATCATGTCGGTCCCGGCAGCCGCGAACGACCGCACCTGTGGCAGGTGGTAATCCCGCGCCTGTTCGGGCGTCATCAGGAAATCAGGGGTATACCCGTCACCGCGCGGCCCTATATTGCCGCTGACGACGCTGGGCTGCACTTTGTCGGCGAATTCCGCCTGAAGGCTGCGCATGAAGGCGATCCCCTCGCGGTTAAGCGCGTCCAGATCAGCCGTGTCATATCCCATCAGAGTCCCCCAATCGGAATGGGCGCGCCAGGTCGGTGCGTCGAATATGAACCCGATATTGAGGTCCGCCGCGATATTCGCATAAAGCCGATAGTAGGTTTTCAACCGTGCCCGCCCCTCGGCGGTGCGCAGCAAGCCGAACGAGGCGAAATAGGGCAGATCCATACCATCATGAAAGACTAATGTGGTTTCCAGACCGCCATCGGTCAGCATCTTGTGGCCGTTAAGTTGTGGCAACTTGTTTTGGGTATTTCTACGTGTCATGTGAGTGTCCTTTCGATGCGGCGGACAATCGGGGAATGACTCTCGAAAGTGTAGACGGCTTATGGTATAGTAAACGGTAGATATTTTATCTTATCATTTCAATGATTTACGATCTAAAACCGTAACCGGGAAACATGGGATTTGCGAAAACTGTACTTCCGGTACAGTGAAAAGAGGGTGATATGCGTAAAGGGGAAAGCACGCGGGAACGTGTTATGGATGTGGCTGAGGCTGCAATCCTGTCGAAAGGATTCGCCGCGACATCTATCGAAGAAATCATCGCCGAGGTGGAAATCACCAAGAGCGGCTTCTTCTATCATTTCAAGGATAAGAACGAATTGGCGGTGGCTTTGCTGCACCGTTATCTGGAGCGCGACGACATCCTTCTGGATGACATTTTCTCGCGCGCCGCCGAATTGCATGACGACCCGCTGCACGCGTTTCTGATCGGGCTAAAGATGTTTTCTGAAGTGATGGCGGATATCCCGGGCGGGCATCCCGGCTGTATGGTCGCGGCCTGTTGCTACAACGAGACCATGTTCAATGCCGAGGTGCGCAAACTGGCGGTGGAGGCCATTATGGGCTGGCGTAAACGCTTCCGTGATATTCTGGACGAAATTGCCGCGATCTATCCGCCAAAGGATGACATAGACCTCGATATGGTGGCCGACATGATATCGAACATGATCGAAGGCGGGATTATAATGTCCAAAGCCATGGAAGAATCGAAAATTCTGGCGGAACAGATCCTTGTGGCGCGGTCATACGTGAAACTGTTGTTTTTGCCGACGGTGAACTAACAGATCGGGATTGCCGATGTAATTCTGGTGGCTAGTCTGATGCCCGGAGGATGAGAATCCATGGGCAACGACGATTTTTCCGAGACATTTCAGACCTGCTTTCATCAGGTCTATCTGCAATGTTATCGCCGTATCCGGTCCGAGCATGACCGTCTGACACCTCAGACAATCGCCGTGTTGAGCCATCTGACGGAGATGGGGCCTGCGACGGTGCAGGAGCTGACACAGCATTTTGGCCGGGCACAATCCAGTGTCACGGAATTGGTGGATCGGTTGCAGGCAAATGGTCTGGTTGACCGGATGGCCGATGCACGGGACCGGCGACGGGTGTTTATCTGGCTGACGCCAGACGGACAGACCCGTTTGCGGGAGGCGACGACTCCGCTTGATCCCGCACGGCTGGCGGCGCTGGCCCAAAGACTCAGCCCAGAAGAACAAGCCGAATTTCTGGCGTTGTTCACCAAACTCACTCAAGGAGAAACCCATGAAATGTGAAAGCTGCGGCATGTCGATCGAAGCCGGACCCTATTGCGAATATTGCGTTGACGAAGACGGCAAGCTGAAAGCGTTTGAGGAAAAATTCGAACGGTTCGTGCAATGGGCGATGGAAAAGGATGGCATCAAAGACCGGACAGAGGCCGAGGCCAAGACCCGCGCCTATATGAAAACCATGCCCGCATGGGCTAATCACCCGGCGTTGCAGGAATGACACGGGCGGCAGTTCCCTACTGGACCTGTCGCATTTGAGCATGTAAACTGCCAAAAAAGGGGCATCAGACCCCGTAATTTTGAGGCAACATGCAGTATCCCACGCGCTTTTCAGAGCTGCCGGAATATGCGTTTCCGCGTCTGCGCGCCCTGCTGGATCATCATCCCGCCGGGGGTGAGGTGCTGGCGATGTCGATTGGGGAACCGACGCATGCCTTCCCGGATTTTGTCGGGGAAATCCTCAATCGCAACCTTGCCGGGTTTAACAAATACCCCCCAAACGAGGGCACACCGGAGCTGCGTGGTGCGATTGCCCGCTGGTTGGAGGGGCGCTTTGATCTGAAACCGGTCGATCCGGATCGAAATGTTATGTCGCTGAACGGCACGCGCGAGGGGCTGTTCAACGCCGCGATTGCGCTGTCGCCGGAAACGAAAAACGGCAAACCGCCCGCGATCCTGATCCCGAACCCGTTTTACCAATGCTACATGGTAGCTGCCAAAACCGCCGGGGCGGAACCGGTGTTCGTGAATGCGACTGCGGAAACCGGGTTTCTGCCGGATTTCCACGCTGTCCCCCGCGAAGTTCTGGAACGCACGACGCTTGTGTATATCTGTTCGCCATCAAACCCGCAGGGAGCGGTGGCCTCGGCCGATTATCTGCAGAATCTGGTCAGGCTGGCGGAGCAATATGATTTCAAAATCCTCGCCGACGAATGTTATTCGGAAATTTACCGCGATACCCCGCCCGCCGGTGCGCTGAAGGCTGCCGAAGTAGTGGGCGCGGATCCGGAACGGGTCATGGTGTTTCATTCCTTGTCGAAACGGTCGAACCTGCCGGGTATCCGCAGCGGCTTTGTCGCTGGAGGGCCGCAGAACATCGCGGCGATGAAGCAACTGCGCAGTTATACGGGCGCACCGGTGCCCCTGCCGATACAACAGGTCAGTGCCGCCGTCTGGTCGGATGAGGGTCATGTTGAACGTAACCGGGACCTCTACCGCCAGAAATTCGCGATTGCGGACAAGGTGTTCGGGAACAAGTCGGGATATTTCAAGCCGCAAGCCGGGTTTTTCCTGTGGTTGCCGGTTGGCAATGGCGAAGCGGCCGCGCTGCAATTGTGGCAGGAGACCGGCATACGGACCCTGCCCGGCGCGTATCTTTCGCAGGACACCGCGTCCGGCAACCCCGGTAAAGCCTACATACGGGTGGCATTGGTCGCGGATGCCGCCGAGGTTGAACGTGGTTTGCAGGCTATTTGTGAATGTATAGATGACAGACTTGGGATGACGGATTAGATTATGGCTATGGCGCTTACCAACAGCAAACTTAAAACCAAACGCAAGTCGACCAAGGCAGAGGCCGCGATGCGTCGCCGAGGGTCCGAGGCGTTCGGCTTTCTTCTGGTGCTGGTCGGGCTTGCGGCACTGGCCATGTTGCTGACTTATGATGTCGGGGATCCCAGTTTCTTTAATGCGACGGATAGCGCGCCGACGAACCTGCTGGGTATCGCCGGGTCCTATACGGCGGATATCCTTTATCGCGCGATTGGGTGGGCGTCATACGGAGTGCCGGTTTCACTTCTGGTCTGGGGCGGGCGCATGATGCTTCATGTCGGGCATGAACGCGCATTGCTGCGGATGATCTTTGTCGTTCCCGCAATCGCGCTGTTTTCGGTATTTGTGGCAACCCATGTCCCGCCAGAAAGCTGGGTTTATGGCGAAGAAATCGGTCTGGGCGGGACATTCGGGGATATTATCCTCGGGTTCCTGCTGACGATCATTCCGGGGTCTATCGGATTTACCCTGTTGGTGCTGACACTGGTGCTGGGGGCATTGTCACTGATCTTTGCGGCCTTCGCGTTGGGTGTGAATTGGGCGGAATACTGGACCTTGGGACGCGGGCTGTGGAACGGCTTTGTGACGACCTATATGGGTCTGAAATGGCTTGTGACGAAAGGCGTCTCGCTGCTGTTCACTGTTCTGTCGTTTATCGGTCTGAAAGGGTTCAAAGCCGCACAGTTGGCGAAAGAAGCCGCGAAAAAACGTGCCGAGGAGGTCGCGGCCCGTAAAGCTGCGGGCGAGGTTTTGATTGATGGTGACGATGGCGATGATGCGCCTGTCATCGGTGTGTCGAACCGACTAAGCGCCAAGATTTCCGAGGCTGTCAGATCCCGCCGGGAACCGAAGGTGAAGGCAGACGACAATTTTCCTGACTATGGCAAACCGATGGTCGAGCGGCGGGAACCCGTGATCAGCGCACCCTCCGGCCCGCGTGCCGAGCCGCCGTTGACGGCAACGCCGTCTGCCCCAGAACCGCTGGTGCAGCATCCGCAGCCGAAAAAGACCACAAAAAGCGCGCGCGCCCGCAAGGAAGAACAACCCAGCCTGGCGCTGGAACCTGGCCGGCAGGGATACGAAACACCGCCGATTTCCTTCCTGGCCAACCCGACAAATATTGTCCGACACACCCTGTCGGACGAGGCATTGAACGAAAATGCGCGGATGCTGGAAAATGTGCTGGATGATTACGGCGTGAAGGGCGAGATTGTCGCCGTTCGGCCGGGTCCGGTTGTGACCATGTATGAACTGGAACCCAGCGCGGGTCTTAAAGCCAGCCGCGTGATCGGGTTGGCAGATGATATTGCGCGATCCATGTCGGCCCTTGCCGCCCGCGTGTCCACCATTCCGGGCCGGTCGGTGATCGGGATCGAATTGCCAAACGAAAACCGCGAGATGGTGCTGTTCCGCGAGATTGTGTCCTCGTCCGCCTATGGCGATACGAAGATGCAACTGCCACTCGCGTTAGGGAAAGATATTGGCGGGGAGCCGGTAGTGGCCAACCTCGCCCGGATGCCGCATTTGCTGATCGCGGGAACGACGGGCTCGGGTAAGTCGGTCGGGATCAACACGATGATCCTGTCGCTACTCTATACGCTCAGCCCCGAAGAATGCCGGATGATCATGATTGATCCGAAGATGCTGGAACTGTCTGTCTATGACGGTATCCCGCACCTGCTCTCGCCCGTTGTGACCGACCCGAAAAAGGCGGTCGTCGCGCTGAAATGGACGGTCGCGGAGATGGAAGAGCGCTACCGTAAAATGTCCAAGATGGGTGTGCGCAATATCGACGGCTATAACGGCCGGGTCGAGGAGGCACTCGCCAAGGGCGAAGGCTTCACCCGCACGGTGCAGACCGGATTTGACGATGAAACCGGCGAACCCGTGTTCGAGACCGAAGAATTCATGCCTGAGAAAATGCCCTATATCGTCGTCATCGTGGACGAAATGGCCGACCTGATGATGGTCGCGGGCAAGGAGATTGAGGCCTGCATCCAGCGTCTGGCGCAGATGGCGCGTGCCTCGGGCATCCATCTGATCATGGCGACGCAGCGCCCCTCCGTCGATGTGATCACCGGGACGGTGAAGGCGAACTTCCCGACACGGATATCGTTCCAGGTGACCTCGAAAATCGACTCACGAACGATCCTTGGCGAAATGGGTGCGGAACAGCTTCTGGGCATGGGTGACATGCTTTATATGGAAGGCGGGGGCAAAGTGACCCGCGTCCATGGTCCGTTCGTGTCCGATGAAGAGGTCGAAGAGATCGTCAAATTCCTGAAAGCCCAGGGCGAGCCGGAATATGTAAACGGCGTTCAGGACGGGCCGGAGGATAATGGCGGCGGCACGAGCGTCGATGAATTGCTTGGGCTGGGCGGGAACACCGACGGAGACAATGCGCTTTATGATCAAGCGGTGATGATCGTGGCGCAGGACCGGAAATGTTCGACCAGCTATATCCAGCGGAAATTGTCGATCGGCTATAACAAAGCCGCGAAGCTGGTCGAGGAGATGGAGGAGAACGGCGTTGTCTCGGCGGCGAACCATGTCGGAAAACGCGAGATTCTGGTGCCGGAAATCCAATAATCGGCAATAGCCCGCCGCTTGTATGGCAGTCACGCGCTTTTCGCGCTTAGTTGAGTTTGAAACCCGCCCCGGCGGACGTATATCGGAAATATGAACAGACGTTTTTTCCTGACGGCGCTCGCCGCCGCCCCGCTTCTGACCAGCAGCCGCATGGCGCTGGCGCAGAATGCTGTTGTTGATGCCGTGAATGCCTACCTGACCGGGCTGGACACGGTGATTGCCCCCTTTACGCAGGAAAGCTCGGATGGGAGCGTGGCGACGGGGTTATTCTACCTCGATAAGCCCGGAAAGATGCGGTTCGAATATGATCCACCCGCCCCGGCGCTGATCCTGACGGATGGCGAGGCGCTGGCGATTTATGACAAGAAATCGGATCGCGGCCCACAGATTTACCGTCAGAATACGACACCACTGTCACTGCTGTCGCGCACCGATATCGATGTCACGCAATCGCGCTTCGTGCGGCTGATCGAAACCCGTAACGGGCAGATTCATGTGGTTCTGTTCGATCCGGAACATACGGATCGTGGCACCATGCGGCTGATTTTCGATCAGGATCCGATGGAGCTGAGCGAGTGGGTGATCACCGAAGGCAACGGGTTGGAATCGGTGGTGCGGCTGGGGCAGCTGACCAAGAATATCTCGATTGATCCGATGCTGTTTAACATTGTTCACCACAACCGGTTGCAGCGCGCCGGAGAGCTTTAGACACTTGCGATTTAACCCCGTGCGGTCCATGATTTGCCAAAATCGGAGCAGATTTTGGCAAAGCGTTTTCAGGTAAATTCTCCGGAAGAAACGACAGCACTTGCGGCGCGGGTCGCGACCTTTTTGCAACCCGGCGATTGCCTGTTGCTGGAAGGACCGGTCGGGGCCGGAAAGTCCTTTTTCGCCCGTGCGCTTATCCGGTCTGTTCAGGATGAACCTGAAGATATCCCCTCCCCCACTTTCACGTTGGTGCAGACCTATGACACCAGG
The DNA here is from genome assembly GCA_050302475.1 of Paracoccaceae bacterium. GTDB lineage: Bacteria > Pseudomonadota > Alphaproteobacteria > Rhodobacterales > Rhodobacteraceae > NORP23. The sequence goes on from JBNLBF010000007.1 coordinate 116,263, forward strand.
ATCGGTGACATCTGGCACGCTGATTTGTATCGGCTGGGACATGTCGATGAATTGATCGAACTGGGCTTGGATGACGCCTTTGAAGAGGCGGTCACGCTGGTGGAGTGGCCGGAACGGCTGGGACCTTCCCGACCGCAGCGGTGTCTTACCGTGACGTTTGGTCTGACAGGGGATGAGTCCCGAGACATTACTCTGACTCCGACCGGAGACTGGGGTTGGGTGGAAAGATTGTGATGTTCGCTCCGCAAGAAGAGCCGCGTATTTTCGCCCTGCCACTGGGTGTTGATTTCGCGGGGTGTTTCGTTGACGGGCTGCGTGCGCGAATGGCCGGACAACCGCCGGAAGCTTGGGCGAAGGTTCAGATTTATGTAAACACGCGGCGCTCTGCCCGACGGCTGGAGGAATTGCTGGCGGCGGGAGGCGCGATGATCCTGCCGGATATCCGGGTGATCACGGCGCTGGCGAATGATCCGATGGTGCCACTGCCCCGCGCGGTAACGCCCTTGCGGCGGCGATTGATTTTGGCACGTCTGGTGGCGGCGTATGTGGCGAAGGAACCGGATGTAGCGCCGGAGTCGGCGGTGTTTGACCTGGCAGACTCGCTGGGGGATCTGCTGGATTCGTTTAGTGGCGAGGGTATCGCGACAGAGGCATTGGCCGCGATTGATGTGGAGGATCATTCTGAACATTGGGCACGGTCATTGCGGTTTCTGGAAATTCTGACGGACTATTGGAACGCCGGTCGTGATGGGCTGATGGATGGCGAGGAACGCCAACGCGCGGCGTCAGAATTTTATGCGGACCTGTGGGCGAATGATCCGCCGGAGGGGCCGGTGATTGTCGCGGGCTCCACAGGCTCACGCGGGGCGACGGCGGTGTTTATGGAAGCGGTGGCGAAACTGCCGCAAGGGGCCGTGGTGTTGCCGGGCTATGATTTTGATCTGCCCGCATCGGCGTGGGACGCGGTTGGAGTTGATCATCCGCAATATGGATTTGCGCGGTTGCGGGACAGGATCGGGTTTGGGACGCCCGCGCTGTGGCAGGACTGCGCGGGACCGTCGGATGCGCGGAACCGGCTGGTTTCGCTGGCGCTGCGCCCTGCGCCGGTGACTGATCAATGGTTATCCGAAGGACCTGCGATGGCGGGTGATCTGGCGGCGGCCTGTGCAGACGTGAGTTTGATCGAGGCGCAAGGCTTGCGCGAGGAGGCCGAGGCGATTGCTGTGCGCTTGCGGCAGGCGGCTGAGGATGGGCAAACGGCGGCGCTGGTCTCGCCAGATCGGATGCTGACACGGCGGGTGACGTCAGTTTTGGCGCGCTGGGGGATCGTGCCGGATGATTCCGCGGGGCAACCGTTACCACTGACTCCGCCCGGGATATTTCTACGCCGCGTGATTGGTGCGGCGGGGGGCGAGATGACGCCCGAAGAACTGCTGTCGATCCTGAAACATCCGCTGTGCGGCGGGGTTGATCAGCGTGGGGTGCATCTGGCGAACACGCGGCGGTTAGAACTGCGGTTTCTGCGGGGCGGAGCGCCATTTGTGGAATGGGATACGCTCTGTGCATGGGCGTCGGCCGAGGATATGGGCGACTGGGCTGTATGGCTGCGCGGGTTGTTGGAACCACTCGAAGGGTTGAACAGCGCGTCACTGGGCGATTGGTTGCGGGTGCATTCCACGGTTGCGATGGGATTGTCGGGCGGGACAGCCTCGGAAGCGCCGCCTTTAATGGAAAAGAATGCCGGAAGGGCGGTTCAGGCGGCGTTCGATGCGTTGACGCAGGAGGCAGACGCGGCCGGGCCGTTGACGCTGGTGGAATACCGGGCCTTGTTCCAATCGGTGCTGATGCAGACAGAGGTCCACGAAGATGCGTTCCTGCCACATCCGAATATCCAGATTTTAGGAACGCTGGAAGCGCGGGTTCAGTCGGCGGAGTTGGTGATCCTAGGCGGGTTGAACGAGGGAATTTGGCCGAAAATGCCAGACCCTGACCCGTGGTTGTCGCGCAATATGCGGGCACAAGTCGGTTTGCCTTTGCCCGAGCGGCAGATAGGTCTGTCAGCGCATGATTTCCAGCAGGCGATTGCGGCCAAGGAGGTTGTGCTGACACGCTCGGTTCGCGATGGAGAGGCGCAGACGGTTGCCTCGCGCTGGGTGATCAGGTTGCTGAATTTGCTGGATGGGCTGGAGCCCAAGGTAAAGGTCGGCAAAGTCGAGATGAGCGTTCATCACAAAGAAATGCTGGATCGGGGAAATGCATTGCTGGCGTTGGCGGCGGCGATGAACCGGCCTGCGGCCGTGGTGAAGGCAGCGGGACGGCCTGCGCCGAGCCCGCCGGTTGAGGTGCGGCCTAAGAAGCTGTCGGTGACGCGGATCGAGACGCTGATCCGGGATCCTTATGCGATTTATGCGGATAAGGTTTTGGGGCTACGAAAGCTTAACCCGCTGGGGCGGGAGGCGGATGCGTTGGAGCGTGGGATTGCGCTCCATTCGGTGATGGAGGCGTTTATCAAGGCGACGATGGACGGCCTGCCGGACGATGCGGAACGCCTGTTTGTCGACACGGCGCGGCAGGTTTTGGCGGAGGTGCCATGGCCGAGCACGCGGCAATTCTGGCTGGCGCGACTGACGAAAATTGCGCCTTGGTTTGTGGATGGTGAACGGGCGCGGCGGGAGCGGGGTGCGCCTGCGCAGACGGAGGTTGCGGGGGAACGCTCAGCGGCGGGCTTTACGCTGACGGCGCATGCGGATCGGGTGGATGTGACGCCGACCGGCGTGGCGATCTACGATTATAAATCGGGGTCGTTGCCGTCGAAAAAGCAGATTTCGCAGTATGCCGTGCAATTGCCGCTGGAGGGCGCGATTGCGCAGGCTGGCGGGTTTGAAAATATCGGCGCGGTTCATGACGTTTATTTGGAACTGATCGGGCTGGGCAGTGGCGGTAAGGAAATGCCGCTTGACCTCGGGCCGGAGGATATTGCGAAACACTGGGACAACCTGCTGTCGCTGATTAACGCCTATGGCCAGCGCGCCAAAGGATATGCTGCACGGGCGCGGGCGGAGTTGCTGACTTATGGCAGCGATTTTGATCATCTCTCGCGCTTTGGCGAGTGGCAGGATGGCGATCCGTTTGATGTGGAGGAGGTCGAATGACGGACCTCGCAACATTACGTCAGATTGATGCGGCGGCGCCGTCGCGATCCACATGGGTGTCGGCGAATGCGGGGTCGGGCAAGACGCGGGTGCTGACCAACCGCGTGGCGCGGCTGTTGCTGGCGGGATGCGAGCCGCAGAAAATCCTGTGCCTGACCTATACCAAAGCCGCCGCGGCGGAGATGCAGAACCGGCTGTTCAGCACACTCGGCACATGGGCGATGAAGCCGGACGGTGAACTGGCGGAAGAACTGTCGAAGCTGGGCGAAAAGGATGTAGCCGTGGAGCGGCTGGCCGAGGCGCGCAAACTGTTCGCGCGGGCGCTGGAAACGCCGGGGGGGTTGAAAATCCAGACGATCCACTCTTTCTGCGGCGCGGTGCTGAGGCGGTTTCCGTTGGAGGCTGGGGTCTCACCCCAGTTTCAGGAGATGGATGACCGGCAGGCGAAACAGCTGCGCGCCGAGATTTTAGAGGAGATCGCGGAGGAGGCCTCAAACGTGTTTGCCGACATGGCCAGCTGGCTGTCGGGGGAGGATACGGACGGGCTGCTGAACGGTATCTTGAAACATGCGGATGCGCTGGGGCGTGTTGATGATCAGGCGCTGGCGACGGTTTTGGATGCGGATCCCGATGCGACGGATGATATTTTGCTGGCGCAAGCCATGCAGGGCGTTTCGGATCAGGAAATCCGCCAGCTTGCTGATGCGATGGCAGCGGGTGGCGCCAATGACAAAAAGTTCGCCGCCAAGATTCAGGCGGGATTGGCGCTGTCTGCGGCTGATGCAATGGAAATTTTCGAAGATGCCTTTCTGACCAACGGCCAACGACGATCCGATCATAACTTCCCAACCAAGGCGGTCAAAGCTGCGCATCCGTGGGTTCCGGATATGATGGAGCTGTTGAAGGACCGGCTGTTTGAAGCGCGACAAGGTCGGCTGAAACGCGATGCCTTTAATCGAGCGCGGGCGCTGTATAATTTCGCGGCGGAATTTTTGCGGCGCTATTCGGCACGCAAGTCGCTGCTCAGTCGGCTCGATTTTGACGATTTGATCCAGAAGACGCGGGCGTTGCTAAAACGGTCGGGTTATTCGGGGTGGGTTCTTTATCGCCTCGATGGCGGGATTGACCATATTCTGGTGGACGAGGCGCAGGATACCTCGCCGGATCAGTGGGAAATTGTGCGGCTGTTGGCGGAAGAGTTTTACGTTGGCGAAGGGGCGCAGGAAGCCACGCGCACGATATTTGTCGTGGGGGACGAAAAGCAGTCGATTTATTCCTTCCAAGGGGCCGACCCGCATGAATTCGGGCGAATGCGCGATGCATTTGCCGCGAAACTGGCGGGGATTTCGGCGGAGTTGCAGACGGTTGATTTGTTGCACTCGTTTCGGTCTGCCAAGCCGATCCTAAAACTGGTGGATCGGGTGTTTTCCGGTGATGTGACCGCGGGTATCGAAGGGCCGGTGGAGCATCAAGCCTTTAAGGAAGACCTGCCGGGGCGGGTGGAGTTGTGGCCGTTTATCGAAAAGCCGGAGGACCCCGAGCCATCTGATTGGTGGGTGCCCGTGGACAGTGCCCCGCCCGATGCGCCGCATCTGCTGCTGGCGGAGTCGGTGGCGGAACGGGTGGCCGGGATCATCGACGGGAAGCAACTGTTGCCGGGGTCGGACAGGGCGATCCGCGCTGGTGATTTCATGGTGCTGGTGCAGTCGCGCGGGCCGCTGTTCCACGCGATCATCAAGGCGCTGAAATCGCGTGGGGTTGAGGTGGCCGGGGCGGATCGTCTGAAAATTGTTGAGGAACTGGCGGTTAAGGATCTGCTTGCCTTGCTGGCGTTTGTGGCAACGCCGGAGGATGATTTGTCGCTGGCCTGTGTGCTTCGGTCCCCGCTGTGCGGACTGTCCGAAGGGGATTTGTACCGGCTGGCGCAGGGGCGCACGGGAACGTTGTGGAAACGGCTTGAGGAGCACATGGGCGACCATCCACAGGCTTACGAAATGCTGCGGGCCTTGCGCGGTCGGGCGGATTTCATCCGGCCTTATGACCTGCTGGAGCAGGTGTTGATTGCGCATGACGGGCGGCGGAAATTGTTGGCGCGGCTGGGGCCGGAGGCCGAAGATGGCGTGGATGAGTTGCTGAACCAGGCGCTGGCTTATGAAAGCGTCGAAGCGCCGACGCTGACCGGATTTCTGTCTTGGATTACCTCGGACGATGTCGAGGTCAAACGCCAGATGGATGCGGAAGGTGACCGCGTGCGGGTGATGACTGTGCACGGGGCCAAGGGGCTGGAATCGCCGATTGTGATCTTGCCGGACACGATGAAACGCGAAGAATGGCGGCATCCTCCGCAAGTGATTGAAATTGACGGTGTGCCGGTTTGGCGGACGTCCAAAAACGATTCCCCAGACGTGATGCAGGAGCATGAGGATCAGCGCCAGCAGCGCGAGCGCGAGGAGTCGGAGCGGCTGTTATATGTCGCGATGACGCGCGCGAAACAGTGGCTGATCGTGGCGGGGGCAGGATCGGCGCAAAAGCGTAAGGATGGCTGGTACGACAAGATCGAAGCGGCGTTTCCCGAGGATGCCAAGGCTGAGGAAACGCCCGATGGCATCGCGAAGGTGATCGAGTGCAACTGGGGTACTGGTGTGGCAGAGGCAGAGATTACCGCGCAGACGCGCGTGGATTTCCCTGCCGGTCTTGCTTCCCCCATTCCCGCGCCACCGCGCAAACTGCAATATCTGTCGCCGTCGGACCTTGGCGGTGAACATGCCCTCGCCGGAGGTGATCCGGCGGAGGCGGCTGCGGCCATGCGGCGCGGGACGGATATTCACACATTGCTGGAGGTGCTGCCCGACATGCCACAAGACCAATGGCCGGACATTGCCGTGCGGTTGGTTGATGATTGGGAGGCGCTGTTGCCCGAAGCCGCCGCCGTGCTGACTGCGCCGGAACTGTCGCATATCTTCAGCCCTGACGCCCTGGCCGAGGTTCCGGTGACGGCTTATATCGATCCACTCGACGCGCCGATCATGGGGCGGATTGACCGGTTGATCGTGGCGGACGACCATATTCTGATCGTCGATTTCAAATCCAACCGGGATGTGCCCGACAGCCCAGGCACAACTCCCAGCGGATTTTTGAAACAAATGGGGGCCTATGCGGACGCGCTGCGCCAGGTTTATCCGGGCAAGGAAATAAGGACCGCTATCCTGTGGACCCGCACGGCGACCCTGATGGCTCTTCCCGAAAACGTGACTGCGGCAGCGTTGCGCCTTGACGGTCCTAAGGTGGCTACCTAGGTTGAGCTTCGAGTTATACGCATAAGTAGGAGCATATCATGGCAACAGTAGCAGTCACCGACGCCACATTCGAAGCCGAAGTTGTAAATTCCGACGTTCCCGTCGTTGTCGATTTCTGGGCGGAATGGTGTGGCCCGTGCAAAATGATTGGCCCGGCTCTGGAAGAGCTGTCCGAGGAATATGGCGGCACGATCAAGATCGCCAAGGTCAATGTCGATGAAAACCCGGTTTCACCCAGCCAGCTTGGCGTGCGTGGTATTCCGGCAATGTTTATGTTCAAAGATGGCAAGGTCATCTCGAACAAAATCGGGGCTGCACCCAAGGCCAGCCTGAAAGAATGGATCGACACCGCCGTTTGATCCGGAAGAAATTTACGAAAGAGGCCGCCCGGTGAGGCGGCCTTTTTTTATTCTTGCATCAGCCCGTCGAAATCGAGCGGCGCATTGACCATTTTCAGGTTGCAATCAGCATCGTAGGGCCACTGATCCTGGGGCTTGTCCCAATAAAGCTCTACCCCGTTACCGTCGGGATCGTCGAGGTATAGCGCCTCAGACACGCCATGATCCGCCGCGCCGGTGAATTTCAGACCGGCATTGGTGACCCGACGCACGGCATCCGCCAGATCAGCGCGGGTCGGGTAGAGGAATGCGGTGTGGTAAAGGCCGGTATGTCCCGGGGGCGGGGGCGTAGCGCCCAAGCTCTCCCATGTATTCAGGCCGATATGGTGATGGTAGCCGCCTGCGGACAGAAACGCGGCTTGGGTACCGAATTTCTGTTGCAGTTCGAACCCCAGCACGCCGGAATAGAAACCGATGGCACGGTCAAGGTCCGCGACCTTCAGGTGGATATGGCCAACGCGGGCGCCTGCGGCGATGGGTGTGTCTGACATGGTGTTTCCTTTCGTTGAAAGGAAGCTAGCGCTTTGCAGGATCAAATCAAGGAAGTACCTTTTTGTCTGATGGTTACGTCTATGTGCCTATGCAGCCTTCGCCGGATCGAAGATCAACGAATGCACAACAGCACTGCCCGCCATCGCCCCGTCTGCTACAGCAAAATTTGCGCCAAACATCATGCGTGTCACATCCCCCGCAGCAAAGACGTTCGGGACGGAGGTGTGCATCATCGTATCGACCTTCAGATGGCTGCCGAACGGGGTTTCGACAAGTTCGCATCCCAGCTTCGGGCCAATGTCGGTGCTGAGTTCGAACGGGGCGGCGAGGTAAAGGGTCGCACGCGCGACGGCCTCACCCGTATCAAGGAGCAGATGCGTGATCTGGCCGTGTTCGTGCTGAATGCCGGTGACCGTGCCGTCTTTCACCGTGATGCCTTTGGCGGTCAGTCTCGCGCGCACCTCGTCGGGCAGGGTGATGCCATTTGTGAACAGCATCATGTCGGAGGACCAGTTTTGCAGCATCAGGACATGCTCCGCCATGCTGGGATCGTTCAGCAGGAATCCGGTTGGCGCATCAGCTTTTTCAAACCCGTCACAGAACGGGCAGGCGATGGCGGATTTGCCCCAACAGTCCGACAGGCCGGGGATCGCGGGCAGCAGATCACGCATCCCGTGGGCGAGGATCAGGCGGCGGGCGCGGAGGGTTTGATCGGCATGGAGGGTGAACAGACCGTCATTGGTGACGTCTGTGACTGTGTCTTCAATTAGCGTCACGGACGGATAAGCCAGCACATTCTCGCGCCCCGCCATGCGGATCGCGGTCGGTGCATTGCCATCCTGCCCAAGGAAGTTATGCGCATGTGCCGAAAACCGGTTGCGGGTTTTGCCATTGTCGAACAGGGCGACCGACTTGCGGGCACGGGCGAGGTGGAGTGTGGCGGTCAGGCCGGCGAAGCTGCCGCCGATGACGGCGACGTCGAAAATGGGATCGGACATATGATTTTCCTTGCTTGGGATGATTCTCGTAACTATATAAGTTACATGAAACAGAACAGCAAGCTCTCCCTCGCGCTACATACGCTTGGCCATATGGCGGTGACACCGGATCGGCCGATGACATCCGACTTTATTGCCGAGTTTCACCAAACGAATCCGGTCGTTGTGCGCCGCGTGTTGGGCAGCTTGCGCGAGGCCGGGTTGCTGCATTCTGAAAAGGGGCACGCGGGGGGTTGGCGACTGGCGAAAGCGCCCGGCGATATCAGCGTGGCAGAGGTTTATCTGGCCCTTGGCGAACCCTATCTGAAACCTGCGGGCAAAGGGCCGGACACGCCGCCCGGTTGCGCGATCCGCACGGCGATGGAGGAGACGGTAAATCTGGCGGTGGCAGAGGCCGAGGCGGTTTTTGTCGAACGCCTCCGCACCAAAACGCTGGCCGATTTGGCGGCGACGATGGGCCCGGCGTTGCACGGCTGAAATCGCGTGATGGCGCCGGGCCAGGCTTATCGTCTGCGTCAGCAATCGGTGCGCGGGAGTTGCTGGATCGGGGCTTCGCGCTGAACAAGTTTCCGGGCCTGAATATCCACGCTCCATTCCACGGGCACATCTTCAGACATTTCCAGATCACCGCTTGCAACGGCGAGGATGTCGATATTCCGCGACCCGTGTAAACGCCTTGCCTCGGCTTCTACGAAGGTACGATCCGTGTCAATCGGGTCTCGACTATATGTTTGGGTGTTTGGGGTGACTTCCTCGTAAATCTCGTTCACCAGAAGGGGTTCACCGGTATCGGCATCAAAAGCGACAACAACTCCGGTCCGGACGATTTCAAATTTCTCAGTCATGGGATCAATTCCAATAATCAATTTTGTGACAAGCATAGACTGTCGATTTGTAGGCGCCTGCTCTAAATTTAATCTCAGTTACATCGTCGCGCTGAATGCACGGCTTAGGGGGCTCAAATTCTTCGAAGGTCCCGTTCGAGACGATATGCTTGATTCCTGCATAGCCTTGTATGAGCCAAGGTGGATCGCCTGGCTTTTCCGTAGTTGAAAAGTACGTAAGCGCGGAAGTGGAAGTAATGTCGCGATGGTTAGGTCGGACGGTAATATAATGAAATATACTGGCCCAGTGCCAATTGTTAAACTGGGCCCATATGGTTCCTATTCGCGTCGGCATTGAAAGCCTCCTTTTCGGAAAATGTATGAAGGTATTGTGTGTCTAGTAATCGCTGCAAACACGGTATCGTTCAGTGATATTGCGCACAGTTGGGATGCGAATTGGCGGTTGAGCTTTCGCATCTGATACAGCAGTTGCGCGCCCGACTGATTGGCATATGATCATTCCCAAACAGGGAGATCATTCATGAAAACTGGCGGACAGGTTCTGGTCGATTGCTTGCGGGCACAAGGCGTAAATCGGGCGTTCGGGGTGCCCGGCGAAAGCTATCTGGCGGTGCTGGATGCTCTCTATGACACGCCGGAGATCGAGATGATCGGCAACCGGAACGAAGGCGGCGCGGCCTACATGGCCTGCGCCCACGGCCAGCTGACCGGCGAACCCGGCGTTTGTTTCGTGACGCGCGGACCGGGGGCGACGAATGCGTCGATTGGGATTCATACGGCGATGCAAAGCTCGGTTCCCATGGTGATGTTTATCGGGCAGATCGAGACGGGGATGAAAGATCGCGAGGCGTTTCAGGAGATTGATTACCGCGCGTTTTTCGGCCCGATTGCCAAATGGGTGACGGAGATTGAGCACGCCGACCGGATACCGGAGATTGTTGCGCGGGCGTTTTCCGTGGCCAAATCCGGACGACCGGGGCCGGTTGTGATTGGGCTGCCCGAAGATGTGTTGCGCGACATGACGGCGGCGGTGGCCGGACCGCGGGTGGTGGTGCCGGAGGCCGCGCCCTCGGGCGAGGCGATATCGGAGATGCTGAGATTGCTCGGCGCAGCCGAGCGGCCTCTCGCGATCATAGGCGGGGGCGGGTGGAACGACGCGGGGCGGAGAGCTTTCCGACGTTTCGTTGAAGCGAACGACATTCCGGTGATGTGCGCGTTTCGGTATCAGGATATTCTGGACAATAATTCGCCCTGTTTTGTTGGTGACGCGGGGCTGGGGAAATTTCCGCAGGCGTTGCAGACGATCAAAGACGCTGACCTGATTTTCGCCGTGAATATCCGGTTCGGCGAATGCACGACCGACGGGTATGAACTGTTCGACCTGCCGAAAATGTCCACGCCGCTGATCCACACGTATGGCGCGGATAGCGAGTTGAACAAGATTTACACCGCCGATCTGCCCGTTCTGGCGGGTCCGAACGAACTGTTCAAGGCGTTGGCAGAGGTTGATCTGGGGCGCGAACCGTCGACCTGGCGGCATGACGCGCGGGTGGCGTTCGAGGAATCGTTGACGGTTCCGCTGCAACCCGGTGGGGTCGATATGCGGACGGTCATGGATCAGATGATGGAGGTGCTGCCCGAGGATGTGATCATCACCAACGGGGCAGGGAATTTCTCGATCTGGCACACAAAATTCTACCTGTTTGGCGAGAAAGCGCGGCATCTGGCGCCGCAGTCGGGCGCGATGGGTTATGGCCTGCCCGCCGCGATCGCGGCCAAGGCGGAATGTCCTGAGCGGACCGTGATTTGCGTGGCGGGCGATGGCGATTTCCAAATGAACGAGCAGGAGCTGGGCGCGGCCATGCAACATGGTATCGCACCGGTGGTTCTGATCCTGAATAACGGGACGTATGGGACGATCCGGATGCATCAGGAACGTGAATATCCCAGCCGGGTTAGCTTCACCGACATCAAAAACCCGGATTTCGTGACGCTGGCGAAGGCATATGATTTCCACGGCGAACGTGTCGAGCGGACGGAGGATTTTCCGGCGGCGTTTGAACGGGCGCTGGCGTCGAAAACCGGGGCGGTGGTGGAGCTGATCGTCAGCCCCGAAAGCATCACGCCGCTAAAAACCCTCACCGCGATACGGGAGGGGACGAAGTGAGCGAATTCAACCGTATCCTGATTACTGGTGCGGCGGGGAGCCTCGGCACCCATCTGCGCCACGGTCTGAAACACCTAGCCGATCATATCCGGCTGGTGGACCGTGAACCGATGGGCGAAGCCGCAGCGCAAGAGGAGATTATCCAATGTGACCTGTCGGACCATGCCAACATGTCGGTGACCGAAGATTGCGACGCGATCCTGCATTTCGCAGGCGTGCCGCGCGAACAGACGTTTGATGAAATCATGACGGATACAATCCCGGCGGCCTACACAATTTACGAGGGGGCGCGGCAGAACGGGTGCAAGCGGGTGGTCTATGCCAGCTCGATCCACGCGGTGGGGTTCGCGAATGTCGAGGATGTTGTGGGCGTTAACGGGCGGCATCGGCCGGACACGTTTTATGGCATGACGAAATGTTTCATCGAAGATCTCGGTAGCCTTTACTGGGACAAGTTCGGGATTGAATCGGTGAACCTGCGCATCTGTTCCTGTTTTCCAGAACCGGCTGACCGGCGGATGCTGTGGAGCTGGCTGTCCTTTGACGATTGTGTGCGGCTGGCGGAGGGGTCGTTGTTGGCACCTCGCGTAGGGTTCTCGGTGATTTACGGTACGTCAGACAATGCGCGGCGGGCAGTGTCGAACCTCGGCGCGGAGCATATCGGGTATCGCCCGCAAGATAGCGCCGACGGGTTTGCGGAGAAAGTGTTTGCGGTAACGAAGCGTGGCGATCCGACCGCGCTGGATGACCGCGTGGTTGGCGGATATTTCGCCTCCACACCGCACCCTGACGACGTATGAGCTGGGTCGCCCCAGATACCGCCCGCATGATGGCGGCGGTGGATGCCACTTGGACAGCGGCAGAATTTCGCCCCTGTGG